>NZ_JBFAKL010000085.1:0-1040 GCF_040655715.1 Nonomuraea cavernae | reverse complement strand
CCTCGGCTATTCAGCCGGAATTTCGTCCTGAAGATCGTTAATAGAGAAAGGTGCCTCCGACCTGCGATGATCGGATTGCCTAGATCACGAGATCGCAGAGAACGGATGCACCTTTCGGGTGAACGCTACGGCATGGGACCGCCGCTTGTCTGTACGAGGGGACGGCAAGGGGCTTGTCGGACACGCGGGAGCTGTGCTCCTGCGTAAATGCGCTGATCAGACGGGGTTAACAGGGGCGCTGGGCGGTGTGTTCGCCCGGCTGGGCGGATCTGTGGTGTGGGACCGGGGCGTGGTGCTCGTCCAACTCGCGGTGGCGATCGCGCTGGGAGCGACCAGCATGCGGCAGATCGCCCTGCTGGCTCACCAGGACGGCGTGTTCGGCAAGCCCGCATCGGACTCGACCGTGCGCCGGGTACTGGAGCCGATCGGCGCCTCCGAGCAGGTACAGGCCAAGATCGCCCGCGCCCGGGCGCGGTTGCGCGGACATGTGTGGGATCTGATCGCCGCCACCGAGACGGGGTTCCCCTGGCTGGTAGTGGCCGGCAAGACATTGACCGGGTGGGTGGTGATCGACCTGGACGCCACGCTGATCACCGCGCATTCGAACAAACAGGGCGCCTCGGCGACGTTCAAGAAGGGCTGGGGCTTTCATCCGCTGGCGGCCTGGTGCGCCCAGACCCAGGAGTGCCTGGCGATGCTGCTGCGCACCGGGTCGGCCGGCTCCAACACCATCGTCGATCACGTGCGGGTGCTGAGTGAGGCCATCAGGCAGATCCCTGAATCCTTCCGGGCCAAGATCTGGATCCGGATCGACGGCGCGGGCGCCACTCACGACCTGGTCGAGCACATGAAGAGTTTGAACACCACCCGGCGCACGGTCCGCTTCACCGTCGGCTGGAAGATCACCGAGGCCGACGAGGCCGCGATCGCCAAGCTGCCGGACAGGGCGTGGCAGGCCGCCATCCGCCAGGACGGCGAGGCGCACGAACACGCCGGCGTGGCCGAACTGACGCACCTGGATGAGCGGGCTGCCGCCTGGG
>NZ_JBFAKL010000084.1:0-1124 GCF_040655715.1 Nonomuraea cavernae | reverse complement strand
AACTGGTCCGCCTTCGACACCATCTTCAGCCCCGGCGACTTCACCGGCGACGGCAAAGCCGACATCATCGCCCGCAACGCCACCACCAAAGACCTGCACCTCTACCGAGGCAGCGGCACCGGCGGTTTCCAATCCGGCACCGGCGAAGCCTTCAGCAACAACTGGTCCGCCTTCGACACCATCTTCTGACACCTGATCCACACATCGTTTTCTCAGCATTCCGGAGCTCCGCCAAAACACAGAAATGCTCCCTCCTGTAAAGGACACGTGAGAATGAACAGGTCGACCATTCACCGTCTTTTATCGCGTACCGTCGCGGTGTGTACGGCATCCGCGCTGGGCATATTCGCCCTTACCGCGCTCGATGAGGCCGGCGGCAGGGGCCAGGCAAACGCCGCGAGCATCGCCAACGGCCCCATCACCCGTTCCGAAGTGCTGGCACGTGCCCAGAACTGGGTGAACCGCGGGATCCAGTACAACCTGACGCGCCGGTCCAACACATTGGTCACCGATGTGGACGGGACGCACAAGTACGGGCCGGACTGTTCCGGCCTGGTCTCCATGGCCTGGCACATCACGGCGAACTCCGGGAAGGGCGGCAACAGCACCAACGACTTCGCGTCGTGGTCAGGCAAGAGATACCTGTCCAGTCTTCACGATCTCAGGCCGGGGGACGCGATCCTCAAGGACGGCCACATGGAGCTGTTCGCCCGATGGAAGAACGCCGGCGACCACTCGCAGGGCGCCTGGACCTACTCCCTCAACGGCGGTGCCGACCCGGACGGTGACGGATGGGAGAACGACTGGGCGAAGGGCCCGTCCGCCAACTCCCGTGGTCAGGTGGGGAGCGAGTCGTGGTCGAGCATGCAGGGATATCGCCCCATCCGCTACAACAACATCGTCGAGGACGGAGCGGGTGGCGACACCGGTGACTTCAGCGGTGACGGCAAGGCCGACGTGATCGCGCGTAACGCCACCACCAAGGACCTGCACCTCTACCGTGGCAGCGGCACCGGCGGTTTCCAATCCGGCACCGGCGAGGCCTTCAGCAACAACTGGTCCGCCTTCGACACCATCTTCAGCCCCGGCGACTTCACCGGCGACGGCAAAGCCGACATCATCGC
>NZ_JBFAKL010000083.1:0-1227 GCF_040655715.1 Nonomuraea cavernae | reverse complement strand
CCAGATTCCGGCAAACCCACCAAACCCGCGCTCTGATCAGCCACTACCGCCGACGAGGCGACCCATTACCGCGCGATCTACGGATGTAGTACCAGGAGGCCCGCCTACAGATCGCCACCTGGATCGCTGACTTCTACAACACCCGGCGCAGGCACAGTGCCGCCGACGGGCTACCTCCGACCGTCTACGAACAGTTGATCAAGGCCGCCCGAACGGCAGCCAGGAGCAGGACACAGAAGGCCATCGCCGCATAGAAACGTCTCCACGGTTTCAGGGGATTGCCACCGTTCGGTCTCGCCCAACGCGTCGCCATTGTCGAAGGATGGTCCTGGCTCGGCCTCGTCGCCGCGCAGTTCCTCCGTCAGCCATCGCCTTCTGCTGCCGCAACACCGATGGCCAGCCTCAACCCATGACGATCAAGTTCTGTAGGGATAATGCGAGTCGGCGGCCGAACCGCCTCGCCAGCGCGCTCAATCCCGTATGAGACGCGGCTACGGCTCCCCACCGGCGCAATCTTCTTGGATGCGTAGATCGCGCAGGGTCTGTCCAGAGCCGAAAACTCCCGACAGTCCCACCTAGCTGAGACATGCTAACTAGCATGCTAACTAGCATGTTCGTCCACGCTGCTCAGGGAGTACAAGGTGCTCGACGAAGAGCTCTCCGAGATCATTGCCAACCTCCGCGTTCTCGGCGGGGACGTCTCCGACGTGGAAGTGAAGCAGTCCCAGCGCGAGCTGCCGAAGACGATCCGGGAGACGCTCTCTGCCTTCGCCAACACTCACGGTGGTGTGCTCATCCTCGGACTGAGCGAGAGCACGGGATTCTCAGCAACGGGTGTACGTGATGCTTCCAAGCTTTCCAACGACCTGGCCTCGCTCTGCTCCACTGACATGGAACCCGCTCTGCGGCCGTTGATCCGCGTCCACGACTTCGAAGGTGTGAAGATCATCGTGGCAGAAGTCCCCGAACTGGATCCGGCCCAGCGACCGTGTTTCTACAAGGGTGCCGGGATGACCAAGGGCAGCTTCGTACGCGTAGGCGATGGGGATCGGCGGCTGTCGAGCTACGAGGTTCAGATCATGCTGTCCTCACGCGGGCAGCCTCGTGAGGACGAGCAGGCCATTTCAGGAACCGGAGCAATCGTCAATACCTGTGGATCAAAAGCTTTAAGCAGCGACGGATGGCCGCCCTTCTGGGGACGTCTCGTCCGGCCGCTCGACGAGCTTG
>NZ_JBFAKL010000082.1:0-1268 GCF_040655715.1 Nonomuraea cavernae | reverse complement strand
TGAGCTTCCCCCCGTAGCACGGCCACCTCACCTGAGTTGACCCTGTGTCGGCTGGGAAGGAAGTGCTTCGTGCCTGCACCTCACCCGATTGAGTTCCGTCAGCGTGCCGTCGAGCTTGCCCGTAAAGGTGCTAAACCGGTCTCTGTCCTTGCTAAAGACCTGGGTATCAGCGACTCCTGTCTGCGGAATTGGATGCGCCAGGCCGACACCGATGACAACGGCGGTGCGAAGCTGACCAGCGCGGAGAAGAAGGAACTCTCCGATCTGCGGCGTCGAACCCGGCAGCTTGAGCTGGAGAATGAGATCCTCAAGCGGGCGGCTGCGTACTTCGCCCGGGAGAACGTGCTCCCAAAATAGGGTACGCGCTGGTCCGTGAACTCGCCGATGATGACTTTCCTGTCGCGGTGGCCTGCCGGGTGTTGAATATTTCCAGATCGGGTTACAAAGACTGGGTCGGCCGGCCGCAGTCACCACGCGACCAAAGAAACACCGAACTACTGAAGCTGATCCGTGACATCCATGAGACGTCGCGTTACAGCTACGGCTCGCCGCGGGTCCACGCGGAGCTGACGCTCGGCCTGGACCTGGAGATCAACCGCAAGCGCGTCGAACGGCTCATGCGCAAGGCTGGCATCCAGGGCATCTACCGGCGCAAGGGACGCCGCAACCTCGTCAACGCCGCCACCGAGGAGGATCTGGTCCGCCGGGCCTTCGCGGTGGACGCGCCTGACCGGCTGTGGGTCAGCGATATCACCGAGCACCCTACCGACGAAGGGAAACTGTATTGCGCCGCTGTCATGGACGCCTACTCTCGTCGCATCATCGGCCATTCTATCGACATACGCCAGACTAGCGTTCTGGTCGTCGACGCGATGGTCATGGCCGTCGCCCGCCGCAACCCACCGAGCAAGAAGACGATCCTGCATTCTGACCACGGAACACAGTACACATCGTTCTCGTATGGGAAACGACTCCGCGACGCTGAACTCCTCGGCTCGATGGGAACCGTCGGCGATTGCTACGACAATGCCATGATGGAATCGTTCTGGGGAACGATGCAGCTCGAACTGCTCGACACCAATAAATGGTCAACAAGAGCCGATTTGGCCAGCGCGATGTTTGAATGGATCGAGTGCTGGTATAACCCATATAGACGTCATTCCAGCATCGGAATGAACAGCCCAATCGCGTTCGAGGAGCTCTACAAGCCCTCAGACGCAACCCCGTGATCCCACACCATCGGTGGCCGTCGTACGGGGGGAACCTCA
>NZ_JBFAKL010000081.1:0-1294 GCF_040655715.1 Nonomuraea cavernae | reverse complement strand
CGAAACCCCGGCCGACAGATCCAAACCAAGACACCTGGGTCTGTTCTCGCGCGGGTCAAGCCAGGGCTCGAAGCGGCACACGTCCATCCTCACAGCTCTCGCGGCTCTCTCTGGCGACGTGCTTGCAGGCGTTGCAGGTCTGCGACGTGTAACGCGGGTTGATCTTCTGGACGCGGCCGGGAGCCTTGTGCTCCAGCCGTTCGACGAGCAGGCCCCAGCCGTTGACAAGGATGCCCCGGTTCAGGCCCGCCTTCTGCCGGACGTTCTTGCCCGGCGCGTCGATGGTGCCGCGCGCCGAGCGGGTCATGTTGGAGATCTTGAGGTCTTCGACGGCGATCATGTCGAACCTGCGGGCAAGGTCGGTCGAGGTCTTCTCGATCCAGTCCTTACGCCGATCCGTCTCGCGTGCCTTCAACCGGGCGATGGCGGCCTTCACCTCGCCACGCCCATTCGACCCGCGCTTGGCCCGCGCCAGCTTCCGCAACAGCCGCAGCAGGCGGGCCTTCTCCGTGTCGCGGAGCGTGGGCGCGCCGAGCAGGTCGCCGGTGGACAGCGCCGCCGACACGGCCACGCCCCGGTCAACGCCGACCACCTCGCCCGTACCTGGTGTGGGGATCGGCTCCGGGATCGCAGCGAAGGCGACGTGCCAGCGACCCGCCGAGTCACGGGTGACGCGGAACGACTTCACCGCTTCGGCGACGGCACGGGACCAGCGGAACCGCACCCAGCCCACCTTCGAACCTTCACCTCGCCCACGTTGCGGGAGAGGCGGCGCACGTCACCGGCCTTGACCGCTACGACCCGGAAACCCTCGCCCTGTCCCCGCTTGCGCCACGTCGGACGACGGTGGGTTTTGCCGAAGAAGTTCGCCATTGCCTGCGCGAAGTCCTTGAGCGCCTGCTGCTGAACGATGATCGACCCCGCTCGCAGCCACTCGTTCTCCGCCCGCGCCTCGGTCAACTGCCTGCACTGCTCGGCGAAACCCGGCGCGCTCTTGCGTCCCGACTTCCAGTGCGAGTGCTGCTCAACAGCGAGATTCCACACGAACCGGGCGTGCCCGCAATGCTCCAGCAACGCCGCCTCTTGGGCAGGCGAGGGCTGGAGCCGGAAGCGGGACACGCCGACCAAACTACCGATCACCACCGACAAAAACGGGAGATCGAGATGCCTGACCGTTCCGCGTTTCCTCCCCGCCCTGAAGGACTCCGTTGCCCAATTCGGTGTGATTTCTCGGAGGCTGATAATGCCCTGCGTCGGGATGGTCTGACGTGCGGTTCCTGGCCTTGGTGCGGTG
>NZ_JBFAKL010000080.1:0-1322 GCF_040655715.1 Nonomuraea cavernae | reverse complement strand
TGAACCGCCCCGGTTTTGATGGAGACCTCAGCGGTTGATTGCTAGGGCTTCGTTGGGGTGATGCTGAGCGTAGTAGATCGCCTCGAACTCCTCGGGCGGGAGGTGCCCGATGGATGAGTGCAGGCGGGTGGTGTTGAACCAGGCCACCCATTCGGCGGTGGCCAGTTCCACGTCGGCCAGGCTGCGCCACGGGCCTCGGGGCTTGATCAGCTCGGTCTTGTAGAGGCCGATCTGTGACTCCATCAGAGCGTTGTCGAGCGCGTCGCCGACCGTGCCGATGGAGGCATCGATGCCGGCCGCCAGCAGATGGGTGGTGAACCGGAAAGACGTGTATTGACTGCCCGCATCCGAGTGATGAATCAACCCCGGCCCGGCCGGATGGCCGGTGCGCTCGCGCCGCCACAGGGCCATGTCCAGGGCGTCCAGCACGAGCGTGGTGTGCTTGGTCAGCGAGGCGGCCCAGCCGACGATCGCCCGGGAGTAGATGTCGACGACGAACGCGACGTAGACCACCCCGCACCAGGCGGACACGTGGGTGAAGTCGGCCACCCAGGTGGCGTTCGGCCGGGAGGCGGTGAAGTCGCGCCGCAGCCGGTCGGCAGCCCGCTCGTGTCCTGGATCGGGCGTTGTGGTGCGGATCTTCTTGCCCCGCCGGGCGCCTTGCAGGCCGAGCGCGCGCATGCGTCGTTCGACGGTGCAGCGGGCCACCCGATGCCCCTCGCGCAGCAGTTGCTGCCAGACTTTGCGGGCGCCGTAGACGCCGTAGTTGGCGGCGTGGAGGCGCTGGATGTGTTCGTCCAGCTCGGCGTCGCGTACCGACCGCGCCGAGGGCGGGCGCCTCTTGGCGGCGTAGTAGGTGCTGGTGGAGATGGGGCAGCCGTGTTCGGTCAGGACACGGCAGATCGGCTCGACACCGAACACGCCGGCGTGCTGGTCGATGAAGGTCACGAGTGCGTGTGCGGCCGGTCGAGCTCGGCCGCGAAGAAAGCCGAGGCGGCCTTCAGGATCTCGTTGGCGCGCCGGAGTTCGGCATTCTCCCGGCGCAGCCGCTTCAGCTCGGCCGACTCGTCCGTGGTGCGGCCGGGCCGGCTGCCCTCGTCGATCTGGGCCTGGCGGACCCAGGTGCGCAGTGTCTCCGCGGTGCCGATACCGAGCTTGGTCGCCACCGCGTTAATCGTGGCCCACTC
Source organism: Nonomuraea cavernae (assembly GCF_040655715.1). GTDB lineage: Bacteria > Actinomycetota > Actinomycetes > Streptosporangiales > Streptosporangiaceae > Nonomuraea > Nonomuraea cavernae_A. Next base: position 135 of record NZ_JBFAKL010000080.1, on the reverse strand, counting down.
GGTCGGGTAATCCGGCCGCACTTCGGCGACCATCCGCACCGCTCGGCGGCGCAGCTCGGCGGGGTAGGGAGACTTACCTGGCATGGACTCGATCCTCTCAAGAGATCAAGTCTCCACCGAACCCGGGGCGATTCA
>NZ_JBFAKL010000079.1:0-1360 GCF_040655715.1 Nonomuraea cavernae | reverse complement strand
TTGGATGCCCCTATGTTCGTCAAGTGGTCAGGCTGGGGCAGGGGGATGATCGGCTGTCGCTTTTTTGATGATGGAGTAGACCTCGCGGGCGACGTAGCGTTTGAGGCAGCGGATGACCTCTCGGCGGGTCTTGCCTTCGGTGGTGCGCCGTTGCAGGTACTGACGGGTGCGGTCGTCCCAGCGCAGCCGGGTGAGGACGATGCGGTACAGGGCGGCGTTGGCTTGCCGGTCGCCGCCTCGGTTCAGGCGGCGGCGTTGGGACTTGCCGGACGATGCCTCGACCGGGCTGGCCCCGCACAGGGCGGCGAAGGAGCCTTCCGTGTCCAGCCGCTGGGGGTTGTCGCCGGCCGTGACCAGCAGGGCGGCGGCCGTGTCCGGACCGATGCCCACGCGTTCCAGCAGAGCGGGAACGTGACGGCGGATGATCTCCTCCAGCAGCTGCTCCAGGGCGTTGATCTCCTGCGACAGCGACTGGACGCGGGTGGCCAGCAGGCGCAGGACGTAAAGGGTGGTGCTGTCGACGTCGGCGACCGGGCCGACGGCCAGCTCAGCGCAGCGGCGGATCAGGGTTTTGGGTCCCAGGCCGTCGAAGGAGGCCCGCAGGTCGGGGTCGGCCACCACCAGAGCCGCTCTGAGCTGGTTGATCGCCTGGGTTCGGGCCTTGACCGCCGATTCCTTGGCGCGGCGCAGCAGGCGGGCCATCTCGACCGGCCCGTCGCCGGATTTGGGGATGGCGGTGGCCCGGCCCGACAGCACGGCGCGGGCGGCGACCTCGGCATCCACCTCATCGGACTTGCCCCGCCGGCGGCGTTCGGCCTTGTCGGGCTGGCTGACCTCGAAGACCTCGACACCTTCGGCGGCCAAGACGCGGGCCAGCGCGGCTCCGTAGGAGCCGGTGCACTCCACGCCGGCCCGGTGCAGCTCGCCGAAGGATCGCGCCCAGGCCAGCAGTTGCGCATAGCCATCCGGGCCGGTGGGAAAGCCGCGGCTGTCCAGCAGGGCTCCCATCGAAGTCAGGATCGCGGCGACATGAACATCTTTGTGTGTGTCAACGCCCAGGACCACCTCATTCCGGTGCTGGGCGGAATGCACAGGCGCGCTGGTGTGGGGCATGCTGGTCATCGTGGTCCGGCTCCTGCTCGACGTGGGGGCTGGTCAGCCGTCGCCGGGGCGGCAGGAGCGGTCAGAACTGTGACGGTGCTTTGTTCACGGCAAGGCCCCTATCGGGACACACTCCAACGCCCCGGTGACAGCGAGCACCGCATCGAAACCCCGGCCGACAGATCCAAACCAAGACACCTGGGTCTGTTCTCGCGCGGGTCAAGCCAGGGCTCGAAGCGGCACACGTCCATCCTCACAG
>NZ_JBFAKL010000078.1:0-1438 GCF_040655715.1 Nonomuraea cavernae | reverse complement strand
GAGCAATCGTCAATACCTGTGGATCAAAAGCTTTAAGCAGCGACGGATGGCCGCCCTTCTGGGGACGTCTCGTCCGGCCGCTCGACGAGCTTGCCGCCCACGAATGTCGCCCCGGCGCGGACCAGGGCAACGAGATGTGGTGCGTTGACCGCCCGCCAGCGCTTCTGCGCCGACTCGATCAGCTTGAAGGCCATCGCCAGCCCGGCGGCGCGCGAGCCGGGACCCTTGGTGACCTTGGTCCGATGCCGGACGGTGGCGAAGGTGGACTCGATGGGGTTGGTCGTGCGCAGATGCACCCAGTGCTCAGCGGGGTAGTCGTAGAAGGCGAGCAGTTCGTCGAGGTCATCGACCACCTTGGCGACGGCCTTGGAGTACTTGGCGCCGTAGAGGGCCTGGAAGTCCTTCACCGCGCGTTCGGCGTGCTCCTTGTCCTCGGCGTTCCAGATCTCGGCCAGGGCCTTCTTGGCAGCCGGGTGGGCAGACTTCGGCATGGCCCCCAGCACGTTAGCGATCTTGTGAAACCAGCATCTCTGGGCTCTGGTCTGCGGAAACACCTCGCTCAGCGCGGCCCAGAAGCCGAGTGCCCCGTCCCCGATGGCCAGCACCGGGGCGCGCATCCCGCGCCGCTTGCAATCGCGCAGCAGGTCAGCCCACGACTCGGTCGACTCGCGGTAGCCGTCGGCGAGTGCGACGAGCTCCTTACGCCCGTCCGCGCGCACCCCGATCATCACCAGCAGGCAGAGTTTGTGCTCCTCCAGGCGGATGTTGACGTGGATTCCGTCGGCCCACAGGTAGACGTAGTCCACGCCGGACAGGTCCCGCTCGCCGAAGGCCCGCTGTTCGCCCTTCCAGGTCTCGGTCAGCCGGGTGATGACCGAGGCCGACAGTCCGGCGGTCGAGCCGAGGAACCGGCCCAGCGCGGGGACGAAGTCTCCCGAAGACAGGCCGTGCAGGTACAGCAGCGGCAGCACCTCGGTGACCTGCGGGGTCTTGCGCGCCCAGGCGGGCAGGATCACCGAGGAGAACCGCTTACGCTCGCCGGTTTCCTCCTCGATGCGCTTGTCGTTGACCCGCGGCGCTTTGACCTCGATCGCGCCGACGCCAGTCAGCAGGTCGCGCGGCTGGTGGTAACCGTTGCGTACGACCAAGCGGCGCCCGTTCTCGTCGCGCTCGTCGGCGAACGCGGCGATGTAGGCGTCCACCTCAGCCTGCAAAGCGGCGGCCAGCATCTTGCGGGCGCCCTCGCGAACGATCTGGTCGATCAACGAGGAGGATGCCGGCGAGTTGTCGTCAGCGGGCAGCTCGGGCACTACGGTAAGCGGCACGGGTGTGCCTTCCCGACCGACGTTGGCGCGTCGGCCTTATCTCGAAACCTTGATCAGATGATTCGGGAAGGTACACCCCTTCCCGTCAGATCCACAGGTTTCGATCATTGCTC
>NZ_JBFAKL010000077.1:0-1471 GCF_040655715.1 Nonomuraea cavernae | reverse complement strand
TAGTACGGCAGTCGTAGATCGTGATCTGGTCATTGGCGAGTGAGGCGGGTTCGTTGGTGGAACCAGCGGGCGCGGGCTTGGTGACGTCGGCGCCAGATGTGCCAGTGCAGGTGGTGTTCCAGGCCATGCCAATGGCGGGTGAGGAGGTTGACCAGGCGTTTCACCTCTGGGACGGTCAGGGGGATCAGTCCTGGGTCGGTGGGTGGAACGTCGGTGGGGCTGGTGGGTGGTGGTGTGCTGGTGGTGGTGCGGCTGTGGGCTGCGGTGATGGCGCAGACGGCCAGGGCGGCCATGGTCAGCACGAGGTGGCGAAGCAGCGCGGGGTAGGTCCTGACCTGGGAGTGGTCGAGGCCGAAGGCGTCCTTACCGGTTTGGAAGTCTTCCTCCACCGGCCATCTGCGTCCGGCGATGGTGATGAGGGTGCGCAAGGTGACGGGGCGCCCTTGCGGGACGAAGCACAGGTAGAACGCCACCTCATGGATGCCTTTGGTGTTGGGGGTCAGGCTGCGGCGGAGGAGCAGGTGACGGCGAGGATCGGCGGTGGCGATCCAGGCCCAGGCGTAGCGGCGTTCTCCCTTGGAACCCGCGCCGCACGAGTCGATGCTCCAGCGGGAGGCGGTGAGCATCTTCAACGCGGAGTCGGCTCTGACCTTGGTGTCGCCACTGAAGGCGATGGGGGTCGACTTGGAGATTGCCAGCACGTAGCCGGTGTCGACTTCGGGAGTTTCCAGCCAGGCGCGCAGTCGTGGGCAGGCGCCGTAGACCTCGTCGCCGGTCACCCATGCCGGTAGCCGGTCCTCGGTGTGCAGGTCGGCCAGGATCTGCCGGCCCAGTTCGGGTTTGGTCGCGAAGGTCACCTGTTCGGGTACCTGGGTTTGGGTGCGGCGGTCGGGGTCGGCGGCCTGCTCGGCGGGAAGGTAGAGGCGGGCACCGACCAGCGCGTGCCCGGCTTTAGTGGTGAAAGTGCAGTACACGACGTTGATGGCGTTGGAGATCCGGCCCGCGCACCCGACGTATTGTCGTTTGACGCCGATGGTGGCGGTGCCCTTCTTCTCCTGTCCCGATTCGTCCAGGACCGCGACTGCGTCACCGTCGTCCAGCCGGTTGCACACGAAGGCGCGGACAGAGGCCATCGCTGCTGTGGTGTCCCACTTCGCTCGTTCCAGCAGGTGCTGCATCTTGCCGGGTGTCTGGTCACCGGCGTGTTCGGCGATGGTCCAGCAGTTCTTGCGTGGCAGGTCGCTCATCAACGCACGCACGTATTTCTTCGCCTGGACGCGGGGTTCCCACCTGCGGAAACAGCTGGCCATGCCGGCCATCAGGTCATCAAGATGACCACCGACCGCCTCAGCCTCTACCATGGCGGCAGCAGCCGCTCGAAGGTCATTGATCGTCACACATCAAGATCACCGGGCGGCTGTTCTGCGTTACGGGCACTGCCCCACAGAGATCACGATCTACGACTGCCGTA
>NZ_JBFAKL010000076.1:0-1654 GCF_040655715.1 Nonomuraea cavernae | reverse complement strand
GTAGGCATTCAGGCCCTGCGCATTCCGATGTTGGATGATCGCGGGGTGTGATCGTCTTCGGGTGTGGGGCGCCGCGGATTGTGGCGGGAATCAGGCCGGCGTCGGGTCGGGTGGCATCCAGGCGCGGCCGAGAAGGGCGTTACGGATGGCGGTCATGACGTCTGCGCCGTGCTTGGCGGCGGTGGACAGGTAGCCGCGGATGGCGTACCGGTGCTCGGTGGTGGTCTGCGAGCGGAGCCGTCCGGAGATCTTCTGCTGGGTTTTGGCCGGTCGGACGTCGCGTTCGGCCTGGTTGTTGGTGGGTGGGATCCGCAGGTCGTGGGCGAAGCGCAGCACGTCGGCCTCGCGATCGCGCAGAACCTCCAGCAGGACGCGGCCGATCGGCTGGGTGACGGTCTTGGCGGGTCCGGGGATGCGGCGGATCTCGGACAGGCCGATGCGGACGCCGTGCCGGAAGCTGTTGATCCACATCGCTTTGGTGCCCGCGTGCATGCCGTCCTTGCCCTGTTCGCGGGCGAGGTTGGCGGCGTGGATCAGGCCGCGCAGCGCGGTCTGAATCTGCAGCGGCCAGGCAGCCCCGGGGTAGGTTTCGGCGCAGTCCTCAAGGTCGCGAAGGAGATGGGCCGCGCACAGTTGGTGATCGCGTTCACCGAGTTCGGGCGAGTCGTAGTTCTGGTAGCGGTCGTGCACGATGACGCCGCTCAGGTCGGCGATGACGAACCTCTTGAAGCTGGCCAAGGTGCGATCGCCCAGCATGTACCAGGTGTAGCGGTCGGTGCAGGCGACCAGCAGGTACCTCTTGGCCTTCGCCGCACCCACCCGGATCGGCGTCTCATCGCAGCACACCACGTAGGCCAAGGTGAGCAGCGCGCGGATGCGCACATTGGCCTGCTCCACCGCCTTGGCCGCGCGGGTGATCATCCCGTGCACGAACCCCGCCGACGGCACGGCCCCGGTCAGCGAGGCGATCAGCTCGACACAGCGGTGCACCGGGATCGCGTGGGCCACCATCAGATAGACACACCACGCCTGCAGGTTGACGCCCAGGCTGACCGGCGCAGCCGGCACACCCTCCGGCCGGGCGGCGGCATGGACCTTCCCGCATTCGCATGCCACGGTGTGCAGATCGTGCTGGATGGTCGCGGCCGTCATCAACGGCACCTCGATCTGCTGGTGCCGCGCCGTGACGCCCAGATCGACGGCCTGGGCCAGGTCCGCGCCGCAGCCACACCTCCCGGCAGGGAAGTGCTCGACACGCTCATCTGGATCGTACGACCAGGCCAGATAGGTACCCGGCGCGCCGGGCTGCTTGCCCGGGCGACGCTTGCCGCCCTTGCCGCCCTTGGCGGGCTTGGCCTTCGGCTGCGGCTTGCCCGGCAGATCGTCCCCGGACGACGGCATCCCCGAGTTTCCGCTGTTACGCGAGATCAGCCGCTCCAGCCGCGCGACCCGCTCACGCAGCTCGCCGTTCTCCTTCTCCAGCGCGCCGACCTGCCCGGCCAGAGCACGCGCGAGAGCGATCAGCTCCTCACGCGACAGCTCCTCAAGACCAGACACCCGACGATCTCACCACGCCTGGCCGAGATGATCAAAGTCACACGGTGCGACGAGACCAGAACACCCGTCACTTATCGCGCACAAGCTGAATGTCTAC
>NZ_JBFAKL010000075.1:0-1980 GCF_040655715.1 Nonomuraea cavernae | reverse complement strand
GCGAGAACTGCCTGCGACGCCTCGTCACGTACCTACCTCTTCCAGACTTCTGTCAGCTTATGTAGCTGACTGTCCGAAATCTGCTGGGCACCTCAAGGTCAACGCACGCGCCCCGCCATGATCGGTCGGTTTGCAAGCAGGATGTCAGCGGTTCGAATCCGCTAGGCTCCACTCCACGTCGAAGGCCACTTCCCATGATCGGGAGTGGCCTTTTCGATCTTGTACAGCTGCAAAGTACAGCTACACGCTCAGTCGGGGTAGCACGGCAACGAGCGAGTCCACGATCATGCTGTACGTGGCGATGCTCCGGTTACTGGCGATCGGCCTTCTCAGCGGTGTTGTGGTGCCGTTCCTGTGGCTGCAACGTGGCGACGGCTTCCAGCATGCATCGCTAACGGCTCTGACGGCGCTTGTACTCGGCCAGTTCCTGACCGTTCCTGCCGGGTTGGTGGTGGGCTTGGTGCTTGCTGCCAAGGGAACGTGGACGCGTACCCCTGGCTATGTTCTGGGTGCGATCACAATCGTGTTCGGGGTGATCGTCGCCATTCGGTCCTGGTCCACGATGAGCTGGCTCGATGGGGGACCGGCCGGGCTTGGGGATCCGGAGGAGGAGTCCTTGACGATGTTTCTTGCCTCTTTCTCCGGTGGGGTCACGACTCTCGTCGGTGTCTCCATCGTCTTGTTCCGATGGGCTGGCTACAATTCGCAAGCCGCCCCGGTGCGTCAACGGGGTCCACGTAGGTACGGTCGGGCGAGACGTAAGTCTTTGTCCCACGTCAAAGGCCATTCTCCGTGATCGAGAAAATGGCCTCGTTCACCGTCATCACACTGCCGGAACTGGCCGACGCCGCACAGGCCGCCAACACTCACCTACTCGACGACCCCAGTTCAGAGTGACCGAGCGACTTGCCGAATTGTTCTTATAGGTGATCAAGGCGGCGGCGCTCGCCGCCGCACGGCCCGCCGCCCGTCAGGGCGTGCGGCGTGGGCGCCGGTCTCGAACGGCGGCGGGACTCTGGGCCGCCCGCCACTCCACGCCCCGCCGTACCGCTACTCACCCGCCGAATGTGGGCCGCGCCGCCGCCGGACCGCGCAGGACTTTCCGCCGGGTCGTCGCTCCACTACGTTCCGGGCCAGATGGCCAGAATCCGCAGGGTGGGCCATCCCTCTTCCCGATCCGACGATCACGATCCGTCGCGGGAGCTTACGCGGAATGCCTCACTGCTTCGCAATACGTCCTGTCTCGCCCTGCTTTGTATCAAAAGCACTCATGTGTCCCATGTATCACAGCAGTCTGATAGAGAGGGATGGACCAGACAGGCGGGAAGACCGGGCGGGGGATTGCGGCTTTCGCTATTGACGAGCTTTCCATCCTCTATCAAGATTGCGATGCACTATGCACAAGCGATCTAGAACGGGGAGAACATGGCAGCAAGTTGTCGTTGCGGCGCACCTGTAAGACGCTGCGAAAAGTGTAACGGTGATGGCAAGGCCATCTTCGGTGAGTGCGGATACTGCAGTGGAACCGGTTTTCAATGTCCCGAGCACGAGGGCGACTGGACTTAGGCTCGATTCGTCAGCGGCCTGTGTCGTGTGAGTGGCTCCGCAGTTTGCTCGTAATGTTCCCTGTGCGGGCAGGGTGGGCCGTCGCGTGACGCTGCGGGGGCGCCCGGCTCCTCGGGCCCATGGTCTCCTTCCTTGGCGTTGGGGCTGGGGCAGGGCTTGAGGAGTTCTCGGATGTTGCGACAGTCAGGCGAGAAGTTGCAGGTCACAGGTTGATCGCGCACGGCATGGCGGCCGAAGGAGCCGTACCACAGGCAGCAGCCGAATCGTTCGACTCCACCCTCAAGGTCGAATACGTCCACCGGCACCACTTCGCCACCCGCCAGTACTACATCGGTAGATCTTTAAGTCGTTCGCCAGCGTGACTGTGGGTGTATCGGCGATGGTCTGCGAGTGACCTTGTGCCTCACCTACGAT
>NZ_JBFAKL010000074.1:0-2243 GCF_040655715.1 Nonomuraea cavernae | reverse complement strand
ATCATCCGGCCGGTCAGCGCCGTGCTGGCCGAGCAGAGCGATGAGCGGGTCGAAGCTCGCCGCTACATGGGATTGGACATGCCGGCCAAAGCCCGTCTACGTTTCGTCCCCGGCGACACACCCGCCCCGGCTCCGATCCCGCAGCCATTGACCGATTGACCTGCGGATGCAGGATCTCATCAGCGGTCGAGCTCCTTCACGGCCTCGCCCAGTGCTGAAAGGTCAGTGATGACGATCGTGTTTCGTGAGGCCTCGACACCCCGTTCCGCCAGTTGCCTGAGTGATGCAGAGATGGTGTTGCGGCTGACCCTGAGATGGAGGGCGAGATCGGTACGAGTGAGGTGCAGCACAGCCGGCCTGTCAGGTGCGGCACCGCTCCAGTTGCGGCTGGCGAGGCGAACCAGGGCGAACGCCAGCCGGATCCAGGGAGGACTGTTCCCCTGCACGATCATCGACTCGATAAGGCGCCCATGGGTATGCGTCACCACCGGGAGGGTGAGTGAGCGCTCCGCAACGGATCCGAGGTATGCGTCAGGGCGCACAACAGCGACTTTGCACGGCAGCAGTGTCTCAACGCTCGCAAAATGGCGACAGCTCTGCAAGACAGCAGTTCTCCCGACGAACTCGTATGGCCCGCGGAAGGCGAGGATGCTACGTTCGCCGTTCAATTCCGTACGCTCCACCTTGACCAGACCCTCGATGATGATGACCACTCGGTCGCCTGGTTCGCCTTGCCTGAGGAGGAGCTGCTCGGCGCGGCAGTAGTAGGTCGGAGACGTTTTGATGAGATCTTGCAAGAGGTCTTGTTCGGGGGTCGCTTGCACAGGCCAAGTATAGAAGCTTCCGAGCTCGCGAGGTGGTGTGTTCGAACACTTGGAAGGCTGGTCAGGGAATGGCGCATCAATCATTTCCACAGCCGCCGAACAGCGACGATGACGCTCATTGATGTGAAGAAAATTATCGTAATTCGGTGATCCCGAAGAATAGTCTTCAGTTGTCGAGCCCAACCATCGATGCGTGAGGCTTCAAGATCCGATTCGGCGGGAGGAGCCTGCCGGGTCCAAGAAGTCGTCGTTGCAGGTGGAAGCGGCGAGTATGTCTGAGGGTGGCCGTGAAGGGCGGCTCTGATTCACTCCTTGTGAATCGATCGTGCGGCCTCACCCTGCCTGGAATGATCTTGGCGCGCGCGGCTCTGCGTACATTGGAACGTGGCCGAGGCGCCGACGTGGGGGCATCGGCGCCAACTGGCGGATGTGTGGCGCTGACCCGATACCGGATGGCGATTCGAGCCGCTGGTGCAGCGTTTTCCGCTGCATCGGGACGCACGACTTGTGGAGCAGGTCGAGGGCTTGACCGAGGGGTCCAATGGTGGCGGACGCAAGCCACCCTTCAGTACTTTCTGTCATTTAACCTACACATTGTGTTATCAAGGGATTGTCCATACCTACAGGACCTCGACAGCGGGGAGCAACATGCGTTTCCGTACACGCCGCACAGCGCTGGCCATCGTTCTGGCTGCGAGCGTGGCACTGACCACAGCCGCTCCGGTCACGGCCGGCATCGCCTGCAGAGGATAGCGGGCGGCAGCGGGGAAGCTCGGCTGAGTATGAACCCAGGCGCAGGTGCCCCCGGGGACGTCATCAAGATCATCCCCCATATATCCCCAGAGCACTGTCCTGCGGCAGTATTCGGGTGCGCTCGGCGGCCTACCAAGGGTCTGGCAAGCAAAAGACCTGCGGTTAAGAAACCGCAGGTCAGAAGGCGAAATGCCTGGTCAAGATGAGTGCCCCCGGCAGGATTCGAACCTGCGGCACCCGCTTTAGGAGAGCGTGGACCAACCTGCATGCTCACCCACTCTGACCTGCAGGGACGCCTCATACGGTCCCTACAGCTTGCCTGATCATCCCGCGCATGTCCCGCACGAGCGCGTTGGCACCGTCCTCCGGCGGCAGGCCTACGAAGGAGCCCTCTGGCGCAGGACCTCCTCGAGGTTACCTTGCGCAATGTCGCGGATGTGATTGTCCTCCATTGACTTGGAGTGGACTATGGCTTGCTCGAATGCTGTGATCGCTTCGTCGAAGCGCCGCACCTCGCGTAGTGCATTGCCGAGGTTGTTCAGCGCTCCGGCTTCGCCGTGGGGGTCGCTGAGGTTGCGGTAGATGGCGATGGCGGTTTGGTGGGCGGTGATGGCTTCGTCGAAGCGGCGTACTTCGCGTAGGGCAATGCCGAGGTTGGTCAATGCC
>NZ_JBFAKL010000073.1:0-2489 GCF_040655715.1 Nonomuraea cavernae | reverse complement strand
TGTCCGTGGCCGTGCAAAAGTAGCCGCAGGTGGCCGGGTTGAGGTCACCGCTGGTGGCCAGTTTTAAGTCCCCACGTCTGTTCGTGCGCGTCTGCGTGTCGTGGGGCGAGGTGTGCCCCTGAACGGTGATTGTGACGGTGTCAGCCAGTCACGAGATCACCGCTCAGGGAGTCTGCCGGGCCATGAAATCTTCGGGGGAAGTCATGGACATCATCGCCGCCTACCGCGAGGTAGGCACCTATCGCGGGGCCGCTGAAATGTGCGGCACCACCCACAAGACCGTCAAACGCATCATCGAGCGGGCGCTGGCCGGGGACAAGACGCCGCCCCGCAAGCAACGCGAGCACAACTACGACCCGGTCGCCCAGTTGGTGGCCGACAAGGTCCGCGCCACGCACGGGAGGATCTCGGCCAAGCGGCTGCTGCCGCTGGCGCAGACGGCCGGGTACGACGGGTCGGCGCGCAACTTCCGGCGGCTGGTCGCCCAGGCCAAGAAGGACTGGCGGCGACAGAACCCGCGAGGACGTCGCCCAGCGGTCTGGACGCCGGGCGAGATGCTGGTCATCGACTGGGGCGACGCCGGGGACAGACTGCACGTGTTCTGCGCGGTGCTGGCCTGGTCGCGTTTCCGGTTCGTGCGCTTCGCCGACAACGAGCGCGCCGAGACCACGCTGGGCTTGCTCGCCGAGTGTTTCGAGACGCTGGGTGCGGTCCCGAAGGTGGTGCTGGCCGACCGGATGGGCTGTCTGAAGGGCGGCGTGGTGGCCAACAAGGTCATCCCCACCGCCGACTACGTCCGCGTCGCCACCCACTACGGCTTCCGGCCCGACTGGTGCGAGGCGGCCGACCCCGAGTCGAAGGGCATCGTGGAGAACCTGGTCGGCTACGCCAAACGGGACCTGGTCGTGCCGCAGGCGCCATTCGATGACCTGACGGTGGCCAACATCGCCGCCCGGACCTGGTGCGCCGAGGTCAACACCGTCACCCATTCGGAGATCTGCGCCATCCCGGCCGAACGCCTCATCGGCGAGCGGGAGGTGATGAACGCGCTGCCGTCGCTGCGCCCGACCATCGGCAGGCCGCCCACCTGCCGCAAGGTGGACAGGCTGTCGTGCGTGCGCTTCGGCTCGGCCCGCTACTCGGTGCCCAACCGGCTCATCGGCACGACGGTGGCCGTCATCGAGGCCGACGGCAGGCTGCTGATCACCGATCTGGCCACCGGCGAGATCGTCGCCGACCACGCCCCGGTCGCCCCCGGCGAGGCAGCCGTCCTCGACGAGCACTACGGCGGGCCACGCCCAGCTCCGCGGCGGGCTGCCCGGCCGCGTACTCCGGCGGAGAAGGCGTTCCTGGCCCTCGGCTCGGCGGCCGAGACGTGGCTGACCGGCTCGGCCGCCTCGGGCAACACCCGCCTGGCCGCTGACCTGGCCGAGTTGGCCGCGCTCGGTGCCGCGCACGGGGACGCCGCGCTGATCGCCGCGTTGGAACGCGCGGCACGGTTCCGCCGCTGGCGGGCGGAGGACGTGCGCTCGATCCTGGCGGCCGGGGCCGGCACGCCGCAGCCGACCGCCGCCGGCGACGCGCTGGTGATGGCGCTGCCTGCCGTCTCGACCCGCTCCCTGGACGACTACGCCCTCGACCGGATCGGAGAGGCCGGATGAGCGCGCCCACCACACCCGCACTGCCTGGCGACCTGGATGCGGGGCTGCGCCGGCTGAAGCTGGCCACCATGCGCCGCCTGGCGCCCGAACTCCTGCTCACGGCCAAGACGCAGCGCTGGAATCCGGAGGAGTTCCTGCGCACGCTGCTGGAGGCCGAGCTGACCGCCCGGGATGAGTCCAACGTCCGCACCCGGATGAAGGCCGCCGCCTTCCCGGTGATCAAAACGATCGAGGAATTCGACGTCGCCGCCTCCTCCATCCCCCGCGCGACCTTCGATTACCTGGCCTCGCTGGAGTGGATCCGCGCCCAAGAGAACTACTGCGCGCTCGGCCCGGCGGGCACGGGCAAGTCCCACAGCCTGGTCGCTCTCGGCGTCGCCGCAGTTCACGCCGGGCACAAGGTGCGCTACTTCACCGCGGCCGACCTGGTCGAGACGCTCTATCGGGGCCTGGCCGACAATTCGGTCGGCCGCGTCATCGAAAACCTGCTCCGCAACGACCTGGTGATCATCGACGAGGTGGGGTTCGCCCCGCTGGACGACACCGGCGCGCAGTTGCTGTTCCGGTTCGTGGCCGCCGCCTACGAACGCCGCGCACTCGGCATCGGCTCCCACTGGCCCTTCGACCAGTGGGGCCGGTTCCTGCCCGAACACACCACCGCCGTCAGCCTGCTGGACCGGCTCCTGCACCACAGCGTCGTCGTCGTCACAGAGGGAGAGTCCTTCCGCATGAAACAGGCACGAACCCGGACAGGGCGACGCCTCACCAAGAAGTAGTCAACTACGAAGACGCGGGGACCTCGACTTGGCCACCAGCGGCGACACGCAC
>NZ_JBFAKL010000072.1:0-2519 GCF_040655715.1 Nonomuraea cavernae | reverse complement strand
TGTAGCCGCCTCGTTGCCCGTACCGCATACATCGGTCGTACACCAGCAACGGCGAACCGTCACGACTCTATGACTCTACGAATTCAATCTGTGTATCCCCGCCTAAGTTCGATGACTCGCGATTGCCGCCCACCCAGAGGTCGAGAGAGTTAAAGGCAGCTACGATACCGAGGCAGGAGCAGTCCTTCTCGAAGTGCAGCCGAAGAAAGGGATCCGAGCTAGCGACTACGATCGCTTGCGAGACGAACTGCAAGCCGCACAGCCGATGAACCCGCACGTGACCTTTAAGGTTACGACGGTCGACGACCTGGGGATCAAGCCGAAGGACAACAACCTCCGCGGAGGAGGATACTTCAACTTGGCAGACGGCACCCCATGGTGCACCGCCGGGTTCAACGTCATCAGCGAGACCGGAGTCAAAGGCACGACAACGGCGAAGCACTGCGCTGACGACCCCTACCTCATCTACCTCAACCACCCGGCTAGAGACGATAACAGAACAACTGTGAGCCGGATGTACCGTGCGCCAGACTACGATATCGCTCGATACCAAGGAGGCGACCTTACCTATACTCGCACCTTCTATTACGAGCTTAATCTGCCGCGCTACGCTACCAACTGGAGCGTTCCTGCTGTCACAAATATCCCAATGTGTACATTTGGGCGAACAAGCGCGACGCAAGGACTCGGAGCGAGATGCGGCAAGGTCACCCAGTTAAGCGTCGGATGGGATGACGGTTTCGAAGACAACTTCGAGACCGACACCTCCACCCTGGGCGGCGACAGTGGCGGACCAGCGTACTGGGGCGGCACGGCGTATGGAATACTCTACGCTGGAGAAGATCCGCCTGGAAGCGTCCTCCACTCGTACCATGCCAAGGTCTGGAACATCCCCAAAGCAGGCGGCTTCGGGACTGCCAACCCCTGGCAAGTCTGGACCTGCAATACGTGCTGACTAGCGTCGGCACCAGGTCGGGGCACCGGATTCTAGGTACCCCGACTGCAGGCGTTGGGCTCCTCATAGCCGGTCTTCGCTCGCCATCAGTACCACTCTTCCGGCTGGCGTGCCGGGTGTTCACGCGCCTCTCATCAGGACATTTTGTGATTTACTGGCCCCATGAGCTCAACGCCTCATGACTTCAACGGCGCATCTCGTCTAGTGCACGGACTCGTTGCGCTCGCTCTTTTCAGTCTCGCCGCGTGCTCGGATGCTCCCGGTGAGGACACGAAGATGAGTAGGGGTCCGCTCATTGTCAGACACACGTATACGCAGACGATGAAGGCAAGCCTTACAGCCACGCTGGCCTACGATTCCGTCCATCACTGTTTAGTGCTCAATTATAATTCGCCACCGAAAAGTGTCCTGCCTGTCTGGCCGGTAGGCGCGAGGCCAATAGTTGTTGACGGAAAACAGGGCATAGACTTGCCTCCGGTCGGGCAAATCCTGCAGGGCGATCGGGTAGTCCTTACAGGAGGGTTCATCCACTGGAGAGACATGGCGAAGTCCAAGACGCTCGTTGACGGCGCTGCACGATGTCTCGAGATTGATCCCGAAGGTCCCGTTTTTCGTATCGGGCGTGTGACTTCTGTGAACAGCCAAAGAGTTTAAGCAATAGAGGAATGCTATGCGCTAGGAGAGGTTCAAAGGCTGAGGTTATGGCGGCTTCTCGTTCAGTCCGGTCTTGGCGATGAAGCCGCTGATCAGCTGGGGCCGGTACTGCATTTTCTTGAGCCGGGTCTTGATCAGTCGGGCGAGCTCGTTCAGCGTCTTCTTCGCCAGGTTGGCCAAAGAGCGCTTCAGGTGGGCCCAGACGCCCTCGACCGGGTTCAGTTCGGGAGCGTAGGCGGGTAACTGGATGACCGTCAGCCAGGCCCGACGCTCGACCAGCTCCCGCATGCGCGCGCTGACGTGGGAGTTCAGGTTGTCCCACACGAGCACGATCGGGCCGCTCAGCTGCTGGTGGGCTGCGTCGAGTAGCGCGCTGTAGTCGGCCTCGGAGAACGACTTGCGCTCGCCTTTACGGCCGCGCCGCAACCGGATCCGGTAGATCAGCCGCGGCTGACGGCCGGGCCTGGTGGTGATCAGGCCGGCGATCATCACGGTTCCCGACCCGCCACCGGACACCGTCACGACCGGCGTCACCCCGCGCCGCCCCCAGCTGCGGCCCTTGGGCGGTCTCAGACCTTGACCGGCCTCGTCCTCGAAGCACAGCCAGGCGTCCAGGTCCGCCGCGGCCCTTTTCCCTCCGGCCAGACCTCATTTCGCCAGGCTGCGATCGCCCGCTCATCCCGCTCGACCGCCCGAAACGACACCTACGAAAAGACGCAATGGTCATGGGTGGACGTCGCCCCCGGACTACAGAAGGCGGCCATTCTGGAGGGAGAACTTCCGTCGAAGCGGCTCGGTGTTCTCGACCTGCCCACCCAGTACTACATCGGTAGATCTTTAAGTCGTTCGCCAGCGTGACTGTGGGTGTATCGGCGATGGTCTGCGAGTGACCTTGTGCCTCACCTACGAT
>NZ_JBFAKL010000071.1:0-2526 GCF_040655715.1 Nonomuraea cavernae | reverse complement strand
AGGTCATTGATCGTCACACATCAAGATCACCGGGCGGCTGTTCTGCGTTACGGGCACTGCCCCACAGAGATCACGATCTACGACTGCCGTATTAGGGCAAGAATGTTCCCTACGAAAGTGGAGTTCGTTCCCAGTGTCGCCGAACTGCCCACTTGCCAGAAGACATTGCACGCTTGAGCGCCGTTGATCAGGTTGATGTCGCTGCCTGACCCAGTGATGAGCGTGGAGGCGATTTGGAAGATAAAGACAGCATTGGGATCACCCTCGCCGTCGAGAGTGAGAGTGCCGGTCAGGCCGAGTGTGGAAGTGGAGGCATAAATGCCGTGTGGGAGTGTCTGGCCGACGAGGTCGCCTGCAACACTAGTGGCCGGAGTTCGGCCGGCAGCATCGTTGTATGCGAGGGTCAAGTCGGATTTCGCCTGAAGCGCTACAGCATCGGCACTGTGCTGCGCCCCCAGCACTATGCCAGGCGGGAACCCGGTGATCGCGGTACCTGGGCTTACGCCCAAATCCGCCCCAATGATACTGGGACCGGTGTTGGTGACCCTGGCCCCAGCCAGAACCGAGAAGCTGCGGGCGGTTCCCAGGTCGACGGGGCCTGCCTGGGCGACGCTCTCGCGCGATTGTATGAGGGCGAACGCGCCTACGAGGGGGATAAGTAGCAAAGCCCCCGCTAGTCGGAAAAGTCCGGGCAGCCTGAGCAAGGTCTGCCTAAAGGTTCCGTTCATTTAGCGAGTCGTTCTCCTAGCAGAAGGTAATCGGATACACCCGGTTTTCGTGTCTACAGAAGGCGAGACGTTCAACTGAGCGAGATATCAACCCGCCGGACTTACCGCCGTGGAGCGGTTGGCGCCCTGCGAAGCCCGGGAGTGCCACCCCCGCGACTTGGCACGCTACTTGCAGACATCAGCAATAGTGAGCACCAACGCTTAAATGGCACATAAAACTCGGTCAATATTGATTGTGCTACAATTCGCACACAACGAGAATTTTGGTGGCGTTAGTCCAATTTGGCCGGATACACTGTACAAGCACTAGCTCCTGGCGAACGGGATTCGCATGGCACCTGAGCGCGCATTAAGCGCAAAGATCCCACAGCCGCTCAAGCCAACCCCTGCAGGGTTAACATCTGCTGACGTCATGCACAAAGCACGGAGCTATCGACTTAATCGAACAGGCGCAGAAGGTCATCAGCAGGCGACACGTCATGGAGCTTCAGATATAAGCACTGCCAACCGGAAGCCTGGCAAATCTTTACATTTATCGAGCTAGAGGCAAGACGATTGGCAGCGTTCGGCGATGCTATACCTGGAACGCTCTCACAAGTCTGGAGCTGTGGTGTCCTCCATTGCGTCGACAGGGCGTGTTGAAGCGACGCCGCCTCTCTTCCGGGATCAACCGCCGATTTTTGGAGCTATTCTTGCCTGATCGCTTTCAGCTCGCCACCCCCGACCGTGAGGCAGGCTGGTCGACGAAGATGATTGTGTACAGCGTCCTAACGGTCATGCCCCTGTCCGTCTCTTGCGGCACAGACACAGACGGACCACCACATGCTGCTGCAGCACCGGCCGCGGCCACTCAGCCCATCAGGCCGATGCCTGTGTCAGTGGAACAAATAGCACGATTGCCGCGTGCAACAACTTTCACCAGATTGCGTGGCGCACCAAAGGACGCTGACTCGCTCGATGCGGGAGATGGAGTTGTGACACATCCCACGGAACCACAGATAGTTTATGCCCATCCAGGTGGGCCCCCTGTGGCGGTATTGCCGACCACTGAGATGGGAAGCGCGACGTGGGTTCCGATAGTGCAGACACAGCAAGGATGGGTTCGTGTTCTGCTGCCGAGTCGGCCGAACAAGTCGACAGGTTGGATCTACAGTGACGGTGGAGGGCTGAAGAATGCCTATAGCCCTTACCGAGTAGAAATAGAGCTATCCACTCGCAGACTTACCCTGTTTGAAGCCGGCCACCGGCTGCGATCATGGACAGTGGCGGTGGGCGCTGCGGCCACACCCACACCGACAGGGCGGACATTCCTGCTGGCAGCCCTATCTCCTCCCAAGCCGACCTACACCCCGCTGATTCTGCCGCTGGGCCTGCATTCGACTTCGCTTGACAGCTATAATAGCGGTCCCGGCACAATCGCCTTGCACGGTTGGCCAGACAAAAGTGTGTTCGGTCACGACATCAGTCATGGTTGCGTACGGATTCCCTCCACTGCCCTGCGCGTATTGTCCCGCATCCCGTTGGGGAGTCTCGTCCTAATCACTGCTTAACCTTGGCACGTGGGCATGGGGTGGACATCATCAGTTCGGCGACAAACATCCGCGCTCTGAGCCGAAGCTGGAAAATGCGGTTTAGCGGACATCGCTCCCCCGGCAAACGCAGCGAGAATGAGGAGCCCGATCGAGGCCTATGACGATCGTCGCATCACTGAACCTTTTTCACCCTCGGGCGGCCTGTGTGACACGGTGATTTTGAAGGACGGCGATGGCCTTGCACAGGTGGCCGGCCTTGGAGGGGC
>NZ_JBFAKL010000070.1:0-2936 GCF_040655715.1 Nonomuraea cavernae | reverse complement strand
CCGCCGCAGGTGTTGTTCATCATCACAGATTCGCCGACGGAGTATCAGACGGCCGTCGAGCGACTCCCGACTGGGATCAAGACGGTTCGCTTGTACGAGGACTACCTGTCGAACTACACGATCAACATCCCGGGTGGTGCTCGGTGAATTTCACGCTGGAGGACTACCAAACCAAAGCAGCCGAGGCTGTCCTGACAAACCTCGCCAAGGCTCGCGCGGGGTACGCCGACGATGGCGAAATAACCGCCGTTGGCCTCACCGCCCCGACCGGGGCAGGTAAGACGGTGGTCGCCACCGCCGTTCTGGAGGGGTTGTACCTGGGCACGCCGACGCGTGAGCCCAATCCAGACCTGACGGTGCTGTGGTTGACCGACGACCGGTCTCTGAACGCACAGACGATCAACAAGATCCTTCAGGCCTCCGGCGGCGAGATCGACGTGAACCGGATCCGGTTTCTCAGCGACACCGACGAACCCACGCTGGAATCCGGCTACATCTACTTCGTCCATATCCAGGCGCTGCAGAAGAACTCCACGTTGCACGCCACGCGACTTGACGGGTCCAAGAACGACAAGCGGACTTTTGGCGCCTGGGACATGATCGCGAACACCGTCAAACAACGTGGCCAAGACTTCGTTGTCATCTGGGACGAGGCGCACCGAGGCTCGGGCACGACCAAGACCGAGCGCAAGACGATCGCGGGCACCATCGTCAACGGAGGCCCGACCAACATCGGAACCATCCAGCCAGCAGCGCCGGTTGTGCTGGGTATCTCGGCGACACCGGATCGTTTCCACGCCGCGATGGAAGCGGCGAACCGCACGATGCGACCGGTCAACATTCCGCCCAGCGACGTGCGCGAATCAGGCCTGCTCAAAGATCGCATTCTGCTGCGTAACATCGCCGAAGCCCAGTCGGCGGACAACACGATGCTCGCCATGGCCGTTAACGACCTCAAAGCCGCCAGTCAATCCTGGCGCACGCATCACGACAACACCGGCGACCGGCTGGTGGAGCCGCTGCTTGTGGTACAGGTCGAGCCGAAAGTGACCGAAATACGGCTGGCCGAGATCCTCGCTGTCCTGGAGTCGGCGTGGCCGGAGCTGAGTGACTACTCCGTGGCCCATGCATTCGGCGACCCGCATGGACCACTGAAGGTCGGGGATAAGACCGTCCGCTACTTGCCTCCTGAGGCGATCTCCGGCGACGATCAGGCCCGCGTAGTTCTGTTCAAGTCCGCTCTGACCACCGGTTGGGACTGTCCTCGTGCGGAGGTCCTAGTCTCGTTCCAAGGCAAGGACTCCTACACCGAGATCGCTCAGCTGATCGGCCGGCTGGTCCGCACCCCTCTGGCCAAGCGCGTCGACTCTGGCGACGACCGGCTCAACGAAGTGGTGGCCTACCTGCCGGGGTTTCGTACTGAACACGTCGTCCGTGTTGTCAATGCACTAACCGAAGATGAGACGGTTCAGGTAGAGGTGATGATCACACCTGAGGTTTGCGGCCGGTCGACCACAGTCCCAGCGAGGCTGTTCGACTTGCTCGACACGCTGCCGTCGTACATGCGGCCGAAGGCCACCTTCCCCACACGAACAGCGCAACTGATGCGTCTGGCCGCCGCACTCAACGAACACGATCTGGTCAAAGGTGCATCGGCTAGGGCGCGAGCTTGGATCGTTGACCAGATGAAAGCGGCTGACGGCCAGCGCAAGGACGAGATCGATGCCAGGGTGGGCGACATTCTCGCCTTGACGGTGAACACTACCGTGGTCAACTACGACGCAGCGATCATGCTGACCACCGGAATCAACGAGGCGCCAACGTCCGAACGTGATCTGGACGCCTACTACAACCGCGCGGTACGGCTGCTTCCCGACGGATCAGCGGCCTGGTACTACAACGACCTGTGTGATCGCGACTACGACGAGATCGACGCTGCAGCCCGGGTAGCCGCGATGGCCGGACTCGGCTTCAAGAGCCTCATAGAGGAGCAGGCAGCTGAGTTGATTGGTGCCTGGCGCAAAGAACACCAGGCCAAGGTCTCCGTCAAACCGCGCTACGTGCGTGATCTGATCGAACCACTCTTCTATCTCGGTACCTCTCCGATGCACCCGACCACCGTCCAAGCCCGCGCGGTCTACCCGGTGGCGACAGAGAGGATCGTCAAAGACAAGACTGAGCCGATCCCAACGTATGCGCATCACCTGTACGTCATCGGTGACGACAAGCCCAACGCGGGCGGGTTCCCGGTCGATACCTCCCGATCATCGTGGGAGAAAGAAGTGCTCGACGCAGAACTGGCCGCTGAGACCCTAGTCGGCTGGTACCGCAACCCGTCCTCTGGGCGCCATGCGCTCGCCGTGCCATACAAGTTCGGCGACAAGAACCTACTCATGCACCCGGATTTCCTGTTCTGGCATGAAGACGGCGACGAGAACTATGTGCTGGACATCGTCGATCCGCACCGGCAGGACCTCGGCGACACCTCGGCCAAATGGACGGCGCTGGCCAAATACGCGCAGGATCACCCCGATTGGGTTCGACGATGTCTGGCGGTCATCAGAGTCGACAATAGCCTGCGGGCGCTCGACCTCACGCAGGGCGGCATCGACGCCAAACTCTCCGTGGCCACCAACAAAGCCCTGATCGAGGATCTCTTTGACAGCGACGGCATCAACTACCCATAGCTGCGTTGCTGGCGCGCGGGCGGTGCTGGCCGCGACCGGCCGGAGAGCCGCAGCGCGGCCAGCAGACCGCCCGGACGCGCGCCGGCCGCCGTAGGCGGGCGGCCTTGAAACCGTGGAGAAAGTTCTCATCCGGTTGAGCTGTATGGCCTCTGAACTGCTCTTTTGTGGCGCTTCTCTCCGGCTGCGGTATCGGTTGATGCTTGACGCCGGTGGGCGAGGTGATGGTGCGGTCTGCGCTTCAGCCGATGT
>NZ_JBFAKL010000069.1:0-2938 GCF_040655715.1 Nonomuraea cavernae | reverse complement strand
CCGGGGTCTGGTGATGTTCGCCTTCGGCCTTGTTTCGGGCGCGGGGGTACTTGGCACGGTCTTAAGTCGGCCGGAACGCCCACCCGCCTCCGCTTTCACCCTGCCCATCGTCCTGTCTTGCCCGCCGCAGAACGGGCTGGGATCCGTCTCTTCGTGGCGTTCCTGCTCGCCGGGCCGCCCCGCTTCCTCATCTTCGCGGTGGATGCGCCGCTGTGGGTCATGCTGGCGGTGTTCGCGATGAGCGGGTTCAGCGGCGGTTTCCTCAACCCGATTCTGGGAGCGGTCTCCTACGAGCGGGTGCCGCGTCACCTCCTCGGCCGGGTGAACGCGCTCAAGGACGCGCAGGCCTGGGCCGGGATTCCCCTGGGCGGGCTGCTGGGCGGAATGGCGGTGGCGGCTGCGGGACTGGCGCCGGTCCTGCTGGCCTGCGGGGCCGCCTACGCCCTCACCACGAATCTGGCGGGGCTGCGGCCGGAGTGGCGGGAGATGGACCGGCTGCGCGGCCAGGGCACTCTCGCCGGTCCGGCACCAGGGGTGAGCACTGACGCGACAGGACGCTGAGATCTCCTTCGCGAGACGTCGTCGGGCGGCGCTTCATGGGTGACCACCCATGAGACAGCCTTCAGGTGTCTCCGCCTGGCGAAGGCTTGACGAAGGCCCCGGCGGAGGCGGCGAGGACGGCGGTTCTGGCCGCATGGTCGGGAAGGTCCGGGTCGGGTGGCGTACGGAGAAGCACCAGATGGTGGTACAGCGGCGCCGTGGCGGCGATGAGCAGTCGCCGGGCGTCGGTGTGCGGCGGGAGTTCGCCGCGACGAACGGCTCGGCTGACGATCACCTCGCAGCGGGTGTATCGGTCCTCCCAGAGCCGCCGCACGCCGCGGGCGGCTTCTTCGGAACGGAACGAGGCGGCGATCAGGGCCGCGGCGATCGGCGGCCACGCGGTCAGGGCCGCCTGGTTTTCGTGGTTCAGCGCCGCCAGGTCGCCTTGCAGGGAGCCGGTGTCCTGGGGCTGCCAGTCGTCGTCACTCGCCGCTTCGAAGACGTCGGCGAGCAGGCCACCGACGTCTCTCCAGCGCCGGTACACCGTTGCGCGGTGCACCCCCGCGCGGGCCGCGACGGCATCCACGGTGAGCTCGTCGTAGCCGCGTTCCGCAAGCTCGGCGCGGACCGCGTCGAGAACCCGCGTACGGGTGCGACCGGTGCGGCCACCCGGGCGTCGTCGGGTCGGCGACGGGCTGCCTTCCGGCGGTGGCGCCGCGGAGGTCATCGCCCGGAACCTGGTTGCTCGGCGGACAGCGTCATGACAGCATCTTAATGTATAAGTTGTCGCATTAGCAGAGGTATCGATGATGGTTCCCGCCGATCCCACCGTGGTGCATCCCATGCCCGAGCAGCCGCGGGTGGTGCTGCTCCGGCCGCTGGTCAAGTCCCCGTTGATCGAGGTCGGAGAGTATTCCTACTACGACGACCCGGACGATCCGACCGCGTTCGAGACACGCAACGTGCTCTACCACTACGGGCCGGAGAAACTGGTCATCGGCAAGTTCTGCGCGCTGGGCACGGGGGTGCGGTTCATCATGAACGGCGCCAACCACCGCATGGACGGCCCTTCGACCTTCCCCTTCCCCACCATGGGCGGCTCGTGGTCCGAACATTTCGACCTGCTCACCGGCCTGCCGAACCGCGGGGACACCGTCATCGGCAACGACGTCTGGTTCGGCCACGGCGTCACGGTGCTGCCAGGCGTACGGATCGGACACGGCGCGATCATCGGCGCCGGTGCCGTGGTCACCTCGGACGTGCCCGACTACGGGATCGCCGGCGGCAACCCGGCCCGTCTCATCCGCACCCGCTACAGCGACGAGGACATCGCCCGGCTGCTGGCAGTGGCCTGGTGGGACTGGCCCGCTGAGCACATCACCGAGCACGTGCGGACGATCATGTCGGGCGGCATCGCCGACCTGGAAGCCGCCGCCGAATCCGTCTCGCCCTGAACCCGAAGTGAGTGATCTTCCGTGTCCCGTCGCCGTGCCCACATCGCCATGGTCGGCATCCCGATCGTCAGCCATTGTCACCATGCCGGTATGGGCGGCTGCGGCGAAGGTCTGCTGGCCGGTGTTCCGATGATCGCCGTCCCGCAGGCCGCCGAACAGTTCGTCAACGCCGACCGTCTCGTGGAGCTGGGCGTCGCCCGCCGCATCGATACCCCGGACGCCACGGCCGAGACCCTGCGGGCCGCCCTGAGCGACCTTGTCGCCGACCCGGAGGTCGCCCGCCGCTCGGCGCGACTGCGGGCCGAGGCGCGAGCGGATCGCTGGCGGGGCAGATCGCCCGGCTGCTCGGCGCCGGCCGGGTGATCGGCAGCACCAGCTCGCAGGAGAAGGCCGACCGGCTGGTCCGTGATCTGGGATACGACGCGACGGTGATCCGCGGCGCGGCACCGATCGAGGAGCAACTGGCGAAGGCCGCCCCCGACGGCAACGACGTCTACGTGGACAACGTCGGCGGCGACCAGCTTCAGGCGGCGGTGGCCTCGGCCCGGCCCGGAGCCCGGTTCGTCCTGATCGGCGCGCTGTCCGGGCAGATGTCACCCCAGGGGACGGGCGGGGCGGCGCCCGTCGGACTCGACACCTACCAGCTCATCCTGAAGCGGATCTCGATCCGGGCCTTTCAGGGCTTCGACGAGCAGGCGCGATCCCAGTGGCTCGAACGCTTCGGCGGCTGGTCGCGCACCGGCGACATCACCTTCCCCTACGTCCGGGTCTCGGGCATCGATCACGCGCCGCGGGCGTTGCAGGAGATGATCGAGGGACGGCATTTCGGGACGGTCATCGTAGAACTGTAGGGGTTATTAGCTGCTAGCGAAATCATCAGCGTTCCTCAGTCCTTATCTGCGACCATCAGTGTGTGAAGCTCTCCGAATGGGCCAGGCGGAACG
>NZ_JBFAKL010000068.1:0-3091 GCF_040655715.1 Nonomuraea cavernae | reverse complement strand
GCGCCGACGTCACCAAGCCCGCGCCCGCTGGTTCCACCAACGAACCCGCCTCACTCGCCAATGACCAGATCACGATCTACGACTGCCGTACTAGGCATCGACTGTGTACGATCAACCCGGTCGCCAGGGACAACCTGCATCCAGTGCAACCGTGGCGCTTCAACTGCGAGTTACCAGAAGTACATCCGGTGAGAGCCAGATCACATGTCTTCTGCACTCGCAGTGCTGAAGCGCGTGAGCACACCCTGGAAACTATCCCCAACACCAGAGAATTTGGGCTGACCAGTGGTCTCGGCCCATCCTCGTATAGGGCGATCCCCAAGTGAACGACGCGGTTGCCCTATGCGGTGAAGGAGCACTGATGGCGAATCACCGATGGGGCGCCCTGTCCCGCATCGTCAACGAGCGGATCGAATCAGGAGCACACGACGGACTGTTGATCGATACGGGTAACGGCCTCGTCCGACTGACCGCATGCCAGGCCCGTGACGCGGTATGCGTCTCTGGCAGGGACACGACTCTACGCGACGCAATCTGGCGGGAGGCAATCCATGCAGCACAGCGAGAAGGGCCGGCAAACGAGACGGGACGGCTGTTCGCCCTATGGCTGGCGGAGCCTTGGATGCGCCGGACCCTCTCCATGATCTCCATCCGGCTACGCGTGAGCCATGAGGATCTCGAAGCCGAGATGGCCACCACTCTTCTGGAGGGCTTGACGACCATCGACGCAGATCTACCAGGTGCAGGCGAGAAGGTTCTCAAATCTGTGTCGAGCAGGGCTTGGTCCGAGGCTCGTTCCGGCAGCCGGGAAACTCCCGTGAAAGATCTCTTCGTATTCGCTCCTCCGAAAGGTCTGAATCGGTTCCCCGGCGGCAGATGGGAGTCGAAGACAGCTCCACCCGGGCATATCGGCGAGCACTCCGCCCCGATCCGCTTAGCCGCCACCCCTTCACAAATCGAAGGAGTCCGTCTTGGGGTGCTGGCCCAGCGCCTCGGGTTGACGGACATTCTTGATTGCGCTCGGCGCCCCGCCAAGAGGCGCCTCATCGGTACCCTGTCCCTGCGCTCGACGGGAGCCCCTCGATGATCGGGACACCGATGACCTTCGCTGAGGCATTCCACCTCCCTCTGGTTGTCGACCTGGGCACTGCCGCGAGAGCTCTGGGAATCTGTTCTGGTACCGCATACCGACTAATCCACTCGGGCAACTTTCCGTGCCATGTCATCCAGGTCGGCACCCACTACCGCATCCCCACGGCATTCCTGCTCAAGGCCCTCGGCATTGAACAGATCCCGATCTACGAAGCGGACTTGAAGGGAGGCGTCAAGTACGCTTCCCAGGAGATGGAGGAGGACGAATAGCCGTGGCCGATTCGACCTCCCATCGCTCAGGAAAGAGCTTGAACGCCCAATAAAGGGTGGGCCGAGCAGTGTGACGGCCAAGCGACACACCCGGTGATGCGTCCAGCTTCTGTAAGCACACCAACCCGCGCCGCCGCATACATATGCTTCTGGCGATTAATCACTCTGAAGCGAAGTTCGGAGGATGCGTAACGGTCGAGAACGGATAATCCTGCCTTTGGATTGACTGGGCCGCTGCTTGTGACCACGGCTAAGTGGACCTTTTGAGAAGGTTCCCAGGAAGGGTGTAGTGTCGGGGGTGTGAGCCGGAACTGCATCCGCGCCGTGACCCGGTGCGCGCCTTGTTGGTACCTGGTGTGCACCGATTTCTCCCGGCAGACACTCGCCCTCGACTAATCGCAGAACCGCCTGTATCAAACAGTGACTGAGGGCGTGGTTACAGTCGGCGAGCATCCTCTCAGGCAGATTGATGAACTGAGCCCAGGACCAGGTTTACTGGTCCATAGCTCCCCGGCTAGGCTGTGACTTGTTTTTCCCATGGTTGACCGCTGGAGAGGAGTCTATTGTTGACTCAGGTATCGAACGAGCCCGGAGCGACCGCTGAGGGGTGGTTTGACTTTCGAATTCGCTTTCGTGTTGGAAATACGTCCCAGGTGACGGGAGTCGAGGCCAACTCGTGCATTCAAATGGATCCCGGGAACCGTATCACGATGGAGCGATGGGCGGTTGACAGTCCCTTCCTCATAGTTCGCGGCCGGAATTATGTCTCCATCGCGGCGGCCGAGGCCGCCGCGCGGCAGTGGCGCGCCGCACTCATGCTGTCCTTCGCCAAGCTCAATATTGGTGCCGACTTTGGTACGCGAGCACCACAGGGGCAGCTAGCCGATAGTGGTCGCCGCATCCTCCAGGAGCACATTCCTGGTCAGCTTCGGCAAGTGCTGGATGATGTCCACGGAATACTGGTGTTTCCCAGTGAACCAACGCCCTTGTTCGTGACTGCCATGCCGGTCAGGGCTGTGCTGAGTCGCCCTGTCCAAGACGTTGTCACCCAGGCGCTGGCCCTCGTGAACAGAAGCGATCCGGTTCTCGACGATGCACAACTTGTCGCCCATAGTCTTTTCGCGTCCTCATTCTCCGAGGCATCCGTCGATGCTCGCTTCCTGATGCTGATGATGGCCGTTGAAACTCTCATCGAGCCGGACGACCGATCAGACGCTGAAGTTGCTCTTGTGGATCATCTCATCGACCAGGCCAAGCGCGCAGATATTCCGGTCCGGGAGAGAGACTCTCTCATCGGCTCCTTGAGGAGCCTTCGTAAACAGTCGATCGGACAGGCTGGTCAATCCCTGGCTTCTCGGCTCGGTGATCAGCAGTTCTCTGGCGAAAGCCCAGCCGAATTCTTCAAGAACTGCTACGCCCTGCGGAGTCATTTGGTTCACGGCAAGGTGCCACGGCCAAGTCGGGAGGCGGTGGGGCTGCGTGCGGCAACCCTTCAGATCATGGTCGGGAGATTGCTCTCCCATCGGAATATCGTTGTTGCCGGTGATCTCGAGGGCGGCCAGGTAGATGGCCCGGGTATTTGATTTCTCCACCCGCCCGAACTGGATCCCCGCCACGTCCGCTACCTGGCCGCCTTAGTACGGCAGTCGTAGATCGTGATCTGGTCATTGGCGAGTGAGGCGGGTTCGTTGGTGGAACCAGCGGGCGCGGGCTTGGTGACGTCGGCGCC
>NZ_JBFAKL010000067.1:0-3313 GCF_040655715.1 Nonomuraea cavernae | reverse complement strand
GTGGTGTTCTATCTCGACGAGCAGGGCCGACGGCGGTCTATCCCCGCAGCGTGGACGGACGTGGTGGCCGATGACCCGTTTCGGGTCATGGCCGCGGGGCGGTGTCCGTTCCGGACCGTGGACCTGGTGGCGCTGGCGGATCTGATCGATCGTCGGACCTCGTAACGCTCCCGCGCGGACTCCTGATCATGACCAGGAGTCTGCGCCGCGAAATGTCGGAAGATTACGCCGCGTCGATGCATCCCTGTCCCCGCAGTCCCGTTCGGCTATCCGCCTGGGCTGGTGATTATGCCTCGGGATCGGGATGACTGAGCTTGCCTTCCAGAACACGCGGCGTAATCATCTGAGCATAGACCGTGACAAAGTCGCCGGGAGAGAGCATGGACGGCAAGGCAGCGGTGCTGACAGCGGCCGGAGTGTTCAACCAGCGGGCCGACGCGGTGGTCGATCCGCTGTTCTCCTCCTCGGCGTTCTTCGACGCGCGTGATCTCGTGCAGGTCAAGTACGAGATGGTGCGCAAGGTCCTGGTCGATCGGGTACCGGTCACGGTGGCCGCCGCCGCGTTCGGCTTCTCCCGCGCCTCGTTCTATACCGCCGCTGCCGCACTGGACGCGGCGGGCCCGGCAGGGCTGGTGCCGGGCAAGCCCGGCCCCAAAGGGCCGCGCAAGCTGACCAAGCCGGTCATGGACCGGGTCGAACAGTGGCGGGCAGCCGATCCGAGGCTCAAAGGCCGGGCGCTGGCCAAACTCATCGAAGCCGAGTTCGGCTTCCCGGTGCATCCGCGCTCGGTGGAGCGGGCACTCACGCGACGACGCGAACCCCGCGACCCGGAGGCAGCGACTGGGCGCTGACCTCCTGCGACACACCCAACCCAGCCAAGATCAGTGAATACTACGAAAGTCTGCGCGCGGCAGTGCTCGGCGGCAGTGGAAACGGCCGACGGCACGCCTGGAGCGTGCTGGCCCGCTCCGGCATGGCGGCGTGGGCGGCGGCCGTGGCCCTCATCTCGACCCCGCGCCGGGCCCCGGCATCTGGTCCGGCACCGGAGCCGGACCGGCCGACGACAGCGGCCCTGCCAGACGGCGGGCGGTGCGCGCATCTGGTGGATGTGCTGGCTGCGCTCGTCATGGAGGCCGCGCCAGCCGCCACGCCAGCCGCGCCGGCACCGATGGTCCTGAACTCAGACAGCAGGAGGCGGTTATGCACCGGGACATGACCGGATCGGCGAAGGTGACCGCCGAGCATCTGCGGCGCGACGCCTACCTGTATGTCCGCCAGTCATCGCTGAAACAGGTGGCCAACAACACCGAATCGACCTGGCGGCAGTACGACCTGCGAGGCCGGGCCATCGCGCTCGGCTGGGCCGATGCGCAAATTACCGTGATCGACACCGATCAGGGACGCTCGGGTGCCAGCTCAGCCGATCGCGACGGGTTCCAACGCCTGGTCGCCGAGGTCGGCCTGGGCAGGGCCGGGATCGTGCTCGGGCTGGAGGTCTCCCGGCTGGCGCGCAACAACACCGACTGGCACCGGCTGCTGGAGATCTGCGCGCTGACCTCGACCCTGATCCTGGACGAGGACGGCCTCTACGACCCCAGGACGTTCAACGACCGGCTCGTGCTGGGCATGAAGGGCACCATGTCAGAGGCCGAACTGCACCTGCTCGGCGCCCGGCTACGCGGCGGCCAGTTGTCCAAGGCCCGGCGCGGGGAGCTCAAGCAGGCCCTGCCCATCGGCTACTGCTATGACGGCGCCGACCACCCGGTCCTGGACCCCGACGCTCAGATCCGCGGCGCCCTGGAGCGGCTGTTCGCCCTGTTCGCCCAGACCGGCTCGGCCCGCGCCGTGGTCATGGCCTTCGCCCGGGACGGACTGCTGTTCCCGGCGCGAATCCGGTCCGGGCCACGCAAGGGCCAAGTGATTTGGGAGCCACTCAAGCACTGGCGGGTGCTGTCGGTACTGCACAATCCCTGCTATGCGGGGGCGTTCTGTTACGGGCGGCGCCGCACCATCCGCACCCCGGATGGCCGTGTCGGGTTCGAGGTGCTGCCACGTGAGCAGTGGGACACGCTGATCGCGGACCACCACCCGGGATATATCAGCATCGGCCAGTGGGAAGCCAATCTGGCCCAGCTGGCCGGCAACGCCCAGTCCCGGGGCCAGGAACGCAAAGCCGGGCCGCCCCGCGAAGGCCCTGCCCTGCTGCAGGGACTGGTGCTCTGTGGCCGATGCGGCCGCCGGATGACGGTGGGCTACCGCCAATACCGTGACCAGCTCTGGCCCGACTACCGGTGCATGACCGAGGCGATCCAGAACGGCACCCGTATCTGCCAGCGCATCCCCGGCGCCAAACTCGACCATGCGATCGCGGACCTGCTGCTCACACTGCTCACCCCGCTGGCCGTGGAGACCGCCCTGGCCGTCACCGAGCAGATCGCCGCACGCGAGCAACAAGCCGACCGCCTACGCGCTGCCCACGTTCAACGCGCCGAGCAGCGCGCGGATCTGGCCCGCCGCCGCTACCTGGCCGTCGACCCCGGCAACCGGCTGGTCGCCGACACCCTGGAGGCCGACTGGAACGCCGCCCTGCGCGAGGTGCGCGCAGCCAGACAGGAGTACGCAGCGGCCACCAGCGCCGCCGTCCCACTTGCGCAGGCCACCCGGACGCGCTTGACCGCGCTGGCCGCCGACGTCCACACGCTCTGGCACGACCCGGCCACCCCGATGCGGGAACGCAAACGCATCGCGCGCCTGCTCATCACCGACATCACCTTGAACAAGGCAGACCAGCTGACCGCCTGGATCCGGCTGAGCGGCGGGCAGAACCACACGCTCACGCTGGACAAGCCCGTCGGCGGCGGCAAATCCTGGCAAACCCACCCCGACACTGTCACGCTGATCGACGAACTCCTGGGCGAGTACACCCATCGGCAGATCGCCGCGATCCTCAACCAGCGCGGAATCCGCAGCGGTAAAGGCCGCACCTACAACGCGCTGATGGTCCGCGACATCCGCGACGCCTACCAACTGGTCCACCGCTACCAGCGGTTACGCGAGCAGGGCCTGCTCACCGTGGAGGAGTACGCGCACGCGGTGGGGACCACGCCCCAGACCGTGAAGATCTGGCGACGCAACGGCCTGATCACCGGGATCGCCTACAACGACAAGAACGGCTACCTGTTCCCCGCACCCGGTCCTGACGCCCCACGTCCGGCGCAGGGCAGACCCTTCGCCGACCGCCGGCCACCCGGCTTCGAAGTCAAACCCCCTCGAAAGTATCGAAGGAGAGCAGTATGAAACCCGAGTCTTGTCG
>NZ_JBFAKL010000066.1:0-3449 GCF_040655715.1 Nonomuraea cavernae | reverse complement strand
GGCAAGCTCGTCGAGCGGCCGGACGAGACGTCCCCAGAAGGGCGGCCATCCGTCGCTGCTTAAAGCTTTTGATCCACAGGTATTGACGATTGCTCCGCCGCCAGCAGCGGGTCCTCCACGAGCACAGAGGTCTGGCGCATCAGATCGATCAGCCGGGCCGACAGGTCCAGATAGCCGTACTTGTAGGCGACAGCGTCGGCCGCGCGGTACGAGGTGACCAGCAGCGGTGCGAGGGCAGACGCAGTCCGAAGCCCTCGGATGAGTTCCGCGATCAGGTCAGGAAGCGCGTAAGACAGTCGGACGTACTGGGATTCCAAGCGCCACCGGACCGCTTCGCGTGCGGCCGCCTGTAGTTCAGGCAGGGGACGCACTGGACCCTCGTCGGGAAAATCACAGGTCGTGATCACCTGGCGCAAGAGGGGGATCGTGCCGTGGACGCGACTGTCAGTGCGGTTGGTGCCGTGCAGAAGCCGGGAGGGATCGACACCAAGGGCCCCGGCGATGGCATCGAGGACGTGGTCGCCCGGGTTCCGACTTCCCTGTTCCAGCTTTCGGATCATGCTGAGCGAGACGTTCGCTGCCCGTGCGAGATCGCTTTGGGTCATACGGCGCGCGCAGCGTATCGTCGCGATGCGCGCTCCCGGGCCTGCGCTACTTGTCCTCACCGAGGGCATCAGCGCTCCATCCGGTCGTTCTCCAGGAGAGCCGGCAGGTCTGCGAGACCGTTGATTCGTAGGTCGGCGGGTACGGATGGGTCATCGCCCCATAGAAGTCCCCACGGCCCTCGTCGAATGAGGCAGGTGGCGAGGCCCGCCGCCTTGGCTGGAATGACATCGTTCACAGGATGATCGCCAACGTAGAGCGTTTCCCCGGGGGGCGCGCCAGCGAGCTTGATGACGCGATCGAAGAAGGCGGCATCCGGCTTGGCCACACCCCATTCCGCCGAGGTCGCGATTGCGTCCACGGGAAGGCGTAGTCCGCGCAGCAGATCACCAACCTGGGCCGTCTGGTTCCCGGCGACGCAGACGCGTAGACCCACGTCCCGTAGGGCTTGAAGCCCGTCCCGTACGTCGGGGTACAGGTCGGTGTCGTCCAGGTACTCACCCCGGCCGGCGTCTTCACGATCCCTGTACGCCGCCTGGAGATCGATGCCGGGGCGGATCATGCGGAGCGCTTCGGCGTTGTCCAAGCCCAGCGCCGTCACCGCGCCGACGAGCGCGGACATCGTGTGGCGGGGTACCCCGAGCCAGTCAGCCCACGACCCCCAGTATCGATCGTCGCGGACCAGCGTCTCGCCGATGTCGAGCACCACAGCCCTGACCACACCGGCAGCGTAAGCCACTTGACTGACATCATGCGGTCCTACGCTCTGGTGGTGGAGTTCAAGGACGCGGAGGCCGGAACCCTGGAGCGGGCGCAGATCGACGCGCTGGAGAAGCACAACAAGCGCGACGCGGCTTACAAAGGCCGTGTAGAGGGCCTGAAGCCCGTTCCACACCCCGGTGATGTCCTGAGGGATGCCCCGTATTTCGTATCCCGCAGTAACCCAGGAGCGCCGTTGCAATTGGTGGTGATAGGCGGAATGCAATCGGTGGGTCAGCCTGTGCTTTCACCTGGTAGAGGAGCAAAAAGGAAGCCGCCTGGCAGGCCATAGGACGACGGGAGCGCCTTGCGGCTAATGACGGTTACTGACGGGTGAGGCAGTCCAAGGCTCGTCCCCATGGGAAGAGGTGCAGGTAGCGGCTCCCAGTTCCCGGCTCGTGGAGGGGGTACACCTCCGGCCCGAACAGTACCTCGACTCCCCAGGATCGAAGCTTGCCTACGTGCTCCTGGAACGCGGGATGGGCGGCATGCGCCCGGTTCGTGAACGGCAACGCGACGATCGGTACCCGTTTGCCGATGGCCTCGACCAAGATGCCCAGCGCGAGTGTGTCGCACACAGCCAGCGCCCACTTGCTGATGGTGTTCACGGTGGCCGGCGCCACGATGATGGCGTCAGGCGAGGGAAGCACATCCGGCGTACCGGGCTCCTTGTAATCACTGCGTACGGGATGGCCGGTCAGGCGTTCAAGCGCAGAGGTATCGACGAACCGCCGCCCCATCGGGGTGGTCAGGAGGCATACCTCCCATGCTGCCCGCTGAGCCATCGTGATAAGCGTGCTCACCTCACGTGCCGGAGGCGCCCCACACGCGATCACGTAGAGAACGCGCCCGCTCATGCCTGTACCCCTGCACGAGTGGCCAGCCGTACGAGGTCTGAGGGCACTGGGCCACGAGCGCGGTGTACGAGGTCGGCAACGAGGGTCTGAGCGAGAGGTCGGCAGCGCACCTCGCGGGAGGCGACCCGCTCAGCCTCCAGCAGCGTCCGGATGGCCTCCTCACGGTGACCCCACTGGCTGTATCCTCGCGCCACATCCACCAGGAACGCGGCTTGGCGCTCACGGCGCATCCGCGCGACTGCGGTCGGATCAGCCGCGTTCGCGGCCTCGACCGCCAGGCCACCCTCACCGAGCACGACCAGAGCGGCGACCTCGTGGGCCGTGATATTGACCGAACCGAACGCGAGCCAGCAATGGTTTCTGCCTACGTCCACAAACTGAGCCGTCTCTCGCGCTTCCGAGATCAGATCTCGCACCGTGGAGTGTCTGCCCAGCGCCGCGGCGGCCATCGCCGCCTGCAACAGCACGTGCCCGTACAAGGCACGCCGCTCCTCATCGTTCGCCTCGACGCTCAGCCGATTCGCCAGGCCGTCAAGCATGTGCAGCGCAGGCTCCGCCCGGCCCATGGACAGCAGAGCGTTGGCGATCCGGAATCCGGCGGCAGCCAGGAGAGACAGGTCGCCGATCTGGCGGGCTGCCGCCATGCTCCTGTCTCCAGCCAGCCAAGACAGCGCGTGCTCCCCGAGCTTCCGCAGTGTGCTGGCCGTTATCTGATAGACCTCGGCCAGCAACCGGGCCGATTCTTCCGTTCCGAGCGCGGCATGAACGCTCTGCGCGTTCCCCAACGTCTCGGGTAGCACCTGGCTGATGACGTCGTAATCCGCCATCTCGAAAGCGTTCCACGCGTAGGCAACCTGACGGCGCAGCCGTCCGAGATCACCCGTTCCGCCATCGAGCGGATAGCGCTCCATCGCATCCCTGATGTGCTCGACCTGCGCATCGTCGATGCACAGGGTCGTGCTTCGAGTGGGCTCCTCACCGATCAAGGTCTGCAGGTCGACGTTCAACGCCTCACAGAGCGAGTCAAGAACGGAAAGCCGGTCGGCGTTCCGGGCTCCGGACTCCACCTTGCGCAGCCAACTGAGTGAACGTCCCAGCCGGTCGGCGAGAAGTTGCTGGGTCAGGCCACGCCTACTACGGCAGTCGTAGATCGTGATCTCTGTGGGGCAGTGCCCGTAACGCAGAACAGCCGCCCGGTGATCTTGATGTGTGACGATCAATGACCTTCGA
>NZ_JBFAKL010000065.1:0-3658 GCF_040655715.1 Nonomuraea cavernae | reverse complement strand
GACCAACATCGCCGCAGCCACCGACCACTACCGCAGTCACCCCGCCGACGGACTCCAGCTACTCGGTTTCACAACATGAGAACGCATCGGCCCTGGGGGATCTCCACCGCCTTCACCGGCGGAGGAAAGTAGGTCCCCGACGACATCCGATTCCAGATCTTGTAGAGATTGTTTCCCAGATCGGCCTCGAAGTCGGCGATGGACTGCCCGTCCGCCCCGGCGGCACCCTTGTTCGCTTTGACCTGCTTCCACGCCTTCCACACCAGGCGTTTGGGTATGTCGAACGGTTTCCCGTCCGGACCCGACATGCTCACTCGTCTCCTCCCGGAGAACTTCCGGTTGCTCGAACGAACATCTCCAGATGAGCCGGCCCCTTCGCTCCACCCCCATTACAGGAGCTTCACCACTACTACGGGCCGGTCCGCCGACGCGCGCCGCGACGGTACTCAGCACCTCACGGTTTCCGCCGCTTGATGCGCTCCCTGCCGCCCGGCATTACCGGTGGTAATGCCGGGGCAGTATCGGCACGCGTCTTCCCACGTTCCGCACAAGAGCAGCAGACCAGGATCACGCCACCTGCACGCCGGACACCACCTGGCCAGTCGGCGGGCTCCTGCCAGGCTCATCCCGGGATTGCATTGAGACCCCGGTTTCGATGTCGTTTCCTAAATCTCGACGCTTCGGCGGTGGTTCACTCGCGTTCGTCTTCCTGGTCCCTACCTGACGGGCTCGTGTCCCGCCGTTTCCCCGACGCTCAGCACGACAGTCTTCAGCTAACGCACCTTGGGGTGGTTTGACGCCTCCCCCCGCAGGGCGACGCCGAAGGGCCACTCCTTCATCTCCTGTGCAGCATGCACATCAACGGGTCGTCTCCTACCGCACGACGACTCCTCTCCGCGCGCGTGGCGCAACAATGCCGGTTAGTTAAGGGCTCTGGGCGGTTGTCGAGTCGAGGTCGGACAGGACGTCGATGGCGATAGCCGCCCGGTGGTTGCGCGAACAATGCTCAATACCTGTGGATCAGACATGACGGAAGGAGGCGTACCTTTCCGATGGTTCGATCGATAGATCATCGAGCAAGGCCGACGTTCGCAGCGTCGGTCGGGAAGGCACGCCCGTGCTTACGGTAGTTAACGAGGACGGCACCACTCCAAGCGGCGGCTCGCCGCTGGATGAGATCGTCCAGGAAGGCGCGCGGCGGATGCTGGCCGCCGCGTTGGAGGCCGAGGTCAATGCCTACATAGCCGAGTTGGCCGACGAACGAGACGACAACGGGCGGCGTCTGGTGGTCCGTAACGGCTACCACCAGTCCAGGAAAGTTACCACTGCGGCCGGAGCGGTCGAGGTGAAGGCCCCTCGTGTGAACGACAAGCGTGTCGACCCGGAGACGGGTGAGCGAAAGCGGTTCTCCTTCCTTCCCGGCAGACGCCGCCGTGGTGACCGCTCCATCGGCCGGGTGTTATGCGGTGCGCGGAAGCGGTGGCAGTGGCAGGGGCAGCCCCGGAAGACCGTCGATGCTGGTCGCGATGTGCTCCTTCTTCTGGAGGTACACGTCGAGCGACTCATCGGTCTCACGCGCGAAGCGCGACGCGTGCAGCGGGCGGTCCTCTTCATAGGTCATGAACGGGACGGCGTACCCGCAGGTATCGCGGATCTTCTCGGCGGTAACGACGATGATCGCGCGCAGGCCGTGCAGGGTCGGGTCGATGTCGGGGAAGTAGCCCATCAGCTCGGCCCAACGCGCATCGTCGCGGAAGACCGGCTCTCCGCGGCCGTGCACGCGCACGATGTTGGGAGGACCATCGAAGGCGCACCACATCAGGGTGATGCGGCCGTTCTCGCGCAGATGGGCGATCGTCTCGGCGTTGCTGCCCGCGAAATCGAGGTAGGCCACGGTGAGTTCGTCAAGTACGGCGAACGAACCGTTCAGGCCCTTGGGCGAAAGGTTGACGGTGCCCTCGCCATCCAGCGGCGCCGTCGCGGTGAAGAAGATGTGCTGCGCCTCGATGAAGGCACGCAGCCTGCCGTCTATCCGCTCGTAGCTCTTTCCCATGGGGCCGATTATGACGGAATGATGATCCCTGAGCACTTTTCATCCTGAGTAGCGGCCTTCTTCGATGAGCTGCAGGACGAGGATGGCCTGCACGATCGTGGTGGCGCGGTGCGGGCAGCAGCGCAGCCGGGTCAGGACCTTCCAGGTCTTCAAGGTGGCAACGGCGCGTTCACCGCAGGCGCGGATGCGCGCGTGTGCGCGGTTGACCGAGCGCTGGTGGCGCGACAGTGGCGGCCGGGGCCGGTGGCCTTTGAACGGCGTGCGGATGCTGCCGCCCGCGCCTTGATATCCCTTGTCGGCGAAGGTCTTCACCCCTGTGGTGGTCAGCGTGTCGATCAGGCCGGTGGCGCGGGCTGTGGTCAGGTCATGTGTGGCACCGGGCAGCGCCGGTGAGGCCCATACGAGCCGGCCGGCTGGATCGGCCAGGACCTGTACGTTCACGCCGTGGCGTCGGTGTTTTCCGGAGTAGTACGGCCGTTCGTCGGCCAGCCGGTCGATCGGAATCAGGGTGCCGTCCAGGATGGTGTAGGCCAGCCGGCCGGCGCGTAAGACGGCGGCGTGGACGTCGTCGGCGAGCGTGGCGAGCAGATCGGCCGCCTCGCGGACGTAGCGCCAGGCGGTGCTGGTGCCGATGCCGAAGCCCGCGGCCAGACGGGCGTAGGTGTCGCCGCCTGCGCAGGTGGGCCAGCACCAGCAGGGCTTGCCAGGATGGGTCCAGGCGCCGCCAGCGGCAGCGGCGCTCGGCACGCCGGGCGCGGATCAGCGCGGCCAGGCGGATCAGGGTGTGATTGGGACAGCGGAATCGAGGCACGATAAGACAGCAACGAGGCTCTCCGGTAGAGGCATCGGATCTTGGTCGACTGCTGTCTTACCGGGATCCTCTTCTCATGTCGACTGGTCCCGGTGCCGCGCCTGCTGACCTGCGCGATCAGGTTGGAAAAGCTCCTCCACCACGGCAGGAGGCAGGGATCGCGCGGCAACGGAATCGATCACCAACCCAGATCACGATCAACTCCACGGCGTGAGCGGCGCTTCAAACTTGATCCACAAGTCTTGACAATTGCTCACGCCCGCTCGTAGTTGGCCGCGTGCACCGCATCGACTGCGAGGGGGGCGAGGTGGAGGGCATTGGGAAGGATCACCCGGGTGATCCCTGGCGATAGCCGTACACCACCGGACACATGAAGAGAGCCCCCTGACCCGCGTTACCGCAGGTCAGGGGCTCTCTAGTGCTGGTGGAGGAAAGCGCGCCCTGCAGGATTCGAACCTGCGACCGTCGGATTAGAAGTGGAACACTGCTTCCTTCCCGGGCGACATGCTGACCTGCGACTGGTGTTGTTGTTTCCTCTTAGGAGACAGGGCGCGTTCCGCACATGTTCCGGATCAAGCAGCCGGTGTGCACGGTCAGCGAGCTCTCATCCGGCCTGTACCTCAATACCCCAATGGGCCAGGGCTGAGGAACGAAGCCCTCACTCGTCGATCGCCCCCAGCCCCTTACGGGGCCGACCACGTGTCAACGGCCGAGTGCGTGTCGCCGCTGGTGGCCAAGTCGAGGTCCCCGCGTCTTCGTAGTTGACTACTTCTTGGTGAGGCGTCGCCCTGTCC
>NZ_JBFAKL010000064.1:1899-4468 GCF_040655715.1 Nonomuraea cavernae | reverse complement strand
TGGTGGGAGACCTCATCTCAAGGCGAGCTTCCCGCTTAGATGCTTTCAGCGGTTATCCCTTCCGAACGTAGCCAACCAGCCGTGCACCTGGCGGTACAACTGGCACACCAGAGGTTCGTCCGTCCCGGTCCTCTCGTACTAGGGACAGCTCCTTTCAAGTCTCCTGCGCGCGCAGCGGATAGGGACCGAACTGTCTCGCGACGTTCTAAACCCAGCTCGCGTACCGCTTTAATGGGCGAACAGCCCAACCCTTGGGACCTACTCCAGCCCCAGGATGCGACGAGCCGACATCGAGGTGCCAAACCATCCCGTCGATATGGACTCTTGGGGAAGATCAGCCTGTTATCCCCGGGGTACCTTTTAGCCGTTGAGCGACACCGCTTCCACACGCCGATGCCGGATCACTAGTCCCAGCTTTCGCTCCTGCTCGACCCGTCAGTCTCACAGTCAAGCTCCCTTGTGCACTTACACTCAACACCTGATTGCCAACCAGGCTGAGGGAACCTTTGGGCGCCTCCGTTACCCTTTAGGAGGCAACCGCCCCAGTTAAACTACCCACCAGACACTGTCCCCGATCCGGATCACGGACCAGAGTTAGACGTTCAAAACGACCAGAGTGGTATTTCACCAATGACTCCACCATCACTAGCGTGACAGCTTCCCAGTCTCCCACCTATCCTACACAAGACGCTCCAAACGCCAATGTCAAGCTGTAGTGAAGGTCCCGGGGTCTTTCCGTCCTGCTGCGCGAAACGAGCATCTTTACTCGTAGTGCAATTTCGCCGGGTCTGTGGTTGAGACAGCGGGGAAGTCGTTACGCCATTCGTGCAGGTCGGAACTTACCCGACAAGGAATTTCGCTACCTTAGGATGGTTATAGTTACCACCGCCGTTTACCGGCGCTTAAGTTCTCACCTTCGCACGATCACTCGCGCTAAGCGGTCCCCTTAACGTTCCGGCACCGGGCAGGCGTCAGTCCGTATACATCGTCTTACGACTTCGCACGGACCTGTGTTTTTAGTAAACAGTCGCTTCCCCCTGGCCACTGCGACCCCCACCAGCTCACAGAGCAAGCCTGATCACCAGCAGAGGTCCCCCTTCTCCCGAAGTTACGGGGGCAATTTGCCGAGTTCCTTAACCACAGTTCACCCGATCGCCTTGGTATTCTCTACCTGACCACCTGAGTCGGTTTAGGGTACGGGCCGCCACAACACTCACTAGAGGCTTTTCTCGGCAGCATAGGATCATCCACTTCACCACAATCGGCTCGGCATCACATCTCACCCTCAACATGTTGCGGATTTACCTACAACACGGGCTACATGCTTACCCCAGGACTACCATCGCCTGGGCTGGACTACCTTCCTGCGTCACCCCATCGCTTACCTACTACCCGATCGGATCGAGCGTTCAGCCTCACCCCCACTCCGAAGAGCAAAGGGACTTAAGGACTCTTAGCATCACGAAGTTCGATATGGGCGCATTGAAGCGGGTACGGGAATATCAACCCGTTGTCCATCGACTACGCCTGTCGGCCTCGCCTTAGGTCCCGACTTACCCTGGGCGGATTAGCCTGGCCCAGGAACCCTTGGTCATCCGGCGCGAGGGTTTCCCACCCTCGATTCGCTACTCATGCCTGCATTCTCACTCGCACAGCCTCCACAACTAGATCACTCTGCTGCTTCACCGGCTGCACGACGCTCCCCTACCCACCAACACGAACGAATCCGCATCAGTGCCACGACTTCGGCGGTGTACTTGAGCCCCGCTACATTGTCGGCGCGGAATCACTTGACCAGTGAGCTATTACGCACTCTTTCAAGGGTGGCTGCTTCTAAGCCAACCTCCTGGTTGTCTCTGCGACTCCACATCCTTTCCCACTTAGCACACGCTTAGGGGCCTTAGTCGGTGATCTGGGCTGTTTCCCTCTCGACTACGAACCTTATCGCCCGCAGTCTCACTGCCACGCTCTCACTTACCGGCATTCGGAGTTTGGCTGACGTCAGTAACCTTGTCGGGCCCATCGGCCATCCAGTGCTCTACCTCCGGCAAGAAACACGCAACGCTGCACCTAAATGCATTTCGGGGAGAACCAGCTATCACGGAGTTTGATTGGCCTTTCACCCCTACACACAGGTCATCCCCCAGGTTTTCAACCCTGGTGGGTTCGGTCCTCCACCCAGTCTTACCTGAGCTTCAACCTGCCCATGCGTAGATCACTCCGCTTCGGGTCTACAGCATGCGACTCAAACGCCCTATTCAGACTCGCTTTCGCTACGGCTCCCCCACACGGGTTAACCTCGCCACACACCATAACTCGCAGGCTCATTCTTCAAAAGGCACGCAGTCACATCACAGCCAGGGCGAACCCCAGCTAAGCTCCTACGGCTTGTAGGCACACGGTTTCAGGTACTATTTCACAACCCCTCACCGGGGCACTTTTCACCTTTCCCTCACGGTACTCGTGCACTATCGGTCATCAGGGAGTATTTAGGCTTACCAGGTGGTCCTGGCAGATTCACACAGGATTTCTCGGGCCCCGTGCTACTTGGGATCCCCTCAAACAGTCC
>NZ_JBFAKL010000063.1:0-4622 GCF_040655715.1 Nonomuraea cavernae | reverse complement strand
CCAACATCGCCGCAGCCACCGACCACTACCGCAGTCACCCCGCCGACGGACTCCAGCTACTCGGTTTCACAACATGAGAACGCATCGGCCCTGCGCAGTCGGGCCAGTTCCTCGGATTCCGCGTCCTTCTTCGGTTTGCCCTTTGAGGAGGCCAATGTCCCGTTCTCCTCCTGCTTCGCCAGTGCTCGATGTGCGAGTGATACAGCTTTTCCTGGCTCATCAGGGGCGCCACGCTCGGGGCTGCCCTCGGGCAGGGCGTCATAGGCAGCCAAGATCCGCGCCTTGTATGCCGCGGTGAACGTCCGGCGCGCTGGCCGGCTCACCCGCTTCTCTGTCACCTGACCATCCTGCCCCGTCCTGGCGGCCTGATCAGCAAGGGTCATCGTCACTATCTCGATCGTCCTGTCTCGCCCTGCTTCGCATCAAAAGGACTCGTTCGTCCCACGTCTCACAGCAGTCTGACATAGAGGGGGGCAGTGTTTCCCCGGCAGTCATACGACAGGCCGCGACGCGGCTGCGAAGACCGCTTACTCCCTCCGCGCTCGGCCAGCTGAAAACGATCAAGTTTCTCGAGACCGGACCGAGCGCAGTCTCGGCTCCCTGCGACACCTACATACGGGCCGACCAGCTGGTCGCAGTACTAGCGAACAACCCGCTTCTCGACGGTGCGCTCGCGTTCGTTCGCCTCGGTCTCGACGGAGCTATGCGAACAGGTCTGCTAGCACGCCGACGGCCGTGTTGATTTGGTCGACGACATGGTCGCTGACTGGTTCTGTTGACTCAATGACTAGCTGGCCAAAGCCGGGAAGAACAGCGATTCTCTCACCGCCGATCATGGAGAGCCGCCAACTGCCGTCGGTGGCGTAGACCGCGATACCGCTGCATTCCCGGTATTGGCGCGTCGCGGCGAGAAGACGCGGTAGTCGTGGGTCAAGGAGTGGATCCGTGATGCCCTGCACGTCGAGGCGGACCTGGATGGCCGCGGCGCCGGGTGGCGCTTCGAGGGTGAGGTCGTCGAGGTTCAGTTCCACCGCTGTGCGGGTGCACCAGAGGTCGTCATCGATGAAGGTGGCGGCGTCCACGAGCTGTTGATCGATTTCGGTGCGAGTGACGGTATGTCCGATGATGGCGCTGAGGTACCTGGCGGTTTCGTCCGTCGGGTCGAGCAGGTCGTGGTCGAGCGCGGCGATGATGAGCGGCTGCGCTTGCACTATTCGTTCCCGGCGGGCAGGACCTGGGCGTACGGTCAGCCAGCTCAACGCTGCAGCGGCTTCCGGGAGCCATACGGGGAACCGTCGTTGGGCATTTGTCCGGGTTTCTTGATCGACTTGGTTCAGCCAGCCGGCGCGGGTACCGCCTCCCGCGAATACGCCGAGCCATCGCAGCCACAGGTCATCGAGGTCGTCCTCGGTCAACGGAACGTGCTCGGGGGTCCGGGCGGCGGCGAGGTTGAGCTTGGCCAAGGCGCCGGCGATCATTGTGAAGTTGCCGGCCGGTGCGAGGGGTTCAACCCACACCAGACGTGGGTCGGTTTGCGCGTCGGCCCAGCGTTGCAGGAGGTTGCGGGCGCGTACCCGAACGCGGGCGGCGAGTTGCCACCGCCGTGGCTTCGAATCCTCCTCTGATTCCCGTTTCTCGTCCTCGGCGTCGGGCTCATCGAGGAGCCGAGCGAGAAGCGAATGCCCAGCTCGTCCGGTGGCGGCTTCGGATGGAGTCCGTGCACGCAGTGCATCGAGCAGTTCGATGATTGGTTCACTGCCGTCGAGGGTGTCATTCCACATTCGGCCGTATCGGCTGGCGCGTGGGTCACGTCCGAGCTGCTCGCGTTCAAGGCGTACCCACAGGTCGTCGCTGCCCTGTTCGGTCTCCTCGTCGGCGGCAAGACCACCGGCTGAGGCGGGCGTCACCTTCTCGCTGACCTCCATCACCAGGTTGCGGTGCAACCAGGCCAGCACCTGGCCGAGTGGGTTGTAGAGGTCGCCGGTGGTAAGGCCGTCCGGCAGGTCGTTGCCGGGTCGCGTCGCGCCGGTGAGCGCGGTTGAAAGGGCGATCGTGTTGTCCACGACGACCTGATTGGACAGGATCGAACCGTCGGCATCGATCAAGCGGACGAGTCGCCCAGCGAGCGGACCGGCGGTAACGGCTTTGCCGGTGGCATCGAGGGTGATCGGTTGTCGCTGGGTCAGGTCGTCAAGCATCCAATCGAGCTCAGCGACTGGTTCGCTGGTCACCTTCACCCGTCCGCCGTCCTCGGCGGCTGCGGAGATCAGCCGTACAGCGGGCGCTTCCGGTTCTTGTTCGGGCCGGAACGACCATGATTTGAGTTGGTCAAGGTCGACGCCAACGGCTGTGGCCTCCGGGGGCGTGAAAACCGCTAGGATCTCATCGGCGGTGAGCTTGGTGAGAACGGCGACCTCGACGTTGCCGCCCCGTCCCACGGTGCGGGTCAACGCGGCTCGGGACAGGTTCGCTGATCCGGACAGGAGCCATCCCTGGGAACCAGCGATGGCGCCGATGAGTTTGGCGTGTACGAACTCGTCCGGTTGGTACATGAGTACGTCAGCGGTAGCACCGCCGACGTGCAACTGATCCTTAAGCCGGTCGCCGTTGACACTGGTGGCGCTCGTCAGGAATATCCGAACGCGGCGAGGGCGCAGGTCGGTAAGCAGGCGCCCGACAGCCTCTGCATCGTCGTCGTAGTACGGCGCGCTGAGCAGCAACTCGTCGATACCCGACGGCGCCTGTTCGTCGAGGATCGTCTTGAGCTGGGCGGCGAGGGAGGTGTCCAGGTTGTGGAGCACAGGTGATGCAACTGCTGGCGTATCGGCTGGCTTGGTCGCCAGCCGCCCATCGAGATCGAGCAGTCGTTGGGCAAGGACCGTGTCGTCGACGAGGCCGACAACGCGGTGCACCCAGCTTCGCCAAGAAGCTATGGCGGCGTCGCCAATGGGCGTGCCGGATCGGAAGCTGGTGAACACCTCCCGGCCCCGGTCGAGCCCAGTCATCGACAGGTTTCCCGAACCGACCAGCAGCGTCACCCTGGTTCCGGCCACCGCAAGGTACGTCTTGGGATGGAACGCTTGACCACCCGGCCGTACGCCGCGGAGCAGCCAACGCCGATTCACCGTAGCGAGGGCGTCGACGGCGTCAGCGGGTAGGCGGTCGAGGCTGGCGGTGAGCCTGCGGTGGTCCGCCAGGACGACAACGTTGAGTGGGGACTCTCCCAGCCGCGGCAGCAGAAACTCGTTGAACAACGACAGATCCACGCTGTACGTCGTGGCCCACAACGCCGACGCGGCGCTGGTGAAAAGTTCGTCGACCGGGCGGCTTCGTTCCCCCGAAGGGGCAACCGGGTCGGTCATCCAAGTACCTCGTTGACGAAGGCGATGCCCCGATCAGTCAGCGTGGGCTGCTCTGGGTCGTCACCTTCCCACAAGCCAAGATCCCAGGTAAGCCAGCTCAACGCATCCGCGCGGATCGCGGCGAGCGGGAACCGCTCGATGCCATGGTCATAGAACCGCAGCAGCCCTTCCTCCCAGCGGAAGCGGAAGGTGAAGTCAGGCAGCTTGGAGTAGGCAATGCGTTCATGCACGGGGATGATGAACTGCGACACCAGCCACCACAGCGTCCCACCGATGGACGGCTGACGGTCGAAATGCTTGCGCGCCTCGCCCAGAACCTCGGATATTGACGGTTGCCACGCCGATCTCACTCGGGACGCCTTGACCCAGCCGGGGTCGGCGCGGTCGTTCGTGCGGCGGGCGAGTTCGAGCAGCACCACAACGGCGGAGGTGGCGGTGTCAAGTCCTGCGGTCAGCCGTCGTAGCTTGTCCAGCGATCCCGTAGCAACGTTCACGCCCTCGCCGTCCCGGTCAGTCACGATCAACGACGCGGTATCGAGCGCGGCCGCAACTTCAGCCGTTGGGTAGCTGGCAGCCCACGCGGGTGGGCCTTCAACCATGTTCGAGGCCACTTCGCGTACCTCGGCGTGGGTGAGCCCCCGACCAACCTCGCGGCTGCGGGCCAACCCGGCGCGGCAGAACTGCGACCACACCGAACAGATGACTTCCTGCCAGACGTCCTTGGCAATCAGCGCCGCCCATTGACCCGCGACGAGAGCATGCCCTTCGCTACGCGACTGGGGATATGACCACAGCGCGTCCCGATATGCCCTGCCGGACCGCGGTACGTTCGGATCGGTGGCGACGAGATTTAGGTAATGCCCTACGCTCCTTCGCCGCTGTACGGCACCGGCATCCGGCGTGGCGCTGGCGCCTGCTTCTGCCTCAGCGCTGTCGGGAGCGGCAGGTGGATCGCTACCGAAGATGGCGTCGTGCACAGCACTACGCTCGCCCGGTCGCTCACGAAGCCGGCACAGGCAAGCGACCGCAGCATATTCGTCAACTACTGCCGCTGGTACCGGTTCGTTGGTCCACATGGCACGCTGGTAGTACTCGGTGGCTTCGACAGCGCTCCGAAATTCCGCCGCAAGTCGTTGAGCCCGTTCGGTATCACGAAGGACGTCAAGAGCAATGATCGAAACCTGTGGATCTGACGGGAAGGGGTGTACCTTCCCGAATCATCTGATCAAGGTTTCGAGATAAGGCCGACGCGCCAACGTC
>NZ_JBFAKL010000062.1:0-5111 GCF_040655715.1 Nonomuraea cavernae | reverse complement strand
AGGGGTCGCGTTTGTCATGTGCACCCCGGGGTGCCCTCAACACCTGCCTCATCGAGCCCAGCGAACGTCCATCAACCGAGAACGCAACGGCCTTGGGAGATCCCCAAGCCGGACGGTGGGACACGGGTTCTCGGCGTGCCGACGGTGGCGGATCGGGTGGCGCAGACGGTGGCCGCGATGGTGCTGGAGCCCCGAACCGAGTCG
This sequence comes from Nonomuraea cavernae, assembly GCF_040655715.1. GTDB lineage: Bacteria > Actinomycetota > Actinomycetes > Streptosporangiales > Streptosporangiaceae > Nonomuraea > Nonomuraea cavernae_A. The sequence continues at coordinate 4,907 of NZ_JBFAKL010000062.1, read as the reverse complement.
ATCTTCCATGATGACTCGTTCGGGTACCGGCCCGGACGCGGGGCGCTGGATGCGCTGGCCCGATGCCGACAGCGCTGCTGGGAGAAGGACTGGGTCATCGACCTGGACGTCCGCAAATTCTTCGACAGCGTGCCGTGGGATCTGCTGATCAAGGCGGTGGAGGCCAACACCACGTACGAGCAGCGGTGGATCGTGCTGTATGTGCGCCGGTGGTTGGCCGCGCCGATCCTCACCATCGAGGGCAGGCTCGCTGAACGCGATTGGGGGACCCCGCAGGGTTCCGCGTTTTCTCCCGTCTTGGCGAACCTGTTCATGCATTATGCGTTCGATTCCTGGCTGGAACGCGAGTTCCCGACCGTGGAGTTCGAACGGTTCGCTGATGACGCGGTGGTGCACTGCGCGACCGAGCGACGGGCACGTCAGGTGCTGGCCGCGTTGCAGACGCGGATGGAACAGGTCGGGCTGGAGCTTCACCCGGCCAAGACGAAGATCGTGTATTGCAGAGACCGTAACCGCCGTCTCGATCATGAGGAGACGGCGTTCACGTTCCTGGGATACACCTTCCGGGCCAGGAAGGCCCCGACCCGGGATAAGACGGCGATGTTCTCGGCGTTCCTGCCCGCGGTCAGCAAGAACGCGCTCAAGAAGATGGGCGCCGAGCTGCGGTCCTGGCGGCTCCATCTGCGCACCACCAGCGATCTGGGAGAACTGGCCCGTTGGATGAATCCGGTCATCCGTGGCTGGATGAACTACTACGGCAAGTTCTACCGGACCGCGCTGGATGCCTTCCTCAAGCGCATCAACACCTACCTGGTGCGCTGGGCGCGACGGAAGTTCAAACGGCTGAGGTCGTTCAAGAAGGCAAAGCGCTGGTGGAACGGGGTGCTGGAACGTCAGCCCGCCCTGTTCGCCCACTGGGCCTGGATGACCGAGTTCTGACGGATCGGATGAGACGAGCGGAGTGACGGGAGACTGTCACGCTCCGTTCTGTGGGAGCCCGGGGGTGACATTCCCCCGGGCCACCCGGCGCGTTAACGCCGCGCCGCTCTCGTCGAGCTCGACGCGATGGACGCCCTCTGGCTCGGCATCGCCGCCGACCAACTCGTCGACGGCTACGAAGCGCCCTTCTACAAGGCCGACCGCGAGGCCGAATATCGCCAGGCCCATGCGGTCTTCGCCGAACGTCTCCAGCAGGCGCAGGCCGTACAGCAGAAGGACGGTGACGTGTGAGACCGACACTCACCGCCGAGGAACTGCTGGCAAGCCCGACCCGGTACCTCACCACCACGTTCGCTCTGTCGGGTGCCACGACGCGGAGCGCTGCTGTGACCTGTCGGCGGATACCCGCTCCCTCCGCATCCCTTCGCATAGCGCTTGCCTGCTTACGTTGGGTGAGGCAGACTGGGACATGCCAATCCCTCTGGGGTGCGGAAGTGAGGCCGGGCCTCCCGATGGAATCGGGCGTCCGGCCTTTGCGCTTTCCGAGCTAGTCGACGCAGATGGTCGACATTTTGAGCGACAGCAGATCGTAGAAGGCCGGCACTCCATCGATCCACCAGGTGGTGGCGCTCACCACGGCGTCGGCCGCCCACAGCAGTGGCTCACTGATCGACGGCTGCCAGGTGACCTCCAGGCTTTTAGGCACGATGGTTGCCTTGCGGAGGCCGGTGAGAAGTCCCCGGTCGAGATGGTCCTGCTCAGGCGAGCGCGATTCAATGACGACCTTGGCCGCCCCGGCTTGATCAACCTCGATCAGGAGCCGTTCGAGGCAGCGCCGCCGGGCTCGCTCGGTGCGGTGCCCGCCGCTGTATATGTGCACAGTGACGATGCCCGCTATCGGAAGTTCGGCGAGTGTGGTGGCGATGAGCCGCTGGCGGGCGGGGGTTTCGTCACGCCAGTGCAGACGAGGGCTCTTGCCCCGGCGAAGATCTTCCAGCGTGATGCGGATCTCGTCATGATGGGACGCGTCGATGATGACCCCTGCCATCGCGTAGATGCTGTCGTCATGAGGACGACGACGGAGACTCTCGTCGACAAAGGCCGTAAGCATAGAGTCAAGATATCGTCACAAGCAGTTATGTTTCGGCAACTCGTCCGAATGAGAGTGCGACAAGTGAGGAGGGAGGCGGCGTGAAGCCGACTCTGGCCGCTGAGGAACTGCGGGAGAGTCTGACCCAGTACCTCAGCACCACGTTCGCCCTGTCGGACTCGAGGACGCAGGAGGCTTTGGAGCTCTTCCTGAAGCACCCGGAACAGGGCATCTTCCGCGGCCCTTACCTGCCATCAGGACGCCCTTCCGCGACGCGGAGGACGGGTGGCAGGAGCGGGCGGAGTGGGTGCCGGACGGGTTCACGCCCTACCGGCACCAGGCAAGGGCGTTCGAGCGGCTGAGCACGCTCGGCAAGCAGGCCGAGCCGACCCTGATCGCGACCGGCACGGGCTCGGGCAAGACCGAGTCGTTCCTGCTGCCGGTGCTGGACCGCTGCTGCAGGAAGCGGGCGCAGGGCAGGCGCGGGGTGAAGGCCGTGCTGCTCTACCCGATGAACGCCCTCGCGGATCGGCTGACGGCCGAGGAGTTCGTCGGCGACATCGACTTCGCCCTGCCGCTCCCGGGGCCCGAGGAACTGATCGCGTGCGGAAATCCGCTGCGTCATCCAGGGGCGATGACTCAGCTCGCCGCCGCGGTCACCGGCAAGAACACGATCAGCGACGTCGAGCTCGGAGTTCGCGTGGGTCGGCGAGCTACCGGTCATCGACGCCGACTCGACGTTGAACCTGATGGGCAAGAGCCTGCTTCCGGCCGTCTACTGCCGGCACTGCGGACGTTCGGGCTGGGCGGCGTTCCCGCCGGAGAAGGACCCTGCCGAACTCATCACCAATCCCGTGCAACATGTTGTAGGAGAGGACCTGCTCCGTGCCGGTCGTGTCGTTCTTGATAGTCAGTCGTCGCCGAGTGCCGTCGATCGCGATCAGTTCCGACCGCATCTCGCGGATGAGGTCCCAGGTGTGGGGGCGTAGTCGGGGGAGTAGTTGCTGGACACCGCGTCGCGGCCGACCGTCTCGGCCGGCCCGGGTACGCCCTGCCAGTTCCCCGGATCCCGGGGGCCATGACGAGGTAGCCGATCTCCCGCTCGGCAGCGGTGGTGACCGTTCGCGTGCCGGGGTCGACGCCGGTGGCGGCGTCTCGGATCCAGTGCACTCCTTCCGGCATGACCTCGGACTCCAGCCGGACCAGAACGGCCAGCAGCCGATCGATGTCCTGGTCGGTCATCCGCCGCTGGGATCGCGAGTCGCGCATCTCGTAGTACGGCGACGCGATCTCCCAGGCCAGCTCACGCAGATCCGCGACGGGCACCGGCCCGCCGTAGAGCCTGCGCAGCAGCGCCGGCCAGATGAGCGTGAACTCCTCGCCGACCAGCGACGTGTACCAGTAGCTCTGGGGGAAGAGCGCCCCGCTCATCTTTCCCAACGCGGTGAACGACGCCTCCCACAACCGCTCCGAGTCCTTCAGCAGTGGCGCCGCCTTCTTCACCGGCAGCAGCCGCCCCTTGACCACCCGGACCAGCCCAGCCGCCTTGGCCCATTCCACGATCAGGTTCAATCCGGGCAGTTCGGTGCTGCTCTTCGTCCTGAACACCCGGTCGCCGATCTTCGGGTCGATCTCGTCGCCGGTCTCCAGCAGCGCTACGAGCGCCCGCGCGTCCGACAGGGTCAGTTTCACCGTCTGGGTCAGTTTCCGGCCTTCGCCCACCCACTCGGTGAACGCTTGCAACTTCTCCCGCATGGCGTTCAGAGTATGGCGCGGCGTCCGGCCTCAGCTGCCCGCATCGCGCGAACGAGTCCTTCTGGCCCATGAGACATCCGTAGGCTCAGGTGCTGTGGCGAAGAAACGTAGAGCGAAGGCAAACCCCACGCGGGGAGTCAGTGGCAATCCTGCCCGGCGCGCGCAGCAGCTCGCCGCCCGTCAGCCTTCACCCGACTCTCGTTCTGGGCTGTTCGAGTCGCTGCTGGGGACCGCTGGGGATCAGTGGTGGCCAGACTCCCAGCATACGATCATCGAGCGCCTCGCTGATCTGCCCGCTCACTCGCCGCTGCGGCTGGAGAACGCCGTCGTGGACCTGGTCGGCGAGGAGCTGTGGACGCGCATGCAGACCGAGACCATGGGTTTCCACTGGGACCGGTATCTGGCCTCCCTGGCCGACCTCGTCCACGACGAGATCCAGATCGCCGCGCGCACCGGCGGGCAGACGGACGACCTGTGGCGGATGCTGCACGGGCTCGCCGCGATGACCCCGCCGTCCAGCGGGGAGGTGCTGCGCCGCGACCCCGGCCTCGCCGTCCGCGAAGCCATCAAGGACACCACGACGGCCTTGGCCAAGGCCGGCATTGCTCCCGGGTGGCCGAGCGAGATTCTCTGGGCCACCCCGGCGGGAGAGCCGCTGCTGCTGGCCGACGAGTACGGCTCGCGGTACGCGCTCCTCGCCCCCTTCTCCTGGGGTGGCGAAGACCCGCACTGGTACTGCTGGGACATCGACCGCTGCACCGGAGACCGAGTCGTGCACGCTGCCGTCTTCGCCTCGCCGGAGGAAGCGCTCACCGAGTGGAGAGCCGCCGTTGGGACGCACGCGGCACCCGCCTCCACCCAACCGGCCCCGTGCCACCAAGCCGCCGCCCGCGACCTGCTGGATCCGCTGAGCCGTTCTGACCTCTTGGGCGCTCTGCTGCTCGGCAGTGAGTCGCAACAGCTGATCGCCGAGCGTTTCCGCCTGCGCCAGCGTGCCAGAGCCCTCTGCGAGTCGTTCACCGTCGCTCCTGTCCGTGGCCGTGCAAAAGTAGCCGCAGGTGGCCGGGTTGAGGTCACCGCTGGTGGCCAGTTTTAAGTCCCCACGTCTGTTCGTGCGCGTCTG
>NZ_JBFAKL010000061.1:0-5682 GCF_040655715.1 Nonomuraea cavernae | reverse complement strand
GGTCCAGATTCCGGCAAACCCACCAAACCCGCGCTCTGATCAGCCACTACCGCCGACGAGGCGACCCATTACCGCGCGATCTACGGATGTAGTACTGGAAGGCCCCATCACCCACCCCGCGATCGCCGGGCCTACCCGATTCCACCCTCAACTGCGAAAAGCCGCTTTCCCTGCCCACATTTCAGGAGCCGGTGATGGATGCCGATATTCAACTGATCAGTGACGGCGATGGCCTGGCGGTCATCGGGAATCCGACCGATGTCGAACGCTTCCTGCTCTCTGAGGGACTGCCGTCGAAGGACCTCGGACTGCAACGGCTCGGATCTGTTCTCAGTGCTGGGGCTGGAGCCGCACAGGCAGGTTCCGAGATTGCCGCCAACTCAGGTCGCTGGGTAAAACTGACCAAGGAGTCCGCGCAGCTTGTCAAGAAGTACGGGCTAAGGGAAAGCTCGAAGTCAGGCCTCAGATCCGGCGTGCTGAAGGGGAACAAAGGCCAGATCAAGGGTTTCGTCGAATTCGTGAAGGGGTCCCGATCGCTTCTGACCAACCCGGCGATTCTGGCTGGTGCCGCGGGGATCATGGCGCAGGTTGCGATGCAACAGACCATGAACGAGATCACCGACTATCTCGCCACGATCGACGAGAAGGTCGACGACGTGCTCCGCGCCCAGAAAGACGCTGTGTTGGCGGACGTGATCGGAGTGGACCTCGTGATCGAGGAGGCCATGACCATCCGAGAGCAGGTGGGCCGGGTCTCCGAGATCACGTGGTCGAAGGTGCAGGCCACGTCGGTGACGATCGCACGAACCCAGGCATACGCGTTGCGTCAACTCGACGCACTCGCGGAGAAGATGGAGCGCAAGACCAAGATCGGTGATCTCGCCAAGACGTCCAAGGAAGCCGAGTCCAAGGTTCAGGAGTGGCTCGCCGTTCTGGCTCGCTGCTTCCAACTGCAGGACGCGATCGCCGTGCTCGAACTCGACCGGGTCCTGGACGCGTCTCCGGAGGAACTGGACCGGCATCGCCTCGCACTTCGGGCTGCACGGCAGAATCGGCTGGAACTCATCTCTCGGGGCACCGAGCGTTTGATGGCCCGCATGGATGCGGCTGCCCGCAAGGCCAACACGAAGGTGCTGCTGCACCCGGCCACGTCCCGGGCTGTGGTGCATTCGAGCGACCATGTCGCGATCGCCGTCGTTGACTTCCACGGACGGCTCGGGATCGAGCGCGGTCGCCGGCCATTGGAGGCGAGACGATGGGTGGACGCGGCCGCGGAGGTGAGGGACAAGGTGCTTGAGACAGGAGCAGAGGGCGTCGATGCCGCCAGGCACCTCGGTAACGAGACCCTCGACAGGGCCAGATCGGTGACGGGCAAGCTCTCCAGCGGGATTGGCAAGCGAGCGCTCCGTCAGCGCGGGGACGACGAGGAAGCCTGAATGAGCGCCGACCGTCTGCCACGTGGGCTCTCCGGTTGGACTAGTACTCCAGTGACACATCGCGATCATGGGTGAGGTTTGCGCTGGTAGTGGCAGTGTCGGGCTGTGGCTTGGTGGCGGCGGCGCCAGTCTGACCAGCGCAGAATGTTCGTGATCGTGTGGGTGGTGGTCAGGATGAGCGCGGCCAGCAGTCGGCGGATTTCGGGGAGTGTCAGGGGGATGCGATCGTCGGTGTTGGGTGGCTGGGCGGCGGCGATGGCCGTCAGGATGGCTAGGGCGAGCATGGCCAAGGTGATGTGCCGGTGCCAGGCCGTCCAGCCGCGGACCTGGTAGTGGTCCAGGCCGACCTGGCCTTTGGCGGCTTGGAAGGACTCCTCGACCGCCCAGCGGATACCGGCGATCTTGACCAGGGCCATCAGCGACTGCCGGGTGGGCGCGTAGCAGCGGTAGAACGCCAGTTCACCGGTGGTCAGGTTGCGTCGGATGAGCAGCCACCGATAGCCGTCCGTCGCCTTCTCGTCGATACGCGCCCAAGCCCAGGCATACCAGCGCGGGCCCTTGGCTCCCTCACCGGCGCGGTAGTGGTGCCAATGCCGATCGGCCACCCGCGCGGCGACCTCGGTTGCGCTGACCGGGACGCCCTCGAGATCGACCCGCCGGCTGCCCGCGATGGCCAGCGCATATGCCGGCGGCATGGCAGCGGTCGGGGTTGGCCAGCCAGGTGTGCTCGGGCAGGTAGAGCCGCCGGTCCAGCAGCGTTCGTCCCGCCGGGGTGGCATAGGCCAGGAACACGCCGATCTGGCAGTTCTCGATCCGGCCCGCGGTGCCGCTGTATTGCCGCTGCACTCCGGCCGAGCCGGTGCCCTTCTTGACGAAGCCGGTCACATCGGCGATCAGCACGCCGTCCGGGCCGAGCCGGTCGACCACGAAATCACGGACGTCATCGCGGACCGCATCGGCGTCCCAGCGGGCCGTGCGCAGCAGCCGCTGCAAGGCCTGCGGGCCGATCAGTCCGGCGTGTTCGGCCAGGTTCCAGCAGTTCTTACGGTCGATGTCGGCCAGAAGGCCGCGCACGTAAGCGCCAGCAGTGCGGCGAGGTTCGATACGGCCGAACCGGCCGCCGATCCGGGCCATCAGCTCGTTGAAGATGGCCATCCAGCCGTCAAGGTCTACGCTGTGGCACGCGGCCACCGCCCGATCTTTGGTTGTCTTCACAAACTCCGAATGATCACGCGGTGGCCGTCGCCATGTGACGCGATCCCTCAAGATCGCCACGCGTCATTGGAGTACTAGTGTCCTGCGCCTGAAATTCGTCGGCAATATCGGGCGAGGGATTCGAGAATCTCTTCGGCGGTCTTCTTCCACACGAACGGCCGCGGGTCGTTGTTCCACTGGGCGATCCAGTCCCGGATGTCCTTCTCCAGGGACTGGACGCTCTTGTGCGCACCGCGCCGGATCAGCTGGCCGGTCAGGAAACCGAACCATCGCTCGACCTGGTTGATCCACGAGGAGCCGGTCGGCGTGAAGTGCATGTGGAAGCGGGGGTGGCGGACCAGCCAAGCCCTGATCGCCGGCGTCTTGTGCGTGCCGTAGTTGTCGCAGATCAGATGAACGTCCAGCTCGGCGGGCACGGTCTTGTCGATCGTGGCCAAAAACTTTTTGAACTCGGCGGCGCGGTGCTGGCGATGCATTTCCCCGATGACGGTCCCGTCGGCGACGTTGAAGGCGGCGAACAGGCTGGTGATCCCGTTGCGGACATAGTCGTGGGTTCGCCGCTCGGGCATACCCGGCATCATCGGCAGCACCGGCTGCGACCGATCCAAGGCCTGGATCTGGGACTTCTCATCCACGCACAGCACCACCGCGCGTTCGGGCGGGTTGTGATACAGGCCGACCACATCGACGACCTTCTCCACGAACAACGGATCCGTCGACAGCTTGAACGTGTCGGCCAGGTGCGGCTTGAGGCCGAAGTCTCGCCAGATCCGTCCGATGGTCGACTTACTCAGCCCGCTGCGCTCGGCCATCGACGCCCGCGACCAATGGGTGGCGTTCCTGGGCGACTCTTCCAAGGTCGCCACCACGACCTGTTCAACCTGGTCCAGCGTGATCGACGGCGGTCGGCCGGGCCGTTCCTCGTCCATCAGCCCGTCCAATCGTAATCGCAGGAAGCGATGACGCCATTTCGACACCGTGTCCGGATGCACCCGCAGTTGCTCGGCGACCTGCTGGTTGTCCATGCCGTTCGCACACGCCAGCACGATCTTCGAGCGCATCGCCAGCACCTGCGAGGATTTCGCCCGCCGGGACCACCGCTGCAGCACCGCCCGTTCTTGGTCGGTGACCGTCAGCTCCGCCTTTGGCCGCCCCGTGCGGGCCTCATCGACCAAGGCATCCAGGCCACCCTGAGCGTAAGCAGCGCGCCACTTACGCACCGTCCCCACGGCGATGCCCAACTCACGCGCCACCTGCGCATTACTCGTCCCTGGCTCCGCACAGGCCAGCACGATCTTCGCCCGCATCGCCACTCTCGACGTCTCCGCCGACATGCCAATCAGCCGAGCGCGCTCCGCTTCGGTCAGGCGGATCTCCACTGCCGGCGGTCCTGAATGCGCCATGCCGAGCAGCATACGGACTTAACCGCCAAATTTCAGGCGCAGGACACTAGGTCACCCTCACGGAGGACTGGCTGATTCCAGAGCGACCAGCACCATCTTGGCCACCAGTAGCACGGTGTCCCACTCAGCCTGCACCAGCCCTGGGAAGGCTGTGGCGACCTGTTCGGGGATCGTGCAGCCGCTCGTCAGCCAGAGAACCTCCGACAGCAGCTCCTGGTAGTTCTTGAGGCAGAGCCCGACGGTGCGCCCGGTTGGGCCATGCTCGGCCGAGACGTCCAGTTGCCCGGCTGCCGCCAGGTTATCCGGTGTCTTCGAGCCGAAGGCGAGCAGTGCGGCCCTCACGTTCGCTCCCAGCAGTGCGGGGGAGGTCTCCGGATATCCCCCGATCGCCCACAACGCGGCCCGGAAACGCTCATGGGGTGTTTCCGCGGCACCGACCTTGTTTGCCTGCCGGACGGGCTCGGAGTCCAGAGCCAGCAGGATCAGGCCCGCCATCCGCAGGGTCGCGTCCCACTCGACCTGGGTCAGGTCCGGAAGCTCCTCCAAGAGTCCCACGGGGATGTCACAGTGCTCTGCACTTGCCAGCAAACGAGACAACCGCAGTCCAGAACGCTTTAGGCAGAGCCCGACGGTGCGCCCGGTAGGGCCATGCTCGGCCGAGACGTCCAGTTGCCCGGCTGCCGCCAGGTTATCCGGTGTCTTCGAGCCGAAGGCGAGCAGTGCGGCCCTCACGTTCGCTCCCAGCAGTGCGGGGGAGGTCTCCGGATATCCCCCGATCGCCCACAACGTGGCCCGGAAACGTGCCCTCGGACCCGGATGCGCTGTCACCACTTCTTCCTTCTCGGCGCGAGGTCGACGATGCTGGCGTTCCACGACGTCGTGGAAGTTAACAATCTTGACGACCGAAACAGCGTAGCGGTTCGGCTCTCCCGTGGGCTTGAGCCCATACTGCGTTCTGTGATCCGCCGGGCTGGCCTGCAGGCGATCCGCCACACTGGATGCTGCGGCCCCGACAGGTTCCGCACTGGTCATCAATGGCGCTGACCGCATCAAGCCACCGCCCGACGCTGCCACTACCAGCGCATATCCCAAGCATGGTCGCAAAGTGTCACTGGAGTACTAGACCAGTGAACGTCTCGAGCCGCCATGCCCCGAATGCGTCGACAGCGGAGATATGTGAACACCCCGAGCAGCCGGGCCTGACTTACCGGACATCATCCGCCGACATTGCCGACCCAAAGCTTGAGTGGGTGGAAATGACTGCCCTTACCCGATTCTGGTTAGCTCCGGTGCTGGACTGTTCCTGCCCTCGCGCATGGCGACACAGCCTGTGTCACTTCTAGTCACTGCTGGGCCCGAAACTGGAGCGCCAGAGCCGAGGCGCGGCCATTGCTGACTGCCGCTGACCCGACGAACGGGGTGTCGCCGATCACCAGATTCGGCGATGCTGGCTGCGGAAAGCCCGAGCACATCACGACTGGGGTGCCGGATGAACGATCGGGAACTGGGCCAGCGGGTCGCGTACTGGCGGCGTAGTACGGCAGTCGTAGATCGTGATCTGGTCATTGGCGAGTGAGGCGGGTTCGTTGGTGGAACCAGCGGGCGCGGGCTTGGTGACGTCGGCGCCA
>NZ_JBFAKL010000060.1:0-6108 GCF_040655715.1 Nonomuraea cavernae | reverse complement strand
TCGAAGGTCATTGATCGTCACACATCAAGATCACCGGGCGGCTGTTCTGCGTTACGGGCACTGCCCCACAGAGATCACGATCTACGACTGCCGTATTAGCCTTTGTCGAGGCCAACGCCGCGCTGCTTGGCCTGCCCGGTGCCGGAAAGACCCACATCGCCGCCCCTGTCGCGCAGCCGCAGTGCCTCGGCCGACGGCAGCCGGCGTGTCTTCTGCGGGCACAGTCCGCCACCGGCCAAGCGTCTGTGGATCGCACGCAAATCGGCCCATTGCCTGGCACAGGATCCGGCGCACGCCATGGGCCGGTGCGGTGTATCTGCGTCTGCACACTTCCTGGCAGTGGTCTTCAGATGCAAGGCCAGGGCGCGAGTGAACAGCGGAATGATGAAGGGGCAAGACAGCGTCCAGGGCACCCGGCCTGGACATCGGATCTCGGTCGACTGCTGCCCGACCGCAGGCGTTCCGCCATCTCAACTAGCCGGTCGGGTCGGTCCCGAGCGCAGCGTCAGGTTGGAAGGACTCCGTATCATGAACGAATTCTCAGAGGTGATCACACCTGTGACGTCCAGCATAGATGCGTGCGGCAGCAGTATCGCCGGCACGTTCTGGAGGGCCACCGATCCGTCCGTCCGCTCCCCAGGACACCTCGAGCTCGCTAAGCAGGCTTCACCCTCGCTCACGGTGTCGCCTTCCCTCTATGGCGTTCCGGGAATTGTCACCATACAGGTCGCTGGCGACGGTTCGGTCGCCGCCAAGTCGGAGTCCACAGATCCCGGGATCGTCGTGATCCATGGAAAGCTTGAGGACGATATCCCGATCACCCTCCTGGAAGCGCGGTCCATGAAATGGGCCGGAGGGCTGACGCGCGAGAAACAGAAGCAGCGTTTCGAGGGGATCTTCGCGGTTGTCGGAGCGCATCTGAACAACGTCAATCACCACTTCGAAGGACTTCGAGTCCGCCTGCAGACGCTCACCCGTGCAGCCGATACGGCAAGCGCCCCCGTGCAGCTCGGCAATGGTGGCCAGCTGTTTTGGGAGGACTTCTCAGGTGAGCCTCAGCTCGTGCTGACAAATCTGCCGCCAGTCGGGATGCACATCCTGGAGCGCACATACCTGCAGCCACTCGTCACCCTGCTTCAGCTTGCCACCGCACGCCCCGTAACTGTGATGGAGTTCGCCGTTCAGGAGCATTCCCAAGCGCCCTGGTGGCCTGTCCACAGTCCTTCCCAGCACGGTGACGACCTCGCCCTCCCGTCGCAGCTCCTGCTGCCTCTCACTGACCTGTCGCCTGCCGTGATCGGGGCGTGGTTGGACCGTGTCGAAACCCTCGGTCCCCTTCCTGCGGGAGTGGCGAGTGTCCTCACAACCTCGCTTCCCCTGGAGACCCAGGTTCTGATCCTCAGCACGATCTCCGAAGGGCTACACCGGCGGCTCTTCCCTGACGCGCAGCGTTTCTCCCCTGAGCTCGCGGCTCAGATCCGCGAGGCAGCAGCCGAGGCGGTCAAGGAGGTCGACAAGTCCGCCGCTGAGGCCGTCAAGGGGTTCCTCGGCCATATGCATGAACCCGGCTACGGACAAAGGCTCAATCAACTGGCGCGTGACGCCGAAGCGCTCGTGCCGGGGGTCACCGGCCGCTCGAACAAGTGGAAGACCCTCGTCTACGGAGCCCGTAATGACTTCGCACACCAAATTAACCCTGGGTGGCTGGAGGACGGCGATGTAGATCGATACCTCACCGTCGCGTTGTCGTTGCGCTGGGTACTACGCGCTCTGCTCCTGGGCCAGGCCGGCCTTCATCCCGACCTTCTGCGCCGGAGGTTCGCGGAGAGTCAAGAATACGGGTTCTTCCTGAGGAACGTCCACGAGTGGCGGCCGGATGTATATCCGGATGCGCATCCAAATGAACCGCGCCGGGTCTGATGGAGACTCGATTCCTTGAGAGGATCGAGTCATGGCACGTCCGTCCCCCTACCCTCCCGAACTTCGTGAGCGTGCAGTGCGCATGGTCGCGGAGATCCGGCCGAACTACCCGACCGAGTGGGCCGCGATGAAAGCGGTTGCGGCAAAGCTCGGCATCGGAACGGCCGAGACGGTGCGCAGCTGGGTGCGCCGGGCGGAGATCGATGCACGACAGCGGCCCGGGATCACGACGGCTGACGCCGAGGAGATCAAGCGGCTGAAGGCCGAGAACGCCGAACTGCGGCGGGCCAACGAAATCTTGAAAGCGGCGTCGGTTTTCTTCGCGGCCGAGCTCGACCGGCCACACAAGCGCTCATAGCATTCATCGACGCTCATCGCCAGGTGTTCGGGGTCGAGCCGATCTGCCGTGTGCTGACCGCGCACGGGTTGAAGATCGCAACGAGCACCTACTACGCCGCCAAGAATCGCACGCCAAGCGTCCGCGCTGTGCGTGATACCGAGCTCAAGCAGCACATCAGCCGGGTGCACGCCGACAACTACGGCGTCTAAGAGGGTGACTCATTTGGTAAGTCGACGGTAGCAGATGAGGGCTGCGGCTATGGCGACGAAGGATGCGAAGTGGTCGGCTCGGCGTTCGTAGCGGCGGTGTAACCGGCGGCAGCCCGCAAGCCAGGAGACCGTGCGCTCCACGACCCAGCGGTGACGGCCGAGCCGCTGGCTGGACTCGATGCCGCAGCGGGCGATGCGCGGGATGATGCCGCGGCTGCGCAGAAAGGTCCGTAGGTGCGGGTAGTCGTAGCCCTTGTCACCGTGCAGCTTCGCGGGTCGGCGGCGTCGCGGGCCACGGCGCGAGCGGATCGGCGGGATCGCTCGCACCAGCGGCTCCAGCGCGAGGCTGTCGTGGGTGTTGGCGGCGCTGATCGCGACAGAGAGGGGCAGACCGTTCCGGTCGGTGATGAGATGGATCTTCGACCCTTTCTTGCCGCGATCGACAGGATTCGGACCTGTCAGCTCCCCCCTTTGGCAGCCCGCACACTGACGGAGTCGATCGCGCATCGCGACCAGTCCAGCTCGCCACGCGCGCCGAGTTCATCCAGCAGAACCCGATACAGCTTGGCCCACACCCGCGCAGCGCTCCACTCAGTGAAGCGGCGGTTCACCGTCTGCCAGGAAGCGCCGAATACCGGCGGCAACTGCCGCCAGGCGCACCCGGTGGTGGCCACGTACACGATCGCCGCCAAGATCACCCGATCGTCGACCCGCCGTCGCCCGCCACCTTGCGGTCGTGTCGGCGCCGGCGGAACCACCCGCTGGAACAATGCCCACAGCTCATCGGGAACCAGTCGCTGAAGGAACGCATCCACGAACGGTCTAACGACCCACCCCCAAATGAGTCACTGTCTAAATCGGGTGCTGCGCCGTTCGGGTGACCTTCCGGGAAGGAGCGCGAGGGGTCGGGGAGCTATAGCCGCTGTTCTTCGCGCCGCACTTTTGTGGTGATGGACTGGATTTGGGGCCTGACATCGTCGAGGGCGGCTCGGATGGCCGTGCGGTATAGCGCCCAGTCATCACGGAAGCGATCCCCGGCAGGACCGGCTCAAATGCTGCTGTTGCTGGTGGCGTCGACCGCTTCGAGGATCAGTTCGATGTAAGCGGCGGCTTGCACGATGATGCGCATACTGTATCCGCTTGGCACTCGCTTAATCGATCAGGCACGGCCTGTCTCCAGGTTCCCGGTGAACAACATTCGGTTGATGTGCCATTACAGCGATGTGGCGCTCACCCTGAGGCTGGTGATTCCGCTCGCTTACAGTGCGCGCCCGCCATCGCCGTGGGTGAGTCGCGCCTCACTCAGGAAGCACATGCGCTGGCAGCGTGGCGTTTAAGCGGCCCCGGAGACTCGGCGGAAGGGACGATGGGACTGCGCCTGGAGGAACTCCTTAAGAACGTGAGCGGTTCCAATCAGCGCCGATCAGCTGGTGTTTCAGTGCAGGGAACGGGTGACCGTCACGGGTCACCGTAGATGAGCAAGAACGAAGAACCGCAGCCGAAGGGTTCGCGGACTGCCGAGAGGCGGTTGGTGCCGCTCTCGGTGTGGTTGTGTTCCGACACCGCGCCCAGAGAGGCCGACGTCAAGGATTGTCCGCGCTCTACCGATGCGGTATGCCGGCGGCACCGTCAGGCCGTTGGGCGGGAGCTGGCGCGGCATCTGATCGGTGCCTGCACCCGTTCGGGTGGGATCGTCGCCGACGTCTTCACGACGAGCGAAACGGTGCTCATCGCGGCGGCGGAGATGGGGCGGCTGGGGATCGGGTGTGTTCCGCGTTTGCCGGTCGCCCAGCACCTCGTTGGCCGCCTGCGGGAGGAGCTTACGGCGGATCAGCGGGCGGCAGTGAGAATGCGCCCACACGGGCCGCACGCGCTGCGGGAAGCACTGCTCGGGCTTGAAGGCCGGGTTGAGCTGTTGATCGCGGCGCTTCCGCCGTACCCGGAATCCGGACGGCCGGTCGACTCGGCGGGGATCTCCTGCCCCGCGTGTCGGGCGGAGCAGCCGACGCTCGGGGGGACGCAGCTGGGCCGGTTCCTGGAGGATGCGCGGCATGTTCTCGCCCGTGGTGGCCACCTAGCGGTGATCACAACGGCACGGTACGAGCGGGGCAGGCTGGTGGATCTCGCACCGGGGATCATCCGGCACGCGGCGCGGGCCGGGCTTACCTACCTGCAGCACGTCATCGCGCTGCGTGTCCCAGTCGAGGGTGACGCGCTCGTGGTTCAGCCTGGGCCGTCGGAGCTGGCGCAGCTTCGCCGTGCCCAGTCTGCGGAGCTGCCGCCGGTGGTGTCGGTGCACGCGGACAACGTCTGCCTGTTCACCCGCTCCGCCGGAGGTGTCCGGTGAACGAGAACATTCTGTCGTCGGTGCTGGTCACCGGCCAGTTGCAGTCGCGCGTTCAGCGGAGTGGCCGGTATGTCGCGGAGTCAATGAGGCATCCGGGCAAGATGCTCCCATCGATCGCCGCCCAGGTCATCTCCGCGTTCACCGAGCCGGGCGAGCTGGTAGTGGATCCAATGTGCGGGATCGGGACCACGTTGGTGGAGGCGATACATCTGGGACGGGAAGCGGCGGGGATGGAGTACGAGGCGGACTTCGCCGGCTTCACTGCCGCTAACCTCCAACACGCCCGCTCTCAAGGGGCGACGGGGAATGGTCGGGTGACCTGCGGGGACGCGCGGAACATCGCGGCCGTGTTCACGGGCCTGCGGGGCAAGGTCGCGCTTGTGCTGACCTCCCCGCCCTATGGGGCGCACACGCATGGGCACGTCCGCTCCGGTAGTCGGGACGGTGGCGGGCCGGTTGAGAAGTGGAATCACCGTTACTCCACCGACAAGGGCAACCTCGCTCATCGGCGGTTGCCCGAGCTGATGGAGGGCTTCGGGCGGATCCTGTCCGGGTGCGGCGAACTGCTGCGGCCGGGTGGTGTGGTCGCGATCACCGTTCGGCCGATCCGGGTCGACGGGCAGCTCGTCGACCTTCCCGGCCAGGTCATGACGACGGCCGAAGAGGCCGGTCTGGTGCTCACCCACCGTCTGGTGGCGTTGCTGTGCGGGCTGCGCGATGGCGGGCTGGTGAACCGGGCGTCGTTCTTCCAGATGTTGGAAGCCTGGCGGAGCCAGGAGAAAGGACTGGCGGTGTGCGCCGCAGCCCACGAGGACCTGCTCATCCTGCGGAAGCGGGGTGGCGAGGGGTGAGGGTCTCGCTCTCCGGCAACCGCTGACGCAGGAGCACACCGAGAGGAGATCCTCCAGTTTCAACAGGCCGTGTGTGCGGCCGTCAGCAGCTGGACGAGCAGGAGGCCGTGTCCAGACCGTCGTTGACATTGATCATCGAGGCGAGCGGTCATGTAACCCCCCGGGGGTGGTGGGCCCGTAGGGCCCGGACCGGTCACCGGTGGACGCGGGGACCCGCTCCGAGCCGGAGCGAGTCGTGAACAACACGGGTGGTGAAGCTGTGTTTGGCCGTGCCGGGCACGGCAGGCGTACTGCTGCGGATCCTGCTCGGCACCGCTGCCCGCAACCAAGAAGCCACAGACCGTGAATGAGGTGCCCAGCAGATTTCGGACAGTCAGCTACATAAGCTGACAGAAGTCTGGAAGAGGTAGGTACGTGACGAGGCGTCGCAGGCAGTTCTCG
>NZ_JBFAKL010000059.1:0-6288 GCF_040655715.1 Nonomuraea cavernae | reverse complement strand
CGGACAGGGCGACGCCTCACCAAGAAGTAGTCAACTACGAAGACGCGGGGACCTCGACTTGGCCACCAGCGGCGACACGCACTCGGCCGTTGACAGCTCCTGCGCCCAAGCCCAAGCAGGACCTCAACCCGATCATCGACGACTTCGCCGCCTGGCTACGCGATCGAGATGACCACAGACCCGAACGAGAAGACATCGCCACGCTCGCCGACGCCTGGTCCAGAGACTCCGGACCCGGCTACTATGCCTGCTCCCCGCATCGGATCGAGCACACCGTGATCCTCATCGGAGACGGGTACATCAAGAAGTACGCCGAGGCCATCCTCGATCTGCTGCCCCAGTGGGCCGAATGGTGCATTGAACGCACCGGCCTGGCCGGGGAACTGGCAGAGCGAGCCCGCCGAGCAGCCGCGAACAACCGGTGGGACGGATCCGACAGCATGGACCTGCGCCGTACCGAATAGGTGAACCGCTCCCGCATGTCCGGGCTGCGCGCATTTCTCCTTGGAGAGACGCCGCCAAAGGCCATGGCGGGGGCTCACCTTTGGCCGCCGTCCTGCGCGTGCTCGCTGACGGGAAGGGGCCGAGAGCAGACCGGGACGGTCGACGTCGGCGGTGTTCAGCGTGGCCGTCAGGGGCGCCGGTGTGCATGACGAGCAACCGGCTGGTCAGCACCAGCAGTTCGTCCAGGTCGTCGGAGATCAGTACGGCCATGCCGTCGCGGGCGAGCCGCTCGATCTGGCGGGCGGTCTCCGCCTTGGCACCCACGTCGACGCCCGCGGCCGGGCTCGCGCGGCCTCCGGATTGTCGGTGCCCGTTGATAACTATGGCCTGTCACGTTGACCCCCCGACGACGATGGAGCTCCCCCATGGCCACGGCCACCTTCAGAGACGAGAGCGCCACCGGCAGGTGCTCAGTTGAGATCGCCCTTTCCTCTCGGCTCGACGCGCGCCCGGCGTATGAGCTCGTTCGTCTCGTGCCGCGGGCCGGAGGCTGACATGGGTGTCCTCGACAACTTCCCCAAGTCCCAGGGTTACCTGCTCAACCACCACATCGCGGAGCTGCCGCGTGCGCTGTTCGCCCGGTATGACGCGGGCGGACGGCCCGGCACCGACGAAGCCGGGCGCAGGGCGTTCGGCATGTGGGCGCAACTGCGGCTCAGCCTGGGCGACAACGGCGGCCACGAGCACCCTGAGGAGGTGCTCCGGCTGGTGCACGAGGTGGCCGGCGGTGACATCTCCTGGACGTTCGAGGACACGCGCTCTCTGTGGGAGATCGCCGACGCGCTGTCGAGTTGCGGTCACACCAGGCACGCCGAGCTGTACCGGATTCCGCTGGCCGCCATCGCGACGCTCGGATACCCCGAGCGCCGTCAGATCCTTGGTGACGCGCCGCCGTGGCACCCGGCCCACCGCAGCCCGAGCCGGGCCGCGTTACGCAAGGACCTGGAGCGCGTCCTGACCGAGCCCCCACAGCACGGACCGGCCGGGGTCGTGCGCAGCCTGGTCTGGGACGGCGACCCCCTCGCCCGTGCCATGGCAGGAAAGTACGCCCCCCGGCTGGCTCACTCCGCCGTGCTCCCTCTGCTGAAACACTGGTGCAAGGCCAAGGCCAACAGGCCCAGCGAACCCTGGCTCGCCAAGGTCCGCACGCTGCTCACCGACGACGGCGTGGCGGTGCTGCGCGAAATCCTCTCCCGCGTGGCCACCCATCGCGAGAGCCGCGAGCCCGGTGGCAGGGTCTTCCTCGCCCGCCATACCGCCCTCCCGCTGCGCGGCATGTTGTGGACCTGTGAGGTGATCGACGCGCCCTGGGTGTCCACGCTGCTCGGCGACATCGCCATCAACTGCGGCATCGGGCGCAACGGCACCGGCGGCGCTGCCGTCTGCCGCAACGAGAGACTGGCCAACGCCGCGCTGAACGTGCTGGCAAAGCGAGGTGGCCTCGACACGGTGGGCGTGCTCGCGCGCGTGCGAGCCAAGCTGCGCAGACCGGCCCTGCTGGCGAAGGCGTCCGATGCTCTCGACGCGGTGGCCGTACAAGAGGGGCTGAGCCACGAACAGCTCGTCGACCGGACGGTTCCGGCCTTCGGGCTCGGCCCCGACGGGGTCCGGGAGGAGCGGGCCGGCGAGTGCGTCGTCCGGCTCGACGTCGACGGGCCGGTGCTGCGGTTCGTCAACGCGTCCGGGCGCGTCGTCAAGTCGGCGCCCCAGTCCATCCGTAAGGATCCAGTGCTCGCCGATCTCAAGGCCACACTGAAAGACCTCAAACGCACGCAGGCCGCTGAGCGGCTGCGCCTGGAGCAGATGCTCATCGTCGAACGCGAGCTCTCCTGGCAGGAGGTCGAGCAGTACTTCTTCGACCATCCGGTCACCGGCCCCTACACTCGCGCCCTCATCTGGCGGCTCCCCGAGGGGTTCGCCGGGCTGCCGGTCAGGAGCGGCGGCGGCTGGGCACTGGCCGGCACGAGCGGCGCATCCGTGCGTCCGGTCGCCGACACGCCCGTACGGCTGTGGCACCCCATCCAGGAGAGCGCCGAGGGGGTGCGCGGCTGGCGCGACCACCTGCTGGAGCGGGGGATCAGGCAGCCGTTCAAGCAGGCGTTCCGCGAGGTCTACCTGCTCACCCCGGCCGAGGAGCGCACCCGCACCCACTCCGACCGTTTCAAGGGCCACTTCGTGCGCTACGGGCAGGCCAAGGCGCTGCTGGAGCAGCGCGGCTGGACCGGACTGTCGATCGGTCACTGGGACTACGAGTGCGGCGGCGACGTAGGAGCGGCGGCCAAGACGCTCGCCGGCTGGCAGGCGAGTTGGGGCATGCGGGTCGCCTCCGACCCCCACCAGGACGCCTGGGGCACGGCCTCCTGCGCCGCCACCGACGCGATCCGGTTCCGCCGCGCGGATCTTCCCGACGACACGCCGCTCACCGAAGTGCCGCCGCTGGTGTTGTCGGAACTGCTGCGCGACGCCGACCTCGCCGTGGGGGTCGGGTCCCTGGGGCTCGACCAGCAGGCGGCGGCCGGGCACGACGGCTACTGGCAGTCGTACGGGTTCGGCGAACTGAGTGAGACCGCTCGCACGCGGCATGACGCGCTGGCCCGGCTGCTACCTCGGCTGAAGATCGCCGACCGGGTGGAGCTGACCGACCGGTTCCTGCGCGTGCGGGGGCAACTGCGCACCTATCGGATTCATCTGGGGTCGGGCAACATCCTGATGAGCCGAACGACGCCTACCTGTGCATCGTCCCCGGCCACGACCGCTCCGCCTCATTGGTGTTCCTGCCGTTCGAGGAGGACGGCGGCATGTTGTCGGTCATCTTGTCGAAGGCGTTCCTGCTGGCGGACGACACCAGGATCAGTGATCCCAGCATCATCCGCCAGCTCGTCGCCACCTAGGCCGGATGCCTTCGAAGGGGAAGGCGTGGTTCCAACCGCGGACGATGATCCTTGACATCCCACAGGACGGCAGAAGAGAAGGGCATATCTGAGAGACACGGACGGATCTTCATTCTTCGCCGAGGTCGAGAGTCCCGTACGCCCGCTACGGCCCGGAAACGACACCAGCGCGCCCATGACCGCAGAAGCTCTGCGAGGGACGCACGTTCGGCACCTGCCACCCGTCGATCCGGGTCTCAAAGCACACTGCTTTGAGGGCCGCCGTACCCAGGACCTGGAATGGATGATCGCCCCGTACGTGGCGGCCGTCGCGCCCCGGGTGCTGTGGCGCATCGAGGAGGGCGGCTGGGACCTGATCGGGTTCGAGGCCGTCGACGGGCGGCACGCCGTGTACGAGCCGGGCTCCCTGGACCTGGGCAAGCTGACCGACACCATGACGACGTTGGGCCGGATCCCCTGCCCGGACCTCCCGCTGAAGACCGCCGCCGAGCGGTGGCGGCCGTACGTCAGCCATCCCGGGGATACGCGCTGGCTGGTCGGCGACCAGCTGCTGCACACCGACTACAACCCGCTGAACGTCCTGATGGCCGGCGATCGGGCCCTGCTCATCGACTGGGCGTGGCCGACCCGGGGGGGCGGGCTGGATCGACCCGGCGTGCCTCATCCTGCGGCTGATCGCGGGCGGCCACACCGCCGAGCAGGCGGAATGCGTCGTGTCCGTGCTGCCCGCCTGGAAGAACGCGCCCAGCGCGGGGGTGGACGCGTTCGCCGCGGCGAGCGTCCGGTTGTGGGAGGAGATCACCGGCCGCGACTCCGTGTCCTGGACGGGGCGGATGGCCGACGCCGCCCGGCAGTGGCACGCCCACCGCGCCTAACGCACAAATGACGCCCTGTCGACCAGGTGATCGGCAGGGCGTCGCACTGTGCCGACTTGCGCAACGCGGTCCACTAACTCGGTTACTTCCGTAACCACGCCCAGGCCCACGCTGACGCCCGGTGAGCACCAGCCGCAGATCCGCCGGGTCGAGGCGCTTGACGTTGCCCGTGTTCGTGACCCGCACGCCCTCCTCGGCGAGCAGATCCGACAGCTGCGTGCCCGTCAGGTGCTCGTACGGGCCGTAGTCCGGGGCGAGCTGCCGCAGCAGCGCGGGAAGGTCCGCCAGGCGCGCACGCTCCTCGCCGCCCGGGTGAGCGTACTGTTACCTTTTGGATGCACATAGCGACGATCTTGTGTCCGGATGTCTGTGACGGAGGAGTCACTCTCTGTGCACGCTGATGGCATGCATCCAGCACTCGTCATCACACTCGTCGCACTCGCCGTCTACTTCGGGTCGTGCTACTTCCACCCGTACAGGAAGTGCAAGGCGTGCAACCGGTCGAAAGAGTCGCACTCGACGACCTTCAAGGGCGCGTTCGGCAAATGCCGGGCCTGCAACGGGCGCGGCCACCACATCCGACTCGGGGCGCGCATCCTCAACCAGAAGTAGCCCAGCTACGTCGGCACACAGCCAGGACACGCCATTATCGCCAGCGACCTGGACTCCTCGTCCACGTGCGCCACCGACTGGGTGCCCATGGAGTAGCGGCACGGCATCGCCGAGGCGACCGCCGGATCCGACCACACTGCGTGCTCCCACGCCGGCGGCCGCTCCGGCGGCGGGCCGGGCTCGTGCTCGGCGCCGACCCAGCCGCGGCCTTGGCAGAAGCGGCAGGCGAGGAACAGTCGGCCGAGTTGCATTCCGCGGCGGACGTCGCATTCGGGGCAGGTGATGGAGTCGGTCACCCTGCCCGCCCAGTGCCGCCCACCGGATTGCGCGGAACTCCCCGTACTGCCTGAGCGCCCAGGGCTGGGCTCTGAAGGCTCCTCAAGACCTAAAATGCGCACATGAACGCCTTATGCCGGGCTGCAATCGTGGGAAGCGTGATCGGGCTGATGGAGGTCTTCCTCCAGGTCCATGGGCCTGAGGACGACTTCACCGGCGCAAATGTGATGCTCATTGTGCCTTTCCCTGCGGGCTTGCTACTCAGCTGGCTGATCAGATTGCCACGTTGGTGGCTGGTGGCCGCAGTGGCACCGTTCGTCAACATTGCCATCATCGTCCTCGCGCTTCGCGGTCTGACCTTTGCCGAGCTCCTGGATCTCGGTTTGCTGCCCGGCAGTCTTATATTCGCCACTATCGGAGCCGGTGGCCATGTTGCAGCCACGGCCATGGTGGTTCAGGTAGATCGGACACTGCGCTTCTCCGTAATCGGAGCGCTCATTATTGGGTTCGGCGGTATGTCTTTGAGTAAGGACGCGATCCTTGAGGCGGCGCGAGAGCGGAGACTGGCTCAATCCGGTCTTCCGCTGATCGACCTCGGCTCTCAGCAGTATCGACCTACTCAACTCGCAGAGTGGTTCGGTGAATGGGAAGAGGGGTCGCCGTCAATCGGGCTCTACTATGTGCGGCTACGCGACCAAGCGGAGGTCGAGCTCTACGTCATGCCGGCGACGGTCGCCTCCCCGCGGGCCGCCTGTGCCGAACCTGTTCCGGATGTGACCCACGGACCCGACACAGCTGGAAGCTGTCGACAAGTGTCGACGGATGTCTGGGTGCGCCGAGAAAACACCTTCACGAGAGTATTCGCGAAGCACAGCAGCGCCCTCGTGCAGGTGGCGAGTGAAAGCGTGTCAGAGGCTGACCTGCTCGCTGTCCTACCCGCGCTCCGCCCCACCACAGCGAAAGAGCTGGCCGCGATCGGCGAGATCTGAGGCGTTCGCAGGCGTGGCTCTGTCGAAAAGGACCGTGAAATGCTGGCCTAGTACGGCAGTCGTAGATCGTGATCTCTGTGGGGCAGTGCCCGTAACGCAGAACAGCCGCCCGGTGATCTTGATGTGTGACGATCAATGACC
>NZ_JBFAKL010000058.1:0-6469 GCF_040655715.1 Nonomuraea cavernae | reverse complement strand
TGATTCCCGCCACAATCCGCGGCGCCCCACACCCGAAGACGATCACACCCCGCGATCATCCAACATCGGAATGCGCAGGGCCTGAATGCCTACGACGGGGCGCGATCAAGAGCCTGCTTGACTTCGAGAACCGCCGGAAGATTTTCGAGATCGACGCGACCTACAAGTTCTGCCTACTTTCGCTCGTAGGCCGAGCTTCACGTGAATCAACCGCCAGCTTCGCATTTTTTCTTGAAGACATCACGGACCTGGATGACTCTACACGAGTCTTTACTCTCCGGCCCGATGAGATCACTGGCATAAATCCCAACACCGGCACCCTACCGATTTTTCGCACGAGGAAAGACGCCGACCTAACGCTAGCGATACATGGGCGCCTCCCCGTACTATGGGACGAGACCAAAGTCAATGGAAACATCTGGCGAATCACCTTTAAAAATCTATTCAACATGACCGACGACTCTGACCTCTTCCAAACCAAGGAGGAGTTGGAGGCAAAGGGAGCCACACTCCACGGAAACGTCTTCACTTTGGGCAGCGAGCGATTCTCCCCCGTCTATGAAGGAAAAATGATCTATCATTTTGATCATAGATGGAACTCCTACTATGGAACAGGGAACGAGGACCGTCGCAAGCTGTCTCATCTAGAAAAGCAGCAAGCAGCCGTGGCAGCAACCCCGCGCTATTGGGTTGCGGAAGATGGACTCATTCCAACGGTCAGAAGAAATGTGGAGACCGAAATTCCCGGCGCCGCAGTACGGTTGGCGGAACTAAACTGGCGCCGGAACTGGCTATGCGGCTGGCGAGACGTAACGAAGGCGGTAAACGAGCGTACTGCAGTCCCAGCCTTCCTTCCGAAAGTCGCAGCCGGTCACACTCTCCCCCTCATGTTCCCGCAGGTTTCCGCAGCACTCACTTGCGGCTTAATAGCGGCTCAAAGCTCACTAATATTCGACTATGTGAGTAGACAAAAAAGCGATGGGAGGCATATGGCCCTCATGACGTGGAAACAGCTTCCTGTTCCCGCGCCCGAGTCATTAGAGCCTCACATCGTATTCATCGCTCCCCGAGTCCTCGAACTAGTGTACTGTACTTACGATATGGTCGGGCTTGCGCAAGATCTAGAGGACTACGGCGAACCGTTTCACTGGGACGATGGCCGGCGAGCGCGAATTCGGGCCGAACTGGACGCCTACTTCTTCCACCTCTACGGCATCAACCGTTCTGACGCGGACTATATTCAAGAGTCCTTCCAGTCGGAGACCGGTGGACTTAAGAACAACGAGATTGCCAAGTACGGCACCTACCGCACCAAAAACCTCGTCCTCGCCGAGTATGACCGCATGGCAGCGGCCGGCGTAAGTCTGGAAAACCCTCTCATCGATGGGGAGAACTTCGTTTCCACACTTACCCCGGCACCTGGCCATGGTCCCCGTCATCCTGCGAGAGGCGAGATGAGGGTCGATCGAGAGAGCTAACCCCGGATATCAACTTCGCCATCCATGACACCGCCGATAAACGCCTTCCACTCATCGCGCGTGAACAGCAGCTTGGGCCCATCCGGGTCCTTGCTGTCACGAACGGCTACCACTCCAGGAAGATTCATCGCGACCTCGACACACTGGCCGCCATTTCCCGAGGAGTAAGTCGACTTCCGCCACACAGCGTTACTCAAGTCCAATGTTTTCTCGTTTGCTTGATTATCTAATCAGATCATGGGTTTCTGCACTATGAGTGGGCAGCGGCGATGTAGCCCAGGTGTGGGTCGTTGAAGAAGCTTCTGACGAGTGCGGGTGTCTTTTGGAGGCGCCGTAGCGCGCCGAGCATGAGCTTCTTCATCTGCTGGATGCCGTGGACTGCGGCGCGGCCGACGTGGTCGCGCTTGACGTTCTTCCAGACCCATTCGTCGGGGTTCAACTCCGGGGAGTAGGCGGGCAGGAAGAACAGCTTCAGCATGCCGTCGCTGTCGTTGGCGAAGGTCTTCAGGACTTTCGCATGGTGCACGCGGCTGTTGTCGAGGATGAGATACACCGGACGGCCGTCACTGTCTGACATCAATCGTTTACAGAATGCGATAAAGTCTTTGGCCTTCAAGCCTTCGTCCAGTATCTGGAAACGCAGCCGCCCCTGCCGGTCGACCGCCGAGACCATATACGCGGACTTGCGTGCCCCCGTATGTTCGACTACGGGCGTCTGCCCGACGGGGGCCCATGTCGTCCCCCGATGGTAGTGGGTGGACAAGGCCGCCTCATCTGCGAAGTAGATGAGCGCGTTGTGCTCGGCGGCTTGCCGGACAATCTTCGGATACTCCTCGGACTTCCACCATTCGACCAGCTCAGGATTCTGCTGATAGGCCTTATACAGCGGTTTCTGCGGCGACATGCCGAGCCGGCCCAGGACACGGCCGACACTGGCCAGGCTCAGCTTGACGCCGAAGCGCTGCCGGATCAGTTCCTGAACCATCGTGCGCGTCCACAACGCCAACCCGAAGCTCAACTGGCGTGGATCGCAGCCCACCAGCAGCGCATACAGACTGGACATCTCATCGGCGCCGAGTTTCGCGTCCGGACCGCGGGTCTTCTTGGTGCGTAGTCCGGCCTGACCGCGCTCACGGTAATCACGCTGCCACGCGAACAGCGACCGCCTGGACACCTCGAGAATCCGCACGATGTCATCCGGGGACTCGCCTTGCTCCATCAGTCGAACAGCCTGCAGTCGTTCATCGAAAGTGGCCCGACGGCCCTTTAACGCCATGCAATCATTCTCTCACGGATTGCTATTCCCGGAGTGCAGAAACCCAAGAGCGCCTTAGATCTTGACAGGGCTGGGCTCTACTATCCCGCTGGTCGTCCAGGGCATCCGAGGTGCGGCGTCCGCCAGATCGCTGATACGACAGAAGTACGTCCGCCTCTGCTTCCGGTCAGCCAAACTCACCGTCCTTGACTCCCTTGATGAACGCGTTCCACTCACTCGCGCTGAACGTCAGAACGGCCTCGTCGGGGTGCTTGGAGTCGCGTACGGCATGCCCTCCATCTGGAAGCGAAGCCACCTCGACACAGTTCTGTCCCTCTGCGGAGCTGTAGGACGCCTTACGCCAGACAAGACCGTATTTGGGGTTGTTCATGGACTCCGCCCTTATTTGAGGTGCTTGGCCAGATATTCAATGTACGCCACCGACGCGTCCGTGCTCAGTGCGGACGCACGGAGGTGGCTGTAACTCTCCCGGTAGTGAGCCACGTCCTCAGGCTTCTCCAGGAAGAGATCACCGGCCGCGCCGACTTCCACGTAGACGATGCTGGGGTCCTCCGATGCTCGATAGTCCAGGATCGCGAAGCCGCCGGTCATCGCGGTGTGCGCGCCGACCACGTCCTGCAGCACCTGAATGCCGATGTTCTGGCGTTCGGCCATGCGGCACAGGTGGCGGAGTTGGTCACGCATCTCAGCGACGCCACCGACATGCTTGCGAAGTGCAGCCTCGTCGATCACCGCCCAGAAGCGCGGTGGGTCTTCACGATCCAGCAATCGTTGACGGGCCAGACGCGCCTCGGTCAGGCGTTCGATGTCGCTTGTCTCCATCACTCGCCCTCCCTTGAAGACCGCCCTGGCGTAGTCGGCGGTTTGGAGCAGGCCCGGGATGAGCATCGCCTCGAAGGTCTGGATCTCTGATGCCTCCCATTCCAGGCCGACGAGCGCTCCACCCAGAATGTCCTTGAACTCCTCTTCCCACCAGCCGCGCCGACGGCTGTCGCGAGCCAAGGCAATCATGGCGGCCCGTCTGGTTTCGTCCGTCACGCCGTAGACGTCGAGCAGGTCCATGACGTCGTTGATCGTGGGCCGACGCCACTCGTCGCGTTCGATGCGGGTCACCTTGCTGGGCTGCCATCCGAGACGCCGTGCGACCTCTTTCGAGTCCAGGCCGGCGGCCTCACGGAACTGGCGCAAGGCATTGGAAAGTCGCCTTCTCCTCACCGTTGGGCTATATGCCACGCCGTTCGCTCCTCTTCGCATCGGGGGTGAATGCACACATAACACAGATTCAGGTATTGCTGAATTTGGGTATTGCGATTCCTGACTGACTGAGGGCACTATGAGGCTAGCTCGATTCGGTGACAGTCAGTGCACGCAGCGGTACCGAACGTTGGCATAGCGACCGGTCATGAAAATGACCAGGAGCAAGAACACGGGCTACAGCATGCGAGAGGCCGCCACTCGCTTGTCACCGACCGACATGGCATGTCCGCCGACCGGGTACCGGCGAGCGGAACTGCCCCGGCGCCCTCGGGCGTGGTGACGCAACCACCCGCCGAGGACTGGATCAGGAATTTGGGAGCTCCCTGACCTATGAGGAACCTTAACCCCGTCGTCCCACACCCCGTACACGACGACACCGGGGAGACATGCCGGGACCAACCCACCACTCCGGAAGCGGCAGAAACAACGCGCCGACTCGTACGCGAAGCCCAGATTATGGAGGGCCTGTCGGGCCTGGCAGACGAGATGACACCCGCGCTGCTCCGGGCGGTGGGGTACATCCGGCTCCGCCCCACCGATCCACCCGGTCACGCCGACCAGCTCGCCGAGCGCCTCCTCACGGTCGCCGCGCGGTCCGGGCTGGAGCTGATCGACATCTACACCGAGCCGGCACACACCCACCGACGGACAGCGTTCGGCAGTCTGCTCCGAACGCTCCTCAGCCCCGACGTGCACGCCGTCATCATTCCGGCCCTGTGGCACCTATCGGAGGTCGACGGGATCCACCGAGGCATCCGCATGGTCATCGAGAAGGAAACCCAATCCATCGTCGTCGTGGCCGACGAGGAAACCGCGCTATGACCGCCCTGGCCAGGATGTACGACATCCGCATCCGAGGTGCCCGGGATGATCGTTGACCAGGCCACGGCCGAACGCCGGCTACTGCGGCTGTTCCTGTGCGCGAGTGGAGGTCGCCATGGGCAGCCGGTATAAGGCCGTTCTGTGCTCGGCGGCCGAGCTCACGCTGCTGGCGCTGCACACCGCGATCAGTATCGGTGCGACGCTTGCCCGCATCGCCGCCCGCAACTGGGACCTCGCCGCCGTCGAGCACGCCGCCGAACAGGCCGCCGCCCACCTCATCGCCCGCGCGGTGGAAACCACCGGTGACCCTGACCCCAACCCCCGCTATCCCGGCATCGACTTCACCCGCGTTCCCGTACTCGGCATCCGCGCCCACCGTCGCGCCGACGCGCTGATCATCGATGTCTGGGACACCGATCCCACCCCACCGAACCCGGTATCCCTCGACGAACACATGGCGGCCATGGCCGTACTGGCTCGCCGTTGGGCGACCTATCCCGCGCAGTGCGGCGGCAAGGTGATCTGGGCCGAGATCGCCGGTCCGCCACACCATCCCGCAGCCCCCGCCGCCGTCCACCCGCTCCAGCCGCAGGCGTGCCTCGCCGTGGTAGCCAACGCCGACAATGCCGCCGCATACGTAGAGCGGCCGGCATGAGCACGCAGGATTTCCACAGCGCACACCTCAAACCAGCCAAGAACGGCCTCACCAAGATCAGCTGGTCTGCCTCCACGGACAGAGCCGTGTCCGTCAGGGTCAGAAGTCACACCTGCGGCTGCGTCCCCACCTCATACGAGCTGTGCGAGGCGGCGGGCCTGGCCTTCATCCGCCGCACCGTACGCACGTCCGCGAGCACCCACGTCAGCGAGAGCCCCTGGCTGCAAAGGGCAGCGGCGATCAAACTCTGGACAGCCCTGCTGGAGGGGTGGGCACGGTGAACACGCATGACCTTCCCGATCGAGGCGCGCACCATACGGTTGCGGGACATCTCGACGACTCTCCGAGAGAAATCCCGCCGATGCACGCTCCGTCCCCCGCACGAGACAGCAAGGAGACAAGCTGGGACCTGCCCGCCGTACCCGAAGCGGTGGCCGCAGCGCGCCGGCTCGTGCGCGAAGCCCTCGCGGTGTGGGGCCTGTCCGCTCTGGCCGACGACCTGACCGTGGTCGTGTCGGAGGTCGTGACCAACACGATCGTGCACGCGAAGTCCGCGGTGACCCTCTCCCTGCACCGGCAGGGCCGAAGCGTCCGGGGCGAGGTGGCCGACCGCAGCCTTGTCTTGCCGACCCCACTGCCTGCGGGGCCGGACGAGGAGCACGGACGCGGGCTGGCCATCGTCGCGGCCTACTCCGAGCGGTGGGGTATCGATCCGACGCCGGACGGCAAGATCGTCTGGTTCGTCTGCGAGGGACGGCAGGCCCCATGAACGAGTCGCCGACGTCAGAGAGGGCTTGTCCCTCGGCGCAACCAAGTAGGTGGCAATATGTGACCATGCGATCACCAAGAGCGAAGTTCTTCAATGCCGCCGGACCTTGCGACCCCAGGCAAGGCCGTTGCGTTCTCGGTTGATGGACGTTCGCTGGGCTCGATGAGGCAGGTGTTGAGGGCACCCCGGGGTGCACATGACAAACGCGACCC
>NZ_JBFAKL010000057.1:0-6724 GCF_040655715.1 Nonomuraea cavernae | reverse complement strand
AGGCGCACGCCGATGTGAACGCGGCGAAGAACGTACGCGACACGGCCGCGGGGCATGCGGTTGCTGCGCGGGGAGGCTCGCCATTGGGCGAGCCGGTGAACCGCGAACCTCAACGCGACCTCCTCCTCGTGGGGTAGTTGCCGTTGGAATCCTCCGCCTTCAGGCGGGGGAGGATGTCAACGAGATCGAGACGGAAGCAGGGGCAACCTGTACCTGGCCACGGCTATGGCGCCCAGCCCGCGCTGTGCCGGAAAGTTCGGGCTTCAGCTACGGCGAGCAGGCCCAACGGAACGCAAGGGGGTGCTTCAGCATCGGCGAGGAGGAAGGCGCCGGGCCCCTGCCCGCTCTACGGCGGGCAAACCGAGCGGCCGGACACCATGAAGCGGAGGCGGGTGGGCGTTCCGGCCGACTTAAGACCGTGCCAAGTACCCCCGCGCCCGGAGTAAGGCCGAAGGCCAAAATCACCAGACCCCGGGCAATCGCGGTCGGCCGGAACGCCCACCCGCCTCCGCGGCACCCTGGTGCACCGGTCTCGGCGGCACCCTGGTGCACCAGTCTCTGAGGCACCTGGGTGCACCCGCCTCCGATGGCGCCGGGGTGCACCCACGTCTGGTGGCGCCGGGGCGCACCCGCCTCCGCCGGTGGAGCCGCGCGTCGAACAGGCCGGGATTCGGGGAGGCCCGGAGCGGCCGGTCAGGGCCGGAGGAAGGCCTGGAGACGCTCCAGGGGCCAGGTGTTGATCACGTCGTCGGTGGTCAGCCAGGCGCGCTGGGCCAGGCCGACGCCGAACCGCTGGTGGGCCAGGTGCGGGATCGCGTGGGAGTCGCTGTCGATGGAGAACCTGACCCCGTGGTGCTTGGCCAGCCGGACCAGATCGGACGGCAGGTCGGACCGGTCGGGATAGGAGTCGATCTCCATCGCCGTGCCCGTGCGGGCCGCGGCGCGGAAGACGGCGTCCCAGTCGGCGTCGACCGGCTCCCGCTTGCCGATCTTGCGGGTGGTGGGGTGGCCGATGATGTCGACGTAGGGATTTTCGCAGGCCGCGATGAAGCGGCGGGTCATCTCGTTGCGCGGCATGCCGAAGTGGGAGTGGACCGAGGCCACGCAGACGTCGAAGCCGCGCAGCACCTCGGCCGGCCAGTCGACCGAGCCGTCGGGCGCGATGTTGAGCTCGGTGCCGTGCAGCAGGCGCATGCCGGGATAGGAGCTCTGGAGCTTCGCGATGCGCTCACGCTGCGCCAGCGCCTTGTCGAGGGTCATGCGCTGCATGGTCAGGTCGGGGGCGTGGTCGGTCACCGCGTAGTAGGCGTAGCCGCGCGCGGAGGCGGCCGCCACCATGTCCTCCAGCGAGGCGATGCCGTCGGTCAAATCGGTGTGCGTGTGCAGGTCTCCGCGCAGGTCGTCGAGCCGGACCGGCTCGGGCAGCTCGCCGCGCAGCGCCGCGCGCACCTCGCCGCCGTCCTCGCGCATCGGCGGCGGGACGTACTGCATGCCGAGCGCCGCGTAGATCTCCTCCTCGGTCTCCGAGGCGATCACCCGCTCGCCCTCGAACAGGCCGTATTCGGAGAGCTTCCAGCCCTTCTTGACCGCGATCTCGCGGATCGCGACGTTGTGCTCCTTGGAGCCGGTGAAGTATTGCATCGCGGCGCCCCACGACGCGGCGGGCACCACACGCAGGTCGACCTGGACCCCCGAGGTGGTGCGTATCGACGTCTTCTTGTCGCCGGCCGCGATGACCTCGGCGACGTAGGGCCGCGCCCGGAACTCCTCCATGATCGACTCGGGCGCCACGGCCAGGATGTCGACGTCGCCGATCGTGTCCTTCATCCGCCGCAGCGACCCGGCGTAGGCGACCCGCTCGGCCGGCAGCGACGCCATCACCTGCTCGGCCAGCGACATCGCGATGCCGATGTGCACCCGCCGGCCCGACTGCTCCAACTGCTCGACGCCCTTCAGCAGATTGGCCAGGGTCTTGGGGCCCAGGCCCTTGACCCCGTCGAGCCGCCCGGCCGTGATGGCCTCGCCCAGCGCCACCGGCGAGTCGATGCCATAGTCGTCGAACAGCATGATCGCGGTCTTGGGCCCCAGTGTCGGTACGCGCGTCAGCCGCCGCACCCCCTCGGGCACCCGCCCGCGCAGGTCGTCGAGCTGGCGGAAGCTCCCGCGCTGGAGGAACTCCTCCATCTTCTTCGCGATCGCCTCGCCGACGCCCGGCACAGCGCGCACGTCGGTCGCCGAGATGTCCTCGGGGAAGCCGGCGATCGCCTTGGCGGCCTTCTGGTAGCTGCGCACGCGGAACGCGTCGCCTCCGGTCAGCGCGAACAGCTCCGCGTATTCCTGCAGCGCCGCCGCCGCCTCCTCGTTTGCACGTGCCATGCGCACAGCTTAGAAGGCGGCACCGACACTTCTCCCCGGCCGTGCGGCGCGAGAGGTCCGCTCCCTCACGGCCGGGCCGGACGCCCGCCCTGGCCGTACGAGATCTTCGAAAGAACACGAAGGAACGAGTGGCCGACCGAAAGGGCGATCAGGGCGTATGGGGATGGCGTGCCCTGACCATCGCTCGGAGGGTCGCAAAGGATCAAAGGATCAAAGGATCGACGGCCGAAAAGGTGATTGCCGAGGTGTGTCAGAGAAAATGCACCAGATAGGGCCGAAAACACCTATCAGTCGCGAGAGGGGTTATAGGGGATCTTGGCGTAGTTCGCGCCGGGTCGCAACCCGGGCCTCGTGAGCGGCTCTCAGCCCGGTCCGGCGGGCCTCCCGGATCGCTTCACCACGCCCGTGGTGCTCGTCGTCGGGGGTGACGTAGCCGAGGCCCTCGTGCAGCCTGACTTCGTTGTAGAACGTCCGGATCGAGTTCAACTCGGCCTCCAGCTCCCCAGGGTCGGTGATCTTGTCCAGGTGCGGAAACTCGTCCTTGACGTGCCCGAACAACGACTCGATCCACGCCTGGTCATTGGGCGTGCCGGGACGGCCGAAGTGCTGGGCGATCCGCGCCCCGGCCATGAACGTCCTGGTCGCCGAGGAGGTCATCTGCGGCCCGTTGTCCGAGACGGCCAGCAGCACCGGGAAGGCGTCGTGGTCGGGCACCTGCCCGCCGCGCAGCTCGGCCAAGAACCCCTCGTCATCGAGGAGATGCGCCTTGCCCAGCATCTCCAGGGCGCGCGTGTAGGCCACCTCGACTTGGGTGGAGGTCTCCTCCGGAGAGACCACGGTGGCCAGCCAGTAGTGCGAGACCACGTCCAGGACCGCGATCGCGCACCAGGACGGCACGCCCCGAAAGTGCGTGAAGTCATAGATCGTGATCACGCCCGGCACCAGCTCGGCCCACTCGGGCCATTCGCGGCGTGGCCGTCGCTCGCGGGCGGGCCGCTCGGCAACCTTGATCCCGGCCGCCCTCAGCACCCGCAGCACGGTCGATTCCGAGGCGTAGAACGCCTCCACCCGCGAGCCGCGATGGGCCAGCTTGCGATGGCTGCGGTCGATCTCCAGCCACTCCTCGCAGATCTTCACGATCGCATCGCGTTCCCACGGCAGCAGCGCGTGCAGCGCGATCTCCGGGCCCGGCTTGGCGTCGTCCAGGCGGCCGACCACGGCGCTGGCCTGCCAACGCAGTACCCGCACGTGATCCAGCCCCAGCAGGGCGGCCGAGCGGCGGGCTGACCAGCCGCCCTTGCGGGCCGCGTGCGCGACGAGCTCCAGCAGACCGGCCTTGACGGATGCGTCGACTCGCGGCGGGACCAGGCCGGCGTTCAGCCCCAAAGCGATTTTCCCTGGTGCAGATGCAAGGCGACGGCCTGCTCGGTCACCGTCGCGCGCAGCCGCTCGATCTCCCGGCGGGCTGCCGCCAGCTCAGCGGCTTCGGGGCTCTTGCCCGGACGGCCGCTCGTCGAGGTGCCCGCCAGCGCGTCCAGCGCGCCCTGCTTGGCAGTCTTGCAGATGACGTTGACCGTCATCCGGTTCACGCCGTACTTCTCGGCTGCCTCGCCCTGGGTGGACTGCCCGGCGAGCACCTCGACGAACACCTGGTACTTCACCGACGGGGCGAGCAACGTACGCTTACCTGGCTTACCCGTACGCGACGGGGACGACTTCGGGTCCTGCTGCGGTCCTGCCACCTGCTCCAACCTCTTCCACGGAGTGATCAAACTACCCGCAGCTGATGGGTGTTTCGGACCAGGACTGGTTCATTAACTCTGACGCGGAAGGATTGCGGGCGGTTGTCGGCTGGGCGGTCCGCAACCTGGATTGCCGCCCTAGCATGGGAACTGTGGCCACGATAGGTGAGCGAATGAGCAGCATTCGCAAGCGGCGGGGACTAACTCAACAAGAACTTGCCGCTTTGTCTGGGGTGTCGGCTTCGCTGATCCGGAAAATCGAACAGGACAGCCGTAAAGACATTCGCCTGGAGACGGCCCGGAAACTGGCGGCTGCTCTCCGGGTGCCCACCATGGACGTGATCAGTCAAGACGCGGCCGAGCAGGCCGACGAGCCTCCGGCCGATCTCTGGGCGCCGGTGCGGTGCTCTGCACGGCCTCGGTGATCAGCCGGAAGAGATGCCGACCCTGGGGGGTGTTACCAGGGTGCTGGACGACTCCATGCCGCTGTGGAAGAAGGACCGATACTCCGAACTCGCCGCCCTGATCCCGACGCTGCTCCGCGACGCCGACACCTTGGTGAGCCTCGACCGTGCGGCCCGGCCGGTGCGTGCTCGACTGCTGCATCTCACGGGCTGGCTGCTCACCCAAACCCGCCAGTACGACGCCGCCGAACTCGCGTTGATACGCAGCCTGGACGACGCCGACAACCCATTGGACGCTGCGGCGATCATCAGTATCCAATGCTGGCTACTCCTGCGGCAGGGCCGGTTGGAGGATGCCCGCCTGCTGGCCCTGCGCTGGGCCGATGACGTGGAGCCGCGAATCTCACGTGCCTCTCCTCGTGAGTTCTCTGCTTGGGGTTGGCTCCTCCTGCGGGTCTCGGCCGCCGCCGTCAGGGACAACCGCCCTGGAGAGGCCGACGACGCCATCCGTTTTGCCCGCACGGCCGCTGTGGCGATGGGTCACGAGATGGCGCCCGGTGAGGACTTCTTGAGGGCCTTCGGCCCCATCACGGTGGCGATGAAACGGACCGAGAACGCGATGGTGGAGGACCGCCCGGACAAGGTCCTTGAACTCTCCCAGACCATCCCCACAGGGGACGTGCGGCCGACGTCCAACAACCGCAACCGCCACCTCCTGGACGTGGCGGAGGCGCATCGCAAGACCCGAGCGTACGGCGAGTCATTCGAGATCTTGCAGCGCATCCGCAGTGATTCTCCCGAGTGGATTACCAATCAGCGTTATGCCCGAGACATCCTCAAAGGAATCATCGGTAAGCGTCGCACGCTGACCGGCGAAATGCGAGAACTCGCCGATTTCGTCCACCTCGAATACTGAGTTCTGCCACCTGTCGTGTCACTTCGCGTTTTTATCTCTGCGGAGTGACACGACATCGCTCTTCCCGCCCGTGTGCGTTGCTCATACGGTTGCGGCATGACTTCACTCCGGCGAGATTTCCCGGAACTGGGAGCGCGGAGAAAAGAAATAAACCCCGCTCTGAATTCCGCAGAAAAGCTGCGACGCGCTCTGGAGCCTCTTGGGATCGCCGGCGATGTTCACGAGGCCTGGCCCTGGTATCGGTCTGGGGCGAGCCGGTGGTGTGGTGCAACGGCACCGTCGCGCCCTTCCCTGGGTGCCGTGGTCATGCCATGGCACCCAGGGACTTCACGCGGCCGTACGGAAAATCAGAAGCGGACCTCGCGCGGCCGGTACGGCTCGGCGAGGAAGGCCAGCTCCTTGTCCGAGAGCGACACGCCCACGGCGGCCACCGCGTCGTCGACGTGGCCGTCACGGGTGGCGCCCACGATCGGCGCCGTGATCCCCGGCTGCGCCATCACCCAGGCCAGCGCGATCTGGGCGGCGGGCAGGTCCCGCTCCCGCGCCACCTGCGCGACCCGGTCCAGGACGAGCCGGTCGTTGCCGGCGTCGTACAGGAAGTCGATGCGCGGGTCGGACCCTGCCCGGGTGGTGGACTCGGCCGTCCCGGCTCTGGCCAGGACGCCACGCGCCAGCGGGCTCCACGGGATGACGCCCACGCCCTGGTCGACGCAGAGCGGGAGCATCTCGCGCTCCTCCTCCCGGTAGAGCAGGTTGTAGTGCGGCTGCATCGACGTGAACCTCGTCCAGCCGTGCTCGCCGGCGACCTGCTGCGCCTTGGCGAACTGCCACGTCCACATCGACGAGGCGCCCAGGTAGCGGGCCTTGCCCGCCTTGACCACGTCGTGCAGCGCCTCCATGGTCTCCTCGATCGGCGTCTCGTCGTCCCACCGGTGGATCTGGTAGAGGTCCACGTAGTCGGTGCCGAGGCGGCGCAGGGAGTCGTCGATGGCGGCGAGGATGTGCTTGCGTGACAGGCCGCGGTCATTGTGCCCCTTGCCCATCGGGAAGTAGACCTTCGTGGCCAGCACGTAGTCCTCACGCCGGGGGAAGAGCTCGCGCAGCAGGCGGCCGGTCACCACCTCGCTCTGGCCGGCGCTGTAGACGTCGGCGGTGTCGAAGAACGTCACGCCCGCCTCGACCGCCCGGCGGGTAGACATTCAGCTTGTGCGCGATAAGTGACGGGTGTTCTGGTCTCGTCGCACCGTGTGACTTTGATCATCTCGGCCAGGCGTGGTGAGATCGTC
>NZ_JBFAKL010000056.1:0-7151 GCF_040655715.1 Nonomuraea cavernae | reverse complement strand
GCGCAGCGCCTCAATGCCGCCCTCCCGCCAGGACGTGCGCCATCTGGCCACCGTTCGCTCGTGGACCCGCAGCTCACGAGCGATCTGTCTGGTGCCATGCCCGTCCTCGAACCATCCGGCCGCCTGTAACCGCAGCCGTTCCCGTCGTTCCTGCTCCGCGGGGGTGTAGCCGCCTCGTTGCCCGTACCGCATACATCGGTCGTACACCAGCAACGGCGAACCGTCACGACTCTATGACTCTACGAATTCAATCTGTGTAGTAGCCATCTATGGACCAGCTCTCCATATCCCCTTGGGTGTGATACCGCAAGCGGTATGTTCCGGGACCGGCAGGCAACTGAGGGAGGCTGTGTGCCTTTTCATCGTCCCAATCCGTTTGCCATCCTGCCAGGAGGCACTCGCCTGATGGGGACTCGAAACTGATCTCCACGATGTCTTCGTAGCCGTCAAAGTGGGCACCCGGATCCCGATCGGCGACAGCGGGCAGCTGTCAGGAGCAGCAGTGTCGATTTTGGTGCACCGCCGTTTAGTCCGCCGGACCCCCGCCTCATGAAACGAAATGAAGCGGACCACACTTTACTGTTGCATGGATATCGATTCTCACAGATTGTTAAACAAATCAAGAACATCTTCGAAAGTTGTGATGCCCGCGATAGTTAAAGCAGGCACGGTGATGCCGACCATTGTCGTCCAATATGTTGCCCAGGTGGAATTCCCTGACAACACTTCTTTGCTTAGCTGCTCCGCGATCCAACCAAGCAGAAACATAGGCCCGAAGAACAGGGATAGCATGATGATGCCCTGTGGCCACCAGGGCAAGTCATCATCGGTGGCATACCCCATGGAGTAAACGTACTTCACTGCCAGGGAAGCTCCAATGACGAACCCTAGGGCAGCCCAAATCGCGAACAGTGATTCTCCAGGCTTGCTCTTGTTCCCACCGTCGCCATTCCCCTGGCCTGTCATGCATCTGCCTCCTCAGCGATGACTTCGATCAAGGTGCAACTATATCCGCTGCGACCGGCGAACACAGGCGGATCAGCGCCGCACCTCCAAGGAGAGTGGAGCCTCTTCCATATGTCGGTCAATACCGGGACGCTGCCACCAGGACGCATCACCCACGCCCAGCTCACCGCCCTGATCTGCGGACAATGGCCGCCTCCAGGGTGGAGAAGACGCGTAGGCGGCCCTCCTTGACGACTTCTTCTATGGCAAGATCATCGGCTAGTTCATCCTTAGGCCTTCGGTCCTTATAAAACGCAGTGTCTCCCGTCACCAAAAAAGACCTGATACTCATGTGCCAACGATGCGCAAGAGTCACAGAGCAGCGAGTCCTTCATCTGTTGGTTTTTTGGCTGTTGGGTGGAGTCTCGTCATTCGCCGCCAGGGCTTGCCGAGCTTCGGCCAGAGTCATAGGTGGATAGATCGTTTGACTCGCGGTCCCTGACAACCGCCCTCGGATGGCATGGGTCCTGCGACGCGTCATCAGGCGACGTCCTTTCCAGCGGTGGAAGTGTGCTTGGCAGGTGCAGGAGTAGAGGCGACGGGACCGGTGCGCGGAGCGCGCATCTCGCGAACCTTGATGGAGTAGGCGAGGCGTCCGGCGCCGTTGACGTACGGAGTTGCGGTGACGTGGTCGAACTCGACCGGGGTGAAGGGCAGGCCCGGCATGGGGCCGGGGGAACGGGCTGGACCGGGGCGAGGATCTTGACGGCCACGCTCTTCTGTCCGAGCTTGACGGTCGGGTCGGCGCTCCGCGCCGCCGCACGGCCCGCCGCCCGCTCCGCCCGGCCGCGGGCGTGCGGCGTGGGCGCCGGTCCCGGCCGACGGCGGGAACGCGGGCCGCCCGCCGCACGCAGCGCCCGCCGTACCAAGCCTCACCCACCGACCAAGGACGCGCCGTCGCCGGCCCCGCCACTGCGTCCACACAGAGGACAGCTCGGGCAAGGCTCCGGTAGCCGCCCGGTTCCCGCCATCGTGGCCAAGGCTTGTGTCACAGATCTTGTGACAAGATCGCAGGATGCTGCGACTCACCGATTTCATCATCGACTGCCCGGACACGATGAAACTGGCAGCTTTCTACTCTGAGGTGACGGGCCGCCCGATCAAGGAAGGCAGCCACGAGAACTGGGCCGGCATCAAGTTCGGCGAGGTCGAGCTGGCCTTCATCCGGGTGGACGACTACCGCGCTCCGCAATGGCCCGACAGCGAGCACCCCAAGCAGTTCCACCTCGACTTCGAAGTGGACGAGATCGAGTCGGAGCAGCGCCGCGTCCTCGACCTCGGCGCGACGCTGCAGCAGGACTTCATCGGCCCCCGCGGCTACGGCTGGCGGGTCTACACCGACCCGGTCGGCCACCCCTTCTGCCTGTGCCGCAACAAGGGCGTCATCTGGACCGACCAGGGCCCGATCTGGCCCTAGCTATGGGTCAGCCACCGCACCCATACAGGTCACGATCGCGCTGTAGCTGATCGCCGAACCGGTTGACGGCGATCGAAGGTCCGGGCTTCCTTCGTGAGCCCGGCCCACCGGCTCGGAGGGCGCGGAGGATGCACAGGCCGAGGAGGCGGGGCCCCTGGGCACGAGACCGAGAGGCCGAATCTCAGGTGCATCCGTACTGGTTGACCGCATGATCATCGTGCCAGATTCGTGCCAGACGCAGCGGGCGATCACGGGGAACGGTGGGGAGTCACACCGTCCCTAGCAGGACCTACAGTTTTGCTGGTGAGCGCACGAAGATCAGTGGCCGCTTCCCAAGCTGACAGCGCGGGTTCGATTCCCGTCACCCGCTCCACACTCAAAGGCCCAGGTCAGGATGTGAATCGGGACCGGGGCCTCAGTTGTTTTCCGAGCCTCTTCGATCTTCCGTGCCCGTTACGTGCCCGATCCCGGCGGGTCCTCTTTCCTGAGGGCCGCTTCGGGCTTTCGACCGCGGCCGCCCAGACAGATCTGAGAACGTCTCCAGGTATCGCTCTGGCACTCATGCCCCAGCCTGCTGGGACGGCGATTCTGACGCCTGATCACCGGGCTATTGATACCTCGATTTTCCGTGATCTTCGTGTGCTCGGATGAGCGTAGGGCCGTTGATCTCTGCATGCCGCTACGTGCCATTGGCCTATCTGGCAAACGATCAACTGTTCGCTTCGCCTGGCAGGAGACTCCCGGGGTCGGCAGGAACCTGGGGCGATAACATCACGATCATGGTGGACTGGGCGCTTCGGCCAGCTTCGGTGATGGACGTCGAGGCGGTGGCCGAGTTGCGGGCCGCGGCGCTGAGGCCGGATCTCGAGCGGCTCGGGCGGTACGACGAACAACGTGTCCGACAGCGGTTGCGGGACGGGTTCACACCAGCGCACACCTGGATGATCGAGGTGGATGGCGCCTTGGCCGGCTGTGTGGCACTGCGGCCGGCGAAGCACACTTACTGGCTGGAGCACTTCTACCTGGACCCAGATTTGCAGGGCAGGGGCATCGGTACTGCCGTTTTGAGCAGGCTGTTGGAATGGTGCGACCGCGAAGACGCCGTGGTTCGGTTGAACGTGCTGCAGGGCAGTTCGGCCCGCCAGTTGTACGAGCGACACGGGTTCACGGCCGAGACCGAGGACGAGGTGGACGTCTTCATGGTGCGCCACCCCTCTTCGCCTGGCGATCACCCGGCGGAAACCAGGCCGGGATCGCGGGCCAGTAGCTTGCGATCACCTGCCGGAGCCGTCGCACCTGCCGGTCCCTCGTCGTCGTTCGGGCTGTCGATTGATAGCGCTGGTGATCGTTTCGTCGTCGCTTGGACCGCGTGTTGTAGATCGGGGCTGCTCTGACGTTGTCATGTCCCATGCGTGCCATGGGGTCCTTGAGGTCGGTGCCAGACTCGGCGGCCGGCATGTTGCCGCTCGGTAGCCGGGCATGCGGCCTGGGGGCCGGCCCCGGCCCCCAGCGCCCCGGGCCGCTCCAGGACCTTGCGTAGTGGTTGCTACTCGCGCCGGCCGAAGGTGGACGGCCGTCGACCATGACGCCAAGATACTGATCATGATTCGTGACGACTTCTGGACGATCCTCGGGGAATGTCCTCCGCCGACAGGCCCAGATGACGACTGCGACGAACTGATCTCGAGACTCGGCCGATTATCCCCATTGGAGATCATCGCTTTTGACCGCCATCTCACTGATCTCCGCCTCGCTGCCCATCGGGTCGACCTCTGGGGAGCCGCCTACCTGATCAACGCTGGCTGCTCCGACGACGGCTTCGAGTATTTCTGTTGCTGGCTGGTCGCCCAAGGACGTGCGATCTACGAAGCAGCACTTGCCAATCCGGATTCCCTGGCAGACTACGGGCCGGTCCGCAATTGCGTACTCGACGGATCCGACGAATGCGAGTGCGAGAACTTCATGTACACCCCTGATAGAGCTTACGA
The DNA here is from genome assembly GCF_040655715.1 of Nonomuraea cavernae. Lineage (GTDB taxonomy): Bacteria > Actinomycetota > Actinomycetes > Streptosporangiales > Streptosporangiaceae > Nonomuraea > Nonomuraea cavernae_A. The sequence continues at coordinate 2,741 of NZ_JBFAKL010000056.1, read as the reverse complement.
GCGCATCGCCGGGCACGAATTGCCCCAGGGCACCGGAACGTACCCAAAGCTCGGGGAGATGTGGGACTTCAACGACGTTGAAGAAATGCGCCGCCGGTACCCGCGCTTATCAGCCCTGTTGGATGAGGCTGACGCCCTCGCCTGAGCCGGACCCATGACATGCACGTGGTGGCGCTGCCGCAATGAAAGCAAAGAGCCGTTCCCGAATCTCACGAACGACCCACTGATGTTCAGACCGCAACGCCTCCGGCGCGGGGGCGCTCCGGCTCCGGGATGATCAGGCGGCCAAGGTACGTGCGTCGCGCCAAAACACCAGGTCACGGGCTGATCGTCGTGCATTACCCTGCCATTTGGACAGTTTCGCAGCCTGAGCGCGGTCCTGAAACTAGCCCTTGTCCTGCGTCTCAGCGGTGAACGGGAACGCATCGTTGACTAGCAGTTCCGTCATCTTGAGCAGGCGGCGGTGGTAGACAAAGGCATCGTGGAATAAAGCGGGGTAGCCCAGGTGACGCAGATGCCCGCAGAGTTTACGCAGGCACCTGAGGAGAGTAGCCCTGTGTTCTGAGTCGGCCGTGCCGTCGTTGCGAAGGTAGGTCGATACGCAGTTGGCAAGGGTGGCGTTCAGTTCGACGAGGTTGTCCCTCTCTGAGGTCGGTACGTCAGGGAATGGGAGGGGTCCATGCTGGGCCCACAGGATGCCGACCTCTCGGAACATCACCCGATGGCCTTCTGGCCCAGGCCATCTCCATCCATGCAGGTATCGCATCTCCAACGCCAACGGACTACGGCGATGCTTTCGCTTTTCGAGGCGGCGCCGGTCGGCGAAGGCGTCGATCTCCGAGAGCCAGCCGTTCCGGCTGAGCTCCAACATGTCCAGCGCCCGGATCAGAGCCAACTCATCGCGTCGAAGGTTTCCTGCCGTGGTTGTCAACGGCCGAGTGCGTGTGGGTCTGGCCCACTTTTCGTGATCAGTAGCCGTGCAGGACACGAATGCGGAGAAGGTCGGCGTTGGCTCGCCCATACATGATCCGTTTGATCATCTTGATGCGGTTCACGTTGCCTTCCACCGTCCCGGAGCTGTAGGGCAGGGTGAGCCCGGCTTTGACCGCCGCCCAGTCACGGCGCAGCCCGGTGACGAAGTCGCGCAGTTCCCGTGCGGGGCTGGCTTCCGCTCGCGTTGCCCAGCCTTCCAGGTCCTGATCGCCGCGACGGTGCACGAGCATCTCGGCGAATTGGCGCGTCAGCTCGGTGACCGAGGCGAGTTCCGGGCAGCGGGCGGTGATCCGTTCGAGTGTGGCCAGGTCTTCGGCGGTCACCTTGCTGGGTGACTGGACGATCCAGCCGGTGACCTCCCGGACCTTGGGCGCGGGAGATGTTGCGGGTTTGACGGTCGCCGTGCGGAGTGTGGCGGTGAGGCGACGAAGGGTGCGTGCGCTGCCCAGGTAGCCGCGTTCGCGCAGCTCGGCCAGGAGCTGATCGGTGCTGCGGCTGCCCTGTTCCCAGCGTTGGTGCAGGTAGGGAAGGTAGGCATCGAGGAGTGTCCGGCGTGGTGCGCGCTCGTCGCTGATGAGTTCCTCGGCGCTGGCGGCGGTGGCGTAGCGGCGCACGGTCTTGCGAGACAGCCGCAGCTCGCGGCTTATCTGAGTGATGGTCATCCCTTGGGCGCGGCCCTGGTGGATCTCAGCGTGCCGTGACCTGGTCCGGGCTGCCGAGGCGCCTTCCTCGCGAACCGGCTCCAGCGCGGCGGCAGGAGCTTCGGTGACCTCGGGCGTGGCCGGTTCGCGCAGGTGCGCGCGGTGCCGCGACACCACCCGCTGGACCACGCCGGACAGGTTATGGAGCAAATGCCAGCGATCAGCCACCTGCACCGCCAGCGGGGCGCCGCGCTGCGCGCCTTCGGCATAGCAGCCGGCCCGGTCCCGGCAGATCACCTCGACGCCGGGATGAGCCTTCAGCCAGGCCGCGAAGGAGTCCGCCGACCGATCCGGCAACACCTCGACCACATGACCGCCCTCCACATCGACCAGCACTGTTCCGTAGGTGTGGCCCTTGCGCCAGGCGAACTCATCGACTCCCAGCACCTGCGGGGTCGCCAGCTGCGGGTCCGGCAGGCTCCGCAACAGCCGCAGCAGCGTCGAGCGACCTACCGCACAGGCCAGGCGGGCGGTATGACGGGCACCGGGCCGACCGCCCAGAGCCAGCGCCACCGTCCGCAGCATGGGCAGCAGCCCTGCCGAGCGCCGGCCGTGCCTGCTGGTCAGACCGGGCACCTGCTCGGCGAAGGTCTTCTTGGCGCAGGCGGTGTTGTCACAGAAGAAGCGGCGCACCCGCACCTGGAGCAATACCTCCTGCCCGGCCACCGGCAGATCCGCCAGGCACCGCTCATAGCGGCTATGCACCCGCACCGACGCACATTCACACGCCGGACAAGCGCTCTTCGGCGCCGTCGTCGAGGCCTTCACCCGCACGGTCGCACCCACCCGGTACACCCGCTCGACACGAACGGCGGCCAGGTGCGGAAACACGACCGCCAACAGCTCCATGATCGACACAGAGCAGCGTCCCGACACTGGTACCGGCCTGCACCCGGCTCAACACGATCGTGATCACGAAAGCACGGCCGATCACGGAAAGTGGGCCAGACCCGTGCGTGTCGCCGCTGGTGGCCAAGTCGAGGTCCCCGCGTCTTCGTAGTTGACTACTTCTTGGTGAGGCGTCGCCCTGTCCGGGTTCGTGCCTGT
>NZ_JBFAKL010000055.1:0-7307 GCF_040655715.1 Nonomuraea cavernae | reverse complement strand
CTGATTCCCGCCACAATCCGCGGCGCCCCACACCCGAAGACGATCACACCCCGCGATCATCCAACATCGGAATGCGCAGGGCCTGAATGCCTACGAACGATCCCGATAAGCAAGCGCACGCCGTGCCCGTTGCGTGCCCGTTAGTAGAGGGATCAAGGGGGACTCACGGGGAATCACGGGCACCCACCCCGCTCCCCCGCAGGCCAGCGTTCTGCCTGGTCAGCGACCATGGCGCGTAGAGACTTCCCAAGCTGACAGCGCGGGTTCGATTCCCGTCACCCGCTCCACTTATGAAGGCCCAGGTCGGGATGGAATCCAGATCGTGGATCTTCGTCAGCTTCTGAAGTAACTCTCTGGGCCAAGAGGCCTTCGGGCCCTTGCTCATTCGGGCCGGTACCGCCTGGTGCGCAAGTGCTCGGCACGCTCCGCCGCCATATATTCCCGTCGCTCCTGCCACAGGATCTCTTGGGGACTCGGCACCCGCCGCTTCTCATGTCTGATCGCCAGGCGGATCGCCCAGTAAATAAAGAAGAACAACAGCACGGCCGGAACGGCCCATATCACCAGCAAGAGCAGAATCTCGGTGAACCCGATCGTCATCTGATCCTCCGTGTAGGGGGAACCAGCATGCCTGATCTTGCAGACTGCGTCCATCAATGACTTCGCCTGGCCGTCGGCCTAAGGTCAGCTTTCACGTGCCATCGACACCGTTTCATGCTCGCTATCCGCAGGGATCAGGCTTGATCGCGTGCCAAATCCGTGCCAGAACAGGCGGGGAACCATGGTCACTCACGGGGAATCACGGGGACTCGACCCGCCCTGACCTGCACCCCCGTTTTCCCAGCTCAGGGCAGCAAGGTCAGTAGTGATTCCCAAGCTGACAGCGCGGGTTCGATTCCCGTCACCCGCTCCATTCCAAAGGCCCAGGTCAGAGATTGATTCCCGACCCGGGCCTTGATTGTCTCTAGGACGCTCTCGATCTTCCGTGCAATTAGCCGACCGGGGCGAGTACCCCGGCTGAGCCGTCCTCATCGTCGTCCCGCTTCTCAAGCTGCCTGTCGATCGCATCCGTGATCGCCTTGTCGGCACCCCGTACGGCGTGCTGATAGATCATCGCGGCGCGTACGTTGTCGTGTCCCATCCGGCCATCAGGTCCGTGAGGCCCGCGCCGGACTCGGCGGCGAGCATGTTGCCCGTATGCCGGAGATCATGGAAGTGCAGACCTGGCATGCCCATCTCCTTGACCACGTCCACCCAGCGCGTGCGGGTGTTGAAGCCGCTGCGCCGGAGCGGTCCGCCCTTCGCGCCGGGGAACACCAGTGCGCCCGGCTCGTCCTGGACGTAGGTGGCGATGTGCTCCCGGAGCGCCTGAACGATGGCCTGCGGGATGCCGACAGTGCGCCGGCCAGCCTTGGACTTGGGCGGACCGAGGACCAGTCCCCCGGTCGAGCGCTCCACGAAGGCCACCCGTATGCACACCGTCCCAGCGCCGAGGTCGATGTCACTGCGGCGGAGCGCGCTCACCTCACCCCATCGCAGACTGGCGAATGTGGCCGGCAGCACCAGGGCGCGAAAGCGCCGGTCATGGGGCCAGTCGGCCCGGCCGTCCATAACCGACGAACGCCATCATCCTGCCACAGCGAATACGTGCCCGCTGCGTGCCCGTCAGGAGGGCCACCAAGGGGGAAGCACGTGGACTCACGGGCAAGGCGAGACCGCCTCTGACCTGGAGCGCAGCAGGTCAGAGGGTCGCGTACCGAGATCTTCCAAACTGGCTACGCGGGTTCGAGTCACCAGCGAAAAGGAAGCGAACCCGGCGCTCGCCGCCGCACGCGGGCGGGTCGAGCACGGCTTCGCCCATCTCAAGAACTGACGGATCCTCACCAAGCTCCGCACCGATCCCGCTCGCGCGACCGGCCTGCTGCGCGCCCTGTTCGTCCTGACGAACCTCGAAGGAGCCCGCCGACAGATGATCTTCACCCGAGACATCCGCCCAACACCAGCATGACCACCCCGAACGACCCTCACGCCACCACCCTGACCAGCTACTTCAAGAGGGCGCAGCTTCACTGAAGCTCGCAGCCACGGAGCGTCACGGAGTCCACGTGGGTTTCCGAAGCTCGATCGCCGGTTACCGGAAAGTCATATTCGGCGCGGTACGGTTCCGTCCTGCCAGCGGTAGAGGTCGCGCAGCAGGGAAATCTCGGCGCCGTGATGGATCAGCTCCCTGTTGACGTGCAGGACGATGCCCTCCATGGGAAACCGCTCGGGACCCACCGTGGGCGGATTCTCCAGGTCAGCGTCCGAGAGCTCGCGGACCCCCGCGTTCCATCTCCCATACATCTCATCGAGCTGTTTCAGCGCCTCGTCAGCGGTCCCCGCGTAGGCGAATGTCTGGTAGTCAACGTCCTGGCCGCCGAAGTGCCATCCAACCCGGTAGCCCAGGCAGGAGACGATGATGTGCGCCAGCCGCCAGGCAATCGTGGTCACCGGCGCCGGCACCGGGCCAGGGGACGCGAAGTCCATCGTCCATTCCCCCGAACCTGCCGACATCGGTGCGGCCGACGCGCCACGTGGGCGGATGCTCCAGCAGCCACGCACCGGCTCCCAGAAGTATTCCTCATCGGCAAGACCGTGCAGCCGCGGCCGCAGGTTCTTGTGCCAGTGCCGGTCCAGCTGGTCCGCGATTCGCTCGCTTCTTGACATTTCCGCACACTACATACAACGGAGACCTGGCTGCTGCGCCCCTCGGACGCCGTCGCCAGCCGTGGGCCGCGAGAGCGCACCGCACCGGGAGATGACGCTGTGGGCTGATGTGCCCTTCGGGCCGCGCCGCCGCGAGCGGCTGTTTGACATTAACAACCCGGCTGGCTGGGTTGGGTTCAATGACCCAAATGTGACAGCCTCGACCGATGACATAACGGATGATCAAGACCGCAGACTCCCGCCCGAGATCAGCATGAGTATCCCGAGCGAGTGCCACGCCAGAGCCTCCGACCTGCATGTTCGAAGATGGCGAAGACTCAAAGAACTCGGGCAGGGGATCGGGAAGGCTGTTCATGATCGTGGATATGCGCTGAGGATCCCATGTTGTGAGGTGGAGCCGGGGCGACAGCCGTGCAATTAGCGTGCAACTAGACAGGGTGACGAGGGGGCAACCACGGTCACTCACGACCAGTCGAACCCCCAGCTCAGCCGTCTCACCTGCCGTGCTCGATGCACTTCCCAAGCTGACAGCGCGGGTTCGATTCCCGTCACCCGCTCTCACTATGAAGGCCCAGGTAGGGACATGAATCCCGACCCGGGCCTTGATTGTTTCCGGACTGGTTCGATCTTCGCGGGCCATTAACGGGCCATTAGCTCGTGATCACCCTGCCGTGACCAGTACGCCCGCCGTCCCCTCGTCGTCGTCATCGTCACGTGCTTCGAGTTGCCGATCGATGGCGTTGGTGATCGCCTCGTCGCTCCCCTGACGGCGTGCTGGTAGATCATGGCTGCTCGGACGTTGTCGTGTCCCATGCGCGCCATGAGGTCCTTGAGGCCCGCGCCGGACTCGGCGGCCAGCATGTTGCCCGTGTGTCTCAGGTCATGGAAATGAAGCCCTGGCAGGCCCATCTCCGTGACCACGTCCACCCAGCGTGTACGGGTGTTGAAGCCGCTTCGGCGGATCGGCCCGCCCTTGGCTCCCGGGAACATCAGCGAGCCCGGCTCACTCTGGACGTAGGTGTCCATATCCTCTCGGAGGATGGGGACGATGCTCTGCGGAATGCCCACCGTCCGGCGACCGGCCTTGGACTTGGGAGGCCCCAGCACCAGCCCGCCCGTAGAGCGCTCGACGAAGGCGACCCGGACGCGGGCGGTGCGTGTCTTGAGATCGACGTCCATCCGGCGTAGCGCGCTGACCTCACCCCAACGCAGGCTTGCGAACGTGGCCAGGAGCACCATCGCGCGGAACCGCCGGTCCTGAGTAGTGTCGGCTCTCCCCTCCATGGCCATCCTCCACAGCGTCCGCTCGGCCCCTGCTCGTGTGAGGAAGATCTCCGGATGTGTACGCATCGCGCCGGCCTGTCTCCCCGACAACACAAGAAGCGTGCGGACTGGTGGGGGACTGTCTGGCTGCGCTTCAGAAGTCCCCCACCAACCCAAGGCGCGACGGAATGGGCACCCCTGGACTCACCCTCCGCCGCGCCCGCTCATCGGGCCCGACCGTCGAGAAGGGCCAGCCAGACGGCTTGCGCCTCCTTGAACAGCCGTCTATGGCTTTCATGGACCTGTACCGCCCCATCGCCTCGCCGAGTCCGGCGAATGTGCGCCTGACCCCCTGCGTGGCACAGCTCGTAGACCGTGTTCACGCAGTCGCAGGTATGGGCGGTCACGCGGACGCGGTCCTCCGCGCGGGTGGGCTCCCGCCAGACCAGGCGCATGTGATCCGGCTGAAGCGGAGCGACATGGAAGCTGAGCTGGTCTCCGAGCTCCAGGTCACGGCCCGCCTGCTCGTATTCGGACAGGACGGGACGCAGACCGCCGACATCGACCGAGCGATCGCTGCCAAGAAGCGGTGTGAGGCAGAGCACGACCTAACCACCACGCACGTGTTCGAGAGGAGCCCTTGGCACCTCACAGCCCTGAACAATGCTTCGGTACGGTCAGCTCGCCTCGCGCAGCGGCTGGAACTGAACGCTCAGTCGCATCTCCAGAGCGTCCGCGAGCCGCTCCAGCATCGGGATGGTCGGCATCGTTCCCCCTGCCTCGAACCGTGCCACCGCAGGCTGCTTCAATCCTGCGCGCTCAGCCAGCTCGGTCTGAGTCAGTCCGAGCTGCTCACGCCGCAGCCGTACCGCTTCCCCCAGCTCGAACCGGATCCTGGCCGCCTCATATGCCGCTCCGGCTCCGGGACGGCCCATGATGTCAGCCCGCTTGGCGGCCCACGTTCTACGCTCCCCCATGCCACTCACTCCTCATCTGCGGTGTGGGCCTCAGCGATACATCGCTGCATGGCCCGCCACGCACGCTCGATCTCAGCGGATTCGCGCATCCGCTGTTTGCGGAACACCGTCAGCATGATGATCCGCCTGCCCGGTGCGATCCAGTAGGTGATCCGTACCGCCTCCCGGTCGAGGTGGAACGCAACTCACGCAGCTTGCCGCGGAGCTGGCGAGTGTAAGGCTCGTCAAGCAGGACTCCTCGCCCAGCCAGCAAGTCGACGTAGAACGCCGCCGTTTCCTGCCCCTCCTGATCAAGCGTGTCGAACCACTCATCGACCTCTGGCTCCAGTTCCACCTCTCCCCGGTTCATAACACGAACGTTATAGCGGGAGCAAGTGACATGTCCCAAGGATGCGGAAGCGTGCGCCGCGGAGGGAAGGCAGGCCAGGACTTGCCCTTGTAAGACAAACTGTCTTACAGTGGCGGCATGGCTGACACCATCACCATCCGCAGCGACTCGGAGACCGAGCACGCACTGGATGTCCTCACCCATGACGGCAGCTCGCGCTCGGCGGCTATCCGTCAAGCCGTGCTGGAAGCCGCCCACCGTAAGGAGCGCGCTGCCGCCATGCGTCGCGCTGTCCTGCGTATGCCGCTCGGCGAACCGGACGGCATCGACATCGCCGCGGAGATCGCCCACAGCCGCGAGGACGAACGCTGATGATCTATCTCGACTCGGCCGCCGTCGTGAAACTCGTCCACGCCGAGGCCGAGTCGCAGGCATTGCGCGACTGGCTCGACGAACGGGCGGAGACTGGATGGACGAGTTCGGTTCTGCTGGAGATCGAGTCATCACGGGCCCTAGCACGCTACGTCCCAGAAGCCATAGCCCGACTTCATCTGGTCCTCGACCTGATCGAGTTGGTGGAACTGGACGCCAGCATTCGCATCCTGGCCCAAACTGTGAGACCGGTGACCGTACGGAGCCTGGACGCTATCCACCTGGCAACAGCTCTCCGCATTCGCTCCCAGCTCACTTCATTCGTCACGTACGACAAACGACTGGCCGATGCTGCCCAGACAGCCGGACTGACCATCGACATGCCTGCCTGAGGCATCTCTCCACCACCAGGATCTCCTGACAGGGTTCCTGGCCGTGGATACCTGAGACGTCGCGCGAGCAGAGCGGCGCCGTCTGCTGCCCAGAGGCCATGATCTTGAAAGAGTTCCCAGGCTGACAGCGCGGGTTCGATTCCCGTCACCCGCTCTCGATGTGAAGCCCAGGCCGACCGAGGGATTCGGAACCTGGGCCTTGATCTTGTACGGGCTTGGTTTCACTGTCGTGCCAGATTCGTGCCAGAACAGTTGATCAAGGCGACCGCGCTGCCGCGCTCAGCACGATGGCATGCTGAGCAACGTGGACGATCTCGAACTGCTCCGGCGGGAATTCGACGCGACGGATCCTTCCTCCTTCAGCTCCGATGCGACCTTCACTGGGATCGGCAGGCGTTCAGCCACCTGGAGAAAGCGATGCGCCAAGTCTGCGCTCAGCAGGAAACCAAAGATCAGCTTGATCGGTGGCTGGTAGAAGGCTACTGGTATATGGCGGACTTCGTTCCAAGCTGGACCAGCCACCCGAACTTGCCTCGTCCGGAGCCATCCGAGTACTACGAAGCCGCCCTGGAACGCCTCCACGACATCCAGACTTGGTTCGTCACTGGACGATCCCCGTACATGGACACCCATGTGTGGGCGGATCTCTGACGCGCTGCATGCCAACGCATCCCTTACGATCGCCCGGCGGTGGCCGGCCACCGTCCGTGGCTGGGGGCGATCGGCGGGCCGGAGGAGCAAACGTCCCGCGCCCGCTGTGCGCCCGCCAGGAGGGGACAAGGGGGAATCATGGCCACTCACGACTGGCCGAGGCTGTTGTTGCCCAGGGGCTCAGAACCCAAAGTCCGTGATCATTTCGGTTCCCAAGCTTCAGGGTTCAGCAAGTACTGGAAGAACTGACTGGTAGTTTTCAGCACGGCGGGATCATGCTGCGGCGCGGGCCATATCTGAAGGTACAACAGGTTGAATTCGTAGAGCCGGTCATGTGGCCACGGTGGTCTCCTCGATGATGAGTCCGGTCTGAGCCAGGCAGCCATTGATCAGATGGGGCCGGTACTGGATCTTCTTGAGCTTGCGCTTGACGATCCGGACAAGTGCGGTCAGGTCGGTGACCACGAAGTTGGCCATGGAGCGCCGCATCAGCGACCAGATGCCTTCCGCCGGGTTCAGCTCGGGGGCGTAGGCCGGGAGCCGGTAGATGCGTAACCAGTCGGCGTTGGCCTCGGCGAAACGGGCCAGTTCAGCGACCAAGTGCACGCTCAAGTTGTC
>NZ_JBFAKL010000054.1:0-7820 GCF_040655715.1 Nonomuraea cavernae | reverse complement strand
GACGACCTGGTGCGCGGCGCGATCGGCGCGGTGGTGCTGGTCGACACGCGCAGGCTGGCCGACAGCTTCCCGGCGATCGACTACTTCGAAGAGGCACAGTTGCCCTTCGTGGTCGGCGTCAACGGCTGGGACGGCCAGTATCCGCACAGTGACGGGGAGGTGCGTGACGCCCTGACGCTGGCGCCGCACATTCCGCTGATCCGGCTGGACGCGCGCTCGAAGGACTCGGTCAAGAGCGCGTTGATCAATCTCGTCGAACACGCGCTCACCGTCCGGATGGCCGTACCAGGCTGGAGCGGTTAGACCGCCGCCCGGCACGGCCGGTGATCACCTCGGCGTCGCCTCGATGACGCTGGCCCCGGCGGCCAGGTCGATGACCTGGTCCAGGTGGAGCCCGGCCTGTTCGAGCAGCGTCGCGTACTCATCGCGGCTGCGCTCGGTGCCTCCGTCGAAGACGGCCAGCATGCGCATGTCGAGGTCCTTGCCCAGGTGCGGCGACTCGTCGTCGGGCAGGACCACTTCCAGCACCAGCACCCGGCCGGTCGGGCTCATCGCCTCGCGCACGTTGCGCAGGATCCTGACCGCGTCGTCGTCGTCCCAGTTGTGCAGGACGCTGGCGAGCAGGTAGAAGTCGGCGCCGGCCGGTACCGAGGCGAAGAAGTCGCCTGCCACGACCTCGCACCGATCGTCGAGCCGCTCGGCGGCCAGCAGCTCCCTCGACCCGCCGACGACGTGCTCAAGGTCGAACAGCACGCCGCGCATGTTGGGGTTGGCCTGCAGCACCGTGGCCAGAATGTGGCCCTTGCCTCCGGCGACGTCGACCATCGTCCCGGTGTCCGCGAAGTCGTAGCGCTTGACCAGGCTCTCGGCGAAGGGCACGGCCCGGGCCATCATGTAGTCGTTGAACAGCCGCGCCGTGCCGGGGTTGGCCGCCAGGTGCTCGTACAGGTGGCCGTACCGTGCCGCGAACGCCGACTCGCCATTGCGTACGGTCGCCGGCAGGTTGCGCATCGCGTACCACAGGCCCTCCTCGCCGAGCATGCGGATCGACGAGCGGATCGAGCCGGGCGCGTCCGAGCGCAGCGAGGCGCCCTGCTCGGTCAGGTCGTAGCCGTCGGCGCCGCGCCTGCGCACCACGCCGATGCCCGCCAGCTCACGCAGCACCCGGCGCAGCGACGGCGCGTGCGCCCCGCACCGCCTGGCCAGTTCCTCGGTGTCGAGGGGCCCTTGCGCCAGATGGTCGGCCAGACCGAGCTCGGCCATGGTCAGCAGCGCCGCGAAGCGCGAGAGATCGGATACGGCTGTCCAGAGGAGACCGTCTGATGGAGACATGTGTCCTTCCAACGAGGTCGCGGTCAGGTGAGCCGGTTGGCGTGCCTGTGCCAGGTCAGCACCCGGCGCTCCGCGAGCACGAACAGGGAGTTGACCAGGTAGCCGAGGAGGCCGAGCAGCGCGATCGTGGCCCAGACCGCGGGGGTCTCGAAGCTGCGCTGCGCCTGGAGCAGTTGGTAGCCGATGCCGTCGGTGCTGCCGAAGAGCTCGGCGAGCACCATGAGGATCAGCGCGAGCGACAGGCTCAGCCGCAGGCCCGCGAAGATCTTGGGCGAGGCGGCCGGGATGACGACCACGCGCAGCCGCTGCATCCTCGACAGGCCGAAGACGGTGGCCGTCTCGGTGTAGGTGCGGTCCACCGACTTGGCTCCGTCGATCGAGTTGAGCAGCACCGGCCAGATCACGCCGAACACGATCGTGGCCAGCTGGGTGGCCAGCCCCGCGTGGAACAGCACGAGAAAGAAGGGCACCAGCAGAGGGGGAGGGACGGCGCGGCCGAACTCGATCAGCGCGTCGACGTAGTCGGTCGCCACCCGCGAGCGGCCCAGGAGCACACCGAGCACCACGCCGAGCACCGCCGCGATCAGCCAGCCGCCGAACATGCGGCCGAGGCTGGGCAGGATGTTGTCGATCGCGCCGTCGGTGAGGAACAGCCGGGAGGCCGGTCCGGAGAACCACAGCTCGTACATGCTGGAGACGATCGTGGTCGGTGGTGGGAAGTCGGTGTCGTCGAGCGCCCGCGTGATGAGCTCCCACACGACGAGCACCGCCGGGATCACCCAGATCCTGCCGAGTGTCTTCATGACTCCGACGCTCCCGTCCGCATCCGGTGCCAGTGGAACAGGCGGCGCTCGGCGGTGACCATGCCGAGGTTGGCGAGCAGGCCGAAGATGCCGGCCCAGAAGGTCGCCGCGAGGATGAGGTCGGTCCGGTTGCCGCTGCTCGCCTGGATCACGTAGACCCCGATGCCCGAGGCTCCTCCGGCGAGCAACTCGGCGCTGACCGCCAGGATCAGCGCGATGCCGGTGGCGATCCGGATCCCGGTCATGACGAAGGGCGCGGCGCTCGGCAGGCTGACCCGCCCGAGCACGGACAGCGGCCCGAACCCGAAGCTGCGCAGCGACTCCTTGGCCAGGGGGTCGACGTCCTGCATGCCGTACAGGGTGTTGATCAGGATCGGCCAGACCGAGGCGTAGACGATGACCGACACCTTCATCATCTCGTCGACCGGGATCAGCAGGATCGCGAGCGGGATGATCGCGACGGACGGGATGGGACGCAGGAACTCCAGCAGCGGCCTGATCGCGCGCTCCACCGGAGGCAGCGCGCCGAGCAGCACGCCCACCGGGACGGCCACGGCGGCGGCGATCAGCAGGCCCACCGCCCAGTTGACGAGGGTCGTGAGGACCCCGTCCAGGAAGGCGCCGTCGGCGACGAGGCGCGCGGCCTCGTACAGCACGACCGACGGCGCCGGGAACTCCAGCCCCTCGCTGAGGCCGAACCGGAGGAACAGCTCGCCGGCGATGAGGAACCCCGCGGCGCCTGCGGCGCCGCGGAGCAGTCGTGCACGTGTCATCCCGCGGGCGGGGCCACGATGAGCGACTTCACGTCCACCGGGCTGTCGAGGTACTTGTACTCGAGCATGAGGTCGGCCACCTTCTGCACGCGGTTCTCGCTCAGCGCGCTCGGGAACGTGCCCAGGGTGATCACCGACGCGGTCTTCGCGTCGATCTTCGTGTACGTGGGCAGCATGGCCTCGATCTCCTTACGGTCACTCGAGGCGAGCTCCTGGGCCTTGGCGATCGCCCGCTGGAAGGCGGCCAGGGTCTTCGGGTTCTTCTGCGTCCACTCGTCGGTGGCCATCCAGGCGGCGATGGGGAGGTCCTCCGTCTGACCCGTCATCGTGTCGGCGAGCTTGCGGAAGCCGAGCCCGCTCTGGGTGGCGGTGATGAAGGGTTCGGTGATCCAGCCCGCATCGGCCTGCCCCGAGCTGATCGTGTTGCCCATTTCCGGGAACGGCTTCTCGGCGAACTTCACGTCGTCCGCCGTGAGGCCCGCGACCTTCAGCTGCGTCTCCACGGCGAGTGTGGCGATGTTCCTGAGGTTGTTCACCAGCACGGTCTTGCCCTTGAGGTCGGCGACCGTCTTGATCGGCGAGTCCTTCGGGACCATGATGTTGAAGGTGTTGGGAGCGGCCTGGTACATGTCCGCGACCAGCTTGATCTTTTCGCCCTTGCTGGAGGCCAACAGGGTCGAGACGTAGTTGGTCTGCGAGATGTCCAGGGCGCCGCTCTTGATCTGCGGGATCGCCGCGGCGCCGCCGGTGATGACGACCGGCTCGACCGTCAGGCCCTCTTCCTTGAAAAAGCCCTTGGCGTTGGCGATGTACATGGCCACGGCGTCGGGAATGGGAAGTGTCCCGACCTTGATGGCGGTCTTCTCCAAGCCGCCGCTGTTAGCGGACGAACTCGGCTCGCTGTCCCCGCCGCAGCCGGCCAGGGAAAGAGCGACGGCGACGCCGAGAACGAGGGCGCGACAGCGCAAAGTGCGTGTCATAGGGGGAGTCTCCTACCGGGGGAAGCTTCTGGAGATCAACATCGAAAGATGACGAGCTGGCAGCGTACCGGAGGAAAGATTGGACCAGAAGGCAGGTCAGCCAATACGTTACTTTGCCTGTGCAATATGACGTAACTTCATCATGACAGAAAATATCCACTTAAAGTATGGTTACTGTCTCGATGTCCGAATTTCTGGCGATTGCGCTCCGTGCTCGGGAACTAGCCGCATGAACATGGTTCACCTTGGAACGGTTGAATACTCCTGAGACGTTGGCTCAACTGTGAGGTTTGTGCTCAAATTGGGCCCGAACTTGCCTGCGATCATCCACTCGGCGTGACGATGCCGCTCTTATCCCCCGCAAGCAGGCCCATGGCGAGAGGTTGCCACCAGTGAGGACAACGACGACCGAGTCCGGTCGTGGCAGGGCTCCAGACGCGCCGCAAGAGTCCACGACCGGCGCGGCGCCGGCGGAGTCCATGCCCAAGTCGGGCAGCCCGTTCGCTCTGCGTAACTGGCGCGTACGCACCCGCCTCATCGCTCTCATCGCCATCCCCACCGTCGTCGCCGTGCTCCTGGGCGCGCTGCGGGTCACCACCTCGATCAGCAGCGCCGAGCAGTACCAGAAGCTGGGCGACGTCGGCGCACTGGTGACGCAGCTGGGCGAGCTTTCGCGCGACCTTGGTCTGGAACGAGACCTGGCGGCGCGCTACGTCGCCTCCGGTAAGAGGGCGACCGAGCAGGCACGCCTCGACACCCAGCACACGGTGGTCGACGCCAGCGTGCGCCGCACGAAGACGGTCGCGGCGACGGCCGAGGCGTCCCTGTCGGAGCTGGGCCGCGGCGCCCTGGCGCGCATCCTGGTCCGGCTCGGCCAGCTTCCCGCGCTTCGCGAGACGGTGAAGGGGACGAAGCTGCCGCCCCTGCCGACGATGGAGAAGTACACCGAGGTCACCGCCGACATGCTGCGGCTGTTCGACGACCTCAGCCAGGGCTCGACCGACGAGCGGCTGGTCGCCACGAGCGCCGCCCTCCGGGCCGTCGCCCGCGCGGAGGAGGAGGCCTCCAAGCAGCGAGGCCTGTTGATGATCGCGCTGGTCAGGGGCGAGTTCGAGATACCCGAGTTCAACGCCTTCGTCGACGCCCGCTCCCGGCGCGAGAGCGAACGCGCCTCGTTCCGCGCGGTGGCCACGCCGGCTCAGCGCCAGTTCTACGACGACACCGTCGCCAGCGTGAAGGTCGGCCGAGCCGAGCTCTACGTCAGCCGGGCGATGCAGCTGCACAACGCCGGCGTGTCGCTGAGACGGCTCGACCCCGCGACCACCAACGACATCAACCGCTGGTTCGACTCCATCAGCGAGACCGTCGACCGGCTGCACACCGTGCAGAATTCCCTGTCGGAGCAGATCGCCACGCGAAGCACCGACATCCAGGGCAGCGACCGGCAGCTCGCCGCGATCAACATCGCCCTCGTCATCGTGCTGTTGCTCCTCGTCCTCGCGATCACGGCCGTGATGGCCCGCTCGCTGGTGCGGCCGCTGAGGCGGCTGCGCGGAGACGCGCTCAAGGTCGCCGACCAGACCCTGCCCGACCTGGTGAAGCAGCTGCGCGAGAGCGACGCCACCGTCGAGTCGATGCACGTGCCGCCGATCGGCGTAGCCTCCGACGACGAGATCGGCGAAGTGGCGCGCGCGTTCGACGAGGTCCACCGCGAGGCGGTGCGCCTGGCCGGCGAGGAGTCACGACTCCGGAGCAACGTCAACGCGATGTTCGTGAACCTGTCGCGCCGTAGCCAGACGCTGGTGGAGCGGCAGATCACCTTGATCGATGGGCTGGAGCAGGGTGAGCAGGACGAGAGCCGGCTGGCCAACCTGTTCAAGCTGGACCACCTCGCCACCCGCATGCGCCGCAACAGCGAGAACCTGCTGGTCCTCGCCGGCCAGGACCCGCCCCGTCGCTGGAGCCAGCCGGTCAAGCTGGTCGACGTGGCCCGCGCCTCGCTGTCGGAGGTCGAGAACTACGAACGCGTCGTGCTCCAGGTCCCCGACGGCGTCTCCGTCGCCGGGCAGGCCGTCAACGACGTCATCCACCTGATCGCCGAGCTGGTGGAGAACGCGCTGTCGTTCTCTCCCCGCGAGACCCGCGTGACCATCTCCGGCAGCCGCATCGACGGCGGCGGCGTGATGCTGTCGATCACCGACTCCGGCATCGGCATGACCCACGAAGAACTCACCCTGGCCAACGAACGCCTGATCGACGCGCCGACCATGGACGTGTCGGTGTCGCGCCGGATGGGCCTGTTCGTGGTCGCCCGCCTGGCGCACCGGCACGGCGTCCGGGTGCAACTGCGCCCGCACGGCGGCGGCGGGCTCACCGCGATGGTGCTCGTTCCCGAGAGCCTGCTCGGAGCCCAGCCGCCCGCCTACGCGGGCACGCAGGGCACCGGCAGCCGCGAAGAGTCCTACGCGTCCTCTCCCCAGCCCGTCGGCTCCGCGTCCCAGTGGCCGGCGAACTCCTTCCAGATGGCCCCCGACCACCCGTCCTACCCGTCCAACCCGCAGAGCCCGCCCGCGCCGACGCCGGAGCCGGTCGGCGCCTGGCAGTCCATGCCCCAGTGGCCCTCCGGAGGAGGCAACTGGCCATCCGACCCCCGGGCCGGCAGCGGCGGCTACGACACCTCAGACGTCTGGGTACCGTCGCGCGGCACCGGTGGCACCGGCGGCGGCTGGACGGGCGAAGGCAACGGGCTGCCCAAGCGGCCCACCTCCGCCGACGAGCCGCCCAGCAGCTGGGGCCTCGGCGCCGCCGACTCCGCACGCTCCACCTCCAGGTACGACTTCCCGGAGACCGAGTCGGCGGCCACCGGTCCGATCCCGGTGGTGAACACGCCGCCGTCGGCCGGTGACGAGTACCTCCCGATCTTCGCCTCCGTCGAGTCCGCCTGGTTCGAACAGAGCGAGACCGGCGCCACCTGGGGTTCGGCCAAGGCCGACGCCGGATGGAGCGCGGCCAAGGCCGTGGTGGAGCCGGTGCGTGATGGGGCGACGGCTTCGGGGTTGCCGAAGCGGGTGCCGAAGGCGAATCTGGTGCCGGGTTCGGCGGACACGGCGTCGGCGCCGAAGGGTGTCACTCCGATGCCGTCGGTGTCGCCCGATCGGGTCCGGAACAGGTTGTCCAGTTTCCAGCAGGGGTTCCGGGCGGCGCGCGATGACATCAGCGAAGGCAAGGCGTACCCGTCCGGTCCGAGGAACGTTGAGAGCAGGGAGGAGGGCGTATGAACGACCTGAGTCACGCCGCACGCGGTGTCGACTGGTTGATCACTGATTTCGTCAGCACCGTTCCGGGCGTCGCCCACGCCGTCGTCGTCTCATCCGACGGCTTGCCGCTCGCGGCCTCGTCGGGATTTCCGGCCGATCGCGCCGACCAACTGGCGGCGATCGCCTCGGGGCTGGTGAGCCTGACACAGGGCGCGTCCCGGGTGTTCGAGGGTGGCGTGGTCAATCAGACGATCGTGGAGATGCAGCGTGGGCTGATGCTGATCATGTCGATCAGTGACGGCTCGTGCATGGCGGTTCTCGCCGCTCCCGACTGTGACATGGGGTTGGTGGCCTATCAGATGACGCTCATGGTGGATCGCGCCGGACAGGTGCTCACTCCCGCGGTACGCGCGGAGCTGCGCGCTACCCAGTCCAGGTGATGTAGGTGACGGACCCTAGATGGAACACTGGCGGCTGGGAGCCTCAGCCCCCGCCCATGGCACCGCCGGCCTCCGACCCGGCATCGCCCGTACGCCCCTACGCGGTGACGGGCGGGCGCACCGCACCGCGCGTGAAGCTGGCGATGGAGGCTCTCGTCTCGTCGGCGACGGCTGAGCATCGGGAGTTTTCGCATATCACGCCGGAGTATCAGGCGATCAGTCAGTTGTGTCGGCA
>NZ_JBFAKL010000053.1:0-9375 GCF_040655715.1 Nonomuraea cavernae | reverse complement strand
GCCGCCGTCTTCGCGCTCACGGCCGGCGACCTGTCACTGACCACCGGCCTGCACATCCCGGTCGACGCGGGGGTGGCCGCCGCCTTCCTGCGGTAACGGCCGCCGTACGGGCATGACGGCGTAAGGGCACCGCACCTTGGACGGGCCCCGGGGCGTCAGGCATCTCTGGCACGAACAGCACCCTGATCGCGTCGCTGACCGAAGGTTGATCTGAGGTGGATTCGTAGGGTAAGTCACCTTCCGTGATCTTCATCTAACTAAATTGGATCTTGTTGCCTTTTTGGGCAAAAGTTACGCTTCGTCCGTTTGGCAACATGCTCCGAGCTGCACGAGTCAGCAACCTGGTCACGGGACGGGGTGGAGCTTCGTCTGGCGTCGGTAGACGCCCTACGTGGTTCGGAGTGTGACGGAGTATGCGCCGATCTTTGTCGTGGGCTCGTTCGCCCAGAATGGTGGCGATCGTACTTGCAGCGCTGATGCCGGGTCTCCTTGTGCTTTCTGTTCTTCCGGCAGAAGCTCAAGTGTCCATGGTCGGGAGCGGGACTGTCGACCAGCGAGAGGTGGCCACGCCCAAGCAGATGGCGGGTACAGCCGGGCGCCTGCCGAGCCTGGTGGACACGTCGCTGACGAGCGCGGTGGGTGACACGGTTGATACCGAGCAGGTTGAGCGAGCGCCGGGAGCTCTTGCTCTGGAATCGCGTTCCTCCGTACCGGAGGCGACGACGGCATCAAAGCTTCCGGCGGGTGTTGAGCGGGCCGAACAAATTGACCGGCTGACGATGGCGAGCACTACGTTTCCGATCATCGATGATGTGTATCCCGAGCACGGCATGCTGATCGGGACCGTGACGCCGCTGCTGACCACCGAAGCGACTCGTTTGGGTGGCGGGTCGTCGGCCGACTTGAAGTTCACCTTCAAGATCTGCGAGAAGTTAGAGGAAGACGAAGATGAGGTGTCCCCTATTCCTTCGCCGACGCCGGAGTGTTTCACGTCTGGTGCGCGGGTGGGGGAGCAGACCTGGCGGGTGCCGGCGGGCAACCTGAAGTGGGGCAAGCAGTACGAGTGGTGGGTTCGCGTCGTCGATGTGGAGAGCGCCGAGTCGGATCAGAGCGACAAGCAACTGGTGACGACGGGTGCGCGGCAGCCGTTGACCAGTGCGCATCTGGGGGAGCGGGGCGGTGAGGGGCAGGAGTTCTCGCCGGTGGCGGGTAACTACACCACCAGTTTCGTCGACGCGCGGATCCCGGTGGCAGGCCCACCGCTGTCGGTGGTGCGTACCTACAACAGCTTGGACGCGCGCACGAACGGCATCTTCGGCGCGGGATGGTCGACTCAGTGGGACATGCGGATCGTCGCGGAAGACCTGCACGACTCAACGATCGTCGGCTATCCGCTGGTGCCGCGGTCG
Source organism: Nonomuraea cavernae (assembly GCF_040655715.1). Lineage (GTDB taxonomy): Bacteria > Actinomycetota > Actinomycetes > Streptosporangiales > Streptosporangiaceae > Nonomuraea > Nonomuraea cavernae_A. Next base: position 7,966 of record NZ_JBFAKL010000053.1, on the reverse strand, counting down.
GTGCTGCTGACCTACCCAAGCGGGAGCCAGGCACGGTTCGCGATGAAAGGGGCCTCAACAGGCGACTTCACCTTCCAGCCTCCGCCCGGCATGCACGCGACCCTGAAGCAGTTGTTCGAGCCGGCTCCCTGTACCCCGGGCATCTCATGCAACGGGCAGGTGGCAGCGGGCTGGCAGTTGATGGACAAGGCGTCGACTTCGTACTTCTTCAACGCTCAGGGACGCTTGTCCAAGATCTCTGACCGGCGTGGCCGCAGCCAGACTCTCACCTATGGAGGTGACGGCAAGCTGACCACGGTCACCGCGGTGGGTGGCCGGTCGCTGCACTTCACCTGGGCAGGTTCTCGGGTGGCGTCAGTGTCCACCGACCCGGTCAACGGTCAGAGTGCGACGTGGACCTACACCTACACAGGCGACAACCTCACTTCGGTGTGCGCTCCGGTGGCCGCGCCCAATTGCACGAACCACACCTACGCGGACGGGTCGCGGTATCGCGGTATCGTGCTGGATTCGGAGCCGGTGGGGTACTTCCGTTTCGGCGAAGAGCAGTACGAGGCACCGGCCAACGAAGGCAGCGCCGGTAGCAGCGGGCAGTACAACGCCGTCACCGTCGGGCAGCCCGGCGCTTTGGAAGGCAGCACGGACACGGCGGCCGGCTTCACCCAGTCGAACGTGAGACTGCCGTCCTACATCCTGGCCCGGCTGCGGGATCGGGTGTCGATCGAAGGCTGGTTCAAGACCACCCAACGAGGCATGATCTTTTCTGCTGGACGGTTCGGGTATGAGCATGGCGCGACACAACCGGTCCTCTACATCGGAACTGACGGTCGCCTGCGAGGTCAACTAGGCGAGATCAGCACCAACGGCGGTCCTTGGACATACGCGCCGATCACCAGCGCGGCTGCGGTCACCGACAATCAGTGGCATCACGTCGTTCTCAACGTGGCCGATGGACGGCAGGAGCTCTTCCTCGATGGTCAGGCCGTTGGCGAGATATCCGGAGAGATCTATCCGGAATATCGAGAAGCGGCGTACGTGGGCAGCGGTGATCGTGCCTCCTCGTGGTCCGACATCCCCGGCGGCCCCAACACCAGCGGCGCCTTCTCCTTCGTGGGGACGATCGATGAGTTCGCGCTCTATGACAAGCCGCTCAGCGATGCCGAGATCCAGACGCACTACGCTGCCCGGGCAAAGATCCCCAACAAGCTAACGACGATCACTCTGCCGTCGGGGCGCACCTGGGCCGCCAATACCTACGACACGGCAACCGACCGCCTCAAGACCCACACCGACCGCCATGGCGGTACATGGCAGATCAGCGAACCCGGCACTGACTGGATCGAAAAGGTGTCCACTGTCACCGTCACCGACCCGCGCAACGGCACGTTGACCTATGGCTATGACAATTGGCGCACATCTCGCTTGGTATATGAGAAGGACCAGTCACAGCTCTCCGCCAGCTATGAATACGACACTGGCGGCTTCCTGGCGAAGACGACCGACCGCAACGGCAACGTGTTCCGGCGCTGGAACGACAAGCGCGGCAATCCGATCCGCGGTAAGTCGTGCCGCACCGCATCGAACTGTCAGAACGCCTACGCCGAGTACTACCTGAACGAGGACGATGAGTTCGATCCGCGTAATGACCAGATAGTAAAAAACCGGGACGCGCGTTCGTCAACTCTGGAAGACAACACCTACGCCACCACATGGGAATACAACGAGCACGGCCAGGCAACGAAGGAGACAACGCCGGCCACGCCCGATTTCTCCAGTGGCCGCTCGACCACTTTGACCTATACCGACGGGAGCGAAGCGGCGGTGGGCGGTGGCACCACACTGGCGGGCTTGATCGCGTCGCAGACCGACGCAAGGGGCAACACGTGGGCCTACCGCTACACCTCGGCCGGGGACTTGGCTGAGCAAATGGACCCGGAGGGATTGGTCGTCCGGCTGGCATACGACGCACTCGGCCGTGTGACGAGTGAGAGCCAAGTCTCCCAGGCGCATCCGAGCGGTGTGACGACCACGTTCACCTACGACGCGCTCGGCCGCTTGCTGACCGAGACCGAGCCAGGCGTGCAGAACGAGATCTCCGATGTCACGCACACCAAGCGGACGACCTTGGTCTACGACGTGGACGGTAACAAGCTCAGCGAGAAGATCTCCGATCTGACGGGCGGGCAGGCCGAGCGGGTCACCGCCTATACCTACGACGGCCTGGGCCGGGTAGCGACGATTACTGGTCCCGAGGGCGGCGTCGTCCAGCAACAGTGGAACAGCCTCGGCCAGTTGGCCAGAGTGACCGACGCCCGGGGCGCGGTGGTGGAGCACGGCTACAGCGACCGTGGTGAGCTGACGACGCGGACGCTGAAGGGTTGGACCGGCAGCCCGGTGAACCCGCATGCAGCTACGGATGTGCTGTTGGAGTCGTTCTCCTACGACCTGGGTGGGCGGCTGGCTGCCCAGGTGGATGCCATGGGCCGCAGAACTTCTTATACGTACTTCACCGACAACCTGCTGGCCAAGAAGATCGCCGACGACGTCAAGCTGAACGGCTCGGCCACCACCAAGGACGTGGTGCTGGAGGATCGCACTTATGACGCGGCAGGCAATCCGACCAGGCTGGTGACCGGTGGCGGCACGGCGACGACCGCGTTCGTTTACGACGCGGCCGGTCGGCTTACTTCTCAGTCGTTCGACCCGGGCGTGCTGGACCGCAAGACGGCGTATGTTTATGACGCCAACGGCAACGTCACCAAGAGCACGCGCACCGGCGCCGGGACCACACGTGCGGAAGTCGCCGAGTACGTCTACAACAAGGTCAACCAGGTCACCCGGACAACGGTGGAGAACGGCGCCGAGGACCTGGTGTCCACCTCCACCTACGACGACCGTGGCCTGGTCACCGCCTCCACTGACCCACGCGGTAACACCAACGGGGCGGACCCGGAGGACTTCACCTCCACCATGCGCTACGACCTGCTCGGCCGCCTGGTGGAAGTGACCGCACCCAAGGTACAGGTCGACAAAGCAGGAACCGCGAACACGGTACGCCCCTCAGCCCGCTACGGCTATGACACCTTCGGTGCCACAACCCATGAGACCGACGCCGAAGGCCGCACCGTCACCTCGGTCTTCGACAAGGCCGGGCGGCTGACCAGCACGAGCGCACCCAGCTACACCCCGCCTGGTGGCACCGCTGTCACTCCCACCGCCACGAACGCCTACGATCCGGCCGGACAGCTGATCTCCACCACCGACCCGCGCGGCAACACCAGCACCTTCGAATACGACCAGCTCGGCCGTCAGGTGCGCATCACCGACCCGGCCCCGCAGGGGCAGAGCGCCGGGACATGGGTGGCCAGCTACGACCTCGCAGGTGAGCAACTAGCCAGCATCGACCCGACCGGCGCGCGGGCCGAGGCCACCTACGATGACCTGGGCCGCAAGATCACCGCCACTCAGATCGAGCGCAAACCGTCCACGGCCGCCTACACCACCACGCTGACCTACAACGACGCCGGGTATCTGACCAAGACGGTGGCGCCGGGACCGGGCAGCAAGACCACCAGTTACACGGTCAACGCCGCCGGAGAGGTCACCGCGCAGACCGACCCGGCCACCAACACCACCACCCTGGCCTACGATCTGGCCGGACGTCTCGTCAAGACCACCGACCCCGTCCCGCTCAATAATGCCACCAGCGTCGAGTACGACCTGGCCGGCCGCAAGACCGCCGTCAAGGACCTGAATGGGTCGGGCACCGTGCTCCGCACGTCCAGTGTGGGCTATGACCCGGCCGGCAACCCGATCAGCACCACCTCGCCCGAAGGCCACGTCACCACTCAGACCTTCGACGCGCTGAGCCGGGTCACCTCGCTGGTCGAGCCGGTCTCCACGGGCCAGTCGATCACCACGAGCTTCGGCTATGACGCGACCGGCGCGCGTACCCGCTTAACGGATGGCCGGGGTAACACGACCTGGACCGGCTACAACAGCCTCGGGCTGGCCGAGACGGTGACCGAACCGGCCACCACCGCCCACCCGAACGCGGCCGACCGCACCTGGACCGCCGTCTATGACCCGGCCGGTAACCCGGTGGCGGAGCTGCAGCCGGGCGGGGTGCGCATCGACCGCACCTTCGACCACCTCGGCCGCCTCACCGCCGAAAACGGTACCGGAGGCAACGCCACCACCGCGGAACGCAGCTTCGGCTACGACCTGGCCGGACGCCAAACTGTGATCGGGGATCTGGCGGTCGACTACAACGACCGCAGCCTGCCGCTCAGCATCACGCGCGGCAGCGCGGTGCAGACCAGCTACGCCTACGACGCGCTCGGCAACCCCACCCAGCGCGTCGACGCCGCAGGCACGGCAGCGTTCACCTGGGACAACGCCAACCGCCTCGCCACAGCCACCGACCCGGTCACCGGCCGCAAACTCACCTACGGCTACGACGCCGCCAGCCGCCTCACCTCCATGAACGCCGCCGTCGGCACCACCGCCACCGACAGCCAGGCCTTCACCTACGACGCGCTGGACCGGCTGGAAACCCACACCCTCAAGCGCAACACCGGCGCCCAGCTGGCGAAGATCACCTACGGGTGGGACAAGGACGACAACCTCACCACCAAGACCACCGCAGGCACCGCCGGAGCCGGCACCAACACCTACGCCTACGACCACGCCGGCCGCCTCACCTCCTGGACCGCCCCCGGCGGAGCGGTCACCGCCTACGAATGGGACGCCTCCGGCAACCGCACCAAGGCCGGCACCAAGACCTACACCTACGACGAACGCAACCGCCTCACCTCGGGTGACGGCAGCACCTACGCCTACACCGCGCGCGGCACCCTGGCCAGCGAGACCAAGAACGGCACCACCACCCAGCTCACCTTCGACGCCTTCGACCGGCTGATCGCCGACGGCGACAGCCTCTACAGCTACGACGCCCTCGACCGCCTCACCTCCCGCATCCGCGGCACCAGCCACCAGACCTTCGCCTACTCCGGACTCGGCAACGACCTGGCCACCATCAGCGACACCAGCGCCGGCGTCCAAGCCAGATACGGCCGCGACCCGTTCGGCGGCCTACTCGGCCAGCAGGAAAGCACCAACCCCGCCCTCGCCACCATGACCGACCTACACGGCGACCTGGTCGCCACCTTCAGCGTCACCGCGCTGGCCACCACCACCGCCTACGACCCCTTCGGAGCCGTCACCGCGCAGACCGGAACCCCGACCAACCTCGGCTACCAGGGCGAATACACCGACCCGGACACCGGCAAGGTCAACATGCACGCCCGTTGGTACCAACCTGGCACAGGCAGCTTCGCGTCACGGGACACTTGGACCCTCCTCCCTCGGCCATCGGTCCAAGCCAACCGGTATACCTACGCGAACGCCAATCCACTTATCTATGGTGATCCCTCTGGTCATTTCCCGGACCCGAGTTGCATGGGTGGTGGTGACAGAAGCATCTACGAGAAGGCCTCATACGGTTCTCCAGGAAGAGGAGGAAGCTGCGGCACAAGTAGCAACACTTCTAACAGCAGCACCAGCACGGTCAGCAAGACTGCGAGGTCAGAGCCTCGCAAGCCAGCCAAAACCAATAACGGTCCAACCAATAACGGTCCTGCTCAGAAGAAGCAAACTGGTACTCCCAGCGACCCTGGAGGTAAAAAGAAAGAGCCCAAGGATCCTAGGGTTCCCAAGGAAAAGCATCCCAAGGACCCCGGGAAGCCCAGGAAAAAAGAGGAGCCAGTCGAACCTATAACGATTCACATTAGTCAGGTTGCCGACCCTTATTCGTACGGCATTGACCCAGACGATGGGGCCGATTCAGGTGTAATGCCAATCAAATATCCGGACGACAATACGACTGGCGGGCCGGACGAAGCATCAAAAGAAGCGCCTGATGATTTTTTGGATTCCCCTCTGGACTGGATATCTGGATTTGTCACAGGCCTCAATGACGTTGCCAACAATACCTGCAGTGTATCTATGAGTCCTGAAGGCCGGATAGTGGAGGATTGCTCGATAAATCCCTTGTTCGGGAATCCGAATACTGACGCCTTCAACTCTGGGCGAGATTTCTTGCATCGCGATTCATGCGACTCCGTACAGGCCAGGTCGTTCGATGCCGCATACTGTATGGGTACTGACCTTCTGATGGGAGAGTTTCGACCTGGATCCAAACTGCCGGGGGCAGGCCCTCGCCTCTCGGATCCTCTCCCGCAGGGTATGTCTAGGCACTTTGTGAGAGAATATGATAATATCAGGGCAGGGAATGGCGTCCCTCAGATTAACCAGAGAACGGGTAGGCAGAAAGTATTTGAGGGATGGGATTATCATACTGGGAAATGGGCTGGTGCTTTAGAATACAAGGTGCCGGGCACGAAGGGCGACGAAGCCCGTATCTTGGTAAAAACGCTCCCGGACGGCCGTAAAATAATGGGATGGACGACCGATCATTACATCACAATTAGGCCTTTCTCTGCGCCGCACTTCCCCGATTCCGGATGGAAATAGCGAAGATGGGCCAGCCCCGAGAGTTGCTTTAGGCACTCCATCGTGTACCTAAAGTGCCCCCGAAATACTCCTGACGGCTCTTTGGTAGTCGTATGCTTTTGGATTGGTTTAGCGCGAGATGGTTTCAGAAAAGTCATCCTACCCTCTATATCGGTTGGTTAACGAGGAGTCGCATGATGTACTTCTGACAGCGGAAGAGCTACATGGATTTTACGTAGAATCATCACGTAAGCAATCGAACGAGATCATCCTCGCTGGTGTGCCACGCGAACTTCACATACCAAGAGGAGATGTCAATGATGTAGAACTGCATGTGATCGACTTTCGTGGCGAGAGGATCGGCTCCTACTACATAGGGCGAATTTGGCTTGGCGCCTCAACGGAAAGCGCTTACGGCGCCGACTTTAGGGATATCACATCGTCGTTTTATGGTCACGCATGCCTGTATCCGCATGCTGGCGAAATCTGGCGTAGATGGGCTTCGGGAAAATCTATTGAACCAAGCGAATGGTCCCAATATCCCCGTAATTCCCATGCAAGCTGGCTCCATGTCGTGCAGACGGCATGGTTTGAGTCGGGTCACAGTGCCATCAGATATGGCATGGAGGATACTGTTGCGATCAACGGCGGCACGATATCTAGCACAGCCGACTTCTATTGCGCAATCGGAGAGGCAGTAAATGGCGCGGGTGGCTATTTTGGGTCAAGCCTCGATAGCCTCGCTGACTGCCTTTCTTCAAGTTGGGAATCGAGAACTTCGTTTCGGATTATTTGGAACGACTCTTCTGTCTCTTGCGAATTTTTGGAAGAAGAGTTTGTCATGTCTGTCCTGACCCTGATGCAGGAGCACGGCGTAGAGGTCAGTCTCCGCTGAGCCAGCGTAGGCATTCAGAAGGATGCCGGTCTACGCTCTGAGGTAGCCATGGGATGATCTTCGGGTGTCGCAGACCGATGGCAGGCGCCGCCCCTCCCATCTAAGGGCTGTTTCTTGGATCAGGTGCGGAGCAAGATGATCAGGGCGGCCAGGGTGACGGTGCCGAGGAAGACGTAGGCGCGTTTGTCGTAGCGGGTGGCCACGGCCCGGAAGTTCTTCAGCCGGTTGATCGCCCGCTCTACGACGTTGCGCGCCTTGTAGCGTTCGGTGTCGAAGCCGGTGGGCCGCCCTCCGGCCGAGCCGCGCCGGCGGCGGTTGGCGCGCTGATCGCGTGGTTCGGGGATGGTGTGACGGATCTTGCGGCGGCGCAGGTAGGCGCGATTGGCGCGGGAGGAATGGGCCTTGTCCGCAGCCAGGCATTTCGTCGGCCGCTACCCGGCCTCCACTCGGAGCCGCGTGACCTGTACTACATCCGTAGATCGCGCGGTAATGGGTCGCCTCGTCGGCGGTAGTGGCTGATCAGAGCGCGGGTTTGGTGGGTTTGCCGGAATCTGGACC
>NZ_JBFAKL010000052.1:0-10010 GCF_040655715.1 Nonomuraea cavernae | reverse complement strand
CCCCGCATCATGGCCGGCCTGCGCAACCTGGCCATCGGCCTGGCCCGCCTGATCGGCTGGACCAACATCGCCGCAGCCACCGACCACTACCGCAGCCACCCCGCCGACGGACTCCAGCTACTCGGTTTCACAACATGAGAACGCATCGGCCCTGCTCCTGTTCGGCAGCTGTGTACCCGTACTGCATGTTTCGGTCGTACTCGCACAATGGCCGGGCCCACAATTCTCCCGATAGTTGCCGTCGAGGGCTCGGGACGGCGCCTGTCGGAATCTACTTCCGAGCGACATATCCTTCAGGTGAGAAAAGACCTTTTCGAAGGGCGAAACCCGCAGGCTGATCTGTTAGAAGCCATAGAGATAGCGGCGATTATCAAACGCTTCCCTGCCTCCTTCAAGTAGTTCCTCTACTATCTCCCGAACCCCTTGATCGTCGATTGATCCACACCCTCCAGGATTTACACTGCCAGTAATTCGACCTCCAACATCCCACGCCATGAGGGTGACAATCTGGTCGGCATCACCCAGCACGGGAATGTTAGCATTATGTGTAGCAAAGATAAGTTGGCGCTTGATTTTGCATGCCCGAATCTTTGGAACGATCTCGTCGTAGATGAACCTGTTATCGAGATCATCCTCCGGTTGATCGATGATAAGCGGCGTGCTGCTCTCTTGCAAGAGAATCAACAAGAGGGCGGTTGCTTTCTGTCCAGTGGATAGGCGATCAAGTGCGCGCCAATTCTCCACACTTTTCGTGCCCAAATTCAACTCTAGTTCAGTAGTTACAGGAAGATCCGTCTCCTCGATGAGCATGAAGAACTCTTCGCCAGCGCTAGCAAGAAGCTCGGCTTGCATTCGAGTGACTGAGTATGCACTCATTATCTCTTCTGCCCCATTGCGGCATGTATCGGCGAGATCCCGAACTGACAAAATGGCGGCAGACTCGATAGCAGCCCGAATCTTTTCCTTCCTGCCGCTCAGATGGCTACCAACCAGCTTTATTAGAGGGCTTCGGTCTCTGCCTTCGGTGACTTCTACGCGTACTGTGCCAGCTAGTCTCCGACCGATTTTCTTGGCTGCCGCCTTAAGATCGTCCAAGCGGTCTCTTTGTAGCTCTTCAACCTTAACAAGCAGCTGAATGCGCTCGCCTTTCAAGCGCTCCAGACTTGTTGCTAGCTCTTGATAGCGCGGACGGAGATCTTCAAGGTTACTCACGTCGCGAGTAAGCCGGAGGTATTCATTACCGTCTATCCCCGCAGGCTGCAGGGCGCGCAATGCTTCATTGAGTTCCGACCGGGTAGTAAGGCTTGCCTGACTCCACTCCCTTTTGATGCTTTCGAGCTCTTCTCTCGCCTTTTCCTGAGAGGACATCAAGGCAGCGATTGAAGTGCTCATGGAAGTATTGAGGTCGACAAGGATCGACTTAGCCTTCTGAAGGAGAACCGCATTTGGCAGCTCAGCGTTTCTTTCGATCTCTAGATAAGCGCTGTCAATCGGGAGCGCTTCCGGCCAGTCATTTGAACTGCGAGCTATCTTACTTATAGAACTGATAGCTCGGTCGAGGAGAGACTCTTCTTGCTGGATCTTCTCCTGGTTTGAGAGTCGTTCTGCAATTCCAGCTTTTTCAAAGTTCTCGAGGCGCTCTTGCAACATCGGCAATCGCCCGAGTTTTTCATCAATGGACTTAAGTTCGCGCTGAAGGTTCAGTATACTATTGCGCGATTCTTGGAGCTTTGAACTAAGCTCGCCAAACTGTTCCAAGTGCGCGCTGGCTTGAGGCATATAACGGGCAATCATGCTCGTTAGCTGCTTCTTATCGCGCGCAAGATCGGCAAGCTCTCGCTGGCCGTACGCTTCAATATTGCCGATCAGATCGAACGGAGTGGATTGTAGTTCCGTACCATCCATGGTGCGTACGATGGGATCCCCGGGAACGCTTCTCTCCACAACATAGTATGCTGGAGTCGGCTTCGGGCAACTAATGAGCAGTTTGACTTGCGTGCCGCTTCCCAAGACGTTGACGTCATTTACCATTGACCGATGTTCTTCTATGGCCTTGGGGGTGAGCGGCTCGACGTTGAGAGCGTATCGAATACTTTCGATTACTGTGGACTTCCCTGAACCGCGACCGCCAATCAGAGTATTTAGTGACTCATTGAGGCGAAGGCGCACCCCGTCAAGGAATCCGCCGGTCCACTCGATTCCGATGATTACAGAGTGGTCTGTGGCCGCCAGTGGCCCCTTCTCGATGCGAGTCGCGGGAGTACGGAATGCTAGGTCGAGCCCTGTTGCTGTTAGGCTCGACATCTTTATCCAAGTCGTCGAACCTGATTTTTCTACATCGCCTGGACCATTGATGTCAGCTGCATCTATAAGGGCAATTGGAGTGGCCCTCTTATACTCGGAGTTCTTTCCTTTAAGAATATCTCCGTGTGCTTGAGAAGGCTTTCCTCCCGACAGCCCCGCAGCATGGAGGCGAGGATTGGTCCAAGCTTGGATACGGGCCTGACCTTTCAGTTGGCCGAGCAACCCGGCGTCGGTTGTTACGTGAGGTGCAATAATCACTGCATTCCAGCGCTCGGCACAAACGAGAAGATTGTCAATATCGAGCAGGCCCGGAGCCGAGTCCTGACAGTCGGCTTTGATACCACACTCGCCGATGCATCTGTTGATTTGTTCTGCTGTCACGTTCGGGTCGAACAAGACGAGCAAGTGCACACCTTCTTTACTGGTGGCTTCAAATCCAGGAAAAACAACTATCCCAGCTGACACTGCCTGTCGTCGAAGTTGTTCGCCACTATCAACGCGCCAGTGGTCGGTGATGGCTATCACGTCAACCTTGTTAGCTTTGAAAGAAGCAATCAGCGCAGCGTTGTAACTTTCCTCATCCGGAAATTCCGGATGAAGTTTGTTATGAATAGTGAGATAGGTGAACGGGTTGACTTGCAAGGCGCAGCGGTGCCAACAGGCCCCCTCGCTTAGAACGGTCCAAGTCTCGATCATTGGGGCATCCTCCCGAGAGCTAGCTTGTAACTTCTGCATCTTAGATTGCAGAAGCTACCTTGCGAGGCAGAATGCGCAGGTGTCGCATATGTATCGCAAGGCTTCTTTGCCCCTTTGGTCACGGTCAAGCTGGACGAACGAGTGATGCAAGGCCCAAAGTGGGCGATCTAGCGTGGAAGTGTCCTGGAATGTGGCCGGATTCGGCTTGCGCTCCTCCCAACCGCGTGGCCCTCGCCTGGACCGTTGCCCAGGCCCGACCCGGAACACTGCGTCCATGAGTTCACCCTGCGAGTGATACCTGTGTCCTACGAGTTGATCTTGCACGAGCCTCTGCCCGACCCACCAGGGTGATGCGGCTCGACACGCCAGGTATACCTTCGCCGGCGCTTGGCCTCATTCGGAGACGAGCCAATGATGGCTGCTTAGATGCCTGGACGGGCGTAGCCGATGATGTCCCGGCGGGTGGTGTACCGGCTGACGCGGACCTGTAGGCCAGTACCGGGAGCCTCGATCATCCGGTCTGTGTCGAGGACGAGGCCGACGTGTCCGGGGTGGTTGGGGCCGCCACCGGAGCCCTGGAAGAACACGAGGTCTCCGGGAGCCTGGTAGCCGGGTCGGATGTGGGGAAGGGCGTGCCACTGTTCGGCTGCGGTGCGTGGAAGGGCGACCCCGGCTTGATGCCAGGCGTAGCGGGTGAGGCCGGAGCAGTCGAAACCGACCATGTTCGTGCCCGAGCCGATTCCCCGGGTGGGGCCGTCGAGTCCGCCGCCTCTCCATGAGTAAGGGGTACCGAGTCGGCGGGATGCTGCTGCTATCGCTGTCGCGCCATGCCCTGTTCCGGTGACCCTGATCGGTGTGCATGCAGGCCGTACCCCGGTGGCGTCGGGCTCGGCAACGTGCAGGACCTTGGTTGCGCAGAGAGTGTTCGGGGCCGAGATGCCGTTGCCCGGTAGCACGGTCGCGATGACGCCGAGGATGACGGCGACCAGGACGAATGCACCGGTCGCCGTCGCGGTGACGATGGCTATCATGTGGGCTCACTGTTGGGGCGGGGCGCGATGGGGCCCCACGCGTCCCGTAGGGCCGTCAGGCGGCGGCGGGCGTTGATCCGGCTGGTAGCCATACGGGCCCGGCGGGGCCGTCAGGGGACGTAGCGGGCGTGTGTACGGCGGTGGCCGTGGGGACGTCGTTGCTGGTCAGGAGCTTACGGAGGTTGGCTTCGCGGGTGGGGTTGGGGAGCCAGAACAAGACGGGGGTCGTGATGCCGGTGGCTTCGGCGAGGGCGGTGTAGCCCTCGAGTTTGGCCAGAACACGGGCGAGGGTTTCGGTGCCGGTGTCGTGTTCCAGGAAGAAGTCGATCGTGTCGGGCTGGCCGGTGGGGGTGGGTTCGGTCCAGCGGCCGTAGGCGTCGGGGCGGGCGAGGTCGCCCCAGAGGGCGGCGCAGCAGCGTTCGGGCCACCATTCGGCGACTGCGGATCCGTCGGCTCGGTGGCGGGCGGTGGCGTGCAGCTGGGCGAAGAACTCGTTGACGCCTACCTGGTGATTCAGGCGGGACGAGAGCGCGATCGCGCTGGCGGAGTCGGGGCGGTAGCGGAGCTCGGCCGGGGTGATGCCGCGTTGGGCCGCAAGGTGGTGGGCTCCTGTGGTGCCGAGGATCCAGTGCCACGGGCGGCTTCCAGTGGGTGCCCAGGGGCGGAAGCGGTCAAGGGCGCGCAGTTCGTGGAGGTCCAGGAGGCGGTGGCGGGCGCGATGGACGCTGGGGAAGAAGATCGCGGTGAGTTGGTCGGTGGTGAGGACGCGGTGTTCCCAGACGGCGTCGAGGATCTCGGCGTCTCGTGGGGTGAGGCGTTCGGCGAGGTCCGCGATGAGGGGCTGAGTGACGCGGGGGCGCTGGCGCCGGGAGGGGAGCTGACGGCGGGGCGCGTTCGGTCGGGTCATCGGGTGCTCTCCTCGTTTGTTCGGCGCGGGTCTGTCGGGATTCGGAGCTTGGGCTTGCTTGAAGTGGAGGTTTCGGGACGGGAGAAGGCAGTACGCGAGGCTGCTCGTACGGCGTCCTGACGGCCGGGGATCGGGTCGGGGAGAGGGCGCGTGCGGAGGGTGAAAGCCGGGGACTGGCCGCCCTTGGAGGTCATGACGCGTCCGGCGGCTTGGTACGCGCCGAGGTGGGACAGGTCGTGTGCGGTGAGGACAGGGCCGACGTGCCGGGCGAGGTCGTGGGCGTCTTCCGGAGAGGCGGTGAAGTAGACCTTGTTACGGGCGTCGGCGGAGACGGCTTCGCGGAGGTCCTTGGGGAGCTGGGACAGGTGTTGGTGGGCGATGGTGAGGGAGAAGTGGTAGGCGCGGGCCTCGGCCAGGAGGTCGCTGACGGCGATGGGCATGTTGAGGAAGTTCTGGGCCTCATCGATGTAGGCGGCGGCGTCTCGGCGTTCGTGTTCCGGGAGGCGGACACGTGGGGTGATGGCCTGCCAGGTGTGAGCGAGGAGGACGGAGCCGAAGAGGCGGGCGGCGTCTTCACCGAGGACGCCCTTGGGGAGGCGGGCCAGGATCAGGCCGCCGGTGTCCAGGGTGTGGGCGAGGTCGAAGGTGGAGGCTCCGCCGGAGAGGGCGTCGCGGACGAACGGGCGGAGCAGGACGGCGCGGAGTTTGTTCATGACGGGGCTGATCACGGCGGAGCGGGCGGCCGGAGACAGCTCGTCGTAGGCGGACCAGAAGCCTTGCAGCAGTTCGTCGTGGAGCCGGCCGACGATCCGGGCGCGGAAAGGGGTGTCGGTGAGGAGCTTGGGGATTTCCGCGAGGGTGGCGCGGTGGCCCTGGGCGCGGACGAGGGTGAGGCAGGCCGAGCGCATGAGGTCGTCCAGGCGCGGACCCCAGGACGAGGCGAAACAGCGGTGGAAGATCGTGACGATCGAGTCGACGGCGAATGCGGGGTCGGGTCCGGCCAGGACGTTGAAGCAAGGTGGGCTGCCGGGTTCGGCCGGATCGAACAGGACCGTTCGGTTGACGGCCCGTTCTGGGAGTCGGTCGAGGATGTCGTCGATGAGGTCGCCTTTGGGGTCGATGACGAGGGCGCCTCGGCCGGCGCGGGCGTCGGAGAGGATGAGGTTGGCCAGGAAGGTGGACTTGCCGACGCCGGTCTGGCCGAGAACGTGCAGGTGCTGGCGGGCGGAGGCCACGGTGACGCCGACAGGGCGCGGGTGGCCGGTTTCGGCGTCGCCCAGGATCCGGACGTCCGGGCCATGTGTGGGGACGTCGGGAGAGGGCGGGATGGGGCGCGCTCCGGCGCGGGTGATGCCGGGGGCCGCCTGGTCGTAGGGCAGATGGGCGATCGCGGCGAGCTCGTTGACGGCCAGGAGGTAGCCGGTGTTCATACGGCGGTTGGGCATGCGGCCGGGGAGGTCGAGGCCGCGTAGGCGGCGCAGGTACTGGTGGCCGGAGGCGTAGAGCGCGAACGTGGCGGCGATCTCATGGGCTCGTCCACGAAGACGGCCTCGGGCGTCGGTGCGGTCGCTGGTGATGGCGTAGGAGATCTGGACGGCGAAGCGTGACTGGCCCGCCTTGGCGAGGATGGCGCGGATCTCCTCGGCGCGTTCGGGGAACATCCTGGCCAGCTCGCCTGGCTTGGCAAGGCCCATGCCACCGGGTGTGATCAGGTCGAACAGCTCGGAACGGAGACTGCCGGACGTGCCGTTACGCAACGCTGAGGCGGCTCGGTAAGCGGCTGACAGCCGCCGCCCGGTCACCGGGCGGACCAGAATCTGGACGGCGGCGTGTTCGCCTGGACGCAACCCCGACAGCGCGCCGAGCAGCGCTCGCAGCGGGTCGCCTCCGTGCGTTGTCGTGAGCGGGTAGTGGTCCGGGCGGGCCAGAGTCATCCGGCCTCGGGACGTCCTGGCCCCGCGCGGTGCAGGCGGTTCGGCCGGACGAGTGGTCACGGTCGCGCCGGGCCAGGCTGACCGGATCGCCTTCTCGACCAGCCCAGGCGGGACGAGACCTGGTACCCAGACCTGGACGCGGACGCTGGAGGTGTCGGCCACGTACTCCCAGGACAGGTGAGGTTGGCCGAACAGGGCGCGCTTCCAGCGCGGTGCGGTCAGCCCCATGATCTGGGACCACCAGGCGGCTGCACTGCCGGGCTCGACCTGCGGCGGGACCGCGATCTCGACCAGTCGAGCGTTTCGCGCGAAGCGGGCATTGCGCCACCGCCACAAGGCGGCTCGGGCTGCGGCGAAGGCGACGACGCTGCCGATCACGGCTCCACCGAGGGCCGGGTCGGGAAGGGACGAGATCACGACTGGTCGCCGGGGTCGGTGGTTGCGAGGGTGTGCTCGGACGTGCTGGCGACGGCGGAGAAGGCCGCGCGGTCTCCGGTGCCGGCGCAGACCAGGCCTTCGCCCTGGCCGGCCGACAGCAGGAAGAGGCGTTCGCCTTCGGTGAGGTTGAAGGGATCGGCGATCTCGTCGATGGCCTGCGGGGCCTGACGCAGGAGGATCTGGGTGCTGGCGTTGGCGACGACGGCTCTGCCGAGGTCGGAGCTGAGGAGGTCGGCGGCGTCTTGGGTCACGACGGCGAGGCCGGCCCAGTGCTTGCGGGCGGACTTGGCGAGCCGGTAGAGGAACCTCGCGCCCTCGTTCTCGCGCATGAGCGTCCACGCCTCGTCGACCACGACCAGGCGGCGGCGCCGGTCGGCGGGGTTGGACACGCGACGCCAGATCGCGTCGAGCGCCAGGAGCATCCCGACCGGGCGGGTCTCCTCGGGCAGGTCCCGCAGGGAGAACACGATCAGGTGGCCGTCCGGGCGGGTGGTGGTCGGGCCGGAGAACAGGCTGCGATAGGAACCGGACACGTACGGGACGAGCCGCGCGGCCAGCTGGGACGCCTCGGGCGCGTCGGTGGCCTCCAGCATCGTCGCCAGGTCGGCGAGCAGTGGTGCGGGACGCTTCCAGGTGCGCTGGTCGGCGGTGATGCCGTGGGCGGCATAAGTGGCGATCACGGCCTTGTCCAGCACGGCTTTCGTCGCGGCGCTGAGCGGTTCGCCGAGCATGGTCGCGATGAGGGTCTGGAGGAACATCGCGCGTCGGTCGAGCGCGTCATCTTCGGCTGCGTCGGGCAGGTCGAAGGGGTTGAAGCACACGCCAGGCGCGCCGAGGCCGAGAATGGTTCCTCCGACGGCGCCCGACAGGCGGCGGTACTCGTCTTCGGGGTCGACGACGCACACCTCGACCTGATGGAACAGCAGTCGCAGCACTTCGAGCTTGGTGAAGTACGACTTGCCCGCCCCTGATCGGGCGATCGTCACGGAGTTGTAGTTGTCGTGAGCGAACCGGTCCCACAGCACGACGCCAGAGGAGTAGGCGTTCAGCCCGTACAAGACTGGCGTCTCACCGAGCCGAGGCCGTAGGTCAGGCGACGCGAAGGGGAATGCCGCCGCGAGCGCCGAAGTATCGAAGGTCCGGCGCGTCTTCAGCGTGTCGGCACCGAACGGGAGCGTGGCTGTCCACCCCTGCATGGCACGGAAGGTCGTCGGGTGTGCGTCGAGTAGCAGCGAGGCTGCCAGCGTCTTGACGTGCTGGACCTCTGCGTCCAGCTCTTCGGAGTCCGCAGCGTGGACGGTGAGATAGAGGCCGACGCGGAAGAGACGACCGTGGCCACGGGCAAGGGAGGCGGCCAGCTCCGCGGCGTCGTTGGCCGCCGCCTCGGTCCCGAAGTCCGGTGCTCGGCCGTTCCCGGAGGCCGACTCCAGGCGGGCGAGCTGGCGGCGCAGACGCTGAGCGGCGATCAGCGGCGGCACGGGCTCGATGTGCAGGGACACGTCGAGGTGGCCGGGGTAGCCGATCAGCGGTTCGAGCCAGCCGGCACCGACCTCGCGCGGGTATCCGGCGATGGTGAACGATGCGCAGACTCCGTCGGGGAAATCGACCGAGCGAGCATTGATCTTCAACGATGAAGGGCCGGGCAAGGCGGCGGCGGTCTTGGCGAGTTCCGCGGTGTCGTCGGAGAGTCGAGTGAACTTCATCAGACGTCCTGTCCACGAGAGATCGGCTCATCGGGGCGGGCGATCCCGACCGGTTCCGCGCGACGCGGCGACAGTGACCGCACCAGCAGCTCGCGAGTGTCGTCGGCGCCCATGACGGAGGCATGGACGCCAAGGGCGTGCAGGGAGCGGACGGTCTCCTCCGCGCGGCGGGTCACGATGACCGCCGAGCTGTTCCGGCGCGCCGCGCGCCGAGTCCCGCGCCTCCACCCCGACGGCTGCTCGATGTCCTGGTGGCGGACCACGACGAGGACATCGCGGGTCAGCAAATCCCGGGTGGCGCTGAGTTCGGTGAGGAAGTCGGCGTGCTGGTGGGCTGCCTGTTCGAGCGCTGGATCGGCCAGGTGTTCGGCGGTGTCGGTGATCCGGTCGGCGAGGTCGGACAGGTCGACCGGGCGTGCCTGCAGGAGGATCTGCACGGGTGCGTCCAGGGAGTTCAGCCACCCGGCGAACACCCCCACCAGCGCCGCTTGCTCCTCGCCGGTCCGTAGCCCGAACGCCACGGTCCCGGCTCGGACGACTGCGGCGGTTCCGCCTTCGGCCAGCTCCATGACACCGTCCTCGCGGATCGCCCGAACCGGGAGGCGCAACCTCCCGGGCAGGCGGCCTCGTACTCGACACCAGGCCGGCGGCTCGGGTACGCCGGCGGGGGCTCGCCCTGAAGTGTGGACACCGGTGGTTATGCGGCGAGCAGCACCCTATCGACACTCTGCTGCTCGTAGTCATCAGGGCTGAGGTAGCCGAGGGTGGAATGTCTCCTTCGAGTGTTGTAGCGGGTAATCCACTTGAAGACGGCCAGGCGGGCCTCCCGCGCCGAGGACCAGCGCTTGGCGCCCTGCAGCGTCTCGCGTTTGAGGCTGGCGTTGAAGGCCTCCGCGGCGGCGTTGTCGGCGCTGGACCCGACGGCTCCCATGGATTGGCGCACGCCGAGCTCGGCGCAGACTCCTGCGAACTCGGCCGAGGTGTACTGGGCCCCGTG
>NZ_JBFAKL010000051.1:0-10619 GCF_040655715.1 Nonomuraea cavernae | reverse complement strand
GTCGTACTCCGCAATGGCGGCAAGGATCATTTCGCGACGAAGATCGGAGAGTCCCACGACGACAGCCTATGGGCCGATTTATCGCTACACGCGCCGTCGCAACGCTCTCCTCGGCTCAATGCTCTACGCATCGTCCGCAGAGTGTCGCTGATGGCGTGTGGCGCGCGGTCACCCGATCGGCCGGGCTCCGTCCCAGACGTGTTCGAAACTCTCGGCGTAGGTGGCCACCATGTCCCCGCCGACGACCTTGCGCAGGTGGAAGCCGGGCTCGTTGCCGGCGAGCACCCCGTACACGTGGGTCGTGACCTCCGACGATCTTGAGTCTGTAGCGGCTACTCGGGATTGTCGCTGGCCTCGGCTGTCCGCTCCTCGATGGTGGTGACGAAGCTGCCCATGCCTCGCTCGGTTCGAATCCACCGGTCCTTGCGGAGGGCGTTCATGACCTTCTGCGCCGTCTGGGTGGCGATCCCGAACTCTTGGGTCAGATCGATGACCGAGGGGATTCGCTGGCCCGGCTTGTACTGGCCGGTCTCGATGCGCTTGATGATGATGTCTCGCACCTGTCGCCACCTGGGCAGATCGTCGCGCAGCTCGGTCATAGGAACACGTTAGAAGCCCACAGTGCAGCCCTCTTCGCCAACACATGCTGCAGTATTCTATGGTGTACTGCAGAATTATGTTTTATGATGCGGACATGGCTGACGGCGAGGGACCACAACAGAGGGACAGGTGGAGGCTTCCGAGCGTGGGGCGCAGTGTTTGGCGATCCCGGTGAGAAGCCGGCAGTCGAAACGATTCCAGCGGCGAGGAGGGCTCCGACGTGGATGAAGTGATGGTGGGACAGGCCGTGAAGCTGCTCACGGGGCGTCTGGCGAGTTGGACGGTCTGGTACGGCCGGCACACGGGTCGTTTCTGGGCCCTGCTCAATCAACGCCCAGGCGTCCACATCGAGGCTCGGACCCCGGCCGAGCTGGAAGCCCAGGCTGCCGAGGTCGAGAGATGGCTGCTGGGAACGGTCATCGAGGAGTACGCGCCTCCCACCCCGATCGAGGTTGGGCCGCTCAGGCCAAGGCCCCGCCCGCGCCGCAACCCCGAGGCGAGATGATGCCTCTCCCCGAAGGAGCGACGCCCCCCCGGAGCCTCCCGGCGAGGACGTGGCCCCTAGCCTTGCCCGCGGCTCTTGGCCCACCCACCCCGCCGCAGCGCCATACCCCTGGCCACCATCGACTGGACGAAGCCGAGCCCGGTCCGCCTCCAGGTCATCGACCACACCTGCTCCTGCCGGCTGGTCGTCTACGAGCTGCTGAGCAGCGGCGGCAGCTACATGATCCGCCGCCTGCACCAGACCAACCCACCCAGGTCCAGCTACGCCGGCCCCCGGCCACGTCTCTGAGACCCACATCGACAGTGACCAGATGGCTGACCGGCTGGCGGGTCCTTCCTCAGATCGTCGCCCGACTTCGAGAACGGATCGAGATGACCACGTATCCGATGGGAACGATGATGCCCTCCGAGGCGGAGCTGTGCGCCGAGTTCGGCGTCGCGCGCAATACGGTGCGGCGCGCGCTGGCGCTGCTGGAGGCCGAAGGGCTGATCCTGGCCATCCCGGCCAAGGGCCGGCTGGTCCTGGGCGGCGACAAGAGCGGCGATGAGCCGTACCTGTATCAGGCGGTCGCGCGGGATCTTCGTGAGCAGATCCAGCGCGGTGACCTGGCACCGGGCAGCACGGTTCCCAGCGAGGCGCAGTTGCGCCGATCGCACGGGGTATCGCGCAGCACGGTTCGCCAAGCGCTCGCCGTCCTGGAACAGGAGGGTCTGATCGTGTCCGAGCACGGCGGCGGCCGGTTCGTCCGCAGGTGAGACGTCCTGGTGTGGGCACTGGATCGATCCTGGAACTCCAGGCCCATCGTGGGCGGTGGGACAAGCTGCATAGCCTCATGACCTCGCCGCCGCCTGCCTCCACGACATCGGGTACGAGCCGAGTCTGATCGACACCGGCTTCCACCCCTGGGAAAGTTCGGCGCTGCCGCGGGAGCTGACGTACTGCGACATGACCACCGGCCCCAGGGCTCCGGCGAAGCGGCGTTGACGACCTGAGTGTCCGTTTCGAAGGATGAGCCACGCTGCGGGGCATCGCACTCAGGGACCCGGCCCAGGGCAAGAGAACAGGCACGCTCTTCGAGATCACGAGGATCTCTACGCCAAATGATCACCTGAGAAGACCGTGCCCGCTCCGTCATCATCGCCGATCAGTGTGGCTCTCAGCCACCTGACCGAACAGCCCTCAACCTTCGCCTCAGCGTCTGACAGTGTCAGCCTGCTGAAACGCTTCGAGCGCCTTCCCGATCTCCGCCATCCGCGTGGTGTCCGTCACGGTCTGGCCTCGCTGCTGACCCTCGCCTCGGCGGCCGTGCTGGCAGGAGCGCGGTCGTTCACCGCGATCGGCGAGTGGATCGCCGACGCACCCGCCCAGGCCGACGGCCTGGCCTATGTGATCCTGGACGGCACTCTGATCCCGATCGACCGCTGCGCCGAGCCGGCCCTCAGCGTCAAGGGCGAACCCATCGACGCCTGGTACTCCGGCAAGACCCACCAGCACGCCGGCAACCTCCAAGCGCTGTCGGCACCAGGCGGACTGCCGTTGTGGATCGGCGAGGTCGAACCCGGCTCCGTCCACGATCTGACCGCCGCCCGCACCCACGTCCTGTGCGCCCTGTACGCCGCAGCCGCACGCGGCCTGCCCACCCTGGCCGATAGCGGCTACGACGGCGCCGGAATCGGCATCCATGCACCGATCAGTCAAAAAAGCCCTCGGCCGACGTTTCCGCTGGTCAAGGGCGCTTTGCTGCTGGTCGAACCTAGTGCCCCCGGCAGGATTCGACCCTGCGGCACCCGGTTTAGGAGAGCGATTGCGATACTGTCTACCCACAGGGCTTGAACTGCACAAATGCAATCCGTGGCATGTCTCGCATTGATGATCATCCCGTGTGTGTCCCGCCCGCCGAGATTGCCTTGCTACGGTCGTGGCCAGATGATGGCGATGCGCTGCCCCATCGCGGTAGAACGGCTAGTGATCGTTTCATCGGTCCACGTGTCCGGGTACACCGCCACGATCTTGGCGTTGAGTTTCAGGGTTGCATGCTTGAGGAGCAGGCTCCGCTTGCCAATGGTCGGTACCGGGTCGGAAAGTCCTTGTGCCTCTACCTCTCCGTCGGTCCATGGTCGGTTCGAGAGCTTGGGATTGAGACGGTCATTGACCAGGGTCAGATTCCCCAGCGTCTGGACGAGGTGGTCACGGCGTTGACGAGTGGGGTGATCGGCGACGCCGATGTCCCAGTGCTCGCCCCAGCTCTGTGGCATGACGTGCTCGATCGTGAGGCATCCGCGCGGGCAGTGCTCATGCTCTGACCACTTTCCCCTTGCGTCGTCTTCCAGTGCTTCGAGCACCATACGAAGGCGAGTGCGGGTGAGGTCCTTGTACACCTTGACCGTCTGAACGGCCTGGATGACTTCTTGGTCGGAGGGCCAGTAGCCGGCGGTGGCTGTACTCCTTGCGAAGAAGGCCTCCGTAATGTCTCCTGCGACTTCTGGTCCGTTGCGGTCCAGGGCTTGTAGAAGTTCGACGATGATCCGGTTATAGTTCTTGGTGATCAACTTGCAGAGCATGCGGCGAACCAGCCAGCTCTCCATCGCACGAAGTGCCTTGAGACGCTGCTCGATGGGCATCCGCTTCTCTGGCCAGCGCAGGATCCACAACAGGAACGGCCCAACGACTGAGGCCTCCATGACGTTGATGACGCGATAGTAGAAGGTACCTTCGGGGGAGTCCCAAGGGAGCTGCTCAAGCTCCGCATATACCTGTGCATCGGCGGCGAGATCTCGCATGACCTCCCAAGCCGCGAGTTCCGAGGTGCGGATGTGATCGCGGAACTCGGTGAAGACCCGGTCAGCAGGTATGTCACGGAGCCGCCGCATAGTCAGCCAGTAGTTGATAAAGATGTCGACATAAGGCCGATAGAGCCGTCCCTGCCGTACGGAACGACGCCAGTGGTTGGAGTCAAACGGTTTCCAGTACCTCTTGTAGAGGCCCTCGAGATCCTCATTCTGAGCCGTAGCCAGCTGGAAGACCATGTTTTTGATTAGATCGGCGGCGAGAAGCGGCGTGCCACGGTAGTTCAGAGTCTCGAAGATGACCTGTGCGTTGTCACCGGGTTCGAGATCTATTACAACCAGCCTGAGATAGCTCCGGAGTGCGTGCGTTAGTGCCGTGATCCTACGCTTGCACTTATCAGGATCGCCGTCCGGATCCGCCCATTCACTGATCTCCCCCATGAAATACACGTGCGCTGCCGCGATGCTGCTGCTGGCAAGCTCACCTGTCACTTCTCGCTCGTTGTCCATGACGGCACGGAATACGTTCCGATCACGATCGGTTGGCCATACCTTGAAGACCTCGTCGGGTTGCTGTACCAAGTCCCTGTTGTTGAGGACGAGTGCTTCTAGAGCCTTTCCATCGATGGCCGAGCCATGCTGCTCCGCCACGAGCTGCGCGGCATCGAGGAGGATTTGCAGGGTCGTCAGACGCTGCTGCCCGTCAATGACATGTCGTACGGGTATGAATGCGGTCGGAGTCAGTTGCTGTTCCAGGACGATCGCGCCGAGAAAGTGTGGGGGTATCGACGATCCTCCGTAAAGCGAGTCCTTCGCATCTAGGACCTGCTCGGCAACAGCGCGCACGTCGTCCCAGAGGGGCTCCCACTGATCCGCCCTGTTCCAGACGTAGGGGCGTTGGAAAAGAGGGATGAGATATCGGATAGGGCTAGCGAAGATTTCGGCTGGTGTGCGAGTGTCCGCTTTCATGGTTCCTCGGGGGAGGCGCTGATAAGAGGGTGTCTACAGGGAAGGTACTCAACTCGGTGATTCTTACACTCTCAGTCCCCTCTTGAAGGCAGATCCACGCTGGCCAGAGGTAGGCATTCAGCAGCTCCGTGACGCTGTACGAGAGCGGCTGATCAGTCGCCGAGGGAGACAGGGGGTTTCGGTCTGAAGCTAATCGCCTGTGGGGATGGCCCCCGGCAGGCGTTCCTATGAGGGCTAGCACTCCAGTGATACTTCGTAATCTTCCTGGTTGAGGTCACATGACGAGGACCGCCACGTGAGAGAAGCGAAGAGCATGCGGCGGCCGCGGGTCACAGCGTAGACGTTGACACTTGACATGTCATGTTCGAGGGCGAGGTAAGCCGATTCAGTCGAGCGAAGCCTTGCGTACCGTTCAGGCCTACCTCGGCAGACTGTTATCGGATGGGCGGTGAAAGAGTCCTTCTGTGCCGCCAGGGCCAGGGCGGGCTCGATCAGTCCAAGATCCGCACCTGTCAGGAACAGCGCCTGGCGTCACCCTGTGCCCAAAATCTGGCACCTGCTCGCGGTACTGGTCTTCCGCCGCGCTTGGACCGTCAGCTAAGACTTGCACTGGTCAGATTGGTGGTGCCGGCATCACCAATCTCGTGCTCAGAAATATCTCTACCAAGGCAGATCTACACCATGGTCTCAAAAATGAACTGGATGCTAGCAGACATTTCATTGCAATTTGGACATTTAAGAGTGGATTTAATGAAGCGTCTGGCTCTGCCCAACTTCTCTCGTTACTCTTTAGCTTTTATTGGCGCCCACCAAGAGCGTGGCGGACCGAGTAGGAGCTTGTCATCAGCATCAATGTTGATCCTCTGCGTTTGTCGAAGCCGCAGGACTCCAGTACGTACCTGGCGATCAAGACTGTCCAGGGAGGCCGTGCCGTCTACACCACCCGTGTTCCGCTCCTCGATCTCCCTACCATCCTCCCCGTCCCCGATCCGAACAACGTCGATAAGGACAACCGGAAGGTTGACCGCCTTCACGCCAAGCAGTTCGGCGAGTATCTCGACAGCAAGCAGGACTGGGTCGCCCCGGCACTCTTGGCTCGTGACAGCGGCGGATGCTTCTTCGAGAAGGTCGATGAGCAGGGCGCTGTAGGTTATCTCACCGTCCCGTGGGCGATCGGTGGCGTCGGTTCCCTGCGCACCATCGACGGTCAGCACCGCGTGCTCGGCGTCTCTATCGAAAAGCAGCGCATCACCGACGCCATCGCCGCTGTAGACCGCGAGATGGCGCGCAGGGTCAGTCCGGAGAAGGAGGCCAAGCTCCAGGCTGAACGTGAGAAGCTCATTGGCCAGATGAACCGGCTGAAGGCCGAGTACGTCGGCCTGGACATCTACGTGGAACTGGATCCGATCAAGGCCCAGCAAATGTTCGTTGACGTCGCCGACAATGCCAAGGGCATCAGTAGCGCTGTCCGTGCTCGCTTCGACAGCTACAAGGTCGCTAACCGCACCCTATCTGACGTCATAGACCACCCGCTGCTGAAGGGGCGGGTCGACGCTGAGCAGGATCGCATGACCCTGAAGAACCCCAACCTCATGGGTGCTAAGCACGTTGCCGATATCACCCGCGCCGTGATCGCCGGGGCTGGTGGCCGGATCAGTAAGAAGGCCGAGCAGACTCTGACGGACGGCGAAGTAATCGAGCAGGTTAAGGACTTTCTCGACGTCATCTCCAACGCGTTTGCGGGCCTTTCCGCCGTCACAGAGGACGACCCCGAGAAGGAACGTAGGGCCGACGAACTGACCATGGCCCAGCAGTTGCGTCGCGCCTCACTGCTTGGCTCGGTGGGTATGCTGCGCGTTCTGGGTGGTGTGTTCCGGGAGTTGCGCGCAGGCGATAACCCGGTGGAACTCGACGACATCACCGAGTTCTTCAAACGCCTCGACCCGCACATGACCGTGCCGGTCGCCGAGACCAGCATCTGGCGCACCACCGAGGCGGGCGTCGACTTCGAGCCGAACGCCGCCGCACCCATCATGCGGACACAGAACATCGTCCACCTCGTGGGCATCATCACCCACTGGTACAAAAAGGCTCCTGCCGCTCTCTAACTGATCGCAAGGACTAATACTCCAGCCGCACTTCCTGGCTTGACCAGGGCTTATGGCCTGTAGGGCTATAGGGCGGTGGAACGTGAGACGGCTACCGCTGTGATCATTCAGGTGTGATGGATCTGAAGATCATGCGGTGGCCGTGTTGGACAGCGTAGAACACCTGGGAGCGGCCCGTCTGCGGGCTGGCTTGGATGCGGCGTTCGCGCTGGTCGCGGGCCGGTTCAAACGGCCGGAGGTGCGACGACGTGCTCGGCTGTGCATCGAGGGGTTGCTGTCCGGGCTGGAGCGCAAGAACGGCTGGTCGCTGGCCGAGTACGCCGGCGAGAGGAGGCCGGATGGGATGCAGCGGCTGTTCAACGCCGCGAAATGGGACGTCGACGGGGTACGCGACGATTTCCGCGACTATGTGGTCGAGCATTTGGGCGAGCCAGACGGCGTGCTGATCGGCGACGACACCGGCTTCGAGAAGAAGGGCACCGGCTCGGCCGGGGTGCAACGGCAGTACACCGGCACCGCCGGAAAGATCACCAACTGTCAGATCGGGGTGTTCCTCAGCTACGCCACCACCCGCGGCCGGGCAGTGCTGGACCGGGAGTTGTACATCCCGCGCGAGTCCTGGATCGCCGACCTGCAACGCTGCCAGGCGGCACAGATGCCCGGCGAGATCGGTTTCGCCACCAAGCCTCAACAACTGCAGGCCATGATCGAACGGGCGATCACCGCCGGCGTCCCGTTCGGCTGGGTGAGTGCCGATGAGGCCTACGGCGATAACGGGCCGCTGCGCCGCTACCTGGAAAGCAAGCAGGTCGGCTACGTGCTGGCGGTCTCCTGCTCACATCAGATCACCACCGGGGCCGGAAAGATCCGCGCTGATGCGATGGCCAAGAAGATCGGCAAAAGCGGCTGGCAGCGCCTGTCCTGCGGGGACGGCGCCAAGGGCGAGCGGCGCTATGACTGGGCGCTGATCGCCACAGCCAGCCCGCGCCATCACCTGCTGATCCGCCGTTCGATCAGCAGACCGTCGGAGCTGGCCTTCTACCTGTGTCACACACCCGCCCCGGTCCCGCTGGCCCGCCTGATCAGGGTTGCCGGAGCCCGCTGGACCATCGAGGAGTGCTTCCAGGCCGGTAAGAACGAGACCGGATTCGACCACTACCAGGTCCGGCTCTATCCAGCCTGGTACCGATACATGACGCTGGCCATGCTCGCCCTGGCCTTCCTCGCCGTCACCCGAGCCGCTCTGATCGAAGAGCCTGCCCCACCCGAGCGGGCGGGCAGCCGGCAGACCACCCGCCCGCAGACGGCGGTTGAGAGGGGGCCCACCAGCCGCGACACACAGTGATCAACCCATCGCGATCTCCGCCAACGAGATCCGACGCCTGTACGCCCTGCTGACCCGACCACCCATCAACGAGCGCCACACCCTGCACTGGTCCCGATGGCGACAACACCACCAAACCCGCGCCCGACGAAGCCACTACCAGCGACAACAACTCAAAGATCGTAAGTGCGGCTGGAGTACTAGGCGTCTGCCATGCCGCGCCAGTTAACTGGTCAAGACCATCCACCTCCACAACCGCAAAGGTCGCATTCCGGTTTCGGCACGACCACACAGAACCAACCGGGGTAGACGGCCCGGCAGATAGTGTTTCCGGGATGGTCCGAGAATCCTGCGAGGGTGGTCTACGTGGACGACGAAACCAACATCCTTGATCAGCTAGTCAGCCGGGTCGCCGACGAGACTCTGCGCAGCCGGCTGGCGCGCGAGGTGGAACTGCTCCGGGGTTCGCGCCGGTTCGGTCTCGTGTTCGATCGTCATCTGCCCGAGTCGGTCAAGCTCACTGACCATCCCATTCGCAAGGGTGTCCGGGTGTCGCTTCGTGACGAGTCAACCGTCGAGACTTGGCGAGTGGTCAGCTTTGCCGACACGACCCGCACGGTCGCGGTGCTCGACGGCGACGGTGGAGAGCGGTCCGTCTCCGATCTTGTGGTGGTCCGCGAGTTCGGCGAGCCGATCTACCCGGGTCTTCAGTCGATCGAACGTATCCAGAACGGTCCGGCAGACGCCCCGTGGCACACGGTCGTCAACGGCGAGAACTTCCATGCCCTTCAGGCGCTTCGCTGGACGCACCGGGGCAAGGTAGACCTGATTTACATTGACCCTCCGTACAACACTGGTAACGACGGATGGATTTACAACGATCGCTATATCGACAACAATGACCGCGCCAAGTCGTCCAAGTGGCTGTCCTTCTTGGAGCGACGTCTGGAAATCGCCAGCAGCCTTTTGGAGCCGACTGGCGTGATCATTGTGGCCATCGGCGATGAAGAGCACCATCGGCTGAGGATGCTTCTTGATCAGATGTTTGGCCCGGAGAACTTCCTATCGGACGTCGTGTGGCAAGGCGGGCGGAAAAACGACTCCCGCTACGTTTCGAACGGCGCTGACTACATGTTGATCTACGCTAAGGACGAGTTGGCCCTGGCTGAGCGAGAGATCCGGTGGCGTGAAGAGAAGCCGGGCGTTCACGATGTGTTGGTCGCTGCGAAGGTCGTCTGGGATGAAGCAGAACACGACGAGCAAGCAGCTGAGGCAGCGATGCGCAAATGGTTCCGCGCGCAACCAAAGGATTCCCCGATCAAAGCTCTCGGCAGATATGTGTACTTCCTGCCCGACGGAACTCTGTGCCGAGACTCTGACCTCATGAGCCCAAACCCTCGCCCCAACCTGCAGTACGACATCCTGCACCCGGCAACTGGAAAGCCTGCCGTTCGTCATCCGAATGGTTGGCGATGGACGCGCGAGACTATGGATCGAATGCTCGCCGAAGGTCACATTATCTTCCGATCTGATCCCTCCGTCCCACCACGCCTGAAGAAGCCATTGGAGGATGCTCAGGGCCAAGTTGCCCGTTCGGTGTTTGATCGTGAGAGGACCCATGCTGGGAGACACCTTCAGAACGTGTTTGGCGACACTCGTTTCCCGTACCCCAAAGACCACGAAGTCCTGATGCGTTGGATCAGGCTCGCTGCGCCGAAGGACGCCATAGTCGTTGACTTCTTTGGCGGCTCGGGCACGACCACAGAAGCAGTCATGCGGCTGAACGCCGAAGATGGCGGTACGCGGCAGAGCATCCTGGTCACGAACAACGAGCTTGGTGCGCGTGAGGCAAAGCGGCTCCGCAACGAAGGCTTCCATCCTGGCGATCCGGAGTGGGAGCCCAAAGGCGTGTTCGAGTACGTCTGCCGACCGCGCATCTCGACCGTGGTGACGGGCACTCGGCCAGATGGCTCCAAGTACTCAGACGGGTTGGCTGCGAATGTCGAGATGTTCCGCCTGACGTATCTCGATCCCGGCCGCCTGAGGAGTGGTCGCGAGTACGGTCCGGTCGCGCCGTTGATGTGGATGGAAGGTGGCGCTCGCGGTGAGCGGGTCGACGAGGTCCCTGACGACGGTTGGGCACTGACGGAGTCCTACGGCGTGCTGTTCTCGATCGACGCACTGACGCCGTTCGCAAATGCCGTGGCCAAGGCAGCAGCCGGAGAAGCGCCGTGAGCTTCCCCCCGTAGCACGGCCACCTCACCTGAGTTGACCCTGTGTCGGCTGGGAAGGAAGTGCTTCGTGCCTGCACCTCACCCGATTGAGTT
>NZ_JBFAKL010000050.1:0-13441 GCF_040655715.1 Nonomuraea cavernae | reverse complement strand
CGCTAAACGCCTGTGGAGGCGACGTAAGACCTCGAACAATCGAGGCGGATGCCGATGAATCAGGCAAGAGGATCACTGAGATCCTCCGAACGGTTGTCTCGTCGATCTCATGAGGGCAGATACGACAAAGGAAAGTCGGCGGCACCATGACCACCCCACCCCAGCCAGGAGACGGCCGGCTCGATCCGAGCCTGAGCGCGATCATGAGCGAGCGGCGTCAGCTGATCAATCTGGCGTACCGGCTCCTCGGCTCCCTGGCCGACGCCGAGGACGTCGTACAGGAGACGTACGCCCGCTGGTACGCCATGTCCCGGCGACAGCAGGAGGCCATCGAATCGCCCGGCGGCTGGCTGACGAAGGTCGCCAGTCGCGTCTGCCTCGACCTGCTCGGCTCGGCACGGGCCCGGCGCGAGAGCTACGTGGGCGAATGGATCCCCGAGCCGCTGCCCGATCGTACGGAGTGGATCAGCGGCCGGCCGGGCGGCACCACCGCCGACCCGGCCGACCGAGTCACTCTCGACGAGTCCATCAACATGGCCTTCCTCGTCGTGCTCGAATCGATGACCCCGGCCGAGCGGGTCGCGTTCATCCTGCACGACGTCTTCCGCTACTCCTTCGCCGAAGTGGCCGAGATCGTCGGCCGTACACCGGCGGCATGCCGCCAGCTGGCCTCCTCGGCCCGGCGCCGCATCCGCGCGTCGCAGGCTTGCGCGGTTCCGGCGACCCAGCGCGCCGACCTCGTCAGAGACTTCAAGCAGGCCTGGGAAGCCAAGGACATCGACGCCCTCATCGGCCTGCTCGACCCCGACGCCGCGGCGATCGCCGACGGCGGCGGCCTGGTCAGCGCCGTGCTCCACCCCATCGAAGGCGGCGAGCAGATCGCGCGCGCCCTCGTCGACATTGTCAGCCAGGTACCTGACCTGACGATCCTGGAGCGTACGGTCAACGGCCAGCCCGGTCTGGTGAGTCAGCAGGACGGCGTCACCGTGGTGGTGATGGCGTTCGACGTCGCAGGCGACCGGATCAAGCAGATCTGGGCAGTACGCAACCCGGAGAAGCTCCGGCCTTGGACGTCGAGCTGACGCGCGTCTCTCGTACCGCGGGGACCGGCTCCGCGCATCTTCGCAGGTCGTCAGCGCGTGCGGCCGTTCGTCCGGCCGGTCAGGGGGTGCGGCGCAAGGGTGGACGGCTGGCCCAGGTGGCCCAGCGCCAGAGCCATTCCAGCGGACCTTGGCGGTAGTGACGCAGCCAGAGCATGGACACCAGCCACTGGGGGATGAGGATGGCTCCGGCGATCAGGAGCACCGTCGCCGAGGACCAGTCGTCCGAGGAGCTGCCGATGAGGCGGGCGGCCACCAGGACGAGGACCGTGGCGGACAGGTAGTTGGTCAGCGCCATCCGGCCCAGCGGGGCGAAAACCGTCTGAAGCGCAGCCCGGAGCGGCGTCTTGAGCAGGAGCAGCAGAGCGCACACGTAGACGCCCGCGATCAGCAACCCGGCGAGGCCGAACCAGGTGTTGAAGTGCGCGTCGTCGATCGGCGTTCGGACCTGCAGCCACACAGTGGGCACCGCTCCCGCGGTGAAGGCCAGGCCCAGCGCGGCCGGAACACGAACGGAGCGCTCGATCCGGTCGATCACGCCGTACCTGGTCAGAGCCGAGCCGAGGAGGAACAGTCCGGGCACCAGCGCCGAGTGGTGGCTGTTGAGGAACGGCGGCGCCACGATGAGGACGGCGGCGAGTCCCGCGACGGCCCAGCGCGGCAGCCAGGTCGAGGGTAGGAGCACCAGCAGGCCGACGACGGCATAGATGGTCAGGATGTCGCCCCGCCACAGCAGGAACATGTGAGCCAGGCCGATGGCGAGCAGTGCCAGGAGCCGGCGCAGCAGGAGCACACGCGGACGCGGGACACGTCGTTCCGCGGATTCCAGCAGTAGCGAGAAACCGATGCCGAACAGCAGGGAGAAGATCGGGAAGAAGCGCTGGTCGACGAAGAGTCCCAGCCCCAGCCAGGAGCCGTCCTGGCTCGTCGCCACCACAGGCTGCGTGGTCGACACGGTGTGGACCATGTGGGCGATCGGCTTGACGTTGGCCACCAGGATCCCGCACAGGGCGAACCCTCGCAGCACGTCGAGCGCGGCGATCCGTGGCCGGCTGGAGAACGTTGTGGTGGGGTGGAGTAATCCGGCGGCTTCCGGTGTCGGGGGGTGCGTTTCATGCGGCATGGGGCTTGATTCTGCGGCCCCCTTTTCGATGCCGGATCGGTCGAAAGTAGGTTTTTCGGCGGCCCAGACCGTACTTCCGGCCGAACGGAGCTGGTCGATGAGCTCGGATCTGATCCGTCAGCCGAGGCGGTCGGCCCTGCCGAGCAGGTATCGCCGCTCGACCTGGTTGTCCGTCAAGGTGGCCGCCTCGCGGTACAGCGTCGCCGCACCGGCCGCGTCGCCGGTCAGCTGGAACAGGTGGGCGCGCACCGCGCGTTCTCGTTGCCGGGTCAGTGGTTCCTGATCCAGCCGGTGGCGTCGGTTGAGGTCGTCGAGCAGCGCCAGCCCTCTGGCCGGCCCGTACGCCTGGGCCACCGCCACCACCCGGCTGAGCCGCACCGGCGCGGTCGGGATGAGCCGTTCGAGCCACAGGTACAGCGCCGCGATCTGCGGCCAGTCGGTCTCTGCCGGGGAGCCGGCCGCGGCGTGCACGGACGCGATCGCCGCCTGCAACTGGTACGGGCCCACCACGCGCCGGCGCCAGGCGCGGTCGATCAGTTCGGTGCCTTCGCGGATCAGCTCGGAATCCCACCGCGTCCGATCCTGCTCCTCCAGCGGCACCAGCTCGTCATCGTCGGTGCGGGCAGTGCGCCGCGACTCGGTGAGCAGCATCAGCGCGAGCAGACCGGTCACCTCGGCGTCGTCCGGCAGGGAGTCACGGAGCATGCGGGTCAGCCGGATCGCTTCGCGGGTCAGGTCGACGCGGGCCAGTTCGGCGCCGGCGGAGGCCGTGTAGCCCTCGTTGAAGATCAGATAGAGCACCTGCGTCACGGCAGCCATCCGGCTGTCGCGGTCCACGTCCTCCGGCGGTGTGAAGCGGGCGCCGGCACGGGCCAGTTGCTGTTTGGCGCGGCTGATCCGCGTACCCATGGTGTTCTCGGTGGTCCCGTAGGCGTGTGCGATCTCGGCGGTCGTCAGACCGCCCACCGCGCGCAGCGTGAGCGCTACCTGGGAGGTGGTGCTCAGCGCGGGGTGGCAGCAGAGCAGCAGCAGGGTGAGGCTGTCGTCGATCTCCTGTGGGGGACACGCCCGGCGGGCTGGTTCGTGCAGGGCCAGTTCGGTCATTCCGGCTTCCTGCTCGCGCCGGCGCCGGGCCTGGTCGGAGCGGAGCAGGTCGACCATCCGCCGGTAGCCGATCCGGATCAGCCAGCTGCGCGGATTGTCCGGCACGCCGTCGGCCGGCCACGTCCGGCTCGCGGTGAGCAGCGCCTCCTGCAGCGCGTCCTCGGCGATGTCGAAGTGGCCGAAGCGCCGCACCAACGCGCCGAGCACCTGCGGCGCCTCCGTGCGCAGCAGTCGCTCGACGTCCGTGGTCATGCTGGGTCCGCCCCTCGCGTGCCCTCCCGCCGCTCCGCTCCGGCAAGGCGTCGCTCGGTACGGTCGGTCATGTCGTGAAGTCCTCGCCCATGATCGGCCGGATCTCGATCGGCTCACCCAGCACTTCGGTGATCCGAGAGCCGATCTCGACGGCTCGTTCATGGCCGGCCACGTCGATCACCGCGAAGCTGGCCAGAACCTCCTTGAGCTCGGCGAACGGCCCGTCGGTCGCCACCACGCCGTCCGCGGTCCTGCGGACCGTGGTGCTGACCGCCGGATGGCCGAGGCCCTCGCTGCTGACGAACTCGCCGGTCTCGGTCAGTTCCTTCTCGAACTGCTGGTACGCGGCGAACGCGGCCATCGCCTCATCGGACGGTGTGTCGGCGGTCGCGGCGTCCCAGGCGGCGGCGGGCGTGTAGCTGAGCAGCAGATACTTCATGAGGCAATCCTCTCCGATCGTGCCCGTGCGACGGCGCTCATGACTTCCTCCTCGGCTGGTTCTTGCCGGTACCTCGTGACCGGACCTGGGATCTCGACCTCGCCGCGATGTGATCCACGTCATACGCGACGGGTGTCGAGGCGCGGGAGCCGGCTTCGAGGTACCGGCAAGAACTCATCAAGGAGGACGAGATGTCTGAGACCAACCAGCCGAGCGCCGAACTGAAGGCTCTGGACCGCCTGGTCGGCACCTGGGCGGTTACCGGCGGCGCCGAGGGAACCGTGCGGTACGAGTGGATGCCCGGCCGGTTCTTCCTGCTCCAGCACGTCGAGCTCAGCCAGTTCGGCCAGCCGGTCACCGGGTTGGAGGTGATCGGAAACCTGCGCCCGTTCGGCGAGCCGGTCGGCGCGGACGTGGCGTCGCGGTTCTACGACTCGGTCGGCAACACCTTCGACTACGTCTACGAACTGAACGGCGACAAGCTGACCATCTGGGCCGGCGCCAAGGGGAGCCCGGCGTACTACGAGGGTACGTTCAGCGCCGACGACGCCACGGTCACCGGCGAATGGGTCTACCCCGGTGGGGGCGGATACGAGTCGAGCATGACCCGGATCTGACGCTGTTCCCGCATGACCGGGAAGCGGTGGGCTCACGTGAAAGGGAGGACCACCGCTCCCGGCCGTTCACCCAGTCGGTGCGTAAAGCCGCAGCAACTCCGCTTGCTCGGGACGCACGGGAAGCGCCTGGTTGCTCGCCCGTGGGTAGATCTCGGCCGCGGCCCACTGCGCGGCTCGCACACTGGAGGCGGTTCCGATCTTGACCCCGCGCGCACGTAGCTCAGCGAGCAACTGCTGGACATCGAACAGATATACCGACTCGATGCGCCACGGGCGACTGGTGCCTCGTGACGAAGCCGCGTTTCGCTGCCGCAGCAGATCCGCGACCTGCTGCACCTTGAGATCCCTCATGCCGACCAGGTCTCCACTGCCCACCTCTGGACGCCTCCGTTCGGATCGGCGAGGTCGGCCAGCCGGTGATCAGATGGCCGGACGCTGCGCATTCGTCACCCTCGTTCTACCGGTCGGAGACCATGCGCGGGTCGGGAATGGCTCCACTTCATGGCCTGGCCAGAACACTGCGACCAGTTCCCGGCGGGTCCTTCCCCAGCCGGCACCGGTCATAGATGAGCAGGGAGAGTCGAAGGCGATCTCTATCCGGCCGGCCGTTCAGCCTCTACCAGCAGCAGTGACTTGCCCACCGTGGTGCGCGCGGCCAGTGCGCGGTGGGCGTCGGCGGCACGCTCCAGCGGGTAGGTGGCGCCGATCGCCGGCCGCAGCCGTCCCTCCGCGGCCCGTTCCAGTGCCAGGCTCAGCACCTCACGCACGGTCTCCTGGTCCGGTGGACCGTCGAGTAGCGGGTTGTGCACCCGTACGCCGCGGCGCGCGACCAACTCCGAGTCCGGAGCGGCGAAGCCCTCGGCCGTGCCGTAGGTGATGAATCGGCCGCCATCGGACACCGCATGGACGGTGTCCGTGCCGAGCGGACCGCCCGCGCCGTCGTAGACCAGGGCGGCACCGCCATCGGTGGCCTCGCGCACCCGCTCGATCCAGTCTGGCCGCGTGTAGTCGACGGTGACCTCCGCGCCCAGCTCGCGGGCGAGTGCCAGTTTGGCGTCGCTGGATGCGGCGGCCACCACTCGGGCTCCAGCGTCGACGGCCAGTTGCACCAGCAGTGACCCGGCTCCGCCCGCCGCCGCCGACACCAGCACCCATTCTCCCTTCTCCGGCCTGCCCAGCCGGTCCAGGTTGAGCGCGGTCACGCCGTCGTGTACGAGCGCCGCCGCCGTCTCGGTGGGCAGCCCGTCGGGTATCGGCATGATCTCCTTCTCGCCGGCGACGACCCGTTCGGCGTAACCGGTGCTGGTCCGTACGACGACGCGCCGACCGACCCATGCCGGATCCACCCCTTGGCCGGTCTCCACGACCTCGCCCGCTCCGCCGCCGCCCGGTACGTACGGCAGGGTCCGTGGGAAGAAGTCCTGGCCCCAGCCGCCGCGCAGGAGAGTGTCCAAGAAGATGACATCCGCCGCGGCCATACCGACGACGACCTGGCCGGATCCTGGCACCGGATCGGGCAGTTCCACAGCGGACAGTGCTTCCGGACCACCGAACGAGGCCACCTGGATTGCGCGCATGGTGAAAACCTTTCACGTGAGATATCGTCCTGGCTCAGTGTTCAACCTGAAGCATGGTTGAGGTCAACGTGCAGGGCCGTTCTCATCGCGCATGGAGGTGGAGTCCACGACCTCCGCCAGGGCTACTGCTGGGTCACCTGGGTGATCCGGATGTGGTTGCCGAACGGGTCGCGCAGCGCGCAGTCGATCCCGTACGGACGCTCGGTCGGCTCCTCGACGAACTCCACGCCGCGCGCCAGCAGCGTCTCGTACGTCTTCCGGCAGTCGCCCGTCGAGAAGATCAGCGATCCCAGGGCGCCCTTCGTCAGCAGGTCGCGCACCTGGGCGGCGGTCGCGTCGTCCAGCGCCGGCGGTGCCGGCCGCTGCAGCAGGATCTCTCGGTCCGGGCTGCCCGGGACGCTCACGGTCAGCCAGCGCATGTAGCCCAGGTCGGCGTCGGTGTTGACCTCGAGACCGAGCTTGCCGACGTAGAACTCGAGGGCTTCGTCCTGGTCGAGGACGTACAGGGAGGAGATTGTTATCGCGTTCAGCATGCGCGTCACGCTAGTCGGCGTGTTCCGTCCGAGGCTTCTCCAAAGCTGCTCGGCCGCGTCCAGGCCTTCACGAAGCAGGTCGGTACGGCCAGGGCGTCACCGCCCTTGCGGTACGCACTCGGCGACTCGCCCACCACATCCCGAAATGTCCGGCTGAACGTGCCCAGGCTGCCGAACCCGACGTCGAAGCAGATCTCCGTCACGCTGCGATCGGTGCACCGCAGCAGGAACATCGCCCGTTCGATGCGCCGCCGCTGCAGATAGCGGTGCGGCGTCTCCCCGAACGTGGCCCGGAAGGTCCGGATGAAGTGCCACTCGGACACATGCGCGATCCGCGCGAGCGCGGCGACGTCAAGCGGCTCGGCGTACGCCCGGTCCATCACGTCCCGAGCCCGCAGCATCCGCCGGTTGACCTCCTCCACCGCACTCCTCACGCCCCCATCACATCACGCACGGCGTCCAGGGCCTTGCTCACGTGAGGCGCGAACATGTGGATGTCGTCGAGTGCGTCGTCCACGGTCCCCCGAACGATCGGCACCGGATCCTCGGCGAGCTGCCGCAGGAGGGCCAGTGACTCGTCATCCACGGTCCCGTTGAGCCGGGCCATGTGTCCCACCGCCAACGCACCGCAACGCCGGATCTCGGAATCTTCGTCGGCCATGGCTCGGTGAAGTCGCGGCGCGACCAGACCCGGATCGAGGACGTTCAGCGCCAGGCCGAGCACCGCCACGCCGGTCAACGGCTCGCGGCGTTCGAAGGCCGCGTCGACTTCGGCGGGATCGTCGCAGCCTAGGAGCGCCGAGGTGACGGTCCAGTCCACGCGGGCAGTCTAGTGCCGGAGTCGGGTTCGTGTCCGGGGCCATCCCGCCCGCAGGACGCTGACGGCCATGGCGCGCCCTGCCGGAAGGTGGACGCGCGTCGGCCCCGGTCAGCCGTCCATGTCGACGTTGTCGACGAGTTGGAGGAGGCGGGAGAGCACCCGGATGCACGTGACGACCTCGGCCTCGGTCAGGTCACCGCCGATCTGGCTCAGCACCGCGCGCTCGCGGGCGATCACGGCGGTGATGGCGGCGCGCCCCTCCTCGGTCAGCCGGATGAGCGAGGACCTCTTGTGCGCCGGGTTGGGGACGAACTCGACCAGATGGCGCGCGGCCGCGTCGTTGATCATGCGTTGGACGAACTGCCGGCTCAGCGCCTGAGCCCGGCCCATCTGGGGGACGGTCATGGGTCCGTGCTCGCGCAGCAAGTTGAGCACGGCCCGCACTCCGACCGACAGGCCCTCGATGGGCGCGTCCTGCTCCACCTTGCGCTGAGCGCGCCGATACAGCGGCCCTACCAGGTCGAACACCTCCGTGAGCCGGTCGGTGAGCTCTCCGGACCCCAGGGCGCGCTCTATGTCGCTCATCCCACCATCATGACATCTAGGTTGTCATGTGCGGCCAATAATGACACCCTAGTTGTCATGAATGACTTGTTCTGGCTCGACACCGGCTCCGGCCGGCCTCTCGTCCTGCTGCACGGCGGTTTCGTGGACCACGGCATGTGGGACGACCAGATCCCGGCCTTCGCCTCGGGATACCGCGTCATCGCGCCCGACGCTCGCGGCCACGGCCGCTCGGCCAACGCCACCGAGCCGTTCCGGCTCACCGACGACCTCGCCGCGCTGCTGCGCCACCTGGACACCGGCCCCGCGATCCTGGTCGGAATCTCCATGGGGGCCGGCATCGCGGTCGACACCGCGCTGGAGCACCCGGAACTGGTCAGCGCCGTCGTCGTCAGCGGTGCCGGCACCAGCGAGCCGTACTTCACCGACCCCTGGACCATCCAAGCGCTGACCACATGGCACTCGGCGATGGCCGCCGGTGACCTGGACGCCTCGATCGAGGGATTCATGCGATTCGCCGCAGGGCCGCACCGCACCCTCGACGATCTCGACGCCGGTGTGGCGAACCGCCTGCGGCGGATGGCCAGGGACACCATGTCCAAGCACACCGCCGGCGAACCCAACCTGCTCGTCCCCGTGCGCGACACCTGGGACCGCGCCGCCGGGATCGACGTTCCGGTGCTGGCGATCAACGGCGGCGTCGACTCGCCCGACCACCTCGGCATGGCCGAACGCCTCACCGGCACGGTCGCGGACGGCCGCGCGGTCTCGATCGACGGGACCGCCCACTACCCCAACATGGAGCGTCCGGACCTCTTCAACAAGCTCCTCGGAGACTTCCTGCGCACCGTGTGACCATGCCCGTTCCGCGGCGGCGCGCTGTCGCCAACGACCTCACCCGTCCCGAGCTGATCGTGGTCAGCCACTCCACCAACATCGCCAAGGGCGGTCAGGGGCCGCAGAGCCGGCGTCCGTCACGCCGCGCCGCCTGGTGCCGCCACGCGACCTCGTGGATCACCGTGAAACACCACGACCGGCTCTTCGCGACCCGCAAGGAGAAGTGCCGGGTCCGGATTCGTGCGGATCCGATGCAGATAGCGTGAAACTATCGATCAAGGTGTGGTGTCACCCCGCGCCAGGCCGTCAGGCTGCACGTCATGGCGCGAACCACGGCGGAGCCGCCTCGTTGGTGGCGGATGTCCGTGCTCATGGCCTGTTCCGGCTGGCTTCTTCTCGCTGCCGCCTACTACTTCTATATTCCGATCTTTCACACGATCTGGCTGTTCACCTGGCTGCTGATCGGGATCGGCTGGTTGTGGGCCGGGCTGTGGACGTTCACGGCCGTCATGTCGTACCTCTCGATCAGGTCGTACGGCCGCGCCGTCGCCGGACTGGTGCTCGCGGTGAGCGTCGGGGCCTTGCTGGGGCGCGTCGACTGGCCCGTCACCAGCGTGAAGAGCATGCTCTGGCTCTGTCGCGACGACTTCGCCGAGGTCGCCTCGGCCTATGAGCGGGGGCGGCCCGTCGTGGTGCCGGCGTGGATGAGGTCCCTGGCCGTCGACGGCGATGTGCAGGCACAGGAGAACGGGCTCTACTTCCCGGTGTTCGTCGATCTGTGGCGCGCCGAAACCGGAGTCGGGTTCGCCTACATTCCGGGCACGGCGGATCCACGCAGGTTGTTGCAGACGGCGGCAGGCGATCTCGGCGCCCCGACCCACGATCTCGGCAACGGCTGGTGGTGGGTCGAGTGACGGGGTGCTTCCCTGACGAACCGGGGCGTCACCTGCGCATCGGGCCTCAGGGCCGGGGGATCACGGCGTGCCGGCGATGGCGCACGCGCGGCACGGGGGGCGTCCGCAGGTGCACTGCATGATCGCCTCAAGGACGTCGTGGTCGTGGTAGAGGCACCGGTCGTTACAGGTGTGACGCGGGACGAACCCTGCCTGGATCTCGTCGGGCCAGGGGGCCTCGCCCTCGCGGCAGCGGACGAACTGCTCGGGGTCCGTCGAGTGCAGACCCTCCATGCGCGACCGCGCCTGGGTCTCCAGCGCCCGCGTCTCGGCCACCATGGCCTTGAGCTGGGTGGCGAGGTCGGAGTAGCGGTCGTCGCCGGTTCGTACGTGTGCGGCCCGCAGCGCCATCACGGCGTTGCCCAGGAATCGGCCGGCGTCCTGGAGGTCGGTGGTGTGGTGCAGCTGGATGCCTGTCACGCCCCGGACCCACACGGCGTCGTTGTTCATCGATCAACCTTTCAAAGGGGGGAGCGCTCCCTGTTCCGGAGTGGTTTGCGGCTGTACGCGAGGATAGTTGGATTTTGGAGATGATTTGTCGTACATGTGCGCTTAACTGAATGGCCGCAGAGCGCTCGAACAGGGCGTGGGCCTGGCCTGGAAGGCGCGCGGAGCTGCCACTTCGCCCTCCGGAGCCGCAAAACACAATTTGGCGATATTTTTACTGAAAAATGGTCGAGAATAGCCACGCACAATGCGCGAGACCCTGCCTGGTGTGGTTCCAGGCAGGGTTCACGTCACGGCGTGGTGGTCAGGTCGTCACGGCGCACTGTCCCCGGTCCATCTTGACGGGCCCCTCCGCGGTCGGACGGACGTCGAAGTCGAAGATGCTGGTGGGCAGGTAGAGCGAGCAGCACGCGTTGGGGATGTCGACGATCCCGCTGACACGCCCCTCGATCGGGGCCGAGCCGAGAAGCAGGTACGCCTGCTCGCCGGTGTAGCCCCACTTCTTCAGATACTCGACGGCGTTGAGGCACGCCCTGCGGTAGGCCACCGTCGCGTCGAGGTAGTAGTTGGTGTCGGTGTCGTGGTCGACCGAGATCCCGATGAACGAGAGGAACTCGGAGTACCTGGGCTCGACGTTCCCCGGCATGAAGAGTGGGTTGGTGGTGACACCGTACTTCTCCATGCCGCCCTTGATGAGGTCGACGTGGAAGTCGATGTAACCGCCCATCTCGATCGCGCCGCAGAAGGTGATCTCGCCGTCGCCCTGGCTGAAGTGCAGGTCGCCTCCGGAAAGCTTGGCGTCCTTCACCAGAACCGGGTAGAAGACCCTGGCTCCGCGGGTGAAGTTCTTGATGTCGTGGTTGCCGCCGTTCTCGCGTGCCGGGACGGTGCGGGCGCCCTCGTAGGCGATCCGCTCCATCACGTCGCCGCTCGCCGTGCCTGCGAGGGCGTTGTCGGGCAGCGGTGGCAGGCCCAGCGGCGGGACCCGATGCGGGTCGGTGTCGATGAGCGCCTGCTCCCGGCGGTTCCAGGACTCGAGCAGTGCCGCGGAGGGCGCGGTGCCGAACAGTCCGGGATGGGTGATGCCGGTGAAGCGCACTCCCGGCAGGTGACGGGATGTGGCGGACATTCCGTGGAAATCCCAGATCGCCTTGTAGGCGTCGGGGAAGTAGTCGGTCAGGAAGCCGCCGCCGTTCGCCTTGGCGAAGATGCCGGTGTAACCCCAGCCCTGTCCCGGTGCCCCTCCGATCTGCTGCGGTACGGGACCGAGATCGAGAATGTCGACGATCAGGAGATCGCCTGGCTCGGCTCCGTCCACCCCGATGGGCCCGCTCAGCATGTGCGCGACGGTCAGATCAACGTCTCGTACGTCGTTCGCGGAGTCGTTGTTGCCGATCTGGGCGTCGGTCCACTCTCTGCATTCGATCCGGAATTCATCTCCCGGGCGCACCATGTCGACCACCGGAACATCAGGGTGCCAGCGGTTGTGACCGGGTATTTTCTGATCACGCATGGATTTCGACTGGTCTACGCTGAATATGACCTTGGGCATAATGGATCAGCCTTTCTTTGAATAACGGTGTCCTGTGCCTGCCGTGACCACCTCCCGTCTCGACCACGGCTTTCACGGTGTGCTAAGTCCAGCGAGGGCGATGCTCATTGTCATGGGCGCCCATCGACTCATCGCCTGAGCCCGGTGTCGCGGCGGTCAGTGCCCGCTGCCGGGCGAGCAGCCACAGCCCGATGAAGACCACCACGCCGAAGACGGCGAGGATGAAGGCGTACAGGCCCAGGTTCTGCCAGTAGCCGGTGAGGATCATGAATGCGGGGATCGCCGCCGTGACCCACCCCTGGATCGCCGCGACC
Organism: Nonomuraea cavernae; assembly: GCF_040655715.1. GTDB lineage: Bacteria > Actinomycetota > Actinomycetes > Streptosporangiales > Streptosporangiaceae > Nonomuraea > Nonomuraea cavernae_A. The sequence continues at coordinate 1,209 of NZ_JBFAKL010000050.1, read as the reverse complement.
CAGCCGGTGTATCTGGTGATCTCCTCGCGCTTCAACCCCAGTAGCACGAAGAACAGGAACCACAGGAAGGCCCAGTAGAGCCAGATGACTCCGAACGCCGGGTCGCCCAGGAGCTGGAAGTTCGCGAACGAGTAGCCGATCGCCATGATGGCCACGAACAAGGAGAAGTAGCCGACTCCCGTGGAGTCGAAATCGCCCAGCAGGCTGATCCCGACATAGAGATAGGTGAAACCGAAGAGATAGAGTCCCGACGCGTTCAGGATCTCCGCCGGCAGGCCGGGATTGGAGATGATCAGCACGGTGGGCGTGACCACCTGCAGGGCCCCGACGAAGAGATTGAAGATCGCGGCCGCACGTGGCTCGATCTTCTTCAGGAGCATCAGTCCGTTCAGAAAGAGCACCGCGCCGACGTAAAGTAGCCCGACGGCTCCCATCAGCAACGCACCTCCTTGTGCTCGTGATGGATGGTTCCCGGCCGTGCCGACCACGCCGAGCGATCCGGGCCGTGGCGCGCGACCTCGGCGGCCCGTCAGGGCCGGGGCAGGCGTCGCAGAGCGGGGTGCTCCGGTGGCGGGCGGCGTCGCCCGGGAGGCAGGCTGGTGACGACCTCGGGTGCTTCCCGCCCCTGCTCCTCTCGGGCGAGCGCGGTGGTCACGCCCGTGGGCACCTGGTTGAGGTACGGCGCGGAGAAGACACGAGGCGCCGGGAAGTGGCACACGGGGCAGTCGCACACCGCCGTGGCAGTGCCTATGGGCAGGTGTATCTCGAACGACCCACAATCAAGGCAGCGATACTCGTAGGTTGCCATAGGCGCTCCCGCCAGAGGTCGAGCCTCACGGTTTCCGGCCTTTTGCCAGCGAATCTTGTAAATCCGATCACCGGTTGCGGTGATTGAGGCCGCACTTTTCAGACAACCTCCGGCGCAAACCCCATGTCAAGGTCGGCGGTGGCGCCGTGGAACAGCCCAAAAATTCCGGCGCCAAGCTGAAACCTGTTCGCTGCGCAATTTCGCACGACCATTTTTTGCAGAGGGACGGCGAACGATTTACCGATGGCGCCGGCGAATTTCCCGGCATTTGACTCGTGCGGGAGTGCGACGTCGCCGAAGCTTTCCGGTACTACATCCGTAGATCGCGCGGTAATGGGTCGCCTCGTCGGCGGTAGTGGCTGATCAGAGCGCGGGTTTGGTGGGTTTGCCGGAATCTGGAC
>NZ_JBFAKL010000049.1:0-15837 GCF_040655715.1 Nonomuraea cavernae | reverse complement strand
CACCGCACCAAGGCCAGGAACCGCACGTCAGACCATCCCGACGCAGGGCATTATCAGCCTCCGAGAAATCACACCGAATTGGGCAACGGAGTCCTCAAGGCCGGAGCACTGCCGACGATTTCCGGTAGCCGTGACCTGGCCGATCGTCGGCCAATCGGGCGTACTTTCGGCTGATGAACCCCCTGGTGCCCGGCTTCTACGCTGAACTTCCCCGCAGTGAATGAGGAGAATGCGATGAAGGCGTTCGTCCTACGCTCGTACGGCTCACCCGATGTCCTCGAACTCACCGACGTCGACACCCCCGTGCCCGCCGACGACGAGGTGCTGGTCCAGGTGCGCGCCACCTCCGTCCAGCCGTACGACTGGCACTTCATGAGGGGAGAACCGTACATCGCGCGTCTGATGGGCGGCCTCGGGCTGCGCCGGTCGAAGATCGACATCCTGGGCGCCGACGTGGCCGGGCAGGTCGAGGCGGTCGGCAGGAACGTGACGGAGTTCCGTCCCGGCGACGAGGTGTTCGCCATGCCCAAACAGGGCGGTTTCAGCCAGTACGTCTGCGTACGGGAAAGCGAGCTGGCGCCGAAGCCGAAGAACCTGACGTACGAGCAGGCGGCGGCCGTGCCCATGGCGGCCAACACCGCCCTGCTGGCCCTGCGCGACCAGGGACGAGTCCAGCCAGGACAGAAGGTCCTCGTCAACGGCGCCTCAGGTGGCGTGGGCACGTTCGCCGTGCAACTCGCCCGGGCCTTCGGCGCGCAGGTCACCGGCGTCTGCAGCACGCGGAACCTGGACCTGGTCCGATCGATCGGCGCGCACGAGGTCATCGACTACACCCGAGAGGACTTCACCCGGAACGGCCGGCGCTACGATCTCCTGCTGGACAACGCGGGCAACCACCCCGGAGCGGCCTGCCGTCGGGCGCTGACCCCCGAGGGGACCCACGTCGTCGTCGGCGGACAGGCCGGCCGCTGGCTGCAGCCCGTCGGCCGCATGATCTCGACGTTCGCGGCGTCGCCGTTCGTGTCCCAGCGGATAGCCCGGGCGGACGTCGTCCAGTGCACGGAGAACAAGCGCAACCTGCTGACGCTGACCGAGCTCATCGAGACCGGAAAGATCACTCCGGTCATCGACCGGACCTACCCCTTCGAGGACATACCGGCGGCCATCAGGTACCAGGAAGAAGGGCACGCCCCGGGAAAGGTCGTCATCACGATCTGACGGCCGAACACCGTTGGACAGGTGCTGACGGCCGGCCGGCAGAAGGGGATCCCGACGGTGCTCTTGGTTCAGGGCCTGACGAAAGTCAGGGGTGGTCACTGTCGTTCGGGTCCTGTCCTGGGGTTTCGCGATATCTAACGTTGCCGACGTCAACGAGACGATCGGAGCGCATTGTGTGGCGGAGCAAGAACCGGTGGCGGAGTGTGGGGCGTGCGGCGACCGCGGTGGTCGCCGGTCTGGTGATTCTGGCGGTGCCGGGCCCGGCATCCGCGAAGGGAGAACCGGACGAGGCGGCGATCCAGCGGGTGGTGTCCGACTTCGCCCGCAACGCGGGCTATCCGGGCATCGCCGTGGCGATCAGCAAGGGTGACCAGGTGCTGTACACGGGTGGATACGGCAAGGATTCGTCCGGTGCCGCGGTGACCGCGACGACGCCGGTGCCGGCGGCGTCAATCAGCAAGTCGTTCACCGCACTCGCTGTGATGCAGTTGGTCGAGGCGCGGAAGGTGACGCTGAACGCGCCGGTGCGCGACTACCTGCCCGATTTCCGGATCAGCGACTCCCGGGGCGGGCAGATCACGGTACGCGACCTGCTGAACCAGACCTCCGGCATCACCGACAACACGCTCCCGGAGAAGAGCCTGCCGCAGCCGGACTCGCTGGCGGGCGCCGTGACGCGAGCCCACGACGCTACGCTGGCCGTCGATCCCGGCACGAAGTACTCCTACACCAACACGAACTATCATCTCGCCGCCCGGCTCGTGGAGGCCGTCGCGGGCGAGCCGTTCGCGGACTATCTGCGGCGTCACGTGTTCGAGCCGATCGGCATGCGGGCGACCGCCACGATCGACCAGACCCCCCGCGACCTGCCGCGTGACGTGCGCAAGGGATACATGTACGCGTACGGAGTGCCGATTCCCGTCACCGAGCCGAAGCGGTTCGTCAACGGCTCCGACGGCGTGGTCACCACCGCCGAGGACCTGGCGAAGTGGCTGATCGTGCACAGCAACGCGGGCCGGGCCGCGAACGGCACGCAGCCGGTGTCGGCGTCGAGCATCGCGGCCATGCACACCTCCTCGGACCGGCGGTGGACGTACGGAATGGGCTGGAACACCGACCAGAAGGGACGGGTGCGCCACAGCGGCGTCTGGTTCACCTACACCGCCGAACAGCTTCTGCTCCCCGGCGGCTACGGCATCGCGGTCATCGGCAACAGCGGCATCGGCCTGATCAACGAGGGCATCGGCTCACTGGCGGACGAGCTGGCCACCCTCGTGACCGGCGGCGAGCCGTCGCCCGGCGTCCCGCTGCGGCTGATCGTCGACCTGACGCTGGCCGGCCTCACCCTGCTGAGCGTGTTCCTCGGGGTCCGTAACCTGCGCCGCACGCGGGCGTGGGCAGAACGACTCGCCGACCGGCCCTCCTGGCGGCTCGTCCCGCGGCTGCTGCCCCGGCTCATCCCTTTCACCCTCCTGACAATCCTTCCGGACCTGCTCGGCGGGCTCGTCGGCGGCGGGCGGGATCTCACCTTCATCCAGCTCTGCTACTACTCGGTGGCGCTGGTCACCTGGGCCGCGGTCGCGGCAATGATGAACATCAGCGTGCTGATCACCCGCGTTGTCGCTCTGACCCACCTGCGCCGGTCGGCCGACAGCCCGGTCAGATGGGACGTTTCCGCTCAAATCGCCTCAAGATAGTGTCGGTGCCGTGATGGATCACGCTCGCGGCTGGTCGGCGAGATCACCCGCCCCGCCGTGGGCACTGACCGTGCTGGCGGCACTGCTGATCGTCATCGCACTGTCCTATGCCGAGTTGCCGCCCTGGGCGTGGGCGGGTGCCCTGCTGGCGCCGATCGCGGCCGTGGCACTGCTCGGGACCTATCCGGTGATCTCGCTGGGGGTGTGCGCGACCACGAGCATCGCGACGGCGCTGGGCATGCGCGACGCCGTACCTGTGTGGAGCGCCGCGGTCGGTGGAGCGATCTTCGTGATCAGTCTCCTGGCCGGCCGCCGGATGTCCCGATCGGCTCCCGCACTGGGGGTGTTCGCGGTGGGGGCGACGCTGCACGTCCCGCTCGGCCTGATCACGGGTGACGTGTGGAGCGTCGGGTTGCTGCTCGTCCTGACGGTGGTCCTGCCGTGGGTGCTGGGCCGGTCCATCCGTCAGCAGACCGAGGCGGCCGCGATGGCCACCGAGCGCGCCCGCCTGCAGGAGCGGAACCGCATCGCCCGCGACATGCACGACACGCTCGGGCACGAGCTGAGCCTGCTGGCGCTGCGTGCCGGAGCACTCGAGATGGCTCCCGAGCTCGACGAGCGCCATCGGGCGACGGCCGCGCAGCTACGAGCCGGCGCCGGGCTGGCGACCGAACGGCTGGCCGAGATCCTCACCTTGATGCGCGACGGCGAGCCCGCGCCCCTGCACCCGGTCGCGGAGGATCGCATCGACGACCTCGTCGACCGGGCCGTGCAGTCCGGCTTGGCGGCCTCGCTGGAGTGGCACGGCGTACGGCGCCTCCCGCCGGTGATCGGCCGGGCAGCCCACCGCGTCGTCCAGGAGGCGCTGACCAACGCCGCGAAACACGCGGCGGGGGCTGCCGTGCGCGTGCGACTGGCGACCGAGGACGACACCACGGTGGTCACCATCACCAACGGTCTGCCATCGAACGCGCGGCGGGGCACCGGAGGACGCACCGGCCTGGCAGGACTACGCGAGCAGGTGCGGCTCGCCGGCGGAACTCTTCGCGCCGGGCCACGTGACCACGAGTACGAGATCGTGGCCACGCTCCCGCACATGGGGGCGTCGTGATCCAGGTCCTGCTGGCCGACGACGACGTGATGATCCGGGCCGGGGTGCGTGCCATTCTCACCACTGACCCGGATATCGAGGTGATCGCCGAAGCCGGCGACGGGCGGGAGGCCATCGAACTCGCGCTCGCGTACCGGCCCGACGTCGCCCTGCTCGACATCCGCATGCCCCGCCTCGACGGCCTGGCCGCCGGCGCCGAGATCATCCGCGCGGCGCCGACGATCGCCGTGGCCATCCTCACCACCTTCGGTGACGATGCCTACCTGGCTCGGGCACTCGACGACGGCATTCGCGGCTTCCTCCTCAAGTCCGGCAATCCACGTGAATTGATCGCGGGCGTTCATGCGGTCGCCGGGGGCGGCGCCTACCTCGCCCCGAAGATGGCAGCGCGGGTGATCAGCGAACTCCGGTCTAGCGGGCTCAGCCGCGCCACGGCGGCCCGCGCCAAGGTGCAGGCACTGACCGACCGGGAACGTGATGTTCTGACCCTGCTCGGCGCCGGGCTGTCCAACACCCAGATCGCCAACCGGCTGGGCCTGGTCGAGGGCACGATCAAGGGCCACGTCAGCGCGATTCTCACCCGCCTCGACCTCAGGAACCGGGTACAGGCGGCCATCCTCGCCCATGAGGCCGGTCTCGTCACGGAGTGATGCTCCGGGGCTCGCGAACCCCGGCGGCGAGTGAGATCGCGAGCGGTCACCGTGCCGTCGGGCCGAGAGGCCATCCAGGCCGACACCGGCGCCGCGAAGACCGCGACAGTCGTTCAACCGTTGTCCGCCAGGCGAACATCGGCGCTCGGTTTGAGCAGGCCGGTCTCATACGCCGCCGCGACCGCGGCCGCCCGATCGTTCACCTCGAGTTTGGCGAAGAGGTGCAGCAGATGCGTCTTCACCGTCGCCTCGGTGATGAACAGTTTCGCGGCGACCTCACGATTGGTCGCGCCACGGGCGATGAGCCCGAGCACCTCGAGTTCGCGGCGGCTCAGTGTCCGCTGTCCGGGCGCGCGCTGTTCGGGCGTGCGCTGTTCGGGCGTGCGCGCCCGGTGCGTCAGCGCGCCGGCCACGGAGGGGGACAGCACCGTCTCACCGCGAGCCGCCGCCCGCACGGCGCGACGCAGGTCGGCGCGCGGGGTGTCCTTGAGCAGATAGCCGGTGGCGCCCTGCTCGATCGCGGGCAGGACGTCGGCGTCGTCGTCGAACGTGGTCAGGACCAGCACATGGATGCCCGGCGTCTGTTCGCGGAGCCGGCGGATGACCTCCGCCCCGCTCATCTTCGGCATCCGCAGGTCCATGAGCACGACATCGGGATTGGTCCGCAGGGCCACCACGAGTGCCTCCGGCCCGTCAGCCGCCTCGCCGACCACCTCGAAGGCGTCGTCATCGGCGAAGATCCCACGCAGCCCGTCACGGACGACTGGATGGTCATCCACGATGATCATACGAATCGGCATATCTCACCACACGTTTCAGGAGTGGTCGGACGATCCCGAATCCGAGTCGGCCGGGATGGCTGGAATGGTGGCGGAGATTCCCGTTCCCTGGCCAGGGGCGGTCTCGATCTCGAAGTCGCCGGCCAGGCGGATCACCCGCTGACGCATCGCGACGAGCCCGAAGCCACCCACGTTCGACGGGTTCGCCGCCCCAAGAGTGAAGCCCGTCCCGTCGTCACGGACGTCCAGCGCCACGACATCCTCCATGTACGACAGGGTGAGGCCGACCCGGGTGGCCGAGGCGTGCTTGCCGACGTTGGTCAGCGCCTCCTGCGCCACCCGCAGCAAGGTGATCTCCACCTCCCCGTGCAGCGGCCGGGGGTCGCCGGTGACCGACACGGAGGCGGGTACGCCGGAAGTCCGCGACCATCTCGCGGCGATGCCGTGAAGGGCGGTGGCGAGCTGGGCCTCGTCCAGCGGCGCCGGACGCAGCGCCTGAACCGATCGCCGGGCTTCGTTCAGGCTCTCCCTGGCCAGGGTGCGCACCGTGCTCAGTCGCGAGCGGACGGCTGGGGTGTCATCGATCGCGTCGTCGGCGGCTTCGAGCTGGGTGAGGATGCCGGTCAGGCCCTGCGCGACGGTGTCGTGGATCTCCCTGGCCATCCGCTGCCGCTCCTCGAGCACGCCGGCCTCACGAGCGCTGGTCAGTAGCTGAGCCTGCAGATTCGCGTTCTCCTCCGCGAGCGCGACCAGCTTGGCGCCGGCCTCCCGCAGCTGCGTGATCATCACCTTGCGGTTCTCGTTCTGATCACGGATGGCCTGGCCGACCAGGCCGATCGCAGAGGCGACCAGCAGCGCGACGAGGAAGGAAAAGAGCATCTGGCTCGGGGTCCGCCCTTGTTCAGGGCGGGCGACGACCAGCACACCGGCCGTCGCGACCACCCCCGCGTACGCCCACCAACCGGTGATCAAGGTGAAGGACTGGATGAACATCGCCACGGCCGTCACCGTGAACAGCGTGTCGATTCTGATCAGCGTCCCGATGACGGCGAGCATCACGATGAAGTAAGCGATCACCATCACCGGTCTCTCGGTCCGGCCGGGACGTGAGGTGACCATGAACCAGTGCCAGACGCCGGCGGCCAACGCCAGGGCCGGCACCTCCGGCCTCCAGTCCCGCAGCAACGCGAAGACCGCCGGAAGCAGGATGAAGAGGTACGGCAGGACGGGCCAGACACGATCCCAGCGCGAGGCGGCAGGGTCGTCGGTGGCTACCACCGAAACGCCCTGAGGGCGACGCCGCCGGCGACGACGAAGATCGCGACCATCAGGCCCAGGGTAACCGGGGACATCGCATCGCCGGCCCAGCCGTCGCGGATCGCCCGGACCGCGGGGGCCATGGGGGTCAGGTCGCCGATGGCCCGCATCGACTCGGACATGGTCTCGCGGGGGATGACGGCGCCGGAGAGGAAGCCCATCGGAAAGAAGAGACCCAGCCCGATCACCGTCGCGGCCCGACCACTGGGAACGAGCCCGCCGACGAGGAGGCCGATGGAGCTGAGGCTCAGCGCGCCGAGTGTCCACGCCAGGAGAACTCCCCCCACGTTCGCCGGCGCCGTGAGCCCGTAACCGATCAGTCCGACGACGATCAACAGCATCGTCCCGAGCGCGGCCAGCAGCATGTGAGCCACCCACTGGGCGCCGAACAGCAGGGTGGGTGAGGCAGGGGTGGCGCGCAGCCGCTTCAGCACCCGGCGTTCTCTGTACCCGGCGAGTGTGGCGGGGAGGATGACCAGCGCGGCGAGACCGATGACGAAGACGCTCAGCATCGGCACGGTGGCGTCGACGGCCGGCAACCCGCCCGGCAGGGGTTTGCCGGTGCGCAACTTGACCCACAGCATGATCAACGGGAAGGCCAGAGCGAAGAACGCCGACATCGGATCACGCATGATCAGCTTCAGCTCGACGGCGATGACGTTCGTGATGCCGTTCATGCCGTTCATGCCGTTCCCCTTCCGGTCAGCGCGAGGTACGCGTCCTCCAGCGAATCGGATCGCCCCCGCGTGATCAGCTCACGCGGGCTGCCCTCGGCGATGACTCGGCCCCGGTCGATGATCGCGATGCGGTCGCACAGTGCCTCGGCCTCGTCCATGAAATGGGTGACCAGCACGACGGTGACCCCGCGCTCGCGCATCTCACGGATCAAGCCCCAGGTCGTACGGCGGGCAGAGGGGTCCAGGCCCGTGGTGAGCTCGTCGAGGAAGACGAGGTCCGGGTTGCCGACCAGGGCCAGCGCGATGAACAACCGCTGCTTCCAGCCGCCGGACAGGCTCGCGAAGCCGGCGCGTCTCTTGTCCGTCAGCCCCCACTCGTCCATGACTTCTCGCCAGTCGGCGGGCTTGGCGTAGAGGGAGGCATACATCCGTAACGCCTCACCGACCTTGATCGCGTCAGGCAGGGCCGCCTCCTGCAGTTGGACGCCGATGCGCTGCAGCAGCTCGCGCCGGTCGCTCTGCGGGTCCAGACCCAGCACGCGCAGGGTGCCGCCGTCTCGCCGCCGCAACCCCGACGCGCACTCCACGATCGTGGTCTTCCCTGCTCCGTTGGGTCCGGCGATCCCGAAGATCTCCCCTCGCTCCACCCTCAGGGAGACGCCGTCTACCGCGTTGCCGCCTTTGTAGCTTTTCCGGAGGCCGTCCATCTCGATGGCTGTCATGTTCAGAGGATCATCGGCAGGCGACTCCTTCGACATCCACCGAACGGTTGATGGGGTCCGGCCCGCCCGGATTCGCCGCTTGCGGCCTGGCGAGCCTGGGCGTACCGCTCAGGGTCGGTCTTGGTTCGAGCAGTTACCCGCCGACCGGTGATGAGCTCCCGCATTCGACGCCGGCGGCATCGGAGAGCGCGCCTCGCCTAGCCTCCTGCCCTGTCGGCCACCTGGGCGATCAGGAGCGCGACGAAGGCCACGGTCGCCATCGCCGTACGGACCAGATGCAGCGTCCACCAGCGCAGGCGGACGTCCGCCCAGCCGGCCGGCGGCTGGTCGGCGTCCCAGGAGTCGGCCAACTGGTTGAGCGGATCCAACGCGGTCAAGGTGAGCACGATCGTGGCCACCAGGAGCAGCGCGGCGGTGACCGCGAGCCAGAAGACGAGTTGGCCGCGCGAGTAGGACATGACACAGGTCGCCAGGAGCAGGACGAGGCAGGTGAGCAGGAGCACCGGCATGGCGCGGCGGTAGTCGGTGTTGAGCGCCTGCCAGTAGCGCACGTACGCGGATCCGGGCAGGGAACGTAGCGATGGAGCCAGCACGGTGAACACGAGCCCCCCGGCGAACAGGCCGAGCAGTAACGTCGCACCCGTACGGGCGACCTCCAGCAGCACGATGCGCATACCTACCCGCCTCCGCCGAACCCGAGCGATTGACCAGGTGCACAAAATTTCATTTGAATCAATTAAAGTCAATACATGGCGGGAGGACCCTTCATGAAACCCAAGCGCCGCTACGTCAGTGACGTGCGACGGGAGAACGCGGAGGCGACCCGGCTGCGCATCGCGGAGGCGGCACGAGTGCTCATGCTGGAACGCGGCTACGCCGCCACGACGATGGCCGAGGTCGCGAAAGCGGCAGGCGTCGTCGTACAGACCCTCTACACCGCCCTCCCCGGCGGCAAGCCAGGGCTGGCCAAGCTCGTCTGGGACGTGACCTTGGCCGGCGACGCCAAGGCCATCCCGCAGAGCGGCCGGCCGCAGGTGCAAGCGATCATCGCCGAGCCCGACCCCGAGCGGAAGCTGGCCGTGTTCGCGCGGATGGCACTGGCGATCTACGATCGGGTCGCTCCGGTGCACCGCGTGCTGCGCGCAGCCGCGGCCGCTGATGCCGGTCTCGCCGACCTCCTGGCCGACACCGAACACCAGCGGCTGAAGGGCAGCCGTGGTCCCGCCGAACATCTGGCGGCCGTGGGCGCGCTGCGCGCCGATCTGAGCGTCGAGCGGGCCGCCGACCACATCTATGCCCTGACCTCGATCGAACTGCTTGAGCGACTGGTCGAGGTCTGCGGATGGAACGTACGGGACTGCGAGGACTGGCTGGCCCGGACCCTGAGCCAGACCCTGCTCGAAACTGGCCACACACAAATGCCGCAGGAGGCGGAAAACAGCCGTTGAAGCCGACAGGCGACATCCGAAGGTGGCGTACGCATCGGCCGCGGCGGCGGGCGAGGTGTTCGGCGAACGGGGCCGGCCACAGCGCGCTCAGTTCCGCCGGGTGAGCACCCATTCCCAGTACTCGTCACCGCCACGGTCGCGGCTGGCCGTGAGCTGGGTCATCCGCTCGCCATCCGCGCTGACCAGCACGAGACCGTTGTCGAACTCGCTCCCGCACGTGCCCGCGCAGCCCAGCGCCAGCACGTTGTCGTTGTCGGCCCAGGCCAGCCTCCGCAGCACCAGCTTCTTGCCCGGTCTCGACGGTGGCAGGCCGGGGCCGAGCACCCGCTTGCCGTCGGGCGAGATCTTCGACCAGGCCGAGTAGTCGATGTACTGGTCGCCGGCCGGGCCGTCCTGCCGTTTGCCGTCGAGGCTCAGCCACAATCTGTCGGGCATGGTGTCGGTGGGCTCCCAGAGCATGGACCCGTCCAGGCTCCAGCCGAGGTCCTGGCGGGCGTTCATGTTTCCGGGCTGCTCATCGGCGCCCAGGGGTGGCAGCGGATGATAGGCGACCTCGCCGGTGGCCACGTCGATGATGTAGTAGCCGATCCGAGGGCTGGTCAGGTTCTCGACGGAGAAGGAGTCCTTGCCCATCCGCTTCCGGCTCCGCTCCGGATAGCGGGAGTACGCGGTGGCCAGGACCTTGGTGCCGTCGGGTGACCAGACGAGCGAGCCGACATCGTGCTCCAGGTCGATCCAGGTCAGGACCTGCCGCGTGTTCATGTCGAGGATGCCCACCTGCCTGCCGATCTTGTCTCCCTGGAGCACCGCGGCGAGCTGAAGCCCCGGCGCCACGTCCAGCCAGGCCCACGCCGTCTTCTCATAGCCGTCGGAGCGGGGGTCGTACAGGTGCCAGGTACGGCGGAAGCGCTCCGCATTGTCGGGCAGCTTCTCCAGCCAGGTGGTGAAGTAGGCGGAGACGGCCACGTCGCCCGCCGCCACGAACTTCTTCGGCGGCGCGTTCTCGACATCGGCCCGCACGTCCACAGAGGTCACCTCCGGCCGGACGGGCACGCTCACTCCGGCCGCCGGGCCTGCGGTCATGTTCTGGTCACGCAGCCCGACGGTGAGCACGGCGGCGACGACGACGGCCAGCCCTGCGGCCAGGACAGTCGCCGCGGCGGGCAGCCAGGCGCGCCGCCGTAGCGCCCGGTCGGCCAGATCATGCGGCACCCGCACCAGGCCGGCCCACTCCTCCATGGTGTCGCGAAGCAGTCGGGTCATGTGGCGGCCTCCAGTTCCGTGGCCAGCTCGGGGGCGATCTGACGGAGCCTTGCCAGTGATCGGTGCGTGGTGCTCCTCACCGTGCCGATCGAGCAGCCGAGCGCCTCGGCGACCCGGTCCTCCGGCAGGTCCTCGAGGTAGCGCAGCACCAGCACGGCGCGCTGCCTCGGTGTGAGCCTGGCCAGGGCGCCGCGCAGCACCATGTGCAGCTCACTCTGATGCGTGTGGTCCTTTCCCGGCCGATCGGGCGGCACCGCCTGAACGACCTCGCCGCGCCGCCCGATCGTGCGCCACCAGCTCACCTGCTGCCGGTACATGATCTGCCTGACGTACGCCTCGGGGGCATTGACCCGATGCCACTTGGCCGCCAGCTTCGCCAGCGCGGCCTGCACCAGATCCTCGGCCGCGTGCTGGTCACCGCCAGTGAGCAGAAAGCCAAGCCGCATCAGGGCCGCGGAGCGCGCAGAGACGAACTCGCGGAAGTCCTGCTCGTCCGCAGCGTCCACGACCACCTCCAAACGTGTGAATGACACCCCTCAGACGCGGGAAGCCCCATCCCGCTATGCCTGTCCCGCCGGACGACTTCGCCACCGAACCGAATCTGCCCTTTCTGACGGTCGTAGCTCCGCAGCGAGTCACCGTGCTCCGAAAGGGGTGTCGTAAGCGCTACTCCTGGCTGGTGACTGCCTCGTGCACATCGCCGAGGAAGCGTTCGACGGTCGCCTGATCGGCGGCGTCGAACCGGCTCATGACGGCGACTACCTCGTTGATGAGCGGGCCGAAAAAGCTCCAGCCGAGCGCGACCGCGCTCTCATCCACTTTCAACAGCACACGCCGACGGTCTCGTGTGTCGCGTTCCCGGCGCACATGACCGAGTCTTTCCAGACGGTCGATCACCGCCGTGGTGCCCGCGGAGTTGAGTCCGAGTCGCGCCCCCAGCACTCCCGGAGTGGCGGGCGCGCCCGTGCGGGCGGCATCCAGGAGGCAGATGAGCGCACGCACATCGGTCGGGTGGAGGGCGTGCCGGGCGGCGAATCTCTCCCCGACCCGGTCGAGCTCCATGGTGATGGCGCGCAGCAGGTGCACCACTCGCATCCCGGCGTCCTGCTCGTTCACGTCGCCTGCCACCTTCCTCCGTCGTTGCCAGTGCCATATTATGGCACTATCTCGCCCAGCGAGATTCTTGCTTGGCGAGTTACCTGTTTGGGGTGAAACATGTCCGGTGACGGCCACGGCGCGAACGCGACCTTCCTCGCCGCCTATGACGCGGTCCTGGAGCGTTGGCCGGTCCGGGTCGAGCCGATCGACCTACCGTCGACATACGGAACGACGCGGGTGAACGCGTGCGGGCCGGCGGACGGCCCGCCACTGGTCCTCTTGCACGGCGGTGGCACCACCGCGGCGATGTGGTTCGCCAACGTCGCCGAGTTCGCACGCCGGCACCGGGTGTACGCCGTGGACCGCATCGGCGAGCCGGGACGGAGCGTCCGGGGCGAGCGGCCCCCTCGCAACATCCCCGACCTGCTCGGCTGGCTGGACGGGGTGCTCGACGGTCTCGGGGTCGAAAGCGCCGCCGTGTGCGGGCACTCCTATGGCGGGTGGATCGCCCTGACATACGGCCTCCACGCGCCCCAGCGGGTCCGGCGGCTCGTTCTCCTCGATCCGACGCAGTGTTTCGGAGGATTCCGGGTGGGATACCTGGCACGCGCGCTGCCGTCCCTCATCCGGCCGACGGCCTCGCGTGCGCGAGCTTTCCTGGCGTGGGAGACCGACGGCGCGGAACCCGACCCCGCCTGGCTGCGGCTGTACGGCCTGGCCGCGGAGTTCCCTGACGTGAAAATCGTGACCGGGAAGCAGCCCGAGCCCGCACTACTGCGCACACTTACGACGCCCACCCTTGTGCTCCTCGCCGGGCGTGGCAGGGCCCATCCCCCTCACCGCATCGCGTCCGCCGTCACACGCCTCCTGCCGCACGCGGAGACCGCGGTGCTGCCGGACGTCTCCCACCACGCGATGCCATGGCACCAGGCCCCCGACCTCAACACCCGCGTCGTCGGTTTTCTCGACAAGACGGCGACATGAGAAACGAAGAAGTCCCCGAAACAACCCTGAGACCGAAGGTTCGTACGCGACGAGCACTCCCCCGGCCGCCCGTTCGGCGACCGCGATCACGGACGCGTCCACTGCGCCCAGAGGGGCTCGCATACATCTCGACCAAGGCGCCCATGCGACCCAGATCTGACGCGGTGAGATCCACAAGCGTCAATCCCGCCCCGAAACTGCGCAAGAAAGTGTCGCGTACGAGGTCAGCGGACGCCGTGGCGATCACCATCGACGTGATCGAGCGCTCCTTGGGAACCACTGCCCCGCATGCCGATCGTGGCCTGATTCCCAGCTGACCGGCCTGCGACTCGATTTTTGCGGTCAGCCCGCGCGACCGCCTCTCAGCGGAAACTTTTGGCCCCACCTGTTCACTCTCATAACGTTTTCCCGGCCGCTGACCAAGAAGGGGTGTAATCGACGAAGGGAGCACGGCCGGTGCGTCGCAGACAGGCGGACATCGCTACGGACGTGGAGGCTTTCGAAGCCTTCTACCGGCGCCACGTCGATGCGATCACGTGGTTCCTCGCCCGCAGGGTCGATGATCCGAACACGGTCGCCGACCTGGTGGCGGAGGTTTTCGTCGCGGTGCTCGACTCCGCCCATACCTACCGGCCCGGGCTCGGTAGCGAGATCGCGTGGTTGTACGGCGTGGCTCGCAACACCCTCTCGGCCGAGCGGCGGCGGGCGTTCAAGGAGACGAAACTGGCCGATCGCTTAGGCGGACGAAGGCCGCTCGACTCCGACGACGTCGCCCAGCTCGAAGAGCGGATCGACGCGGAGAGCGTGGCCAGGCGGGCCCTCCAGGCCATGGCCGGACTGCCAGACGGTGATCGCGCGATGCTCGAACTGGTCGTCATCGACCAGCTCACGATCAGCGAGGCGGCCACCGCTCTGGGCATCCGGCAGGGGGCCGCCAGGGCCAGGCTGCACCGCGCCCGCCGCACGCTCAGGAAGGTGCCGGGGATAGCTCCCTTCGTCATGGAAGGAATGCGATGAATTTCAAGGAGCACGTGCTGATGGAACTCAAGGCCGAGATCGTCGCCCGGAACAAGGCTCGACGCCTGCTCGTCAGGCGGCGCCTGTTCGCCGGAGCCGCGGTGGCCGGGATCGCGGCGGCGGCGGCCGTCGCGGTGCCGTTCCTGAACGGGGCGGGAACCCCGGCCTACGCGGTCACCGAAAACACCGACGGCACGATCACCCTGAAGATCAACGAGTTCAGGGACCCATCCCAGGTGGAGAAGGACCTGACGGAACTCGGCCTGACCGCCGACGTCTCCTACGTCAAGCCCGGCACCCGATGTGCCCCCGACCGCGGCCACACCGACGCCGGCCCCTCGTTCTCCAAGGAGGAGCTCAACAGCAAGGATCCCGAGGTCCAGAAGAGGATCAGGGAAGCCATCCACAACTCGCCGAACGGCAAGGCGTTCAGGATAGGCGGTGCCGAGGTGCGGATCAGTCCGCAGCACATCAATCCGGGGCAGACAGCCGTCATGGAGTTCACCGAGAACGAGGACCAGACCTCGGGCCCGGAGAAGCCCAGAGCCCTGTCGCAGTTCAGCGGCTACCTCGTCACCGGTCCGGTCAAGCCTTGCAAGATCGTCGACGACCCGTCCTGGAGCAAGATGCCCGACCCCAGGACGAACCCCGGGGCATACCCGCCGCCCGGTAGCTGACCCTCGCCGGGCGGGAGCGCCTGCCGTACTCCGCCGGCAGCCGCCACGCCATCCGCCGGGGCGAGCGACTGAACTCAGCTCCAGCGGGTGGCCGGCTGATCGTGGCTCGCGGCAGTAGTCGCCGCCCTCAGCGCGCCAGGAGGACCGTGTCCACGCCCCGGGCCAGAGTGTGCCCTTGATCGACACCGGCAGGCCAGGCGATCAAAAGCTCGATTCTGGCTTCCCGCGGGTCTACGCCTCGCCGGACGTCAGACCAACGGGGCAGGCCACACCGGTCCCGCCCGATGTTCATTGCCACGTGACCCGTAGGCCTCAGACTCCGACAACCTTGACGGTTTTCCCGCAGAGCCGGTCCATGTCGTCCTTGTCAGAGGTGAGAACGATCACTGGTCTGACCGCACGCAGGGCGGTAGCAGCGACCACGGCATCGATGGCGTACTTGTGACCATGTAGCCGGGCATCGCGGAGAAGCTCGATCGCCCGCACACAGATGTCCTCGGTCACCGGCTCGACCTTCAGCCGGGACAGATGCCATTTGAGACGATCACTCTTCACCCGGATGTCCTGAGCCTCGATCGGCGTCATCGCGCTGACGACGACCCGGAAGTCGTTGTCCTGGGCTCCCCGCAGGATCGCGGTCACTCTCTGATCAGCCTCGCACCACTTGACGAGACCCTCACAGTCGAGGATCACGGTGCCCGCACTCAGCTTGCTTCGTGCGCGCGCCATCCGCCCTCTTCCTGGAACTCGGGTGCGGACTTCACGCTCCGAAACAACTCCGCCGCCTCATCCCGCAATGCCTGGGGAATCGGCCCGGAGGTAGCCTCATTCGCCTGAAGCGCCTCCTCCAGGAGATCCCGCTCGATCTGACGTTCAACCGCAGCATCGACATAGGCGGAGAACCCACGCGCTCCGACGCGCTCCCTGACCGCCCGGATATTCCCCGCGCGCAAGGAAACACTGACCTTGGCCGCCGGACCGTCTCCCGGCGCGAACTCCCGTTCAGGCACACTCACCCGGCCAGTTTACTACTCGAAGTGGCAAATAGCGGGGAAGTTCGCCATCCGCTGGATCGATCGGTCGAACCGTTCGGAGGATCTCAGTGATCCTCTTGCCTGATTCATCGGCATCCGCCTCGATTGTTCGAGGTCTTACGTCGCCTCCACAGGCGTTTAGCGT
>NZ_JBFAKL010000048.1:0-25083 GCF_040655715.1 Nonomuraea cavernae | reverse complement strand
CGTGTCACTCGCCGGAGATGAACCGGACGATCAGGCGGAAATCTCCATCAGTCGAAACTGATCAGGAGGGACGACCACCTCGTGAGTCATCGAGGGTAAAGGTGAGAATCTACGACTGAAGGGTCTGATAACCCATAATGGTACATTTCCCGGTCAGTCTGCGAATCCTCCTAAGGTATTTTTGTGATCAGCACCGACCATTTGGCGCCGTGTGGAGCTTGAACTGTAAGCTCCCGAATCTTGGCCGATTTCCGTGGGTAATGATCTGCCGTTCGGGTGGTGTAGCCAGAGTTGCACCTGCGACTCATATGTAGCTTACCGGATATCTGTATAGTTAAATGCCCCTCGGGCCCTACGCAGTCAAGAGCAATTTTATAGGAGTTCTCTATCTTTATCTTCGTGTTCAAATGAGCTCGTTCCCCTGTATTGTCGACATAAAAGAAAGTCTCCTTTCCTTTGACGTGCTTTCTTAGATCAGTCAAAGGTTTGGCCCTTTTAGGGGAGAGGGGGGAAGTCCTGAAAGATTCAGGGGTCCCAGGCGTTCGATTTTTGTCTACTTGTTTCTGAGTCGAACAGCCGCACAAAAGTGCTACGGCTAGGATGGCCATAATTGTCTTGCGCATCGTGAATCATGCCTCGGAGTCGGTCGAAAGCATCTGGTTATAACACGCACAGCTTGATGCTTTGTTATTGCTTCTCGTGTTCTAGGCTGTACACTTCAGAAAGTTATCAAGCTTGCTGTGTTGTTCGTTCGGGAGTCGGCCTACGCCTGGCGTGTCGGAGTAATATGCGCACTGCCTTGTTAGTCCTTTCGGTGTTTCAAGCTCGGCCGATTCTGGTTCCATATGAATCTCGGTACGGTCGTGTGCTGGAAGGCGGTTAGGTCGAGAGTCGAGTTGTAGCGAGCGTTGAGTGATTCCAGCCAGAATTCCGGAAGGGCTCGGCGAGAGATTTTCCCGCCGAGCCATCTCCGCGCGTTCTCTGCTGGGTAGCCTATCGCCCTAGCGAATGAGCAACTGGACTCTACCAGTTCACCCATTTACTCCGAACTCGCACAACTCGCGACTCGTTATCTCCTTTTTCCCATTTCATGCGGAATGCGCCGCCTGTCAGGACCTGGATTTGACCCAGGGAGCAGAGCGTGGTCGACCCTTGCCAGCAGGTTGCCTCCAAAGCCTCAGGTTCGGCGGTTATTCTCGTCCGGAAGGCTCGTTTCCAGGTCCTGCCGTCGGCTATCGGGTCATTATTGCCGCCTCTGTCCCCTACTTCGCCGTCGGGACTGGGGCAGTCCTTGCTCTTCATTCCGGAAAAGGCTACAGAGAAGGAGGCGTTTTGGCTCGCTTCGATCCACTGGCCGGGAAACCCTCCGGACAACTCTACGCCTACCTGGCCTCCGACCTGCCACTGTGTCAGCGATTGAACGAAACACGGGGAAACAGCGAGATCGACTGACGAGTTATTGATGATGAAGTTATGTCTTTTCTTCGTGTCGGTGTCGCTAACTGTTCTTCCGTTGACCTTTTTGATTGGATTGCGGAATGCTTTGCTGGTCCAGAGGACGGCCGATGCTGCGACCTTGTCGACCTTCCACGCGGTGTTGGTAGGTCGACCATGACATCTGCTCCATTGCGCGAGGCCGGTAACCTGGTAAATCATTCCTTTAGATCGGCGACTGACTCCTGATGAAACTATGCCAGGGAGGACAGGCGATGGGCAGTCGGCAGCCGTCGCGCCCGAACGGTCCTGCCCCGCGATTCTTCCGGTGAAGTCGCCCCAACGGACTTCTTGCTTCAGTAGCTCGATCTCCTCGCTCTCATCCATGAAGTCGGACGAGTCTTCCTCTACATCGATCGGAACCTGGATGATGGTGAGGCCGCCGCATCGATCGAACACAAAAATATCGATGATGGGCTCGCTGGGCTCGACCACGCCCCTTGTCCCGATGGTCGCCTTTGTAGCACTACCCAATGGGCCTTGACCGGTGACCTCCCACGTCCGCTTGACCGTCGCCGTCACCCACACGCTGCCGTCGCTTGCTTCTCGCGGGACCACATTCTCCACAACTACGGAAGAGTTACTGCGAGTTACGCCTTCGGCATCCTGCAACTGCTTCTGCTCGGTCAACTCTGCATTTAGCAGAGAGATTATCGCCGTTGTGGACGCTTCAGGCACTACTCCCGGAGCTTCCCACACAGTTGAAGCACGGCCCTCCAGTACCGCGTCCTGTGCCTGAAAGTAGTGTTTGATAGGAGTGGCGTAGTCGTGAGCTGTGCTGGCGGTGGTCGCTTTCTTAGCCGCTGTCGGCGGTGGTGTCGCCTCCAAGATGCAGGTTGGCTCAGTGGAGGGCGGTGGCGCCGCTTTGGGCGTCACCATCTCCGACTCCCATTCGCTCGTGCCGTACGGGGTCTTCGACCTGACCTTGACGGCGTATGTCTCGCCGTTGGTCAAGCCATCGATCGCAACCCAGGGGTCGGGAACAAACAAAGATCGGACATGCTCACCGCCTTGATCACTGACTTCGACATCGTATCCACTCAGGATGGCGGTGCTGCCGGTGCTTTCAGGAAGGCCCCAGCTGGCAATCGCGCCTTGGTCGGCGGGCCTTGTCCTCAGGTTCAACACCCCACCGGGAGGACCCGGAGGCGTATAAGTAACCGCGATTGAGCCGAGTTGTGGGGAGCCCGCGGCCCCGAAGGTCACAACCTCCTCACGGTTGGAAGTGAGCATCAGCCACTGATAATTGGTGTTGGCGATATCGATCTGTGGTGCACTGATCGGCAAAGTGTAGGTGACCCTAGTGTCGATGTCCCTTGCCAGATCCGAGCTCTTGGTCTCGGAGGTAACTGCGTTCTTGAGCGGCACAGCCGTGATAACTGTGTCGCTGGGACAGGGCGTCACGGAACACGTGGGAGTGCCCAGGTTGAGAAGAGCTCGAGTGATAGCAGAACCGCCTGGAAGTTCATCCCACTTGACACCCATGACCAGCGCGGCCTTCTCCGCGCCACTACCGCCCAACTGGAGGGAAGCAGAATCTGCTACCAAGCAGGGGCCACCGTTGCAGCCCGTGGGGTCGATCTTCACAGTCTTCAGCACAAAGTTGTCCCGCCCCAGCGTGACTTGTGAGTCGTTGCCCGGTTCCTCAATCACCTCGCCATCCGCTGCTTCGAGCTGAAAGGTCATTGGAGAGGTCTTCGAGGTGCAGACTTCGTTACCAGTACCACCTGCCGCCGCCGTGACAGACCGTACCTCGGCAACGGAGGCTGCTGTGGTGGCGCTACCGAGTGGGGTGTTCATGTCGGTGGTGATTTCGGCGGCGGTTTGGGCGCGGTTGTAGATGCGGACTTCGTCGATTATGCCTTTGAAGTATTCGCCGTAGGCGGTGTCGCCGCCGATGTGGAGAGCGCCGCCGTCGTCGAGGATGGGGCCGGTGACGGGCTCTTGGCCGATCTGGGCGCCATTGAGGTAGAGCCGGGCGGTGCTGCCGTCGTAGGTGACGGCGAGGTGGCTCCAGGCGTTGTTGGTGAGTGGTGAGGTTGCGTCTACCGTGCCGGGGTCGTCGTCCTCGGTGATGAGCCAGCCTCTGGGGGTGGAGCCGTCGGAGGCGTACAGGCCGTAGGAGAGGTCGCCGTAGTCGGTGTGGTCCTTGGCGATGACGGCGCGCCAGCCGTCAAGGGCCGATGGCTTCACCCAGGCTGACAAGGTTAGCGCGGTGGTCATCCGCAGGGAGGGGGAGTGGTTGACGGTGACCCAACTGGAGGTGCCGTCGAACGACAGGCCCTTGCCGTTCTTGCCGTTCACCCAGGCGGTGCTACTGGCGGTGCCGGTGTTGGTGCCGGTCGCGTCGGTGACTGTGGTGCCGGTGCCTTCGTCCATGCCGTAGGCGGCGACCAGACCGGCCGGGGTGGGGGTAGGCGTCGGTGTGGGGGTCGGGGTCGGTGTTGGGGTGGGCGTCGGTGTGGGGGTCGGATCCGGGTCCGGGTCCGGGGTTTGTGGGATGGTGGCGCAGGCGATCATTTGCCATTTGTAGGTGGTGCCGGGTTGCACGGTGTTGGCGGGGATCTGGAAGGAGGCCCGCTCGCCGCCGTTGACCGTGCGGGTGCCGAGTGGCGCGGATGCCACCGGTGCGCCGGTGTTGTCGTAGAGGTAGTACTTGGCGGTGATGGGTCCGCCGGAGGGGCGGTTGACCATGCCGGACAGGATGGGCTGGGCGGGGTCAGCCATGCCGGTCTCGGTGTCCGACGGGAGCATGGGGGCGTCGGAGGTGATCCGGTAGGCCGGACTCTCGTTGCAGGACGGCGGGTTGACGCCGGTGCGGCAGGCCTTGACGACGAATTTGAAGCTGGCCGGGTTGTCTAGGGTGAAGACCTTGTCGAGCACCTGGCCTGACGGGATGTTGTTGTGGGTGGTGGTGGTCGGCACGCCGACCATCGTGCGGATCTCCGCCGTGGTCAGCACCCGCTGGTAGACGTGGATGTCGTCCACGGCGCCGTCAAGGGTGGCGTTGTCGCCGTCGGCCAGGCCGCGGCCGATGTGGAAGGGGCCGCGGGCGTTCCAGCTGACGGTGTGGTCGCGTTCGGCGGACAGTTCTCCGTCGACGTACAGCCGGATCTTGTGCTCTTCCGCGTCGTACTGGGCGGCCAGGTGGGTCCATTGGCCGATCTTGGCCAGGTTGGCGGACTGGACGATGGTCTCGTGGATGCGGTCCGGGATGTCCTGGTTGATCATGGACAGCAGCCAGCGCTGATCGTACTCGGGGGCGTCGGAGGTGGTGTACGACAGAGTGAAGCCTGGCCAGTTGACGCCCATCTGCGACAGGACCGCCTGGGAGGTGGTGCTGCTGTCCAGACGCACCCAGCCCGCCGCAGTGAAGCTCTGGTTGGTGTTGAGCACCGGCTGGGCGGTGGCAGCGTGCGCGCCGCCGGTCAGTTTGACGGCCTGTCCGAGCTGTCCTGAGAGGCGGCTGTGGCTGCCGGTCAGAGTGGCGTTGCGGTTGTTGCCGGAGGAGTCGGCCGCGCCGGCACCGGAGGTCTCGTCGAACTTCCAGTACGCGGCTTCGCCCGTGGGCGGTTGCGGCGCGGGCGCGGCCATGGTGGAGTCGTTGACCGTCACGGTGTAGTCCAGGCCCGTCGTCTCGGGCACGCGTGAGCTGTAGGACACCTTGACGTTGGTGCTGCGGGCGATCGCGTCGTTGCCGTCCATCGAGTCGATCGACTCGGCGCTCACCGTGGGAATCTCAGGGGGCAGGACCCAGTCCACGCTCAGCTTCGGGGCCGTGCTTCCGCCGAAGAACGCCGGCCAGAACGCGTAGCTCTCCGACACCCCCGACGGTACGGGCAGTTCTTGGGTCAGTCGCAGCAGCAGGCCGTGGTTGGGCGTGCCGGAGGCCCAGGCGCGGGTCATGTCGGTGAGGTTCCAGCTCCACACCGATCCTGCGCTGTCCGGCTGCGCGCACGGATCGATCGAGGCCCGCCCCTCACCGGTGCTTTCCGGCTGATTGGTCCAGACGGTGTCTTCTTCGTCCCAGGCTTCGGTGACGCGTTGCGCGGCCACGCCTTGGAACTCCTCGCAGTCGAACACCTCGTCCCATAGTTGCAGTTGCATGGTGGCCCGGACCACCTGCTTGCCCGTGATCGGCGTCGTGTCGAAGGTCATCAACGATCGAGCGGCGTAATCGGCTTGGACCGAGTTCGGTGTGCCACAGTTGGCCACGCACTCTCGCCAGCGCTCGGCCGCGGTCACCGTGGTCTGCTGGCCCCTGGTGTTGAAGGCGAGTTCTTTGGTCACTCCCAGTGTCGTGGTCGGGTCCACGGTGACGGGATACTGCGTGGCCGCGTCGGCGAGCCACTTCGAGTCCGGCTTCAGGACCAGGACCGTCGTGCCGTCCTTGGCCTCCACCGTGGTGCTGATCTTGGCTTGGCGGCCACGCTTGTCGGCGGTGGGCTTGTCGGCCGCCGCGTCCCACATCAACGGCGCCGGAGCCGACGCCACCTCCTTGCCCTTGCCTTTCACGGAAGACAGCGACAGCCCGCCGGACTTGGTCTTGCTCAGTTTCAGGCCGGGTGCCTGGACCGGGATGCGGAACTCCACTGGCCCGGTGGGCCGCTCGCGTAACACGATGTCGTGCCGGAAGCCGGTGGGCAGCGCCGTCACGACCAGGTCCGCCGACGGTCCCGCCGCGCCCACGTAGGTCGCCACGTTGCCCTTGATCTGAGGGCGGGGTAGTACGGTCGGCCAGGAGAGGCCGAAGGAGCGGTCCCGGTCGAAGGTCATGGTCGCGAACGGTCCGGAGCCGCCCGCCGACACTCGTACGTTGGCCTTGGCCAGCCTGGGCTTCAACACCCCGTTCTGCTCGACCAGGGACGTGTCGATCCACGCCCATGAGCCGTCACCCTGCTTGAGCTGGGCCGGACCGCCATAGGACTCGGTAATCAGATGCGCGTCCGGATAGGCCCAGGTCCGCGAGGTCTCGGTGAACGCGGCCTCGACCGCTACCGGTTTGTTGATTCTCGCCGCTTCGGCGACCGCCGCGCGTAACGGAGCGTCGGGATCGGACGGCGGGGAAAGGTGGTCACCGCAGGAGCGTTGGCGCCCCCGGTGGCTTGCGGATCGGGATCGGCGACGGCCTGCGTGATCGAGCCCGCGACCAGCAGCGATGCTGTCACCGTTAGCACCGTTGCGGCAGCGAGTCCGCGCCGGGGTTTCCGTCTGGAGCCCGGCGCGTTTCCTAACTCCTTCACAAACACCTTCAATCACAGTGAGTCGGATTGTCGGCTTGATCTTGAATCGGTTACCGTCAGTGAGCAATATGAGAAAGATCACTATGAGATCCACGCAAATCGGCGTAACGTTCCCTGTGTGGTTTGCGATATAAATGCCAAAATGACCGAATCTGGTAATGGTGAACACCTGATGGTCGAGGTGTCGTCGTGCATGCTCGCCGACGGCACAGGCCACCGGTCTCCGCGCTGAACACCCGGCCCACCATGCGGGCGTACATGCGCTCCGGGTTCGGCGCCTGGGTGAGAAAGCCGGGCAGCATCCGCAGCTCCACCGCGAACGGCTCCCGCCGGACCGCATCGGCTTGGCGCGGGCGCCAGGTCTTCCATGCGCTCGCCCGTGGCTGAGTGGGCTACTTCTCCGCATCAGCTATGGCGGCCATCGAGAGCAGGGGCGGTCAGTCGGCGGTTGGCGTGCAGACCAGATCCACCTGTCCCCCTTGGCCTTCGCGGAGACCGCGCCGGCACGCGCGTGATCTCCCCGTTAGGTGTCAGGAGGCGCTGGCTTGAGGGTGAGAACGAGTCCGCGTCGTGCATGATGCCGACGTTGCACAGCGTGCGATGTGTCCGCCCGTCCTACTGGAACACCCGGACGTTCCACCATCCCGCGTCCAGGTGCCGGCACCAACGCGTTGTACCTCTTCTGCCTGAAGGAGAACCCGTCCGCGGAACGGAGGCATGTGGCGCGGTGCGACGCCTCGGCGGCAGGCATCTGATCTCCGCCTACATCAGCGGTGCTGCTCTCCCGATCCGTCGAACAGGCCGTCCAGGGTCTGGGCGGTGACCGCACGAGTGACCCAGGTTTCCAGTTGGGTCAGGTCGGTGCAGGCGGTGATGCGGGCCCGGACGTCGTCGGGAAGCGTGAATCCACGAGTTTCCAGCAGGAGCAGCACCAGCCGGGCGGCTTCTTCGGCTTTGCCTTCGGCCTTACCTTCTGCTTTGCCTTGGGCCTGCCCTTCTTCGAGGCCGCGGCCGTAGTGTTCGCGCGCGAAGGGGCTGTAGACGGGCCAGGCGGTGGACTTCATGATCTCCTCCATGAGTCGCCGGATGTCGGGCGCGGCCATGCTGTAAGCGTATTCATAGTACTTCGGAGCGTGTTCGTCGCGGAGTTCGGTCAGTGCCATGGCGAACGCTTCGATGACCTTGCGATCACGGCCGTGAACCATGACCGACATGGCCGACAGTCCCGGCTGCTCCACGGCCTGGTGGGGGTCGGTGATGGCGGGGATGTCGTCCGGCCCCAGCACCCGGGCTTGCAGGCGGTAGCCGGTGAGGCCGGAGTCGATCGGCTTTGCGTAGTGGGTGGCAGTTCCTTGGTCGGCTGTGATGACCAGAACCGTGACGTCGCAGCCCAGCAGCAGCCAGAGGGCGGCGGCGTAGCGGGTGAACTGCCGGGGATCCTTGGCCTTGTCCTGCTGGGCCTCCACGATGATGGCGTGCGCGGGCGACTGTGGTGGCCCCATGACGAGGGTCAGGTCGGCCTCGATGTCGACCGAGTGGCGGGTGTTGAAGGTGCTGTCCTCCACCCGGATCAGGGGAGTGGCGGGCAGGTCCACCCCCATGAGGTCACGCAGGATCTCCACCGCCAGCTGCGGGCGGTCGCTGATCATCTGGATCAGGGCATCATGTCGGGGGGACGGCATGATGCTTATTGTGACACGACAATTACGTTGAGTGACATATGGTCGATGGCCGCATTGCGGAGGGTGGCCTTGACGCGTGGGGCGGTTCCGGTCCTGACGGTCCGGAGGTCGCTAACCGCTGAGCACCCGGCCCACCATCCGGGCGTACATCCGGCCCGGACTAGGTGACTTCGCCAGGAAACCGGGCAGCATCGGCAGCCCCACCGCGAACGGCTCCAGCCGCTCGTACAACGCGTCGGCGCAGACGGGCCGGGCGTCCGGCCTCTTCTCCAGCATCTCGGCCAGCAGCTTGTGACCTGACGCGGCCCGCGCCACCGGCCTCATCGTCGTGGATGTGAAGACCTTCGCCGACAAGGGATACCAGGGCACGGGCGGCACCATCCGCACGCCGTTCAACGCCACCAGCTGCGGTCACCGCTGTCACGCCACCAGCGCTCGATCAACCGCGCGCACGCTCGCATCCGCGTCTGCGGCGAACGCGCCATTGCCACCTTGAAGACCTGGAAGGTCCTGGCCTGGCTGAGCTGCTGCCCGCACCGAGCTACCCCGATCGTGCAGGCCATCCTCGTTCTGCGACTCATCGAAGAGACCGCTACTGTACTCAGGATGACAAGGGCTCAGTCGGCATCTGGCCAAGTGACTATTTACCTGTGAACCCCACTTCCCTTGTGCCGAGATGCGGGGTTCGCTGTCTCGTGCTTGGAAGATCCGTCTTCGAGAGTATCGATCAACCGGTCAACCAGTTGCCAAACGTTGGATGACGGATTCTTGAGAACTGATTCTCCGGATGGGTCGATCTTTCGTGCTCTTCGCACGGCTTCCTGCACTCCATGAGAGAAGTCGGAGAAGCGTGTACTGCCTTCACTCCATGATGGGATGATCGCTTTCAGTTTTCTTTTTGCTTCGTCCGCTGACTGGAACGGCCTTAGGCAATCTTTGTGATGCATTATCAACCACGTCTCGAAAGAAGGCGTAGACAGGCAGGCGTTGGCCGAGCTCTGTTGGATGATGGCGAGGACTTTAGTCGTCGTCACTGAATCGAGCTCGGTATCCAAAACGCACCAGATGCTGCTGTACTCGTCGCTATTCCGATGTGCGGCCTCGCGGGCGATGGATACGTGGTCAGAGCCGGGTATGTCAACGTGTATATGCGGCCCATGTCGGGTCCGCATTCCGACAAAATAGTCTCGTTCGGTTTTCCCTTCGCATAGAATCAAATAGGAAGTGCGCTCTTGGCGAGTGCCGGAATGCTTGTGATCCAAGTCCGTCTCGGTGTTTATCTTGAACGGCTTCTTTTGTGATCTAGGATTTCTGGGAGACATTCTCGGCCTCCCTGCGTGCGGTCACGGCGGCAGCAAACAAGCTGTCGCTGATAATAGGGACCGCCCCGTAACGGCCGGCTAGGTAGCGGCGTTCGCGATTCTCGTCGCGACGAGGTTTGAAGTCCGTCAGTGGGAACAATTCTGTCGCGCCGTGATCGCCCTTCTCGGTGAACCATATGGAATCCCTCTTCAGCACCTCTTCCCCCTGGATCTTGCCGAGAAGTGTTGTGTCGTGACTGCTGAACAACAGCTGGGCGCCCTCAGTATTGATAGCGGGATCATTGAAGAGCCTAATCAGCTGTGCGGTCAGAAACGGGTGGAGGCTTGAATCCAGTTCATCTGCGATCAGGACTGCCCCTCGGTCAATGGCCCTGAATACATCCACCCCGATCTCGTAAAGTGCCTGTGTCCCCAAAGACTGCTCTCGCAGCGTTAGAGGAAAGGTGCCTGCCTCGCCTCGATGCTTGAAGAGCACATCTTTTCGGCGCTCCGGAACAAATCCCTGAGGCGTTTTTTGGCGGGCAGTCCTTTCGGAGAACTCGGCGTCAGTCTCTTCGACAATTTCAGCCGACTCGATTCCGGTGTCTGCTGCCTGCAGGAGTTCTACGATGCGATTCAGTAGGCCAAGACGATCGACTGAGTCGAGCATTCTTGGTGCTATTCGAACGCTGCGGGGGTTGCGCACCGACACCCTCATGAACCAATCGTACACGGGCCTGACCAGTTCTTGTCGTGAGCGCGCCGCCACGGAAAGGAAGAGAACATTGGATTCGGTGATGTTCGCCACCTGTTTCATGGAATGCGGCGAGTGTTCTCCATAGCTGTACTCGTCGTTACGTCGATGGAACACCTCCCGCTTCTTTTTTAGCGGGTAGCTATACAGCCACTCCTCGACTACGCGCTCGTCGTTGACTGCGAATCCATAAGTGTATCTAACTCCATCAATGAGCAGATCCACCACATACAGTGATGGGTCTTCGCTGGCGGAGAAGTCCAGAGCGAAGGGGAAGCGGGTGATCCCGCTTCCTGGCTCGGATTCCCGCAAGGAGCCGCGGACGAGGTTCCTCATGTATATCAAAGCATCGAGAACGTTCGACTTTCCTGATGCATTTGCTCCGAAAATTCCGATCACTGTTACGGCGGGGTAGCCATGTGTGGATGCCGCCTCGGTGTCGTAGGTGGGAGTCAGCAACAACTGTTGCTCGTCGCGGAGTGACCTGTGGTTCGCAACGCGAAAACTCAGCAACATGGGTGATGTGATCTCTCTGTCTGCCGGGTTATAGCCGGTTCTGTACCAAAAAACCACGCGCAACGTACGCAGTCACTGTACGCGACGTCGATTGATCCTGTCTCGGCAGGTATCCCTTCCTTGACTTGGACGCAGGGTTCAAGGAGTGCTCGGATCGCATGAGTGGGAGGCCACGAGCCGGTACAGCCACTGCTCCACCTTGGCCGCATCGCATAGGTAGCGGGCGCCGTTGGGCTGCTGCATGCCTCCTTCTACATGAACAACAACACGGTCATCCCATGCTCTGCCGCAAGGCCGGGCCGCGCCCCAACCACCGAGGTCCGCGGGAACATCACAGGCCACCAGGCCCGCTCCATCATCGCCGGCCAGTTGTAGAACAACAGCCCATCCGGTGCCGCACGAAATTCGGATGGTGCTCGCCGACATCGATGCTGTTCCAGCTGATCGACAGCTCATCGAGCTTCCAGTGGCAGATCTCCACCTGGACACCGTCGAAGTCCAAGACGATGAGAGTTCACGCTCGCCAGGATCCGCAGGGCCCGGAGGTCGCTAACCGCTCAGGACCCGGCCCACCATGCGGGCGTACATCCGGCCTGGGCTGGGCGACTTCGCCAGAAAACCGGGCAGCATCGGCAGTCCCACCGCGAACGGCTCCAGCCGCTCGTACAGCGCGTCGGCACCGGCCGGCCGGTCGCCCGGCTTCTTCTCCAGCAGCTCGGCCAGCAGTACGCCCAGCCCACCGGGCAGCCCGGGGATGCCGGGCGGGCGCTGCTTGACCTGCTTCTCGAACACCACGTAGTCGGTGGGGCCGGTGAACAGCTGGCACCCGGTCAGCATCTCGTGCAGCACGCAGCCCAGTGAATAAAGGTCGCTGCGCGGCTCCGCGACGCCGTGCTGGATCTGCTCAGGAGCCATGTACGCGGGCGTGCCGAGGATCTGGCCGATCCTGGTGAACGTGGTGACGTCGGCGTCACGCAGCATGGCCAGGCCGAAGTCGAGCACCTTGACGCTGCCGTCGGGGCAGAGCATGAGGTTGGTCGGCTTGAGGTCGCGATGGCAGATGGACAGCGCGTGCGCGGCGGACAGCACGGCGCACGCCTGGGCGGCGATGGCCGCGGCCCACGAGACCGGCAGCGGCCCGTGCTCGCTCACCACGTCGGCCACCGTGACGCCCTCGATGAACTGCATCACCTGGTAGAGCCGTTGCTCGTGGGTGCCGAAGTCGTACAGCACGGGAGCGCCCGGATGCTCCAGCCGGGCCAGGATGCGTGCCTCGCGGATGAACCGGCGTGCCAACTCCTCGTCGGGCCCGCTGGGCAACCGGAGGAGCTTCACCGCCACCCGGCGGTCGAGATGGCGGTCGTGGCCCGCGTAGACGGCTCCCATGCCGCCCTGTCCGAGAGGGAGGTCGTCGAGCACATAGCGGTCGCCGATGACCATACGCCCTCCCGCCCCCCTTATCGCGAAAAACCTACACCGTCAGGACTGGGGATGCAGGTGACCGTCGGTCAGCCCGTCGAGACCGAGCCGGATCAGCGTCTGGCCGAGCGCGGAGGTCTCGCGCAGGGCGTCCTCCAGCACGGCCAGTTGCCGGAACGCCTCGCCGTAGGCGGTCTGGTCGGCGAGCGAGAGCCGGGGCAGGCGGGTGCGCCGCGCGTCGAAGCGGCTGGAGCCGGTGGTCGCCCGCCCGCCGGCGGCGCGCAGGAAACCGGCCAGGAAGTCGGGGTCGAGCCGGCGCGCGTCGACCCGGTAGAGGGTCAGGTGCGGGCCGAGTACGAAGCCGCCCGCGGTCATGACCCGCACGCTGGAGTAGGACGCCACCACGTCGCCCGGCCGCACCTCGACGAGGCCGTGCTGGGGACCCGCGCGGCCCGAAGGAGCCGTGCCGTGGGTGATGTCGTCGGCGGTCAGCACCGCGACGTCGCCGCCGTCGGCCGCCATCTTGGGCGGCGCCTGCACCGCGGTCACCAGGCCCTCCTTGATCAGGTCGCCGACCGTGGTGACCGGCTGGTCGAGCGGCTGGTCGAGCACCTTGAGGTCGGGCGGCGTGGCGGCGGCGGCCAGGAAGAGGTCGCGGGTCTCGGTGAAGGCCCGGCCCAGGTCGTCGCGGCGCTGGTGGCGGGCCGGGGTCATGTCGACCTCGTCGGCCAGCAGGTCGATGATGCGTACGGTCTGGTCGGAACGGTCCTCCAGGTAGGCCCGCCAGGCCGGCTCGACCGCCGACTGGTCGGCGGTCGCGTCGAGGATGAGCACGTCGGACGGTGGCCGCTCGCCGGCGGCCGGGCGGCGCAGCAGCCACAGGTCGCTGCCCGGCAGCGCGACCACGGCGCGCAGGGCGCCGGCCCGTAGCAGGTTGGCCCGGATGCGCCTGCCCGCCTTGCGGCTCGCGGCGGCGGGCGGCATGAGCACCGCGACGAGGCCGCGCGGCCTGACGTGGGTGAGGCAGTGCTGGACCCAGGCCAGCTCGGGCTCGCCTCGTGGCGGCAGGCCGTACTCCCAGCGCGGGTCGCCGGTCAGCTCCTCGTAGCCCCAGGAGCGCTCGTTGAACGGCGGATCGCACACGACGGCGTCGGCCTTCTCGCCGGCGAAGGCGTCGTGGCGGATCGAGTCGCCCGCCTCCACCCGCGCCTCGACGCCGCGCAGCCGCAGCCGGGCCGCGGTGATGCGGGCGGAGGTGCCGCTGAGGTCCTGGCCCAGGACCATGGGTGCCCGGGGCGCCAGCAGCAGCGTGCCGACGCCGCAGGCGGGGTCGAGCACCGTGCCGCCGTCGGTGTGGACCAGCCTGACCATGAGGTCGGCGGTCTCCTCGCGGGTGACCGAGAGTTGCCGGGAGTGGGCCTCGAGGTAGCGCTCGATGAGGAACTCGTACGCGGTGAGCGGGTCGTGCCGCTCGGCCAGCTCGAAGACCAGCCCGGCGAGCTCGGGGTCGAGCTCGCTGTGTCCCTTGGTCAGCAGCACCCCGGCTTGGGCCACCAGCTCGCCCAGCCGCAAATCACCGGCGGCTCTCAGGCGTTGCCACACCCGATCTCCCAGGGAGACCTGGTAGGACTTCCCATAGCGTCGCAGCCAGGACTCGATCTGCGGCAGCGAGAAGAGGGGTTGATTGGCGGTGCCGCCGACGGGCAGCGGGAAGTCGTCGTGGCGGCGGCGCCAGTTGCTCACCGCCGCTCGCCCGACCCCTGCGAGCCGGGCGATGTCCCCGGCGTTCACAGTCGGGTCATGGCTCATGAAGGCCACAGTAGTTCACAAGAGTCTTCAGCGCATCTGCTTGTGAAGTCTTTCAACCAGTGATTTACTGCGGGGTATGAAGCAGAACATCCGCTATGCCGCCGGATCTGATGTGGGCCGTCGCAGGGAGCAGAACGAGGATTCCGGCTATGCGAGCAACCGGCTGCTCGTGGTCGCCGACGGGATGGGCGGGCACGCGGCCGGCGAGCTGGCGAGTTCGGCGGCCATCGCCGTCATGCGCGAGCTGGATGCCACGCTTCCCGAGACGGGCGTCGACCTGGGGGCCGCGCTCGACGGCGCGGTGCACGAGGCGGCGCGCCGGCTGGTCGAGTTGGCCGACATCGACCCGGCGCGCAGGGGGATGGGGACCACGGTGACCGCCATGCTGTGGGACGGATACCGGTTCGCCCTGGCTCATCTCGGTGACTCCCGCGGATACCTGCTTCGCGATGGTGCGCTTTACCAGATGACCAAGGATCACACACTTGTGCAGTCGATGGTGGACGAAGGACGGATAACTGAGGATCAGGCCGCTGTGCACCCCCGGCGCTCGATGGTGCTCCGGGTGCTGGGCAGCGAGGGCCGCGCCGAGCCCGACCTGGCGCTGCGCGAGGCCGAGCCCGACGACCGCTATCTCCTGTGCTCCGACGGGCTGACGACAGTCCTCGGGCCCGAAATCCTGCACGAGGTGCTGACCACGTTCGCCGACCCGGCAGCGGCCGTGCAGCGGCTGATCGACCTGGCCAACGAGGGCGGCTCGCCCGACAACGTGACCGTGATCGTGGCCGACGTGGTGGCGCCGGGCGGCGGCGACCAGGAGGTCTACCGGGTGGGGGCCGGCACGTAGGGGCCGGCACGTAGGGTCCCTGCTGTCACTTTCGCCACACAGCCACTGTTTCCTCTCATGGTTAGCCACTTTCGGGGTGTTCGGCGCGAGATCGTAGGTCGGCTATTACAGTCCAACGTGATCTGCCGGATTTTCTGGGAGGAGTCACCCTGGACCCGATCGCGGAAGATCTGCTGAAAGCGGTACGCCAGGAGATCGGCTACCGGGAGAAGGGCGGCCAGCACACCAAGTTCGGCAACTGGTACGCCGACCGTGTCCAGGATTCCCAGTACCGCAACGCCCCCTGGTGCGACATGTTCATCGCCTGGGCGGCGGAGAAGGCCGGGGTCGCCGACTACGTCGGCCAGTTCGCGTGGACCCCTTCCCACGCCGCCTGGTTCATCCAGAAGGGCGCCTGGACCGCCAAGCCGGAGCCGGGTGCCTTGGTCTTCTTCGACTGGAAGGGCGGCAAGAGCTACAAGGGCATCGACCACGTGGGCATCGTGGAGCGCGTCTCCGGTGACAAGATCCACACGATCGAGGCGAACGTCGACCGCGTCTGGCTCAAGCGCAAGACCCGCGAGACGGACAAGGTCGTCGGCTACGGGTTACCCCGGGTGGTCAAGGAGCGCCTCACCCAGACTGAGATCCGGGCCACCGAGCAGCCGTTCGTCGCCGTGCCGCGCGTGGAGGCGCCGCAGGGGTCGCCGTTCGACATCCTGGGCACGCCGCAGGCGCTGCTGGCCGTGATGGTGCTGACCACCGTCGTGCTCTCCTTACGCCGCGCGGGTCACCGCCGTGGCACCCGCCGCGTCGCTCACCGCCGTTTCCGCTGGCCGTGGAACGCGCCAGGCACGCCACCCGCCAGGCCCCCCGGCCGGCTCAGGCCCCCCGGCCCGGCAGGGCCCGCCAGGCCCGCCGACCCGTTCCTGACCGCCGACCCGTTCCTGACCACCGGGCGGGGCGAGCCCGCCGGTCCGTCTCCGTCCGCGCCCGTACGCCATCCCGATCCGGCGCTCACCGGCCGCCCGGAGGGCGGTAGGAGCCGCGTCCCCGCGGGCGTGGGTCACGGGGGTGAGCGCCGTCCGACGGCGACGAGACGCCGGCCGTACGAGCCGAAGGGCTGACCGCCGCACGCATGTTCCCCTCGTGACGGGCAGAGGGCTTGGGAAATAGTAGGACGTCCTAGTATCTTCGGAGTGAGGCCCCTCACAAAGGAGTGATCAGGCGTGCACGTTCCGGCCCACCCTGTCCGTTTCGTGACGGCAGCGGCCCTGTTCGACGGTCACGATGCGGCGATCAACATCATGCGCCGCATCCTTCAGTCGCAGGGTGCCGAGGTCATCCACCTCGGGCACAACAGATCGGTGGACGAGATCGTCACCGCCGCCATCCAGGAGGACGTCCAGGGCGTGGCGATCAGCTCCTACCAGGGCGGTCACGTGGAGTTCTTCTCCTACCTGGTCGAGCTGCTGCGCGAACGCGGCGCGGGTCACATCAAGGTGTACGGCGGTGGCGGCGGCGTCATCGTGCGCGAGGAGATCGATCTGCTCCACTCCCGCGGCGTCACCCGCATCTTCTCGCCCGAGGACGGCCAGCGGCTCGGCCTGCCCGGGATGATCAACAAGCTGATCGAGGAGTGCGACGTCGAGCTGAACGGCGCCCCCTCGGCCGAGGCCGTGCTCTCGGGCGACCAGGCGGCGCTGGCCAGGGCGATCACCCTGATCGAGGCCGGCCGCGCGCCGGACGGGCTGGTCGAGGGCCTGCGCTCGGCCGGGCGTCAGGCCCCCGTGCTCGGCATCACGGGCACCGGCGGGTCGGGCAAGTCGTCCCTCACCGACGAGCTGGTCCGCCGGCTGCGGATGGACAACGACGACAAGCTGCGCATCGCGATCATCGCCATCGACCCCACCCGCAGGCGCGGCGGCGGCGCCCTGCTCGGTGACCGCATCCGGATGAACAGCCTGGGCCCGCAGACCTACTTCCGCTCCCTGGCCACCAGGAGCGCCCCCAACGAGGTGCCCGCCTGCCTCGACGACGTGATCGCCGCCTGCCGCGCCGCCGGCCACGACCTGGTCGTGGTCGAGACCCCCGGCATCGGCCAGGGCGACGCCGGGATCGTGCCGCACGTCGACGTGCCCATCTACGTCATGACCCCCGAGTTCGGCGCGGCCTCCCAGCTGGAGAAGATCGACATGCTCGACTTCGCCGAGGCCGTAGTGATCAACAAGTACGAGCGGCGCGGCGCCGAGGACGCCCGGCGCGACGTGAGCCGCCAGCTGGTGCGCAACCGCGAGGCGTTCGGCGTCCCGCCGGACGAGATGCCGGTGTTCGGCACGATCGCCTCCCGCTACAGCGACGCCGGGGTCACGGCCCTCTACCACCACCTCAAGGGCCTGCTCGTGGACAAGGGCATGCCGGCCGGCTCCGGCCTGCTCGCGCCGGTGCGCGGTCGCACCTCCCTGGCGTCCGCCGCGACCGTCCCGCCCGCGCGCGCCCGCTACCTGGCCGAGATCGCCGACACGGTACGCGGCTACCACGCCGAGACGGACGCCCAGGCCGAGGTGGCCCGCCGCCGCCGGCAGCTCACCGCCGTCCGCGACCTCCTCGCCACCGGCACGCCCGGCACGGCCGCCGAAACAGGTACGGCCACCGAAGCCGCCGAAACCGGAGCGGTGGACGCGACGGGCGCCAGGCTGGCCGGGCTCCTGGAACGAGCCGAGGGCGAGCTGAGCGACGAGAGCCGGGCGCTGCTCGACTCCTGGCCCGCCACCCGCGCCGAATACACCGCCGACGAGCTGGTCGTACGGGTGCGCGACCGCGAGCTGCACACGCCGCTCTGGCGCGAGACGCTGTCCGGCAACCGCGTCCCCCGCGTGGCACTGCCCCGCTACACCGACGACGGCGAGCTGCTCAGGTTCCTGCGCCGCGAGAACCTGCCGGGCAGGTTCCCGTTCACCGCGGGCGTCTTCCCGTTCAAGCGTGACGACGAGGACCCGACCCGGATGTTCGCCGGCGAGGGCGACCCGTTCCGCACCAACCGGCGCTTCAAGCTGCTCTCCGAGGGGCAGCCCGCGACCCGGCTGTCCACGGCGTTCGACTCGGTGACGCTCTACGGGCACGACCCCGACCCGCGGCCCGACATCTACGGCAAGGTCGGCACGTCGGGGGTCTCCATCGCCACGCTCGACGACATGAAGGTGCTCTACGGCGGGTTCGACCTGTCCGCGCCCAGCACGTCCGTCTCGATGACGATCAACGGCCCCGCCCCGACGATCCTGGCCTTCTTCCTCAACGCCGCCCTCGACCAGGCGCGCGACGCCTTCCGGGCGGAGCACGGGCGCGAGCCGCATGAGCAGGAGGAGCGGGAGCTGCGGGCGCGGACGCTCGCCACCGTCAGGGGCACGGTGCAGGCGGACATCCTCAAGGAGGACCAGGGCCAGAACACCTGCATCTTCTCCACGGAGTTCTCGCTGCGGATGATGGCCGACATCCAGGAGTGGTTCATCGCCAACGGCGTGCGCAACTTCTACTCGGTCTCGATCTCCGGCTATCACATCGCCGAGGCGGGGGCCAACCCCATCAGCCAGCTCGCGTTCACGCTGGCCAACGGCTTCACCTACGTCGAGGCGTACCTGGCGCGCGGCATGCGGATCGACGACTTCGCGCCCAACCTGTCGTTCTTCTTCTCCAACGGCATGGACCCCGAATACAGCGTGCTCGGGCGCGTGGCCCGCCGCATCTGGGCGGTCGCGATGCGCGAGAGGTACGGCGCCGCCGAGCGTTCGCAGAAGCTCAAGTACCACATCCAGACCTCGGGCCGGTCGCTGCACGCCCAGGAGATGGACTTCAACGACATCCGCACCACCCTGCAGGCCCTGATCGCCGTCTACGACAACTGCAACAGCCTGCACACCAACGCGTTCGACGAGGCGGTGACCACGCCGTCGGCCGAGTCGGTGCGCAGGGCGATGGCCATTCAGCTGATCATCAACCGCGAGTGGGGCCTGGCCCGCAACGAGAACCCGCTGCAGGGCTCGTTCATCATCGACGAGCTGACCGACCTGGTGGAGGAGGCGGTGCTGCGGGAGTTCGAGCGGCTGTCCGACCGGGGCGGCGTGCTGGGCGCCATGGAGACGGGCTACCAGCGCGGCCGGATCCAGGACGAGTCGATGCTGTACGAGACCCGCAAGCACGACGGCTCGCTGCCGATCATCGGGGTCAACACGTTTCGCAACCCGCGCGGCGACGAGCCGCACCCGCAGAAGCTGGAGCTGGCCCGGGGCACCGAGGAGGAGAAGCAGTCGCAGCTCGACCGGCTGCACGCCTTCCACGAGCGCAACCGGGCCGAGGTGCCCGCCGCGCTGGCCCGGCTGCGCGAGGCGGCGATGTCCGACGGCAACGCCTTCGAGGTGCTGATGGACGCCGCCCGGTTCTGCTCGCTCGGCCAGATCACCGACGCGCTGTTCGAGGCGGGCGGCCAGTACCGGCGCAACGTCTGACGCCGGCACCGGCCGGTACCGGCGCGACGTTTGACGCAGGTCGGCCGGTACCGGCGTGACGTCCGCCGGTCGGCCCGTGTGGGTCGCTGTGGTGCAAGCCGGTCGGCCCGCGTGGGTCGCTGTGGTGCCCGCCGATAGGATCAAGATCGGGGGCATCACTGCTATCAGGAGGTTTCATGTCTGACGTCACGTTCAAGGGCAGCCCGATCACCGTGGGCGGCGCCTTCCCACAGCCGGGGGCCGCGGCGCCCGACTTCCGTCTGGTGGGCGGTGACCTCGGCGAGGTCTCGCTGGCCGACTACGGCACCTCCACCAAGGTGCTGAACATCTTCCCGAGCGTCGACACGGGTGTCTGCGCCGCGTCGGTCCGCCGGTTCAACGAGGTGGCCGCCGACCACCCCGACGCCGTCGTGCTGTGCGTCTCGGCCGACCTGCCGTTCGCGCAGAAGCGCTTCTGCGGCGCCGAGGGGGTCGACAACGTGGTCATGCTCTCGATGATGCGCGGGCGCGAGTTCCTCACCGACTACGGCGTCGCGCAGGAGTCGGGGCCGCTGGCCGGGCTCGCCGCCCGCGCGGTCGTGGTGCTCGACGGCGACAACAAGGTGATCTATTCGGAGCTGGTGCCGGAGATCACCCAGGAGCCCGACTACGATGGCGCGCTGGCCGCGCTCAAGTAGTCACCGGGAGCCGCGCGGTGAGGGCCGGGATCCGTCATGGACCCCGGCCCCCGGCGCTCGGGCGTCAGGGCTTGCGGCCCATCCCGCACAGAATGAGCGACGACTCGGGGGAGTCGGTGAAGTCGATCGTGTCGGCCGGAGCGGGCCGCCACTGCGGCAGCCACACCAGGCCCGGCTCGTCCAGGTCCCACCCCTCGAACAGGGCCGCGACGTGCTCGCGGCCGCGCGGGCTCAGGGGAGAGGTCGTGCGCCGGAAGACCTCGACGCTCTTCGCGACGGCGGCGGCGCGGGCGTCTCCGGTGAAGTGGGAGATGACCAGCCGGCTGCCGGGGGCCATCGCCTCGCGGAGCGTCGCGAGGATCCGGCCGGGATCGTCGGCGTCGCTGACGAAGTGCATGACCGCGAGGAGTAGCACCGCGACGGGCCTGCTGAAGTCGAGGGTGCGCAGCACCTCGGGGTTGCGCAGGATGTCGAGAGGTTTGCACAGGTCGCCGTAGACCACGGCGGTGCCCTCACCGGCCAGCATCGCCCGGGCGTGCACCAGGACGACCGGATCGTGGTCGACGTAGACCACGCGTGCTCCGGGGGTGACCTCACGGGCCAGCTCGTGCACGTTGCGCCGCGTGGGCAGACCGGTGCCGAGATCGAGAAACTGCGTCACGCCGGCCCTGGCCAGCTCGTGCACGGCACGTTCCAGAAACGCGCGGTTGGCCCGTGCGGCGGCGCGCGACTCGGGCGCCACCCTGAGGATCTGCTCCGCCGCCTCACGGTCGGCGGGGAAGTGGTCCTTGCCTCCGAGGAGGTAGTCGTAGAGCCGGGCGACGTTGGGAGTGTGGGGATCGAAGCCCGGCGGTTCGCGCTCCAACCGGCAGCCCCCCGATCAGAAGTCCACGATCTTTGTCTGGGAGTCTACCGATGGGTCAGGCCGGCTGTGGAGGTGCTTCGGCACACTGGAATCATTCCGGTCGGGCCGCCGACGGTGGCCGGAGCAGGGGGCCGGCGTGAAGGACGACACGGGAGCCGCGGTGCGGGTGCCCGCCGAGGTGCGCCGGATCGTGTCGCTGGTGCCCTCGCTGACCGAGTCGGTGGCGGCGACCGCGCCGGAGACGCTCGTGGGCGCCACCGACTGGTGCGCCCATCCCGCGGGCCTCGACGTCACCCGGGTGCGGGGCACCAAGAACCCCGACCTGGAGACGATCAGGGCGCTGCGCCCCGACGTGGTCCTCGCCAACGCCGAGGAGAACCGCGAACCCGACATTTCGGCGCTCCGCCAGGCCGGACTGGCCGTCTGGGTGACCCGGATCGAGACGCTGGACGAGGCGTTCACCTCGCTCGACCGGATGTTCCGCCTCGCCTGCCGCGCGGACCGGCCCGGCTGGCTCGACCTGGCCGAGGAGGCCTGGCGCGAGCCGATGCGGGGGCCCCGGCGCACGGCGGTCATCCCGATCTGGCGGCGGCCGTGGATGGTGGTGGGGCGCGACACGTTCACCGGCGACGTGCTGAGACGGCTGGGCGTGGACAACCTCTACGCGGATCACCCGGAGCGCTATCCCAAGGTACCGCTGCCCGAGCTGGTCGATCGGGCTCCCGACCTGGTGGTGCTGCCGGACGAGCCGTACGCCTTCGCCGCCGACGACGGGCCTGAGGCGTTTCCCGGCCTCGACTGCGTCCTGGTCAGCGGGCGCGACCTGACCTGGTACGGACCGTCGCTCGTCGCCGCGCGCGGCCGGCTGGCGGCCTGCCTCGCCGCTGAAGCCCGCTAAGCCGCTAAAGCCCGGCCGTGCCGGTCACACCGGTCTTCGGCCGGCCCCTGGGCGGATCGGAGTCGGCGGCCAGGGCGGCGTCGACGGTGGCCGGGCTGAGCACGTGCTCCATGACGATCACCGCGGTGCCCACGATCCCCGCGCGGTCGCCCAGCGAACTGGTCGCGATCTCCAGGTTGCGCGTGGTGTACGGCAGGCTGCGCCGGTAGACGCTCTCCCGGATGCCCGTCAGATAGTGCTCACCGGTCTCGGCCATGTCGCCGGCGAGCACCAGGACACCGGGGTTGAGCAGGCTGACCGCGGTGGCCAGCACGATGCCCAGCGTACGGCCCGCCTCCTGGGTGCGGGCGATGGCCGTGGGGTCGCCCGCCTGGACGAGGCGCACCACGTCGCGGCTGGTCTGGCCGCCCACGTCGACGGCGACCGCGTGGCCGCTGGCCAGGGAGGCGACGCAGCCACGCGAGCCGCAGGTGCAGACCCGGTCGTCGGTCTCGCGCAGCCGTACGTGGCCGATGCTGCCCGCCGCGCCCTCCACCCCCCGGTAGACCTCCCCGTTGAGGATGACCCCCGTGCCGATGCCGGTGGACACCTTGACCAGGACCAGCGCCCGGGTCTCGCGCCAGGTCGACCACCACTCGCCGAGCGCCATCGCGTTGGCGTCGTTCTCGACCAGGATCGGCACGTCGAAGTCGGCGCCCAGGACCTCGCGGATCGGGTGGTCGTCCCAGCCGGGCATCAGGAACGACCGGACCACCCGGCCCGAGGTGTGGTCGACCGAGCCGGGCAGGTCGACGCCGATGCCGCACACCCGGTCGCGGGGGTGTCCGGTGCGGTCGAGCAGCCGCTGGAACGCCTGGCGCACCCAGGACAGGACCGCCTCCGGGCCGCGGTCGATGCGCATCTCGGTGTGCTCCTCGGCCAGCGGCCGGGCGGCGAGGTCGGTCAGCGCGACGTGGGCGTGGCCCGCGCCCAGGTCGGCCACGAGCACCAGGCGGCTGGTGGCGTCGATGTCGAGCACCGAGGGCGGCCGTCCGCCCCCGGAGCTCGCCACGCCCGGCTCGTGGATGTAGCCGGCCTCGATCAGCCGGTCGACCCGGTCGGTGATCGTCGATCGGGACAGGCCGGTCACCTCAATGAGTTCCTTGCGGGTGCGGCAGGAGCCGTCGCGGATCAACTGGAGGATCTGCCCTGCCGTCAGCATGGTCTATCCCTTCTCCGCTCCAGCCGTGAGGCCCTCCGTCAGCAGACGTTCGCCGGCGAAGAACACGATCACGATGGGCAGTGTCAGAACCACCGATCCTGCCATGAGAACGGTGGTCGGGATCTCGATACTGCCTGCCAGCTGGGAGAGTCCCAGGGAGACCGTCCAACTGTCCCGCCTCTCGACGAGGAACAGGAGGGCGAACAGGAACTCGTTCCAGGCGATCATGAACGCGTAGAGGCCGGTGGCCATCAGCGCGGGCTTGGACAGCGGCAGCACGACTCGCCAGATGGTGGACAGGCGCGTGCAACCGTCGATCGCGGCCGCTTCTTCCACGCTCTGCGGCACGGTCTCGAAGTAGTTGCGCAGCATGTATACGGTGACGGGTACCGTCTGCGCGATGTAGACCAGGATCAATCCCACCAGAGAGCCACGTAGCCCCATCATCGTGAAGAGCACGAACAGGGGGATGGCCAGCACGATCGCCGGGAACAGGTAGACGGCCAGGAACAGGAAGTGCACCTGCCGCCGCCCGAAGAACCGCAGCCTGGCCACCGCGTACGCCCCCGGGATGGAGATCAGCAGCGTGGCCGCCACGGTCACGACCGCGACGATCGCGCTGTTGCGCATGAAGGTCAGGAAGCCCTGCGCGCCGAGCACGTTCGCGTACGTGTCGAGGGTGAAGGACTCTGGCCACAACGAGCCCGGATCCAGGATCAGCTCCTGGATGTCGCGGACCGACAGCATCACCATGTAGAGGAACGGGAACGCGGTGATCGCGAAGAGGAAGGCGATCACCAGCGGTTTCAGCCCGCGCAGCAGCGCCCGTTCGAACCTGTCCCGGCTCATGCCCCTAGTCACGTTCGCCTCCCCCGAAGAACCTGAGATAGACGATCAGGAAGCCCACCAGCACGACCGCGAGCACGATGGCCTGGGCGGCCGAGGCGCCGATGTCGTCGCGCGCGGTGAGGAACTCGTAGACGCGCACGCTGATCACCTCGGTGCCCGCTCCGCCGCCGGTCAGCAGGTAGACGTCGTCGAACTTGGTGAACGTGAAGACGAACCTGAGCACCGACAGCAGCGCGATGATCCGCCAGAGCTGCGGCATGATCACGTACCTGAACCGCTGCGTCGGCGTCGCCCCGTCCACCACGGCCGCCTCGTCCAGCTCGGCGGGCAGCGCCTGCAACCGGGCCAGGATGAACAGGAAGGCGAACGGGAAGTAGCGCCACGCCTCGAACGCGATCACGGTGAGCAGCGCCACCGGCACCTCGACGCCGAGGAACGTGCCCTTGGCCTGGCTGAGGAAGGCGATCGGCTGGTCGAGCCAGGTGTTCACGATGCCGTACTGCGGGTTCAGCATCGTCTCCCACAGGAACGTCACGGCCACCACCGGCGCCACGTACGGGATCAGGATCGAGGCCCTGACCAGGGTCCGGCCCCTGAACCTGTCGCGCAGCGCGAGCGCGGTCACCAGCCCGATCACGATCGACAGCGCCGTGCCCGCCACCGTGTAGACCAGCGTGTTGACCAGGGCCGACCAGAACCCCGGCTCGGACATCACGTACGAGAAGTTCTCCAGGGTGTAGTGGCCGAAGACGCCTGCCCGGCGGATGTTGATCAGCCGCACGTCCTGGAAGGCCAGCATGATCGCCCAGGCCAGTGGCAGCACCACCACGACCAGCGTGATGATCAGCGTCGGCGAGATCAGCGCCAGGCCGGCCCGGCCCTCCTGCTCCCGGAGCGTCCGCCCCCGGGGGACCGGCGCCCGGGTGCGGCGGCGTTCGTCGAGGTCCGCCGTCACCAAGCACCTACAGCGTGGATGCGCCGTCCTTCAGGGCGGGGAGGAAACGCGGTACGGTCGGGCACTTGTGTCTCCCGTTTGTGTCGGTGGTG
>NZ_JBFAKL010000047.1:0-30087 GCF_040655715.1 Nonomuraea cavernae | reverse complement strand
AGCGGCACCGGCGGTTTCCAGTCAGGCACCGGCGAGGCCTTCAGCAACAACTGGTCCGCCTTCGACACCATCTTCAGCCCCGGCGACTTCACCGGTGACGGCAAGGCCGACGTGATCGCCCGTAACGCCACCACCAAGGACCTGCACCTCTACCGTGGCAGCGGCACCGGCGGTTTCCAGTCGGGCACCGGCGAGGCCTTCAGCAACAACTGGTCCGCCTTCGACGCCATCTTCTGACGCCCGATTCACCAAGGCACCTCGGCGTCGAGCAGTATGAACCCCTCCAGCGTGCGGTCTTTGCCAGAGACCACATCGCCGGAGGGGTTTGCTCGATCTCAGCTTTCGCACCTCCGCAGAGAAATACGGGCAGCAATGACCCTTTGGACCGATCCCATCCTCAGGCGCCACTCCGCCAAGATCATCTGACTGTCTAGAGTTTTTCTGTAAAACCATCTCAACAGCTTCCGGCGAGCCTAGTGTGTACCACCTGATACGGACTGATCTTCCCTAAAGGCGGACATACAGGAGTAAAGGGTTGCTGGATTTCCGTGTGCTGGGTCCTGTGGAAGCTTGGTATGAGGGCCGGCGGCTGGCGCTGGGAGGGCCGAAACCTCGTGCTCTGCTGGCGGCGCTGCTTCTCACGCCACGCCACGTGGTGTCGAACGACCGGCTCATCAGCCTTCTCTGGAACGAACGTCCACCCGAGTCGGCGCGCGCGCTGATCCATACGTATGTCTCTGCGCTGCGGCGGCGCCTGGCGGACGTGGGCGAGGGTGACATGATCGAGAGGCGCGCTCCGGGTTACCTCCTGCACCTGCGCGACGGGCAGCTGGACCGGGAGATGCTCGACCGCTTCGTCGACGAAGGACGCCGCGCCTTGGACGCGGGCGCCCGCGAG
Source organism: Nonomuraea cavernae (assembly GCF_040655715.1). Classification (GTDB taxonomy): domain Bacteria; phylum Actinomycetota; class Actinomycetes; order Streptosporangiales; family Streptosporangiaceae; genus Nonomuraea; species Nonomuraea cavernae_A. The sequence goes on along the minus strand of NZ_JBFAKL010000047.1, from coordinate 29,189 downwards.
GACGCCGCCGTGGCCTTCGAAGCGGCGTCGGCACTGTGGCGGGGCACGTCCCTGGGCGGAATCGGGGAGGTCCTGCGGGCCGAGGCGGCCTCGCTTGACGAGATAAGGCTGAAGGTGATCGAGGAGCGGATCGCCGTCCAGCTGTCGCTGGGCCACTACGGCGACTCGATGGCCGAACTGACCGCACTGGTGGGCACATATCCGCAGTGCGAGCGCCTGCGCGGTCACCTGATGACAGCGCTGTACGCGCTCGGCCGGCAGTCCGACGCGCTCGCTGTCTACCACGAGGGGCGCGCGGCGCTCCACTCCGAACTCGGCATCGACCCCGGGCCCGAGCTGCAACACCTGTACGAGGCGATGCTGCGCGGCCAGTTGTGGCCGCCACAGGGCTCGTCCCCGGAAACCCCTGCCGTCGTGGAGCCAGAGACCCATCCGAGCCACACCGTGGCGCCCGCCCAGCTCCCCCCGGACATTCCCGACTTCACCGGCCGCACCGCCGTGCTCGCGGATCTGGTCGCCCAGTTCTCGGTGGCGGGACACGCCCCGCCCGTGTGCGTCATCTCCGGTAAGGCCGGGGTGGGAAAGTCGGCGCTGGCCGTGCACACCGCGCATCTGCTCGCCGACTCGTACCCCGACGGCCAGCTCTTCGCCGACCTGCGGGGCGGCGGTGACTCACCAGCCTCGCCGCAGGAAGTGCTCACGCGCTTCCTGCGCGGCCTGGGCATCGAATCGGCGCGGATTCCCGAGACGTTTCAGGAACGCGTCGACCTGTACCGCAGCATCATGTCGCGACAGCGCGTCCTGGTCGTGCTGGACGACGTGCGCTCCGAGCAGCAGACGCGGCCCCTGCTGCCGGGAGGCTCGAACTGCGCGGTCCTGGTGACGTCGCGGGGCCGGCTTCCGGGACTGGCCGGAGCCCATCTGACGGATCTCGACGTACTGAACACGTCCGCCGCCATGGAGTTGTTCGCCGCCGTCGTCGGCCAGGAGCGGGTCGCGGTCGAACCCGACGCCGCGGCAGACATCGTACGGCTGTGCGGCGGGCTGCCGCTCGCCGTGCGCACGGCCGGAGCACGCCTGCGGACCCGCCGCCAATGGCCGATCGCCACGATGGCCCGCAAGCTGAGCGACGAGCGGCACCGCCTCGACGAGCTCTCCGCGGGAGACCTCGAAGTGCGGTCGAGCATCGGACTGAGCTACCGCCTGCTGGACGACCAGGCGAAGGCGGCCTTCCGCAGACTGGGCGTGCTCGGGATGCCGGACTTCGCCTCGTGGATCGTCGGTCCCCTGCTCGACCAGCCGGCGCAGCGGGCGGAGGAGGTCGTGGAGCGGCTGGTCGACGCCCAACTGCTCGACTACGTGACGACGGACGCCTTCGGCCAGGTCCGCTATCGCCTGCACGACCTGTTACGGGTATACGCGAGAGAACAGGCGGAGAAGGAGGAGCCCGTTGCCGAGCTGGCGCAGGCCGTGTCCCGGGTGCTGGGCAGCTGGCTCTGGCTCATCACGCAGGCCACCAAGCGCACCCCTCCCGGCGAGGTCGAACTGCGCAGTGACTACACGACGGCCCGGCCCGTTGACGCGAGCCTGGCCAAGCGGCTGCTGGCCGATCCCGCGGCCTGGCTCGAATCCGACACGCCGGCGCTCATCGCGGCCGTCGACCGGGCGGCCACGATGGACCTGGACGTCGCCGTCTGTGACATCAGTGCCGCCATGTCATGCTCGGTGTTCTTCGCCGGTAGCCGGGTGGCCGAATGGCGCAGCAGCCACGATTCCGCTCTCGCGGCGGCGCGCCGCGCCGGGAACTGCTCAGGTGAGGCCACCTTGCTCGCCGCCCTCGGCCAGACCTACTACGAGCTGGACCAGTTCACGTCGTCATACCAATGTTTCACACAGGCGCTCGCGCTGTTCGCTGAGACCGGCGACAACCGGGGGGAGGCGGTGGTCCTCGTCGGGATCGGCGGCGCTTGCAGGGAACTGTCCCGATACCAGGAGGCGCTGGACTATCTCACCAGAGCGGCCGACTTCTTCCGCCTCTTCGGTGACGACACCGCGGTCGGCCACACCTCCCGAGTGGCGGCCTCCATCCATCTCGAACTCGGTGCGTTCCACCTTTCGCGCCCTCTCCTGCAGGAGGCGCTCACGTCCTACCGCGCCGTCGGTAGCAAGCGAGGCGAAGCCCTCACCCTGCGCACGATCTCACTGCTACATCGAGCCCTCGGCGATCACTCCCGGGCTGAGAGTCTGTGCGCGCAGGCGCTGAGCCTGCTGCGGAGCATCGGTGACGAGCACATGGCGGCCTACACGCAGCAGGCACTGGCCAAGGCCCAGATCCGGTTGGGCAGAGGAAAGCAGGCACTGCCCGCGCTTGAGCAGGCGCTGGCGATCTGCGGAAGACGGCACGACCGATGGGGAGAGGCACTGGTGCACCGCACGATCGGCGAGCTGCATCTGGCCGAGGGACGGCTCGAAGCGGCCGCGACCCACCTCGGCCATGCGATCACACTGTGGGACTCGCTGGACACCCCGCTGCCCGCTGCCCGAGCCCGGCGCGATCTGGCCGAGGTCCGGCGAGCCGCCGGCGACTTCCGGTCCGCCGAGCAACTGAGCAGGCACGCGCTGAGGATCTTCGCCAAGTACGACGCCCGGGAGCACACCGAGCTCACCGCCGGCGACCACAGGACCGGCGACCTCAACCTGCTCGCATGACTTCGATCTCCGGATCGCCGGCAACATGAAGATCACTTTCAGGCCCGGCGGGTGAGCGCTTCGCGATATGTCTTGACCATGGGCAAGACGCGACATATCGTGTCCATCGACAACGCGATATTACGCGTATCTGGAGGTGGGCATGAAGCAGGAGCGAGTTCCCGTACTCGTGGTCGGCGGCGGTTATGCCGGGCTGAGCGCGGCCACGCTGCTGGCCTGGCGGCAGGTCCCCGTCATGCTGGTCGAGCAGCATCCCAGCACCTCGATCCAGCCCAAGGCGTTCGGCGTCGGCTCTCGGGCCGTCGAGCTGCTGCGGCCGGTGCCAGGCCTCGAACAGACACTCAGGGAGATCTGGGCGGGCATCGGCGACAACACGCGCATCGCCATCGCCTCCAGCCTGAGCGACCCCGACCCGCAGGTGATCATCGACGAATCCGACGCGGACTTCGCCTTCCTCACCGAGGCGACGCCCGCCCAGCAGTCGGGAGCGCCACAGGCCGAGGTGGAGCGGGTGCTGCGGGCCAAGGCCGAGGAGCTGGGCGCCGACGTGCGGTTCAGCACCGAGCTGCTCTCGCTCGATCAGGATGCCGACGGCGTGACCGCGGTGATCCGCGCGGATGGCGTCGAGACCACCGTACGAGCCGACTACGTGGTGGCCGCCGACGGCTACCGGAGCCCGATCCGCCAAAAGCTGGGCATCCCCACGACAGGGCGGGGCGAACTGGGCAACATGTGCTCGATCATGTTCGACGCCGACCTGACGGGCCTGGTGCGGGAGCGCGAGGTCACGGTCTGGTACCTGCGGAACGACGTCCTCACCGGCGTGATCCTTACCGGCACGGGCGTCGGCGCGCATGTGCTGGGCGTCAACTACGACACCTCCCTGGGCGAGAGCGAAGACGACTTCACCATGGAGCGCTGCGTCGAGTTGGTCCGGACGGCCACCGGCGTGCCCGATCTGGATGTCCGGATCCTCGATCGGACGACCTTCGCCCTGGCCCACCTGCTGGCCGACCGCTACCGCGAGGGGCGGGTCTTCCTGGCCGGCGACGCGGCGCACACCATGCCGCCCACCGGCGGGCAGGGTGGCACCACCGCGATCCAGGACGGGTGCGACCTCGCCTGGCGGCTCTGGCTGGTGCTCTCCGGCCAGGCGGGTCCCGGCTTCCTCGACGCCTACGACGCCGAGCGGCGCCCGGTCGGCACGCTGACCGCCAACGCGCAACTGGCCAACCTCGGCGTACGGATGCCGCCCGCCCAGCGCGCCGACTATCCCGAGCCACTCGACGATCCCCTACGGGCCATCTTCGGCTGCCGCTACCACTCGACGGCCATCCTGGACGACCCCGATGACGACGGGTCGATCCTGGACGACGCCCGCGTGCCGGTCGGACGGCCCGGCAACCGGGCCCCGCACGTGGTGCTCGACTGGGAGGGGCAGCGGATCTCGACCGTCGACCTGTTCGCGTCGGGGTTCGTGCTGATGGCCGAGCGGCAGGGCAGGGCGTGGATGGAGGCCGGGCGCCTGGTCCAGGAACGGCTGGGCATCCAGCTCACCCGCGTCCTGATCGACGAGGAGTTCGTGGACGTGGAAGGGCGCTGGCAGGAGAGGTACGGCGTGGGCGAGGGCGGCGCCGTGCTGGTCCGCCCTGACGGATATGTCGCCTGGCGCTCGCGCGGCGAAGACCCCGATCCGGCCGCCACCCTGGAACGGGTGCTCCGTCAGGTGCTCAGCCGCTGACCGCCAACGATCGCTCAGAAGAGCGCAGGCTTCGGCCGCGACCGGTCAGAAGGGCGAATGCTTCGGCCGGCGACCGGTCAGAAGAGCCGGAGCTGCCCGGTCCGTTGTGCCCGCGCCTCGCCCGCCCTGAGCGCGGCGACCGCTCCGAGCAGCAAGACCGCGGACAGTACGGCCAGCCCCGCCAGCTCACCGGCGAGATCGCCCACCCCTTGCCCGTCGAGCAGCGCACCGCGCACGACCATCAGACTCCCGGTGAGCGGCAGCACCGAACCGGCGGCCTGGAGCCAGCCCGGCAGCGCGAATGTCGGCAACCGGACCCCGCTGGCGAACCACATCGGATCGTCCAGCAGCGTATAGAGGAACGCCGAGTCCCTGGAGAAGATCAACAAGCTGTTGAGGAACGCCCCCCACGCGACGGCGGGCACCAGCACGGCCAGGAAGACGACCGCGTACATCCCCGGATGAGCCACGTCGATCACGTCGAGCAAGGTGAACATGGCCGCGACGAAACAGGCGAACAGCCAGGCGTTCTGCACCAGCGCGCCGAATCCGTTGCCGATCACCAGCACCAGCCGGTTGGCCGGCGACAGGAAGAGCAGCTCCAGCGTGCCGGTCTGGCGCTCGAAGGAGAAGTGCCAGGCCGACTGGACCATCGAGAAGAAGAACGTGAACCCGAGCGCCCCGGTGGCGAGGAAGGCGAGCAACCGCTCCGGGTGGGCGGCCAGCGGCCAGCGGCCGGCGATGCCGGGCGTGGCCGCCAGTGGCTGGAGCGTGTAGTAAGTGCCCGCGAGCGTCAGCAACGGCCAGAGCAACATCGAGCAGACGACCAGCTTGCTGCCGAAGATCCGGCGGTGCTGCTTGAGCGCCTCGGCACGCAGGATCTTCACCGCGTGCCTCATCGAGTCAGCTGCCAGGGCATGATCAGGCACGGGCACAGGCTGGCCGGATCGAGCTCGCAGGCCGCGCACATCACGCTCCTCGATGGCCGGATCACGCGACCACCGCCGGTGACCGGTCGTTGAGCGCCAGGATGGCGTCCTCCAGCGACGGCTCGACGATCTCCAGCCCGCCGAGGGTGCCGCCCGCCTCGATGATCGTCGTCGTCAGCGCTCCCGCGACCTCACCGGGCCGGTTGAGCTCGACGACCCCTCCAGGCGCGAACCGTACGGCGTCGTCGAAGGCCAGCGCGGCCGCCCGGATCCGTGGCGTGAGGTCGGTGACCGTGACGCGCACCGTGCGGTGGCATCCGGTCTGGGCCATCAGCTCGGCGGGCGCGCCCTGAGCCAGGTGGCGGCCGCCGCCGATCACGTACACGTGCGCGCAGAGCTGCTCCACCTCAGCCAGGTAGTGGCTGGTGAGCAGCACTCCCTTGCCGCACTCGGCCAGTCCGGCCACGACCTTGCGCAGGTCGCGGGCGATGGGCGCGTCAAGGCCCAGCGTCGGCTCGTCGAGCAGCAGGTAGTCGGGATCGTTGATCAGACCGCGAGCGATGGACAGGCGCTGGGTCATCCCCCGTGAGTATCGCTCGACCCGGATGTCGGCGGCGCTCGTCAGCCCGACGAGCTCGAGGAGCTCCTCGATGCGTGTCTTGAGCACCTTGGAGGGGACGTCGTAGAGCTGGCCGAAGTACCACAGGTTCTCACGACCGGTCATCCGTGCGTAGACCATGCGCTCGCCGCCCGCGATCAGATTGATCCTCTTCCGTACGGCATGTGGATCTTTGACGGGATCGAGTCCGCCCACGGTCACCGTGCCGGACGTCTGCCGGAGCAGCGTGGCCAGGATCTTGATCGTGGTGGTCTTGCCCGCGCCGTTGAGGCCGAGCAGTCCGGTGACCCGGCCGCCGGGGATGGTCAGGTTCAGCCCGTCCACGGCGACCTTCGCGCCGAACTCCTTACGCAGGCCGATGGTCTCGATCATCAGTAACTCCTTTCCATGGCCCTGCGCTCCGCCCAGGGCATCGAGAGCAGCCCGGCGGCGACGTAGAGCAGACTGATCAGTACGGCGACGCCCAGGCGGTCGAGCGGCAGGCCGGTGCCACCGGTGAAGACACCGCGAATCACGTCCATGGCCGCCGTCACCGGCACCAGCTCACCCAGCCACTGGAACACCTCGGGCAGGTAGTCCCTCGGAAAGGTGAACCCGGACAGCAGGGCGATCGAGTAAAAGACGGTGTTCTGCGTGATGTGCGCCTCGCCCGCGACGATCATCACGTTGCTCAGCACCACCGACATCCCGAACACGGCCAGGGCCAGCCCCACGACGGCGAGCACGGCGTCCACCGCTCCCGTGGTCGCCGGCCGCACCCCGAACAGCGCCGCGAAGCCGAGCAGGACCGCCACCTCGATCGCGACGGCGGTGGCCGCGAACGCGGAGAACCCCAGCAGGTACGGCAGGCGGCGCGCCGGCGCGACGATCAGCGCGCCCATCGTGCCCTCACGCTGCTCCTGGAGCATGGCCTTGCCGGCCCACAGAATGCCGTGCACGACGAACATGTAGGCCGCGGCCCCCACCGCGATGTAACCGAGGTAGTCGCCGGTGCCCGCCATGCCGGTGAACTCTGCCGACACCTGGTCGCCCGCGATGGCCCGTAAGCCGAGGTAGCCCAGACCGATGGTGAAGACACCCAGCAAGAGGGTGCTGATGAAGTAGGACCAGGGGTAGGCCCGCCTGGTCACCAGCCACGACCGTCTGAGGGTCGCCCATGCCACTGCCATAAGTCTCCTTTGGGAACTGACTCAGTTTTTATCAGAGACTGACGGTCAGGTAAAGTCCCTTCATGGCCAGGGAGCTACGCGCGCAGGACGCCCAGTGCTCGATCGCCCAGGCGGCGGCCGTGATCGGCGACTGGTGGAGCCTGCTCATCCTCCGGGAGGTGACGCAGGGTCACCACCGGTTCGACGACCTGCTCGGCGAGCTGGGCATCTCGCGCAAGGTGCTCACCGAACGCCTCAAACACCTGGTGGAGCACGGGGTGCTGGCGCGGGAGCCCTACCAGACGGGGCCGGTGCGGCACGAGTACGTGCTGACGGACGCGGGCTGGGCGCTCGCCCCCATGTTGATCACCATGCAGGACTGGGCGGACCGCTGGCTCCTCGGCGACGGCACCCTCACCGGGGTCGCCGCACCCCGGAGCTCGACCGCCGCCCGCCTGCACGCCCTGCTCGGCACCCGCATCCCCGCCCCCTTCCTGCTCCCCGCCACACTCCCTGCGACGTCCTCGTCAGCCGAGAACCGACCCCCGTCACCCACCGGCGTCCGCGGACCCGACTCCCGCCGCGCCCCCGGACCGGCGCCGTCCTCCGCCGGATCGGATCCACTGCCTGACGGCCCCTCGCCGCGAGATGCCGACGTGGTGGCGGACGCGGCCGCGACCGTGCTGTTCGGCTTCCCGGCGCCGGGCGTGCCCGCTCCCCTGCCGCCCTACTGGGGCCAGGTGCCGGGTGCGGCGGGCTGCACGCTGGAGAACCGCCTCTTCCGTGACCGGGAGCCGGAGTTCGCCGCCCACGACATCGCCATCCACGGCGTCAGCACCCAGCGTCCCGACGAGCAGGCCGCCTTCGCCGCCGCCGAGGACCTCCCGTTCGCCCTGCTCTCCGACATGGACCTGCGGCTGGCGGCGGCACTGCGGCTGCCCACGTTCAGGGCTGGGCAGGCTCTCCGCCTCAAGCGGGTGATCCTGATCGCCGACCGCGCCCGCACCGTGCGCCATGTCATCTTCCCGGTGCTCGACATCCCCGAGGCCGTCGCCGAATCCCTCGAAGCCGCCCGCACCATAGCCCGGACTCCCGCGCCATAGGACCGCGCACCATGGCCTTCAAGGACTGCGCGCACCATCACGACCGTGGCCGTGGTCGTGACCGCAGCGGACGTAGCGTTCAGCACGACTCCAGACGCGACGCCAGGACTACGGGGGCAGGACCACGGGGCAGGACTACGGGCGGCAGATCGCCAGGGCCTGACCGGGCAGCCACAGCCCCTCGGCGCTCACCGAGACGGGCTCGTCCGACGCCAGCAGGACGCTGCCCACCTCAAGAGGTAAGGTCACCGACTCGGTCCCGAAGTTGACCGCGACGGCCAGCGCCCCCCGCCACATGACCAGCCACTTCCCGCCGGGGTCGAACTCCGCCCTGACCCGGTCCAGCCGCGGGTCGCACAGCTCCGGGAGGGCCTTGCGCAGCGCGATCAGGTCGCGATACCAGCAGAGCAGCGACCAGTGGTCCTCGTCCTTGAGCTCGCCCCAGTCAAGCTTCGACTGGTGGAAGGTCTTCGCGTCCGAGGGGTGGGGCGCGTCCCAGGTGTAGCCGAACCCTTCGAACTCGATCCGCCGGCGTTCGTCCTCGCTCTCGCGCAGCTGCGGCTCGACGTGGTCGGAGAAGAACAGGAACGGCGTGGCGGCCCCCCACTCCTCGCCCATGAACAGCATCGGCGTGAACGGTGAGGTCAGCAGCAGCCCGGCGCCCAGTTTGAGCGCGGTCATCGGCAGCCGGTCGCCCATGGGGCGGTTGCCGATCTGGTCGTGGTTCTGCAGGCAGGCGACCAGCCGGTGCCCCGGAACCCCCTGGTAGGACGCCCCGTGGTGGCGGCCGCGGAAGGTCGAGTGGCCGCCGTCGTGCAGCACGCCTCCGGTCAGCACCTTGGCCAGGGCCCGCAGGCCGGTGAAGTCCTCGTAGTAGCCGTGGCTCTCGCCGCTCACGGCGGTGTGCAGGGCGTGGTGTACGTCGTCGTTCCACTGCGCGGTCATGCCGAGGCCACCCGCGTCCAGCGAGCGGACCATGCGCGGATCGTTCAGGTCGGACTCGGCGATCAGCGACAGCGGCCGGCCGAGCGTGCAGGCCAGCGCGTCGACCTCCGCGGACAGCTCGGCCAGCAGGTGGGTGGCCCGCTTGTCGTGCAGCGCGTGCACGGCGTCGAGCCGCAGGCCGTCGATGTGGTAGTCGCGCAGCCACTGCAGCGCGTTGTCGATGAGGTAGCGGCGCACCTCGTCGGAGCCGGGCCCGTCGAGGTTGACCCCCTCGCCCCAGTAGCTCCCGCTGAACCCGGTGAAGTACGGCCCGAACGGGTGCAGGAAGTTGCCCGACGGCCCGAGATGGTTGTAGACGACGTCGAGGATGACGCCGATGCCGTTGCGGTGGCAGGCGTCGACGAACGACTTGAGCCCGTCAGGCCCGCCGTACGTCTCGTTGACCGCGTACAGGTCGACCCCGTCGTAACCCCAGTTGCGCCCGCCGGGCACCGGCGCGACGGGCATGACCTCCACGAAGTCGACGCAGAGCTCCACGAGGTGCCCGATCCGGTCGATCGCCGCCTCGAAGGTGCCCTCCGGGGTGAACGTGCCGACGTGCATCTCGTAGATCACCGAACCGCGCAGGTCGCGGCCGGTCCATTCGTCGTCGGCCCAGGTGAAGCGCGCGTCCTCGTAAACGGCGCTGGGTCCGAAGATGCCTTCGGGCTGCCGCCTCGTCCGGGGGTCGGGGTACGGCCCGTCCCCGTCGAGGACGAACCCGTAACGAGTGCCGTGGGTCGCCTCGGGCACCTCGACCGCCCACCACCCGCCCTCCCGGGGGGACATCGGCCGGCGCCCATCGAGGACGTCGACTTCGACAGCCGTGGCCTTGGGTGCCCAGACCTCAAAGAGCATGTCTCTCCAGGAGTGCGACGGGGTGGCGGTCGAGCAGGTATGACAGCGCGACCCGTCCGGCGTGGAGCTCACCGGTGAGCAGGTCGCGCCAGGAGCCGGCGGGCAGCGTCAGCGTGGTGGCCCCCCAGCCCGAGCGGCGGGCGAGACCGACGGGGAGCCGGGTGGCGACCGCGACGGCGTCGTCGCCACGAGCGAAGGCGATCACGTGCTCCGCCGCCTCCCCGTCCGCCTCCATCGGCCTGTACGGCGCGGCGGCGTCCAGGCGGCGTCGCAGCCGCAGCGCCTGGGTCGTGACCAGCAGCTTGGCCTCGTCCCACGAGGTCGCCGGCGTCGCCGGGAACGTCACCGGACGCCGGTTGTCCGGATCGACCAGGGAGAAGTCGGTCGTCTCGTTGCCCTGGTAGACGTCGGGCACCCCGGGCATCATCAGCTGCACGAGCTTGGCCCCGAGCGAGTTGGACATCGCGTGGCGGTCGATCCGCGCGGTGAACTCGCCGACCGGGAGCTTCACGGCCGCCTCGGCGAAGTCGCGCAGCCGCTGTTCGTACGACGCATCCGGATTTATCCACGAAATAGCGGTCTTGGCCTCGCGGGCCGCCTTCAGCAGGTAGTCGGTGAACCGTTCCGCCGAGATCGGCCACGCCGCCATGAGGTTCTGCCAGGCCAGGTAGTCGAGGTCGGGGTCGAGGCGCACGGACTCTGACCATTCCGTGACCGCCGCCGCCCACTCCTCCGGCAGCTCGGACAGCACCGACAGCCGGGCCCGTACGTCCTCCGACCGTTTGGTGTCGTGCGTGGACAGCGTGGTCATGGTGTGCGGCCGCAGGTCGGCGCAGTAGGCGTGGAACTCGGCCACCGAGCACCCGAATCTGTCGGGCTCGCCGCCCACCTCGTTCAGGCAGGACAGCGGGAACCACCGGTACAGCGCGGTGTCCTCGCCCCCCTTGGCCATGACCGGCCCGCAGGTCTGCTGGAACCGGGTGATCGCCTCCGGCGAACCGTACAGGACCTGCTGGACGAGCGGCCGGACGGCGGGTGAGCAGGTGGCGGCGGCGCGCTCGACGATCTCGACCGACTCGGGCGGCGGCGCCTCGCCGGGCACGACGTACGCGCGGTAGACCGGCATCGCGGCGAGCAGTTCGGCGACGGCGGCCGGGTCGCTGGAGGCCGCCCGGGCCAGCCGGCCCACCTCGGCGCCGAAGAACAGGTCGAGCACCTCGCGCTTGGCCTGGGCCATCACCGGCGCGTAGCGGCCGGGCCCGCCGGTCAGCCTGGTGAACAGCTCGATCAGCGGCCGCTCGCCCGCCGGGTCGACGAACAGGCCGTTGACCCGGTTGAGCACCTCGTAGCCGGTGGTGCCGTCGCAGGCCCAGTCATCGGGCAGCCGCTCGTCACCGATCAGGATCTTCTCCACGACCGTCCAGGCGCCGCCGGACCTGTCGCGCAGCCGTTCCAGATAGCCACGCGGCTCGGCCAGCCCGTCGGGGTGGTCGATCCGCAGCCCGTCGATCAGCCCTTCGTCGAGTAGCCGGAAGATCACCTCATGGGTGGCGAAGAACACCGCCGGATCCTCCACCCGCAGCCCGATCAGGGTCGACACGTCGAAGAACCGCCGGTAGCCCGGCCCCTCGCGCCAGTCGACCAGCCGGTAGTGCCCGGGATGCGGGAAAGTGTGCTCGTGGTAGCGCAGCACGTCGCCGTCGACGACCGGCTCGGTGCTGTCACCCAGCACCGGCAGCGCCACCTTCCCGTCGATCCACTCGATGTCGAACCAGTCGGCGTACGGCGAGGCCGGGCCGTCCTTGAGCACCGACCAGAACGCTGCGTTGGTGGTGTTCATATGGTTCGGCACGATGTCGACGATGATGCCCAGGTCGTGAGCGGCCAGCGTCTCGGCCATCTCCCGGAAGCCCTTGGCGCCGCCGAACTCCTCGCGGATCCTGGAGTGGTCCGTGACGTCGTAGCCATGTCGCGAGCCGGGGGTCGCCTGCAAGATCGGCGACAGGTAGACGTGGCTGACCCCGAGCTCGCGCAGATAGCCGGCGATCTCCGCCACCTGCGCGAACCCGAAGTCGGGCGTCAGCTGGACCCGGTAGGTCGAGGTCGGCCTAGACACGACGCAGCACCCGCACACTGCGCCCCGGCACCGCCACTCCCTCTCCGGCCCGGCACATCCGGATGTCCACACTGATCGGCATCGCCGTGTCGATCTCTGTCAGCCACATCTCGCCATAGTCCTTGGGGATGGTGAACCTGATCGTGTCGTGGTGGGCGTTGAACAGCAGCAGGAACGAGTCGTCCCGGATCGGCCGGCCACGCCTGTCGGGCTCGGTGATGGCCTCGCCGTTGAGGAACACGGCCAGCGACTTCGCGTATCCGACGTTCCAGTCACCGTCGGTCATCTCCTCACCTGAGGGGGTGAGCCAGGCGATGTCGTTCAGACCACGCACCGGCTTGCCGTAGAAGAACCTCCTGCGCCGGAACACCGGATGCTTCTTACGCAGCGCGGCCAGGCTCTGCGTGAACTCCAGCAGCAGCCAGTTCTCGCGGACGTCGGACCAGTCGACCCAGGTCAGCTCGTTGTCCTGGCAGTAGCCGTTGTTGTTGCCACGCTGGGTGCGCCCGAGCTCGTCGCCATGGGAGAGCATCGGGACACCCTGCGACAGGAAGAGCGTGGTCAGGAAGTTGCGCTTCTGCTGCTCGCGCAGCGACTCGATGGGCAGCCCCGCCGGGCCCTCCTCACCGCAGTTCCAGGAGCGGTTGTCGTCGGTGCCGTCGCGGTTGCCCTCCTTGTTGGCCTCGTTGTGCTTGTCGTTGTACGAGACCAGATCCTGCAGGGTGAAGCCGTCGTGGCAGGTGACGAAGTTGATCGAGGCGGCGGGACGGCGGCTGTCGTCCTGGTAGAGGTCGCTCGACCCGGTGATCCGGGAGCCGAACTCAGGCAGCGTGGCCGGCTGCCCCCGCCACAGATCGCGGATCGTGTCGCGGTAGCGCCCGTTCCACTCGGTCCACCGCGACGGGAAGTTGCCTACCTGGTAGCCACCGGGCCCCACGTCCCACGGCTCGGCGATCAGCTTGACCTGGGACAACACCGGGTCCTGCTGCACCAGGTCGAAGAACGCGCTCAGCCGGTCGACCTCGTGCAGCTCCCGGGCCAGGGTGGAGGCCAGGTCGAAGCGGAACCCGTCGACGTGCATCTCGGTGACCCAGTAGCGCAACGAGTCCATGATCATTTGAAGCACGTGCGGGGAACGCATCAGCAGGCTGTTGCCCGTGCCCGTGGTGTCCATGTAGTAGCGCGGGTCGTCGTCGACCAGGCGGTAGTAGTCGGGGTTGTCGATGCCCCGGAAGCTCAGCGTGGGGCCGAGATGGTTGCCCTCGGCGGTGTGGTTGTAGACGACGTCGAGGATGACCTCGATGTTGGCCTCGTGCAGGGCGCGCACCATCGCCTTGAACTCCAGCACCTGGCCACCACGCTGCCCCTGGCTGGAATAGCGGTTGTGCGGGGCGAAGAACCCGATCGAGTTGTAGCCCCAGTAGTTGGACAGGCCGCGCTGCTCCAGGATGTCGTCGGTGACGAACTGGTGCACCGGCATCAGTTCGAGCGCCGTCACACCCAGCTTGGTCAGGTGGTCGACGATCTCCGGATGCCCGAGCGCCGCGTAGGTGCCCCTGATCCGCTCCGGGATCTTGGGATGGCTGATGGTCAGCCCGCGCACGTGCGCCTCGTAGATCACCGTGTCGTGGTACGGCGTGGACGGCGGCCTGTCGTGCCCCCACCCGAAGAACGGGTTGACCACGATGGAGCGCGGCATGAAGGGCGCCGAGTCGAGGTCGTTGCGCGAGTCGGGCTGGCCGAACCGGTAGCCGTAGACCGCCTCGTTCCAGGTGACACCGCCCTCGATCGCCATGGCGTACGGGTCGAGCAGCAGTTTGGCCGGGTTGCACCGCAGCCCGTGCGCCGGGTCGTAGGGCCCGTGGACCCGGTAGCCGTACCTCTGCCCCGGCCCGACCCCGGGCAGGTAGCCGTGCCAGATGAACCCGTCGACCTCGTTCAGCGGCACCCGCGACTCTCTGTTGGCCTCGTCGAACAGGCAGAGCTCGACCTGGTCCGCGACCTCCGTATAGAGGGAGAAATTGGTGCCCGCGCCGTCATAGGTAGCCCCGAGGGGATAAGGGTCTCCGGGCCAGATTTCGATCATCGAAGCTCCTTGCGGTTCTTCCCCATGTTCCGTTCCCCCGCCGCACCCGACAAGCCCGGCGTGTTCGGCCGTGTACGCGGATGAACGTTTCCGCACGTCGTGACGTGACTCGTCACCACACTCGCTCCCCTCCCCCAGCAGACCGCTCAGGGTCCTTCCCCGCGATTCGCTCCTTAGCCGCGCCCGGCGCCCGCCGGTTGAGCTCAGGCGCCTGACGAGGACCACGACCTGCGCGAACGTCCACGCTCGGTTTCGAGCCGCCAGCCCTGGTTATGTGCCCACGCCATGGGCGGATTCAAGGGATTTCTGTTACGCGGCAACATCGTCGAGCTGGCCGTGGCCGTGATCGTCGGGGCGACGTTCAGCGGGCTGGTTCAGGCGCTGGTCGAGGATCTGGTCACGCCGCTGATCGGGGCGGCCACCGGGGGCCGGCAGCCGGACTTCGCCGACTACTCGTTCACGGTCAACGGCAGTGAGTTCAAGTACGGCGACTTCCTCAACCACCTGATCACGTTCCTGATCATCGCGGCGGTGGTCTACTGGCTGGTCGTGATGCCGATGACCCGGCTGATGAGCGTGTTCGACCGGGACAAGGCGGCCACGACCAAGGAGTGCCCCGACTGTCTCAGCGAGATCCCGGTCGAGGCGCGGCGGTGTGCCCACTGCACGGTCGAGTTGGTGCCCGAATCGGAGAAGCCCAGGTAGCCCTCATCCGGCCAGGGCGAATGCGGTGGGGGATTTGGCTGGTTGTGGGCTTCAAGGCGGCCATCGGTTGGGCAGGATGGGCGGGGTGAGCGTTGAGTTGATGGTCTGGGACGAACCCACCCCGATCTCCAGGGACCAGGCGCGGGCCACGTATCTGGCGGTCAAGAAGAGCGAGCCTGCCGGAGGTGAGGCTCCGGAGGTGGCGAAGGAGTTGCCGGGGGTCGTCACCGTCTATCCGGGGCACGTGCTGGTGACGATGGACCTGGACACCATGGATGAGATGTCCGGTCAGGTGTTCACGGCGGCCCGGGCCCACGGGCTCGTCTGCTACGACCCTCAGCGCGATCTGCTGCACAACGTGGCGCCGCTCGGCGTCTACCAGGGCATGCAGTTGCACACCGGAGACGGTTTGATCGTGCACGATCCCGATCTCGGGTTGGTGCACGATGTGCTGGCCACGTTGTCGGCGCAGAATCCGTTCGTCGCCCTGGTCACCTTCGGGCGGCACTTCATCCAGGTGTCCCCCGGCTACGAGCTGGAGTACAAGGAGGGCACCCTGTCGCGGGCCATGGTCGGCGACCTGGCCGACGTGCAGCGGGCCTTCCATGAGTACGCCATCGGCGATCGGGCCTTCCTCGACCGGCACGAGTGGGTTTAGATCACCTGGCGATACAGGTCGGGGTCGACGTTGCCGCCCGACAGGATGACCACGGTGCGCCCGGCGGGGACTCTGCCCGACAGGGCGGCCGCGGTCGTGACGGCGCCGCTGGGCTCGGCCACGAGGCGGGCCGAGCCGAAGAGGTGGCGCATCGCCTGCCGGATCTCGTCCTCGGAGACGGTGACGATGCCGTCGAGGTGCCGGCGCAGGTGGGCGAAGGTCAGGGGCGACAGGTCGGCGCGCAGGCCGTCGGCGATCGTGCGGAACGTCCTGGCCGGCTCCCAGGCGATCGGCCGTCCGGCCGCCAGGCTCTCCGCGGCGTCGGCGGCCAGCTCCGGCTCCACGCCGAGCACCCGGATGTCGGGGCGTGACGCCTTGATCGCGGCGGCGATGCCGGAGGCCAGCCCGCCCCCGCTGACCGGCACCAGCACCAGCTCGACCTCGGGCAGATCGGTCAGGATCTCCAGCCCGATCGTCCCCTGCCCGGCGATGACGGCCGGATGGTCGTACGGCGGGATCATGGTCAGCCCGCGCTCCTCGACCAGCTTCTCGGCGGCGGAGAGCCGCTGCTCGGGCGGCACGACGATCAGCTCGGCGCCGTAGCTCTCGATGGCCGACGCCTTGACCTGCGGCGTGCCCTCGGGCACCACGACCACGCACGGCACCCCGAACTCCCGGGCCGCGTAGGCGAGGGCTTGTCCGTGGTTGCCGGAGGAGTGGGTGACGACGCCGGAGGGGCGCAGCGAGGCTACGGCGTTGTAGGCGCCGCGGATCTTGAACGAGCCGACCCGTTGCAGGCTCTCGGCCTTGATCCAGAGCCCGTCCACGGGCACCAGCGGGGTGTGGACGACGACCGGGGTGATCCGCTCGGCGGCGGCCCGGATGTCGGCGATCTCCACCAGTCGCATGCCGCCCACCCTACGTTCCGATCAACGCGGGCGGCACGGCGTGGCAGGATCTGTCCGCATGAGAACCCACTATCCGCCCATCGAGCCCTACGACTCCGGCCTGCTGGACGTGGGCGACGGCAACCAGATCTACTGGGAGCGTTGCGGCAGCCCTGATGGCAAGCCGGCCGTCATGCTGCACGGCGGGCCGGGCGGCGAGTGCACCGCCACGCACCGCCGGCAGTGGAATCCCGAGCTCTACGACGTGGTCCTGTTCGACCAGCGCAACTGCGGGCGCAGCCTCCCCCATGCCGGCGACCCGGACACGTCTCTGGCGGCCAACACCACCTGGCACCTGGTCGCCGACATGGAGCTGCTGCGCGAGCACCTCGGGATCGGCCGCTGGCAGGTGTTCGGGGGCTCGTGGGGCAGCGCGCTGGCGCTGGCCTACGCGCAGGCGCATCCCGGCAGGACGACGGAGCTGGTGCTGCGCGGGATCTTCACGCTGCGACCGCCCGAGCTGCGGTGGTTCTACCAGGAGGGGGCGTCCCACCTGTTCCCCGACCTGTGGGAGTCGTTCGTCGAACCGATCCCCGCCGAGGAGCGCGATGACCTCATCGCCGCCTTCGCCTCCCGGCTCGAAGGGAAGGATCCGGTCGCGCGGCTGGCCGCGGCCCAGGCCTGGTCGCGCTGGGAGGGGGGCACGGTGACGCTGCTGCCGGATCCCGCGCTGGTCGAGACGTTCGGCGAGGAGCGGATGGCGGTGGCGTTCGCCCGGATCGAGAACCACTACTTCCGGCACCTGGGCTGGTTCGAGCCCGACCAGCTCATCCGCGGCGTCGACCGGATCCGGCACATCCCGGCGGTGATCGTGCAGGGCCGCTACGACGTGTGCACGCCGATGGCCACCGCCTGGGACCTGCACCGGGCCTGGCCCGAGGCGGAGCTGCAGGTCGTGGACGACGCCGGGCACTCCGCCACCGAGCCGGGCATCGTGGACCGGCTCATCCGGGCGACAGACGGTTTCGCGCGAGACGTACCACCGGGGTGACGGCGCCGACGAGCAGCAGCGCGAAGAGCGGCGCGAGCACCAGGCCGAGCAGGAAGCCGACGGCCACGTCGTGCGGATAGTGCACGCCGACGAAGACCCGCGAGAACGCCATGACGGCCGCCAGCGGCAGCACCACCCAGGCCAGCGCCCGCCAGGCCAGGATGAGCGTGCCGGCGGCGCCGGCGGCGATCACCGCGTGGTTGCTGGGGAACGACCAGTCGGTCGGGGGCGGGCACGGCGCGATCGTCGCGACTCCGCCCCGGCACGGCCGGTCCTCCTTGATCAGGAGCTTCAGGATCTCGCTGACGATGTACGCGCCCACGATGCCCGCGGGCCCGGCGATGGCGATCGCCAGGTCGCGCGCGTCCGCGCGCCGCGCCCGCCACCAGCACAGCCCGAAGAGGGCCATGAAGATGAACAACCCGGCGTCGGTGCCCACCTCGGCGAGCGTGTGCAGCCATCCGGGCGTGCTGAGAGCGTAGTCGGCGATGTCGCGGTACACAGGGATCCCATCCGTGAACGGTCGATGCATACGACCTTACGGATGATCAGCACCGCTCGCTTCGATCTGAAGGACGAAAGCCATCGGCCATTCGGCTGATCAGCGAAGAACCTGTCGGGCCAGGTCGAGCCGCTTCTGGGTGAACTCGCCCTCGGTGATCAGTCCGCGGTTGAAGGCCTCGGTCGTCGCGTCGAGCTCGGCGACGTAGTAAGCCGCCATGATCTCGCTGCGGAGCGGCGTGAACCCGCGCTCCACGCAGGAGGAGAAGATGGTGACCTTCTCGTCAAGATGATCGGGGGCTACGGTACAGGCGAGCTCGTGCGCCTTGAGCTGCTTGACGGCCTCACGCAGCGTGATCGGGCCCAGGGATCCGTTGAATCGAGTGTCAAGAGTGATCTTCAATTTCGTGCGCCTCCATAGGTTTACAACTCGCCAAAAGGTTCGCGTATTCCCAGGTGAGAGCGGGTAGGGAGGCAGGCGTGATCGGAGAGCACGTGATCGTCGGCTACACCACCGGCCCTGGGGGACACGACGCCCTGGCGCTCGGCGCCGCCATCGCAGGGGTCACCGGCGGGGAGCTCACCGTGGCTACGATCTACCCTCCGGGCAGTCCGGGGCAGGCGGTCGAGGCGCAGGCCGGCCTGACTCAGGCGGCGGCGGAACTGGGCGACCTGTCCGCCGACTTCCTCACGTTCGAGAGCCGGGGCTCGGGGCGCGGGCTTTCGGTGCTGGCCAGCCGGATCAGGGCCGATCTGATCGTGGTCGGCTCGGCGGGCGGCGGCCGGCATGAGCGCATCGCGCTCGGCTCCACGGCCGACCGGCTGCTGCACCTGTCGTCCGAGGCGGTCCTGCTGGCACCCGCCGGCTACCAGCCGGTCGGGGCGCCCTCCAGGCTCACGCTGGCCTACGTGCACCGGCCGCAGTGTGACGAGGCGGTCGAGCGGGTGGCCCAGGCGGCTCTGCGGCTCGGGGTCCCGCTCCGGCTCATCACGCTCGACCTGCGCACCGACGATCCCGACCGGCTCCGCGACGATCTGGCCCTGGCCGTACGACTCGCCTGGGAGAGCACCGGCATCGAGGCGGAGACGGAGGTCGCCGAGGCGCACGACGTGACCACCGCGCTGGAGACACTGGAGTGGCTGCCCGGTGAGCTGCTGGTGTGCGCGGCGAGCGAGGACGCGCAGCCGCACCGGGTGTTCCTCGGAGAGCTGGCCATGAAGGTGCTGCGAGCCTCACCACGGCCGGTCACGGTGCTGCCGCGCGGCTACGCCTAGGGCCGGCTCCTGGCGACGACCGTCTCGTACATCTCGAGGTAGCGCTCGGCCATCACCGAGGGCGAGAAGCGGCGAGCGGCCTCGCGGCGGCACTCCTCGGGGTCGATCTCGTCCACCCGCCGCAGCCACTCGGCCAGTTCCTCCTCGGTGTCGGCGAGGAAGCCGGTGCGGCCGTGGTCGATGATCTCGGGGAGGCAGCCGCGGCGCAGCCCGACCGGCGGCACCCCGAGGGCCAGCGCCTCGACGACGGCGGTGCCGCCGGGCTCGTCCCACTGGATGGGGAACAGCGCGGCGCGCGCGGAGGCGTAGAGCTCGTCGCGCTCCGCGCCTTCCACCGCGCCGACCCACCGGACCAGGTCGCCGTCGAGATAGGCGGACACGACGTCCAGGTGGTAGCGCACGTCGGGATGGCCGTGCAGCGGATGATCGGGATTCTGGGCCACCATCTCCAGTTCGGCCTGGGTGCCGAGGCCGCTGACCGGCCCGGCGAGGACGAGCGGCAGGCCGAGCTTCTGGCAGATTCGGGCGGCCACGTGCTGGCCCTTGAGCCCGCAGACCCGGCCCATCACCACGAAGCACTCGCCGCGCGGGCCGTGCGGCTCGCGGCCGGTCATGGGGGTGGCCAGGTGGATCGCGCCCAGCGACGCCGCGCGCAGGGCGTCGGGCGCGCGCCGCAGCTGCGACTCGGAGACGCCGTTGACCGCGATCGACGACGGGAACGCCTCGTAGAAGGCGGCATGCTTGCGCAGGTCCCAGTGCAGGGTGTGCAGCACGGGCGGGCCGCCCAGCGCGGCCAGCACGGCCGGGCCGACCACCTCAAGATGGTCGTGCACCAGGTCCACGTCGTCGCGGCGGGCCAGCTCGCGCGCCACCATCGCCTGATGGGCGTGGGCGATCCCCATGACCTGGTTGTACGGCTTCTGCAGCTCGGAGAACCGGCCCTCGTCATAGACGCTGATCAGCTCGTCCACCTCAAGGGTGCTCGACCCGACGGAGGCCAGGATCACCCTGACCCCGCGTTCGCGCAGCGGAGGCACGAGGGTGGCCACGACGTTCTCGATCCCGCCGTATCCGGGCGGTGGGACCTGCAGCCACGGTCCCGCGTTCACCAGCACGTTCACGCCACGTCCTCCTCGTGTACGAGCGAGGCGAGCGGAGGTCGCTCGGCCACGGCCACGTCCACCAGGTCGGCCTGCCCGTCCAGCCCGAACTGCAGCAGGGTGTGGGCGGGCGGCTCGGCTGCGAAGAGGCGTCCCTGGCGCTCCAGCCGTGACCAGGCGGTCTGCAGGATCTGCCCGGCCATCCGGCCGAGGGCGGTCGTCGACTGGTGGGTGTGCGCGCGGGTGCCGAGGTCGACCTGGGCCAGCGCGTCCAGCCCGGCCAGCTCCAGCAGGTCCACGAGCAGCCCGAACTCCACCCCGTACTCGGTGACGAAGGGGACCTGTTCGAGGATCGCGCGGCGGCCCGCGTACTCGCCGCCGAGTGGCTGGGCGAACCCGGCCAGCTCGGGCCAGAACATGTTGAGGAGGGGGCGGGCCACGAGTTCGGTGACCCTGCCACCGCCGCCGCGCCGCGCCACGCCGTCCGCGCCGGTGAAGGGACGCTCGTAGGCGCCCTTGACGAACTGGATGTCGGGGTCCACGAGCAGCGGGCCGAGGAGCCCGGTGACGAAGTGCGCGCCGAAGTCACGCAGGTCGGCGTCGACGAAGACGACGATGTCGCCGCTGGTGGCGGCCAGGCCCTTCCACAGCGCCTCGCCCTTGCCGGTGAGCGGGGGAAGTTGGGAGAGCACGGCGTCCTGGGCGACCACCCGGGCGCCGGCGGCGGCGGCCCGGGCCGCGGTCGCGTCGGTGGAGTTGGAGTCGACGACCAGGATCTCGTTCACCAGGGGGGTTCGCTCGACGAGGTCACGGCGGATCACGCGGACGATGTCGCCGACCGTCCGCTCCTCGTCGCGCGCCGGCAGCACGACGCTCACCGTCGTCGTGCCCTTGGCCAGGAGGAGAGCGTCCAGCGGCCACTCCGCGGCCGTGCTCGTATGGGGGCCATACCATTCCTGGACTCTGGCCAAGCTCCGCAGGTCTGCTTTCATGCACTCAGCCCCGATCTCGTCTGTCCACGGTCGGCGACATCTGCCCTTTTGCCGCGGGTTCGAACATGTTGTTTGATTGCCCGCCTATGTGGGATATGCCGGGATGTGTCCCCTATCACGCGTATCGGCATCATTGGTGCCGGAAATGTGGCCGCTCGCCATGCGGACGTCCTGTCCGGCTTCGCCGACGTGACGATCGCCGGCATCGCCGACACGGATCCCCTCAGGGCCAAGGCCCTGGCCTCGCAGTACGACTGTCCCGCCTACGGCGGGCACGGCGCGCTGCTCGAAGCGGGCGGCCTGGACGCGGTCTATGTCTGCGTCCCTCCCTTCGCGCACGGTAACCCGGAATTTGATGCTTTGTCGTGCGATCTCCCGATTTTTGTGGAGAAGCCACTTTCGCTTGACCTGGCCACCGCCGAGGCCGTCGCCGCGGAACTCGACCGGCGCGGCCTGCCGTCCGCGGTCGGCCATCACTGGCGCTATCTGGACATCGTCGAGCGGGCGCGGGAGCTGCTCGCCGGCCGTCCGGTACGGCTCGCCCTCGGTCACTGGCTCGACAAGGTGCCCCCGGTCGGCTGGTGGCTGGATCCCGGCAGGTCCGGCGGCCAGATCGTCGAACAGGCGGTGCACGTGCTCGACCTGGCCCGGCTGCTGGTGGGCGAGGCGACGATGGTGCACGCCGTACCAGCCGAGGGCCAGGCGGATGGGCAAGTGGACGGGCAGGTGAACGGGCAGGTGGACCGGGCGACGGCCGCGGTGCTGCGGTTCGCCGGCGGGGCGACCGGGCTGCTGGCCACCACGAGCCTGCTGCGGCACAAGCACCGGGTGGGCCTGGAGGTGCACGCCGACGGCATCGCGCTCGACCTCAGCGAGACCGGGCTGATGATCGACGGTGAGACGCACGTCCAGGACGGCGGGCAGGCCAAGACGCGGGTGGACCGGGCGTTCATCGACGCCGTCCAGGGGAAGGACGCGGACGTGCGCGTGCCGTACCGGGAGGCGTTGCGGACCCACCGGCTCGCGCTCGCGCTCGCGCGGTCGGCGAAGGAACGGAGGCCGGTGATGCTCGATGGGTGAGGTGCTGAGCATCGAGGCGCCCGGCGAGATCGCACTCGTCGAGGAGAAGCTGGCCGACGTGCCCGAGGGCGGGTTCCGGGTGGCCACCACGCACAGCGGCATCTCGGCGGGCACGGAGCTCACCTACGTCAAGGGGAGCAACCCCTACCTGGTCTCCTCGTGGGACCAGGCGCTCGGGCTGTTCGTAACCGGCACGCCGTCGATCGCCTACCCGGTGCGCGGCATCGGCTACATGCAGGTGGGCAAGGTCGTCGAGACCCGTACCCGGTCGGTGCGGGAGGGCTCGCTGGTCGCGATGACCTACGGGCACCGCACCGGTTACGTGGCCGACCCGATGGCCGACCGGTTCGTGGAGCTGCCCGAAGACCTCGATCCGGTGCTCGGCATCTACGTCGCGCACATGGGCCCGATCTGCGCCAACGGCCTGCTGCACGCCGCCGCCGACCTGCACGGGCCGGCGGTCCGCGAGCTGGGCGACGGCGTGCGGGGGCGGCGGGTCGTGGTGGTGGGCGCGGGCGTGGTCGGCCTGCTGACGGCGTCGTTCGCCATCGCGTACGGCGCCGCCGAGGTGGTGGTCGTGGACGAGACCCCGGCCAGGCTGCGCATCGCCGAGTCCCTGGGCGCGCACGTGCTGAAGTTCGACGACGATCCGGCGGTCGAGCTGAAGCGACGCTGGCGGCACGGGCCGCACGACCGGGGGGCCGACGTGGTGTTCCAGTGCCGGGGGCAGACCCGGGCGCTGGCCCTGGCGCTCAAGGTGCTCCGGCCGCAGGGCACGGTCATCGACCTGGCGTTCTACACCCAGGGCGCGGACGAGGTGCGGCTCGGCGAGGAGTTCCACCACAACGGGCTGACGTTGCGCTGCGCCCAGATCGGCAGGGTGCCGCGCGGCCTGGCCCACCTGTGGGACCGCGAGCGGCTCTCGCACGAGACGATCGCCCTGCTCAGGCAGCGCGGCCCGTTGCTACGCGAGCACGTGGTCACCGATGTCGTCGGCTTCGCCGAGGCTCCCGGGCTGCTGTCCGACCTTGCGGCCCGCAGGCGGCACGCCGTCCAGGCCGTGCTCTGCGACCACGTCGAGGAGCAGCGCCGCTGACCAGCTGAAGTCGTGGCAGCCGTGGCCCCGCAGGCTGAACGGGTCGAAGTACTCGCGGAATCCCGCCTGCCTGACCGCCCTGATCACGCTGTCGGCCAGCGGGGCGGCCAGGTCGGGGCGGCGGCGCCGGAGCCCCTGCCAGACCAGCCAGGTGAGGTTGATCCAGCTCGGGCCGCGCCAGTAGCGCGCGGGGTCGAACTCGGGCGCGGCCGGGGCGAAACTGGGCAGCACGCCGTCCTTCAGCCCGAAGCGGTCGAGCGCGGTGCCGATCAGCCCATTGACGATCTCGCGCGGCAGGCCGGGCAGGATGAGCGGCACCAGGCCGGCGGCGCTGTTGGAGCGGATCAGGCAGCCGGTGAGCACGTCACGGGCCTGGAAGAGGCCGTCGTCGTAGAGGTGTTCGACCATCGCCTCGGTGATCGCGGCGGCCTCGCGCAGGTGCGGCTCGGGATCCCCGCCGCACACTTCCGCGATCTTGGCGAGCGTCGCCTCCGCCATCCCGTACGCGGCGTTGAACAGCGGGTCCTCGACGCAGAACGCGCCGGGGCGGCGGTAGCCGGAGTCGCGGTAGGCGCGGGCGAGCGCGGTGTAGCGCTCGTAGTCGCGGTCGGTGGGCCGCTCGTCGGCGCTGACGTGGTTGAGGTCCCTGCGCGTGACACCGGACGACTCGGCCTCGACGGCGGCGAGCGGCCCGTCCCAGGCGGGGCTGTTGTCCATGCCCGACTCCCAGGGGTGCACGATCGAGATCAGGCCGTCGGCCGAGCGCCTGGCGGTGCGCAGGAAGTGCTGCTGCGCCACCAGCCGGGGATAGATCCGGCGCAGGAACGCCGGGTCGGGCTCGGCCTGGTGCACCCGCCAGGCGGCCAGCGCGTGCACCGGCGGCTGCACGATGCCGGAGGTGGCCGAGCCGGACGGCGCCCGCACGTCCCAGAACTCCGGGCCGGGGAAGTAGGCGCCCAGCGGCACCTTGGGGTTGAACACGATGTGCGGCACCCTGCCGTCGCGCCACTGGGCCCCGAACAGCGTCAGCAGCTCCGACCGGGCCCGGCGCGGGGCCCAGCGGGCGTTGCCGATCGCGATGAAGGCGGAGTCCCAGCTCCACTGGTGCGGGTAGAGCCGGCGCGAGGGAACGGTGTAGCTGCCGTCCCAGTTGCCGACCAGGATGCGTACGGCATCGCGAAGGATCATAGGAACTTCCTGATGAAGGACGCCGTCTCGCGCAGGGCGGTCTCGGGCTCACCGCGCAGGCGGCACTCGAGCGCCAGATAGCCGTCGTAGCCGGCGGCGTCGAGGGCGGCCAGCTGGGCGCCCCAGTCGAGGTGGCCGGTGCCGGGCTGGTTGCGGTTGGACTCGCTGATCTGCATGTGCGCGAGGTAGGGGGCGGCGTCCAGCAGCGAGCGGCAGGGGTCGTCCTCCTCGATGTTCATGTGGTACGTGTCGCCGGCGACCCGGATCGAGTCCATGGAGCAGTAGGACACGGCGTCGGCGAGCGTGTTGACCATGTGGTTCTCGTACCGGTTGAGCGGCTCCAGCATGATCAGCACGCCGTTGCGCTGGGCGTGCTCACCGAGGACGCCCAGCGCCTCGGTCAGCACCTCGCGGTCCTGCTCGGGGCCGCGGGGCGGCTCGAACGGCGGGAGCCTGCGCGAGAACTGACCCCAGGAGGCCGGGGTCATCACGCCGATGCCGCCGAGTTCCGCGATGACCGTGAGCTGCGACCTGAGCTGCTGGATGGCGTCGGTGCGCCTGGCGGCGTCGAAGTCGCCGATGAAGTGCGGCATGTCCACGCACACGGTCGGCATGACCACGCCGTCGGCCCGCGCCCGCTTGAGCTCGGTGAGGCGGCCGGCGAAGTGGAAGTCGCCCTTGCCGCGCAGTTCGATGGCGTCGAAGCCGGCCTCGACGGCGAAGGCGAACTTCTCCTGCAGCGTCCGGCCGGGAAGGAGTTGTTCCTGGGCGGCGAGCTTCACTGTTGCTCCTCGAATTGGAAGACGAGCTGGAGCACCTCTGACGGGTGCAGGTCGATCAGGTCGAAGGCCTCGGCGGCCCGTTCGACGGGGACGACGTGGCTGACCAGGTCGAGAACCTCGATCTCGCCCCGCTGCACGAGCTCCATGAAGGTGCGCTGGAGGCGTTCGACGTCCCAGCGGTGCGCCAGCCACGAGGCGACGCCGCCGATCTGGGAGGAGACGAGCTGCACCTGGTTGTGATGGAACTCCTCGCCCAGGCGGAGCCCGATGCCGTCGCCCTGGTAGAAGCCGGCGGCGACCACCCGGCCCCCTCTGCGCACAGTCCTGATCGCCTCGTGCAGGCCCTGGTGGCTGCCGCTCAGCTCGATGGCGGTGTCGGCGCCCTCGATCCGCTTGCGCACGTACTCGGCGACCGATCCCGAACCCACATCGCCCGAGCTCACGTCGAACGTCTCGGCGGCGCCGTACTGCCTGGCCAGTTCCAGCCGGGCCGGGATGGCGTCGGCGGCGACCACCCGCGCGCCGCTGAGCACCGCCATGCGGGTGGCCAGCAGGCCGATGACGCCCTGCCCGAAGATCGCGATCTGGTCACCGAGGTGCACGTCGGCGGCGTGTACGGCGTTGAGCGCGATGGCGCCGACGCGGGCGAAGACGCCGGTGAGCGGGTCGGCGCCGGGCGGCAGCAGGTGGCCCGCCAGCCGCTCGGCCGGGACGACGGCCTCGGCGCGGTGGCCCCAGATGCCCCAGACGAGGCTGCCGACGGGCGGGCCGGCGACGTCGGGCGCCGCCTCGACGACCTCGCCGACCTCCTGGTAGCCCCAGCCGGTCAGCGGGTAGGCATGGGTCTGTCCGTCGACGAACAGGCGCCGCTCGGTGTCCCACTTGCGGCCCAGGTAGGGGTTGGTGCCGCGATAGGCGGTGAGTTCGGTGCCCGCCGACACTCCGGAGTAGATCGTACGGACCCGTACGCAGCCCGGTTGGAGGTCGGCGGGGGGCTCCAGGCCGACGCGGACCCGGCCTGGTTCTTCGAAGCTGATGACGTGCATTGCCCACACTTATGCTTAGTGATCAAGTAAAAGACAAAGATTTATTACGTGTTTGCAAACTATAGTCGCGCCAAGAACACTCGTAAGTCTAGGACTTCCGCAGGAGGTAACCGATGAAATTGGGGTTCCTGACAGCATGTCTTCCCGATAACGACCTGGCCGAAATCGCACGATGGGCTGTGGAGCAAGGCTTCGAAGCACTCGAGGTGGCTGGATGGCCCTCGCCCGACCCCCGAAATCACATCAGAGTAGATCGTTTCGACGAGGCCGAATGTGATCGCGTCGGGCGAATCTTCGCGGAGACCGGACTCACCCTTTCCTCGATCGCCTACTACGAGAACAATCTGCACCCTCACCAAGGGGATCAGGTGAACGCCCACCTGCGGCGTTGCGTCGACGCCGCGGCGGCGCTCGGCTGCCCGACCGTCGGCACGTTCGTCGGGCGCGACCCCGGGCTGCCCGTGCGCGACAACCTGGAGCGCGCCGCCGGCGTGTTCAAGCCCCTGGTCGCGTACGCCGAGGACCACGGGGTCGAGCTCGTCATCGAGAACTGCCCGATGAAGAGCTGGCACCCCGACGGCTACCCGGGCAACCTGGCCTACTCCCCCGAGTTGTGGGAGTGGATGTTCGCCCTCGGGCTGAAGCTCAACTACGACCCTTCACACCTCATAGCCCTGGGAATTGACCCGGTTTCGGCCGCTATGCCGTATATATCGGAAATTTCGCATGTTCAGGCGAAAGACACGGAGATCTTGCCAGCAAAGATCAATCGCTTCGGCTTCTACGGGCCGATCAGCGGCGAAAAAGGCTGGTACCGCTTCCGCGTGCCGGGACTGGGGCAGATCGCGTGGCAGCAGGTGATCGACGCGCTGCGTGACGGCGGCTATGACGGCGTCGTGTCAGTGGAGCACGAGGACCCCGTGTGGAGCGGCGACCCGGAAAAAGTACGGACCGGTCTCGGTATCGCGTATGGCACGTTGCGTCACCTCGTGCGGGGGTAAAGGGGGCGGCATATTCCCGTTCTGAGGAGCGTGCACATGCCGCGTAGGTTAACCGCCGTCCTCTCCGCCGCACTCCTGGCGACGGCCACCCTGGCCGCGTGCGGCGACGACAGCGAGACCACCGCCAACGAGATCACCGTCTGGACCGAGGAGAACCTCCCCGACCGGATGAACGTGCAGAAACAGATCGCCGCCGAGTTCACCCAGAAGACCGGGATCAAGGTCAAGCTGACCGGAGTGGCCGAAGACCAGTTCAGCCAGGTTCTCACCACCGCCGCGGCGGCCGGTGACCTTCCCGACGTGATCGGGGCCCTGCCGTTGTCGGCCGTGCGTGAGATGGAGGCCAACGACCTGCTCGACACCGAGACCCCCGGCAAGGTCGTCGACCAGCTCGGCAGGAGTTCGTTCTCCCAGCGGGCGCTCGAACTCGACACCTCCGGCGGCAAGCTGCTGGCTGTGCCGAGCGACGGGTGGGCGCAGCTCGTGCTCTACCGCAAGGACCTGTTCGAGAAGGCGGGGCTCCAGCCGCCGGACACGTACGAGGCGCTGGAGGCGGCGGCGCGCAGGCTCAACACGGGCGGGGTCGCGGGCATCACCCTGGCCATCGCGCCCAAGGACTCGTTCACCGCGCAGAGCTTCGAGCACGTGGCGCTGGCGAACGGCTGCCAGCTCGTCGACGATTCCGGAAATGTCGCCATCGACTCGCCACAGTGCGTGAAAGCCTTCGAGTTCTACTCGAAGCTGGCGAAGGACTACTCGGTCAAGGGCAAGCAGGACGTCGACTCCACCCGCGCCACCTACTTCTCCGGCAAGGCCGCGATGACCATCTGGTCGTCGTTCATCCTGGACGAGCTGGCGGGGCTGCGTAAGGACGCGACGCCCAGCTGCCCGCAGTGCCGTGAGGACTCGCAGTGGCTGGCCGAGAACACCGGCGTCGTCACCGCGCTGAAGGGCCCCGACGGGAGCGCGCCCGCCCAGTACGGAGAGGTCGTCTCCTGGGTCGTGACCCGCGACGCGGCCAAGGACTCGGCCGCCAAGTTCATCGCGTACGCGATGAACGAGGGCTACGAGCGGTGGATCGGGATGGCTCCCGAGGGCAAGTTCCCGACGCGTAAGGGCTTCGAGACCAAGTGGAACGAGCTGCCCGCGGGCGTCGACACCAAGAAGCCGCTGGCTGACGTCTACCCGGCCGACGTCCTCGACGCGCTGCGCACCAGCCCCGACACGCTCGGCCGCTGGGGCATCCCGCAGGGGCAGGGCAAGCTGGTCGGCGCCACGATGGGCGAGCTGCCGGTGCCCAAGGCGCTGAGCGCGATCGTCGACGGCTCCCTCACCCCGCAGGCGGCCGCCGCGCAGGCCAAGACGGACGTGGAGACCATCAAGCGCGGGATCCGGCATTGACATCCTCCCCCGCCCGGAGGCGGGGGATTCCAACGGCAACTACCCCATGAGGAGGAGGTCGCGTTGAGGTTCGCGGTTCATCGGCTCGCCCAATGGCGAGCCTCCCCGCGCAGCAACCGCATGCCCCGCGGCC
>NZ_JBFAKL010000046.1:0-30854 GCF_040655715.1 Nonomuraea cavernae | reverse complement strand
GACACGCCACACGAGGCGCCGTCGAAACCCTTGTGGGAGGCGTCGTAACCGATCTCCAGGATCTTCTCCCGGATGACACCCGGGATGTCGACGTACGTGCGGGTGGACACCTCGCCCGCCACGTGGACCTGGCCGGTGGTGATCAGCGTCTCGACGGCCACCCGGCTCGTGTCGTCGTTCTTCAGCAGGGCGTCCAGGACGGCGTCGCTGATCTGGTCGGCGATCTTGTCGGGGTGGCCTTCGGTGACCGATTCGGAGGTGAAGAGGCGGTGAGTCACGGCTGCCTCCTAGAAGGGCAGACGGCGACCTGACGGCGTGCGCAGGTCGAGGTGGACGGGCTTGGTCCGGGGCTTCGGTTTGCGGATCTGGGTCTGGCACACGGCATGTACTCCTGCCTGTCCGGTCAACCGGCCAGCGCGAGGGGGCGCCGGTCGCTGGTGAGCACGTCGAGGTGCAGTTGCTGGAGCTCGCGCGACGGTTCGACGCCGAGCTCGTCGTTGAAGATCTGCCGGGCGTCCCGGTAGGCCTGGAGTGCCTCGCCGCGCCGGCCCGCGCGGCCGAGTGCCTGGATCAGCCGCCCGTGGAACCACTCGTCGAGCGGGTGCCGGGCGACCAGGTAGCGCAGCTCGCCGACCAGTTCGCGATGCCGGCCGAGCCGGAGGTCGGCTTCGATGCGCAGTTCGAGGGTGCGCTGGTGCTGCTCGTCCAGGAAGACGGCGTGCGTGTCGAGCACGCCGCCGGCCGTCACGCCGGCGAACGCCGGGCCGGTCCACAGGTCGAGCGCCCGCTGCGCGGCGGCGGCGGCCTCGCCGGGACGCCCGGTCTCCAGGTCGCGGCGGCTCTGGCAGGAGAGCTCGCGGAAGACCTCCGCGTCCAGCGCGCCCGGCTCCACGTGGAAGGCGTAGCCGGCCCGGTTGGTGGTGAGCAGTTCCTCGCCGGGGGCGCCGAGGCGTTCGCGCTCGATGAGCCGGCGGAGCTGGTAGACGTACGTCTGCACGGTCGCGACCACGGTCTTGGGCGGGGCCTCGTCCCACAATTCGGCGACGATGTCGTCGAGGCTCACCGTGTGGTCGGCGCATATCAGCAGAAGTGCGAGAAGCTGCCGTAGCTTGGGCGGACCGGGCGTGCAGTCGCGGCCATCGTTAATGACGCGGAAAGTGCCTAGAACGCAGTAGTTCGTCATGTTTTGAAATTAGATCTGCCCAGGTGAAGGGGCAAGTGGATGCCCACCAAAGATAGCCGCGCGTATCGAAGGGTGTAGTGCGGGTATCGAAAGTTATGGGCCCCCGGTCTCTTAATTTTCCCCCCTTATTGAAACGTCCTTTCCGATTGAAACTCAAGTCATGAGCACCGTTTCCGCCGCCATTGACCGCGTTGCCGTCACCTCGCCGTTGAGCGTTCTCCGGCTCTGTTGCGCCGAGGCCCGCCCGTGCGTGCTGGTGATATTCCTCCTCAGGTTCCTGACCGGCGCGGCGATGTCCGGCGGGCGGCCCGACCTGGTGACGGCCGCCCTCGTCTGGGAGGCGGCGGTCTTCTTCGTCTACCTCTACAACGGGGTCACCGACGTGCACGAGGACCGGTTCAACGGATCCGGCCGGCCGATCGCCAGCGGCCTGCTGTCGCGCGGGGCCGCCGCCTGGATCGCGGTGTCCGCCGCGGTGTCCGCGCTGGTGGGCGGTCTCCTGCTCGGCGGCCCCATGGCCGCGGCGGTTCCGGTCCTGATCCTGCTGGGGCTGGCCTACTCAGGACCGCCGTGCTACCTGAAGCGCCGGTCCGGCGGTGCCATGGTCACGGTGACCGTCGCCGGGCTGCTCACCTATTACATGGGCGAGGCCGCGGCCGTGCCGACGCCGAAGCTCCTGGTGCTCGCGCTGGTCATGTCGCTGTGGATGGGCCTGGTCGGCGCGACGACGAAGGACCTGCCCGACGCGGCGGGCGACGCGGCCGCCGGCCGGCAGACCATCGCCGTCACGCGCGGCGACCGGCGGGTGCGGTGGCTGGCCTCCGTCTCGGCCGTGGCGCTCGGGGTCGTGTTCCTCGTCGCCGCCGTGGTGGTGGCGCCCGAGCTGATCTGGCCGGCCGTGATCATGCTGGCCGGCGCGGCGGCCGTGGCCGTGCTCGCCCTCGGTGACCTGTCCCAGGGGGACCGTTCGCGCCGGCGCCGGCCGTACCGCGCCTTCATGATCACTCAGTACGGCGTGCACCTGATGGCGATATTTGTATCGGTTGTCTAGTTGATGGCTATAGGCAAAGATGGGGCGGAAGGTTCCTCTTCCTTACCCAGCGGAGAAGCCAATGCCCGCAGGGGGCGCAGCTCATCAGGCCGCCGAACGGCTTGAGGCGCGCCGCGCGCAGATCATGGAGACGTACCAGCGCGAGCTGGAGCTCAAGGGCAGCCTCCTGGTCAGAGACCCCCTCGCGCGGGGACAGCTTCTCCGGCACACCGACCTCATCCTGGGCGACGTGATCAACAGCCTCCGCGCGGGCGCCGTCCAGGTCGACGAGGGATACCGGCTCCTGGCCCTGGACATCGGCAGCAGCCGCGCCTCACGCGGGGTGCACCCCAGCGAGTCGCTGACGGCGGCCTCGGCGCTGTTCGAGGCGATCGTGCTGGAGACGGTGACCGAGGTCCACGGCGGCGTCGAGGCCCTGCGCCTGGCCGTCCTGGCCCTGCACCGCAGTCTCATGCTGCGCATCACGGCGGCCTCGACCTCCTACTCCGGCTACCTGCTCGGCAAGCTCCACGACGCGCACCTCGACGAGCGCAACCGCATCGCCCGGGAGCTGCACGACCGGGTGGGCAGCGCGCTCAGCATCGCGCACCGCCAGCTGGAGCTCTACGACGTCTACCGCGCCGGCGAACCCGTCAAGGCCGCGAACCGGGCCGGCCGCGCCCAGGAGGCCGTCAAGCAGTCCATGCTGAGCCTGCGCGCGGTGACCTCCGACCTGAAGATGGACGACGTGCCCCAGAGCCTGGAGAAGGCACTGCTCGGGTACGTCGACACCGTGGCCGACTACGGCCCCGAGATCGGCCTGGGCATCAACGGCGACGAGACCTGGGCGCCGCCCACCGTACGGGACGAGTCCTTCCTGGCGATCCGGGAGGCGATGCGCAACGCGCTGAGCCACGGCGCCCCCCGGCGGATCCTCGTCACCGTGGACATCGCCCCGCACGAGCTGCGCGCCATGGTCGACGACGACGGCCGCGGCTTCACCGACACCGACCTGGCCGCGTCCGACGGCATCGGCCTGGCCTCGATCCGCGAACGCGTCGGCCTGCTGGGCGGCACGGTCACGTTCTTCAGCCGGCCGGGCGCCGGCACCCACGTCGAAATGGTCATCCCACTCCCTGGACACCGTGATGCGCCCACCCAGTGACCCCACCACCGTCCTGATCGTCGACGACCACGCGCTGGTCCGCGAGGGGATCAGGGAGATCCTGGAGACGCACGAGGACCTCGTCGTCGTCGGGGAGGCGGGCGACAGCGAGAGCGCGGTGCAGCTCACCGCCTCGACCCAGCCGCACGTCATCCTCCTCGACATCGAGATCCCCGGCGACGACGTGACCACCACGGTCGGCCGCGTCCACCGGCTCGCGCCCGACACCAAGGTGATCATCCTCAGCATGTACGACGGCCCGCAGATGCTGCAGGCGCTGCTGGCCGCCGGGATCCACGCCTACCTGCTCAAGAGCGTCAGCAGGCAGGAACTGGTGTCGGCCATCCGCGCCGCCAGGTCCGACGACGGCAGGGTGCTGCTCGCCGTGTCCCGCGAGAGCCTCTCCCAGATCCAGGCGCAGCCCGCCGGCCCGCTGTCGGATCGCGAACGCGAGGTGCTCGAACTCACCGCCCGCGCGCTCAGCAACGCCCAGATCGGCGCCCACCTCGGGCTCACCGAAGCCACCGTCAAGCGGCACCTGCGCAACATCTACGTCAAGCTCGGCGCGGTGTCGCGGATCGACGCCGTCAACAAGGCGATCGCCGCCTCACTGATCACCGCCCCCAAGCCGCCCGTCGGCTGACTCCTTCTCGTCCCAGCCGACGGGGAAGCACGCCTCCAGCCGCTCGCTCTCGGCGGGGCCGACGGTCAGCCGCGCGGAGGTGACGTTCATCTCCAGGTGCAGGCCGTGCCGGGTGCTCGGCACCGGCACGACGCCGTCCTGCCGTGACAGCAGCCAGGCCAGGGCCAGCCGGGTGAGGCCGGCGCTCATACCGGTCGCCACCTCCCCAGCGGCCCGCAGCCGCCACGCCTGCCGCCGGAGCCGGTCGGCCTGGAACCGATCCTGCCCCCGGCGTACGTCGCCGGACCCGAACGCCTCGGCCGAGGCGACGCGGCCGGTCAGCAGGCCGCGGCCGAGCGGCCGGCAGGCCACCACCTGGACGCCCAGCTCGCGGGCGGCGGGCAGGAGCTCCCGTTCGGCGCGGCGCTCCATCAGGGAGTACTCGACGGCCAGCGCGCCGACCGGGAAGGCCGCGTGCGCGCGGCGCAGCTGCTCGGCCGACACCCGCGACAGGCCGATGGAGCGGATCTTCCCCTCCTCGACGAGGTCCGCGAGCACGCCGAGGCTCTCCTCCAGCGGCACCCGCGGATCCACGCCGGCCAGGTAGTAGACGTCGATGTGGCCGCGGCCCAGCCTGCGCAGGGACTCCTCGCAGGCGCGGCGCAGGTAGCCGGGGCTGCCGTCGACGCCGATCAGCGCGCCGTCACGGGCGAAGCGCAGGCCGCCCCGGGTCGAGATCAGCGTGCCGTCGCCCGGCTCGCCGGAGACGGCCTCGCGGATCATCCGCTCGACGGCGCCGGCGGCGTAGTGGTCGGCGGTGTCGATGAGCGGGACGCCCATGTCCAGCGCGTTCCTGAGGGTGTGGATCGCCTCGCGTCGATCGGCAGACCCGTAACAGCCCGTCAAGGCCAGGGAGCCGAGTCCCACGGCGGCTCTAGCCAGCATGAGAACTCCACGGTTCGAAAGGTAGAAGAGCCATCGTGCCGCATCCCACTGAGGAACCACTGAAGAAACGAGCGCCCCCGCGCCCTTTACCGGCTCTCTAGAGCCCGCTGCGACAGTCGGGGACGTAGCCGACGAGGCAATGGAGGTCACATGTCCGCCCCCTGGTACAGGAATCGGCCGCTGCTCCTCCTCGTGGTGGGGAGCCAGCTCAACACCATCGCGTTCTTCGCCACGCTGCCGTTCCTCACCCTGTACCTGTCCGACATCTCGACGCTCAACGCGGCGACCATCGGCGGCATCGTCGGGAGCATCGCGCTGATCGCCGCGTTCGGCGGCTTCCTCGGCGGCATCGTGGCCGACCGGGTGGGCGCGTTCACGCTCATCCGGGCCGGCCTCGTCGTCTACGTGGCCACCTACCTGGCGCTGGCCCTGACCAGCCGCCTCACGCTGGTCATCGGGCTCATCGTGCTGCTGGGCGTGGCCCGGGTGCTGGTCGAGCCGTCGATGAAGAAGCTGCTGTCACTGGCGTCGTCCGGTTCGGACGGGATCGCCTTCCGCCTCAGGTACGTCACGCTCTGCCTGGGCGCCATCGTCGGCCCGCTGATCGGGGCCGCGCTCTACGCGTTCGACGCCTGGCTCATGTTCGTCCTCCCCGTCGTCGTGTACCTGGTCTACCTGGGGTTCCTCACCGCCAACCGAGCCCGCCTGAGCGCGCTCGACCGGGGCGGCGAGCGGGAGGGCCGCGACTGGGGGCACGCGCTGGCCGACCGGAGCCTGCTGCTGCTGATCGCCGCCGGATTCATGATCTTCTTCGTCTTCTCCCAGTTCGAATCGATCTTCCCGCTGTATGTCAAGGACGTGCGCGGCGCCGACGCGGTCACCTACTTCTCGGTGCTGCTCGCCGCCAACGCCGCACTCGGCATCGTCATGCAGTTCCCGATCGCCTGGCTCGCGCGGCGGCTGCCGCAGCGGACCCTGGCCCTGATCGGGAGCGCCGCCTTCGCCGCGTCGCTGCTGCTGTTCAGCGGGCTGCCCCTGCACTGGGGGTTCGCCGCCGCCGGCGTGCTGCTCTGGACGGTCGGCGAGGCCGCCCTCATCCCGCTGCCGGACATCGTGATCCACGAGATCACCCCGGACTCCCGCAAGGGCACCTACTTCGGCCTGGCCGAGCTGCGCTACCTCGGCTTCTTCCTGGGGCCGCTGGCCGGCGGCGCGCTGCTCGGCATCGGCCCCTCCCTGTACTTCGCCGCGATGGCGGTGTTCGCCTTCGGCGGCTGGCTACTGATCAGAACGCAGCCTGCTCGTGAGCCCGCGCCACCCGATGGCCGAGAGGCGACGGACGACGCCGGCCGCGTACTCGCCGGAGCCGCGCGCGAACTCACCGGACAGGACCGCGAACTCGCCGGCCCCCGACTCGCCGGACAGGACCGCGAACTCGCCGGCCCCCGACTCGCCGGAAAGGAATGACATGAGCGAGCTGCTGATGGTGCACCGGATCCCCCGGTCGGTCACCCCGCTGGGAGAC
Source organism: Nonomuraea cavernae (assembly GCF_040655715.1). Taxonomy (GTDB): domain Bacteria; phylum Actinomycetota; class Actinomycetes; order Streptosporangiales; family Streptosporangiaceae; genus Nonomuraea; species Nonomuraea cavernae_A. The sequence continues at coordinate 24,384 of NZ_JBFAKL010000046.1, read as the reverse complement.
TGGCTCGCCGAGGTGGCCGACCGGGTCACGCTGGTCACCGGGGACGAGGCGTTCGGACCCTACCGGGCCTCCTTCCCCCACGTGTACGCCGTGCCCGGCTACTCCGACAACCCCGCCGTGGACGTGCTCCTCGACGAGGTCTGCCGGCAGCGGCCGATCTCCACCCTCGTCCACGTGACCGAGGACGACATCCTCAGGTGCGCCAGAGCCCGCGACCGGCACGGCATCCCCGGCCTGCGCTACTCCGAGGCGCTGCCCTGGCGCGACAAGTATCTGATGAAGCAGCGGGTGCGGGCCGCCGGCGTGGCCGTGCCGGACTTCGCCGTCCCGCGCGACGCCGGCGAGGCGCTGGCCTTCGCCGGACGCGCCGGCTACCCGGTCGTCGTCAAGCCGCGCACCGGCTTCGCCTCGCATGGCGTCGAGCCGGTGCGCGACCCGGAGCGGCTGGCCGAGCTGGCCGCCGGCTGGGACCCGGACGACGTGCTGCTGGAGTCGTTCGTCCCCGGCGAGGTCTACCACGTCGACGGGTTCATGCACGAAGGCGCGATCCTGTACGTCTCGGCCTCGCGTTACATCAACAACTGCCTGTCCTTCCAGGACTCGGTGCCACTGGGCAGCGTGCAGCTCGACCGCGACGACCCGGAGTTCGCCCGGCTGGCCGAGCTGGCCGGGCAGGTCGTCGCCGGCCTGCCGCCGGTCGACTTCAGCCCCTTCCACCTGGAGGTCTTCGCCGACGGTGAGCGGCTGGTCTTCTGCGAGATCGCCTGCCGGCTCGGCGGCGCCCACATCATGGAGACCCTCACCTACGCCACCGGCGTCAACCCGGCGCAGCTGTGGATCCGGCACCAGGCCGGCCTGGAGCACGGCCCCGGCGTACGGCTCGGCGACAGCGGCAAGAGCTACGGCTGGCTGCTCGTGCCCCCCAGGAGAGGGCGGCTCACCGGGATCCGGGAGCCGGAGGGCCACCCGTACATCAAGGACTTCATCGTCAAGACCGCCGTGCCCCGCGACTTCGACGGGGCGCACGGCAGCACCGACTCGTACCTCGCCTTCGTGGTCGAGGGCGACAACAGCGCGCAGGCCGAACAGCGGCTGCGCGCCTGCATCCGGTTGGCCGGCACCATCACCAGTTGGGAGGTGAGCGATGACGAGCTATGACTTCTCGGGCGTGCACGTCATGGCTGACGTGTACGAGATCGACAGAGACACGGTGGACGACGAGGCGCTGATCATCAGCGGCCTGACCAGGGGCATCACCCGTTCCGGAGCAACCCTGTGCGGGACGCAGGTCAAGAGGTTCGCCCCCTCGGGGCTGACCGCCCTGTTCCTGCTCTCGGAGTCGCACGTGTCCGTCCACACCTATCCCGAACAGAACTCACTGTTCTTCGACGCCTTCACCTGCGGCAGCACCTGCGACCCGGTGCTGATCGTCGAGGAGCTCCTGGCGGCCCTCGGCCCCTGCAAGCACCGCACGAAGGTCGTCAACCGCGGCCTGGAAGAGGCACGGCACGCCGTCAACCTGGCCCTCGCCCTTCGCTGAGCTGGAGAGGAAAGACAGATGAAGCTCCGACACGAGCGGACGCTCATGAAGTTCGACCGGCAGCTGCCGATCTACAACTGGCTCTACCCCCTCAAGGGCCAGGAGCTGGAGGCCATCTCCTTCCGCGAGGCGCACGCCGTGCTCGACCCGGCGCCGATCAGGTCGCGGGCGCTGTACTTCCACATCCCCTTCTGCGACACCATCTGCACGTTCTGCATGCTCAGCCGGGGACTGGGCTCCGAGGGCGACCCCATCATCGAGAAGTACACCCAGGCGCTGATCAAGGAGATCCACCTCAAGGCGGAGATGGACTCGGTGACCGCCGTCCCGCCGCGCGTCATCTGGTTCGGCGGCGGCACGCCCTCGACGCTGACGCCCGACCAGATCCGCCGGATCGGCCGCGCCATGCACGAGTCCTTCGACCTGTCGCGGCTGGAAGAGTTCACCATCGAGTTCGAGGTCAAGAGCGTCACGCGGGAGAAGGTCGAGGCGTTCAAGGAGATCGGCGTCAACAAGGCGCGCTTCGGCCTGCAGACCTTCAACCCGAAGTACCGCGAACTGTTCAACATCACCGCCACCCTCGACCAGACCTACCGGGCGGTGGAGCTGTTCGGTGAATACTTCGACTTCCGCAGCTTCGACATCCTGTACGGCATGCACGGGCAGACCATGACCGAGTTCGCCCAGGACATCCAGGACGCCATCGATCTCGGCACCGAGTCGTGCGAGTTCTACCCGATCAACCACCTGGTGACGCAGAACACCCTGCACACCGGCTACAAGGGCGCCAACCTGCGGGCGCTCAGCTACGTGGAGAAGATGGGCATGACCGTCTTCCTCAACCACTACATGCGCAACTCGGGCTACAAGCTCTACAACGGTCACGGCTTCGCCCGGCTCGACGGCCCCGACCCCGAGCCGGCCGAGTTCACCACCACGACGTACGGCAACAAGTACCACGAGTACTGCTGGGCCCACCACGACGACGATCTCGTCGGCTTCGGCGCCAGCGCCGTCACCCAGTCGCTCGACTGGACGATCATGAACGACGAGAGCCGCACGGGTTACATCAACGGCCTGCTCGGCAACGACGACGTCAAGGTCAAGGTCACCCGCTCGGACCACATCCCGTACGAGCGGGGCCTCGTGCTCAACCTGCCTTACCACGGCAGGCTGGACAAGAGCCGCGTCGCGTGGGACAAGATCGACCCCGAGGTGCTCGTCAAGCTCGACGAGCTCGTGCGGGCGGGCATGTTCGAGGACCGCCCGCACGAGTACGTCATCACCGAGCTGGGCTGGACCTGGTACGTCAACATGATGTACTACCTGTCCCCGTCCGGCGACCAGAAGATCCTCGACGACTTCATCGAGCTGCGCTCGCGCAACAAGGCCCTCGTCGACGGAGACCGTTCCATGACGCCGGTCGGCAAGGGCCGCCGGCTTCCCGTGGTGGCGACATCGTGACCGCCACACTGACCCGTAACCCCTACGTGGCGGGCCTCGACCGCGACTCCGCGCTGGCCCGCGCCCGTGAGCTGGCCGGCGACGGCGTCGCCGCCAACATCGGCCACTTCGCGCCCGTCGCCCTCGACCGGGAGACGGCGCTGGCCAACACCGCCGAGTACGTGGAGCTGGCCAGGGAGATCTCCGCCGACCAGCCGTTCAGCACCTGGCTGGAGGTCGACCTGCCGCACCTCGGGCTGGACGTCTCGGTCGAGTTCTGCGCCGCCCGGCTGCTGGACATCGCCCGGAGCCTCGGCCCCGGCCGGTGGATCCAGACCGGCGCCGAGGACGGCGACCACACCACGGCCGTGCTCGACACCGTGGAGCTGACCTCCCGCCAGGGCGTGCCGATCCGCGGCTCCCTGCAGGCCAACCTCAGGCGCAGTCCCGGCGACGCCGACCGGCTCATCGCGGCCGGCGTGCCGCTGCGCCTGGTCAAAGGCGGCTTCCCCGAGCCGTCCCTGGTCGCCTGGCCGTTCGGTGAGGAGACGGACGTGGCGTTCGTCGGCATCGGACGCCGGATCCTGCGCGGCGGCCACGGACTCACCATCGCCAGCCACGACCGGGTGATGCACGAGGTCTTCACCGGCACACCGGTGGAGATGCTGCTCGGCGTCCGCCCCGGCGTGGCCCGGCGGCTCGCCGGACAGGGCAGGCGGGTCCGCCTCTACGTGCCCTACGGCACCGACTGGCACGACTACGTGGCCAAACGCGCCGACGACGCCCGCAAGGCCGAGGCGCTCCAACGGAGGTAGCCATGATCACCTCGACCCGGTCCGGGTCCCTGCTCGATCCAGGGGTGGTGGCATGAGCACCACGACCCACCAGCCCGTCACCATCGGCGAGCCCGTCGTCGTCCTGGTCGACCCCGTGCTCAACGGCCGGCCGTTCAAGGACGCCTGCGCCGAGCTCGGCTATCCCGTCGTCGGCGTCTACACGATCGCGCCGGCCTCGCTGAACCGGATGTCGGCCGACCACGCCGACGGTGACGCGGCCACCCTCTACGGCAGCGAGCCGATCGCCCTGGCCGGGCGGCTGGACTCGCTGGCGCCGAAGGTGCACGCCATCATCCCGGCCACCGAGCCCGCCGTGCACTCGGCCGCCGTCCTGGCCGACACCCGGGCGGTGCCGGGCAACCCGCTCGGCACCGCCCGCGCCCGGCGCGACAAGCGCGCCATGCGGGGGCTGGCCGCCGCCCGGGGCGTCCCCGTGCCCCGCTACGAGGTGGTACGCGACCTCAGCCGGCTCCCGGAGGCCGCGGCCAGGATCGGCCTGCCGCTGATCGTCAAACCCGCCACCGGCGCCGGCTCCCACAACGTCTTCCTCGTCACCGACACCGGGCGGCTGTCCGCGGTCGCCGGGGCCGACCCCTGCGACCTGTTCGGCAACCCGATCGACGAATGGCTGGTCGAGGAGTACGTACGCGGGACCGAGTACGCGATCAACACCTTCAGCCACGACGGCCGCCACACCATCCTGGACGTCTGGGAGTACCGGCTGCCCGGCACCGGCGACTACGACAACCCCTACTGGGACTTCGTCCAGGCGGAGCCGGACCCGGCCATCGAGAAGTTCGCGCTGAGCGTGCTCGACGCCTTCGAGATCCGGCTCGGCCCCTGCCACATCGAGGTCAAGACCGGCGAGCGGGGACCGGCGCTCATCGAGATCGGCGCCCGGCTCCCCGGCGCGGGCATCCCGCGGCTGTGGGAACGGCACAGCACGTTCCGCCCCTACCACGACACGCTGGCCGTCTACCTGGGCCGCGAACCCGCCATCGCCACCGCGCCGCCGCGCTTCGCCGCCCGGCTCGGCATGAGCTTCATCCGCAACGACGGGCCGCCCGGCATCCTGTGCCGGCTCGCCGGGCTCGACGAGGCGCGGCGGCTGCCCGGCGTCGACACGGTCTTCCAGCAGGCCCAGGTGGGTGACCTCGTGCCCACCACCCGCGACCTCGGGACCGAACTCGTCAAGGTGCACCTCACGGCCCCCGACGGCCCGGCGCTCACCCGGCTCATCGCCCGCGTGCGCGAGCTGATCACCGTCGACATCGAGCACGAGTGAGGTGCCTGCCATGCCAGCGGATCTCGTCCTCCTCGGCGGCCGGGTGCACGCGCCCGGCTACCCGTGGGCCGACGCGGTGGCGGTGCGGGCCGGCCGGATCACGGAGATCGGCACCGTCGCCGACCTCCGCCCGGCCATCGGCCCGCGCACCACGGTCATCGACACCACCGGCCGGCTCGTCCTGCCCGGCTTCCACGACGCGCACGCGCACCCCGTGGCCGCCGGGCTCCAGCTGAACCGCTGCGAACTCGGCGGCGCGGCGAGCGCCGCCGACTGCCTCGACCTCGTCGCCGCCCACGCCGCGAGCCACCCCGGCCCGTGGATCCTGGGCGGCGGCTGGGTCGGCACCCTGTTCCCCGGCGGCGCGCCGCACCGCCGCGACCTCGACCGCCTCGTCCCCGACCGGCCCGCCTACCTGCTCGACAGCGACCAGCACAACGCCTGGGTCAACAGCGCCGCCCTGGCGCTGGCCGGCATCGACGCCACCACGCCCGACCCGCCCGGCGGGCGCGTCGGCCGCGACCCCGGCGGCGAGCCCGACGGCCTCCTGCACGAGAGCGCCGCCGAGCTGGTCGGCCGGCTCACCCCACGCCCCTCGGCCGACGACCTGCTCGCCGCGCTCACCACGGGCCGCGACGTGCTGTGGTCCTGCGGCGTCACCTCCTGGCAGGACGCGCTCGTCGGCCCCTACCTCGGCCTGCCCGACACCTTCGGCACCTACCTGACCGCCGCCGAACGCGGCCTGATCGACTGGCGAGTGGCCGGAGCGCTGTGGTGGGACCGCGACCGCGGCCCGGAGCAGGCCGACGACCTGGCCGAACGCCGCGCCGTCGGCCGAGCCGCCGGCTTCCGCGCCACCCACGTCAAGATCATGCAGGACGGCATCTGCGAGAACCGCACCGCCGCCCTCTTCGAGCCCTACCTCGACGGCGGCGGCAACGGCCAGGAGTTCCTGGAGCCGCAGGACCTGGCCGACGCGGTCGGCGCGCTCGACCGCCGCGGCTTCCACGCGCACATGCACGCCGTCGGCGACCGGGCCGTCCACCACTGCCTGGACGCCGTGGCCATCGCCCGGGCCAGGAACGGCCGCCAGGACACCCGGCACCACATCGCGCACGCCCAGGTCATCAGGCCCAGCGACGTGCCCCGCTTCCGGCGGCTCGGCGTGGCCGCGGCCGTGCAGCCGCTGTGGGCGGCGGCCGTGCCGCCGATGACCGAGAACATCATGCCCGCGCTCGGACCGCGCCGGTCGGGCTGGCAGTATCCGTTCGCCGATCTACTGCGCTCCGGCGCCCGCCTGGCCGCCGGCAGCGACTGGCCCGTGAGCAGCCCCGACCCGCTGCACGGCATCCACGTCGCGGTCAACCGCACCCCGGCCACGCTCAGCGCGCCCTGGCTGCGGGAGGCGGCCCACGTACCGCCGTTCCTGCCGTACCAGTCGATCCCGGTGGAGGCGGCCCTCGCCGCCTACACCATCGGGTCCGCCCACCTCATCGGCGTCAACACCGGCATCATCGCCCCTTCCCGCCCCGCCGACCTGGTCGTCCTCGATCGCGACATCCTCACCTGCCCCACCGGGGAGATCGAGTACGCCGAGGTCGAGCTCACCTTCGTCGCCGGCCGGGTCGTGCACTCCCGGCAACCCGCTTGGAGTCATCGTGGATAGATCCATCACCTGGGACGACGGCGCCATCGTGGCCGTCGACCAGCGCGCCCTGCCGCACGCGTACCGCACGCTCCACATCACCACCACCGGCCAGTTGATCGAAGCCATCCAGGAGCTCGCCATCCGCGGCGCGCCCGCCCTCGGTGTGGCGGGCGCGCTGGGCGTGGCGCTCATCGCCCGCACCACCCCCGGCCACCGGGCCGCCACCGCGGAGGCCGAACGGCTGGCCGAGGCCCGGCCCACGGCCGTCAACCTGGCCCGCGGCGTGCACGGCGCCCTCGGGCTGCTCGACCGCGGGCCGGACGCGGTGCTGGCTCACGCGCTCGACCTGCTCGCCGACGACGAGCGGATCAACCGGGAGGCCTCCGCACGGGCCGCCGACCTGGTGCTGCGGCTGTGCGAACGTCGCCCGCTGCGCCTGCTCACCCACTGCAACACCGGCCGCCTGGCCACGGTCGCCTGGGGCACCGCCCTCGGCACGATCAGGACACTGGCCGAGGCGGGACACGTCGGCGAGGTGCTCGCCGGGGAGACCCGGCCGCTGCTGCAGGGAGCCCGGCTCACCACCTGGGAACTCGCCGAGGCCGGCATCCCCTACCGGCTCTGCGCCGACTCCGCCGGCCCCTTCGCCATCGGATCCGGGCTGGTCGACTGCGTCCTCGTCGGCGCCGACCGCGTCGCGGCCAACGGCGACGTGGCCAACAAGATCGGCACCTACGCCCTGGCCGTCGCCGCCGCCCGCCAGAAGATCCCGTTCATCGTCGTCGCGCCCGAGTCCACCGTCGACGAGAGCACGCCGGACGGCGCCCGCATCGTCATCGAGGAGCGCGGCGCGGACGAGGTCACCTCCTTCGGCGGGCTGCCCACGGCCACCCCGGGCAGCGCGGTCTACAACCCGGCCTTCGACGTCACCCCGGCCGACCTGGTCACCGCCGTCGTCACCGAGACGCGGGTGCTGTCCTGACCTCCTCCCCACGTCTCAAGGCGGAGGTCACCACACTCAAGGAGGTTCGATGACCGTCCAGGCGCCGCCCCACCTCGGCGACTCCATCGCCCGCGTCGCCCGCGGCCTCTACCTGCGCGGCTGGATGGAGGGCACGGCCGGCAACATCTCGGCCCGGCTCCCCGGCCGCCGCGGGCACGCGCTCATCACCGCCAGCGGCCTCAGCAAGGGAGAGCTGACCTCGGACTCCGCGGTCGAGGTCGAGGCGGACACCGGACGCCCGGCCCGGCCCGGCGGCCCGCGCCCGTCGGCGGAGACCGTGATCCACGCCGCCCTCTATGACGGCGTGCCCGGCTGCGAGGCGGTCGTGCACGCCCACCCGCCGTACTCCACCCTCGTCGCCGCCCAGGCGGCGCGGCGCGGCGCGGACCATGTGAGCTTCGCCGACTTCGAGATCATCAAGGGGCTGGGCGGGCGCGACCCCTTCGACGTCACCGTCCCGGTGTTCCGCAACTGGGCCGACGTGCCGCGCATCGCCGCCGACCTCACCGCCTTCCTCCGCCGTGAGGGCGACGCCGCCCCACCCGTGCTGCTCATCGCGCACCACGGCGCCACCGCGTGGGGACCCGACCTGGAGACCGCCCGCAACCGGCTGGAGTGCCTCGAACTCCTGTGCCGCCTGCACGTGCTCGACCGGCGTGACCGGCTCGACCGGTAGGCCCGCTTGGCCCGCTTCACCCGTAGAACGATCGGAGCTGAACGATGTCCCTCTTGCAGATCATGACCGAGGACGGCGACGTCCTGGTCCGCACCAGCGAACCCACCCGGATCGCCGCCGAGCTGGCCGGGCGGGGCGTCGCGTTCGAACGGTGGGAGCTCAGGGAGTCCGGCGACCCGCTCACCGCCTACACCGAGGAGATCGCCGCCCTGCGGCAGACCGGCGGCTACCGGCTGGTGGACGTCGTACACCTGGACGCCGACGAGGTCGACCCGGACACCGCCCGCGCAGCCAGAGCCAAGTTCCTCGACGAACACGTGCACGACGAGGACGAGGTGCGGTTCTTCGCCGACGGCTCCGGCTGCTTCTACCTGCATCTCGGCGACCGGGTCTACGCGGTCGTGTGCGAGGCCGGCGACCTGCTGTCCGTCCCGAGCGGCACCCGCCACTGGTTCGACACCGGCGCCACCCCGCGCTTCACCGCCGTCCGCTTCTTCCAGGAGGAGGACGGCTGGCTCGCCGACTTCACCGGCGACCCCATCGCCCGGCGCATCCCCACCCTCGACGAGCTGCTGGAGGCGACCCCGTGATCAGGCACGTCGTCCTCGACATCGAGGGCACGACCAGCTCGCTGTCACATGTGCGCGAGCAACTGTTCCCCTACTCGCGCCGCCGCGTCCACACCTGGCTGCGGCGCCCCGAGTCGGCCCGGATCGTGGCCGAGCTGCGCGACTTCCTGTCCCAGCCGCGAGCGGACGTGCGCCGGCTCGGGCACCAGCTCGTCAGGTGGATCGACGACGACGTCAAGGTGCCGCCGCTCAAGACACTGCAGGGCCTCATCTGGCAGGAGGGCTTCGCCTCCGGCGAGCTGACCTCCCACGTGTACGACGACGTGCCGGCCACCCTGGAGAGCTGGCGCGAGCGAGGGCTGACGCTGCACGTCTACTCCTCGGGGTCGCGGCTCGCCCAGCGGTTGTGGTTCCGGCACACGCAGCACGGCGACCTACGCGGGCTGTTCCGCGACAACTTCGACACGGTCGTACCGGGACCCAAGACCGACCCCGAGTCCTACTTCACCATCGCGTCGTTGCTGGAGGCCGACCCCGCGAGCATCGTTTTCCTGTCCGACTCGGTGCGCGAACTGGACGCGGCGCGGGCCGCCGGCTGGTGGACGGTCGGGGTGCGCCGCGACGGCGACGGGGAACCGTTCGACGGCGGCCATCCGTGGATCGCCACCCTCGGCGAGCTGGACCTCACCACCGACCTCCACCACGCCCTCACCGCCCAGCATGGAGGCACGCTCACCGCTCAGCACGGCGGCCCGGTGCCCGGCCCCTGACGGCCGCCGCTCGCCGGGCCCCTGACGGCCGGCGCTCGCGGGGTCCCGCATCACCCGGCGCGATCCGGGCAGGTGGGGAATCATGAGCGAGAATCCCCAGGACCTGCCCGACGCCCCGAACGGGCTCGGCGGCGAGAGCGACGTGGTCGCCGAGCGTTCCGGCGCCGACACGCCGAAGGCCCCCCGCCCGATCCCCGCCGACCCAGCCGAGGCCCGCGACGAGCCCGACCCAGCCGAGGCCCGCGACGAGCCCGGCCCGCCCGAGGGTTCCGGCCCGCCCGACGGTCCGCCCCAGCCTGGTGACGAGGAGCCCGCCGACCAGAACGGACGGCCCGAACCGGGGGCAGCGGAGGAACCAGATGGGAACGGGAACCCCGCCGCCGGCGAGCCGGAGGTGCGGCCGGACACCGAGCCGACGGGCTGAGCCGTACGAGCAGGTGGACGCGGTCAGGGGGACAGGTGGTGGGCGCAGTCGTCGCGGTAGCGCAGCGTCAGGTCCCTGATCTTCTCCGGGTCGGCCAGCACGGCACGCGACACCGATGGCACGACCATGTGCCGTACCCGTCCGAACAGGCGGGCCAGGTCGGCGGGAGAGGCACCCTGAGCGCCGAGCCCCGGAGCCAGGATGGGCCCGTTGAGGTCGTCGAGCGGATGATCGACGGACGGCAGCGTGGCGCCGACGACCACGCCGACCGGGCCGAGCGGCGCGCGGCCCGCGTTGGCCGCCGCGACGCCGTCGAAGATCTGCCCGGCGACCTTCGACTGCAGCGTGGCCGCCTCGGGGTTGGAGGTGCGGGCCAGCACGAAGACGCCGGCGTCGTTGGCGATCGCCGAGGTGATCGCGCCCTCCAGCGAGCTGAAGCCCAGGTAGGGGCTGAGCGTCACCGCGTCGACCGCGAGCGGGCTGCCGTGGTCGAGGTAGGCCTCGGCGTAGGCGGCCATCGTGATGTCGATGTCGCCCCGCTTGGCGTCGAGCAGCACCAGCGTGCCCGCGTCGCGCAGGTCGGCGATGATCACCTCGAGCACCGCGATGCCGCGGCTGCCCCAGCGCTCGAAGAACGCCGACTGCGGCTTGACCACCGCCGCGACGTCGCCCACGGCGTCGACCACCGTGCGGCTGAAGCGCTCCAGCCCGGCGGGCGAGTCGTCGAGGCCCCACGCCTCCAGCAGCTCCGGGCTCGGGTCGATGCCCACGCAGAGTGGTCCGTACTTGTCGAGCCTGGCTCTCAGCCTGGTCCCGAACGGCTCATACATCACTGTGCCCCCCTCACGGACGTACGCAGAGTAATCCGGGCCGGCCATCTGCTGGAAGGCTTTCGACCATGGCGGTATGGAACTCACGGTACCCATCCGGGCAGTCTTGCGGGCCGCACGGCCGGGGTAGATGATCCTTCATGTACGAGATCGCCCGCCGCACGCTGACGCTCGCCACCGAGCCGCCGGGTGAGGTGATCGTCGCGGTCGGGCTGCCCGTCGAGGAGCCGACGGGAGAGTGGTCGTGCCCCTACCGCATCGACGGCCTGGCCGGCTGGGAGCACGAACGCAAGGTCACCGGGGTCGACGCCCTGCAGGCGCTGGAGCTCGTGCTGGTGATGGTGCGGGCGGCGCTCGCCGGCTCGCACGAGTTCAAGGAAGGGCTGCTGTGCTGGGACGAGGAGCCCGGCGGGCGGCGGGCGCAGACGGTCCACGTCAGCTGGGACAAGGACGCGGACGTCGCCTACATCGCGTTGAAGAGCGAGCTCGTGCCGGGCGAGGCCGTACGCCAGGAGACGGTGGACGACGTCGTCCTCGACTACGGCGACTCGGGTGAGCTGCTCGGCGTCGAGTTGCTGAACGCCACGACCCTGCTGCCGTCCGAGCTGCGCGTCTGACCGGCCGGCGACAGGCGATCGGGGGCGACCGGGGGCGGTCGGGGGCGGTCGGGGGCGGTCGGGGGCGGTCGGGGGCGGTCGGACCGCGACCGGCATCGGCGGCGAAGCGGTCGGAGCCTGGATAATCGAGGGGTGCTTCCTCCCCGCATCGTGGCCACAGACCTGGACGGCACCCTCCTCGACTCCACCGGCTCCGTCTCCCCGCGCACCCGCCGCGCGCTCCACCTGGCCCGCGAGGCCGGGGCGGAGATCGTGTTCGTCACGGCCAGACCCCCGAGGGATGTCGACCCGATCGCCGAGACGGCAGGGGTCGGCGGCACCGCGATCTGCAGCAACGGCGCGATCGTGTACGACGCGGGCGCCCGCGAGATCGTCACCCGCCACGACCTCGACCCCGGCACCGCGGCGCGCATCGCCGACACGCTGGCGGAGGCGCTGCCCGGAGTGGCGTTCGCGGCCGAGACGGGCAGGCGCGTGCTGGGCGAGCCGGGCTACGTCACGCAGCACGCCCATGACCTGGCCCACTACCACGAGGTGCCCACGATCCGCGACGCGGGCGAACCCGTCGTCAAACTGCTGGCCTGGTCGGCGGCGCACACGGTCGACGAGATGTTCACCGCGGCCGTGGCCGCCGTCGAGGGACAGGCGGAGGTCACCCACTCGGGCGGGCGCGGCCTGCTGGAGATCAGCGCGCCGGGCGTGACGAAGGCGGGCACGCTGGCCGCGATCTGCGCGGCGCGCGGCGTCGAACCGGCCGAGGTGACGGCGTTCGGCGACATGCCCAACGACCTCGCGGTCCTGGCGTTCGCCGGAGCCGGCTACGCCATGGCCAACGCCCATCACCTGGTGCTCGCGGCCGTCGAGCGCCGCACACTGTCGAACGACGAGCACGGCGTGGCCGTCGTCCTGGAACGCCTCTACACCTGACCGCGGTCAGCGGGCCGGATTGGCTCGCCGAACGGTTGCGACTCCCCGGCCTGTGAGGCCAGCCGAGGTCATGGCCGGTGGGCGAGGACTTCCCTGACCCGGCTGTGCTGATCGACCATGGCGGCCAGCCCCGCGTCGATGAAGCGTAGGCATTCCACGATCGCGTCGTGGTCGGCGACCAGGTGACGGTGGTGGATTGCTCCGTGGTGGGCGATCTTGTTACGGAACACGCGCAGGTAATCGACCTTCTGGTGCAGGTCACGGCGCCGCCCTCGGTGGCCGGGGAAGGCGCGGTGTAGAGCAGGCCGCCACAGCCGCTGGTCGTAGCCGTCGCCGCGGCCGAGCAATGATACGTAGAAGCCGAACGGCAGTTCCTCGGTGACGAGGTGCGCATCAGCTGGCAGGCCGGTGCGCTGGATCTGCTGCTCAGCCTCGTCGATGCGTCGGCGGGCGCCGTAGGTCAGCTGCGTTCCGGCATGGTTCTACCAGTCGTCTCGGCGGAAGTGGGCGACAAGCTCACGGGTCATGACGCTGCGCATGGCGAGCTCCAGGTACTGCAGAGGCCCGTAGAAGGCCTCACTGATCTCGGTGTTCCAGCAGTGCAGCCGTAGTGCGGCGACCGGGTCACTCGCGCAGCGCAGCTCGTATTCGGCCAGGCGGATCGGGGACAGTAGGGCACTCAGCCGCCTGGCCTCGGAGCGCTGCATAGGGCCGCCGTTCCGTTGAGGGGACTTTCGGGGGGATGTTGAGGGTGGTACGGTCGGCTCATAAGCCCCGGTTTTGCCTCTGCCTCGCATGCAGCCGGGGCACAGCCATGTTAGGGCCGATCTCTGCCATCAGGCCGTCGAACGACGAGCACGGCGTGGCCGTCGTCCTGGAACGCCTCTACACCTGACCGGACCAGCTCTGGCCGCCGCATGACGGGTGTGACGCCCGCTCTGCGTCAGGAACCTGGTAGGCGTCGTACGACCAGGGGAGTAGTGCGATTGACGACAAGGGGTGGATGCTCAGGGGGGCGGCTGAGCCCGATCATGGGGGACTTCACGAGTCTAAGGAGAGTCCAGTGGTCACCCAGGTCGCGCAGAGGAGCGGATACCTGACCGCGTTCAGGATCGTCGCCGCGCTGAGCATGCTCTCGGTGCTCGGCCAGGCGGTGACGGCGGGGCAGCTGATGAGCGGCGTCACCGATGCCGCGCACGGATCGGGCGCCACGGTCGTGCACGTGCTGGGGCTGGCACAGCTCGTCGTGGCCGTGCTGTTGTGGCGGCCGGGGCGCGGGGCGGGCTGGCCCGCGCTGGTCAGCCTGGCGGTGCTGCTGCTCGGGGCCGTCCAGTCCATGCTGGGCGGCATGGGCCAGGTGTCCCTGCACGTGCCGCTCGGGCTGACGCTCTTCGGGCTCAGCGTGTGGCTGGTCGTCTGGTCCTGGCGCCGCTGAGCGGCCGTCCGGACATGAGGTCGCGCCCCGAGGGAGTCAGCTGCCGTGGCGGGCGAGATGGTCGGCCTTGCGGACGGGGTCCGGGAGGCGGAAGCGGGGGGCGAGGCGCAGCACCTGGTCCGTGACCGTGTCGAGGTCGATGCGGTGGCCCTGCGAGACGTACACCGGTTTGATGGCCCGTTGCGTGCGCAGCGCGCGGCCGACCGTGGAGTCGTCCAGCAGGATCGGGGTCCACGAGCCGCGCTCCCGGCCCGGGGTGGTGTGGGTGCCGACGAAGGGGGTCTTGGCGACGCCGAGCGAGGGCAGGCCGGTGAGCACGCCGATGTGGCAGGCCAGCCCGAACCCGCGTGGGTGCGCCAGGCCGTACCCGTCGCAGACCAGCAGGTCGGGCGTGACGGTGAGGCGTTCGAGGGCCTCCACCAGCGCCGGTAGCTCGCGGAAGGCGAACAGCCCGGGAACGTACGGGAAGGTCGTCTTGCCGTGCACCACGACCTGTTCCACCACCGACAGTGTGCCGGGGTCGAGCACCACCACGGCGGCGGTCAGTTCGTCGTCACCGTGGTAGTGCACGTCGAGGCCCGCCACCAGGGTGAAGTCGGTGGGCCCGGTCGGTTCGACGTGAACGCGGAGGCGGTCCTGGACGGCCTCCGCCTCCGCGACGCTCGTCGGCCAGGGGTGAAGCTGATTTACACGCACCGGGCCAACCTACGCGATCTTCCGAAACCGCTGTCGCGCAGGCGGTGACTTCACGTGGTCTGGACGAACAACGGCCCATCGGCGACATGTTCTGTAGTGTCGGGATTCATGAGGGATGCCGTGGTGGTCGTCGGACCGGGCCTGGTCGCCGATCCCGCCCTGCTCGGCGAGGCCGCCGAGCGCGAGTTCGCCGCTCTCGGCGTGCGGGGCACGATCGTGCACGCACGGGACGCCGCCGAGGTCCGCTCCTGTACGGCACGCGCCGGAGACTCCGGCACCGCCGTCGTCGCCGTCCCGGGACCCACGCCCCAGGCACGGGAGCTGATGGGCCGGGCAGCCGGGCCGGTCGTCTGGCTGGACCTGGTCCGGGCGGACGACACCGAGGTGGGGGAGGGCGCGGTCCACCTGCACGGGCGCGGGGTCGAGGGCCTCGCCTGGGCCATCCGCCACGCGGTGCACCGGCTGAGCCATCCCCGACGCCGCGTCCCGTACGGGGAGCACCGCGACCAGTGGGCCGACCTGTACCTTCCGGCGCTCCCGGCAGATCCGCCGGCGGCGGATTCGGCGGGGATGGCGGCCTCGGCGGGGGCGCCGGTCGCGGCGCTGGTGCACGGCGGCAACTGGCGTTCGGTGTGGGCCGCCGACCTCATGGACGCGCTCGCGCTCGACCTCGTCGACCGCGGTTTCGCCGTCTGGAACCTCGAATACCGCCGCCCCGACCCGCACGGCTGGCAGGCGACCACCGACGACGTGGCCGCCGGCCTGAACGCGCTGGCCGACGTGGACGCGCCCGTCGACCTCGACCGCGTCGCCGTGGTGGGCCACTCGGCCGGGGCCCAGCTCGCCCTGCGGGCCGCCGCCGACGGAGCGCGGGTCTCGCTGGCCGTGTCGCTCGCGGGGATCCTCGACCTGGTCGAGGCGGACCGGCGCTGGCTCGGCTCGGGTGCCGTCGCCGCCGCCCTCGGCGCGCGCACGGACGCCGGATCGCGACTGTACGGCACCGCCAGCCCGCTGCTCCGGCTGCCGCTCAAGGTGCGCCAGCTGGTCGTCCAGGGCTCCGGCGACGAACTCGACCTCGTCGACTTCGGCCGCCGGTACGCCCGGGCTGCCCGCGAGGCCGGAGATGAGGTGACGTACCTGGAAATGTCCGGCGATCACTTCGCTGTGATCGACCCCCGAGCCCCCATCTGGCGCACCACCGCTCTCGCCATCACCGAAACACTCCGCTGACGCCCACGGCCGCACGCACCGGCCGCGCGCACCGCGCCCGTCAGGCACCGCGACCTGAGCGGTGAGGCCGGCCGCTGGGCGATAAGGTTCAGCCATGCCCGAACCCTCCCAACCCGCACCCCCGCCGGTGACCGCCGACGACGTCGGCCAGGCCGTGCGACTCGCCGTCGAGACGCTCCGCGACGCGCCGCCGCAGGCGTGGGACGGCAAGGCCGGCACCCTGGAGTGGGACTGCTGGGAGACCGTCGAGCACCTCAGCGACGACCTGTTCGCCTACGCCGTCCAACTCGGCCCCAAGATCCCGCCCATGGACGGCGAGGTGCCGTTCGTCTGGGAGAGCCGGCGGCCCGGCGGCCCGAAGAACGCCATTCACGCCGACCGCGCGGCGGGACCGGCCGGGCTGCTGCAGGTGCTGGAGGCGAGCGGCGCGCTGCTGGTCGCCATGGTCCGCACGACGCCGCCGGAGGTCCGGGCCCACCATGGGTTCGGGGCGGCGGATCCGGAGGGTTTCGCCGCGATGGGCATCGTGGAGACCCTGGTGCACACCCATGACCTGGCCGAAGGGCTCGGCCTGAGCTGGGAGCCGCCCGCCGATCTGTGCGAGCGCGTGCTGGCCCGGCTGTTTCCCGACGCCCCGCGCGCCCCCGACCCCTGGCTCGCCCTCCTGTGGGCGACCGGCCGCGCCGACCTGCCCGGCCGCCCTCGTCTCACCACCTGGCGTTGGTACGGCGAGCCCCGGGCATAGCTGGACATCGCCGCCGCTTCGCCGTACGAAGAAGGGGTGGAGGTCACGATCGTCGGCGCGGGCCTGGTCGGCTGCCTGCTCGCCTGCTTCCTGGCCCGTCGCGGCCACCGCGTCATCCTGTACGAACGCCGCGACGACCCGCGCGAGCGGGGCGCTGAGCGGGGCCGGTCGATCAACCTGGCCGTCTCCGCGCGCGGCATCGACGCGCTGCGCCGCCTCGGCCTCGATCGTGAGGTGCTCGGCGAGGCGATCCCGATGCCTGGCCGGATGATGCACGCGCCCGACGGCGCCCTGACCTTCCAGCCCTACAGCGCCGACCGCGGCCACGCGATCAACTCCATCGGCCGCGCCGACCTCAACAGGAGGCTGCTCGACGCCGCCACCGCCCTGCCCGGGGTCGAGGTGCGCTTCGGGCACCGGCTGACGGGCCTGGACGAGCGTACCGGCGACCTGGAGTTCGAGCCGGGCGCGACGACCGTCAGGGCGCGGGTGGTGATCGGCGCCGACGGCGCGCGCAGCGCGGTGCGCGCCACGCTGCAGGCGCTGCCAGGCACGGACTTCCGCCAGGAGTACCTCGACTACGGCTACAAGGAGCTGAGCATCCCGGCACGCGACGGCGCGTTCGCGATGGAACCGGGGGCGCTGCACATCTGGCCGCGCGGCCGGTCCATGATGATCGCGCTGCCGAACCCCGACCGCTCGTTCACCTGCACCCTGTTCTGGCCGCACGACCAGCTCGCCGCGCTCGACGACCCCGACCGCATCAGGGCGCACTTCGCCGAGCACTACCCCGACGCCTGCGACCTGATGCCGGACCTCGTGCCCGCCTACCAGGCCAACCCCGTCGGCCACCTCGTCACCGTGCGCTGCTCGCCGTGGCACGTCACCACCGCCGGGATGACGGTCGGCCTGGTCGGCGACGCCGCCCACGCGATCGTGCCGTTCTACGGGCAGGGCGCCAACTGCGGCTTCCAGGACTGCGTCGAGCTCGACCGGTGCCTCGACGAGACCGGCGACGACTTCCCCCGGGCGTTGGAGCTGTTCGAACGGCGCAAGGCCGACACCGACGTGATCGCCAGGCTGGCGCTGGACAACTTCGTGGAGATGCGCGACAAGGTCGGTTCCCCGCTGTTCCTGGCGGGCAAACGGGCCGAGCACGCGCTCGAACGGCTGCTGCCCGGCAGGTACGTCTCCCAGTACGAACTCGTGTCGTTCACCACCACGCCGTACGCCGAGATCGAACGCCGCGTCGCCCGCCGGCGCCGCCTGGTGGCCGCGGCCGGTGCCGCCATGCTCGCGATGGGGGTGACCGCGGGCCTCGCCCGAGCGGTGAGGCGCCGGTGAACGGCCTGGTCCCCACCACCCGGCGCGAGTGAAGGGCTGGCGTGCACGGCAGGAGCGGGCCGAGACTGTGGGCATGCTCTCGTACTCCAGTGCCACCGCGCAGACCCCGCTCCTGGGCGAGACCATCGGCGAGAATTTCGAGCGGACCGTGTCCCGTTTCCCCGACCGGGAGGCCCTCGTCGACGTGCCCACCGGGCGGCGGTGGACCTACGCCCGGCTCAACGACGACGTCGACCGGCTCGCCCGCGCCCTGCTGGCCAGAGGCATCGCCAAGGGCGACCGGGTGGGCATCTGGGCCCCGAACCGCGCCGAATGGATCCTCGTCCAGTACGCCACCGCCAAGATCGGCGCCATCCTGGTCAACGTCAATCCGGCCTACCGGAGCCACGAGCTGGAGTACGTGGTCAAGCAGTCGGGCATGCGGCTGCTGATCAGCGCCCTGACGCACAAGACCAGCGACTATCGGGCGATGGCCGACGAGATCGGCTTCGCCGCGACCGTCTACCTGGACGACCCGACCTGGGACACGCTGCTGGCCGAGCAGGCGCCCCCGGCGGCGCTGCGGGACCGGATGGCCGGCCTGGCCTTCGACGACCCGATCAACATCCAGTACACCTCCGGCACCACCGGCTTCCCCAAGGGCGCGACGCTGTCGCACCACAACATCCTCAACAACGGTTACTTCGTCGGCGAACTCGTCCACTACACCGAGAATGACCGGGTCTGCCTGCCGGTGCCGTTCTATCACTGCTTTGGCATGGTCATGGGCAATCTGGGCGCGACGTCCCATGGAGCCTGCGTGGTCATCCCCGCGCCGAGCTTCGAACCCGAGGCGACGCTGCGGGCCGTACAGGAGGAGAAATGCACCTCCCTGTACGGCGTGCCGACGATGTTCATCGCCGAACTGGCGCTGGCGCGGGGGTTCGACCTGAGCTCGCTGCGGACCGGCATCATGGCCGGCTCGCCCTGCCCGGTCGAGGTGATGAAACGCGTCGTCGGCGAGCTGAACATGCGCGAGGTCGCCATCTGCTACGGCATGACCGAGACGTCCCCGGTGTCCACGATGACCAGATCCGACGACGATCTGGCCCGCCGTACCGAGACCGTGGGCCGCGTGATGCCGCACGTCGAGGTGAAGATCGTGCACCCGGAGACCGGCCTGACCGTGCCGCGTGGCGAACCGGGCGAGCTGTGCACCCGCGGTTACTCGGTCATGCTCGGCTATTGGGACGAGCCGGACAAGACCGTCGAAGCCATCGACGCCGCCCGCTGGATGCATACCGGCGACCTGGCCACCATGGACGACGACGGCTACGTCAACGTGGTCGGCCGGATCAAGGACATGGTGATCCGCGGCGGCGAGAACGTCTACCCGCGCGAGATCGAGGAGTTCCTCTACCGCCACCCCGACATCGCCGACGTACAGGTGATCGGCGTGCCCGACGAGAAGTACGGCGAGGAGCTGATGGCCTGGGTCGTCCTGCGCGAGGGCACCGGGCCGTTGACCGCCGAGGGGGTCAGGGAGTTCTGCGCGGGGCGGCTGGCCCACTACAAGATCCCCCGGTACGTGCACGTCGTGGACACGTTCCCGATGACGGTCACCGGCAAGATCCGCAAGGTGGAGATGCGCGAACGCGCCGTCGACCTGCTCGGGCTGCACACGGCAGCGGACGTGCGCAACGCGTGACCCGATCGCGACGGCCCGGCCGCCGAGGCCCTGCCGTGTGGGGCGATCGGACACGGCCTAGCATGTCCAGGTGATCGTCGGAGAGGTCCTGGGCCTGCTCGGGGTGGGCGTGGCGGCCGGGGTGGTCAGCACGGTGGTCAGCCTCGCGTCGATCGTGTCCTACCCGGCACTGCTGGCCTTCGGGCTGCCGCCGCTGACCGCCAACGTCACCAACACGGTGGCGCTGGTGTTCACCGGCCTGGGCGCGGCCTTCGGTTCCCGGCCGGAGCTCACCGGCCAGGGCGTCCGGGTGATCAGGCTCGGCTGGGTCACCGCCCTGGGCGGGGCGACGGGGGCGTTCCTGCTGCTGGTGACGCCGTCGCGGACGTTCGAGCTGATCGCGCCGTGGCTGATCGCGGCGGCTTCCCTGCTCCTGGTCCGCCCCCCGTCGGGTCGTCCCCACGGGGAGCACGGGGTGCTCATGCGGATCGCGCTGTTCGCCGTGGCGATCTACGTCGGTTACTTCGGCGCGGCGGGCGGCATCCTGATGTTCGCCGTGCTGAGCGCCATGTTCGACCAGTCACCAGCCAAGTCCAACGCGCTGAAGAACGTGCTGTCCGGGCTGGCGAACGCGGTGGCCGCGGCCGGGTTCGCCCTGTTCGGGCCGGTCGACTGGGGTGCCGCGCTGCCGCTGGCCGCCGGGTTCCTGGTGGGCGGCTGGCTCGGCCCGAAGATCGCCCGTCGGCTGCCCGGCCAGAGCCTCCGTTATCTGGCCGCTGCTTGTGGCCTCGCTGTCGCAGCCAAACTCGGCTACGACTCGTACACGGGTTGAACGGACATCCGGTTACACGAAGGCTCCGCTTATGGGCGAACCGCAGGACGAACTCCTCCAGCGAGGCGCCCCGGGTCCCGCCGGTCTATCCGTCGACGGCGATCGCCTCGATCTCCAGCAGCCACTCCTCGGTGTAGATGTCGGTGATGATGACGGTCAGCGCCGGCGTGTGACCGCCGAGGATCTCCGTACGGATGCGCGAGTTGGCCTCCCGGTATCGGCGGTCGGACAGGTAGATGGTCACCTTGGCGAGGTTGCGCACGCCCATCCCGGCCTCGGCCAGCACCGCGAGCACGTTGCGCCAGGTGATCCGGCACTGGGTGTCGAAGCCCTCGGGGACCTTCCCGTTCTCCGCCCAGGGCACCTGACCGCTGACGAACACCATGCGGCGCGCCCCGGTGACCATGGTGCCGTGCGTGTAGTCGCCGGGCGCCTGCGGCAGGAACGCCGGGTCGAGCGGGCGGATGTCCAGAGCGGTCACAGATCCTCCAGGACTGCGTGATGATCGTCGATGGTTACCTGCATCGCGGTGTAGTAGACGCATTCGACGTCGCCGGGATTGGCGAAGGCGTGCGTGCAGTCACCGGCGTAATAGAGGGCGTCCCCGGCGTCGAGGGTGTGGGACACGCCGTCGAGCGTCACGGTGAGCCGCCCCGCCTCGACCGCGACGTACTCACGCGAGCCGGGAGCGTGAGCCGCGAACGCTCCGATCACCACGCCCGGCGGCACGGTGGTGCGGATGAACTCGAACTCGACGCCGGGCAGGTTCGGCGACAGAACGCGCCGCTGCCAGCCGGTGGCGTCGCGGATGACCGGCTGCTCCGCCGCGCGCAGCATGATGACCCGTTCGGGCTGTTCCTCGCCGAGCAGCCGGGACACGGTGACGCCGAGCGCGGTGGCGAGCCGAGCCAGGACCAGCACGGTGGGCAGCTTCGCCCCGCGCTCGATGTCGGAGATCATGCTGCGGCTGACCTCGCTGCGGCTCGCCAGCTCGTTGAGGCTGAGCCCGTGACGGCGGCGCTGCGCGTGCAGCCGAGCGCCGAGCCCTTCGACATCCACGTCTTCCACTATAGAGGATGTATTCCACCAAAACGGCAACCATCCAGGGCGCTGGGGCTCGACCATGAGCGCTTCGGCTCCTGGAGGCGGGACGACTGGATGCGCGCAGTCTGATGCGAGTCGATGTGTGATCGCCGCTGTGACGCCTTATCATCGCGCCGATGAATAAATGTATCGCCCCTCGATCGGCGAGCAGATATATTCGCTATTCATTGTCCAGTTTGCTGTAGGAGAGACCGTTGAGCTGAGTGCTCTTCGGCCACAGGAAAGGGTGGCACGTTCGGCCGTCTTCGTCTAGCTCGCAGTTCTTGGTGACACCGATCACGTACATGGTCTTCACGTGGCTCTTCTTCAGAAGTTCGCGAAGAAGTATCGGATTTGACTCGGCCTCGATGTAGCCATAGATCTTACCCGTGTTCGACGATTCAATGAGACGGTCGTACGACAGCCCGAACTGCCGAAGCGTGGAATCATCGTCAGGGCTCAGCGTGGAAACCCATGAGCGAAATTCCTCGGTCAAAGCGTGGCTATTTCCTGAGCAGCCCTGGCAGAACATCGTGATCCGGCTGTCCCAATAAACCGTCGCCCGGTCTGTGGCAGGCGCGAAGAGGGCATTGGTAAAAGTAATATAACCCTTGTTGCGGATCTGTTCGGCGGTCATGGGCTTCGCAAGCTCAACAAGGGCTGTCACTCCCTTGGTCCGCCCGGCGCCGCTGAGAATACGGTCTATTTCCCGCTTCGATGAGGTGCCGTTCAGGGGCGAGCCCATACGTCGCACCGCCGATCTCAAGGCGAATGCTTCTCCGGGCATTGGGGCGGAGCCATGAATTGCTACAGATTTGTCCATGGGTGTTCGATCGGCAGGATGCGAGAAGTGGTTTTGCCCCGTATCACTGTTCTGTCGAATCGCCACGGTGGCGTAATCGTTCACGAAGGGATCGACCCGCCATGACGGTCTGACGTCCATCTCAATGGCCAGCTCTCCGAAGGAGCGTAACGCGGGAACATTCCCACCGTGCACAGCGTACTCGGGATTTGTGGCCCTGAACGCATTGGCCACCACATATCCATATCGTCTCAGCTGGGCCATATCTTGTTCCAGCTCATCGGCTGATGGCTCCGATGTAGTGCATGCGCCAAGGAGTAACGCGCCTACCATTGCAGTAGCCGCGACCAGAACAAGTCGCATATGTCCGACCTCCGCATCACGCCGTCAAACGTGATGCTCGGGACGTTGAGTCCACAGGCAGCCCGCTTGTGCTTATGCTGACCATGTTCGATCAATCTCCGGCCACAGCCTCCGCTGTCTGCCGCATATCCGTATCGTTGGCTCCTGACCGGCCTTCGCTTCAAGCTTCTGATGCGGTTTCGTCACGCTCCCGGTGTCCGGTGGTCATACGAGCTTGGCGAAGCGGGTGGTGACCTCGTGCCAGATCGGTGTGGAGACCGGCTCGTCGGCCACCGCTCCGGCGTAGACCTCGTCGGGGTCGAAGCCGGCGACCTCCCACTGGCGGATGCGTTCGGGCACCACCTCGGGATGGAACTGCACGCCCCAGGCCAGATCGCCCACCCGGAACGCCTGGTAGGGACACGCGGCCGTCTCGGCCAGCCAGACCGCGCCGGGCGGCAGCCCGGTGATCGCGTCGACGTGGTGCTCGATGGCGGGCACCACCGGGGGCAGGTCGCGGAACAGCTCGTCACCGGCGGCTTCGGGCCGGATCGTGACCGGGACGCTGCCGTTCTCCGGAGCGCCCACGTCGCCCGTCACCTCGCCGCCGGCCACCTCGGCGATCATCTGGCCGCCCAGGCAGATGCCGAACAGCGGCACGTCCTCGGCCAGGGCCTGGCCGACCAGAGCCCTGGTCGGCGCCAGCCACGGCGCCCGGTCGTCCTCGCCGGGCAGGTAGCCGCCGCCCAGCATGACCATCGCGTCGTGTCGGAGTTTCGCGGGCACGGGGTCGCCGTCGTAGGCGTGGCGCACGTCCAGCCGGAGCCCGGCCTCCTCCAGCCAGCGGCCGAACCGGCCGGGGCCGCCGCTACGGCTGTTCTGCACGATCAGGACGTCACGCACCGAGCTTGCCCGCCTTCCGGACGCCGATCCGCCCGTTCGTGGCGGGCGGGGTCGCGGTGGTGTCGGGCGCGGGCACGCGGTCCGCGAGCGGGATCAGGAAGTCGTCGATCTTGGTATCGCGCATCTCGGCATTCTGCCAGGCCGCGCACCTGTCAATCGCGGTGCATCGGCCGCGTGGCGTCCTCCGGCGGCGGCTGACGGTACGACGGTCCTGGAGCGTGCTGCGGCGGGGCCGGATCCTGGCGCGCCGAGCCCTGGTACGGCTGCCCCTGGCCCTGATAGGACGGGCCCTGGTTCTGATAGTGCTGCCCCTGGTACGACGGGCCGTGGTCGTGGCCCGGCGAGTAGTGGCCGGGCGTAACCACCGGCGGACGCGCGGACCGCCAGCGCGACGGGAAGGCCGACACCACGAGCAACGCGACGCCGAGGAAAAGGAAAAACCCGGTGTAGGTGAGGGTCAGGTACCCGGACTGGAACTGGCCGCCGATCCACTCCCGGGGTAGCGAGAACAGCCTGAACGTCTCCAGGATCGGCACGACCCCGAATCCGGTGAACATGAGCCCGCCGAGGAGGGAGGAGATCGGAGACAGTCGTGAGCCGGTCAGGAGGGCGAGCAGCACGCCCGTGACCACGAGGACGCCGAGTCCGGTCCAGGAGGTGGCGAACCGCTGGAAGTTGAAGGTGACCTCGGTCACTCCGTACATCAGACCTGCGGCGATCAGCGGAGGGAGGACCAGT
>NZ_JBFAKL010000045.1:0-39576 GCF_040655715.1 Nonomuraea cavernae | reverse complement strand
CTGCAGCCCCTCCAAGGCCGGCCACCTGTGCAAGGCCATCGCCGTCCTTCAAAATCACCGTGTCACACAGGCCGCCCGAGGGTGAAAAAGGTTCACTCTTCGAGGTCGTGCTCGCGCCGTTGAGCAGCGCCCTGGCCAGTCCCATTCCGGTGCCGCCCAGCGTGAGCGCCTTGGCCAGCAGCTCCTCCACGCCCTGCGCGCCGTTGAGCACCACCATGTGGTCCACGCCGCCGAACGCCTTCGCGCCCGCCTCGACGACCTCCGGCCAGCGCTCGGCCAGTTGCTGGGCGATGACCGCCTCCTGGTTCTCCGCGAGGGCCTGGGCCCTGGCCCTGATCGCCGCGGCCTCGGCCAGCCCTTTGGCCTGTCCAGGCCCTCGCCCCGGCGGCGTGCGCCGAGACCCGAGACGATCAGGGCTTCGTTCGGCTCGGCCACCCGCCAGACGGCCTTGAACAGCAGGATCAGCACGACGACGGCGACGAGGACGGCACCGCCGACGACGAACAACTCGGGGGACATCTAGGGCCTCCTTAGCCCAGCGCTCTGGCCACATAGACCGTCCGTGGCGGGAGGTACTCCACGACGACCACGATCGTCGCGAGGGGGATCTCCTCGTCGGGCACGGTCGGGTGGGCATAGAAGGCCTCGACGCCACCCCTGACCGCGATCATGACCTCGCCGACCAGACCAGGGCCGATCTTGCCGGTGACACGACCCTGCTTGCCGACCACTCGGACTCCCCCCGCCGCGATATTCCGGACGTTACTCCAAACGGGCAAAGGCGGTAATAGGTCACGTAAAAAGTTTCTCGAAAGGCTGCGCGGCGTAGTGCCGCATTTGCTCTCAGTCCTAATGCTCGTGGTATGAGCGACATCAACCCGCGTGAGGCGCGCGATCTCGGGATGAGCCGGACGATTTCGCGCCGTGACTTCTTCGACGGCGTCGCCATGACCGCCGGGGTCGCCACACTGGGCTCGCTCACGGGCTGTTCCGGCGACGGATCGCCGGGCGGCGCCGGGCCCGTCCAGCCGGGTGTGCGGGGCGACACCGCCGCCGCGCTCAGCGTGCCGCACGCGCTCCGCGACGACCGCTTCTGGCAGCACGCGGGCACCCCCGAGCCCACCGGCGAGACCTACGACCTGGTGGTGGTCGGCGGCGGCGTGAGCGGGGTGAGCGCGGCCCACGAGTGGCTGAGCCGCGACCCGGCCGCCCGCGTCCTCATCCTGGACAACCACGACGAACTCGGTGAGGAGCCGCGGATCGGCGCGGTCTCGGTATGGACCCCCGAGGGCAGGGAGTTGCTGGACCGGCTCGGCATCGCGGTGCGGGAGCCGGACGGCCGGCACTACCCCGGCCTCGGCATGTACGACAGCGTGCTGTGCGACCGGGAGACCTACCCGGTGGAGCGGCTGATCTGTTTCACCCCGGAGATCGAGGCCGAGCAGTGGGTGGGCCGGCTGCCGCTCGCCGACCGGGCCAGGAGGGACCTGCTCGCGCTCTACCGGGACCCGGCCGACTGGTTCCCCGGGCTGTCGCGGGAGCGGAAGCAGGAACGGCTCGCGAACCTCACCTACTCCGCCTTCCTGCTCGACGTCTGCGGGGCGCACCCCGACGTCGAGCGGTTCTGCCGGACCATGCCGAGCGCCGACTGGGCCTACGACGCGCGGGCGTTCGGCGCGATCGACGCCTGGGGCCGCGCGGACGGCTGGGAGTTCCCCGGGTTCCGGGGCCTGCGGCTGGATCGTGACAAGCCGTCCAGGTTCAACTCCCCCACCGTGCAGAAGGAGTGGGGCGAACCGCGCGTCCACTGCCTCCCGCAGCGCGGCCGGACGCTGGTGCGGACGATGCTGGCCCGGATGATCCCCGGCTTCACCGGCTCCCGCGACCACGAACCGGCCGACCGGCGGCGGCTGGACCTGCCCGCCAACCCGGTCCGGTTCCGGCTGTCGAGCCCGGTCGTCTCGGTGCGTCACGACGGCCCGCCGGACACCGCGTCGTCGGTCATCGTCGGCTACTTCGACGGTCACGCGGTCAGGACCGTCGGCGCGGGCTCGGTGATCATGGCCTGCTGGCACACGGTCATCCCCCACCTGGTCCCGGAGCTGCCGGACGACCAGAGGCGGGCGCTGCGTGAGGCGGTCAAGCAGCCGCTGCTCCAGGCGACCGTACGGCTCCGCGACGGGGAGGCGTGGCGGCGCGTCGGCGTCCACCGCACCCGCTGGACGGGCGCCTACTGGTGCCTGTCGGAGCTCGACCCCAGGGCCGACCCCGCCGGCCCGGTCACCGCGCGCCTGGTCGCGACGCCGTGCCGGTCGGAGCTGGGTCCCGCCGAGGGCGCGGTCGCGGGACGGCACGCGCTGCTCAGGACGCCGTACGACCACCTGGAATACACCGTCAGAGACCAGCTCGCCCGGCTGCTCGGACCCGGCGGCCTCGACCCGGCCACGGACATCGAGGCCATCACGATCGACCGGTGGGGCCACGCTCAGGCGCCCGAGTACTGCCGGCCGTGGCACGCCTTCTATCCCGACGGCCCGTTCCCGGCGGACCTCGCCCGCCGGCGCTTCGGCAGGATCGCGATCGCGGGCTCCGACGCGATCCCGGCCGCGCGCACCGACGCGGCCATCACCGCCGCCTGCCGCGCCGTCACGGAGCTGACGGCATGAACGCCCCGAGGCCGTGGCGGTGCGCGGTGGCGCGGCGGTCAGCCGGCCAGCGCGGCCAGGCTGGCCTGCCAGAGCCGCTCTGCCAGCTCCGGGTCCGACATCGAGGGCACCCGCTCGAATCTCCCACCGGAGTAGTAGCCGCCCGCGTGCTCGACGCCGTCGGGGTGGGTGGCCAGGTGCACCAATGGGCGCGCCCCGTGCTCGGGCGGCTTGGCGAAGCCCGGCAGCGCCAGGGCCAGCCGCATGAGCCGCGCGTCGCCGGCGAACCCGGTGCGGATCACGCCCGGGTGGAAGCAGGTCGCGGCCATCCCGTGGGCGGCCAGTGCGACGGTGAACAGCGCGTTGGCCTGCTTGGTGTCGCCGTACTGCAGCCAGCCGTTCCACCGGCGGCGCTCGCGCGACAGGTCGCCGGGATCGATCCGGCCGCTCTGCCCGGCCCTCGACGAGGTGGTGACCACCCGGTCCACCCGATCCGCCAGAGTATGCGTCAGCAGAAGCGGCGCGAGATGGTTGACCTGAACCATCAGCTCGTGCCCGTCCGGGGTCACCCGCCGGTCCGGGCTCATCACTCCCGCGTTGTTGACGAGCACCTCGATGCGCTCGTAACGCTCGCGCAGCAGGGCGGCCAGCCGGCGCACTTCGTCCAGCGAGCTGAAATCGCAGGTCACCACGTCGCCTTTGGGCCCGGTGAACCTGCCCGCCACGTCGTTCAGCCGGCTCTCGTCGCGCCCGACGAGAACGACCCGGTGGCCACGCCGCGAAAGCTCCTCTGCCGCTGCGGCACCGATCCCAGCACTTGCCCCAGTAATCACGCTAATCATCGCGTTCCTCCCACTGCGCCGGAACCCTATTCGGTGCTAGTCTCCTGTGCGATCTTCCGGAGGCGTATTTACACGAAATGTGGAAATATCCCTCGACTCCGAGGTTGGGACATGGGCTCGCAAAACCGGTCAATTCGGTTCAAGATCTTCTTATTACTCTTGCTACCCCTCCTGTCTCTGAGCGCGCTCTGGGGATTCGTGCTCAACCTCACCGTGGGCGACGGGCTGAGCCTGCTCCGGTCCAACACCGTCTACCAGACGGTCGGGGTCACCTCCACCGAGCTGGGATTACAGCTCCAGGCCGAGCGGGCCCGCTCCGTCGTGGCCGTCACCACACGTGATCTCACGGAAGACCTCGGCAAGCAGCGCGCGCTCACCGACACGTCCGTCACCGGCTTCCGGCGGGCCGCCGCCGAAGCCGGTGACGCGATCGGCGACGAGCTGCGCGGCCCGCTCCGCACCCTCGACCGCGAGCTCGCCCGCCTCGCCGCCATCCGGGGCGACATCGACAAGGGCCTCAGCTCCCGCCTGACCGCGCTGAACGAGTACAACCGCGTGCTCGACGCCCTCTTCCGCCTCTACGACCACCTGGTCCCCGTGCCCGACCTGGCGCTCTTCCAGCAGGCCTCGTCGCTGCAGACCATGGGCAACGCCCGGGAGATCGTCGCCAGGGAGCAGGCGCTCATCGGCGGCGCGCTCATCGACGGGCGGCTCACCCCGGACGAGGCCACCGCGCTCACCGAGTACGCCGCCACCCGCGGGTTCATGCACGCGCGCGGCCAGGCGGCACTCGACGTGGAGCTCCGCCGGCCGTACGAGCAGGTGTTCGCCGGCTCGGCCTTCCGGGACTTCACCCTGATGGAGGCGCGGATCGTCACCACCGGCGCGCCGCCGCCCGACGCCCGCGCCTGGAACGCGGCCGTCAGCCAGGTCATGGCCCAGCTCGACCGGCTCGGCGCCTCCTCCTCGCAGGTGGTCGCCGCCCGCGCCGCCGAGGCCGCCACCGCGACCCTCGTCCGGATCGGCGTCGCCGGCGGCCTCGGGCTCGCCGCGGTGCTCGCCTCGATCGTCATCTCGGTGCGCTTCGGCCGCCGCCTGTCCGCCGAGCTGGCCGAGCTGCGCTCGGCCGCGCTGGAACTGTCCGAGAAGCGGCTCCCCGGCATCGTCGACCGCCTGCGCCGGGGCGCGGACGTCAACGTCGAGAAGGAGGCCAAGCCGCTCAAGGTCAGCGGGTCGGCCGAGATCACCGACGTGGCCAGGGCCTTCGGCTCCGTGCAGCGCACCGCCGTACGGGCCGCCGTGGGGCAGGCCGCGCTGCGGCGCGGAGTCGGCCAGGTCTTCCTCAACCTCGCCCGGCGCAAGCAGGGGCTGCTGCTCCGCCAGCTGGCGCTGCTCGACAGCATGCAGCGCCGCACGCACGACCCCGACCGGCTGGAGGAGCTCTTCCGCCTCGACCACCTGACCACCCGCATGCGGCGGCACGCCGAGAGCCTGATCATCCTGTCCGGCGCCGCCCCCGGCCGCGCCTGGCGCAACCCGGTGCCGGTGCTGGACATCGTCCGGGCCGCGGTCGCCGAGGTCGAGGACTACACCCGCGTCGCCGTCGAGACCATGCCCGCCAGCGCCATCGACGGTGACGTCGCGGCCGACCTCACCCACCTGGTCGCCGAGCTGATCGAGAACGCCACCATCTACTCGCCGCCCACCACCATGGTCCAGGTCCGAGGCGACCTGGTGAGCAACGGCTACGCGATCGAGGTCGAGGACCGGGGGCTCGGGCTGTCGGAGGCGGAGTACGGAGCGTTCAACCGGCTGCTGGCCGATCCGCCCGAGTTCGACCTGGCCGACAGCGACCGGCTGGGCCTGTTCGTGGTGGCCAGACTGGCCGAGCGGCACGGCATCAGAGTGCTGCTGCGGCGCTCCCCGTTCGGCGGCACCACCGCGATCGCACTGGTGCCGCGCTCTCTGGTCAACAGCCAGCCGGCGCTGCCGCCCGCCGTCAAGGAGCCGTCGTCCGCGCCGCGCGGGCGTACGCTGCCCAGCCGTACGCGGAAGAAGGCCCTTGCCGTCGTGAGCGGCGGCACCCACGCCGGCCTGCCCACCCGGGTCCGGCAGGCGAGTCTCGCACCCCAGCTCCAGGCGAAGCCACCAGCCGAGCCTGAGCCCGAGCGAAAACCCGAACGCTCTCCCGACGAGATACGCGATCTGTTCTCCGCGTTCCAGCGGGGAACCCAGCGCGCACAAGAAAAAGCAACCGAAGAGGGGGAGGCATGAGCGTGCCGACGACCAACACAGGCGAGCTGAACTGGCTACTCGACGACCTGACGACCAGGGTCGCGGCGGTGCGCCAGGCGGTCATCCTGTCGACCGACGGCCTCGCGGTCGGCTACTCCAAGGGGCTGAGCCGCGAGGACGCCGAACACCTGTCGGCCGTGGCCGCCGGGTTCCAGAGCCTGGCCCGTGGCACGGGACGCCACTTCGGCGGCGGCGACGTCCGCCAGACCATCGTCGAGATGGAGTCGGCGTTCCTCTTCGTCACCGCGGCCGGACAGGGCACCTGCCTGGCCGTGCTCGCCGACGCGAACGTGGACGTCGGCCACATCGCCTACGAGATGGCGATGCTCGTCAAGCGCGTCGGGCAGCACATCTCGACCAATCCACGGACGACCACGCCATGACGGAGCCGGCGCAATGGCTGGATGAGGACGCGGGGCCGATCGTCCGGCCCTATGCTCTGATCCGCGGCCGTACGAGGTCCTCGGGGAAGATGCTCGATCTCATCGCGACCGTGAGCGCCATCGGCGACCCGCCGGACGGCCTCGGACCCGAGCAGCAGCTCATCCTGCGGGTGGCGTGTGAGCCGATCACGGTGGCCGATCTGGCCGTCGAGCTCGACCTGCCCATCGGAGTGGTCCGGGTGCTGCTCGGCGACCTGCTCGAGGGCGGTCTCATCTCGGTGAAGTCCCCCTCAGCGGCCCGGCCGCGTGCGAACGAGGGCATTCTCAAGGAAGTGATCAATGGACTCCGGGCTCTCTGAGGACCCCGTCGCGCTCAAGATCCTCATCGCCGGCGGCTTCGGCGTGGGCAAGACCACCCTGGTGGGGTCTATCAGCGAGATCAAGCCGCTGCGCACCGAAGAGGTGCTCTCCGACCGAGGCATCGGTGTGGACGACCTCGACGGCGTGGAGGCCAAGACGACCACGACGGTCGCGATGGACTTCGGCCGCATCACGATCCGCGAGGGCCTCGTCGTCTACCTGTTCGGCACTCCGGGGCAGGAGCGGTTCTGGTTCATGTGGGACGAGCTGTCCTACGGCGCGCTCGGCGCGGTCGTGATCGCCGACACCCGGCGGCTGACCGACTGCTTCCCCTCGGTCGACTACTTCGAGCAGCGCGGCACGCCCTTCGTGGTGGCCGTCAACTGCTTCGACGGCGCCGACCAGCACAGCGTCGACGACGTGCGGATCGCGCTCGACCTCGACACGGACGTGCCCGTGCTGCTGTGCGACGTGCGGCGGCGCACCTCGGCCAAGGAGGTCATGGTGACGCTGGTCGAGCACTCCCTCCGCACTCTGACCACGGCCGGCTAGAGGGCCTTGAGACCGTTGATCACCTCTCGGAGGAGGCTCTCCGTGGCCACGCCGGCCTTGGCGTGCGGCGGCCGTACGGTGACCAGCCCGTAGTCGATCAGGTCGCCGAGCAGCACCCTGATCACTCCCACCGGAAGGTTCATCTCGGCGGCCACCTCGACCACGGGCCTCGACTGCCCGGAGACCGAGCCGATCAGCCGCCGGTGCTGCGCGCTCAGCTCGGCCTTGGGCGGCATCGGCTCGGACGTCGCCGAGATGTGCGCGAGCAGGTCGATCGCCGGTGAGGAGGGCTTGGTGCGGCCGCGGGCGACCGCGTACGGCCGCACGACCGGCCCGGCCTCCTCGTCGACCCACTCGTCGGGCTCGCGGCTCACGATAGAGATCCCCCATCCTGATCGCTCTCCTGGCGCCCCCGCTGCCAGCCTGACTGTAGCGAGGAGAGCAGTGCCCTGGTCTCCTCGGGTGAGCGCTCCCGCACGGGCTCCACTGGCTCCACGAGCTCCGCGTGCTCGACGGGCTGCGGCTGCCTGAGCTGCTCGGGCAGGTTGGCCTGCCGGGTCCGGCGGGGCAGCCCCGAGTCGGAACGCGCCTCGGAGCCGCGCTTGGAGACCCGGACCCGGCGCGGGAGACCGCCTGCGGGCGGCGAGTGCTGAGCCAGCGGGTTCTGAACCTGCTGGTTCTGGGCCGACCGGTTCTGGCCCAGCCGGTTCTGGCCCGGCGGGTCGTCACGCACGACCGACACGGACACCGACTCCAGCTCGGGCAGCTCGATCGGCGGCGGCGGCAGCGCCTCGACCAGGGACGCCGGGACCAGCACGATCGCGGTGGTCCCGCCGTACGGCGACGGTTTGAGAGTCACGACGATGTCGTGCTTGGCCGCCAGCATGCCGACCACCGCGAACCCCAGCCGCTCGGTCTGCGACGGGTCGAAGTCGGGCGGGCTGGCCAGCCGCTCGTTGATGGCCTGGCGCATCTCGGGCGGCATGCCGAGGCCCCGGTCCTCGATCTCCACCGCGAAGCCCCTGCCGACGAGCTCGCCGCGGACCGACACCTCGTTGCCGGGCGAGGAGAACGAGGTGGCGTTCTCGATCAGCTCGGCGAACAGGTGCATCAGGTCGGCCACGGCGGCGCCCGACACGCCGCACTCGGGCATCGGATAGACGCGGACCCGGGTGTACTCCTCGACCTGGGCGGCGGCGCCGTTCAGCACGTCCTCGACCGGGATGGTGCCTCGCCAGCGGCGCCCCGCCACGCCGCCGGACAGCAGCACCAGTCCCTCGGCGTGGCGGCGCATGCGGGTGGTCAGGTGGTCGAGCTTGAACAGCCGCTCCAGCGCCTCGGGCTCCTCGGTGTCGCGCTGCATCTCGTCCAGGAGCCTGAGCTGGCGTTGCAGCAGCGACTGGCTGCGCCTGGCCAGGTTGCGCAGCGCCTCCGACACGCCCTGCCGCAACCTGGCCTGCTCGACCGCCGCGTCCACGGCGGTGCGCTGGACGCTGCCGAACGCGGTGGCCAGGTCGGCGACCTCGCTGGTGGCCCCGGTGGTCACCGCGATGGGCGGCGCCTCGGTCTGGACGTCGACGTTCTCGCCCTTGCGCAGTTTCGTCACGACGCTGGGCAACCGGACCTCGGCCAGGTCGAGCGCGGAACTCCGCAGGCCGGCCAGCTCGCCGGTGATGCGCCTGCCCACCCGGATGGACATGACGACCGAGAAGACGACCGCCAGCAGACCGAGCACGCCGGCGATGCCGGCCCGGAGGAGGATGGCGATCCCGGCCGGCTCCATCTTGGCGAGCAGGCGGTCGCCGCCGTCCCAGATGACCTGGGTGTAGTCCTTCATCACCGGGTCGGCCGTGCCGCGCCAGAGCTGCATGTCGACGGGCTTGCCGGAGATCGCCGACTCCAGGGCCCGCTCCATCGTGTTGTAGCGGGGGGTGGCGGCGAGCCGTTCGAACGGGGTCCGCAGGTCGGCGTCGAGGTTGGCCATGGCCTGCGGCCACAGGTGGGTCCGGGCGCCGTCGATGCCGGCGAGCTGGTGCACGTCGTGCATGGTCGCCCGGCCGTTCGCCGCGACGATCAGCGCGTGCTCCCGGCTCAGCAGCTCGCGGACCCCGTCGGCGGCGATCATGCCCTGCGCCTGCCGGGCCAGCTCGACGTCGCTGCTGACCGTGATCGTGGAGTAGAGCCGGTGCACGGCGTCGGGGATCGTCGCGTACTCGGTGATCAGGGTGCCCGCGTTGAGCCGGCCCGTGTCGACCAGCCGCCTGATCTCCGGCAACCGCTCGATCGCGGCCAGCGCCTCCTTCAGCCGGCCCTTCATCTCCGCCGTGAGGGCGTCCTGGACGTCCTCCGACAACGCCGACCGAGTCAGCCTCTGCCTGTTCAGGTCGGCCTTGGCCCGGGCGTCGGCCAGGGCTGCTCCGTCGGGGGCGGTGCCCGCGATGCGTTCGGCCGAGGCCAGCCGCTCCACCTGCAGCCGGGAGACCAGCCCGTCGGCGTCGTTGATCACGCCGGTCCAGATGGTCTGCACCTTGAGCAGGTTCAGCGCCTCACCGGAGGTGGTGGCGGCGGCGAAGCCCCACAGGGCGACCAGGGATACCAGGGGGACGACGAGCAGCGTCGAGATCTTGAATCTGATGGATCTGCCCGATGCCATGACACCTGCTCCCGGATAGAAGATCGCCGGAGAGAATAGCACCGAAACAGGCGGTCTTAAGATCTAGTAGCCAGAAACCTGTGATATGTCGTGAAATTCACTGCCTTACCGACAGACCGTATCCACCACAAGCGCACCAGCCATGCCGCCAGCACCCCCAGCAACGCCACCTCGGCCCCCAGCAGCAACCGCTCGACGAGCCCGATGAGCACCCGGTCGCCCGGCAGCGCCACATAGGTGATCGCCAGCACACCCAGCCCGCCGGCCAGCGCCAGCCACTCCACCACCCTGGCCACCGGCTTCCAGTCGGGATCGGCGGCCAGCCTCGGCACCAGCAGGGCCGCCGCCACCGGCAGGCTCACGAACGCCGCGACGGAAACGTACCGGTGGATCTGCGCGGTAAGGGTCAGGTCCGCACCGATCGGCGTGGTCGGGATGACCGCGGCGACGACCAGCGCCACCGACCACACCATCAACAGCCGCTCCGGCACCCCGCGGACCGGCGCCCCCGCCGCCCGCAACCCGCCCAGCAGCGCCAGCG
This sequence comes from Nonomuraea cavernae, assembly GCF_040655715.1. Lineage (GTDB taxonomy): Bacteria > Actinomycetota > Actinomycetes > Streptosporangiales > Streptosporangiaceae > Nonomuraea > Nonomuraea cavernae_A. Next base: position 29,305 of record NZ_JBFAKL010000045.1, on the reverse strand, counting down.
AACCGAGCCCCAGCACCGCCATCGCGACCTCGGTGACGCCCCCGCGCTCGGCAACGGCGTATTCGCTCACGGTCACGTTCATCGGGTCGAGATAGGGGTCCGGCACCAGCTGCCCGACCACGATCGCGCCCACGGAGAACACGATCGCGACACAGGCGATAAGCGGGTAGAACCTTTTTACTGCGGTCATGACCGCATTTTGTAGCTTTCGCGCCCCTGATCCATCAGGCCTCGCCCCTGACCCCACCCTGAGATGTCCACTAGGGCTTTCCACCACCTTTTACGGCACAGCCAAGGAAGGCCCACCCGCCGCACCTGGCGGGCGGCCTCCAGGGAGACGCCCGCTGACCCGCACATGGCGGGCCGCCGCCACGCCGTCCTGTGGGCCGGGGCTTCCGGCTCAGCGACTCACGTCGTCGAAGAACGGAGGCGGGCGGCGGCGTAGAGGGCGCGGATTGTCGGCTCGGCCGCGGCCTCATAGCGGGCCGGCTCGTCGATGGACCAGTGGACGTCCTCGTCGAGCAGCCGGGCGGCCTGGTAGGCAGCGCCATCGGCGACGTACTCGCCCGGCGTGAGCGCCAGAACCGGTAGGCCGAAGACGGTGGGGGCGATGCGGCGAACCGCCTCCGAGCGGGCGCCGCCCCCGATCAGCAGGATGCGCTCGGGCGTCAGGGCGAGCGCGTCGAGCGCGTCGGCGAGGCCGCACAGCAGGCCCTCGATCGAGGCCCGAGCCAGGTGGGCGGGGGTCGCGGTGGCGAGGGTCAGGCCGTGGATCGAGCCGGTGGCGGTCGGCAGGTTGGGGGTGCGCTCCCCCTCCAGGTAAGGCACCAGCGTGAGCCCCCCGGCCCCCGGCGGAGCCTGGAGCGCCAGCTCGCCGAGCCGGTCGAGGTCGACCCCGGTGAGCCGGGCGGCGGCGTCCATGACGCGGGCGGCGTTGAGCGTGCACACCAGGGGCAGGAAGCGCCCGGTGGCGTCGGCGAACCCGGCGACCGCGCCGCTCGGGTCGGCGCTCGGCACGTCGGACACCGCGAACACGGTGCCGGAGGTGCCGATCGACACGACGACGTCGCCGGGCCGCGCGCCCACGCCGAGCGCGGCGGCCATGTTGTCTCCGGTGCCGGGCGCGAGGCGGAGGGGACTCCCCGGCGCGGCGTCCGCCACCGGGCCCAGCACCCGGGGCAGCAGCGGGACCGAACCGAAGGCGGCCTTCAGCAGGTCGAGACGGTAGTCGCCGGCGGCCGGAGACCAGTAGCCGGTGCCCGAGGCGTCGCCCCTGTCGGTGGTCAGCCGGTCGAGGGCGGGCGGCGGCGCGTCGGCCCAGGCCGCCCGGGGCAGGTCGAGCGCGCCCGCCAGCCTCCAGGTGAGCCAGTCGTGCGGCAGGCACACCGCCGCGGTGCGGCGCGCGTGCTCGGGCTCGTGCTCGGCCAGCCAGCGCAGCTTGGTCACCGTGAAGGACGCCACCGGCACGCTGCCGACCGCGTCGGCCCACGCCACCGGGCCGCCCAGCTCGGCGACCAGCGCGGCGGCGGCCCCGGCGGAGCGGGTGTCGTTCCAGAGCAGCGCGTCGCGCACGACGTCGCCCGACTCGTCGAGGCAGACCATGCCGTGCTGCTGCCCTGCCACGCTGATCGCGGCGACGTCGTCGAGCCCGCCCGCCTCGTCGACGGCCCGCAGCAACGCGGCCCACCAGTGGGACGGGTGGACTTCGGTGCCGCCGGGATGGGCGGCCCGGCCCTGGCGCACGAGCCGGCCGGAGGCGGCGTCACGGATGACGACCTTGCAACTCTGCGTCGACGAGTCGACTCCTGCGACGAGAGTCACGCGCGCCTGCCGGACAGAACACCGCGAACGGCGTCAATATTGGACATGCCTCGATGCTCCACGAGCGGCCGCCGCATCACAAGCCCGAGGGATCACGCCCCACGCTGATCTCCTCGGCGATCCGGCGGATCTCCCGCACCTCAAGACCGGGCGCCGCGGGCAGCTGGCTCAGCAACGCGTCCATCACCAGGTGGACGGGCTGGCCCGCCAACCGGCCCGCGATCCCGTGGACCGTCCTGAACAGCACCTCATCCGTGTCGTGCATCCCCGTCTCCTTGTTCGACGCCCGGAGGTTTCTACTCCCAGAGGGTTCAACTCCCGAGGGTTCAACTCCCGGAGGTTCAACTCCCGGAGGTTCAACTCCCGGAGAACCGTACGGCCTCGCGCCGACAGTTTCCGCGCTATCGCTCCAGCGTGTTCCGGACGGTCGCGCAGATCTCGTCCAGTGCGCGTACCTGATCGGGGGTGAGCGCGTCGAACAGGCTGCGCCGGACCTCCGCCACGTGACCCGGCGCGGCGGCGGCGATGGCGGCGAAGCCGTCGTCGGTGAGCACGGCGATGTTGCCGCGCCGGTCCTCGGGGCAGCGGTCGCGGCGCACCCAGCCGCGCTCCTCCAGCCGAGCCACCGCATGGGACAGGCGGCTCTGCGAGCTCTGCGCCCGCGCGGCCAGCTCGCTCATCCGCATCCGGCGCTCCGGCGCCTCGGAGAGCGCCACCAGGATCATGTAGTAGGCGTGCGGCATCGCCGCGTCGCGCTGCAGCTGGCGGTCGAGCGCTTCGTTCACCAACTGCGTGGCGGTCAGGAAGTTACGCCAGGTGCGCTGCTCGTCCGCGTCCAGCCATCGGGTCATGCTGTCAATTTACTTGAACTCTCATATACTTGGCGGTGATACCAGGGAAAGGGGTTCCTCATGCCGATCCAACGGCTCAACCACGCGGTCCTCTACGTGCGCGACGTGGAGCGCAGCGTCACCTTCTACCGCGAGGCCCTGGGCTTCGAGGTCGTCATGGGCATGCGCGGCGCCGCCTTCCTGCAGGCTTCCGGCTCGACCAACGACCACGACCTGGGCCTGTTCGAGATCGGCGCCCAGGCCGCGCCGTCCCCGGCCGGCCGCGGCTCGGTCGGCCTCTACCACCTGGCCTGGGAGGTCGACACGCTCGACGAGCTGGAGCGCATCGCGACCAAGCTCGGCGAGCTCGGCGCCCTGGTCGGCGCGTCCGACCACGCCACCACCAAGGCCCTCTACGCGCAGGACCCCGACGGCCTGGAGTTCGAGGTCTCGTGGCTGGTCCCCGCCGCCCTGCTCACCGAAGACGTGCTCACGGCCCGCACCACCATCCGGCCGCTCGACCTCGCCGCCGACAGGCAGAGGTACGGCGGGCAGACCCGTGGCGGCGTGGGGGTCTCGATCCCCGCGTAGTTCTCCCCGGGCCGGATCACGCCTGGTTCGCGCGGTACCGTGGCCTTGTCGGACTCCTTCGTCCTGGAGAAAACGGCCATGCCGAGCGACCCTGACCACGTGCTCGACGCCATCGACGGCGTCGTCGACGAATGGGAGGCGCTGAGCGCCGACGCCATGCGCTGGGCGCCTCCGGAGAGAAAAGAGGCAGACCTGCTGAGCGAGGTCACCGAGATCTTCAGCCCGCTCGCCAACGCGCTCACCGAGGCGTTCCGCCCACTGGGCGACGCCCTGACCCGCGCCCTCGACCACCTCGCCGCCGACGACGATCAGTAGTCATGACCTCACGGCGTGCAGCCTTTCCGGCTCTTGGGGCGTGTGGTCCGTCCACTGCCTGCCGAAGGTCATCCGCTTCAGCGGCTCGGCCGCGTCGCACGCGCGAAACCAGCCTTTGGCCACGCTCCTGACGAGCGTGTTGTCCGAGACGATGAGGTCGGAGATCCGGCGGGACATCTGAACGGCGCGGAAGCCGTAGTCGCGCATCTCCTTCTCGTACGCGGCGACGGCGGGCACGAGGGCCTCCTCCCCGCGACACACCGCCGCGAGACGGCTCGACAGCAGGGCGGCGTCGCGGAGCGCGACGTTCGCGCCGAACCCCATGACGGGGGTCATGCTGTGGACGGAGTCGCCGAGCAGGGTGACGGGCGTGCTCGGCCACGCGGAGATCGGGGTCGACGTCTTGAACGGCATGAGCTGGACGGTGGCGGGGTCGGCCTCGGCGATCATCCGGCGGACATCGGGGTGCCAGCCGCCCGTCATGTCCGCGACCAGCCGCTTCAGGTCCTCGCCGGCCAAGGCGGGGGCGTTCGGCGGGTACGCCCGCCGGTGGGCGATGAAGGCCAGGAGGACGTAGTCCTCCATCTCGTCCACCAGCGATCTGATGTCGAGCCCGAACGGGGCCAGGCCGGGGTCGAGGGCGAGCTCATCCGCGCCGCCGCGGGCCGACGCGCGTCGCTTGGCCGTGAAGGACGCCGTGAACAGGGCGCATCGCCGGGCAGGGAAGACGACGTTCAGGCCGGCCTGGAAATGGGCGGGCACCCATCGCCGGGTCGCTTCGGTCAGGGGCAGACGCGCGCCGACCGCGACCGCGCCGGTGAGCACGCGATCAACGCCAGGCAGGTATTGGCCGCGCACCGCGGAGTTCGCGCCGTCCGCGCCGACCAGCACGTCGGCGGTCGCTGAGGTCCCGTCGGCGAAGTGAGCCGTGACGCGGCCGTCCGGCCTGGTCTCGTAGCGCTCGAACGTCTTGCCGAACCGGACGACGTCCCGTATGCCCGCGAGCAGCAGTTCGCGCAGCACCGCGCGACTGGCCGCGTAGTGGGCATCGGCGGGCTCCGTGGCACCGCCGGTCATAACGTCCTCGTCGACGAACACGAGTTCCTCCAGCCGTTCGGTCTGGAAGCGGAAGCCCGGCCCCGGGTGTCCGGCGGTGCCGACGAAGGCCTCCCAGAGCGGTGTGGGCAGGCACTGGCGGAGAGAGCGGCTGCCGAGCTGGTTGACGTGGATGCGATATCCCCGCACCCAGTCGCGCGGGTCCTCGTTGCGCTCGTAGACCTGGACGCGCACACCGGCGCCACTCAGCGCCTGTGCCAGACACAGCCCGCCTATGCCGCCACCGATCACCATGACCTCGATGCCGGATGCGGCGATGGCTCTCATCTCACTCATCCTCTCCCCGTTCCACGATGCCGGCCGGGGTCACGGACAGCGCTTTCAGCAGGCCCTCGTGCCAGGTGACCTCGGTCTCCAGGCGCATGAGCGTGTGATCGAACCCGTGCGTCTCCAAGGGGGTGAGGTAGGGGGCGGCCACTTCCTTGAGCCGTCTCCACTCCTCCAGCTTGGTGGTCAGCGCTCCCAGGCGATCTCTGATCGTCGAGGCCAAGATCGGGGTGGGGACGTCCTCGCTGAGCTGGAGGGCCAGGTCGACGGGGTCGGGGGCCAGCTTGGTGTCGCGCAGGGCCGCGTCACGAAGCGACTCCAGCTCAAGACGGCCGTCCTCGGTGATCTCGTAGATCGTGCGCGCGGGCAGGTTCCCTTCCTGCTCGGTGCGCACCTCTTCGATCAGGCCTTCCCCGGCCATCCTGTGCAGGGCGCCATACAGGGAGCCGACCTTGATGTCGGTCCACAGCTCGGTGTGGTCCTTCTGCGCGCTCTGCCTGATCTGGTGCCCGTACATGGCCCCTCTCCTGGCGAGCGTGCCCAGGATGAAAACTCGTACGCTACTCACACGAGTACTCAAACACGAGTAGTCGCATGCAGTCAATCCCAGGATGCGGCACTAACGGGCCGGAACTCGCAGGTGCTCGGCGATCGCGGCGGTCATAGGGGTGACCGTGGGCAGCAGGGGCTCGCTGAAGTAACCCGGCTTGTGCGTACGCAGCAGCAACTCGCCACTGCGTTCCCAGTCGAACCCCCTCCGGTTGAGCAGCCCGGCGAACACCGCGCCCGCCTTCACCGGATCCCGCACGGCCAGTCGCTCGATCGGCACCGGCGAGACGGACTCGTCCCGCAGGTAGGTGGTCAGCAGCTCGCGGTATTGGCGCCTGACGATCAGCCGGGGGTCCTCGAACAGCTCCTCCAGCCTGCCGAAGTCCACGTGGTAGCCGAGCCCTTCCAGCTCGTCGAAGATCAGAGCCACCGTGTCGGCCGACGTCACGCGCTCGGGCAGCTCCAGCGCCTCCGGCGGAGCCCCGCCCAGCCGCGCCGACTGGTGGATCAGGTAGGCCCGCATCAACGCGGCCACGTCCCCGCCCTCCAGCACGACCAGGTCGGTGCCGAAGTAGCCGACGAAGCACCGGTGCTGCTCCCGTTGCACCTCACGGGCCTGGGCCAGCAACACCGGGTTGCGGAACGCCCACGCCGGATTGGCCAGCGCCACGTGCGCGGCCACGGACACCAGCGTCTCGCGCGCCTCGGCGGGATGCACCGCCGGAGTGCCACTGATCAGCCAGTCGGCCCCGAGCGGGATCAGCCTGCCCACCAGGTGCATGCCCGGCGTCAACGGCTCGAAGGCGGCCTCGCCCAGGTTGGAGAACGCCCGGTAGACCAGCTCGTCGACCAGGTTGAACAGCAGCACGGCCGCCCCGTCGACCACCCGCACCTCGAACACGCCCTCGACCACGGTCTTCCAGCTCAGCAGCAGCTCGACGTCGGACCGGTCGAGCCCCGCCCGCTCGGCCACGAAGCGGTCCACGACCGTCTCCCCCGACGACAGCCGGTGCTGGTGGGCGAAGAAGTCGACGGGCAGGAAGGCGGCGGCCTCGTCCGCCGGCAGGCCGTCCGCGTAGAACCGGTCGAGCACCGCGCCCAGCTCACGGCCGAACCTGCCCGACGTGGCGAAGTGGACCAGCTCGGCCTTCAACTCGACGGCCCGCGCAACCTTGCTCATCATCACTCCTCGTGTCCGGAGTGACACTAACCGTCCACGCTTGACTAGCGAAGCCAGTTCGCCCAATTCGGCGGCGACCGTGGACCGGTCTACGGTTCGAGCGCCGAGTGGCGGCGGCTGTAGGCGAAGTAGATGATGAGGCCCAGCGCGAACCAGACCGCGAAGCGGAGCCAGGTGACCGGGTCGAGGAAGGTGATCAGCCAGAGCGAGAAGATCACCCCGACGGCCGGCACGACCGGCATCAACGGTGTGCGAAACTCCCTCGGCAGGTCGGGGCGGCGGTAACGGAGCACGATCACCGCCACGCACACCACCACGAAGGCCAGCAGGATCCCGATGTTGGTCAGCTCGGCGGCCTCCCGGATGGGCAGGAACCCGGCGATCAGCGCCGAGCCGATGCCCACGATCCAGGTGACGCGCGTGGGCACCCGGCGTACGGGATGCAGCTTGGCGAACCAGATCGGCAGCAGCCCGTCGCGGCTCATGGAGAACCAGACCCGGGTGACGCCGAGCATGAAGGTGAACATCACGGTCAGAATGCCGACAATGGCGCCGACCGCGATCACGGACGCCAGCCCGGACAGGCCGACCGAGGCGAAGGCCGAGGAGAACCCGCTCTCCGGGTCGATCTCCCGGTAGTTCTGCATGCCGGTGAGCACGAGCGTGGCCAGCACGTAGAGGACCATCGAGATGATCAGTGAATAGATGATCGCCTTGGGCATGTGACGGCGGGCGTCCTTGGACTCCTCGGCCGCGGTGCTCATCGCGTCGTAGCCGAAGACGGCGAAGAACACGGTGGCCGCGCCGGTGATGGCCCCGCTGATGCCGAACGGGAAGAACGGGATGTAGTTGGCGGTGTTGACGTAGAAGAAGCCGACCACGATCACCAGGAGCACCACGGCCACCTTGATCGCGACCACGATCGTCTCGAACCTGGCCGCCGTCTTGATGCCGAGGTTGAGCAGGTAGGCGATCAGCAGGCACAGGATCACCGCGAACAGGTCGACCACGTGCCCGTCGCCGGTGCCCGGCGCGCCGAGCATCCAGGAGGGCAGGGAGAAGCCGAGGTTCTGGACGAGAAAGCCGAAATAGCCTGAGATGCCGATGCCCACGACCGCGACGATGGCGGTGTATTCGAGCAGCAGGTCCCAGCCGATGAACCAGCCCACGATCTCGCCGAGGACCGCGTAGCCGTACGTGTAGGCCGATCCGGCCTTCGGGATCATCCCGGCGAACTCCGCGTAGGAGAAGGCCGCCGCCGCGCTGGCCACCCCGGCGATCAGGAACGACAGGATCACGGCCGGGCCGGCCGTCTGGTTGGCGACCGCGCCGGCGAGGGCGAAGATGCCCGCCCCGATGATGCCGCCGACGCCGATCGCGGTGAGCTGCCACAGACCGAGTGTCCGCTCCAGCTCTCCCTCGTGCTCGCCGGCGATCTGCTCAACCGGTTTGCGGCGGAAGATGCTCCGCGAAGCAGCCATTACGGCCTCCTGACCACCTGTCGTACCCTGCAGCTCCCCCTTCCCACCTGCGTCTTTTCCTATGCGAAGGCTCAGCCGCCCCTCGCTGGTCACCGCCCGGAGGGTGCCAGGTCCGGCCTCCGGACGGAATCCGGAATCAGGCGAAATATCCGTGAAGCCACCACGGTTGTACGCCGCATAGCGAGGTGACTGCCCCCAACCGGCTCCTCTTGGTCCACCGCGAAAGGCTTGTTCCCCATGGCTCTTCCCCTCTCGATCCTTGACCTGGCGCACATCGGCGAGGGAGAGACGGCGGGCGACAGCCTGCGGGCCAGCGTGACCCTGGCGCAACGCGCCGAGGAGTGGGGCTACCGGCGGATCTGGTACGCGGAGCACCACAACATGCCCACCATCGCGTCCTCGGCGACCAGCGTCCTCATCGCCCACGTGGCGGCACACACCCGGACGATCCGCCTCGGAGCGGGCGGCGTCATGCTGCCCAACCACTCACCGCTGACGATCGCCGAGCAGTTCGGCACCCTCGAATCGCTGCACCCCGGCCGCATCGACCTGGGCCTCGGCCGGGCTCCGGGCAGCGACCAGCAGACGATGCGGGCGCTGCGCCGCGGCCCGGCGTCGGCCGACGGCTTCCCGCAGGACGTCCTGGAGCTGCAGGGCTACCTGACGGGCGAGTCGCGGATCCCGGGCGTCGACGCGACGCCGGGCAAGGGCACCGACGTGCCGCTGTACATCCTCGGCTCCTCCCTGTTCGGCGCCGGTCTCGCCGCCGCCCTCGGGCTGCCGTACGCGTTCGCCTCCCACTTCGCGCCGAACGCGCTGGAGGAGGCCGTCGCGCTCTACCGCCGCGAGTTCAAGCCGTCGAGACAGCTCGATCACCCGTACGTGATGGCCGGGGTCAACGTCATCGCGGCCGACACCGCGGCCGAGGCGCAGGAGCAGTTCCTGGCCACGAAGCGGAGCCGGGTCGGCCTGCTGCTCGGCCGGGGCCGGAAGTTCACGCCGGAGGAGGCCGACCACATCCTCGAATCACCGGCGGGACGGCAAATCCTCCAGATGACCACCTACTCCGCCGTCGGCACCCCGGCCGAGGTGACCGACTACCTCGACCGGTTCGCAGAACAGGCCCAGGCCGACGAGCTGATCGTCGTCTCCTCCGCCCCCGACCGGAAGGCCTGGCTGCGGTCGTTCGAGCTGCTCGCGCAGGCCCGTGACCAGCACGCCGCCGTCAACGAGATGCCGGTCCGGCCCGTCGAGCAGGAGGAGTAAACGTACTTGCCGCCGCATGTAGAGACGCGGCCGGCCGGTCCGACCCAGTCACACGAGGTGCCTCACAGGCACGAACGGTGACCGAGGAAGGACTCCATCATGCAACACGCGCCTTCGGCCGAGACCGGCCGGCGGGCAGGCTGGCGGGAGTGGGCCGGGCTGGCCGTGCTGATCCTGCCGACCCTGCTGGTGGCCCTGGACATCGGCGTGCTGTTCCTGGCACTGCCGCATCTGAGCGCCGACCTGGGAGCGAGCGGCACCGAGCAGCTCTGGATCACCGACGTCTACGGGTTCATGGTCGCCGGGTTCCTGATCACCATGGGCACCCTGGGCGACCGCGTCGGCAGGCGCAGGCTGCTGCTGATCGGGGCCGCCGCGTTCACCGCCGCGTCCATCCTGGCGGCGTACTCGACCAGCGCCGAGATGCTGATCGTGGCGCGGGCCCTGCTCGGCGTCGCGGGGGCCACGCTGGCGCCCTCGACGCTGGCGTTGATCAGCAACATGTTCCGCGACGAGCGCCAGCGGGGCGTCGCGATCTCCTTCTGGGCGACCAGCCAGTTCGGCGGCGCCGCTCTCGGGCCGGTCGTCGGCGGGCTGATGCTGGAGCACTTCTGGTGGGGATCGGTCTTCCTGCTGGGTGTGCCGGTGATGTGCGTGCTGCTGGTGGCCGGCCCGCTCCTGCTGCCGGAGTACCGCAGCCCGAAAGCCGGTCGGCTCGACCTCGCCAGCGTCGCCCTGTCGCTGGGCACCGTCCTGCCCGTCGTCTACGGCATCAAGGAACTGGCGGCGGGCGACGCGGGCGCGCCGGCCGCCGGGGCCATCGCGGTGGGGCTCGCCCTGGGCGTGGTGTTCGTCCGCCGGCAGTTCCGGCTGGAGGATCCGCTGCTGAACCTGTCGCTGTTCGCGCTGCCCGCCATCCGGGCCGCGCTGCCCGCCATGCTGATCGCCTCCGCCGCGCTGGCCGGCACCGGCCTGCTGTCCACCCAGTACGTGCAGAGCGTGATCGGGCTCGGCCCCGGCGAGGCCGGTCTGTGGCAGGCGCCCACGGGCCTCGGCATCGCGGCGGGCACCCTGCTCGCCCCGCTGGCGCTGCGCCGGCTGAAGCCCGTCACGACGATGGTGGCCGGCCTCTCGCTGTCGGCGGTGGCGTTGCTCCTGCTCGTCCAGGCGGGCGCCGACTCGCTCGTGCCCGTGGTGGTGGGCGCCGCGATCGCGGCGTTCGGCGTGGGACCGCTGTTCGTGCTGGGCACCGGCCTGGTCGTCGGATCCGCCCCGCCGGAAAAGGCCGGATCGGCGGCATCGCTGTCGGAGACCAGCAACATGTTCGGCTCCACGCTCGGCCTGGCCGTGCTGGGCAGCGTCGGGGCGGCCGTCTACCGGCAGCAGATGACCGGCCAGGACGCCGCCCACGAGACCGCCGCCCGGGAGAACATCGCCACCGCCACGGCCTTGGCCGAACGGCTGCCCGCGGGCGCTGGCGACGACCTGCTCCGCGCCGCCGGCGAAGCCTTCACCACGGCGGTGAACACGGTGGCCGGGGTCGGCGTCGTCATCTTCGTCATCCTCGCCGTCACGCTCCGGCTGGCCCTGCGCCGGGGCATGACCGATGTCTGAGACGTCGTCAGAGGATGTCGAGAGCGCGAACCGGACTCCGACTCCTCTGTGACCGGCTGCGAAACTGTGGCAGCCCCCGCTGTGACCTTGTGATCGGCTGTGCCCCCATCCAGGAGAGAAAACGATGAACACCCTGACAGTGCCCGGCGCGACCCTGCACTACGAGGTCGACGGTTCCGGGCCCGTGCTGTTGCTGATCTGCGGCGGGGTCTACGACGCCGCCGGCTACGCCGCCCTGGCCAGGCAGCTGTCCGACCGCTACACGGTGGTGAGGTACGACCGGCGCGGCAACTCGCGCAGCCCGCTCGACGGGCCGCCGGAGCCCCAGAGCATCGAGGTCCACGGTGACGACGCGCATCGCGTGCTGTCGGCGGTGGGCGTCACGGCGGCGGCGCCCGCGCACGTCTTCGGCAACAGCTCCGGCGGGATGATCGGCCTGGAGCTGGCCGGCCGCCATCCCGAGCAGGTGCGCACCGTGGTGGTCCACGAGCCACCCCTGTTCGAGCTGCTGCCCGACCGCGACCACTGGCGTGCGGTCATGCGGGACGTGGAGGAGGCCTTCCACAAGAAGGGGGCCGAGGCCGCGGGCCAGATCCTCAACGAGAGCCTTCAGATGAGCGGCGGCGAGCCGACGGCGGGCGCCGAGCCTGAGGAGGGCGCCGGGCGCATCCCGGGAGGCGGGACGGCGAGCGAGCCCGACCCGGAGACGATGGCGATGATGGCACGCCTCGGCGGGAACATGGAGTTCTTCATCGGCTACGAGGTGCCGCCGTTCTCCAGGTACGTCCCCGACCTCGACACGCTGCGGGCGTCCGACGTGCGAGTGCTCCCCGCCGTGGGCGTCGCCTCGAACGGCGAGCCGCCCTACCAGGCCGCCGTCGCCCTGGCCGAGCGGCTGGGCACCCCGGCCGCCGACTTCCCCGGCGACCACGGCGGGTTCGGCTCCCATCCGGAGGAGTTCGCCGCCCGGCTCCACGAAAGTCTCCAGGCGAACTGACGCGCGGGTGTCGAACTCGACGGCACCTGCTTCTGGGTCGGCGGCTCGGGCGAGTCCGTGACCGCCACCCGCACGTTCCGCGACGGCGTGGCGGGCAATCGGAAGGAGCCCGCCGGTGACGGAGAACGACAGGGGCGGTCCGTTCGGCGCCGTGATCACCAACGACGGAGAGATCATCGCCCGCGGGCAGAACCGCGTCCTGCCCTGCCCGATGTGCATGAGCGCCATCTACTGGTCGCGCATCGACTCGGTGCACTTCAGCAGCGACCTGGAGGCGACCAGGAAGATCGCTTTCGACGACGCCTACCAGGCGTGGACGAGCAAGCCCGACCGCCACCCCTACTGAATCAAGCCCCTGATCCGTTTCGGCCGACGTCAGTCTTTGAGCTCGCTGGAGACCTTGCTCGTGGCCGGCGGCTTGATCGAGACCTTGGCACCCCAGCCGGTGTAGCGGGTCTCGGTCACGACCGTCTTCTCGTCCCAGGCGGGGATGTTCGCGAGGTCAGCGGCCAGCCACGAGGTGGTCAGCCTGCTCGGCAGGCCCCTGCGGTCGACCTTGAGGGTGTAGGTGATGGTGGCCTCGTTCGGACGCGTCATCCCCATCGTCTCCCTGAACCACGGAGAGATGTCGGAGAGCCGGTCGAAGGTGATCGTGCCGCGGTAGGAGAAGCCGCTGCGCTTGCCGTGCTTCACCAGCGCCGCCAGCGTGGTGGGCTCGAGCGGGCTCACCAGCTGGCCGAACCAGCTGCTCACGGTCCCCACGTTGTACATGCTGTAGGTCTTGTACCAGGTCTTGCCCTTCGGGAGGTTCTCGGCCAGGATCCCGCCCGACCGCCAGGCGTCCTTGCCGATCAGAATCGACCGCTCGGGCTTGGTGATGTGCCCATCGAACAGCGGCGAGACGAACGTGCCCCGTACGTCCGAGGCGACGATGCCCTTCTTGCCGAACTGGACGACTCCGGTGCGGCGGACCAGCGGGTCCTTGTTGATGCTGCCGACGAACGAGCTCGCGTCGGTGAAGCGGACGCCGTGCCCGGCGACGAGCTGCGCCTTGAGCGCCGAGACGGGATTCTTGGCGGCGCCCTCCGCGGTCACCGACACGGCCTGCGCGGGTAACGACACGAGGAGCGCGGCCGCACCGGCCACAAAAGTGATCATGATTTTCACGAGGCATGATTCTGCTGGAAAAGGATCACGATCGCATGTCGTTATCGTCCCTTCACCGGCGAGTTCACGGACTTGCGACGGCTGAAGGCCTCGTCCAACCGCAAGCTATGACAGATCGGGCGGCACTAGCATGAGTGCCATGCATCCGCCCCCCTCGTACACCCCATGGAACCGACCACCCCCACCCGTACCCCACGGGGCGCAGGCGCATCTCATCCTCGACGTGAAGCGGCACTGGCTCGGCTTCATGCTGGCCATGATCACACCCATGATCGTCATCAACGGCCACCCGATGCCAGGCAGATGGGGCCGCAACACGGTCCCGCTTCCGCCCGGCCAGCATCACCTTCACCTCCATCTGCCCTATATCCTCCCCACGCAGATCGGTCCTGCGGACGCGACGGTCTGGCTCCAGCCCGGCATGCCACTCGAACTCGAATACCGCGCCCCCCTGTGGACCTACGCCCGCGGCGCCCTCGGCCCGGCTCCACAGCCCTGGAACGGCAAGGGGTGCGTCATCGCTCTACTGGCGATCATCGGCGCGCTGATCCTGCTGATGCTGGCCGTCGTCGCGCTGGTCTCGCTCGGCTAGGCAGCCGCGCCCTGCGCGCCAACCCCGGTGATCCTCTCCGATCGCAGTATCAGGCGCGGTCGAGGATCGCTCCGGCCACGGTGTCGACGAACCAGTGCTGATAACTCTCGACGCTCCAGCCGCGCTGACGTACGAGCCAGTCGTAGTTGCGGACGTCCATGGCCAGCCAGAGGACATCGGCCACGCTGTCGGCGTCATGGCCGGGGCGGAGCCGGCCGGTGGTGGCGAGGTCGGCGGCCAGCATGCCCATGCCGCGCCGGCGTTCCTCGGCGTTCTTGCGCCAGATGGCGGCGGCGTCCGGGTCGGCGGTCGCGGCCCCGGCCAGCGCGATCATCACATCGGCCTGACGGACGTGGATTTCGGTGAGGTGCCGGGCGTATCTCGCGAGCTTGGCCACCGGGTCGGCGAGTGCCGTGATCTCGGCGACGAAGGGCCGGTCGGGCAGGCTCAGCGGCTCGTCGTCGCCGGCGATGGTGACGTCGACCAATTCCGACAGCAACTGGCGTTTACTGCCGAACACCGCATACACCGTCTGGATCGCGACCCCCGCCTCGGCGGCCACGGCGGTCAGCGGTGTCGCGGCGTAGCCGGGATCGACGAACAGTTTGGCCGCGGCGTCGAGGATCGCCCGCCGGGTCTGGCGGGCCTGATCCTGCCTCCGCGCCGACTGGTATCGCCTCTTGACAGCCACGCTCGCAGTGTAGTGCTCTATTAGATGGAGTTTTACTCTATCCAAAGGGGTGGGTGCCATGCCGTACGGAGTCCTCCAGGAGATGCCCGGGGTCAGCGAGCAGGAATACCGGCAGGTGGAGAGGCACTTGGGCCCCGACCGGCCGCCCGGCCTGCTCGCCCACGTCGCCGGCCCGGCCGAGGGCGGCTGGCGGATCATCAACATCTGGGAGAGCGAGGACGCGTTCCGCCGGTTCCAGTCGGAGCGGCTGATCCGGGCCGCCGGCCTGGCGGCGCAGGACGAGGGGTTCGATCCCGGCAAGGCCGCCGGGTTCCGCTCGGTCTCCGTCGACGGCGCCGAAATGCCGTTCTGATGGCCGGCACCGAGACCCTGCGAGCCCGTAACGCCGACTTCTGGGCCCGGGCCGCGCCCGGCTGGATCCGGCACGCCGACCGGCAGGACAGGACCGGCCGGCCGCTGGGCGCGGTGGCGATGGACCGGCTGCGCGCGCGGCCGGGCGAGCGGATCCTCGACGTCGGTTGCGGCTGCGGCGGCACCACGGCCGAGCTGGCGGCGACGGTGGGTCCCGGCGGCGCGGCGGTCGGCGTCGACCTGGCCGCCCCGATGGTGGCCGCCGCCCGCACGCGCTTCCCCCGCGACCGGCATCCCGGCCTGGAGTTCGTCACGGCCGACATCGAGACGGTCGAGGTGGTGCCGGGGGCGCCGTTCGACGCGGCGTTCTCCCGCATGACACTGATGCTGCTGGCCGACCCGCGGGCGGGGTGCGCGGCGATCCGACGTTCGCTGCGTCCGGGCGGCCGGCTCGCCGCGACCGTCTTCCGTGACGGAAGCTCCACCCCGTGGCTGTCGGCGGTCATGCTCGGCGCCGCGCCCCACGTGGGAGCGCTGCCGCCGCTGCCGATCGGTGCGGAGCCCGGCCCGTTCGCCTTCGCCGACCCGGCGCGGCTGGAGCGCGTCCTGAGCGCCTCGGGTTTCGGCGCCATCGCGATCGAGCCGCACGAGGTCACCCTGGACGCCCCCGACGAGCCGGACGCCGTGGCCGAATGGCTCATCGAGATGGGCCCCGCCGGGGCGGCGTACCGTGCGACCGCGCCACCAGGGCAGGCCGCCGCGCGGGCGGCGGCGGCCCGGCTGCTCGGCCGGTTCCGTGACCCCGGCGCCGGCTACCGGCTCCCGGCGGGGCTCTGGCTGATCACCGCGTCGAGCGCTGGATCGAGTACGACACGCAACCCGAGCTCAGAGTCATAGCACGACGAGGCGATGCACGGCTCTTCGTGGAAGTCGTCCGGGGACCACCCGTAGGGCTCCACGACAACCGCTTCCTCCGGCTCCTTGGAGTAGACCGCGGATTCGACGGCCTGGGTGCCGACAGCCAGCACCAGGAGTGTGAATCCGGCGATGCCCCAGCGCTTCAGGCGGCGGCGGAAGCCCTCGTCCAGCGGCTCTCTCGGCTCGGCACGGCCGAAGATCGCGGTGGCGACGCCACCGTCGAAGGCCCGCGGCCTGGCGGCGTAACGCGCGAGATCCTCAGGGGTGGGCGTGCCGAGGATCGGGACCGGAGGCCACGGCGACCCGGGTCCGCTCTCGGCCTGGACCGGAAGCGAGGCGACGGAAGCCGCCTCGTCTCGGTGGACCGGCCGGCTACGCGTCCGCGAACACACGATCACGACGACCGTGGCCGCCACCACGGCGGCCCCGAGCGCGAGCCATACCCCACGGGACGTGATCAATCGGCGCACGCCCGGCAGAGTATCCCGATTTGATCGACTATCCCTGCAAATAAGCCATCTTCAGTTGATCATCGGGGCATCCTCTGAGCATGCCCCGGCCCCGGGTCAAAGGTTTCTCTCAGTTACAGGGGCCACCTGGTCACTGGGGCCAGTTCGCGATGATCTCGGGCTTGATGGCGTCGACGTGGCACTTGAAGGTCTTGCGCAGGCCCCGGTCGTACAGGCAGACCTTCACGTCCACCCGGTTGATCTCTCCGTCCGAGGTGAGCCGGAAGGAACTCTTGGCCGAGCAGGTCGAGCGGGGCCGGCTCCATCCGGTGCCACCACCCACGTAGTGGAAGCGGGCACGGGTATAGGCGCAGTGGCCTCGGTGCGTGTCGCGGTCGTAGAGCTTGCCGTACACGACGAATGTCTCGGCGCTGAAGCCGCTGATCCAGACGTCGGCCTTGGCGTGGCCGGAGTGTCCCGCCGACGACTGGACGGGCCCCCAGTGGACGCGGGCGGCCGCCTGCGCCGAGGCCGGGACGCCCGCGCCGATCACGAAGGCCAGGACTCCACCGATGACGAGTGTCTTTCGCATGGCCAGGACGGTAGAAGACGCGACTTGGAGAGATCTTGCATCCGGCTGGAGCCGCCCAACCGGCGTCCCGGCCCGATCATCCGCTGAAGCAGCGGCTTTACGGGGTCCGCCGCCGGAAACCCCCGGTCGTGGCCTGCCGGAGTATCGTCCGGTGCAGACACGCGTCATCGAACAGAGTCTCCGCGATGCTGAGTGACCAGACGATTTCGGAGGTCAGGTTGGGCCAGGAGGAGATCCGCCGGCACAATGTCGGCACCCTGCTCCGACACGTGCACCTGAGCGGCTCGGTCTCCCGCACGGCGCTCGCCGAGCGGATGAGGCTGAACCGCAGCACCATCATGGCGCTGATAGCGGAGCTCACCGCGGCGGGCCTGGTCCGCGAGGAGCGTCCCACGGAGACCGGCCGGGCGGGACGGCCGTCGCTGGTGGTCCGGCCTGACTCCAACCGGGTGTACGTGCTGGCCTTCGACGTCGCCGTGGACCGGCTGGTCGCCGCCCGGGTCGCGCTGGGCGGGGTCACGCTGGACCGCAGGGAAGCGGTCCGCCCGCGCGCCGGGGCCGACCTCGACTGCGTGGTCAAGGTGCTCGCCCAGTTCGGTCAGCAGCTGCACCAGGCGGCGCCTCCGGGGTCGGTGTGCGTCGGCATCGGGGCGTCGTACTGCGGAATGATCCGCCCCGGCGACGGTATGGTGCGGTTCGGGCCCGACATGGGCTGGGTGGACCAGGCGTTCGGCACCGAGCTCGGCCGCCGGCTGGAGCTCGGCCTACCGGTGTCGGTGGGCAACGAGGCGCACCTCGGCGCCCTGGCCGAACAGCAGCGCGGAGCGGGCATCGGCTTCCAGAACCTGATCTATTTACACGGGGACGTCGGCGTGGGCGGCGGCATCATCGTCGGCGGCAAGCTGCTGGACGGCGACAGTGGATACGGTTGCGAGCTCGGGCACATGGTGGTGAACCCGTACAACGGGCGCCCCTGCGGATGCGGCTCACATGGCTGCCTGGAGGCGGAGGTCGGCGAGCGGGCCCTGCTCGACGCGGCCCGCCGGCCCGCCGAGTGGTTCGGCCGCGACGCGGTGCGGGCCGTGGTGGACGACGCCGACCGTGGCGATCTCGTGGCCCAGGACGCCCTGCGGCACGTCGGCGACTGGCTCGGCATCGGGGTGGCGAACCTCTGCAACCTCTTCAACCCCGGCATGGTGATCTTCGGGGGGATGCTGCGCGAGATGTACCCGGGCGCGGCGGCCCAGGTACGCGCCCGCATAGCCACCAACGTGCTGCCCGTCGCCCGGGAGCGCGTACGGCTGCGCATCTCGGCGCTGGGAGACGATGCCACCCTGGTCGGCGCCGCCGAACTCGGCTTCTCCGAACTGCTGGCCGACCCGCTGGGTGTGCTCGCCCGCACGGCGCCGCCGTAGCCCGCGGCGGCCGATCCTTTCGGATCAGAGGCGTCCGCCCTCTCACGCACGCGGGCTCGCGGCCGCTTCCCCGACCGTCAGGATGGGATCAGCACGAGGTCCGGAAGGTGCCCGACGTCTTGATGACGCCCACGCCGCTCTTCCAGACGGCGGCCCTGAACGTGTGCGTCCCTGTGCCCGCGCAGTTGTACGTCACCACCGTCCCCTCATTGGCCCTGATCCACTGCGACGCGGCCATGGTCTCCCACCCGTAGTACCGGGAACGCTCGACGAAGATCCGGTAGTCGCCGGAGCATGAGCCGGCGAATCCTTCGCCCCAGATGTTGGTGCCCACCTTCCAGGGTGTTTTGGCCGTTTCGCCCCCGCAGGCGAGAGCGGCGGAGGCCGTTTGCGCGTTGGCGACAAGCGCGGGCGTCATCGCCAGGCCGACCATCGCCACGACTGCCGCCGTCCGGCGGACGATTTTCCCAGAAAGCATTTTCGCGTCCTTTCCCCTGAACAACGGGACGACTATGACATGGCAGCACTGAATGATCAATAGGGCATTGTCCGGCACCCGGGCGTGGCTTTCAGAACGGCAAATCCGGGCCCGCTCCTATACGGCATCGAGCAACTCCGATGAGTAGTTACACAGACGTCGAGAGTTACGTCGAGACCTATTCCGAGTACCCCGCCAGAGCCCTTCCAGACGTCTGACCAGGGATTTTCAGCGAACGGTAAATGGTCTTGACGGCGACTTACGATCATGTAAGACTGCGGCCAGGATCAGTCTGCTTCTAATCCCATTAACTGGCCATCCGTCAAGGGAAAGCTGCATGGCGCCTTTATCAACAGTCCGCGCAATCGACAATTCTCTCATTCAACTCGAAGTCGAAGGCGTCGAAAAAGACGTTCTAGGTTCGTGGTGCGGCCACGTACGTTACCTCCCTAAATACGGGAGCCGTAACACGACGGCCGATGTGTGGGCGCTCGAACTCGCCCCCAAGTCCTCACTCGGCTCGGGGGTGTTCTCAGTCGGCGGACGAGAACGCGAACGCTTCTCCCTGGCCGGCGGCGAGCTCGTCATCTACGATTGCAAGGACCCCCAGGATGCCCGGTGGGCCGCGTGGCTCGGCCCGTGGCACATGGCGCACGGGATGTTCTACGCCCCCATGTGGGAATCGCACGACATCATCGAGACCTTCAGCCGAGTCGCCTGGACGGACACGCCCGAGGGCATGACCGCTGACCCCGGGCAGCGATTCGACCTGTCGATGGCCCTCTACATGCAGACCGTCGCGGGCGTCGGAACCCTGCAGGTCCAGTCCAAGGCGTCGGGCGCCGACCAGATCCCGAAGTGGCGCGGCTACGAGGCCCGCGCGGGCGAGATCTGGCGGCTGGAGGCCGCGCCCGACGCCCAAAGTCAGCCCCTGCTCATGGTCACCGACTCCGCCGTGGTGACCTTGACCCCCTGGGACGCCCCCCGCGAATCACAGCCGGGCGTCTCGGTGCGCGCGGCCGGGTCGGCGCCGGACGAGTCCGCCGCCGACTTCCTGACCAAGGTCAAGCGTCTCGACTGGACGGCCTGAGTGGACCCGACGTCAGCGGCGGTCATCGTCCTTGGCATCCTCGTCGCCCTGCTGTTCGCAGCCGGGGCGGGCCTCTACCGCCGGATACGTGAACTGGAACTGGCCACGTACAACGGCATCGGCGTCCGCTTCGGCGCGGGACAGGACGAGCAGGCGCGGTCCGCCGTCACCACGCCGAACGGCACCACCCTCGTCGTCAAGGTCAACAGGCAGTGCTCGATCTGCGACGACGTTCTGCTCGCCATCGGCAAGCTGGCTCCCCAACTCCCTGCCGACCACTCCTTCGCCGTGGTCTCCGACGATCCCGGTTTCGACAAGAGCCTCCCCGGCGAGGTCCGGGTGATCAGGGATCCCGCGATCTGGCGGTCGGTGACCGTGCCCTACACGCCCGCCCTCATCATCGTCGGCGCCGATGGGCTGGTGGTGTTCACGGCCCCGCTGGGGTCCGGCGACGCGCTGGTGGACGTCGTCGAACGAGCGATACTGAGACGAAGGGAAGCACACACGTGACCATGGCCGACCAGAAGAGATCGGTCCTCGACCAGATCCCGAGCGCGCAGGAAGCACCCGAAGCGGCGCTGCCGTCCCGGGTGGCGTCAGGCACATCACGCTGGAGTCGCAGGCGGATGTTCGGCATGGCGTTCGGCGTGGCGACGGCGGCCGGACTCGGCGCCCTGGACCTGCTGCCGGGGTCCCGTCCGCGAAGCGCGGCAGCCGCGGTCTACAAGACCATCCACGACACCTGCCGCGGATTCGTCAACGCGAGCACGGTCTGCGTGCCGCCCAGCGCCTACTACGGCTCCGACAACTGCACGAGCACCTGGCACCGGGACGACGGTTACTCGGGCACCTGTGTCAGCATCAACTACACCTCCCACCCCAGCACCTGCGACGGCCGCAACGCGTGGCGCTGGACCGGCGGCAGCACCACCAGCACGCGACGCAAATGCTCTGACGGCCAGTACTACGTCGTGCAATGCGGCAGCAGCGCGATCAACCGGTTCTCGATCTGCCGGACCGCGATCTAGGTGCGTACCACGACGGCCTCCCTCCGCCTGCTGGCGCCCGGTCTGGCGCTGATCGTGGCGGGGGAGGCGGCCGTGCTCGCCGCGCGGGCGCTCGGTGCCGGCACGACCGGCTTCACCTGGCTGGTCGCCGCCCTGGTCGCCGGGTTCTCGCTGTCCGGATCCGTTTGAAGCCTCAACAGCGCCTGGGTGCTGTCCTCGTCGGTCCGGCGAGGTTCTGACATTTCCGGTTTCGTTCTCGGTCTCTTCGTGGGAGCGATGGCCACCGCGTTCGCCTTCGTCGTGGTCGGCTCGCTCATCCGAGCACCGTTCCCCTTACTCGCGCTCCAGATCCTGGTCGCCCTCGCGGCGGTGGTCCTGCTGCTTCAGGAACTCGGCGTGCTCACGTTCCCAATACTGCAGAACGCACGTCTGGTCCCGCAGTTCGTCACCGGAATCCCCTTCTGGGGGTCGGTGCAGTTCGGCATGGAAATGGGCACCGGAATGCGCACCTACTCCCCGACCGCGCTGCCGCACATCTTGGCGATCTCCATCGTGTTCCTCGCCTCGTGGCCGGAGGCGCTCATGGCGGGCGCCGGTTTCGCGCTGGCCAGGGCGGTGATGCTCCTGACGTTCACGGCGGCCCGGAGCAAGATGGCCGCCGACAACGCCTTCTATTTCGAACTGCCCAGGCTGCGACCGCTGTTCGCGATCCTGGCGATCCCAATGATCGTGCTGCTGGTGATCGCTTGATCATCGTTCGCTACGCCTTGGGGATCGTCCTGCTCCTGGCCGTCGCCGGGAAGCTCCGCGCCTTCGGAGCTTTCCGCGACGGCCTGGGGAGCTTCGGTCTCCCGCCGGCGATCGCGCCGGCGGCGGCCGGCGCGATCGTCGCCGTGGAGGCGCTGACCGCCGGGGCGTTGTTCTCCCCCGCGCCTGACCTGGTCGTAGGAGTGGCGGGTACTCTGCTCGGCGTGGCGTTCACCGGAGCGCAGACCTACCTGCTGATCGCGGGCAAGCCGGCCTCCTGCCAGTGTTTCGGCGTCCGCGAGACGGTGTCCGCGTGGACCTGGGTCAGAGCGGCCCTGATCCTGGTCATGGGCCTGGCGTTGCTCGGCGCGGCCTGAGATCGTCGCCGCACGGGCCCATGTCATCGGCACAGGCACGACGCGCTCAGCACAGGCACGACGCGCTCGAACGGCTGAGAGCAGTGGCGCCACGAACTGCTGGAGAGGGTGCATCCGTGAACCTTCGCGACTCGTACCACGAACCCGAACAGGAGGCGCGCGACTGCGCCGGCGCGGACCACGCGCCGCACGGACCGCGCCGTCGCAGGATCGTACGGACCGCGGCCGGGGTGACCTTCGCGACGCTGCTGATCGCCGGCGGAGTCGGGCTCCAGCAGGGCCTGGCCCGTCCGTCCGGCGACACCATCGTGGCGGTTCCGGCGACGCCCGGCCCCGTTTCGGCGCTGCCCGCGAACGGGCCGGTCGGCCGGGGCGCGGCCGTGTACACACCGTGCAGACAGGCCTGCCCCACGCTGCTCGCTCTCGCCGACGGCCGGCAGCACCTGCTCGGCACGCGCACCGTCACCCCGCCGGGCAACCTCACGCTGTCCCCCGACGGGCGCTGGCTCGGCATGCCGACCGCGAGCGGGTACGAGCTCAGAGACCTGCTGGGCGACACGACCCACCGCATCGCCTCCCCTGCGACCGGCGGGACGGACACCGCCTACAGCCCCTGGGCCTGGTCCGCCGACTCCCGGCGGTTGATCCTCGGCTACCACGCGAGCGGGAAAGTCAGCGAATACACCGATGTGGACCTCGGCACCGGCCGGATCAGCACGCCGCGCCTGCCGGAGGGGTACGAGCCCGTCGGCATCCTGCCCTCAGGCGACCTGGCCCTCCTCGACCAGTCACAGTACGGCGAGGGCACACGCACACAGGTGAGGCTGCGTACCGGCGGCTCGACCGTGACCCTCCAGGCGAGCGGAGACGGAGTGCTGTCCGACGCCGACCACGGCCTGTCGGTGCAGGTCAGCGGCGGCCGTGTCTTCCTGCTGGAGTACACCGGGGAGCAGGTCGCGGTCCTGGAGTTCGGCCAAGGGGGCGCCCTCGTGTCGCGCACGCCCCTGGCGGACGGCCACTATGCCGTGGGCCCGACGGCTGACGGCTACGCCGTCCTCCAGTTCCCCCGCGACCAGCGGACCGGACACCAGCGGCTGCTGTCAGCCGGCCGCCTCCTTCACGAGTTCCCCGGCGAGGCGGAGCTCGTCATCCCCGGCGGCGCCCGGCACTGACCGCCGGCCGTAGGCGCGCATCAGAATCATGGGCGTCCGGAGAACAGGTGCCCCGGACGCCGTCACCCTGCCAGAGCAGGGAAAATCAGCTTGCCCGGGCACCTTGGATCTCTCAGGCCGAGGCGATGCTATTCACAGGCCGACACCTCTGACTGGATCTGCTTCTCCTTCTCGCCGAAGGCCTTGAAATCGTTGTCGATGTTCACCTTGCCGTCGACGTAACTCTGCAAAGTGGCCTGGTCGCCGTGCTTCAGCATGGCACCGGCCATACAGTCGAAGATCGACTCCGGGACGTCCTTCGCGTCCGGCGCCTCCTTCATCTTCGCGATCAGAGCGGCCTTGTCGACGCCCGCCGCGGCGGCCGTACCCGAAGTGCCGTCGCCCTCACCTCCGCAGGCGGCGACGGTAGAGACGAGGGCGAGAATCGCGAACGCCATCGCGGCAGGACGAACGACACTCGGAATACGCATGAAAGAACCCTCCAGGAAAAAGGCATGGCGAAAGAACGCCGTGCGGCGTCAGACATTCAGCGATGTTGAACCACCAAGGCGGCAGGAACCCGACGACGGGCCGCTGACCGCGTCACCTCGGTGGAGAAGCTTGCTGATGATCATAACGAACCTGACGGGGCCGATCATCCTGTTGTCGGGATCTTGAAGCACACGCGCCCGGCGCATCACTCGGTGTCATCATCGCTCCGGCGAACGGCGTACGCGCTCGGCGCCCCAGAAGGGTCGGGCTGTCGCGGCTCGACTTCACGCCTCCCGGACACTGACGGCGGCGCGGTGACAGCGCGGGGTCTCGATCTCGTCGAGCAGCGCGATCGCGAAGTCCGCGTACGAGATCCGGCTGGCCTGGTCCCCGTGCTCGGCGATCCGGTACTGGCCGGTACGCGTGCCGTCATGGTCGAAGTCGCCTGCGGGCGCCACGTAAGCCCAGTCCAGATCACTGGCCCGAAGCTCGTCGAGTCCGGCGGCGTGGCCGAGGTAGAAGGAGCGGTACTCGTTCGGATAGCCGGGCTCGTCCATCAGTGGAGCGCCGGACGCCCCCGGCAGGATCGACGCCAGGCCGACCACGACCAGGCGGCGCACGTCCGCCTTCCGCAGGCCGGTGATCAGGGCACGGGCCGACGCCGTGAAGAAGTCGTACGGGGGCACGGACAGGTCCGCGGCCGCGCTGATGGCCGCGTCCTGCCCGACGGCCGCCTGCTCGACGCTCACCCCGTCCGTGACGTCGCCCGCCACCACGCGCACGTCGGTCAGGTCGCTGTGGCGGGCAGGATCGCGTACCACGGCGGTGACCTGGTGGCCACGCCGATGAGCCTCGGCGACAATCTGCCGTCCGGCCCGTCCACCCGCGCCGAAGACCGTGACTTTCATGACGAACCACCTTTTCCGCCAGGGCCGGAGCCCGTACGCCCAGCCGTTTCGCGGACGCTATCGGGGGCCGCGGTTACCCGCGGGATACCGCTTATCGTGAGGTGATGAGGAAACCGCTGCCGGCCGACCTGTTCGACGAGTTGTGTCCGTCCTCGCTCAGTCCGATGCGCTTCGGCGACAAGTGGGCGGCGCTCATCATCCGCTGCCTTGAGCACGGGCCGCGCCGGTTCTCTGAGCTGCGGGTGCCGCTGAGCCGCGTCACTCCCAAGGTCCTCACCCAGTCGCTGCGGTCCCTCGAACGCGACGGTCTGGTCAAGCGCACCGTCTACGCCGAGGCCACCCCGCGTGTCGAGTACGAGCTGACTCCGCTGGGCAGAAGCCTGCTCACGCCGATGGCGGTCGCCTGTGCCTGGGTGAACGAGCATTGGGACGAACTACTCGACGCCCGTGAGTCATACGGCGAAGGCGCCCGCCTCGACCGCACCGGATGACGCCACATGCGCGCCGCCCCTCGTCAGTCGTCATCCCCTTTACGACGGCGGGAGAGCAGGTCGTTGAAAAGGGTGGCCACGCCGACGGCGATGGCGACGGGTGCGGCGAGAGACGGCTGGAAGATCACGACGCCTCCCGTGCCCGTGGCCGCCACGATCAGCAGGAGCAGTTTCCAGTCGGGTTTTCTGTCACGTCCGGTGGAACGGCGCAGATAGCGCCCCATTTCCCATCACCTTTTCGGCCGGCCCCATTGTTCGGGGCCCTTTCTCAGGGTCTCCGTTCCCGGATCGTAGGCCGATGGTTCTCTAGAGAACAACGCCCGTTCAGTCGCACCAGAAAACGACACAACATGAATCCGCCCGGCAGCGGCGAAATTTGGTGCCGTCCCTTTCGAATTAGCGCCGCAAGGAGGCGGGCCACCGAAACAGGCGTTCAGAACGAAGCGGCCACTGTTGTGTGTCCAGCGGGTGTAGCCGGTGAAAGGGCGGGCCGTAAAGACGGTCCTCGTCGTCCTCTACGCGCTGCCCCTGCGTTTCGACCCAGGCGTGAAAGGTGAAGGGGTTGGGCAGCACCCCCCAGCACCAGTCGAGCTTGTGCCCCAGGGCGGCGGCCCACAGCACGGTCGCCAGGGAGATCTCGAAGCAGGCGGCGCGTCCGGGGAAGATCGCCGCCGCCTTCTTCACCTCTGCCGTCATGCGTTCCGCTCTGTCGACCGGGAGCGGGCGATGGCCGAGCCGACGATGTGCCCGTCGCGCGAGCCGGGAGGAGAACCGCAGGGGCAACGCCAGCAGCGTCACGGCGGCCAGCAGGAACACCACGCTCGCCAGACTCGGCCGACCGGCCGAGCCGCGCGCCATCGGCACCCCACTGGCCCGCCACTCGCCTCCCTCAGCCTCCGCGACCTCCTCGGCCGCCCCCGTCTCTCCGGCTTCCGCGGCCGCCCCTGTCTCCCCGGCTTCCTTTGTTTTGTCGGTTTCCTCGGTGGCGGGCGAGCTCCGCCGCGCGGAAGGCGGTGCCGGACGCAGGAGGCCCGCTTCGCGCAGGTCCGCCGCGAACTCGGTGACGTCGGCCCGGATGCGTTCGCGCGGCTGGTCCACGTGCCGATCCGCGAGCGCCTCGACCGCGTCGGCGACGCTGCCGCCGCCCCGGAGCACCTCCCACACCAGGGCCGCGGTGGAGTTCAGCGCGTGACAGTGCTCCGTTCGTACGTCGACGACCACCACACCGTGTTCGTCGGTATGGCGGTAGAGCTCCAGAAGCGTGGACGAGGCCATGGCGGTCAAGTGTCGCGAAGCCAGGTTTCCAGCGCCAGGAGGCGGCCGAACGAACCGAGCGGCACAGGGGCGCCGTGAAACAGGCGGGTCACCGTGACAGCGACCGCGCGCGGGTCCACGACACCGAGATCCACCAGCCTCGAATCCGCCAGGAGCGCGGAGATCTCACGCCGCGCCCGGCGTGCGCCCAGGTACTCCTCCGCCTGATAGGCGCCCTTGGTCGTACGGGACAGCGCGTCGTTCGGCACCAGGTCGCGCAGCGCCGCCACGAGCAGCGGTTTGAAGCGGCCCCGCTCGGCGCGCAGCACGGCGGGCACGGCCAGGCAGCTGCGGATCACGGCCCGGTCGAGGTAGGGGGCGTGCACCGCGACCCCCGCCTCGGCGCCCAGCTCCCTGAGGTATTGCTGGGCGTGCGCGGCGGAGCGAAGTTCGGCCAGCGCGGCGTGGTCGGCCGGGCCCACGCCCTCGGGCATGGCCCTCCTCGTGGCGGGGTCGGTCGCGATGTCCGCGAGGTCCGACCGCACCCGGGGCGCCAGCCAGCCGATGGCCTCCCCCGAGACGCTCCACCACGACACGGCGTCCGCGGGTGAGCCGGCCCCGCGTGGCGGACCGTTCAGACTCCGCCCCAGTTGGCGCAGCGCCATCGCGGGTGACGTACGGGCGAGCCGTGCCGCCCGGGACATGAGCCCGCCGGGCGCGACCTTGCGCAGCTGGGCGAGGGCGGCGCTGTCCTTGACCAGCCGGGCCACCGAGCCCGCCTTGACCAGGTCCGCCAGATAGGCGGGCGAAGGATGCAGCAGCGCGTCGGCGCCCTCACCGGTGAGATGCGCCCCGGATCCGTGAGAGGCGGCCCAGCGAAGGCGCAGCATCGCCCTGCGGTGAGCCAGCGCCCCCGGCGCGGGACGATCGGCCCATGCCTGGTCCAGCCGCTGGTAGGGCAGGGTGTCCGGGGTGCCGCGCACGGTGGCCAGTCTGATGCGCCGATCGGCACTCGCGACCCGGACGGCCTGGGCCAGGTCGTCCGCCGGGGCGGACGGATGGTGATAGACGACGGCGTCGACGGCCTCCGGTGACAGGCGCGCGGCCAGCAGGGTGAGCGCGGTGGAGTCGACGCCGCCGCTCAGATCCGAGGTGACGACGCCGGAGCGGCACCGCAGGCGCACGGCCTCCACCAGGGCCGACCGCAGCGCCCGAGCCCCCTCGGCCGGATCGGTCACCCGCTCGGGCAGCCGTGGGGCGTAACGCCGCACCTCGACGCCGCCGGAAGCAGCGGAGATCACCTGACCGCCCCCGACTTCACGAACCCCACGCAGCAACGACCTGCCCTCCGTCAGCGGCAGCACGTGCGGGCAGACGATGTCGACCGCGGCGGCCGGCGGGTCGAGCTCGCGCCCATGCAGCCGAGCGTGCGACGAGACCAGCCACCCCCCGCCACGGGCGGCCAGGTAGAAGGGGAACTGCCCGCCGAGATCGCTGTACATCTGGATCCTGTCCCGTTCCACCAGGACACACGCGTACGCACCGGGCAACTCGGTCAGCAGGTCGGGGCTGACGCCGTCGATCGCGGCCGCGAGCCGGGCGGCGATCTCCTCCTGGGAGGCGAGACAGTGACCGGCGACGAGCAGGCGGGCGGAGCCGTACGTGGCCGTGGAGAGTTGTCCGCGCGGCCAGAGCCCGTAGGCCCTGACGCCCTCGATCCCCGACCAGACGGGAAGGCCCGGCAGGTCGGGATCATCGCTCAGGCGACCGTCGCGCAGGTGGACGAGGAATCCGGGAAGTGACCGTTCACCAGTAATACTGCGAATTGGCGTCGGCGTTGCCGCTGGAGGCGTTGCCGCGGAAGAGAGCCCTGATGCGTCCCAGATCGATGATGACCGGCGGTTCATAAGCAGGCTCCGGCGGCGGCGCGTCAGCACGATCTTCGGACGGGGTGTCCGACACGGCGATCATCTCTTTCTGGGAGTCCGGCTATGGCTGTACGGACTCTACTCACCCGCGGCTCGCGGCACCCGCCGGCTCGGCAATCCGATGCTCGTGCCGCCGCCCTCAGAAGAACCGCTCCGCTGAGAGCCGCCCGTTGAGAACCGCTCCGTTGAGAGCCCTCTCGTTGAGCCGCTCAGTTGAGATGGCCTGCCAGACCGAGCAGGAGGGCGCCGTGAGTGGCGGCATCGAGCTCGCCGATCAGCACCGGCACATCTCGGGCCCACTCCGAACGGTCCATCTCCCTGCGGCACTCCTCCAGCACCAGCTCGAAGCCGGGCGCGACCGTCCCGCCGAGCACGATGGCGTGCTGGTCGGCCGCGACCGTGGCGCTGACCAGGCCACGCCCCAACTGGACCGCCGCCCGCCGCAACACGTCCAGGCAGACCAGGTCACGCTCCCGCGCGCGGGTGATGAACTGCTCGATCGTGCTCGGTGGTGAGACCTGCCGGGCGTGGCACTTGACGAAGGCCTCCTCCAGAAGCGCGGGCGCCGTCACGTACCCCTCCAAACAGCCCCTGAGCCCGCACCAGCATTCCCGGCCCGCCAGGTCGACGGACAGATGCCCCACGCTCACGGCCCGGCCACGGGCACCGCGCACGTGCGTGCTGGCCAGCATGAGGCCGCCGGTGACATGCGCCGACACCTGGACCGACAGCATGGTCTCGAAAGCGTGGTTGTAGGTCTGTTCGTAGAAGGCCGCCAGGCGCGCGTCGGTGTCGATCACGACCTGGACCCGGTTGCCCGGTGGAAGCGCGAGCGCCTCAGCCAGCAACCGCCCCACCGGCCTCGTGTCCGCCCAGGTCGGCACGGGCTCGCTGGGTAACAGGGTGCGCGCGTGAACCGCCCACGGGACCGCCATCCCGAGGGTGGCGATGTCCGCGCGATGCCTTCCGATGTTCTGGGTCATCGTGTGTACGGCCTCGGCGGTCTCGGCCACCCATCCGTTTCCGCCGGAGATTCCCTGGCCGACCGTCATCATCTGGATGTCGTCCATGGGCTCGTGCACCAGCCTCGGCTATTCAGCCGGAATTTCGTCCTGAAGATCGTTAATAGAGAAAGGTGCCTCCGACCTGCGATGATCGGATTGCCTAGATCACGAGATCG
>NZ_JBFAKL010000044.1:0-39995 GCF_040655715.1 Nonomuraea cavernae | reverse complement strand
GCTCGGCGGCGCAGCTCGGCGGGGTAGGGAGACTTACCTGGCATGGACTCGATCCTCTCAAGAGATCAAGTCTCCACCGAACCCGGGGCGATTCAGTGGCATAGCGGCGGGTGCCGTCAGGAAGCGTGATGGTCGCGTCGGCCTGATCGGCGGTCTCGGGATCATGCCCTTCCCAGCGGGGGATCAGCATCTCGAAGCCAGGGTCGCTGATGCGATGGAAAGGGCCGTCGATCTCGATCATGCGGTGAGTCTGCCAGCCGTGCCCGTCGCGTGCCCGATGGGACGGACAACAAGGGGAAACAGCGGGGAGTCACGGGGAATGCGATCAGTGACGAGTGCTGTGGCTGCCACAGGAGGTCGGGGGCGATCGGTGGTCCAGGGCTTCGTTCCTCAGCCCTGGACCACCGGGCAACGTGGTCGCGGTCGACTTCCGGGCACAAGCAAGTCCCTGTCGAGCCCCCGGGCTATCCTTCGACAACGGGCGATCCGCACGGCATCGGTTCCAACCTCAGAACCTCCTACGGTCGCCGCCCACGAACTCGACGACTCATCCGGAGCTCCTGAAAGGCAGCGGTTCCCGTCAGGGTTGAGTTCCGGGTCAGCTCATGTCAGCTCCCTCTGACGCCTTTCCACGTTGGGTCATCGATCGCGACGCACGGCCCTACCTGGCCGGTGATCACGCTCGACGTCAGCCGCCACAGCATTTGCTGCTTCTTCGTCTCAGCGGTCTCCGTCGCGTTACCGGCGAACTCCAGCACCAGCGTCTGGTCTCCGCCGAGGCGCCGAGGATTGATGTCCAGCACGTCACCACGCATACGGGCGACCGCGCTGGAGTCCGGCCCCGTCGCCACCACCTGGCTGACCGTCTTTCCCCTGCCGACCTTGCACTCCTTGCCGGGCGGCAGGTAGCTGATGTCGGCTCTGACGCCTGCCGCATTCAGGTCCCGCTCCAGCTGGTCGGCGTCCGTGAACTCGTTGATCTCCACCCGCACGGTGCCGTCGGCCTTCTTGCTCACGGCGTACGCGGGCTTCGCCGTCTCCGTCAGCAGGGGGACCGCGAACGCCGCCGTCATGGCAACGAGGGCCACCGTACTGCCTGCGAACAGTCGGCGGGTGACGCGGCGGCGCCGCTCGTCACGGTCCACGATCTCGGCTTTGAGGTCCATCAGCAGTTGCTCCTCGAATCTCATCCTGTTGCTCCACTCGTGACGAAGGGCAGGTTCCGCAGTGTCTGGCGGGCGCGGTGCAGGCGTACCTTGGCGGTGCTCTGCCGGATGCCGAGGGCGAGCGCGGCCTCCGTGACCGTGAGCTGGTCGATGACGACCAGTTCCAGTACCGCACGCTCCCCCACCGGCAACTCGGCCATGGCCTCGAACATCTGCCTGGCGTGCCGCTCCGCGTCTATGCGCTCCTCCAACCTGGTGACGTCGTCGGTGTCCAGCGGGCGTCGCCCGCTCACCCGGTCCGTCAGCTGGTACTGCTTGTACGCTCTGCGCCGCTCGGTGGAGATCGTCTTGCGAGCCACGCCATAGAGCCAGGCGATCTCGGACCCCAGCTCGGCCCGGTAGGTGTGGGCCGAGTTGAGCACCGCCACGAACACCTCGGCCACCAGGTCGGCGACGGTGTGCGGGTCGTCGACACGGCGGGCGAGGAACCGGGTGACCGCATCAATATGCCGCCGATAGAAGGCATCGAAGGCCACAGGATCTGTGGCGATCTTCACCTGTTTACGACGCACCGGTCACGCTCCCTTCGTCGATTCACCCTGCTTGGCGAGAACCGGCAAAAGGGTTACATGCGCAGATCATGCGGCCTGGTGGTGTGATTCTCCGGGCTTCTGGGAGCCGCTTTGGGAGCCACCCTCACGATCGCCCTCCTGTGGTCGGCCTCCGTAGATGGTTGGGGGCCATCGGTGGGCCAGGGCTTCGTTCCTCAAGCGATGTCTCGTAACTCGATTGGACGGTTTTGTTAGGGTGCCTGAATGCCTTCTCAACGCGCCCTACTGCCACGGTCGACACCGGCCGACTCAGGGATGTCGTCCCGCGCAGTTACCGCGCTGCTGGACCGGCTCGAAGCGCAATCCATCGAGTGTCACTCCATCATGGTCGTACGCCACGGTCACGTCGTCGCTGAAGGCTGGTGGGCGCCCTACTCGGCCGAACGGCCGCACCTTCTCTACTCGCTGACCAAGTCGTTCACCTCGGTCGCCGTGGGGCTCGCGATCGCCGACGGGCTGCTCTCGCTGGACGATCGGGTGGTGGACGTGTTGCCCGACCACGTTCCGGCCGACATCTCGGAGCAGGGACGCCGTCTCACCGTTCACCACCTGCTGTCCATGACGGCCGGACACCGTACGGACAGCCTCGTCGAGGCCTGGCAACTGGAACCGGGCGACCTGGTGAAGGGCTTCCTGCGCGTACCGTTTCCCGAGGCCGAGGGAACACGGCACGCCTACGACAATCCGACCACCTTCATCCTGGCCCGGATGGTGGAGCGGGTCACGGGCCGCGGCCTCTCGGAGCTGCTCGACGAGCGCCTCTTCAAGCCGATGGGCGTCGACCACGCCGAATGGGACCGGGTGGCGAGCGGTGCCGCCTTCGGATTCCACGGATTGCACCTCACGACCGAGGCCACCGCCGCCTTCGGTGAACTGCTGCTGCGCGGAGGCCTCTGGGGCGACCGGCGGCTCGTCCCGCGCGAATGGGTGGAGCTCGCGACCAGACGGCACATCGATACCGTGCCATTCGAGGACGGATCGGGGAACACCGACTACCTTTGCGGTTACGGTTACCAGTTCTGGATTTCGCGTCACGGTTACCACGGTGACGGCTCCTTCGGCCAGCAATTCGTGGTCGTCCCGTCGCACGATCTCGTGGTCGCCCTGACCGGCGCCCATACGCAGGCACAGGCAGTGCTCGACGCGATATGGGAGTGCCTGCTGCCCGGCATGGACCACGCGGCAAGCACCCGGGACGACGAGATTCTCGCCGATCGGCTGCGACGGCTGTCACTCGCGCAGGTGCCGGGTTCGGCCGCCCCGGAGCGTTCCGTCAAGGCGAGACTCGACGCCTCCGCCGAGGATTCGGCTCTGCCCGACGGAACCACGGTGATCGTCGATCCCGTGGACGGTGGATGGCTCCTGCGATTCGGGTCGTTCCTCGACGTCGAGGCCGGCCACGGCGAATGGCGGGAAAGTTCGCCGCTCGGCCGCCCTGTCGTCGCGGCCGGCGCCTGGCAGGGCAATACGTTCGTCGCCGAGCTTTACGTCATCACCACCCCGCACCGGGTTCGGCTGGTGGTCGACGCCGAGGCGGGCACAGCGGTCGCGACGTGGAGCACCGTGCCCCTGACCAGTCCCAGTCTGGCGTTGCATTTGCGGTCGCCGCTGATGACACGGCCCGACGTCGCTTAGGTGATATCAGCTAGGCTCGCGGGTTGCGGACTCTGATCGATCATCGATGGATGCAGGGGTTCTCGGCCTCCCGCCAGGAGTTGATCCACCCGTCATCGGGCTGCAGCCAGCCCAGTTCCACTGACTGGTGGGAACGCCCTACAGCCCCGACCTTTGGGCCTTGGTGAGGACGCCGGCGCCAAAGACGGCCGCCGCTTTATGTGGACCGACGGCTCGATGCCAGTGACAGGTCCGAACGGTCGCGCCAGCGCGTCAGGTCAGGTGGATCCGCACAGCCGCTCGAGCTCGGCGACGTCTGTGTTGATATCCGCGATCACCTGGTTGGGATCGCCGCCGGTCATGCCGGTCAAGCGGAAGTTCAGCTCCTGGAATTCGGCGGCCAGGCGACTGATCGTCGCGCCCACCACCCCTTGCGCGTCGAGGCCTGCGCCCATCAGGTCGCGGTGTGTCTGCTGAGCCGCGGCTGCCTGGCTGCCGCGGGTGGTCCCGGCGTTCTGGCGGTATGCGGTCAGCGCCGTCGCCGTCTTGTCGCAACCGCCGGGCCGGACCGCTGACAGCATGGGGGAGGAAACCGGGGCCGCTCGCGTGCGGCTTGGCTCTGGTGGCTGGGTGGTGCTGGGCTCAGGCGACGGACTCGGGGTCGGCGGTGCGGGCCGGGTGGTGACCGGATCTGGTGACGGTGACTGCGCGGCGTCGGCGGTGATTGCCGCGTCGGGCTGGGACGGTGGAGGCGGGGCCGGCGGCGCCAGGTAAGCGACCAGCGCGACCACGACGGCAGCCGCAGCCGCCAGAGCGCTCACTGCCGCCCAGTTCAGGCGAAAGCCTGCCCCTGCTGTCGGCGGCTGCGCTGATCGGTTCTCCGTCATGCCCTCATCGTGGCCGAGCCGCTGATCTCGGTCCAGAACGCCTGCTGATCTTCATGAACGGAACTCGCCTAGGAAGGCGAAGCACACCGCCTCCTCACTGAGTACGGCGTCGAAATGACCCGCGACCACGAACAAGTGCTGAAGCGGCCCCTCACGAAGCAAGCGTCCGGCAAGCGTTCGGCCGCCTGGAGCAAGCCATGCGCCGAGAGCCGTAGCTGGCTGACGTGGAAGCTGATCATTCCGCCCGCCATCGCCCCGGGACAGGCCGAGCAGACCAGAGGGGCGGGTGCGCGCGGTGCGCGGACCGGGGTTCGTTTTCAGACCGCGTCATGAGACGCTGCGCTGATGATCAGAACCGGAGCCTAGGAGTCGATGGTGCGCAGAAAGTCGCAGCAGGAACCGCGTCTGGCGAGCTGCCACTTGTGTGCTGGACCCTACAATGCCGCGGGTGGATCGTGACCAGATTCTCCTGACCCATCCCGGTACCTCGAAGCCCAAGTACCTGGAACTCGCAATCGACGGGGCTGAGCTGCACCGGAATTGGTGGGCCGGTACTGGGAAGCCTCAGGGGCGCACGAAGTCGTTCGATCACGAGGGCGCGGCGCGCGAGGCCCTGGAGAAGGTCGTCGCCGAGAAGATGCGTGACGGGTACGCTCTGCTCCGCGACGTCGCCGAGAGCAAACCGGGCGACGTCGTCGTCCAGTGCGCGACCCGGGCGGCGAACGGTGTCGTGGCGATCGCTCTGCACCCGGACGGCCACACCGTCGCGGTCGCTCGCGGCATCCCCGACCGGATCGGGGCGGCCGGCTCCGATGTGCAGACGGTCGACTTACGGACCGGCGCCCGCCAGGTGGTGTACACCGATGCGTATCAGTACTCACTGATCCATACCGTGACGTTCGAACCGGACGGCTCGCACCTGACGTTCACCGTCCGCGACACGATCTCCATGGTGGAGGTGAGCCACACGGTGGCGCTCGCCACCGGTCATGTCCAACGCCTGCCCTACACCCGGCCAGGGTGGGACTCCGCCCGCCAGCGGATGCTGGTGGTCGACAACGATCACGCGCTGCGAGTGCTGGGCCCGGACGGCGATTCGTGCCTCGATCTTCCGGCAGGCAAGCGCTTCCAGACCACTGCCACGCTGTCGCCGTCGGGCCGGCTCGTCGGCCTCGCCCACGACCCGGACAACCGCGATACGGAGTACGACCTCGAGATCTGGGATGTCGACGCTGGTCAGCGAGTGCTCGCCGCCCCGTTCCCCTTTCCGGCGGGATTCCAGGGAATCAGCCGCCGGTTCGACAAGCTGGCGTTCGACGGGGCCGAGCAAATCCTTGTCGCGAGCGGCGCGACGTCAGGATGCTTTGGCGTCTCGGTGAAATCCGGTGCCTTGTGCTGGGCGATCGAGGACGAGCGGGACGGGTGCGAGCGGTTGAGTGACTTCGCACTGTCCCCCAACGGCACCTTGCTCGCCGGTGTTCTCCACTGTGGCCCGGTCATCGTTTATGACGTTGCGACCGGACAGCCGCTGGAGCCGCACTTCGCCGTCCCCGGCGAGCGGTCGGGCTGGTACCAGGCGGTTGGTTTCTCCGCCGACGGCCGCCTTCTGGCGGTCGGCGACTACCCCGGCCGCATCACGGTGTTCCGGTTCGACGGCGTGGAGTTCACCAAGCCAGGCGGCTGACCGCCGGCACCTGGGCGACTTCGGTTCGTAACCGCGTCCCGCGACTCTGCGGTTGCCGTTTTTGGCGGGCGGCGGGCGATCTGCTTGGCCGCGATCGAGACCATCACCAGACTGTCTGCCTGGCAATTGCTGACCCGGCTCAGGAGAGGATTCCTGGGTTCCAGATCCTGGGCACGCTCGCGATGACCGTCAGCCCGTGGCCCGTTCTACGAGCCATGCGATTCCCAGTGCCACGGGCACCGAGGCGATGGCCAGGAGGATCGAATATCCACAGCCGCCGCTCCCGTTCACACGCTTGGCGGGGGTGAGCCCTTCGCCAGGCCCTCGCCACAATGGTCTCGGTTCCAGCATGAGGTAGAAGAACACCCCGATCTGGCCGACCGTGAACAGCCAGAACCACGCCCACCGGTTGGCGAGACGTGGGGTGAAGCGCAGCATGGCGAGGAAGGCAAGCACCCAAGGGACCGAGACCCACCAGCCACCTGGAATGCCGAAGGGCCAGTCGGAGAAGACGCCGCTCCGAGAGGACGACGTTGGCTGCTGTACCACCGAGGACGGCTGAACAGATGCGCTGTGTAAGTCCGTCGTGAGGCGCGCGGTCGTGTACGGACCTTCGAAGTCCGCGATCCGGCCCTCGACCTGGCGCCAGGCAAAAGGCGACTCTGACCACACCAGAAATACCAATTGGTCTGAGTCGTCGACTTCATAGGTGATCCGGTCGACCTCCCCGGCCAGCGTCACACTACGGAACTGCTCCAAAGTCCGAGAAGAGGGCAAGGAAGAGGCGCTGGCGACGGCCAGTCCCCCGAGCAGGGGGAGCAACAGCACCAGTCGGACCACGAAACCGGCTCTGTAGAGGATGCGGGTGACTAAGTCAGAGTTCACATCACATTCCTACCGTCATGGCCGATTCTGTTAACGGTAGAAGTAGGTGGAGCACTCTTCGTCCGTGAGTCCTCCACGCGCCATGGCGAAGGCTGACCGGAACGGAAACCACAGGGCAGGTGACGGTTTGTGACCTCAACTCCTGTGAGACTCTTCAAAACCATCGCGCCTTCTCAGGAGAGCCGGCCCTCCGCGCCGGTGAGAGCATCAGTCAGGGGGTGAGACAGCGTCGCCGACGAAGTCTCGAAATGCTTCCAACAGCTCGCCGAGGTGGCCTACGGCCATTTCGCCGGCCACCCCCCTCCACGGCGAGCTGAACTTCGCCTGCAAACCCGATCAGTAGTCGCTGCTCACTTTCGTTCGATGTGCGGCATGATCGGATGAGACGAAGGGGTACACGGTGCGCCACGTACGCAATTTTTTCGGAGAATTTTTTGGAGAGTTAATTCTGGTAGTTCTCGGATTTGGCGTGGTCTGGGGGGTCTTCGCGCTGTTCGGTTCGTCGTGGCCGATCGAGCAACTGGAGGTGTTCGGTCTGCCGGGGATGGATATCATCCTGACGGTCATCGGCCTGGTTGCTCTAATGGGACTGTCGGCTTTTGTCATATGGTGCGTACGGAAGATCAAAAAGAAGACGCCGTCGGCTGACTGAGTCTTCGCGGAGTGCTCTAGTCGCAGTTCCCAGCCGTTCAATGCCGTTCAGACTGGATCGAACCGCCGCGCCGGTCCGGTCGTCCGGATGCTCCATGTCGGTCGTCGGCGGCACTGCGCCATCACCAGGATCGAGACCGGAGCCTGGTGCCGCCGGTCTTCGCCTGGCTGCGGGCGCGCTGTAGATGGCGGAGGCGACGCTGACGCCTCGCACTCGTCGAGGCAGTCAGCCGAGGGCGGCCCGGGAGCGGGCGATCTGCTCGCGGGTGCGAGTGGACCAGACGTGTTCGTTGAGCGGATCGAGACGGTCGAGGCAAGTGGTGAAGTGGGCCAGCGCCGCCCGTTCGTCTCCCCGCCACCGGCTGATCTCGCCCAGCGTGTAGGCGATAAGCGCCTGCCCTCGTGTGTCTCCGGCGTTCACGAACATCTCCGCGCAGTGGGCGAGCATGCCGGTGGCGGTGTCGTGGCGACCCAGCGCGGCCTCGGCCTGGGCCTGCCGGTGCAGCGCAAATCGTTCGCCGGTGCTCCACCGCAACTCGCGGCAGAGGTCGAGGCTGGCCCGGTAGTGGCCGATCGCCTCCTCGACGCGGCCAGTTTCGTAGGAGGCGATACCGAGGGCGCGCAGGAAACGGGCCCGGTGGATGGCGCTGTGGCCGGCGCTGTCGTCCTCGAGATGGGCGAGGGCTCGGCGGCAGGTCGTCCCGGCGGCGTTGTAGCGGCCCAGGTAGAACTGGACCCCGGCGATCTCGGTCCACGCGCTCAGCAGGCCGTGCCCGTCGCCCAGCGAGTGGAACCGCTCAGCGGCCAGGGTGGCGGCGGCGAGCGCGGAGCCCAGGTCGGCCTCCAGGGTGGCGGCGACCCCGAGCAGCGCGTACGCCGCGGCGTGCCGGTCTCCCGCCTGTGAGCAGCGGCCGAGCAGGTGGCGGAACTCGTCCGCGACCGCGCTGGCGCGTCTGCGATCCACCTCGGCGTCGGCGCGTACCAACCGCAACCGCGTCTCGGCGACGGTGTCGCCCGCCGCGGCGGCGGCGCCGGTGGCCGTCCCCAGCATTCGGACGGCGTCGTCGTGGAAACCGCGCACGATCAGGAACGGCGCCAGCGCGTAAGCGAGCTCGGCCGCCTCCTGGACCAGCCCGCAGTGTGCGGCGGTCTCAGCCACGGCGACGAGCACGCCGCGCTCTGCCGCCAGCCAGGCGCCGCCCTCCGGGCAGGGCGGCGTCCGGGCCGTGACGCCGGGCGGCGGCGGGGCGAAGGCGAGGGGGAGCTCGCGTGCGGCGTCGGCGGCACGGGCGCGGGCCTCGGCGGCGACCCGGCGCAGCGCCGCCGTCCGGCATTCTCTGCTCTCCTCGGCGATGAACAGCTCGGCGGCGAAGCCGCGCAGCAGGTCGTGCATGCGGTAGCGGGGCCGGGCCGCGGCGTCGGCCTC
Organism: Nonomuraea cavernae; assembly: GCF_040655715.1. Classification (GTDB taxonomy): domain Bacteria; phylum Actinomycetota; class Actinomycetes; order Streptosporangiales; family Streptosporangiaceae; genus Nonomuraea; species Nonomuraea cavernae_A. The sequence goes on along the minus strand of NZ_JBFAKL010000044.1, from coordinate 31,071 downwards.
ACCAGCGGTGATCAGCCCGGCGACGGCCAGCTCCTCCAGGGAGCCGTCCACGTCGTACGCGGTCGCACCCGCCAGCGCAGCCACCATCCAGGCCGCCACGCCATCGGCGGCCACCGATCCGAGCAGCCGGAACGCGCGCCGCGCGGGCGCCGACAGCGTCGCGTAGCTCGCCTCGAACGTGGCGCGGACATCCAGGGGGCCCGCGTGGAGTTCGTTCAGCGCCGAGGCGTTGGCGAGCCGGCGCGCCAGCTCGGCCAGGGGCCAGGCCGGGCGGGTGACCAGCCGCGCCCCGGCGATGCGCAGGGCGAGCGGCAGCCGTCCGCAGGCACGCAGGATCGCCTCCGCCGACTCCGGGTCACTCGCCACGCGGCTCGCCCCGGCCACGCCCGCGAGCAGGTCGTGGGCATCGGCGAGCGGTGGCACGTCCAAGGCGTACGTGATCGCGCCGGGCAGCGTGGGCAGCGGCCCACGGGAGGTGAGGAGGACGGCCGATCTGGGCGTGCCCGGGATCAGCGGCTGTACCTGGGCCTCGCCGGCCGCGTCGTCCAGCAGCACGAGCACCGCGCGGTCGGCGATCCTGGCCCGGTACATCGCCGCCCGCTCCTCTGTGGAGGAGGGCATGCCGGCGGAGTCCACGCCGAGCGCCCGCAACAGCTCCGCGAGCAGGTCGGACGGGTCGCGGGGCGACGCCGACGCGCCGTGCAGCCGGACGAACAGCTGACCGTCGGGATACCGCTCCCGTACCAGGTGCGCGACATGCACCGCCAGCGTGCTCTTCCCGACGCCGGGCGGCCCCGACACCGTCACGATCGCGGGCGCCGCCCTGCCGCCGTCCAGCGCGGCGACCAGGTCGCGGGTCTCGGTCTCGCGGCCGACCAGGTCGGCGATGTCGGCGGGGAGCAGGCAGATCCCCGTCCACGCGGGCTCGCGGACCGCCTCCAGCGCCTCGGCGCGCCTGCCCGCCCGGTGCAGCGCCAGCATGAGCCGGTGCCACAGGCGTTCGTTGAGCGGCGTGGCCTCCACCAGTGGGGTCAGCTCGCCGACGAGCTCGTCGTACAGGCCGAGCCGCAGGCGCACGTCGATCCAGCCGAGCCGGGCGCTCTCCCGGCGTTCCTCCAGTTCGGCGATGCGCGCCTGCACTGTCGCGGCCAGCGTCACGTCCTCAGCGGGCCGACCGCGCCACAGCGTCAGCGCCTGCGCGAACAGCCGGTTCGCCGTGGCGGGTTCCCCTCGCGCCGCCTCCAGCCGGGCCTCCCGTACGGCCTCCTCGAAGGCGAGCACGTCGAGCCGGTCGGGGCCGAGGCTCAGGCGGTAGCCGTGCGGCACGGTTTCGACCTCGACCGCGGCGCGGCGCAGCGCGGTCAGGTACGTCTGCAGGTTCGGCAGGGCGGATCGCGGCGGGTCGTCCCACACCGAGGCGATCAGTCGGTCTCTGGTCAGGACGGTGTTCGGGTGGAGCAGGAAGACGCCGAGCAGCGCGCGCACCTTGGCGGCCAGCCGGATGGGCCGCCCAGCGTCGGCGACCTGGACCGGTCCGAGGATCGCGAAGTCCACCCTCGTCTCCCCGGCACGGTCAGCGGTCGGTCCTTCTATGGCGACCATATGCGGTTTCTGTGGGCCAAGAGAGGAAGTTGATCGAAACATCGAAGCATCGGAAGGAGGTGGACGAGGTGAAGATCGAGGTTCGCAAGGTCGAGGCCGTCAAGGCGACCCAGTTCGTGACCTGAGGCACCGCCTCTCAGCTGGTCGGGAGGCGGTGCGGCCGCCTCCCGACCGACTCCGTCCCGACGAGCGATGCGGATGAGCGATGCAGGTGATGTTGAAGGAGTGCGCGTGGGAATCCCTCGGCGACGAACTGGTGGTGGTCCACGACCCGCGCGAGGCGTACACGCTGGCTGATCCGGACGGCCGGATCGCGGCGCTCCTCGACGAACTGGCCCGCGGGCCGGCCACGGCGGAGGAGTTGAGTGCGGCGCTGACCGCGCGGGGCGTCGCCGTCACGGGGGACGACGTCCGCGCCGGGCTCGCCGGGCTCGACTCTCTCGGCCTGGTCGAGGACGCCGCCGAACGCCTGCTGGGCGACCCGGACGCCGATGAGCGGCATTTTTCAAATCTGACGTTCTTCGGGGCCTTCGCCCGGCTGGACAGGTCGCGAGCGGAGTTCGTCCGGCGGCTGCGCGACTCGCACGTTCTCGTGCTCGGCGCGGGCGGCGGCGGCTCGTCCCTGGTGCAGTGCCTGGCCGGGCTCGGCGTCGGCGCGCTGACGCTGGTGGATCGCGATGACATCGCTCCGCGCAACTTCGCCCGCCAGTTCCTCTACCGGCACGCCGACATCGGCCGGTCGAAGGTGGAACGCGCCGCCGAATGGGTGCGCGAGTACGACCCGGGCATCGAGGTCCGCTCCGTGGACCGGTGGATCTCGGGCCCGGACGACCTCAAGGACCTGACCGGGGACGTCCACGTGATCGCCGGCGGCCTCGACGGCGCGCCCGACGCGAACCTGTGGGTGAACGAGGCGGCGCTGCGCGCGGGCGTCCCGCTGGTCGCCGGCGGGATGACCCGTACCCAGCTCATCTACTTCTCCGTCGACCCGGGCAGGAGCGCCTGCCTGCGCTGCGACGAGTCAGACCTGCCCCGCCCGGACGGACGCACGACCGCGGCGGTCGCGCAGCGGCTCACCCGTGGGCTGCGGCTCGCCAACGGCCTCACCGGGCCGATGGCGATGCAGGTCGGATCGCTGGTCGCCTACGAGGTCATGCGTTATCTGACCGGCGTCGAGCCGCCGCGCGCGGCCGGGTCCCGCGTCGTCCTCGACCTGCTGAACGGGCTCGTCCCCGTGTGGCAACCGTTCCCCCGCGACCCGGGCTGCCCGGCGTGCGCGCTGGCCAGGCGGTGACCCCATGACCGGCAGGGTCCGGCTGCGCCCGCTCACCGTGGTCGAGGAGGGCGACGAGGCCCTGGTCGGCGATCCGGCCACCGGCGCCTTCGTGGCCATGCCCGCCGTGGGCGGAGTGGTGATCTCGGCGCTGCTGCGCGGCGCGACCGAGGAGGAGGCCGCGGCCGAGGCCGAGGCGTTCGCCGGTGAGCCCGTGGATGTGCCGTCGTTCATGGAGACCCTCGCCGAACTGGGCTTCGTCGACGATCGGCCGGACGTGGAACTCCGGGTCGTGCGCACCGCGCCGATCCAGATGCGGCGCTGGATGGGGGGCGTGAGCCGGCGCGTGGCCCGCCCGTTCTTCGGCCGGGTGGCCTGGGCCTGCTACACCGCCCTCGCCCTGTTCTGTCTGGCCGTGTTCGCCGCCTCGCCGTCGCTGTTCCCGAGCCCGGCCCAGGACGCGTTCCTGCTCGACGACGTCGGGCTGAGCGCGCTGCTCCTCATGCCGTTCGTTCTGGCGTCGACGGCTCTGCACGAGTGCGGGCACTGGCTGGCCGCCCGCGCGATCGGCATCGAGTCCCGGTTCGGGGTGGACCGGCGGATGATGCTGCTCGTCCTGGAGACCGACCTCTCCCAGGTGTGGACGGTGCCTCGCCGCCGCCGCTACGGGCCGCTGCTCGGCGGGATGGCGGTGGACGTGGTCGTGCTCAGCCTGCTGCTCGGCGCCCGTCTGCTGATCCGGCAAGGGGTGTGGTCGCCGGCTCCCGTGGTGGACGCGACGCTCGCGGTGTGGGTGTTCGTGAAGCTGGCGGGCCTGCTGTGGCAGTGCATGGTCTTCCTGCGTACCGACCTGTACGCGGTGCTGGTCAACGCGCTCGGCTGCCGCGACCTGTGGCGGGTCAAGAGCCTGCTGCTGCGGCGTGCGTTCGGCAGGCTCACCCCGGCGCAGGCGGCGGAGCTGCTCGCGGCCTCGCCCGCCGACGTACGGGCCGGGCGGTGGTTCCGGTGGGTGTGGCTGGCCGGATTCGCCGGGGTGCTGGCCTGGTTCGTCTTCTTCGTGCTCCCGGTCGTGGTCGCCGTGCTGGCATGGGCGGCCGACAGGCTCCTGCTCGGGCCGTTCAGTTCGCAGTTCTGGTACGCGCTGCTGTGTGCCGCCCTGCTGCTCGGCCCGTACATCCTGGCCCTCTCCCTGGCCGTCCGGGAGCACGTGCGGCGGTAGGCCCTCGATGGAGAGCGGCTGCGGGCAGCCAACCGCTCTCGCCAGAGCCGCTCTTCTCGCGCGGGCCGGAAGCCGCTACGATGATCACGATGAATATCTCATACATCAGATTGGGGGCCCCGTTCACGCAAGGTGAGTGCTGATGCCGCACTCGACCTCGAACGAGGATTCCCGCTTAACCCTCTGGCTGCGCGTGCGTGAGTTCGCCGTGCCGCCCCCCATGATCGAGTCAGCGACCGCCCGCCGTGCTACCGGAGACTGGGCAGCAGCGTGTGCCGCAGCACACGTGGACGTCGATCTCAACCTGCGCCGCATAGCGCGTCTCCACGGCCAGGAACTGGCCGCCCACCTCCGTAGTGACCTCCGCCACCTGGCGCCTGACCTGCTCCGCTGGCACATGCCGAGGATCGCCCCCAACGGCCTGATACGTCCGGGCCTGACCCTCTCGCTGGCCCGTTACCGCGAGAGGAACAACCCGGTCCATCTTGTGGCCAGGACCCCGCCGGCCTGGGCGGATGCCGGTCAGCGGATCAGCCTGGCGCTCTGGGACGGTTCCCGGTCCGGACCGCATCCGCACCCCCATCCGAATCCACGCTTCCGCCTCGACCTGCATCGCCACCTGTGGGATGTGCGCAGGGCCGGTGAGCTGCGTACGCGCTCAGAAACAGCGCCGCACGCACGGGGCTGGGCCGTCGATCGATGGCCGGCCGAAGCCCGGTTGCTGCTCTACGCCGAGGGGCGGGACGGGGGTACGGTCGCCGTCCGGGTCGGCGGGCGGCGTCAGGTGATCCTCGATGTTGACGCGTCCCGGGTCGGCGACGAAGGGCCCGCGCCGCCGCCGATCCTGCCTGATGCGGCGACCTGGGTGCTGCCCGACCTGGCGTTGCTGCGTGCCAGGCTGATCGAGGCCGACAGGCTGCACCCGCTCGTCGCGGCGGCGCTCGTGCCCGGCCGTTCGCCGGATGCCAAGCCACCCGGCCACCAGAGCGAGAACGGGCCGCGAATGGTCGAGTGCCGCGGCGCCCAGCACAGGATCGCGCTCGTGAACGGCGTGCTGGTCGCTCTGGATCACGACGTGGCCGAGATCCGGCGCGAGAAACTGCTGGCCGGGTTCACCGGCACCCCGTTGCCCTGTTTGCGGCTGATCGAAGAGGACCACCGCTCCCCGGAGTGCCTCCTCGACGTCAGCGCACGGCTGGAGCACGGCGACGCCGTCGGTGCGCAGGCCACTGTCGACGGTCTCCTCGGACCTGGTGCGCGGCTGCCCGAGGGCGAGCTGCGCGACGTGCTGGAGGAGGCCGCGCGGCGGCGGATCGACCACGGGCTGTTCCGTGCCGGGCTCGGGTCGGGGCCTGGACCGGCCGAGCGACCGGACCGCCGCTCCCGTAAGGACCGGGCACGCCCGCGCCACGCCACATTCCGCTGACGCTTTTCTAGACCTCCAAAAGGTGATTCATCATGCTTTCGTCTGTTCACGCCTCGCGCCTTGAAGTCGCCGGCGACCTCCTGTCCCTGCTCCGCGACACCACCACGGAGCCACGTACCGACACGCAGTTGGAGGCCCTGACCCTGGCCGTGGCGGCCGACCTGCCCGTCCTGCTGTGGGGGGAGCCGGGGATCGGCAAGACCGCGGCGCTGCAGCAGCTTGCCAAGACGCTCGACTTGCCGCTCACGACGGTGATCGCCAGCGTGCACGAGCCGTCCGACTTCTCCGGCCTGCCGGTCGTCGGTGACGATCCCGCCGTACAGGGTGTCCCGATGGCGCCGCCGGATTGGGCCGTACGTCTGGTTCGCGCGGGCCGGGGGCTGCTCTTCCTGGACGAGCTGTCCACGGCGCCGCCCGCCGTACAGGCCGCCCTGCTCCGCCTGGTTCTGGAACGGCGGGTCGGAGCCCTGCGGCTCCCGGCAGGTGTCCGGATCGTGGCGGCCGCCAACCCGCGTTCCTCTGCCGCTGATGGCTGGGAGCTGAGCCCGCCGCTCGCGAACCGGTTCGTCCACCTGCAGTGGCGTCACGATCACGATGTCGTCGTACGCGGCCTCGGCGGGACCTGGCCGCGCGCGAGCCTGCCATGGCTCGCCCCAGAGCGGCTGGCCGAGGCGGTGACGTTCGCCCGGCGTGCGGTGTGCGGGCTCCTCACCGCCCGCCCCGATCTCGTGCACCGGCTGCCGAACAACGAGGCGCACCGGGGTGGCCCGTGGCCCTCGCCTCGCAGCTGGGAGATGGCGTTGTGCCTGACCGCCTTCGCGACCGCGGCCGACGCGTCCAAGGATGTGCTGTCCATGCTGGTCAGGGGCACGGTGGGAGACGGGCCTGGGCTGGAGCTGCTTGCCGCCATGGATCGGATGGACCTGCCCGACCCCGAGGCGCTGCTGGCCGACCCGGCGACGGCCGAGTTGCCTCAGCGGGGTGACCTGCGCCAGGCCGTACTTGACGGTGTGGTCGCGGCTGTGCGGAAGCGGCCGGAGAAGGGCAGGTGGGACGCGGCATGGGCGCTGCTGGCGCGAGCGCTGGAGACCGGCGCCCCGGACCTGGTGGTCGTGCCCGCCTCCACGCTCGCCGCGCTGCGCCGCGCGGACTGGCAGGTCCCGGCCTCGATCGAGAGGCTCGCCGGGGTGGTCTCCCTGAGCAGGAAGGCGGATGAGGTCGCGGCGCGGGTGGCGGGCTGATGGACTTCGAGAAGCTCTTCACCGCCCGGTTGTACGCCGCGCGGGCCCGGCCCTATCTGGCGACGGCGCTGTTCGCGCTGCACCCGGTGGAGTCGCGCTTCGTGCCCACGATGGCGGTGGATCGACATTGGCGGTGCTACATCTCACCGGCGTTCGTCGCCCGGATCCCCGTTGAGGAGCTGGCGAGCGTGTGGGTGCACGAGATCTCCCACCTGCTGCGCGACCATCACGGCCGCAGCGACCGGTTCGCCCGGCAGCAGGAGCTGACGGGACCGGGAGAGCGGCTGCGGATGAACATCGCCGCTGACCTCGAGATCAACGACGACGTGTACGGTGACGGGCTGACCTGCCCTGGTGGCGCCGTCCATCCGAAGATGCTGGGGCTGCGCGACGGCGAGCTCATGGAGGACTATCTGCGCCAGTTCCGGCTCGGGCCGGCCACGCAGGAACTGGTCTGGCTGGACTGCGGCAGCGGCGCCGACGGACTCGAGCGGGAATGGGATCTCGGGCCGGAGGGCGCGAACGGGCTCAGCGACCACGAGCGGGAGGCGGTCCGGTTCCGGGTGGCGCAGGGCATCAACGCCCATCCGGGGACTGTGCCGAAGGGATGGCAGCGGTGGGCAGAGGAGGCCTTCCACCCGCCGCAGCCATGGCGGGACCTGCTCGGGGCAGCCATCCGCTCGGCGGTTTCAGGACCCGGCGTGGGCGAGGACTACACCTACGGCAGGCCGCCGCGGCGCTCGGCCGGCCTGACCGGCGTCATCCTGCCGAGCCTGCGGCGCAGGCCGCCGCGGATCAGTGTGGTCATCGACACCTCCGGGTCGGTCAGCGACGCCGAACTGGGGAGCGCGTTGCTAGAGGTCGCCGCGATCGTCCGCGCCGTGGGCGGCCGGCGCGACCTGGTCAGCGTTCTGTCCTGCGACGCGGCGGCCCGGGTCGCGCAACCGCTGTGCCGGGCCGAGGGGTTGACGCTGGTGGGCGGCGGCGGCACGGACCTGCGTGCGGGCATCGCCAAGGCGCTGCGGGCGAGTCCGCGGCCGGACGTCATCGTGGTCCTGACCGACGGCTGGACCCCGTGGCCGCAGGAACGGCCGGCGTCCCGCGTGGTGGTGGGGCTGTTTCCCCGGACCAAGTGGGTGGATGAGAGCGATCCCGACTACGTGCCGGACACGCCGCCCTCATGGGCACGGGTGGTCGACATCGGCTAGACGAGTCGGCCTTGGCGGTCCTGAGCTCCGGCTCCGGCTCCGGCTCCGGCTCCGGTGAGGCTGACGGCGTTCAGGACCGTTCGATCCGGATGGATGATCGCCATCACCGACGTGACTCAGTGGTGAGCCCTTCGGGAGTCCACTTTTCGGCGTTGGCCTGACCACTACAGGTTCGAGACGTCTGCGGTGAGCATGGGGCAAGCGATCACGTCAAGGTCGGTTGATGGTGACTGCCGGTGTACTTCTCATTCGGAGGCAGTCGGCGGTCTCGCCCGATGATCTTCCCCGGTGGCGACCCGTGTCAACGGTCACGCCGGCTTCCAGTTGGGTGAGCAGGCGCTTGCCGGACTGGGCGTATCGGCGGGGCGGCTCGGTGATCGCGATAGACGGTCATGAGGACCATTCGCGACGCGGCCTTGACGTTCTTCAGCCGGTCGCCGGTGAACGGGTATCGGTCCCTCGGCGCATCCGGTCATCCGTCTCGTCATGAGGTTCCACTTCCTGGAGTAAAGGGATTTCCAAACATGATCCGATGGAGAACCGTCGCGAGGAGGGATGCGTCGTGAGGGCATGAGACATCGACTACTCGTCGTGCTGCTTCTGCTGGCAGGGGCCCTTGTGGTCGCTCCCGGTACGGCATGCGCCTGCTCCTGCGTTCCTCTCCAACCGGCTGAGCAGGTGAAGATGGCGGGGGCCGTCTTCACCGGGACGGTGATGGCCGCTCGCCGGGTCGAAGGAGACCCGCTCGATCCCCCACCACCGGTCGTCTACACCTTCCGGGCCGACCACATTTACAAGGGGAAGTCGAGCGCCGAGTTCGAGGTGGCCACCAACGCCGACAGCGCCGCGTGCGGATACAACTTCGTCATCGGCTCCCGGTATCTGGTGTTCGCCGCCATCAGCGAGTCGGGCCTACTCGCGGTCGACCCGGGCGTGGCACTGAACACCTCGCTCTGCGCGGGGAATCTGCTGGTCAGCCCGGGGGATGCCCCGTTGGGTACCGGCGGCGGCCTGCTGAGCGGCGAGCCGCTCACCGTGGAACTCATCACCGCTCTCGGTACGGCGCACCGTGCAGACGCGAAGATCGGAACTTAAAGGACAAGCTACAGAGCATGTCCCACAAGCCTGGCCCCCACAGCCGATCGCTGACGTGACTGGGGCCCGCGTGTCACCCGATTGGGTGTCGTTGTTGCCGGCCGAGGCGAGCGGCTTGATCACCGCCTCACGGCGTCCGGCGGTCTGTCGCCGACAGGGCGAGACGGACAGGTGAACGAGCCGGCCTGGGGCTTCGCCGCCAGGCCGGCATGACCCGAGCCTCGACACGATCAGCGTCGAACGACTCTTCCGTCGTCGAGATCGACCTCCCTGCGCCCTGGCAACCGGACGGGAACCCCATAGATCCGGACAGGGCACGCCCGGGCTCGTTCCGGCCAAGGCCTCGAACTGCTTCGATCCTGATTAGAACCAAGAGAGGCCGTACGGGTGACCGCCCGGTGCGTGCGACGAACCGGGCCAGGATCAGCAGCGGACATTGACCGGCAATTCCCAGGGCGGCCCGGAAATGTCCGGCGGCGGTCCTGGTGACGTCAGGTCCGCCTGTCGCGAATGAACTCATCCAACGGGGCGGCCGGGGGCATGCGGCATTGTCCGGGCTCCTTTGCCTGCACGAAATCGGAGAGGGCCATGGCATGAATGTCACAGAACAACGCTGGCATGTCCTGATGGCGCATCGGCCGCGACTGGTGGCCTTGGCGGCGCGCATGGGGGCGGGGGCGGACGCGGAGGACGTCGTCCAGGACGCGCTACTGCGCACCGCCACCTTCGCCGGCCTGGTGGAGGAGCGGGCGTGGCCCTTCCTGGCCACCGTCACGGCGCGACTCGTGGTCGACCACCACCGTCGAACGGCCCGCGACCAGGCGTTACGCCACCACGCGGCGCTGATGCCGCGCCCCCACGGCTTCGAGGACGCCGTGGCCGACTGGGACGAGGCCCGGCGTGCGGCAACCCTGATCGCGCGGCTCGGCCCCGAGATCCGCCACCTGGTCCGCCTGCGGATGGAGGGCGCCACTTGGGTGCAGATCGGGGTCGCGCGCGGTGAATCCGCCGCCGCCGTCGAGATGCGGTATCGCCGAGCGACAGCCCCCGTACGGCGGGCCGTTAACCGCGCGGCCGGAAATCGGAGATGAATTTTGTCGAGCTCCCCGTCCAGGACCGTACTACTAGTGAAAGGTCCATTCGCTCAGGACGATATGCGATTCTTTGTGAATCGCGGAAGAGGACAGCCATGAAAAGCCTGCGAAGGCGTATTCCACTCGTACGACATGCATGTGTCCTGCTGCTGGCGGCGGCGCTCGCCTGCTTGATGCTCGCGCCCCCAGCGGGAGCGGAGAGCGCGATGTCCCAGAAGGTCTCGTCGTCCCAGAAGGTCTCGTCCCCGGCGGACCCGGACACCGAACTGGCCACTACGGAGAACGGCGAAGAGCCGCTGGACCCCATCTCCGCCGAGGAGTATCTCGCGAGGCTCGCCCAGAACGAGGTCATCGTCTCCGCGGAGGAACGGGCTGAGATCATGGCGAGTTCCTGCTGGATCTGGACTGGTTACCGGGGAGGTAAGAACCGCGTCGGCCAATGGCTCTGGAAGTATTTCCAGAGGATGGACTGGTGCCGCAACGGCTCCCGGATCACCAGTGCCCACTTCTACACCAGGTGGCCCGAGGTCTACATGGTGGGCTGGTCGTTCAAGGGCCACGAGTCGCTGGTGAGCAACGGCGGCCGCGGATCGACCCAGTGGCGCAAGCGGACCCAGGGCGGCTTCTGCCTTGTCCCCTACCTCCAATGCATCCAGGAGTCCCACCCCTGGGTGGACATGACCGTCTTCGGTAACGGCGCGTCGTCCTTCAGCGCCGGCGGCTGACGCCCGACCCGCGCGATGCCGGTGTCCATTCCGGCCGAAGGTGGCGAGCAGCCCGCGCGTTGAGTCGCGGTTCGCCAAGTAGGTCCGAACAGCTGACGCTTGAGTTGTTCGGACCTACTTGGCATCTTCGACGTCGAAGGCCAGGAACGGTACGGGCGTTCAAGGTCACTGCGTTGAGGACAGCAGCGGAGTCGGTGAAATCAACCTCCATACTTTTCGCGTGCCCATGCGGCCAGCCCGGCGGCCATGAACGCCGTGCCGACCGCCGAGACCGCAGCCCATCCGCCGAACCGATAGGCGGCCGTGCCCGCGGCGGAGCCGGCTACGCCGCCGAGGGTGTAGAACGTCATGTACACCGAAGCGATCCGCGACCGGGCGCCGTCGACAAGGCCGTAGGCCACGCTCATGTTCAGCAGATGCGTACCGTGCACCGCCACGTCCATCGCCACGATCCCGACGACGAGCCACGTCAGGCTGTGACCTCCGATCGCTGTCGCGCCGAACGAAACCACACCCAGAACGAGCAGCACGCCGGTCAACGGGCGCTGCCAACCCCGGTCCGCGGCCCGGCCGGCAACCCTTGCCGCGAACGCGCCTGCGGCGCCGACCAGCGCGAACAGGCCGATCTCCGCTTCGCCGTACCTGTATGGCGGTCCCGCCAGCATGAACGCCACGGCCGCCCAGAAGACCCCGAAGGCGCCGAAGGCGCAGGCGCCGATCAGTGACCGTCGCCTGAGCAGGGGCTTGCTCACCGCGAGGCGGATGGTCGCCCGGAGCTGCGCGGCGTAGCCGATCGGCACCTCCGCGGCGGACGGCGCCATGGCACGCGCCAACACGGCGGCAAGCAGCAACGTCACCGCGGCGGCGGCCAGGTAGAGCACACGCCAGCCGAAGAGCCCGGCGGTGAGACCGGCGATCGTACGAGACAGCAGAATGCCCACCAGCCCGCCGCTGAGCATCGTCGCGACCACCCGGCCGCGCTCGTGATCGGCGGCGATAGTGGCGGCGTAGGACACGAGGATGTTCACCACACTCGCGCTCGCCAGGCCGATCACCGCAGCCGCGACGAGCAACGCACCGACGGCGGGCGCCGTGGCGGTCACCACCAGCGCCACCGCTTCGACGAAGAGCAGCAGGCAGACCAGTGGTCGCCGGCGGACGATGTCGCCGAGCGGCACGACCAGCACCAGCCCCAGCGCGTAGCCGAGTTGCCCGACAGCGGTCAGGTATCCGACCGAGGAAGCCGCGTACGACCGCGCCATCTGCGGCAGCAGCGGCTGACAGTAGTAAAGGTTCGCGATGGTCAGACCGTAGGCCACGGCCAGCAGCCAAACCATGCGCCGCGGGATGCGGCCCGTCCTGCCGGCCCACCGTCCAAGCGCCTCACCAGTGATCACGACCGCGACGCTATGACACGAATGGATCGACGATAAGATCCGCTTTCATGTCGGAATCATGGCCCAATTCTGGCGTCGACCTTCATCTGGAGCTCGATCCAGCGACTGGTCGCCGGGCCGGTCTGGAGCAGGCCCTCCGGGCCGCCGTCCAGACCGGACGACTCGCACCCCAGGCCCGGCTGCCCGCCACCCGCAAGCTCGCCGACGCACTGGGCCTGTCCCGCGGCACCGTCAAGGCGGCATATGACCAGCTCATCGCCGAGGGCTACCTGACCGCCCGCCAGGGATCGGGCACCATGGTGGCCCGGCTTCCCCACCGCACCGCCGAGGACCCGGGCGGACCGCCCGACCGGGCGTCCGACCGGGCGTCCGACCGACCCCGGCACGACCTGCGCCCTGGCCGCCCGGATGCCTCCGCCTTCCCCACCGCGGCCTGGCTGCGGTCCACCCGCCGGGCCTTGAGCACAGAGGCCGCCGACACGTACGCCTACGGCGATCCGCGCGGCCGGATCGAACTACGCACCGCGCTCGCCGAATACCTCGGACGCACCCGTGGAGTACTCGCACCCCCCGAACTGATCATCATCACCAACGGATACGTCCAGGCCCTCGCCCTGCTCAGCCGCGTGCTCGGCGAGACCGCTCCGGCCGCCATCGCGACCGAGGACCCAGGCGTCGCCTTCCACCGTGACGTGATCCGCCACAACGGCCCGGCCGTTGTCCCGATCCCGGTGGACTCCCGGGGAGCCCGGACCGACCTGCTCGGCGACCCCAGCCATCCGCGGGTGAGCGCCGTGGAATTGACCCCCGCCCACCAGTACCCGACCGGAGGAACCCTCGCACCGGAACGCCGCCGAACCCTCATCGAATGGGCACGTTCCAGCGACTGCCTCGTCATCGAGAACGACTATGACGGCGAGTTCCGCTACGACCGCCAACCCATCGGCGCGATCCAAGGCACCGCTCCCGACCAGGTCGCCTACGTCGGAACCGTCTCCAAGACCCTCGGACCCGCTCTGCGCCTGGGCTGGATCGTGTCGCCGCGCCACCTCCTCGAACCGCTGATCGAGGCCAAGCGCCACAACGACCACCACACCGAGACCATCGGCCAGCTGACACTGGCGGACTTCATCACCTGCCATGCCTACGACCGGCATGTCCGTGCATGCCGATTGCGCTACAAACGCCGCCGAGACCTCCTACTCGCCCGGCTGCGATCTCGGCCACACGCGCCATCCGGCTTTTCCGTCCACGGAGTCGCCGCCGGTCTGCACGTCCTGATCAGCCTGCCCGCCGGCGGTCCCACCGAGCAGGACGTGCTCAACGCCGCGGCGGCTCAGGAGGTAGCCGTGGGGCGACTGGGCGACCGCTGGCACACGCCCGCAGACCAGCCACACGGCATCATCGTCGGCTACGGAACGCCCAGCGAACACGCCTACCCAGCCGCACTCGACGCTCTCATGCACGTCCTCGATGTGTGCCGGACGTAGCGCCGGGCGTCATGACCTTCCCCGGAACCGCGACGGCGAGACCCCGGCCCATGCCACGAAGGCCTGCCGTAAGGACTCGGCGGAGGCGAACCCGCACCGCCGGGCGATGGCCGCGACCGGCTCACGGGTCGCGGTGAGCAGCTGGGAGGCCGCTTCGAGGCGCGCGTCGCGGACCAGCCGCGAGGGGGTCCGGCCGACGCACTCGACGAACAGTCTGCTCAGATGCCGCTCGCTCACCCCGGCGAGCGCGGCCAGGCGGGCGACGCTGAGATCCTCGTCGATGTGGCTGACCACGTGGTCGATGACCCGCCGGACCAGGACCTGGTCAGAGTGCGGAATCCTGTTGAACAGGCTCACCTGCGCCTGATTCCCGGGACGTTTCAGGTAGGTGACCATGCCCATGGCCACGCGACGGGCGAGCTCGGACCCGTGGTCCTCCTCGATGAAGGACAGCGTGAGATCCAGCGAAGCCGTGACCCCGCCTGATGTCGCGACCGTGCCGTCCCGGACGAAGATCGGCGCGGGGTCGACCCGCACCCGCGGGAAACGGGTGGCGAGCCGTCCGGCCTCGTACCAGTGCGTGGTGGCCCGGCGGTCGTCGAGCAACCCGGCGGCGGCCAGCACGGTCGCCCCGGTGCACACCGACGCGACCCGCCGCGACAGCCTGGCGAGCCGTACGACCTGGCTGACGAACCGAGGGTTGGCGGCGGCGGTCTCGTGCCCCTGGCCACCCGAGACGATCAGGGTGTCGATCGGACCGTCCATCGTGTCGATCCGGCCCTGCCCGGGCAACTCGAGCCCGGAGTCGCACCGCACGGGCCGGCCCATCGGGGTCGCGAACACCACCTGGTACGCCGGGTCGGCACCCTGCCGGTTGGCGTAGTCGAAACCGGTCGTCACACACGCGACATCGACGAGCTCGATGCCATCGAAACCGATGACGACGACCAGCCGCCCCACCATGGCTACACCCTACGGGTGAGCGACCGCGCATGCGTGTACCAAGTGGCTAGCCGCTGACGTTGACAGCCGCGCGGCTCGGGGCCGAGTCCAGGGCGATGCGGACGAGGAGGTCGGCCGCGTCGGAGCGGGACAGTGAGCGCGGCCGGGTGAGTAGGCCGCGGCTGACCTGGAGGTCCCCGGTGGCGGAGCCGTCGGTGAGGCGGTTGAGTCGTACGATCGTCCAGTCGAGATCACTGCGTGCGACGAGCCGTTCCATCGCGGCCACATCGGCGTAGGGGGTGGCGAGCAGGAGACGGAGCAGGGCCATGGCCGGCCTGGGACGATCGGCGATGATCGGGTAGGCGCTGGTCACCACGAGACGACTGACGCCCAGATCGGTCATCGCGGTGATGACGGCGGAGGCGGTGCCGGCGGCCAGGTGGGGATCGCGCCGGTTGCCGCCGGGGAGCGTGGAGATCACCGCGTCGGCGCCGTCCAAGGACCTGCGCACCGCCCGAGGGTCTCGGGGATCGCCGGTCACCACGGCCGAGGCGCCATCCGGTGGTGGCGTGCCGCGGGTGAAGGCGACGACCTCGTGCCCTTCGCCGACAGCGCGAGCCACGGTGAGGCGGCCCGTGCGGCCGGTGGCACCGAAGATCACGATCTTCTTGGTCGCGTTCACTGGAATACCAGCTTCTTGACCGGTGGCAGTGCGTTCATGATCCGCAGCGCGGCCTTGGTCGCGGCGAAGGCGAGGGTGCCCGTGGTCGCCGACTGTTTGAGGGCGCGGTTGGAGGCCCGTACCGCGTCGAAGCCGTACTGGCGCATCTGGGCCTCGTACTCGCCGATGGCGTGGACGAGTCGCAGATCGCCCCGGTGTACGGCGGACAGTTTCTGGGTGAGCACTTCGGCGTCCCGGAGGGCGATGTTGGCGCCCACGCCGAGGGAGGGCGGCATGCTGTGGATGGCGTCTCCCATCACCGTGACGTTGCTCGGTGACCACGCCTCGACGGGTACGGCCGTGCGGATGTTGATCGCGTCAATGGCCTCGGGGTCGGAGTGCTCTACCAGGGAACGCAGCCGTGGGTCCCATCCCTGGAGGCGTTCCAAGACCAGATGGCGCAATTCCTCCCCTGAGCGGCCGGCGGGCGGCATGCCGCCCCGCGGGCCGGTGAATCCCCAGACCACGGAGTCGCCCGCGTCGGGTGGTGCCAGATGACGGTAGGCGTCGGCGATGACGGCCTGGTGGGTGGCGATGAACAGGCTGAAGCCGCGTGGGCCGAGCACGGAGGCGGGCCCGCGGTTGAGATGGCGCGGGAGCAGCCGCCGGGTCTCGGCGTTGAGCGGCAGGCGCCCGCCGACGGAGACCATGCCGGTCTCGATCCGTTCGGCGTGTGGCAGGAGTTGGACGCGCACCGCCGAGTGTCCGCCTTCCGCGCCGATGAGCATGTCGCCCTCGGCGGTGGAGCCGTCGGCGAAGTGGACGGTGACGGCGGCGTCGCCGTGTTGCCGGTAGCCGACGCACTCCTTGCCGAAGTGCACGATGTCGTCGAGTCCGTCGAGCAGGATCCGCCGCAACGTGTAGCGGTTGACGGAGCGATGCGCGGCGACCGGGTCGGGTTCGACGTCCTCGGGGAGGACCTCGACCGAAAGCAGTTCGCCGAGGCGTTCGGTCAGGAAGCTCATGGCGCGGGGCGGCCGGCCGGAGGTCGCCTCGACGGCGGTGAACAGCTTTTCGGGCAGGCATGTGTGCAGCGCCCGGCTGCCCTCCGGGCTGATGTGCAGCCGGTAGCCTTCCCGGAAGCCGGCGGCGGTGGGCGCGCGCTCGAAGACGGCGACGTCGACGCCCGCCCTGCGCAGGCCCTGCGCGAGGCAGAGCCCGCCGATGCCGCCGCCAGCGATCAAGACCCGCAACGGAATGGTGGACACAGGAGTACCTCCAGATAACTAAACATCTTAGCTAAAAAATTTAGACAATTAGCCTGGGAAAGGTCAAGCCCTCGGGTGTGGGAAAATCTGCTGCACGTGGGCGAAGGAGGAGGCGCGTGACCGTCCGACCAGGTCAGGACGCCGAGCAGATCCGAGCACAGCTCGGACGCCAGCTGGGCGGACGGCTCGGCACGGGTGTGGTGCTCTTCCATGCGGCCATCGCCGAGCGGCTGGGCATCAACGTGACCGACTGGCGCTGCCTTGAGTTGCTGCTGCGTACGGGACCGGCCAACCCCACGCGACTCGCCAGGCACACCGGCATCTCCTCCGCCGCCATCGCCCAGATCCTGGGGCGGCTGGAGCGTGCGGGCCTCGTCGTCCGCCGTCCCGACCCCTCCGACGGGCGCCGCACCCTGGTCCACGCCGTCTCCGATCCCGATCGGGACCGCGAGCTGGGTGAGATGTTCACCGGCCTCCACCAGCGCGTGGCCGACCTGACCTCCTCCTTCAGCGATGACCAGCTCGCCGCCATCGCGGCCTTCACGGCCGACCTCGCCGAGATCATGGAGAACGAGGCGGCCGCTCTGCGCCGCCGTCAGCCCGACTAGGTCCAGATCACTGGTGCGCTGGTCGCGTCGGGCGGTGGCCGGACGCATCGGCGTTGACGCCCAGACCCACCCGCCCGCGACGCGGCCGGATCAGAGCGTCCGCCTCCTCCTGCGGGCCATTCGCTGGGATCACGTCAAGAAATCGACGACTGCCCAAGGCGTCGCTATGTGATCCATCAAGGATCAGCCAGAAAAGCCCTTTCGGGTGCGTCGCCTCGCTGGGGGAGATGTCGTCCCAGCTAGAACAGGATCATTCACGTCAGGCACGCAGCAGGCGGCTGACGCCAGGAAAGGCGCCTGGAGATCTTGGTCAACTGTTCCGAACAGAGCTGCTCCCCGGACATTCACTGAGTCCAGGCACGTTTCTCCATGCCGGCGATGCCGGCAGGCCATTCGTTATCGACAGGACAAAAGTCCTTTTCTATTGAGGAGGGCCCGATGGGCTCTTTTTCTAGAATTCTTGGCGGCATAGGTGCCACCGTGCTCATGGGCACCACGCTGGGCGCGTTGTCGCCGTCGGCACAGGCGGCGCCCACTCCGGTGCGGACCCTGCTCGTCCCGTGCAAGGCGGACGCGCTCGTCGCGGCGATCCGATCCGGCAACGAGTTCGGAGCCGCCAGGCTCCTTCTCGCGCCGAACTGCGTCTACAACTACACCACCGCGGCCGACCCCGGCGACGCGCTGCCGGTCATCACGGGCAACACCACTCTGGTGGGCGGGTCGAACACGAGGATCAGGCGTGATCCGAGCGCATCGGTCGCCTTCCGCATCCTGGAGGTCGCATCGGGAGCGACGCTCCGTGTCCAAAGGGTCTCCATCCTTGGTGGAAGCACGGCGGGCTCCGGTGGGGGAATCCTCAACGCGGGCACCGTGGTTCTGGAGCAGACCACCCTTTCCGGCAACAGCGGATCAAACGGTGGCGCGTTCGCCAATAATGCGGGCGCCAAGGCGACGATCTCCCTCAGCCGGCTCAACGCGAACTCGACAACGAGCGTCGGAGGCGGCGCGATCATCAACTCCGGGACGCTGACGCTATACCGGAGTGCCCTGACCGGCAACAGCGCACCGATCAACGGCGGTGCGCTGAACACCCAGCCGGCCGGCGTGTCGCACCTCATCCGGAGCACCGTGGCCACCAACACATCCGGCGGCCTGGGAGGAGGCATCTCCAACCTGGGAACCACCACGCTCGATCGCACCACGGTCTCGCGGAACAAGGGATCCGACGGCGGTGGAATCGCCACCGGCAACGCCAATGTCACCATCCGGAACTCGATCGTCCGTGACAACAGCCCCACTAACTGCAGCCCGCTGAACACCATTCCGGGCTGCGTCAACTGACCGTCGGCCAGCGCAGAACGTGAGCTCGTACTGGTTCGATGACCACATGGGGCCAGTGTCACAACGGGGGCGACAAGGGGGAGTCGGGCAGGCGGACGGTCACCGTCAGCCCGCCTTCCTCGCGCGGCTCGGCCACCACCGTGCCCTTGTGGGCTTGGGCCGTGGCGCGCACGATGGACAGGCCCAGCCCGGTGCCGCGGTCGGAGTGCACCCGATCGGTTCGCAGGCGGCGGAATGGCTCGAAGATCGCTTCCAGGTCGTAGGCAGGCACGATCGGGCCGGTGTTGGCCACCGACAGTTCCGCTTCACCGTCGCCGAGTCTGGTGGTCACCCAGACCTCGCCGCCCTGGACGTTGTGCCTGATGGCGTTCTCCACCAGGTTCTGCGCCAGTCGTTCGAGCAGAATGGGGTCGCCCTTGGTCGGCGCGGACGCCAGCGCCTGGTGCAGGACGATGGCCTTGGTGTCTGACTCCTCGCCGGCCTGGTCGACGACATGGGAGGCGATCTCGGCCAGGTCCACGGGCTGATGGCGTTCCAGGACGGGCCTGTCGCTCTCGGCCAGCGCGAGCAGGCCGTCGATGAGGCGCTCGTGCCGGGTGTTGACGACCAGCAGTGATTCGCCGAGCCGCTGGGCATCAGGGGTGGCGTCGGGCCTGCGCAAGGCCACGTCCACCAGCATCCGGTTGATCGTCAGAGGTGTGCGCAGCTCGTGGGAGGCGTTGGCGACGAACCGCTTCTGCACGTCGAAGGCGTGGGCCAGGCGGGCGAGCATCATGTCGAACGTGTCGGCCAGGTCCTTCACGTCATGGTGGGAGCCGGTGTAGGCGATGCGCTCGTTGAGGTTGTGGCCGTTGGCGACTCGACGCGCGGTGTCGGTGACCTGGTAGAGGGGCTTGAGGACACGGCCGCTCACCACCCAGCCCGCGGTCGTGGTGAGCGCCCCCAGCAGGGTGACGACCAGTCCGGCCTGGAGGAGGAAGCGGGCCATCGTCGCCTGCTCGTAGTTCTGCTGGGCGCCGAGCACGTCTCGCCTGGAGACGTTGACCAGCACCAGGCTCCCGGTCGGCTCCAGGATGGCGTGGTTGGGCACGAACTCGGGGGCGGCCTGCAGCCTGAGGCGGGTGTCGTCCAGGATGCCACGGACCATCGCATAGCTGATGCCCAGCAGGAGCAGGCCGGCGACGAAGAAGATGCCGCTGAAGAGCAGCGTGAACCGCAGGCGCGTGGACAGCTTCATGGAATTCGGTATCCCATTCCCTGAATGGTCTCGATGAGCTGGGGCTCGCCCAGCTTGCGGCGCAGGCGCATCATCGTCACCCGCACCGTGTTGGTGAAGGGGTCGGCGTTCTCGTCCCACGCCTTCTCCAGCAGCTCCTCGGCGGAGACGACGGCGCCGCCGGCCTTGAGCAGCTCGGCGAGCAGGGCGAACTCCTTGCGGGCCAGCCCGACGTAGCGCCCGTCGCGATAAACCTCGCATCGGGCCTGGTCCAGCCGGATCCCGGAGCGCTCCAGCTGCGGCGGGTCGGCGCGGTGCGGGCGCCGGCCCAGCGCGTGGATGCGGGCCAGCAACTCTTCGAAGGCGAACGGCTTGATGAGGTAGTCGTCGGCGCCCAGCGACAGCCCCGAGACCCTGGACGACACGTCCGAGGCGGCGGTGAGCATGAGCACTCGCACAGCGAACTCCGACCCGACCACGGTCCTGGCGACGTCGTCGCCGTGCAGGCCGGGTAGATCACGGTCCAGGACGAGCACGTCGTAGTCGTTGACGCCGAGCCGTTCGAGCGCGGTCTCGCCGTCGTAGGCGACGTCCACGGCGAGCGCCTCGGCACGTAACCCTTCGGCGATCGAGTCCGCGAGCATCTGTTCGTCCTCGACGATCAGCACGCGCAAGGGAGGCCTCCTTCATCTGAGCGCGCTAAACCTTCCAGGCGCGGCATAACACCGACATAACAGGATTGCGTAACCGCCCTGTTAAGACGATCCGGGTCTACTCGATGCGCATCCACTGCTGACCGAATCGAGGAGACCCATGAAGAGGCTCACCGCCTTGCTTCTGCTCGCCCTGGCCACCGCGTGTTCCGGCCAGCAGGCCGCGCCCCAGGCCCAGCAGTCGCTTTCCGCCTCCGACGCTGAGGTGAAGTTCGCCCAGTGCATGCGTGACAACGGCATCGGCGACTACCCGGACACCATCGGCGGCGAGGGTTACCCGGTCAAGGACGCTGTCGCTTTCGACAGGGCACAGCGGACCTGCGCCAAGTGGAAGGAGGCCGGAGGGACGACCAAGAAGGTGGACGCCGCCTATGTCGACGCGGTGACCAAGTTCGCCAAGTGCATGCGCGAGCGCGGCATGAAGGTCCAGGACCCCGACCCCAAGACCGGCCAGTACCACGTCTCCGTCGACGCCGACGATCGCAAGGCCTTCGAGAAGGCGCAGAACGAGTGCGTTCACCTGCTGCCTCGATGAACCTGCTGCCTCGACGAAAGGGAGAACGATGAAACGGGTGCTCGTCGGCCTGGTCGTGGCCGCCGCCGCCGCGACGGCGGGGGCCGTCGCGGCTCTGTCCATGGGCGGCACGAGCGACCGGCACGCCGCCCCCTCGCCGCCGCCGCAGGCCACCGCGCAGATCGTCCGCGGCGACCTGGCCGATGCGGTCTCGCTCTCCGGCAAGATCATCTTTGCGGGGGAGTGGGCTGTGCGCGGCCAGACGGCCGGGACCGTCACCGCGCTCGCCGCCCCCGGCCGGACCCTGCGCCAGGGCCAGGTCCTCTACCGAGTGGACCGCGAGCCCGTTGTGCTGATGTACGGCAGACTGCCGCTCTACCGGCCGCTCCGCCAGGGCGTCAAGGACGGGCCCGACGTCCGCCAGCTGGAAACGGCCCTGAAGGCGCTCGGCCACGGCAAGGACGTCACCGTCGACGACCGGTTCTCGTGGGCCACCGCGCGTGCCGTACGGGGATGGCAGAAACGAGCCGGCCTCCCGCAGACCGGAGTCGTGAACGCCGAACAGGTCGTGTTCCTGCCGTCGAAGGTCAGAATCGCCAAGGCGGACGTGGCCGTCGGCGACAGCGTCTCCCCCGGACGTCGGCTGTTCACCGTGACCGGCACCGACCGCCTCGTCCACCTCGCCCTGGACGTCGCCGACCAGTCGATGGCCAGGAAAGGCGCCAAGGTGAGGGTGGAGCTGCCCGACGGTCGCACGGTGGCCGGGAAAGTGGTCATGGTCGGCGACGTGGCCACGTCACGCGAGGGCATCGCCGTCATCGACGTCGGCGTCCGGCTCGCCAAGGTCAGGCGTGGGTTCGCCGACCAGACGCCCGTCACCGTACAGCTGGAGAGCGTGAGCAGGCGCGACGTCCTCAGTGTTCCCGTCGAGGCGCTGCTGGCCACCGCCGACGGCGGTTACGGCCTGGAGATCGGCGGGCGCGTCGTGCCCATCAAGACCGGTGTGTACGGCGGAGGCCGCGTCGAGATCTCCGGCCCCGGGCTGGAAGCGGGGATGAAGGTCGGGGTTCCTACCGAATGATCATTGAGGTCGAGAACGTCAGCAAACGCCACAACGACACCGTTGAGGCCCTGCGCGACGTGAACCTGAAGGTCGCCAAGGGCGAGCTGCTGGCCATCATCGGCCCATCCGGGTCGGGCAAGTCGACGCTGCTCAACCTCCTCGGCACCCTGGACCGCCCCACATCCGGCACCGTCCGCGTCGCCGGGCACGACGTCGGCGGACTGACCGACCGCCGGCTGTCCGCCCTGCGCGCGCTCCACCTGGGCTTCGTCTTCCAGCAGTTCCACCTGGCAGCCGGGGTTTCGGCCATCGACAACGTGGCCGACGGCCTCCTCTACGCGGGACGTCCACTGGCCGAACGCCGCGAACGCGCTCGGGCCGCGCTGGAACGCGTCGGCCTCGGTCACCGGCTGGATCACCGCCCGCACCAGTTGTCCGGCGGCGAGCAGCAGCGCGTGGCCATCGCCCGAGCCGTCGTCGGAGACCCGCCGCTGCTGCTGGCCGACGAACCCACCGGAAACCTCGACTCCGCCTCGGGCCGGCAGGTGCTCGCCATCCTGCGTGAGCTCCACACCACGGGCACCACCATCGTCCTGATCACCCACGACCTGGACATCGCCCAGTGGTGCCCGAGACGGGTCCGCATCCAGGACGGCACCCTCAGGGAGGAGTCATGAACTCGCTCGTACCCGCTCGCCTGCGACCGCGCGACGTCGCCAGGGTCGGAGCCGCGGGCCTGCGGGCCAGAACCTCACGCGTGATGATGTCCGCGCTCGGCATCGCCATCGGCATCGCGACGATGATCTCGGTGATCGGTATCTCGGCCTCCGGTCAGCAACAGCTGCTGCGTCAGCTCGACCAGCTCGGCACCAACCTGCTGCGGGTCGAACCCGGCCAGTCGTTCTCGGGTGACCCGGTCAAGCTGCACCCGGAGGCCGCGCTCATGGCCCGCAGGATCCCCGGTGTCACCCACGCCAGCGCCACCGGCACCGTGGCCGCGAACATCCGCAGGACCGACCGCGTCCCCAAGGAGGACACCGGTGGACTGACCGTGCAGGCCACCTCCCTGGACCTGCTGAACACGCTCGACGGGCGCGTGGGCACCGGACGGTGGCTCGACGAGGCGATCGCTCGTCAGCCCGCGGTCGTCCTCGGCGCGGTCGCCGCCCAGCGGCTCGGCGTCAGCCGTACCGGAACGCAGGTGTGGGTGGGCGAGCGGTGGTTCACCGTGACCGGGATCCTCGCCCCGTTGCAGCTCGCGCCGGAGATCGACCGGGCCGCGCTGATCGGGTTCCCGGCGGCGCGGGAGCGGCTCGGCTTCGACGGCCATCCCACCACCGTCTACGAGCGGTCGAGCGAGGAGACGGTGGAGCAGGTCAGGGGCATGCTCGCCCGGACGGTCAGCCCGGAACGGCCGCACGAGATCGCGGTCTCCCGCCCGTCGGACGCGCTGGCCGCCCGCGCCGCCGCCGCGGGTACCTACACCAACCTGCTGCTCGGGCTCGGCGCGGTCGCCCTGCTCGTCGGCGGTGTGGGCGTGGCCAACACGATGGTGATCTCGGTGCTGGAGCGCCGCAAGGAGATCGGGCTGCGCCGGGCGCTCGGCGCCACGCGGGGGCAGATCAGGATCCAGTTCCTGACGGAGTCGCTGCTGTTGTCGGCGCTCGGCGGAGTGGCGGGGCTCGCGCTCGGCGGCCTGGTGACCGCCGGGTACGCGCTGTCGCAGGGCTGGCCGCCCACGGTGCCCGCCTGGGTGCCGGCCGGCGCCTTCGCCGCCACGCTGGCCGTCGGCGTGGCGGCCGGGATCTATCCGGCGATAAGGGCCTCCCGTCTGGCCCCCACAGTGGCCCTGGCGGCAAGCTGACACCGTGACCGGCCCTGGCAGAGCACGCCTGCCCTGGTGCTCCGCCAGGCGTTCGGAGGGTCGATCGTTCCTGCGCTCCGGCCCACGTTCGGTTCCTCGCGATTCGCGCCGCGCGGGGCTGATTAGGATCGGGCCATGCCGTTGAGCGCGAGCGACGTCGACCGGTTCGAGGCCTCCAGGCCGCGCCTGGAGGCCATCGCCTACCGCCTCCTCGGCTCCGCCGGGGAGGCCGAGGACGCCGTGCAGGAGACGTTCCTGCGCTGGCACGCCGCCGACGTCGACCGCATCGAGGTCCCCGAGGCCTGGCTGACGAAGGTCCTCACCAACCTGTGCCTCAACCAGCTCACCTCCGCGCGGGCGCGCCGCGAGACCTACGTGGGCCAGTGGCTTCCCGAGCCGCTGCTCGCCGGGGACCCGATGATCGGCCCGGCCGACACCGCCGAGCAGCGCGAATCGGTCTCGTACGCGGTCCTCACTCTCATGGAGCGCCTGTCCGCCAACGAGCGGGCGGTGTACGTGCTGCGGGCGGCCTTCGACTACCCGCACCGGGAGATCGCCGAGATCCTCGACATCACCGAGGCCGCCAGCCAGCAGATCTTCCACCGTGCCAAGAAGCACGTCGCGGACGGCAAGGTCCGCACCGCGATCGACGAGGCCGCGGCCCGGCGGATCGTCCAGGAGTTCCTGACGGCCGCCGCCAGCGGCCAGATCGAGCCGCTCGTACGCCTGCTCACCAAGGACGCCACGTCGATCGGCGACGGCGGCGGGAAGATCCCGGCCCGCGCCAAGGCGTTCGAGGGCGCCGTCGCGGTGGCGAAGTTCCTGCGGGGTCTGTTCAAACCCGGCGAGGCCAAGCGCGCCATAGCGGGCGGCGCGCCCGGGGTCTACGCCTGGACTGCCAACGGCGACCCCGCCATGGTGGCCGTCGTGGACGGCCGGGTCGTCGGCGTCATGTGCCTGGAGGTCACGGCCGAGGGCATCGCCGCGATCCGCAACCAGGTCAACCCGGACAAGCTCGAACGTGCGACCGCGCACTGGGCGACCGCCGACCACGGGGCGCCCCTGTTCAACGCCTTCTGATCGCCATGTGAGGTGCTTCACATCGCGTTCCTGTCAGGAAACGGCCGGCCGCCCGGTTCAAGTGGCAAACCCGCGCAAGACAGGAGCAAGGAAATGCAGCACCGCATCGTCGTCCTCGGAGCCGGGTACACCGGAGCCATCGCCGCCGGCCGCCTCGCCAAGCGGCTCCGCCGCGAGGACGTCACCATCACCCTCGTCAGCGCCGAGCCCGACTTCGTGGAACGCGTCCGCATGCACCAGCTGGCGGCCGGCCAGCACCTCAAGCCCCGGCCGTTAAGCGAGATGTTCGCGGGCACCGGCGTCGAACTGAGGCTCGCGAAGGTCACCGGCGTCGACGTCGACCGCAAGACCGTCGCCGTCATCGACGCGAACGGCGCCGACGAACTCACCTACGACACGCTCGTCTACGCCCTCGGCAGCGGCTGGAACACCCAGGGCGTCCCCGGGGCCGCCGAGCACGCCTATGAGATCGCCGGCCGCCCCGGAGCACTCCGGCTGCGCCAGCGCCTGGCCCGCCTCGACGCCGGGCAGACCGTGGTCGTCGTCGGCGGCGGTCTCACCGGTCTGGAGGCCGCGACCGAGATCGCCGAGGCCCGCCCGGACCTCGACGTCGCCCTCACCGCCCGCGGCGGCCTCGGCGACTGGCTCTCGCCCAAGGGCCGCGAGCACCTGTGGAAGGTCTTCGGCAAGCTCGGGATCACCGTGCACGAGCACGCCGCCGTCACCGGCGTCGAAGCCGACCGCGTCGCCACCGCCGACGGCAAGGGCATCCCGGCGGCGGTCACCGTGTGGACCACCGGCTTCGCGGTCCACCCGATCGCGGAGGCGACCGCCCTGAAGGTCACCGGCACCGGCCAGATCGTGGTCGACGGGACCATGCGCTCGGTCTCGCACCCGGACGTGTACGCCGTCGGCGACGCGGCCATGGCGATCGGCCCCGGAGACAAGCCGCTGCGGATGTCGTGCGCCTCGGGAGGTCCGGCCGCGTGGCAGGCCGCCGACGCGATCGCGGCTCGCCTGACCGGCGGGAAGCTCCCGAGCACCCCGATCCGCTACTTCAACCAGTGCGTCTCACTGGGCCGCAAGGAGGGCTTGATCCAGTACGTCACCGCTGACGACCGCGCCGTGCAGGCGGTCCTGACCGGACGGCTCGCCGCCGTCTACAAGGAGCTGGTCTGCAAGGGCGCTGCCTGGGGCGTCGCCAACCCGACGCTCGGGCTGCCGACCCGGCGCCGCCGCGTCACGCCGGACCGGGCCGCGACGGGCTCGGCCGTCAAGGCGCCGGCGTAGAGCACGGAACGAGGCGCGTGCCCTCGGTCCTGCGCCTGAGCGAGCGCCCACCGCTGTGGCACTGGGTGGCGCGGTGGCTTCGAGGTCAGGAGTGTCGTTGTCTGGCGAAGAACTCGAGGAGTTCGGGGGCCAGGGCGTGGGGGGCCACGTCGTGAGACTGGTCCGGGAGGAGCCGGTGGCAGGCGGCGGGGATGGTGTGGGCCACGGCGCTTCCGGCAGCGCGCATCCAGGTGGGGCTGTCACCGCCGTTGAGGACGAGCGTGGGCTGGGTGAGTGAGGCGGCGATGGTGGGCAGGCGGTTCGCGGGGCTCATGATCTCGGCCTCGTAGGCGAGGGTACGGGCGATGGCCTCAAGGTGTGGCCAGGTGGAATGGGTCCGCATGGCGGCGACCGCGTCGGCGGGGACCTCTGCGGCCCGCACCATGAACATCTCGACCGCGTCGCCCGGCCGTCCCGCCTCGATCAGGGCGGTGAGGCGCGCGGCGAAGTCGTCCGGCAGGGGAGGGGCGGTCGGGTCGACGTGGTACGGCGGCTCCCACAGGGCCAGACAGGTGATCGCAGGCAGTCGGGCGGCGGCCTCCAGCGCCAGTGCGGCGCCGGAGGACCCGCCGAAGACCATGGCGCTGTCGCCCGTCGCCGTGATGACGGCGGCAAGGTCTTCGATCTCTCGCTGGACGGCGTAGGGGCGGGTGTCCCCGCTGCCGCCGCGGCCACGGCGGTCGTAGTTGACCACCGTGAACCAGCGCGAGAGCACTCGGGCGACCTCCGCGAGAGTCGGGTGGGACCGGTCGGTGACCGCGCCATGGACGAGGACGACCACCGGTCCCGCGCCGAGGCGGTCGAACACGATGCTCGTGCCGTCGGCCGACGTCGCGGTCCCGGTGACCATGGTGGGGATCGTCATCGGGAACCTCCGAGGAGACCTCCGCCTTCAGGCGGGGGAGGAATCGGACCCCTGCGGAGCAGGGCAGGGGCAGGCGATTCGCCGCCAGGCGGACCGCCGTCAAAACCCTGCACGACACCGCACGGTTCGGTAGTGTGCTCGACGGTGGCGATGACCAAGCCACCGGACGAACGATCGGAAACACCCTCGCCGCAAGGCTTGCGGAGAGGCGAAACGCCTGTGGAGCCGGTGTAAGACCTCAACGAGAGTCCTCTCGGGCGGGCGACCGGCGGTGAAGCAGGAAGACCAACCGGCGACGGTTGGAATCCCGGTTCTTCAGAGCCGGGAGGATGTCAAGTCAGTTGCTCGGAGCGGCGATGCACAGAGCGGACCAGTGGTGGCCGTCAGGATCGGCGAAGTGGCGCTGGTAGCGGCCGCCCGCCGTGACGGGTTCGCCGAGCTCCTCGGCTCCGGCGGCCACGGCCTTGCCGAGCAGCTCGTCCACCTGCTCCTGGTCGTCGAGGCCGAGGACCAGGATCGTCTGGGTGATCTTGGCCGGGTCGGCGACCTCGTTTCTGACATAGCCGGCGAAGGTCGGCTCGGTCAGCAGCATGATCTGGGTGCGCTCGCTGATGATCACGGACGCCATGTCGTCGGTCATGCCGAAATAGTCGAAGCCGAGTGCGGTGTAGAAGTTCTTGGAGCGGTGGAGGTCCTTGACGGGCACGTTCACGAACAAGACGGGAGCGGACATTTTCAGTCTCCTCTTTGTTTCGAGGTTCGAGTTCCTCGTGGTCTCCAGCATGCTGATCGGCCGATCGCCGGGCTTGTGGCTGCGTGCCAGGCGCTTGACGATCCGTGCCGGGCCTCAGCCGCTCGGCGTCAGGCTCGCTCGGCGGTACTCGATCGGTGGCATCCCGTACGCCTGCCGGAACAATCGGCTGAAATGCGCCGGGTCAGGGAGTCCCCAGCGGGCCGCGATGCTGCTGACCGGCTGGTCGAAATTGGCCGGATCGGCCAGATCGCGGCGGCAGCGTTCGAGCCTGCGGTGCCGGATCCATGCCGCGAGCGTGGTGTCCTGCGACGCGAACAGGCGGTGCAGGTAACGCAGCGAGACGTGGTGCGCCGCCGCGACCGTCGCGGGACCGAGGCCGACGTCGCCCAGGTGCTGCTCGATGAAGGTGTGGACGCGCCGCAGCAGCACCTGTTCGCGGGTCTCCGGATCGAGCGCCGGGAGCTGGGACACCTGCTCGGCGATGGTGGTGGCCAGCAGGTCCATCACCACCGTGGACAGCCGGGCCGCGCTGGCCGGCTGGTAGGTCTCCACGTCCCGGGCCACCCGGGCCAGCAGCGGCGCCGCCAACGCCGCCGTGCCGTCGCTCCCAGAGATCGCGACGGCGGTCAGCCGGCCTGCCGGATCCGCGGGCACGGCCAGCATCTCGCGCGTGAAGCTGAAGATGGCCAGCTCCACCGTCGTGTCGTAGACCAGCTCATAAGGCCGGGAGAAATCGTAGATGGAGAGGTCTCCTGGCCCCAACCGCGCCGCGCGGCCGTCCTGTTCGACCAGGATGGTCCCGGATATGGGCATCACCACCCGGTAGAGCTCCGGGCCTTCCTTCCGGATCAAGCCCGGCGTCCGCAGAACGCGGTGCGGCGTCGTCGTCTGGACCCTGCCGACACCGACCGGGCCGAGCTGGGCCGACTCGATCTGCCCCCGCAGGTCGACGCCCCGATCCATCCGTACGTCCAGCGGCCCAAGGATGTCGCACACGACGCTCAACCAGGCATCCACCCGGTCCGCGGCGGGAACATCACTCGCCCGGATCAGAACAGCCAACCCGTCCCCCGATTCCGGAAGATCATGGAGCGCAACCACGATCGGCCTGAAGGGCGCGATCCGCACAACTATTCTGGCCGACCGCTGCCGTCCCCGCGTACCGGTCGTACACCGAAGGGGCGTTCGGAGCAACGCCGCCGAACGGGGCTTGCCCGCGTAGACAGCGAAGAGGTCGTGGATGGCCGTCACCGTCGCTACTACGAACTGACCGGCCAGGGCGCCGAGCTCCTGGCCGAGGAGACCGCCAGACTGACCCGGCTCGCCGCAACCGCGCAACGCCGACTCGGCTCACGACTCCAGCCCGGGACGTGATCATGAATTCCTACGAACGCCGCTGCCGACTCCTTCTGCCGGCCTACCCGTCCCGCTATCGACAGGCGCGCGGCGAGGAGTTGATCGGCACGTTGCTCGACCTGGCGGAGCCGGAGCGCACCTGGCCGACCCTGCGCGACTCGCTCGACGTCGTACGCGGCGGCCTCGCCCTGCGCCTGCGCGAGCGTCCGCCGCTGTGGCACTGGGCGATGTACCGACTGTTGCAGAGACGTCTTCCCTACGCCTACCGCTGGTGGGCGCGCGACGACCTGCTCGGTAAGTGGTACCTGGCGCGGCAGTACCTGGCGTTTCTGCTCCTCACGTCGCCCCTGTGGACCTTCATCACCCCTGGAGGTCTCCTATGGGGCGACCTGGCGATCGCCTCGGTGCTCGTCCTCATGGTCGGCTTTCTCAGCCGACGGACCCAGCGCCGCTACCAGCTGAGCAGACACGAGTTCGACCACGAGGGCACGCCCGTCCACCCATGACCTCGGGCCTCCGGTGCGAGGAAGACATACCTCCTCAGGCTCGGACCCGCGACGATTCCGCCAGGGACGCACTTTGCTGGACCGTGGTGCAACCCCTTGACGAAGAGATCACATCGAGCGACCTCCTGTGGCGGCTGAACGGAGGCCGTGACCCCGAGGAACGCGTCATGGAATGTCCCAGAGAGGAGGCCGGCGAGGAGGACTTGCCCGTGCTCTTCGTCTACGAGGGCGAAGGAACCTGGGGTTTCCTCGAGTTCTCCTGCGGCTTCGCCACTCCCGGTGGAAGAGGCGCCCGTCATCATCCTCGACAACTGGCCTGAGGCCTGAATCGCAGCGGCACGGAGCCCGGCCGGAGGCAGGCAGGCAGGCCGAGGGCTCTCACTCGCAAGTCGCATCACTGCCGACGGCCGGCCTTGAGCGCGGCGGCGGTTTCGACGGCGCGCCGGGCCTGGTAGCGGGCCGCCTCCAAGGACACGTCGTTGGGCGGGCCGTCGCCGGCCACGTGGGAGGAGCCGTAGGGATTGCCCGACTTGAACTGGACGGGGTCGGTGTAGCCGGGCGGCACGATGATGCCGCCCCAGTGGTAGAACGTGTTCCCCAGCGCCAGGAGGGTGGACTCCTGCCCGCCGTGGGCGGTGTTGCTGGCGGTGAACGCCGAATAGACCTTGTCGGCGAGCTTGCCCTGTGCCCACAGGCCGCCGGTGGTTTCGATGAAGGCCCTGAGCTGGCTGGCCGGGTTGCCGAAGCGGGCGGGGGTGCCGAACAGCGCCGCGTCGGCCCAGTCCAGGTCGTCGAGGCCGGCCTCGGCGACGTCGGCGGTGTCCTGGAGGTGCTGGGCCCAGGCCGGCTTGGAGTCGATCGCCTCCGGTGGGGCCAGTTCGGCGACCTTGCGCAGTCGCACGTGTGCGCCGGCCTTTTCCGCGCCCTCGGCGGCGGCTCGCGCCAGGGCGTGCACGGTGCCGGTGGAGCTGTAGTAGATGATGGCGACGTTCACGGGTTCCATGGTCGGCTACCTTCCTTCGCGGGTTCTGTCTGCTGGTGATGCGCCGCCGGCGCATGAGCATCAGTCAGTACGACGACACAACCCCTCGGAATGTGAGGCGACGCGCCAACCTCACATTCGGAGGGGTTATTAGCTGCTAGCGAAATCATCAGCGTTCCTCAGTCCTTATCTGCGACCATCAGTGTGTGAAGCTCTCCGAATGGGCCAGGCGGAACGGC
>NZ_JBFAKL010000043.1:0-56722 GCF_040655715.1 Nonomuraea cavernae | reverse complement strand
GATCCAAACCAAGACACCTGGGTCTGTTCTCGCGCGGGTCAAGCCAGGGCTCGAAGCGGCACACGTCCATCCTCACAGTTCTCACGAACAAGCCGTGTGCTGACCTTGTGCAGGATATCGCGTCTGCGGTCGCTGATCCGCGCGTGCACGCGGGCCACCTTCAGCCGGGCCTTGACCCGATTTACCGATCCCTTCTGTTTACGGGCCAGCGCCCGCTGAGCGCGAGCCAGCCTGCGCCGGTCAGCCCGCTCATGACGCGGATTGACGATCTTCTCCCCGGTCGACAACGTGACCAGAGCGGTGATCCCCGCATCCACCCCCACCACCTGCGCGACCGGGGACAGCGAGGAGATCTTCTCCTCCACCAGGATGGACACGAACCAGCGTCCGGCCGCGTCCTTCGACACGGTCACCGTGGACGGCTCCGCGCCCTCAGGCAGGGGCCGCGACCACACGATGTCCAGCGGCTCGGACATCTTCGCCAACGTCAACCGGCCCTCACGCCAGCGAAACGCCGAACGGGTGTATTCGGCGCTCAGACGCGAGTTCTTACGGGACTTGAACACCGGATACCTGGCCCGCTTGGCGAAGAAACCGGCGAACGCCGCCTGCAGATGACGCAACGCCTGCTGCAACGGGACACACGACACCTCGGCGAGAAAGCACAACTCCTCGGTGCGCTTCCACGCTGTCAGCGCCGCCGACGACTCCGTGTAGGAGACGCCGCGGCCCTCCAGCCGATAAGCCCGGGTCCGCTCCTCCAGCGCCTTGTTGTAGACCACACGGACGCAGCCGAACGTCCGGGCAAGCTCCGAAGCCTGCCCAGGAGTCGGGTAGAAGCGGTACTTGTAGGCCCGCTTCACGATCTGCGCCACGCCGCACACCGTACCGCAAGATCAGCAAAATCTCGTACACCTGTTCGATTTGATGACATTGTTCCAGCTTTCCTCCCCGCCCTGAAGGACGGGGTCCGATGAAGGTGGAGACGCCGCGTGGTCCGGCGACGGTCGAGGTCGACGAGGCGGAACGGCCCAGGATGCTGCTGGTACTGACCCACGGGTCGGCCGGGGGAGTGGACGCGCCCGACCTGCTGGCGGTGCGCGACGCGGCGCTGGGCGTGGGCGCCAGCGTGGCCCGGGTGACGCAGCCGTTCCGGCTGGCGGGGGCCCGTGCGCCCGGCTCGCCCGTCCGGCAGGACGAGGCGTGGGGCGTGGTGCTCGGCGAGCTGCGGGCCCGGTGGCCGGGGCTGCCGCTGGTGCAGGGCGGGCGGAGCAACGGCGCCCGGGTCGCCTGCCGCACCGCGCGGGCCGTCGGCGCGGTCGCGGTGGTGGCGCTGGCCTTCCCTCTGCATCCGCCGGCCAAGCCGGAACGTTCCAGAGCCGGCGAGTTGCGCGAGGCGGGAGTGGACGTGCTCGTGGTCAACGGGGACCGGGATCCGTTCGGCGTGCCCGAGGCGGCCGACGCGACACGGCTGGTCGTGCTGCCCGGAGAGGGGCATGACCTGAAGAAGGACCCCGCCCGGGTGGGCGAGGTGGTGGCGGAGTGGATCGTCCGTTACGCCTGACTCAGGCGGCGCCCACCACGGGGCGGTGGGGTGCGATGGCGGTGCCGCCAGGCAGGAGCTCCCCGGTGTCCTCGAACAGGACTACGCCGTTGCAGAGAAGGCTCCACCCCTGCTCGGGGTGGCTCGCGAGGGTGCGTGCGGCCTCACGGTCGGGCGCCTCGGCAGACGGACAGGCCGGGTCGTGCGGGCACATCGGCGTGCCTCCGATATCTCGTGGGTGGCCCCCGCGTTGCAAGGACGGGAGCGGCTCGGGTTTGTCGTTGTAGCAAGTGTGAGGCGTATGTCACACGATCCGACATAGTCCGTTAGGACTGTTAGAGGAGGATGCGCCATCGTGTGACCTTCGACACAGCGTGCCTTATGCAGGATAACGGTCCAAGCTCGACACGCCCACTAGGTTCGCAAGCCTCGCAGCAAGGCCTCCAGCCCGCGCTCGAAGTCGACGTCGGCCCGCTCGTCGCGCCTGATCCACTCGTCGACCTCGGGGTCGGCCCAGCCCGACTGCTGCACCTCCACCGCGACGCTGCCGAAGACGTAGGCGCGCAGGGTTCGCACGGCCTCGGCCGCGTCGTCCAGGCCGCCGTCGGCGAGCTGCTCCGTCTGGTCCGCGATGGCCACGGCGGTGCCGCCCTTGGGTGGCTTCGTGAGGGCCAGTGCGAGCACGCCGGGGTGGTCGCGCAGCAGCTCGCGGCTCGCCCGGCACCAGGCCCTGGCGGTGTCCTGCCAGGTGGCTGCCTGCTCGACGCGGACCGCCGTCACGTGCTCGGCCAGCGCGTCCATCAGCGCCTCCTTGCCTCTCGGCAGGTGGTGGTAGATGGCCATCGCCTCGACCTGGAGGGCGTCGCCGAGCCTGCGCATGGTGAGCCGGCGCAGCCCCTGCGTGTCGGCGATGTGCAGCGCGGCCTCGATGATGCGCTCGCGGGACAGGGGCACGGGCGGTCTCTTGGCGGGCATGGAGATCATCTTACTATGTAAAGGGCGCCGCGCCGGTCCGATGACGCCGCGTGTCGCCGGACCGCGTACCCTGGTCGCGATGAACGAGCCGTTGGGCGAAAGGGCAGAGTCGATGGCGTTTTTCCGTCCGCGGGTGAGCCGCGAGGCCGAGGTCCGCTACCACGCGGACCTGGAGATCTCCAAGAGCTACCCTCAGCTGCTGGAGAAGGCCAGGCAGGCTGAGCAGGTCGTGCGCGAGCTGCGGGCCGGCGACGCCGACGAGGTCGAGCTGCGTGGCGCGGGGCTGGCGTTCGACCGGGCGCTGACCGAGGCGCTGCGGGCGGCCGAGGCGGGGCAGCGGGCCACGTTCGGCGTCACGTCCTACGACGACCGCATCGCCCGCCGTAAGGCCAGGGCGACGCCGGCCGGGGCCATGTGGACCGCCGAGGTGGAGCGGCTGCGCACGCTGCGCGAGGACAACCGGCTGTCGGGCATCCCGCGCGTGCCGCGGGGCTGGCGTTCGACCGGGCGCTGACCGAGGCGCTGCGGGCGGCCGAGGCGGGGCAGCGGGCCACGTTCGGCGTCACGTCCTACGACGACCGCATCGCCCGCCGTAAGGCCAGGGCGACGCCGGCCGGGGCCATGTGGACCGCCGAGGTGGAGCGGCTGCGCACGCTGCGCGAGGACAACCGGCTGTCGGGCATCCCGCGCGTGCCGCGCCTGGTGCCGGCCTTCTAGCGGCTCCCGAAGGCGACGAAGAAAGCCCCGGCCACATCGGCCGGGGCTTTTTCTCGCGGGTCAGCTGGCCCAGTCGAGCAGCGGGCGGGTGTTGCTCGGGTGGCGCAGCTTGGAGAGCGACTCCTTCTCGAGCTGGCGGATGCGCTCGCGGGTCAGGCCGAGATACTTGCCGATCTCGTCGAGCGTGTGCGGCTTGCCGTCCACCAGGCCGAAGCGCAGAGCCATGATCTTCGACTCGCGCGGCGAGAGGTTCTCGAGGACGCCGCGCAGCTGGTCGCCCAGCAGCTGGCGGTCGACGATCTCCGACGCCTCGGGCGAGTCGACGTCCTCGATGAGGTCGCCGATCGTGGTCTCGCCGTCCTCGCCGATGGTGGCGTTGAGCGAGATGGGCTGGCGGCTGGTCCGCAGCAGCTCCTCGATCTGGTCGGGTGTCTTGTCCAGCTCGACGGCCAGCTCCTCCGGAGTGGGCTCGCGGCCCAGGCGCTGGTGCATGTCACGCTCGATGCGCGACAGCTTGGACAGCATCTCCAGCACGTGCACCGGCAGCCGGATGGTGCGGGCGGAGTCGGCGAAGCCGCGCTGGATGGCCTGCCTGATCCACCACATGGCGTAGGTGGAGAACTTGAAGCCCTTGCTGTAGTCGAACTTCTCCACGGCCCGGATCAGGCCCAGGTTGCCTTCCTGGACCACGTCGAGCAGGGACATGCCGCGGTCGGTGTACTTCTTGGCGACCGAGACCACGAGCCGGAGGTTGGCCTCCAGCATGTGGTTCTTGGCCTCCTTGCCGTCCTCGGCGACCATCAGCAGATCCTCGCGGTCGTCGGGCGAGAGGTCGTCGGCGGTCTCGAGCTTGTACTCGGCGTACAGGCCGGCCTCGATCCGCCTGGCCAGGTCGACCTCCTGGGCGGCGGTCAGCAGGCTCCGGCGGCCGATGGACTTGAGGTAGGTGTGCACGGAGTCGCCCATGACCGACTGGGCGTCGTCGAGGTCTGCGACCTCGCTCTCCAGCTCGGCCTCCTCGGTGTTCATGGCGATCACGTCGGGCTCGGGCTCGTCCTCGTGGCCGGTGGCCTCGGGAGCGGCCTCGGGGTCGGTCTTGGCGTCGGCGGTGCGGGAGCCGGTAGACTTCGCCTTGGTCGCCCGCTTGGTGGTGGTCTTCTTGGTGGTCTTTCTGGTGGGCGTGCCCAGGGGTGGCTCGTCCTCCGCGGCCAGGCTGACGCCGGCGTCGGTGAGTTCGCGCAGGATCGACCGTCCGTCGGCGGGGCTGATCCCGGCTTCGGCGAACGCTCCACGCAGCTCCGCCAGGGAGAGGTGACCCTGTGCTCGCCCTCGGTCAAGGAGCTGGTCGAGGGTCGCGGGCGGGGTCGCCACGGCGGTTCGGGGCATGAGGACACCTCCTCCATACGGAGTAGAAGCGAGTCAGGCAGGTTGTGGTGGGGCGGCCCGGCCGCTCAGCGCACCAGTATCAATAACGCCATATAGCCTGATTTGTTCCCGTAGGAAGGAAAAGGGGCGGACCCCCGAAGGCGACCCACCCCACCAGGGCTACCCCCCGACGATGATCTCGCCTGGCTTGACCTCGGGCATCGGCATGGGCTCGGCGTCCTCCATGCGATGCTCGGTCCAGTAGTCGTCGACCGCGTCGGGGTCGGGGTTGATCTCCTTCGACACGACGACGTCGTCGCTCGGCTCGGGGGACGAGGTCAGCTCCGTCATCTGGTCGGACATGGGCTCGCCGGAGGGTGACGCCTTCTCCACCACCACTTCGGTCTCCTCGCCGACCTGTTGGAGCCTGCCCGCCGAGGCGGCGGCCGCGATCGAGACGCCGCCGACGACGATCACGCCGACGACCGCCGCGGATGCCAACATCCTGCGGGACGGATTCATGGAGGCTCCTTTCGTGCTCTGCCCACTATGACGCATGCGCGATCCGTCAGGTTCCTGACCTTAGTCGTACGAGATCGGTCTTGCCGTTGGGCAACAGGGGCAACCGGGACGTCAGCCGCAGTTCGCGCGGCGCGGCGTAGGCCGGCAGGCGGTCGCTGGAGTAGGCGCGGAGCTGGGAGAGCGTGGGCGGGCTCGCGGGATCGGCGGGCACCACGACGGCGACCACGACCTCGCCCCACTCGGGGTGGGGCCGCCCGACCACGGCCACGTCGGCGATCGCGGGATGCTCGCCGAGGACGCCCGCGACCGCGCCGGCCGCCACCTTCTCGCCGCCGGTGTTGATGACGTCGTCGGCGCGCCCGAGCACCCGCAGCCGGCCCGCGTGCAGCTCGCCCAGGTCGGAGGTGACGAACCAGCCGCCGTCGAGGGGGGCCGGCTCGCCGGACCGGTAGCCGGAGAACAGCACGGGCCCGGAGACGCGGATCAGCCCGTCGTCGCCGATTTTCAGATCTACGTTGTAAAGGGGCTGGCCGTCGTACACGCAGCCGCCGCAGGTCTCGCTCATCCCGTACGTCGTGACCACCCGGGCGCCGAGATCGCGAGCCTCGGCCAGCAGACCGGGACGCGGGGCGGCGCCGCCGAGCAGGATCGTGCGGAACACCGACAGGTCGGCGCCCAGCTCGACCAGCCGGTGCAGCTGAGTGGGCACCAGCGACACGTGGTCGGCGCCCGAGTCGAGCACCCCGCGGGGGTCGAAGCGCGGGTGGATGATCGGCTCGGTCTCGCTCAGCAGGGCGCGGACCAGCACCTGCAGCCCGGACACATGGGACGGCGGCAGGCAGCACAGCCAGCGCTCGCCCTTGGACGCCTCAAGCCGCCGCAGCGACGCCGCGGCCGAGGCGCGCAGCGCGGTCGCCGAGAGCAGCACGCCCTTGGGGGCGCCCGTGCTGCCGCTGGTGGCGATCACCACGGCCACGTCGGCGGGCACGCCCTCGCCGCCGGCTTGGCGGACGTCGTCGACGTGGGTGGGGCGCAGCCCGGCGAGCGCCGCCTCGGCGTGGTCGGGGGAGAGAGGCAGGATCGCCGGACCTTCGCCGGACAAAGCATCGCGAATCGCCTCGAACAGCTCGGGACCAGGCGGCTGCACAACAGCACGCAACGGACGATCCGGATGCGACGGCTTGCTCGGCATGCTCGTAAGGTTAGTGGCGACAAGGTCGGACAGAGGCGCTGGGAGGGTCGTGACGCGTTCTCCCGTGGTCTTCCGGATTCCCATGCGGACACGCTTCCGCGGGCAGATCGTCAGGGAAGGGCTCCTGCTGTACGGTCCGGCCGGGTGGGGCGAGTTCTCGCCGTTCCCCGAGTACGGTCCGCGCGAATGCGCGCGCTGGCTGGCGTGCGCCCGCGAGGCCGCCTTCGAGGGCTGGCCGGAGCCGGTGCGCGACAGTGTCCCGGTCAACACGACCGTGCCCGCCGTCGGCCCCGAGCGGGCCTTCCAGCTGGTGCGAGACTCCGGCTGCGGCACGGCCAAGGTCAAGGTGGCCGAGCCGGGCCAGAGCTTCGCCGACGACCTGGCCAGGGTGGAGGCGGTGCGCGACGCGCTCGGCCCCTCGGGCGCGCTCCGCGTCGACGTCAACGGCGCGTGGGACGTCGGCCAGGCGGTGTCGCGGCTGAAGGAGCTCGACCGGTTCGGCCTCGAGTACGTCGAGCAGCCGTGCGCCACGCTCGACGAACTGGCCGCGGTGCGTCGGGCCTGCGACGTGCCGGTCGCCGCCGACGAGTCCATCCGGCGGGCCGAGGACCCCCTGCGGGTCAGGGCCGCTGAGGCGGCCGACATCGCGGTGGTCAAGGTGCAGCCGCTCGGCGGGGTGCGCGAGGCGCTGCGCGTGGTCGAGGCGTGCGGGCTGCCCGCCGTGGTGTCGAGCGCCGTGGAGACCTCGGTGGGGCTGGCCGCGGGGCTCGCGCTGGCCGCCGCGCTGCCCGAGCTGCCCTACGCGTGCGGGCTCGGCACCATGTCGCTGCTGTCGGGGGACGTCGTGGCCGACTCGCTGGTGCCGGTGGACGGCCGGCTGGAAGTACGGCGTCCTGACGTAAATTATGAGCATTTGTCGGCATTTGAAATCGAATCCCCCTCGTGGCTTCGCCGGATGCAGGAGGCGTCACTGTGAACCCCGCTACCGCGCTGGCCACCGTTCTGGTCGACGAGCTGGTGCGATGCGGCCTGACCGACGTGGTCCTGGCGCCCGGCTCGCGCTCGGCGCCGCTCGCACTGGCCCTGCACGCCGAGTCGCGGGTGCGGCTGCACGTGCGCGTCGACGAGCGGTCGGCCTCGTACCTGGCCGTCGGGCTGGCCCGGCGCTCCGAGCGGCCCGTCGCGCTCATCTGCTCCTCCGGCACGGCCGCCGCCAACTTCCATCCCGCCGTCGTCGAGGCGAGCGAGTCGGGCGTGCCGCTGCTCGTGCTGACCGCCGACCGCCCGCCCGAGCTGCGCGGCACCGGCGCCAACCAGACCATCGACCAGATCAAGATGTACGGCCCGGCCGCCCGCTGGTTCGCCGAGGTCGGCGTGCCCGAGGAGCGCCCCGGCCAGGTGGCCTACTGGCGTTCGCTGGCCTGCCGCGCCTACCAGCGCGCCCAGGGCCCCGCCGGAGCCGGTCCCGTGCACCTCAACCTGGCCTTCCGTGAGCCGTTGATCCCCGACGGCGACACCAAGTGGTGCGAGCCGCTCGACGGCGCCGAGAGCGGCCCCTGGGTGCGCACCCGGGTCGCGCCGCCGCCCGTCGCCCTGCACCTCCCGCCGACCCGGCGCGGCGTGCTCGTGGTCGGCGACGGCGCGGTCAACGTGCGCCGCTACGTCGCCGCCGCCGGGATGGCCGGCTGGCCGGTGCTGTCGGAGCCCAACGGCGGCGGCCGTTACGGCGACCACGCCATCTCCACCTACCACTACCTGCTGAGCACCCCCGAGTTCGCCGACGCCCACGAGCCCGACGTGGTCGTCACGCTCGGCCGGCCCGGGCTGTCGCGGCCGCTGCTGTCGTGGCTCAGGCGGGCCGGCGAGCACATTGTGGTGGCCGCCGACCTCGACCGCTGGCCCGACCCCACCCGCTCGGCCACCCAGGTGGCACAGGCCGTGGAGATCCCCGTGGCCTCGGGCGACGACAGCTGGCTGCACGCCTGGCGGCAGGCCGACGCCGCCGCCCGCACGGCCGTGGACGAGCTGCTCGACATGTCGGGGACGAGCGAGCCCCGGCTCGCCCGCGACCTGGTCGACGCGCTGCCCAACGGGGCCCTGCTGATCGCCGGCTCCTCGATGCCCATTCGCGACCTGGACCAGGCGATGCGTCCGCGTCGCGGGCTGCGGCTGCTGGCCAACCGGGGCGCGTCGGGCATCGACGGCGTGGTCTCCACGGCCATGGGGGCGGCGCTCGCGCACAACGGGCCGTCCTACGCGCTCATCGGCGACCTGTCGTTCCTGCACGACCAGAACGGCCTGATCCTCGGCCCCCGTGAGCCGCGCCCGGACCTGTGCCTGGTGGTGGTCAACAACGACGGCGGCGGGATCTTCTCGCTGCTGCCCCAGGCGGCGGTCCGCGACCCGTTCGAACGGGTCTTCGGCACGCCGCACGGGGTGGACCTCGGCTATGTGGCCGCCTCGACCGGCACCCCGTACACCCTGGTGGAGGAGATCACGGAGCTGCCCAAGGCGCTGCGGGGCGAGGGGACACGGGTGGTGGAGGTCCGCACCGACCGCGAGGCGAACGCCGAGCTGCACGCCCGCCTGCGCGACGCCGCCTTGGAGGCGGTCCGCGCGGCGGTGGCCTGACCCCCGGCGACCTGGCGGGCAGGCCGGGATATTCAGGTGCGAGCCGGGCGTCCTTGCGGACAGACTGGCGGCCATGGCCGTCCCCTCGCCCGTCATCACCACCGCCGCCTACACGGGCGGCGGCGACCTGCGGGCCATGCAGGAGCTCAGCAGCCGCATCTGGTCGCCGGCATCGCGGTGGCACGCCGGCGAGCTGGCGTGGGGGCGGTTCCAGCACACCGGGCGGGAGGCCGAGTGGCCCACCCGGCTGTGGCGCGCCGGAGACACGACCGTGGCCTGGGGCTGGATCAAGCTGCCCGGCCATCTCGACCTGGCGGTCGACCCGGCCCGCGCGCACCTGGCGGACGAGGTGCTGGCCTGGTTCGCCGAGACGGCGCCCGGGGTCCGGCGCTCGGTCTCCGTGCTCGACTCCGAGACGCACCTGTGGCCGGCGCTGCGGCGGGCCGGCTACCTGCGCTCCGGCGACGGGCCGTTCTTCGTCCAGCTCACCCGCGACCTGGACGGGCTGCCGGAGCCGGAGCCGCCGCCCGGGTACCGGCTGCGTCCCGTCGGCGCCGGTGACCTGCCGGGCCGGGTCGCGGCGCACCGCGCGGCCTTCCACCCGTCGCGGGTGACCGTGGAGAGCTATCACGCGGTGCGCGCCGCCTGGCCGTACGACGGCGGGCTGGACTGGATCGCGGAGGCGCCGGACGGTGAGGTGGCCGCCTACTGCCTGGTGTGGCTGGATCCGGCCCGGCGGGCGGCGGAGATCGAGCCGACGGGCACCATACCGGCCCACCGGCGGCGGGGGCTGGGCCGGGCGGTGTGCCTGGCGGCCCTGCGCGCGGCCCGGGACGCGGGCGCCACCCGGGCGGTGGTCTGCGCGCGCGGCGACGACGGTCATCCGGTGCCGCGCCGGCTCTACCGGTCCATCGGGTTCGGCGAGGTGACCCGGAGCGCGATGTGGATCTCAGCGCT
The DNA here is from genome assembly GCF_040655715.1 of Nonomuraea cavernae. GTDB lineage: Bacteria > Actinomycetota > Actinomycetes > Streptosporangiales > Streptosporangiaceae > Nonomuraea > Nonomuraea cavernae_A. Next base: position 46,820 of record NZ_JBFAKL010000043.1, on the reverse strand, counting down.
CGATGAGGGTGACTTCCAGGGAGTAGTGGGAGGCCCGGTAGACATGTGAGCCGTGCTCGACCGCCCGGCCCTGGTCGTCGTAAGTGGTGCGGATCATGGTGAGCAGAGGGGCGCCGCGCCGCTCGTCCAGCAGCCTGGCCTCCGCCTGGCTGGCCGCCCGGGCGCCGATGCGCTGGTTGGCGACCCGCATCCGTACGCCCGCGCCGCGCAGCAGTTCGTACAGGCCGCGGCCCTCAAGGTCGGCGGCGGTGAGCTGGGCGAGCCCGAGCGGCAGCCAGTTGTGCAGCAGAGCCAGCGGCTCGCCGGCCGCGAAGCGGAGGCGTTCGAGGTGGAGCACCTCGGTGCCGGGCTCGACGCCGAGGATGGGGGCGATCTCCTCCTCGACGGGGCGCGCCTCCAGGGTGAGCACCTGGGTGGCGGGCTCCTGGCCGGCGCGGCGCAGGTCGTCGTAGAGGCTCGTCAGCTCGACCGAGCGCTTCACCTGGCCGTGCACCACCTGGGTGCCGACCCCCCGCTTGCGCACCAGCAGCCCTTTGTCGACGAGGTACTGGATGGCCTGGCGGATCGTGGGCCGTGACAGGCCGAGCTTGTCGGCCAGCAGGATCTCGTTGTCCAGCCGGGAGCCCGGCGCCAGGTCGCCTCGCCGGATCGCCTCGGCGATCTGCTCGGCCACCTGGAAGTAGAGCGGTACGGGACTGGATCGGTCCAGGTCGATCGCCAGGTTCGCGGTCATGCTGATCAGATTAACCGAGGTCAGAATGTCCTGACAAATATGACCGCCGATCGTGACTTCCTTGACGGGGTGACGGCGGTTGACCAGTGCGGGGTTGCTCGCTCAGGCGACGAGCGCGGGCAACTGGGTGAGCGAGGTGATCCGGGGGAAGCCGGCCGGGGCCGGATCGACGCCGAGGCGGTCGAGCCAGACCGAGCGCATCCCGGTCACGGCCGGGCCCGTCACGTCCTTGTCCACGTCGTCGCCCACCAGCAGCACCTCGCCGGGTGCGAGGCCGAGGGCCTCGGCCGCTCTCGTGTAGCAGGCGGCCGCCGGCTTGTAGGAGCCGAGCAGCTCGCCGGTCAGCACCGGCCCGACCAGCCCGCCGAGGCCGATCGCCGCGACCTTCGCCTCCTGCATCTCCTGGGTGCCGTTGGTCAGCACCCCCAGCCGGAACCCGTCGAGGGTCTTCACCGCCCGCGCCGCGTCGGGGTAGGCGACCCAGCCGCGCTGGTAGTGTTCGGCGAAGGCGTCGAACGCCGTGTCGAGGTCACCGGGCACGGCGATCGCGAGCTCCAGGCACAGTGCGTGGATGCGGCGGCGGCGCTGCTCCTCCAGCGAGCACTCGCCGCGCTGCCACGCCCCCAGATGGGGCTCCTCCAGCTCCCTCCACAACCGGGCCGCCTCAGCCAGCCGGGGATGGCCCGGAGCCCGCCCGGACACCCAGGCGGTGATCGCGCCGTCGGCGGCCGAGCGGTGGTCGAGCAGGGTGCCGTCGAGGTCGAACAGGATGCCTCTGATCACCGTTCCATACTGCCAGCCGCGTCTGCACTAAGCTTTCTGGATCGCAAGATGACATCGTGCATCACTGGTCAATAACTTGCGACATTCCTGGTCAAGGCGGAGTTTTCTTTCATTCACCATGGTGGGCGCGCGTATGCATACGATCTCGGTGGCGGCCCGGCTCGCGGCCCTGCGGCGGGCCCGCGGCCTGTCCATGCAGGCGGCCGCGCGGGCAGCCGGGCTCAACACGTCGACGATCTACCGCATCGAGCACGGCCTCGTCGCGGCGCGCGAGTCGACCGCGCGGGCCCTGCTGGAGCTGTACGGCGTGCGCGAGCGGGCGCAGCAGGCGCACGTGCTCTCCCTGTTGCGGGGCGAACGGGACCCGGGCTGGTTCGACGCGCCCGAGGTGCCGCTGACGCTGGCCGGGTTCCTCGCGCAGGAGGACGACGCCGAGGTCATCTACACCTACCGTCCCCGAGGCGTCCCCGCGCTGCTGCAGACCCGCGCCTACGCCGAGGCCGCCGTGCGCGCGTCCCGGGGGCCCAGAGCCACACCCGAACAGGTCGCCGGCGGCGCCGGCCTCGTCATGCGCAGGCAACGGCTGCTCGGCCGGGCGGGCGGGCCGCGCCTGTGGGCGGTGCTCGACCGGGGGGCGATCGAGGACCCGCCACTGCCCCGGACGGAGGACCGGCTGGAGCAGCTCGACGCGCTCACCCTGGCCGCCAGGCAGCCGAACGTCGCCGTGCAGGTGGCCCGGCCCGCCGCCGAGACCGGCTTCCTCTACCACGGACCGCCGTTCACGCTGCTGCGCTTCCCCGAGCGCGACCGGCCCGACCTGCTGGTGCTTGACCTGCTCCAGGAGCCGGTGCTGGTCGCTGATCCCCGCCTGGCCGAGGAGCACCATCAGGCGTTCGCGCGGCTGGCGCTGGCGTCCTTCCGGATCGACTTCACCTCAGACGTCCTGAGCGACGTCCGGGCGAGCCTCCGCGCCTGAGCGGCTGGATCCCCCCGATCGGTGACGAGGACGTGTGCCTCTGCCAGGGGAGGTGTACGCGATCAGTGGGTTCTGCGGTGCTCACCGGCTCGGCGGACGTGCTCGATCATGAGGCGTTCGGCGGCGGGGCCGTCGGAGTCCGCCAGCGCGGCGAGGATGCGCTCGTGGGCCTCCAACTGCAGCCGGGCCTGCTCGCCGTCGAGCCAGAGTGAGGCCGTGGGGGGCACCGGGACGCTGTTGCGCACCGCTCTGGCGTGCTGGCCGAGGAAGGCGGGGCCGCCGATGTCGGCGATGCGCAGGTGGAAGTGCCTGCTCTGCTCGGCGAGCCGGTCGTACCTGCCCTGCCGGGCGTCCTCGGCCATCGAGGCGTGCAGCTCGCGCAGCCAGTCGAGGTCGGCGGCGGTGACGCGGGCGGCGGCCAGCCGGGCGGCCAGGCCCTCGACCACGGCGCGCAGGCCGTAGAACTCCTCCAGCGCGTCGTCGCCGAGATCGATCACGGTCGCGCCGTGGTGGGCCTCGTAGCTGATCAGGCGGTCCTTCTCCAGCCGGCGCAGCGCCTCGCGGACCGGCGTCACCGAGACCCCGAGCCTGCGGGCGACCGCGCCGGCCCGCAGCGCCGTCCCGCCGGGGATCCGGGCCGTGCGGATCTCGTCGAGCAGCACGGTGTAGACGTAGTCGGCCTTGCTCATCGGCGGCCTGGGCTCGTTGGTCGGCATGTCGTCCAATGTTCCGTATGTCCGGGATTGACCTATGACATATTTCTTATAAGTTACATACTCATGATGAGTCTCGCCGGCCTTCGCGTCATCGACGCCGCGACGCTGTTCGCCGGCCCCTCCGCCGCGATGATGCTCGGCGACTTCGGCGCCGACGTCGTCAAGATCGAGCATCCCAGGCGCGGCGACCCCTCGCGCGGCCACGGCGCCGCCGCCGACGGGGTGGGCCTGTGGTGGAAGACGCTGAGCCGTAACAAGCGCGCCGCCGCGGTCGACCTGTCGCGCGCCGAGGGGCAGGACGTCCTGCGCCGCCTGGCCGGGCGCTCCGACGTGCTGATCGAGAACTTCCGCCCCGGCACCCTGGAACGGTGGGATCTGGCGCCCGAGGACCTGCTGGAGCTCAATCCCCGGCTGATCGTGGCGCGGATGACGGGGTTCGGGCAGTTCGGCCCGATGTCCGGGCAGCCGGGGTTCGGCACGCTGGCCGAGGCCATGAGCGGGTTCGCGGCCATGACCGGTCAGCCCGACGGGCCGCCGACGCTGCCGCCGCTCGCCCTGGCCGACGGCATCGCCGGACTGGCGATGTCGTACGCGATCATGGTGGCGCTGCGGGCCCGTGAGGCGACCGGACGCGGCCAGGTCGTCGACATGGCGATCATCGAGCCCATTCTCGGCCTGCTCGGCCCGCAGATGACCGCCTACCGGGCGCTCGGCGTGGTGCCCGAGCGCACCGGCAACCGGTCGAGCAGCAACGCGCCCCGCAACACCTACCGCACCCGTGACGGCCGCTGGCTGGCCATCTCCACCAGCGCCCAGCCCATCGCCGAGCGGGTGGTCACCCTCGTCGGCCGCCCCGACCTGGTCGAGCAGCCCTGGTTCGGCACCGGCGCCGGCCGCGTGCGGCACGTCGACGAGCTCGACGAGGCGGTCGCCACCTGGATCGCCGAACGCGACGCCGCGGAGGTCATCGCCCGCTTCGAGGAGGTCCAGGCCGCGGTCGCCCCCATCTACGACGTGCGCGACATCGCCCAGGACCCGCAGTACGCCGCTCTGGGCACCTTCGTCGAGGTGCCCGACGAGGAACTCGGTGAGGTCACCATGCAGAACGTGCTGTTCCGCCTGTCGGACACGCCCGGGGAGGTGCGCTGGCCCGGCCGCGCCCTCGGCCGCGACACCGACGAGGTGCTCGCTGAGCTGTCCTACGGCCCGGCGGAGATCGCCGCGCTGCGCGAGAAGGGAGTCGTGGCATGACGGCGACCGTCACCCGGGTGCCCGTCACCTGGCTCTACGTTCCCGGCGATCGGCCCGAGCGGTTCGCCAAGGCCGCCGGCTCCGGCGCGGACGTGGTGATCATCGACCTGGAGGACGCGGTGGTGCCCGCCCGCAAGGACGAGGCCCGGGCCAACGCGGCCGCCTTCCTGCGCGAGCGTACGGACCGGGAGGGGGTGGCGGTGCACGTGCGGGTCAACGATCTGGCCACACCGCGGGGTCTGGCGGACGTGGCCGAACTCGGCGGGCTGCCCGGTCTCGACGCGGTCCGCCTGCCGAAGGTCGAGTCCGCCGCGGGCCTCGGCGTGCTGGAAGGGCTGCGGGTCCCGGTGCACGCGTTGCTGGAGTCGGCCGCGGGCGTCGTCGCCGTGGCCGAGATCGCCGCGCATCCGAGCGTCGCCGGCGTCGCGCTGGGCGAGCAGGACCTGGTGGCCGAGCTGTCGATCAGCGCCGAGTCGGCGATGAACCAGATCAGGCTGGACGTCGTGCTCGCCGCGGCCGCCGCGGGCCTGCCGCCGGTGCCCATGTCGGTCTACCCGGACCTGAGGGACGAGGAGGGGCTGATCGCCTCGTGCCAGGCGGGCCGGGGGCTCGGTATGTTCGGCCGGACCGCGATCCACCCCCGTCAGCTTCCGGCGATCAGGCGGGCGTTCACCCCCACGGCGGAGGAGGCGGCCCGGGCCGCCGAGATCGTCGAGGCCGCCGAGGAGGCCGAGAAGGCCGGCAGGGGAGTCGTCGCCCTGCCCGACGGGCGCTTCGTGGACGCGCCGATCGTCGCCAGGGCCCGGCGCACCGTGGCCCTTGCCGATCAGCTCGGCGCCGGATAGCCGGGTCACGGAACCCAGCGGGCCTGCGGCTCCTCGGCGAGCTCGGCGGCCCTGCCGGAGTTCTGTGGCGCGACACCTGGACGTAGCCATGTCCTGACGCGCAACCCGATCGAGATCTCCGGCATTGGTCCGTATGTCTATACAAATAATACTCATGTGGGGTAAACCTGGGGCGAGCCCGTCGGCCTTGGAGGTATCCCGATGAGACGAACCCCGATCGTGCTGGCCCTGCTGGGCGCCCTGACCCTGGGCGGCTGCTCCTCCTCCTCAGGAGAGCCGGGAACCGAGAGCGCGCCGGCCGCCGGTCCGGCCTCGGCAGGCGCGGCCACCTTTGCCGTCATCACCCACGGCGCGCCTGGCGACGCCTTCTGGGACGTGGTCAAGAACGGCGCGGAGGCCGCGGGCAAGCAGTACGGCGCCACGGTCACCTACCAGGGCGACGGCGACCCGGGCAAGCAGTCGCAGCTCATCGACCAGGCAGTGTCGGAGAAGGTGGGCGGCATCGTGGTCTCCCTGGCCAACCCCGACGCCCTGAAGGAGGCCATCGGCAAGGCCGTCGCCGCGAAGATCCCCGTGGTGACGATCAACTCCGGTGCCGACTCCTCCAAGGAGCTCGGCGCGATCACCCACGTGGGCCAGTCCGAGGACGTGGCCGGGCGGGGCGCGGGCGAGCAGCTCAAGGCCGGAGGCGTCACCAAGCTGCTGTGCGTGATCCACGAGGCCGGCAACATCGGCCTCGACCAGCGGTGCAAGGGCGCCGAGGAGGGCCTCGGCGGCACGGTCGAGCGGCTCCAGGTCGACGTCAGCAACCTGGCGGACGTGACCTCCAAGGTCACCGCCAAGCTGCAGACGGACAAGCAGGTCAACGGCGTGCTCGCGCTCAACCCGGCGATCGCCGTGGCCGCCAGGGACGCCATCAAGGACTCGGGGTCGCAGGCCAAGCTCGCCACCTTCGACCTGTCGGCCGACGTGGTGACCGCGATCAAGGACGGCGACATCCTGTTCGCCGTGGACCAGCAGCAGTACCTGCAGGGCTGGCTGCCCATCACGTTCCTGAACCTGTACAGGACCAACCTCAACACCGTCGGCGGCGGCCTGCCGGTCAACACCGGGCCCGGCTTCGTCACCAAAGAGACCGCCGACCAGGTGGCCAAGCTGGCCGAGGCGGGCACCCGATGAGCGGCGCCGGAGAGGCGGCGTGACCGGCGTCGCCGAGCGGGCCGACGAACGGGTGGCCGGAGTCGGCCTGCTGCGCCGGCTGCTCATCCGTCCCGAACTGGGCGCGGTCGTCGGGATGGTCGTGGTCTTCACGTTCTTCGCGAGCCAGTCGGCGGTCTTCCGCTCGCTCGACGGCGTCGCCAACTGGCTCGACCCGGCCGCCACGCTCGGCATCATGGCGGTCGCCATCGCGCTGCTGATGATCGGCGGGGAGTTCGACCTGTCGGCCGGCGTGCTCACCGGCACCACCGGGCTCATCCTGGTCACGCTGGCCACCCGCTACGGCTTCGACGTGTGGACCGCGATGCTCGTCGGGCTCGTCGTGGCGCTGGCCGTCGGATTCCTCAACGGCCTGATCGTGACCAGGACCAAGCTGCCGAGCTTCATCGTCACGCTCGGCACGTTCCTCATGCTGCAGGGCCTCAACCTCGGCGTCACCAAGGCGCTGACCGGCACGGTGCAGGTCAGCGGCCTGCGTCAGGCCGCGGGCTACGAGGGCGCCCGCACGATCTTCGCGGGCAGCGTGCAGATCGGGGGCACCTCGTTCCGGGTGGCGATCCTGTGGTGGCTGCTGGTCACCGCCGTGGCCACCTGGGTGCTGATGCGCTCGCGGGCCGGCAACTGGATCTTCGCCGTCGGCGGCAACGAGCAGGCGGCCCGCGCGGTCGGCGTGCCCGCCGCCCGCACGAAGATCGCGCTGTTCATGACGACCGCGTTCGCGGCCTGGCTGGTCGGCTCGATCCTGGCGCTGCGCTACACGTCCGTGCAGGCCAACATCGGCATCGGGCAGGAGTTCATCTACATCATCGCCGCCGTCATCGGCGGCTGCCTGCTCACTGGCGGGTACGGCTCCGCCATCGGGGCCGCGATCGGCGCGGTCATCTTCGGCATGGCAGACAAGGGCATCGTGTTCCTCGGCTGGGACGCCGACTGGTTCAAGTTCTTCCTGGGCGCCATGCTGCTGCTGGCCACGCTCGCCAACCGGCTGGTGCGGCGCTACGCGGAGGAGGTGAAGCATTGATCATCGAAACGCGGGGCATCGGCAAGACGTTCGGTTCGGTGCTGGCGTTGCGTGAGGTGTCGATGGGCGTCGAGCAGGGCCAGGTCACCTGCGTGCTCGGCGACAACGGCGCGGGCAAGTCGACCCTCATCAAGATCCTGTCCGGAGTGCACCAGCACGACGCCGGCACGTTCCTGGTCGACGGCGCCGAGGTGAGGTTCGCCAGCCCCCGCGAGGCGCTGGACCGCGGGATCGCCACGGTCTACCAGGACCTGGCGATGATCCCGCTGATGTCGGTGTGGCGTAACTTCTTCCTCGGTTCCGAGCCGCGCAAGGGCCTGTCCTTCGACGTGGCCAAGGCCAAGAAGGTGGCCCGCGAGGAGCTGCGGGCGATGGGCATCGACATCCGCGACGTCGACCAGCCGGTCGGCACGCTGTCAGGCGGCGAACGGCAGTCGGTGGCGATCGCGCGAGCCGTCCATTTCGGCGCCCGTGTGCTGATCCTCGACGAGCCCACCTCGGCGCTGGGCGTCAAGCAGGCGGGCGTGGTGCTGCGCTACATCGCCAGGGCCCGCGACCGCGGCCTCGGGGTCGTGTTCATCACCCACAACCCGCATCACGCCTACCCGGTGGGCGACCGGTTCCTGCTGCTCAACCGGGGGACGAGCCTCGGCGAGTACGGCAAGGCCGACATCACCAGGGAGGAGCTCACCACGCTGATGGCCGGGGGCGCGGAGCTGGACGAGCTCGCGCACGAGCTGGGACGCGAGCTCTAGCCGGTCTGCCGGCCGGCGGTGGCGAGCGGCAGCACGATGTGGTCGACGATCCGCCGGGTCAGCTCGGAGTCGACGGTCTCGCCGCTGGCCACCGCCCGGAAGAACAGCGTGGCCGGGCCCACCTCCCAGAGCAGGTCGGTGTCGGCGCTGCCGGACAGCTCACCCCGCTCCCACGCCCGTTCGAAGACGGCCAGGACGGCGCGGCGGCGGGTCGCGACGTAGTGCTGCTCCATCGCGACCGCCAGCTCGGGATTGTGCCGGATCTCGCCGAGCAGGCCGGCGATGACGTCGCCGAGGCGTACGACCTCGTCGAGCAGCGACTCCATCAGGACCAGCAGGTCGCCGCGCAGCTCCCCGGTGTCGGGCACGCTCGGCGGCGCCGACACGGCGTTGACGAACGCGGCCACCACCAGGTCGGCCTTGGTCGGCCAGCGGCGGTAGACGGTCTGGCGGCCGGCCTTGGCGCGTGCCGCGACGGCGTCGACGGTCAACCGGTCGTAGCCGCTTTCGCGCAGCACGTCGAGCACCGCGCCGAGCAACTCCGCCTCACGCGCGGCCCCTCCTCGCAGGGGCGTCACCGACATGACTTCCAGAGTAAGCCTCAGAGCGGTTCTTTTGTGAAGGTATGCCGTGAATCTCCACGGTAAGGGAGGACCGAAATTGGCTGCTGTGCTGAATCTACATAGTAAAGACGCTTACAAGGCGGCCCGCACGCGGTGTCATCAGCTGGGCGGTGAGTCACGCTGCCTGACGCGGACCGGACCGTCGAAACCACCGACGGCGAGGACCTGCAAGCTCAGCCCTTCAGGGCTGAGAAGCTGACGGAAGTGACGTCAAGGAGGTGAAGAACGCGCGGATGTCGGTGACGAAGGTGCCGGGCTGTTCCAGGGCGGCGAACGTGCCGCCGCGCTCGTGCTCCACCCAGCCGACGATGTTGTTGTCGCGCTCGGCGAAGCGGCGGATCGGCCGCAGGATGTCCTTGGGGAACACCGAGATGGACGTGGGCACGGTGGCCGGTTCGAGCTCCCACTCGACGCTGGTGTCCTGGTCGGTGTCGGGGGTCTCGACGAAGGAGCGGGCGGCCGAGCCGGCGGTGTTGGTGAGCCAGTAGAGCATGACGGTGGTGAGCAGCCGGTCGGTGTCCACGGCGTCGTCGCTCCACTCGTGGAAGACCCCGGCGAACCAGGCGAGCAGCGCGACGGGGGAGTCGGCCATTCCGTAGGCGAAGGTCTGCGGCCGGGCCGACTGGATGAGCTTGTAGCCGTACTGCTCGGTCAGGTAACGCTCGCGGAAGGCCATCCGGTCCTGTTCGACCTCCGAGAGGTCGTCGAGTTCGCCGGGGGCGCCGATGGGAAAGCAGATGATGCCGTTGCCGTGCATGCCGACGACGCGTTCGGGGGCGAGCACCCCGACCTCGCGGGAGATCCAGGTGCCCCAGTCGCCGCCCTGGGTGCCGAAGCGGTCGTAGCCGAGCCTGGTCATCAGCTCCAGCCAGGCCCTGGCGACGCGGGTCGAGCCCCAGCCGAGCTCGCGGGTGGGGCCGGACAGGCCGTAGCCGGGCAGCGACGGGATGACCAGATGGAAGTCCTCGCTGAGCGGGCCGATCACGTCGAGGTACTCGACGGGGGAGCTGGGCCAGCCGTGCGTGATGAGCAGCGGCAACGCGTCCCGGCGGGCGGAGCGGACGTGCAGGAAGTGGATGTTCTGGCCGTCGATCTCGGTGACGAACTGGTCGTGCCGGTCGAGCTCGGCCTGGGCGCGGTGCCAGTCGTAGCCGGTGCGCCAGTGGTGGACCAGCTCCTTGAGATGGGCGAGCGGGACGCCGTGGCGCCAGCCGAGGCCGGGCACCTCGTCCGGCCAGCGCACCCGGTCGAGCCGGTCGCGCAGGTCGTCGAGGTCGCTCGGGGACGCTTCGAAGCGGAAGGGCCGGATGTCGTTCGCGGTCAAGGGTATGCCTCCAGCTCGGTTCGGTACGCTGTACCGTACAGCATACGGTTCATGCGTACCAACCTGGTTCCGAACCGGCGATGAGCGGAGCTTGAGGCTCCGAGCGGGCGCGGGCGATCGCGAAAGCGGCCCGACCGTTGATCTACGATGTAAAGGCGGTAGCTTGTGAGACATGGCCGCCTCGTTCCTCACCCTCACCACCGGCATCGAGCACGAGACGGAGGCGCGGCGGTCGCGCTTCATCTGCGCGGTGGCGCCCGCCCGGACCGTCGAGGAGGCGGCGGCCTTCATCGCCGAGCGGCGCCGCCTGCACCCGGGCGCCACCCACAACTGCACGGCCTACCTGATCGGGCAGCGCCTGCGGAAGGGCGACGACGACGGCGAGCCGGGCGGCACCGCCGGCACGCCGATGGTTCAGGCCCTGGCAGGCAGGGGGTTCGATGACGTGGTGGCCGTGGTCACCCGCTACTTCGGCGGCATCCTGCTCGGGGCGGGCGGCCTGGTGCGGGCCTACGGCTCGGCGGTGACCGAGACCCTGGACCGGGCCGACCCGGTGCGGATGGTCCCGGCCAAGCTGGTGCGCGTCTCGGTGGACCACGACCAGGCCGGCCGGGTGGAGAACGACCTGCGCGCCTCCCGCCACCCCGTCCACGAGGTCGGCTACGGCCAGGCCGTGGACTTCTCGGTCGCGGTGGCCGACGACGAGCTCGACGCCTTCGCGGACTGGGTGGCGACCCTGACCTCAGGCCGGGCCACGGTCGTGGTCGCCGCCGACATTCATGTGCCCGAGCCCGTGTGACCGGCGGGGGCAGCCTTAGCGGGATCAGCCTTAGCGGGATCAGCCTTCGAGCGCGTACTGCATGACCCGGAACTTCGCCTGGGCCTCGGCCAGCTCGGACGCCGGGTCGGAGTTGCCCATGATGCCGCCGCCGGCGAACAGCCGGGCGCGCCGGCCGCTGATCAGCCCGGAACGCAGCGCGATGCCCCACTCGCCGTCGCCGTGGGCGTCGATCCAGCCGACGGGCCCGGCGTAACCGGCGCGGTCCATGCCCTCGAGCTCGCGGATGACGTCGATGGCGGTGGGGGTGGGGGTGCCGCCGACGGCGGCGGTGGGATGCATGGCGGCGACGACGTCGAGGACGGAGGCTCCGTCGGCCAGGCGGCCGACGACGTGGCTGGCCAGGTGCTGGACGTTGGGCAGGACCAGCAGTTCGGGCTCGTCGGGGGTGTGCAGGGAGGAGCAGAGCGGCGCCAGGGTCTGGCGCACGGAGGCGATGGCGCACTCGTGCTCGTGGCGGTCCTTCTCGGAGGCGAACAGGGCGGCGCCCCGGGCGAGATCGTCGGCGGCGCTGGTGCCGCGCGGGGTGGTGCCGGCCAGGACGAGCGACTCGATCTCCTGGCCGGTGCGGCGGATGAGCAGCTCGGGGGTGGCGCCGACGAGGCCGGCGACGGAGAACGTGTAGCAGTCGGGGTAGCGGTGCGCCAGCCGGGTGAGCAGCAGGCGGATGTCGATGGGGTGCTCGGCCGTGGCGAGCAGATCGCGGGCGAGGACGACCTTCTCCAGCTCGCCTTCGCGGATGCGCTTGGCGGCGTGGGCCACCACGTGCTCCCACTCGGGAGCGGTCAGGCTGCCGTCGCCATAGCTGACGCGGCCGGGATCGCGGACCGGGGTGAAGGTCTCCAGGGGCGTGTCACCGATGGTGGTGAGCCAGGCGCGGCCACCGCGGCGGGCGAGGATCGCCTGCGGGACGGTGAGCACGGAGCCGGGGGAATTCTCGTCGAAGGTGAAACTGCCGAAGGCGACGGGACCGGAGCCGGGAGTGTTGACCGCGTCGTCGACGTGGGCCTCGCCCAGGATGTCCGCGAGCCATTCGCGGGCCCACGCGAACCGGTGGGGGCCGGGAGGCACCGCGACGCGAGCGGCCTCTCCCCAGCCCACGAGCCCCTCGCCGTGCCTGATCCACGCGTAGGGCGCGGACCTGGGCAGGGACGCCAGCAGGTCACCCGGGTCGCCAACGGGGGTGGTGCGAACCGGTAGTGGGCGGGTGGTTCCGAGCGCGACACTCACCCGAGACACTCTATGCGTGAACTGAACACGTTCGACTGGGACCCCGGCTAATGACGGGTTACGGTCGTTCGACAGGGAAAGGTGCGCATCCGGCAGGGTTTCGGGCGCACGCGGCCAGGGCGGCACTGTCAAGCCGCGATATGAAGTCGGTCCTGAGATGGCAGTCCTTGCCGTGAGGTCATGGTGGGCCGTTGGCCGGCTCCCTACCTTGAGCCCATGATCGGTCGTCTGTCGCCGTTGCTCGGCGCTGTGGTGGTGGTTCTCGGTTCCGGAGCGGCGCAGGCCACGTCGGCCCCTCCGGTGCCGGCGACGATGGTGGCCCTGGGCGATTCCATCTCGTCGGGCTTCAACGCGTGCGGCTGGTACGTGTCGTGCACCTCGCGTTCGTGGTCGGCCGGGGACAACCTCGAGGTATCCAGCCACTACCTGCGGTTGCTGCGGATGGACCGCGACATCAAGGGGCACAACAGCAACCTGGCGGCGCCGGGTGCGACGAGTGCCGACCTGATGGGGCAGGTGCGGCGGGCCATCGACCTCAAGCCCGGCTACGTGACGGTGCTGATCGGCGCCCAGGACGCGTGCGTGCGCACCGAGCGGGAGATGACGCCGGTGGCCGTCTACCGGCAGCGGCTGGACCAGGCGTTGACGGCGTTGCACGAAGGGGTGCCGGGGGTGCGGGTGTTCGTGTCGAGCGTCCCCGACCTGCGGCGGCTGTGGCAGGTGGGCAAGGACAACGCGATCGCGCGCACGTTCTGGGCGCTGGGGCGGATCTGCCCGGCCATGCTGGCCGAGCCGACGTCGGTCAAGCGGGCGGACGTGGAGCGGCGGGCGCGGGTGCGGGCGCGGGTGATGGCCTACAACCGGGAGGCGGCCGAGGCCTGCGCGTCCCTGGGAGAGTCCTGCCGTACGGACGGGGGCGCGGTGTTCTCCTACCGCTACACGCTGGACCAGATCAGCCGGTGGGACTACTTCCATCCGAACGCGGCGGGGCAGCGGGTGCTGGCGGAGCAGACGTTCAAGCGAGGGTTCGACTGGCTGGATCCGCGTTAGCGGCACTGGGCGAGCATGGCGGTCTTGTCGGCCCTGGTCACGGGCAGGCCGTACTTGAGCGCCACCTGGGCGAAGCGGGTGACGTAGGCGCAGCGGACGCGGCGTTGCGGCGGGAGCCAGCCGGCCGGGCCGGAGGCGTCCTTCTGCTCGTTGGCCGCGCCGTCGACCGGCAGCAGGTTGAGCGGGTCGTTGGCGAAGTCGAGGCGTTTGGACATCGGCCAGCGGGGCGCGCCCATGCGCCAGCCGTAGCCGAGCGGCACGACGTGGTCGACCTGGACCTCGTCGGCACGCTCCTTGTGCCAGTGGATGGTCCGGCCGGTGTAGGGGTCGGCCAGGCGCATCGCGACGACCACGCAGCGGGAGCCGTCGCGGTATCTGATGTCCTGTCCGTCGCGGGCGAGCAGGTCGTCGCGGGTGCGGCAGCCGTTGCGGGCGTAGGGGACTCCGGTGGCGTCGTCGGCCCAGTTGGCGCCGTAGCGGGTGCGGGTGTAGCCGGTGGCGGGACCGCGGCCCTTGACGCGTAACCGCTGGATGAGCCGGCGGGCGGTGGCCTTGTCGGCGGCGGTGGTGATGGGCGCCAGGCCGGGCAGGGTGCCGCTGGCGTTGCCGAGCGGGCTGGCCGCGGTGGCGGCGGTGGATTTTCCGGAGCCGAGAATCGCTGCGACGAGTGCGGCTCCCGCCAGGATGGCGACCGCGTCCTTGGTGCTCAAGCACGCCTCCGGGGGGTGGGGGAGGTTCTCTAGAGAGATTTCCCCGGCATGGTCTGCTTTGACACGGTAAGGCCTTGTGGGCGGTGAGGGGAGGAGGATGTGACCGTTTCGTCTGGCGAAGCCTTCCTCTGCCTCAAGGGCTCGAAAACCTCACATGGGATCCCCCTCGTTCATAAGAAGAGGTTGACGAGGGGGAGGTTCACGATGGAGAGGTCGACCGAGGTGAGAAGGTCAGAGCTGAGCCTGTGGAGCTGAGGGGGCCGGGGGTTTGACCCAGGTGCCGTCACGGCGGGCGAGCAGCTCGCGCAGCAGTTCCTCCCACTGGGCGCCGATGACGTCGGCGTCGTAGCCGCGTGCGGTCTCCAAGCCGCCGGCGGCGAGTCTGCGTCGCAGCGGCTCGTCCTCGATGACCCGCAGGATGGCGGCCGCGAGGTTGGCGTTGGTGCGCGGCTTGACCAGCAGCCCATCGGCCTCGTGGGTGATCATTTCCTTGGGGCCGTGAGGGCTGTTGAAGCTGACGATCGCGAGCCCCTTGGCCATGGCTTCGAGGATGGTCATGGGGAAGCCCTCGTGGCGGGAGCTGAGCACGAAGACGGAGGCCTTCTCCAACTCGGCGCCGATGTCGGAGGTGGCTCCCGGCATCTCGACCTTGCCGTCGAGGCCGGCTTCGGTGATCTGGGCGCGCAGGTTGTCCTCCTGGGGCCCGGCGCCGAAGATGCGCAGTTTCCAGTCGGGATGGCTCCGGGCGACCTCTTCCCAGGCGGTGATGAGCCGGTGGAAGCCCTTGAGCCGGGTCAGCCGGCCGACGGCGATGACGACCTTGGCGTCGAGCTTGGCCACGTCACCGGTCAGGGGCGGCACGGCGTTGGGGATGCGGGTCAGCTTCCTGGGCTTCTTGGTCAGGGTGGCGCGGTAGTCGCGCAGGTCGGCCTTGGTGAGGGTGACGAGCGCGTCGAGGCGGCGGTAGCGCCACTTGATGAGCGCCTGCATGGAGTCGGGCTGGGTGCGCAGGGCGACGTGCTCCTGGCCGATGGTGATGACGCCGGGCAGGGCTAACTGGGCCATGGCGAGGTTGAGCCCGGGCCGGGTGGCCATGAGCACGCCGGTGTCGAGCGAGCGAATGTAGCGGGCCAGCTTGAGGTCGGTCCACAGGGAGAAGCGGTGGTACGCCGACTCATCCGGGGGGATCAGCTTGCTGGGCAGCTTGGACAGCATCGCGCGCATCGGGTCGAGACCCGGACTGACCCGGTCGTCCAGATAGCGGAACTTGACCCGCGGATCGACGGGGAAGAACGGCTCCTCGGCCTCCTTCAAAACGCTGACGATCTCGACGTCGTGTTCGCGCGCCAGGTAGCCGGCGACGTTGAACACGGTCCTGATCGTGCCGCCCATGCCGTTGGCGTGCAGGAGGAGGATGCGGACCCGGTCGGTCGACGCAGGCGGCGCGTCGCGCTTCTTGCGCCGGTTGTATCCCCTGTACAGCCGGACCATCGCTGACTTGCCCTTGCGTGCCAGTGCGCGCACCTGTGGGGTCCCTCCTTCTCGTGAGAGCGTCACAACACACGTGGCCGGTGGCGAGACGTGCTCGCCACCGGCGCTTCGTATTGGCTGCGGTGGAGTGCGCCATCAGTCCCCGTGGCACTATCCCCACCTATGATCATTAGACGCCACAAAGGGTCTTAAGGTTGCATGCGCGACAGATGCGGGGTCCCAGGGCGAGGAGAGCGTGGGACGAACAGGGTGAACCAGACGGCCGGGACGCCGGCCCGGCCGTCCGGTCATGTCACCGGGTCACGCCTCGTCGGGCTTCCTGGTTTCCTTCTTGATCTCTTTGGCCTGGCGATCCGCCTTCATCGCCTGCTTCTTGGCCTTGCCGGACTTGGCGGACGGTTTCTTCTTGATCTCTGCCATGGTTTCCCCCTGTGGATTCTGGTGCCGATTGGCACACTAAGTCGCTTAATACCCGTTTGGCACTGAAACCCGACATAGCATCAATAACCACTCCGGAATGTCACAGCAGGGTCAGCTGTTGCGGCTGAGGCCGTGGCTGACCGGTGGGCCGGGACGGCGGCCGGCGGGCCCGGGCCGGGGTCGCCCGGCCGACCCCGTGGCGCGCGGCCAGCTCCTTGACCTGGCCGGTGACGCGCTGCTGATAGGCCTTGGGGGCGTAGGCGCCTCTGCCGTACAGCTCGAGATAGCGCGGCACCAGTCGCGGGTGCTCGCGTGAGAGCCACGTCAGCCACCACTCGCGCGCCCCCGGACGCAGGTGCAGCACGATCGGCGCGATATGGGTGGCGCCGGACGCGGCGATCTCCCTGACCGTGCGCTCCAACTGGGCGGGGGAGTCGGTGAGGTAGGGCAGGATCGGCGCCATCAGCACGCCGCAGCCGATGCCGTGGTCGTTGAGCGTGGCGCACACCTCCAGCCGCCGGTGCGGGGCGGGAGTGCCGGGCTCGACCGCGCGCCAGACGTCGGGGTCGAGGAAACCGGCCGACACGTTGGCGCCGACCTCGGTGACGTCGGCCGCCTCGGTGAGCAGGTCGAGGTCGCGCAGGATGAGCGTGCCCTTGGTGAGGACGGAGAACGGGTTGGCGGCGTCGCGCAGCGCGGCCAGGATGCCGCGCATCAGCTGGTAGCGGCCCTCGGCGCGCTGGTAGCAGTCGACGTTGGTGCCCATCGCCACGTGCCCGCCGTGCCAGCTCGGCGCGGTCAGCTCCTTGCGGGCCAGCTCGGCCGCGTTGACCTTGACGACGATCTTGGAGTCGAAGTCGGCTCCGGCGTCGAGGTCGAGGTATTCATGCGTTTTGCGGGCAAAACAGTAGACGCACCGGTGCCCGCAGCCCCGGTAGGGATTGATCGTGTGGGTGAACGGGACCCGGCTGGCCGCCGGAACCCGGTTGATGATCGAGCGAGCCCGGATCTCGTAGAAGGTGCTGCCCCTGAACTCGGGGGTGTCGAAGGTACGGGTGACCGCGCCACCGGCGAACAGCGGCACGGCCGGATCGTCCTGACCGTCCGTGGCGGTCAGGCGCAGGTTGTCCCAGCGCATCCCATGATTAGAACAAAGATTCGACAGTGATCGCAAACGCAAAGTGACGGCAATTACCTGCCCAGGCCGGGGCTAATGATCTTCAGGGTTGGGCAGGAAACCCTGACAGAGCTTGCGTTCCGGAGGTGCGCCTATGGCCTGGTCGCAGGATGAGGAGCGGATGCTCGCGCAGATCGAGCGGCATCTGGTCGATGACGACCCCCGGCTCGTCGCCCGGCTGGAGTCGTTCAACGAGCGAGTGCGCCGCAGCGAGGCGAAGGACGGCGCCGACGGCGGCGGCAGGCGAGGGCCGCGCCGCTCCACGATCATCATCCTGATCAGCTGGCTGCTCATCGCGACCTTGGTCGCCACGCTCCTGATCATGGTTCTCCAGCACGAGGCGGCCACCCTGGCCGCCACCCTCTGACGGCCTGCCGCTCTTCGTCCTCGCGGCTGATTTTCCATCCGCCTTGTGGCCGGTTATTTGGGGCTGTCGGTGATGGCCGGCCTGCCGCCGGACGAGGTGATAGCCCTGCTCCGCGAACGGCTCGAAAGCCTGGAGCGCCGGCTCGCCGGTCAGCGTGAGGCACTGGAGCGCGAGCGCGCCGAGGTTCCGCGCCTGTTCCTCGTCGAGTCGGAGTACGCCCTGGCCGCCGGGGAGGCCGAGACCGCCTGGACCAGGTCGCTGTTCGACGAGCTGGTCACCGGTGCCTTCCCCGGACTGGAGCAGTGGCGCGACTTCCACGAGACGGGCCACGTCCCCCCGGACGTGGCGGCCATCGCCGAGAGGGGCACCGACACCCTCTGAAAGCGAAGTCCCTGACAAGGGAAACCCACTGAAAAGGCCCCCGGCGCAGGTGCGGGAACACCGTCGCCAGGGGCCTCGACCTCGAACCGACACCCGCGGGAACGGGCTCCGGCCACGAGATGGCACTCGCAAGGATAGCCGGGGTTCTCCGCCGCGGGCCGATCCGCCCACAGGAGAACGACCATGACAGATCTGCGGACCACCACCGCGACCGTGACGTCCGAAGACGGCACCACCATCGCCTACCGCCGTCTGGGCGAGGGGCCGGGTCTCGTGCTGCTGCACGGCGCCATGCAGTCCGGGTACAGCAACATCGAGTTCGCCCGGGAACTGTCCAAGGAGCACACCTGCTACGTGCCCGACCGGCGCGGCCGGGGCAGCAGTGCCCCCGGCGGTGACGACTACGGCGTCCGCAAGGAGGTCGAGGACCTCGACGCCCTGCTCACCGCGACCGGCGCCCGTGACGTGATCGGGATCAGCTCGGGCGCCATCATCGCCCGGAGGGGGAGGAGCCGACGTTCCGGGCGCTGGCGCCCACGCTGCACCAGGACGCGCTGCTGGTGGCCGAGACGGCCGGGGCACTGGACGCGTATCGGGCGGTGCGCGCCGAGGTGCTGCTGCTGGGCGGCTCACGGAGTCCCGCCCACCTCAAGGGCGCGCTGGCCGCCCTGGAGCCCGTCCTGCCCTCCGCTCGCCGGGTCGAGCTGCCCGGCGCGGACCATCAGGTCACCTGTAACGCCGCCATGGGCGGCCGGCCCGCTGTGGCGGCCGACGAGGTGAGGCGCTTCCTGTCCTGACCCTGGCGCCGCGTGCCCGAGCCTGGATGCCCGAGGCCGCGGGGAGGGGCGGAGACCGCGGGCATGCGATGAAGGGTCAGAGGCCGCGGAGGAAGGCGGCCGCGATGGGGGCGGCCACCTTGCCGCCCCCGCCGCCGCCTTCCACCACGACCGCGAACGCGACGTCCCCCTTGAAGCCCATGAACCAGGCGTGCGAGTCGAGCTTCTCGCCCGTGCCGTACTCGGCGGTGCCCGTCTTGCCGCGGGTGCCGGCCGGCAGGCCGGCGGACTTGGCGGTGCCCTTGGTCACGACGGCGGCCATCATGGCGTGCAACTGGGACTTGACGCCGTCGGGCAGCGGCTGCTGGGTGGCCTTCTGCTTCAGGTCGGGCACCAGGGTGGGCGGCCGCCAGGTGCCGTCGGCGATGGCCGCGGCGACCGACGCCATCGACAGCGGGCTGGCGGTGATCCGGGCCTGCCCGAACGCCTCGGCGGCCAGCTCGGCGTCGGACTGGGCGCGGGGGAAGCTCGCCTTGGTGGCGGGCACGCCGATGTTCAGTGGCTGGTTGAAGCCGACCTGCTCAGCCGTCTCCAGCAGCTTGGCGGCGCCGAGGTGCTGCTTGGCCAGCGGGGCGAACGTGGTGTTGCACGAGTGGGCGAAGGAGTCGAGGAACGACAGCGACCCGAAGTGCTCCTTCTCGGAGTTGCGGATCTTCAGGCCGCCCACGGTCGCGTACTGCGGGCAGGTGACCGTGTCCTTGGGCGACAGCCCGGCGGCCAGCAGCCCGACGGCGGTGACGGCCTTGAAGGTCGACCCGGGCGGGTAGCGGCCGTCCAGCGCCCGGTTGAAGCCGCCCTGGTTGTTGACGACGGACAGGATCTCGCCGGTGCTCGGCCTGATGGCGACCA
The DNA here is from genome assembly GCF_040655715.1 of Nonomuraea cavernae. Classification (GTDB taxonomy): domain Bacteria; phylum Actinomycetota; class Actinomycetes; order Streptosporangiales; family Streptosporangiaceae; genus Nonomuraea; species Nonomuraea cavernae_A. The sequence goes on along the minus strand of NZ_JBFAKL010000043.1, from coordinate 27,226 downwards.
GGGAGGTGGGCTTGTCGACGTCCTTGACGGCGGCGACCGCGGCGGCCTGGGTGGCGGCGTCGAGGGTGGTGCGCACGGGTTCGCCGTCGGTGCCGTCGATGGTCGCGAGTTTCTTGCCGCCGACCTGGATCTCGGTGGTCGGGGTGCCCGCCAGCCGCTTCTCGAACGTCTCCTGCAGCCCGCCGCGCCCGACCGCCTGGCCGGTCTTGTAGGCGGCGCCGAGCTTGCCCACGTCCTTCTTGGTCGCCTTGTCGAGGTAGCCGACGAGCTGCTGGACGGACCCGCCGACGGCGCCGGTGTCGATGCGCTCGCCGCCGGCGTCGGTGATCTCGGCCCGGTCCGGCCAGCGTGTCTTCAGGGCGAACGACGCGCCCGAGGTCAGCGACGGGTGCAGGGTCGCGGGAGTCCAGGCGACCTTCCAGGCACGGTCGGCCACGGTCAGGTCGAGCCGGCCCTGGTAGGTCCACTCCCCGACGTTCTTCAGCTTGACGGTGGCGGTGTAGGGGACGGTGGCCCGGTCGTCGCCCGGGCTGACCTGGCCGAGCTCGACGGTGGTCGACTCGACGCCCAGGCCGGTGCTCATCTGGTCGTAGGCGGTCAGCGGCTGGGGGGTGGCGAGCTCGGCGGTCATGGCCGTCTTGTCACCCGCCTGCCAGGCGGCGACGAACCGCTGCGCGGTCTCGGCGGGAGTGCCCCGGGTGTGCAGCAGGTAGTAGGCGCCCCCGCCGGCGGCGCCCGCCGCCAGCAGGGAGACGCCGGACACGATTGCGATGGTGCGGCCACGCGCCACTGGTCAGCCCCCTGGTCGTCGGCAGCGTTTCCTCGGATGGGTCCCCGAGCTTAGTGGGGATGAATCAGGACATACCGCTGGCGGCTTTGAAACTGGCGGCGTAAGTGGGCACGTACTCCTGCCCGGACTCCTTCTGGATCGCCGACATGATCTCGTCGGTGACGCGCCGGCGGTCGCGAGCGTTGGCATGGTCGCCCTTGAACGTCAGCGGCGCGCCGATCCGGATGCCGATGCTGGCCGGGCGCGGCACCTTGGCGCCCACGGGCAGCACCTTCTCGGTGCCGGAGAGCGCGACCGGCAGCACCGGCGCGCCGGTCTTGAGCGCCAGCCAGGCCACGCCGATCTTGCCGCGGTAGAGGCGGCCGTCGGGGGAGCGGGTGCCCTCGGGATGGATGCCGAACAGCTCGCCCCGCTCCAGCAGGTCGGCCGCGGCGTCCAGCAGCGCCTGCGCGGCGTGCGCGCTGTCGCGGTCGGTGGGCAGGCTGCCGCCGAGCCGCATGAACCAGCTGGAGACCGGGTTGCCGGAGAAGTACTCGTTCTTGGCGGCGAACGTGACGTGCCGTGGCAACAGCGCGGGAAGCAGGAACGAGTCGAGCACCGACAGGTGGTTGGCGGCCAGGATCGCCGGCCCCGTCCGAGGCACGTGCGTCGCGCCGGAGATGTGCGGGCGGCACATCACATGCGCGAGCGGCGTGGCGGCGAACTTGACCACTTGGTACAGCAACATGCGCTCCTGATGATCGTCGGTCGGCCACCCCACCATAAAGCAGGCGCCCCGGCTGGGACCGGAGCGCCTGCAAAAAAACACGTTAAGGCCGATGTGGCGGTCGCCTCCTCGGCGAGATGCACAACACGGCTCCAGCCGAACGGTATTCCGTGAAGGCGGTAATTTGCGGCCCGGGGGACACAGACCACATCGGCCATTCGACTCTAACGGACATCCGGCAGGGCGTATTCCACCTGCCCCAAAGAATCGGTCACGTTCTGGTCCAGTGCGGCTGGACCACGTCGAAGACCCGCAGCTCACGGCCACGCAACGCGACCTCGGCGAACTGCCACAAAATCGCCCCGGTCGGCGCGTGGATGACGATCGACGGCCCCAGCGGCATCTGCAGCAGCTCGCCCCGCCAGCGCGGCACCCCCGGCGCCAGGAACCACTCCAGCGGCACGTCGTGCACGGAGGCCACCTCTCGCGGGTCGGGCACCGGCTGCTGCCTGCCGCCGAAGGCCACCACCGGCGTGATGACGAACCCCGAGTCGGTGACGAAGTCGTCGAGCAGCCCCGCCACCTCGACCCCGGTGACCGCGGTCTCCTCGGCCAGCTCCCGTAGCGCCGCCTCGACCGGCTGCTCTCCGTCGTCGAGCCGGCCGCCGGGCAGCGCCCACTGCCCGGGGTTGCGGCCGTGCGGCGCGCGCCTGATGAGGATCGTGTAGGGCCGGTGGTCGGTGTCCTCGAGCACGCACACGGTGACGGCCGCGCGGCGGATCCCCTCGGCGGGCGGCACCTGCCTGCGGTCGAAGGCGGCCAGGTTGGCGCTGATCAGCTCGCGCAGCTCGTCGATCGGGGGAAGCACCCGCCCAGCTTCTCATGCGCCCGCCCGCAGGCCGGGACGCGGTCACCCGTCGCGCCCGGCCCCCGGCAGCCGCACGACGACGCTCAGGCCGCCCGCCGGGCGTGCCCGGGCGGTGACCGTGCCGCCGTGCGCGTCGACGATCGCGCGCACGATCGACAGGCCGAGCCCGGAGCCGCGCGCCGACCGCACCCGGTCGCCCTGCAGCCGCCGGAACGGCTCGAACAGATCCTCCACCTCGTACGCCGGGATCGGATGGCCGGTGTTGTCCACGGTCAGGACCGCGGCGTCGCCGTCCACACGCAGGCTCACCGCCACCTCGCCGTCGCGCACGTTGTACTTGACCGCGTTCTCCAGCAGGTTGAACACGCACCGCTCCAGCAGCAGCGGGTCGCCCACGACGAGAGCCGGCCGCAGGTCGTCGCGGAGGGTGACCCGCCGTCTGCGGGGATGCAGGTCGAGTTGTTCCAGCGCGGCCCGTACGACCTGCTCGGCGTCGACGGTGCGGTGCACGGCGAGCTCCTGCTCCGACTCGGCCAGCAGCAGCAGCCCCTCGATGAGCCGTTCGTAGCGGGCGTTGGTGCCCAGCAGCGCCCGTGCCAGCGCCTTCAGGTCCGGCGAGGCCTCGGGCTCCTCCAGCGACACCTCCAGCACCGTACGGTTGATCGCCAGCGGGGTGCGCAGCTCGTGGGAGGCGTTGGCGATGAACCGCCGCTGGCCGTCGAACACCCGGTGCAGCCGGTCCAGCATCGCGTCGAACGTGTCGGCCAGCCGTTTGACCTCGTCCGGCGGGCCGTTCAGCGCGATCCGCTCGTGCAGTGTGCTCTCCGACAGCCGCCGCGCCGTCTCGGTCACCCGGTCGAGGGGGCGCAGCGCCCGGTCGGCCACGAGATAGCCGAGGACCACCGCCACGATCCCGATCAGCATCATGATGACCACGGAGGAGCGCAGCATCTCGTCGAGCACGCCGTCGGCCCGCTGTCTTACGTCCGTCTCCAGCCGCCGGAACATGACGTCGTGCTGGAGGGGCGAGCCGCCGGCTCCCGGAGTGGCCGCCGGGCCGATCATCGTCGACTTGACCGCGAACCGCTCGTTGAGTGCCCGCCCGGTCAGCAGGTAGGTCGACCACAGCAGCAGCGAGCCGGCCACGAAGAACAGGCCGCCGTACAGGAGGGTGAGCCGCATCCGCAGGCCCAGCCTCTTCCACGGCGGCGCGGCGCGTCTCACAACCGGTACCCGCGGCCGGGCACGTTCTCGATCATCGGGGGTGCGCCGAGCTTCTTGCGCAGTGAGGTGAGGGTGACGCGCAGCACGCCGCTGGCGGGGTCGGCGTACTCGTCCCACGCGCTCCTGCGCAGCTCCGCCGCGGCGACCAGGCCGCCGTCGGCGCGCAGCAGCTCGCGCAGCACGTCGAACTCCTTGCGGTTCAGGGTGATCTGCCGCCCGTCGCGGGTCACCGTGCGGCGGCCGGGGTCGAGCCTGATCCCGGCCCGCTCCAGCGCGGCCGGCCGCGCCCGGGGGGAACGGCGGGCCAGCGTCCGGATCCGGGCCACCAGTTCGGCGAACACGAACGGCTTGACCAGATAGTCGTCCGCGCCCAGCGACAGCCCGCCGACCCGCTCGCTCACCCGCCCGGCCGCCGTCAGCATGAGGATCCGGCTGGCCGGCGCGGCGGCGGCCAGCTCGGCGCACACGTCGTCGCCGTGCACCTCGGGCAGGTCGCGGTCCAGGACGACGACGTCGTAGTCGACGTAGCCGGCCAGGTCCAGTGCCTCCTGCCCGTCGTACACGACGTCGACCGCCATGGCGTGCAGCCGCAGGCCCCGCGCGACGGCGTCGGCCAGCTCCTCCTCGTCCTCCACGACGAGCACCCGCATCGGCCACCCCTTTCCCGTTCCGCTGTCGAGCGTGGCGGATCAGGTGTTAGCCGCGAATAAGGAGATCACCGGCTTATCCGCTTTTAGCACCAGGACCGGTGAAGTGTGCATCGCGCCCCGGGCGAACGACCCGTGGCGCGAAGGAGTGACAGTCATGAACGTCCGACCGGTACTGGCCGCGTTGCCCCTGATCCTGGCGCTGGCCGCGTGCGGAGGTGCTCCCGCGAAGCAGGACGGGGTGGCCAGCGCGGCCAGCGGCTCCGCCATGCCCACGACGGCCGCCACGGCGACGCCCGGCGCCTCGGCGCCCACCGATCCGAGGGAGGCCCAGCTCAAGTTCGCCCAGTGCATGCGCGAGCACGGCGTGCCCATGGACGACCCCGAGCCCAACGGCGCCATCAGGATCAAGGCGAAGGAGGGGATGGAGCAGCAGGTCAACGAGGCCCAGCAGGCGTGCAAGCACTTCATGGACGCCGCCATCGGCGACCGCATGGGCAAGCCTGACCAGAAGGCGCAGGACCGGGCGCTCAAGTTCGCCCAGTGCATGCGCGAGCACGGCATCCAGATGGAGGACCCGAGCTCCGACGGCAAGTTCAAGATCAACATCCCGGCCGGAACGCCGGAGGAGAAGATCAACGCGGCCCACGAGGCGTGCAAGGAGTTCAAGATGGCCGGTGGCCCGCGATGAAGAAGGCCCTCACCCTGGCGGGCGGCGGCCTGCTGGCCGTCGCCGCGGCCTGGACGGGGATGGTTCTGCTCGGCGAGTCCGGCACCGGCGCGGCGGAGCCCGCCCCGCCGGCCGTCCCGGCCACGGCGCAGATCACCCGGCAGGACCTGGTGGACACCAAGACGGTCGACGGCTCGCTCACCTACTCCGGTGAACGCGAGGTGGGCACCGACGCCTCCGGCACGGTCACGTGGGTGCCCGCGCAGGGCGCGCTCATCCGCCGCGGGCGCCCGCTGCTCAGGGTCGACCGGAAACCGGTCGTCCTCATGTACGGCAAGCTGCCGCTCTACCGGGAGCTGCGGCAGGGCGTCTCCGACGGTCCGGACGTGAAGCAGCTGGAGCGCAACCTCAAGGCGCTCGGCCACGGCGAGTACCTGACGGTGGACGACCACTTCAGCTACGCCACCCACCTGGCGGTCCAGCGCTGGCAGGACGACCGGGGCCTGCCGGAGACCGGCCGGCTGGACGCCGCGCAGGTGGTCTTCCTGCCCGGGGTGGCCCGCGTGACCGACGTCAAGGCGAAGGTCGGCGGCAAGGCCGGCCCCGGACGGCCGGTCCTCACGGTCAGCGGCGTCCGGCGGCTGGTGCACGTCGACCTCGGCACCGGCGACCAGGCCATGGCCCGCCGGGGCGCCAAGGTGGCCGTCGAACTGCCCGGTGGCGAGCGGGCCGCCGGGACCATCACCTCGGTGGGCACCGTGGCCGAGAGCTCCGGCGACGAGCGGGACGGCACCACCACCATCGACGTGGACATCACGCTGGGCAAGACTCCCAAGACCAAGCTCGACCAGGCTCCCGTGGAGGTCGAGATGCAGAGCGAGCGGCACGAGAACGTGCTGGCGGTGCCTGTGGAGGCGCTGCTCGCGCTGCGCGAGGGCGGCTTCGGCGTCGAGGTGGTCGAGGGCGCCGCCACCCGGATCGTGTCCGTGAAGACCGGTGCGTTCGGCGGCGGGCTGGTCGAGATCGAGGGCGACGGGCTGGCCGAGGGCATGAAGGTCGGGGTGCCCGCCTCATGAACGGTCCCTTCCCCGTCGTGGAGCTGCGCGGGGTGTCGAAGGTGTATCCGGGGCGGGTGCACGCGCTGCGCGGGGTGGATCTGACCGTGCAGCCGGGCGAGCTGCTGGGCATCGTCGGGCCGTCGGGGTCCGGCAAGTCCACCATGCTGCACATGATCGGCACTCTGGACCGCCCCACCAGTGGCACCGTACGGATCGCCGGGTACGACGTCGCGGGATTGTCCGACCGTGAGCTGTCCGCGTTGCGCGCCCGTCATCTGGGCTTCGTCTTCCAGCAGTTCCACCTGGCTCCCGGCCTCAGCGCGCTGGACAACGTGGCCGACGGGCTGCTCTACACGGGCACCGGCCGGCGCGTCCGCCGCGAGCGCGCCGCCGCGGCGCTGGAACGGGTCGGACTCGGCCACCGGCTGACCCACAGGCCGTCCCAGCTGTCCGGGGGCGAGCAGCAGCGGGTCGCGGTCGCCCGCGCGGTCGCCGGGGACCCGCCCCTGCTGCTGGCCGACGAGCCCACCGGCAACCTGGACTCGGCCGCGGGCACGGAGGTGCTCGCCATCCTGGGCGAGCTGCACGCGGCCGGCACCACGATCGCGATCATCACCCACGACACGGAGATCGCCGCCTGGTGCCCGCGTCAGGTCCGCGTCCGCGACGGGCGGATCGTCGCCGAGACGGACGCCGAGACGGACGCCGAGACGGACGCCGAGACGGACGCCGAGACGGACGCCGAGATGGGCGCTGAGGCCCGTGCTGAGGCCGGTGTCACGATCGGTGAGGGGGGCGGTCGTGAAGCGTGAGCGAGGGCCGGCGCCCGCCCGGCTCGCCGTCGCCGACGTGCTGCGGGTCGGCGCATCGGGGCTGCGCGCGCGTCCCACCCGGGTGGTGCTGTCGGCACTGGGCATCGCGATCGGCATCGCCACCATGATCGCGGTGGTCGGCATCTCGTCCTCCTCCCGCGAGCAGCTGCTGCGCCAGCTCGACCGGCTCGGCACCAACCTGCTGACGGTCACGCCCGGCCAGACCATGTTCGGCGAGGAGGCCAAGCTGCCCACCAGCGCGCTGGCCATGGTCGAGCGCATCGGCCCGGTCCGCACCGCCGCCGCCACCGGCGGGACGGACGCCACCGTCCGGCGCACCCGGCACATCCCCGAGGCCGTCACCGGCGGCATCGCCGTCCAGGCCACCACCACCGGCCTGCTCTCGACGCTGGAGGGCGCGGTGGTGAAGGGCGCCTGGCTGAACGCCGCCACCGAACGCCGGCCCGCCGTCGTCCTTGGCGCCGAGTCCGCCCGGCGGCTCGGCCTGGCCCGCACCGGGGTCCAGGTGTGGATGGGCGGGCGGTGGTTCACCGTCATCGGCATCCTCGGCCCGATGCCCCTTGCGCCGGAGATCGAGCGGTCGGCGCTGGTCGGCTTCCCCGCGGCGGAGGAGTTCCTCGGCTTCGACGGGCATCCCACGACGCTCTACGAGCGGTCGGCCGACGAGTCCGTGGAGGCGGTGCGGGCGGTGCTGCCGCGCACGGTCAACCCGGAGAACCCGGAGGAGGTCACGGTCAGCCGGCCGTCGGACGCGCTGGCCGCCAAGGCGGCGGCCGCGGGCGCGTTCACGAACCTGCTGCTCGGGCTGGGCGCGGTCGCGCTGCTGGTCGGCGGGGTCGGGGTGGCCAACACGATGGTGATCTCAGTGCTGGAGCGGTGCCGGGAGATCGGGCTGCGCCGGTCACTGGGCGCCACGCGGGGGCAGGTGCGCGTCCAGTTCCTGTCGGAGTCGCTGCTGCTGTCGGCGCTGGGGGGCGTGGTCGGGTCGGTCTTCGGGGCGCTGGCCACCACCGGCTACGCGCTGGCGCGCGACTGGCCGCCCGTGGTGCCGCCTTGGGCGATCGGCGGGGCCATCGGCGCGACGCTGCTCATCGGCACCATCGCCGGAATCTACCCGGCGATGCGCGCCGCCCGGCTGTCACCCACGGTGGCGCTGACCACCACCTGACCCGGACGGCCCGCCGCCACAGGCCGCCCCGGCCAGGCACTCCGGTCGGGGCGGCGTACGGTCATCACATCATGTTGCTGACCACGAGCCAGCCGAGGATGAAACCGATGATCATGGTCACGCCGGAGGTGATGGCCGCCCACTTGCCCAGGGACTCGCCCCGGGTGTGACCGACGATGCCCAGCACGATGCCGGCCAGGCCGAACAGGATGGGAATGAACAGCAGGGCCACCGCCGCGCAGACGAACGCGATGATCGACAGGATCGGCGTCGATCGGGCCTGGGGCTGCGGGTAGGGCGAACTGTAGGCCGGAGGCGGCGGTGGTGGTGCCTGCGACCACTGGGGGTCGCCGGCGCGCGGATCGTCGCCTGTGGGCGGGTTCTGCGGGGAGGTCATGACCTGTCTCCTCTCGAAACGCACCAGGTGGCGGCCCGTTCCTCACGTGATTCACATCACATACCGAATCTACTTCCATGTCGACCGAATGCCGCAAAGACCCCCATCGCGGTCAGGAAAGCCCCGGCGGCAGCGGCCGGGCGTGCACCACGTCCAGCCGGGAGACCGCCCGGGTGAGCGCCACGTACAGCCGGTTCCTCCCGCGCGGCTCGGCCTCGACGATCGCGGCGGGCTCGGCCACCACCACATGGTCGTACTCCAGCCCCTTGGCCAGCGAGGCGGGCAGCACGCTGAGCCGGTCACCCACGTCGAGGCCGGCGTCCCACAGTGCGGCCGTCAGCGTCTCGGCGTCGGCGTCGGCCGCGATCACGCCGACCGACCCCTCGAAGGTCAGGGCGTCGCGCGCCGCCGCGACGACGCCCCGCTCCAGGCCGGTCACGGGGGTGACGCGCAGCCGCCCGTCTGAGCGGTAGGAGCGGGTGACGGGCACGTCGGCGTCGAGCGTGGCCAGCAGCCGGTTGGCCAACCGGACCACCGCGCCGGGCACCCGGAAACCCGTGGTCAACGCCACGACCTGGGCCTCCGGCTTGCCGAGCCGCTCCATCACCGCGGGCCAGGAGCTGGCGGCCCAGGGGGTGGTGCCCTGCGCCAGGTCGCCCAGCACGGTGACCGAGCCGTGCTCGGTGCGCCTGGCGACCGCCCGGCACTCCATCGGGGACAGGTCCTGCGCCTCGTCGACGATGACATGGCCGTAGCCGCGTGGCCGTTCGAGCAGGCCGGCGATCTCGTCGAGCAGCACCAGGTCGGCGGGCGACCACTTCGCGCTCTTGTAGGTGCGCGGCGGCCTGGCCCAGGTGATGGCGGCCCGCTCGCCGGGGGTGAGGACACCGTCGCCGGCCCTGCCGGTCAGCACCTCGAACAGCACCTCCTCGGGTCGTACGGCCGGCCAGACGGCGTCCAGGCAGGGAGTGACGGCCCGGCCGGCCCGGCGGGTCCAGGCCGCGTCGATCGTCCGGCCGCGCGCCTCGGCCTGCCGTTCGGCCAGTGAGACCACCCTGGCCCGTACGCGTTCGCGCCCGATCGCGTACGGCAGGCCCTCGCGCCGGGTGTCGTCGACGACGCGGCGCAGCTCGCTCTCACCGACCCGCCACCGGTAGGAGCCGTCGGTCACCACGACCGGCTCGACCGGCCGCCGGACGCGGCGGAACAGGGCCGCGCGCAGCACGTCGGCCATTCGCGCGTCGTGCTTGACGGCGGCGGCGGCCGGGGTGTCGGCCGCCGTCACGGGCACGGTGCCCAGCAGCCCCTCCAGGGTGGTCTGCTCGACGTCGACCTCGCCGAGGGCGGGCAGCACGGCCGAGATGTAGCCGAGGAAGGCCCGGTTGGGACCCAGGACCAGCACGCCGCCGCGCCGCAGCCGCTGCCGGTGCGCGTACAGCAGGTAGGCGGCCCGGTGCAGGCCGACGGCGGTCTTGCCGGTGCCGGGAGCGCCCTGCACGCAGATCGACTCCTCCAGGCCGGCGCGCACCAGATCGTCCTGTTCGGGCTGGATGGTGGCGACGATGTCGCGCATGGGGCCGACGCGGGGACGTTCGATCTCGGCGGCCAGGATCCGGCTCTCGCCCTGCTCGCCGAGCGCGAGCCGTTCGTCCTCGAACGAGGTGAGCGTGCTGCCGGACCAGCCGAAGCGGCGGCGTACCGCGACGTCCTGCGGGTCGCGGGCGCTGGCCCGGTAGAAGGCGCGCGAGACGGGCGCCCGCCAGTCGACCACGACCGGCGGGCCGCCGTGCTCGCCGGAGATGTGCCGCCTGCCGATGTGGTACGCGCGCCCCGGGTGCTCGGCCGAGGCATGGCCGAAGTCGAGCCTGCCGAAGAACGGCGGGCCCTCCGGCATCTCGCTCAGCTCCTTGGCCAGGCTCTTGAGATGGCGCCCGAGCCGCTCGGCGCTGTAGCGGTCGGCGGCCACCGTCTCGCCGGTGATGACCGTGTCGCGTGCGGAGTCGAGCATCCTGCGCAGCCCGGCCCGGCACCGCTCGACGTACGCCCGCTCATCCTCGAGCCCTTCCACGGCACCCCCTGAAATCGTTAACTCGGTCAATGTATTGACCAGGTTAACACTTTGTTAGGGTGGGACTCATGACGGGACTGCGACAACTGCAACGGCAGCGCGTGCGTGAGGCCATCTCGGCCGCGGCCATCTCGCTCTTCCTGGAGCGCGGCTTCGACGAGGTGCCCGTGACGGAGGTGGCCGCCGCCGCGCGGGTGTCGAAGCCGACGCTCTTCAAGTACTTCCCGACCAAGGAGGACCTCGTCCTGCACCGCATCGCCGACCACCAGGGCGAGGCGGCGCGGGTCGTCAGGGAGCGCGCTCCGGAGGTGGACCCGGTGACCGCGCTGCACCGCCACTTCCTCGACGGCCTGGCCCGCCACGACCCGGTCACCGGGCTCAACGACCACGTCCAGGTGCTCGGCTACCACCGGATGGTGTTCTCCACGCCCAGCCTGGCCGCGCGGGTGTTCCATTACATGTCGCGGGACGAGGGGGCGCTCGCCGAGGCGCTGGCCGAGACCACCGACGAGCTGACCGCGAGCCTCCTGGCCGGCCAGGTGCTCGCCGTCCAGCGGGTCCTCGCCCGGCGCACCTGGCAGGCCCTCGCCGACGGGCGCCCGCTCGCCGAGGTGGAGGCCGAGGCCGTGCGCGCCGCCGACCACGCCTTCTCCCTGCTGAGGGGATAGCGGCTTACGCGTCCGGCGGTCGGAGACCGCGCCGATCCTGACGGCCGCGACATCTCACCGCGTCAACCGGCGCACGACCGCGACGTTCCGCCGCCCCGATCGGCGAAACGGTCTCATCACCGCATGGCGGCCACCCCCTCCAGGAGGCGGTCGACGTCGGAACGGTCGTTGTAGTGGACCAGGCCCGCGCGCACCGCGCTGCCCGCGTCGCGGATGCCCAGCGCGGCGGTCAGCTCCCAGGCGTAGTTGTGGCCGTTCCACACGTTGACCCGGGCCGCGGCCAGCCGTTCGGCGACCTCCTGGGGGCTCAGCCCGGCCACCGTGAAGTAGGCGGTCGCGGTGCGCCTGGCGGGCTTGCCGTAGACGGTGACGTGCGGCATCGTCTCCAGCCCTTCGACGAGCACGGCGAACAGCTCCAGCTCGTGCGCCTCGGCCGCGGCCATCGAGGCCAGCACCCGCTCGCGGCGGCCGCCCGTGCCCGGCACCATCGCGGCCAGGTGGTCCACGGCGGCGCTCACCCCGGCGAGGTCCGCGAAGGCCGCGGTGCCGAGCTCGAACCGCTCGGGGACGGTGTCGGCCGAGGAGGCCAGCTTGTCCGGCCTGATCCGCTCCAGCAGCGCGGGATCGGCCACGACCGCGCCGATGTGCGGGCCGGACCACTTGTAGGCGCTGGTGGCGTAGAAGTCGGCGCCCAGCGCCCGCATGTCGACCGGGCCGTGCGCGGTGGCGTGCACCCCGTCCACGTACGTCAGGGCGCCGGCCTCGTGCGCGAGCGCGCAGATCGCGGCCACGTCGGGGCGGGTGCCGAGCACGTTGCTGGCCGCGGTCACCGCCACCAGGCGGGTCCGCTCGCCGATCAGCTCCCGGTACTGCTCCACCGGCAGCTCGCCGGTGACCGGGTCCACCTCGGCCCAGCGGACCGTGGCGCCGACCTGGGTCCACGGCCGGACGTTCGCGTCGTGGTCCAGCCGCGACAGCACCACCTCGTCGCCCGGCCGCCAGTCCTTGGCCAGGGCGGCCGACAGCCGGTAGGTCAGGGTCGTCATGTTGGGGCCGAGGATCACGCCGCCGGGGTGGCCGCCGACCAGGTCGGCGACGGCGGCGCGGCAGCCGGCCACGATGGCGTCGGAGCGGTGGCTGGCGGGGAAGGCGCCCCCGACGTTGCCGATGCCCGTGCGGTAGGCGCCGGAGACGGCGTCGATCACCGCCTGGGGCGTCTGGGTGCCGGCGGCACCGTCGAGGTAGGCGTAGCCGTCGGTCAGCGCGGGATAGGCGGAACGTACGTTTTCGAGAGGGAAGAGCATGATGCGTTCATGCTCAACCGGGCGTGTCCTCAATCAGGGTGAGGCGGACACGCATCGGGGTGAGGCGGACACGCGTCGAGGTGAGGCCGGGACACGCGCCCCCGCTCCCTTGAAGTGGTGGGCGGAGTCTGATTTGTTCGGGGTCGGAGGTATGAGTCATGCCGCAGCTGACCGCCCTGGACGCGCAGTTCCTCCAGTTCGAGACGGCCACCAACATCGCCAACATCGCCGGCCTGGGGATCGTCGAAGGCGAGCTCGACCGCGCCGGCCTGCTGGCCCTGCTGGAGGCCCGGCTGCCGTACGTGCCCGCGCTGCGCCGCAGGCTCGCCCGCGTCCCGCTCGGCCTGGACCACCCCTACTGGGCGCAGGAGGACGAGCTCGACCTCGACTACCACGTGCGCGAGCTCGGCCTGCCGTCGCCGGGTGACGACGCGCAGCTGGCCGAGCAGGTCTCCCGGCTGCACTCCCGCCGCCTCGACCGCGCCCGGCCGCTGTGGGAGATCTACCTGATCCACGGCCTGGCCGGCGGGCACACGGGCCTCTACACCAAGATCCATCACGCGGCCGTCGACGGGATCGGCGGCGCCGACGTACTGGCCGCGCTGCTCGACACCGGGCCGGTGCCCGCGCCGCCCCCCGCCGAGCCGCCCGAGCACGACCCAGCCCCGCCGGGGGCGGTGGAGATGCTCGCCCGCGGTCTGGCCCGGCTCGCCGGCAACCCGGCGCAGGCCGTCCGGTTCGCCGCCCGCGCGGTGCCCCACCTGGACGAGATCCCCGTCGTGTCCCGGATCCCGGGCAGCGGCACGGTGTCCGGGCTGGCCCGCAGGCTGGCCGGGTCGGGACGGGCGCCCGGACTGCCCTCGCTGCCCGCGCCGAGGACGCCGTTCAGCGGACCCGTCTCCGAGCACCGCCGCTTCGCGTTCGTGTCGCTGCCGCTGGACGAGGTCAAGCAGGTCCGCAAGGCGCACGAGGTGACGGTCAACGACGTCGTCATGGCCGTGTGCGCCGGAGCGCTGCGCCACTGGCTGGCCGCGCACGGCGGCGTGCCGCGCCGGCCGCTGGTGGCCGGGGTGCCGTTCTCGCTGCGGGCCGCCGGGATCGAGGGCACCGGCAACCAGGTGTCGTTCATGACCGCGCCGCTGGGCGTGCACCTGGACGATCCCCTCGTCCGGCTGCGCCAGGTGAGCCACGCCATGCGGCGCATCAAGGAGAGGTTCGCGCTCGCCCCCGCGCCGTGGCTGAGCGAGCTCAGCGAGTCGATGCCGGCCGCGCTCATGGGGCTGGCCTCGCGGTCGGCGTTCGGGCTGCTCGGGCAGACCGCGCCGCCCGTCAACGTGGCCGTCTCCAACGTGCCCGGGCCGCAGCTGCCGTTGTACGTGTGCGGGGCCCGGCTGCTCGGTCACTACCCGGTCTCGGTGATCACCGACGTGAGCGGCGGGGTGAACATCACCGCCTTCTCCTACGACGGCTCGCTCGACATCGGCGTCGTCACCGACCGGACCATGGTCCCCGACGCCTGGGAGCTGGCCGGCTACCTGAGGGACGCGCTCGACGAACTGCTCAACGCGGAAGGGAACGTGCCGCGATAGCGTCTAGCCTGCCGCCATGCGCCTGACTCTCCGGGTTCTCAACCGCACGACGCTCAACCGCCAGCTCCTGCTCGGCCGTGCCGCCCTGTCCGCGTCGCAGGCGATCGAGCGCCTGGTCGCCCTCCAGGGCCAGGACGCCAACCCGCCCTACTTCGGGCTGTGGTCGCGGCTCGCCTCCTTCACTCAGGACGACCTGACGTCCCTGCTGTACGGCAGGCGGGTCGTCCGCAGTTCGCTGCTGCGCGGCACCCAGCACCTCACCCTGGCCGGCGACTACCTTTGGCTGCGTCCGCTCATGCAGGCGCCGCTGTCCAGGGTCCGGCAGGCGGGGTTCGGCAGGGGCACCCGCAGTGTCGACCTGGAGGAGCTGGCCATGCTCGCCCGGGGCCACCTGACCGGGCGCACGCTGACCCGCTCCCAGCTGCGCGACCTGCTCGCCGAGCGGTGGCCTCAGGCGGAGGCTCCCGCCCTCGGCTGGTCGGCCCAAACCCTGCTGCCCGTCGTCCACACGCCGCCGAGCGGCGTCTGGAACCGGGGCGGCGGCACCCCGTTCACGCTGGCCGAGGAGTGGCTGGGGCGGCCGCTGGACCCGGCGCCGCCGGTGGAGCGGCTGATCACCCGCTATCTGGCCGCCTTCGGCCCGGCCTCGATGATGGACGTGCAGGCGTGGTCGGGGCTGACGCGGCTGGGCGCGGTGATGTCGGCCATGCCTTTACGGAAATATCAGGATACGGAGGGGCGGGTTCTGTACGACCTGCCCGACGCCCCGCTCGCCCCCGAGGACATGCCCGCGCCCGTGCGCTTCCTGCCGTACTACGACAACCTCATCGTCGCCTACGCCGACCGGACCCGGCTGATGACCGTCGAGCAGCGCCGGGTCGTGTGCGTCGGCGCCATCGTCTACCCGACCTTCCTGGTCGACGGCTTCGTCGCCGGCAGGTGGGATCTCAGGGACGGCGACCTCGTCGTCGAGCCGTTCGACCCGCTGCCCGAGCCGGTCATGGCCGAGCTGGCCGACGAGGGCCGCCGGCTGCTCGCCTTCGCCGGCGCCCCGGGCGCCGTCAGCTGGATCGGACCTTGACCCACTCCTCGCAACCGCCGGTCGCGAACCCGCGGTCCGTGGGCTGGATGGTGACCGTCACCGGGCCGGTGACCTTGTTGGACTCGATCTCGTCGGCGGGCAGCCCGGCGGTGGAACTGAACCGGGCCCAGAAGCAGCTGACCATGGGATTTCCGTCCCTCGATCTCGACGTGTACGTACCGGGCTCGATGTCCTCGCCCACGATGAGCATGTGCACCGACCAGTCGTCGCCCGGCTCTGCCCGCGGCTGTGTACGCAGCGCCGCCGGTGTGCCGCCGGCGGTGCCGCCGGGGGTGGGCAGGGTCCCGCCGGTGGTGGCGGCCACCGAGGGCAAGGGGGCGCGCGCCACGCTCTCGTCCGTGGACGTCATCCCTACGACCAGCCAGGCCAGGAAGCCCAGCGCCGCCGCCAGGCCCGAGCAGAGCAGGATGATGGTCGGGCTGCTCTTCGCCTGACGGCCGCCCGGAGTTCCGTACGTCACGGGGCGAGCCTCCCATCCGGATCGCGGCGGAGACAGGGCTTGCGGTGGCGCGAGGGGTAGGTCGTCGTCCCAGGGGGAACAAGCCGGTCAGGATGGTCTCAGCCGTCGCGGTCTGAAGATCGTGGTCTCGCCCGACCCGAGCAGCGCGAACCGTTGGGTAGCTTAAGAGCAGGCCTGCGAGGAGGGTGTCTTGTCCCAAGCAGCAGAGGTTCTCGAGCTTGACGAGATCGGCGACGGTTCTCCAGCCATGAGCACCGACTCGGTCAAGACCTATCTGAAGGAGATCGGCCGGGTGCCGCTGCTCTCGGCCGAGCAGGAGATCGATCTGGCCAAGCGCATCGAGGCCGGGCTGTTCGCGGCCGAGCGCCTGGAGACCGAGCCCGGCCTGCCCCGTGAGCTGTATGACGATCTCGCGTGGATCGCCGAGGAGGGGACACGGGCCAAGCAGCGCATGCTGGAGGCCAACCTGCGGCTGGTGGTCTCGATCGCCAAGCGCTACACCGGCCGCGGCATGCTCTTCCTCGATCTGATCCAGGAAGGCAACCTGGGCCTCATTCGCACCATCGAGAAGTTCGACTACCGTCTCGGCTTCAAGTTCTCCACCTACGCCACCTGGTGGATCAAGCAGGCAATCACCAGGGCCATGGCCGACCAGGCGCGCACCATCCGCATCCCGGTCCACATGGTGGAGCTGATCAACAAGGTCGCCAGGGTGCAGCGCCGCCTGCAGTCCGAGCTCGGCCGCGAGCCCACGCCCGAGGAGATCGCCACCGAGGCCGACCTGCCGCCCGAACGGGTCGCCGAGGTGCAGGCCTACGGCCGCGAGCCGATCTCCCTGCACACCCCGCTCGGCGAGCAGGGCGACAGCGAGTTCGGCGACCTCATCGAGGACACCGAGGCGGTCTCCCCGGCGGAGGCGGTCTCCTTCACCCTGCTGCAGCAGCAGTTGCGCTCGCTGCTCGACGAGCTCACCGAGCGCGAGGCGGGCGTGATCTCCATGAGGTACGGCCTCAGGGACGGCAAGCCGATGACGCTCGACGAGATCGGCCGCGTCTACGGCGTGACCCGCGAGCGGATCCGGCAGATCGAGGCCAAGACCATGTCCAAGCTGCGTCACCCGTCGCGGGCGATGGCCCTGCGCGACTATCTCGGCTGACGCGGAACGAATCTTTCCGCATGGTTCTCTAGCGTGGGTGCCGACTCACCGAGGAGGACGATGTGATCAAGTTGTCATGGCCTGAGGTCAGCGCGAGGCGGCTGGCGAGGCAGGGGCTGGCCGCCCCGGCCGGCGGCACTCCGGCCGACATGGCGAGCGCCATGTGCGGGGCGCACGCCCAGGTCATGTCGGCGGCCGAGCTGTCGATCGGATCACGCCTCGCCGGCGTCACCCGGACCGGCGTGCGCGAGGCGCTGTGGGGCGAACGCAGTCTGGTCAAGACCCACGGCCCGCGCGGCACCGTGCATGTGCTGGCCGCCCGTGACCTGGCGATGTGGGTCGGCGCGATGTCGCGGCTGCCGGTCGGGCGCAGCGCCTTCCCCGACGACGTCAGGCTGACGCCCGCGCAGGCCGACGAGGTGATCGAGGCGATTCGCGCCGTGCTCGACGGCGACGCGCTGACCATCGAGGAGCTGGGCGACGCGGTCGTCGGCGTCACGGGCTCATGGGCCGGGGATCTGGTCATGCCCGCCTTCCAGACCATGTGGCCGCGCTGGCGGCAGGCGATGGCCACCGCCGCTCACCGGGGCGCGTTCGTCTTCGGGCCCGCCCGTGGGCGCAAGGTCACCTACACCAGCCCGCCGGACGGGTTCCAGCCGGTCGACGGGCGGGCCGAGCTGGTCAGGCGCTATCTGACGGCCTACGGTCCCGCCACGCCCGGGCAGTTCGCCCAGTGGCTGGGGGCGCCGAAGGCTTGGGCGGCGCGGCTGTTCGAGTCGGCGGACCTGGAGGAGGTGCTGTTCGAGGGCGAGCCCGCCTGGGTCGTGGCCGGTGACACCGGCGTACCCGGCGACCCGCCGCGTGGCGTGCGGTTGCTGCCGTACTTCGACGCCTATGTCGTGGCGGGCAGGCCGCGTGAGCTGCTCTACCCGGGCCAGGCGGCGGCGCGGGCGCTGGCGGGCGGCCAGGCGGGCAACTTCCCGGTGCTGCTGGTCGACGGCACGGTGGCGGGCGTCTGGCACCAGCGCCGCTCCGGCCGGAAGATCCGCGTCACCGTCGAGCCGCTGCGCACGCTCACCTCGGCCCGGCTGCGCGAGCTCGACGAGCAGGTGGCCCGGGTCGGCGAGATCCTGGAAGGCGAGCCGGAGCTGACCGTCGGCCCCGTCACCGTGGGCGCCCATGCCTGACGGGGCCGGCCCGCCGAGATCACTGGACGGGCACTCCCAGCTCGCGGAAGGTGGCGATCTTGACCTTCAGCGTGGTGGCGTCGGCGGGCAGCGCGAACAGGCCCCAGAACTCCCGCGTCTGGCCCGGCCCGAACTTCTTGGTGGCCAGGCGCACACCGGACAGGTCGGTGCAGGCGCAGTAGGAGTCGGTGCGCCCGTCATCGGCGGGCGCCTGAAGCCGGCCGGGCAGGTAGGCGCGAGGGTGCGTCAGTCGAGCCAGCGGTCCACCTCGGCCCGCAGCCGCTCCTTGATCGCCTCGTCGGCGAACGACGCGTCGATCGAGGCCCGGGCGAACCCGGCCAGCTCCGCGTCGCCGTAGCCGAACACCTCGCGCAACCGGGTGTATTCGCCGGCCAGCGCCGTCTCCCCGTCGGTGTTGACCGTCACGACCAGCCCGGCCGCGTGCAGGAGGGGCAGCGGATGCTCGCGCAGCGAGGGGACGAACCCAAGCAGGACATTGGAAGTCGGGCAGACCTCCAGCGGGATCCGGCGCTCCCGCACCTCCTCCACCAGCGTGTCGTCGTCGAGGACGCGGATGCCGTGGCCGAGCCGCTCGGCGTGGCCGAGCGTGAGCGCCTCGCGGATGCTGGCCGCCCCCGCCGCCTCGCCGGCGTGGTGCACCAGGTGCAGGCCGGTGTCCCGGGCCTGGTCGAGCACCTCGGCGAACGGCGCCATCGGGTGGCTCTCGTCGCCGGCCAGGCCGATGCCGACCACCGCGTCGTAGCGGGTCGCCAGCTTCAGCGTGCGCCAGAGCCGCTCGGTGGACCGCCGTCGCGAGTGGTCGAGCAGCACCCGGCACTCGATCCCGTACTTCGCCCCCTCGGCCAGGCCGTCGAGGACCGCCTCCAGCGGCATCTCCAGCGCCCCGAGCCGCTCGCCGTGGGAGGCCGCGGTGAACGTCACCTCCGCGTAGCGGGTGCCCTGCGCGGCCTCGTCCTCGCAGAACTCCAGCGCGATCCGCCTGAAGTGCTCCGCCGTGCGCAGCCGTTCGCGCACCCGGGCCCGCTGGTCGGCGAACTCGCGGAAGCTCGCGAACGGCCCCTGCGGCTCGGCCGGCCCGCCCAGCTCGCGCACGGTCTCGGGCCGTACGGTCGCCTCCAGGTGGACGTGCAGATGTGCCTTGGGCAGCTGAGCGATGTCTCTCACGTACTCAAACCTAGAGAGCCCGGAGCGGCGCGCGCACCCCGGTTTCGGCCGGGAGGGGCGCGTGGCCGGAAAGAGACGACAAAATGGCAGGCCCGGGACGTCGAGAAAGCGGCGACGGCACCGACCTCCCCGTGTGCGGCCCCAAGGAACAGACCGGCAAAAGGAGATCTGATGAAGTACATGCTGCTGATCTACAGCAACCCCGCCTCCCAGGAGGCCGTCGCGGCCAACGTCGACGCGGTGATGGCCGAGGTCGACGCGCTGATGAAGGAGCTGAACGAGTCGGGCGAGTGGGCCGGCGGGCAGGCGCTGGCCGATCCGGCGAGCTCCAGGACGGTGCGCGTGCACGACGGCGTCCCCGCCGTCACCGACGGGCCGTTCCTGGAGGCGAAGGAGCACCTGGCCGGCTACCTGATCGTCGACTGCGACAGCGTCGAGCGGGCGACCGAGATCGCGGCGCGCTGGCCGGACGCGCGGCTGTGCGCGATGGAGGTGCGGCCGATCATCACCGACGCCGGGTGAACACCATCGAGCCACTGCTGCGCGAGCTGGCGCCTCAGGTGCTCGGCGTCCTCGTCCGCCGCTTCGGCCAGTTCGACGCGTGCGAGGACGCCGTGCAGGAGGCGCTGCTCGACGCGGCCGTGCAATGGCCCGAGCAAGGCCTGCCCGACAGCCCGCGGGCCTGGCTGATCACGGTCGCCGGGCGCAGGATGACCGACCTGGTGCGCAGCGAGCACGCCCGCCGGCGCAGGGAGGAGACGGCGGCGGCCCGCGCGCCCGCCGACGAGTCGGTGCTGCCCGCGCCCGGCGACGAGCGGGCCTCCGACCAGGACGACACGCTGACCCTGCTGTTCCTGTGCTGCCATCCGGCGCTGTCGCGGGCCTCGCAGCTGGCGCTCACCCTGCGGGCCGTCGGCGGACTGACGACGGCGCAGATCGCCAGCGCGTTCCTGGTGCCGGAGGCGACGATGGCGCAGCGCATCAGCCGGGCCAAGCAGCGCGTCAGGGCGACCGGCGTGCCGTTCCGGCTGCCGCCCGAGCCCGAGCGGGCCGACCGGCTGCGGGTCGTGCTGCACGTGCTGTATCTGATCTTCAACGAGGGCTACACCGCCACGAGCGGCCCCGAGTTGCACCGCACCGAGCTGACCCGCGAGGCGATCCGGCTGGCCCGGGCCCTGCGGCGGCTGCTGCCGGCGGACGGAGAGGTGGCCGGGCTGCTGGCGCTCATGCTGCTCACCGACGCGCGCCGCCCCGCCCGCACCGGTCCCGGCGGGCGGCTGATCCCGCTCGCCGAGCAGGACCGGGCGCTGTGGGACCGGCGGGCCATCGCCGAGGGCGTGGCGCTCGTCACCGAGGCGCTGTCCACCTCGCCCGTAGGGCCGTACCAGTTGCAGGCGGCGATCGCGGCCGTGCACGACGAGGCGGCGAAGGCCGAGGACACCGACTGGCGGCAGATCGTCGCCCTGTACGGCGTGCTGACCGGGCTGGACGACAACCCGGTCGTCAGGCTCAACCACGCGGTCGCCGTCGCCATGGTGCGCGGGCCCCGGGCCGGGCTGGACCTGCTCGACGCCCTGGCCGGCGACGCGCGGATCTCCGGGCACCACCGGCTGGCGTCGGTCCGCGCCCACCTGCTGGAGATGGCCGGCGACGTGGACGCGGCCGTGGCCGGCTACCGCGAGGCCGCCCGGCTCACCACCAGCCTGCCCGAGCAGCGCTACCTGGAGGGCCGGGCCGCCCGCCTGTCGTGACGGCCCCCGATCACCTCGCCACTCGCTCTCTGCTCAGGGCAGGCGCAGTCCTGCGATGACGAGTCCGACCAGGCGGCGCGCGTCGTAGCGGGGATCGTGGCCGGCGCCGATGCAGAGGTTTCCGACGCCGCGCATGAGCTCGTAGGCCTTTAGGTCGGAGCGGATCTCGCCGGAACCGGCCGCCGCGTCGAGCAACTGGGCGCACACGGGAACGAGCCGGTCGAGAAAGCAGGCGTGCAACGTCTCGAAGCCGGCGTTGTCGGACTGCAGCACGGCGGCGAGTCCGTGCTTGGTGGCCAGGAAGTCGAATCAGCCTTGGCGATCACGGACGTGATCATGAGTGCGCCCACTCCGGTCATCTCGGCGAAGCCGGTCGTGCTGCCGGCCCCCGGCCGCGGTGAGGATCTGCGGGTACGAGTGTCCGCGCCCACCCGTGGACGCGAGTTGCCGATCATCGTTTTCTCGCATGGCTTCGGCTGGTCGATGGACGGCTGCGGCCCGTTGGCCGACTTCTGGGCCGCCCACGGCTTCGCGTTGATCCAACCCGCTCATCTCGACTCGAGGACGCTGAACCTTCCTCCTGACGACCCTCGTACCCCCTGCTCTGGCGTTTCCGGGTCGAGGACCTGAAGCGCGTCCTCGACCGGCTCGATCTCGTCGAAGCCTCCGTTCCCTGCCTCGGCGGGCGCCTCGATCGGAGCCGCATCGCCGCAGCCGGACGCCCAGACGGTGAGCATGCTGCTGGGCGCGCGGGTCCTCGATCCCGACGGCGGAACGGGAGAGGACCTGTCCGACCCTCGGATCAAGGCAGGCGTGCTGCTCGCCCCGCCCGGCCTGGATGGTGCCGACCTGACTCGGTTCGCGGCGGCCGAGCACTTCCCCTTCTTGACATCCTCCCGGCTCTGAAGGGCCGGGATTCCAACCGTCGCCGGTTGGGCTTCCTGCTTCACTGCCGGTCGCCCGCCCGAGAGAGGACTCTCGTTGAGGTCTTACACCGGCTCCACAGGCGTTTCGCCTCTCCGCAAGCCCTGCGGCGAGGGTGTTTCCGATCGTTCATCCGGTGGCTTGGTCATCGCCACCGTCGAACACACTACCGAACCGTGCGGTGTCGTGCGGCGTTTTGACGGCGGTCCGCCTGGCGGCGAATCGCCTGCCCCTGCCCTGCTCCGCAGGGGTCCGATTCCTCCCCCGCCCGAAGGCGGGGGTCTCCTCGGAGGTCCCGATGAATCCGAGCTTCGCCACCATGACGACGCTGGCCCTCGTGGTCGCGGGGGACCGGGATCAGTCCCCCCTGTCCGTCAGGGGCCCGGACTGGTTCACCGACCCGTACGTCTTGAGTCCGGGCGGCAAGAGCCTGCTCACGCTGTTCGGCGCCGAACACTCGCTCGGCGGAATCCCCGGCCACGCCGTCACGGAAACGACGGACGAGAACCCCGAACGAGTCGCCCTGATCCAGCGGCTCACCTCGGCTTACCTGCGCACCGCGCTCGATCCCGGGGACTCCGGCTGGCCGGCGGCGCGCACGGCCTTGACGGAGAGCGCCGATCCACTGGGTCGCATCGAATCCAAGTGAGGCTTCACCAAGCGCTGATCGGCGGCGCGCCCTGGCCGGCGCGCCGCCGGTCGCCGAAGGGGCCGACGACTCCATGTCCGCGAAGGGAAGCCCGAACTTCCCTGTGCTTCCCTCGATACGCCATACTAGGGAAGGTTATGGAGCAATACACCGTGGATCAGGCGGCCGAGCGGCTGGGCCTGCACGTCAAGACCGTCCGCGCGTACGTACGCGACGGGCGGCTCAAGGCGGTCAAGGTCGGCAGGCGCTACCGGATCGCCCGCCGCGACCTGGAGGCGTTCGCCGGGCTCCCGCAGTCGCCGGAGCCGAGCCGCCGCGCGGAGGCGTCCTCCATCGTGCAGATCGACGGGATCGGCCGGGCCGAGATGGACCGGCTGAGCACCATGGTCATCGGCTCCGTCGCGAGTCGCCCGCACGGGGTGAACGTCCAGATCGTGTACGACGAGGACCGCGCCCATTTGAAGATCATCATCCTGGGAGATCTGGAGCCGAGCGCCCAGTTGCTCAGGATCATCGACGCGTTGACGAGGGAGTAGCCGTGAACCCACCGCCCGAGGACCCGCCCGCCGCGCTCACGTATGGACAGGTCCTCCTCTGCGAGCCGGAGGGGACACCCCTGCGCGAGGAGAGGGACGCCCTCGACCTCATCGGCGATGCCGGCTACCAGGGTGCCCGCTGGGTCGCCATCCCGGCCGGGCGGCTGCACGACGACTTCTACCGGCTGCGCACCCGTGTGGCCGGCGACCTCGTGCAGAAGTTCGCCAACTACCGGATCGGCGTGGCCATCGTGGGCGACATATCCCGCCACACCGCCGCCAGCACCGCCCTCCAGGACTGGGTGCGCGAGTCCAACCGGGGCGCCCAGATCTGGTTCGTCGACGACCTGGACGAGCTGGGCCGTCGGCTGGAGGAGCGCTCACCCGGCCGGTGAGACCGTGGGGAAGGCGTGCCGGCGCGTGGCCACGACGACGAGAGCGGCGGCGGCCAGGGGGAGCGCGGTCCACGGCAGGGCCCCCGCGCCGGCCGTCTCCAGCACGATGCCGCCGGTCAGGGAGCCGGCCGCGATGCCGGCGTTGTAGACGGTGGTCTGCAGCGAGGTGGCCACGTCCGCGTTGGCCGGACCGGAGGCGCCGATCAGGGCCGACTGCAGCAGGGTCGGCACCCCGCCGAAGGCGGCTCCCCACAGGGCCGCCGCCACGAGCAGCACCGCGGCGGAGCGCCCGGCCAGGCCCAGGGCGAGCATCGCGGCCGCGACCAGGACGAGTGCGGCCAGCAGCGTCGCCCGTGGCCGCCGGTCCACCAGGACGCCGGTGACCCAGACGCCGGCCACCGTGGCGACGCCGAACACGAGCAGCACCACGCTCGTCCGCGCGACGCCGCCCGCGAGCGGCGCGAGGTAGGTGTAGACCGCCTGGTGGGCGAGCAGCACGACCAGGGTGACGGCCAGGACGGTCCGGATGCCGGGCAGCGTGGTCACGCGGCGCAGCGGCAGCCGCTCGGCGGCGGGCTCGCCGGGAAAGTCGGGCACCTTCCAGCACACCCAGGCCACCAGGACGAGCGCCCCGGCGGCCAGAACGGCGAACGCGGCCCGCCAGCCGGCGGCGGTGGCCAGCGCGGTGCCGGCCGGGATGCCCAGGCAGAGCGCGACCGTGATGCCGGCCGAGACGATGGCGATGGCCCGGCCGCGCCGCTCCGGAGCGACCATGCGCGCCGCGTAGCCGACGAGCATCGCCCACAGCGTGCCGCCCATGACGCCGGCCAGCAGCCGGGCCCCGAACGTCAGCGGGTAGGACGACGACAGGGCGGTGACGGCGTTCAGCAGCGCGAAGCCGGTCAGTACGCCGACCAGCACCGGGCGGCGGCGCAGGCCGCGCAGCGCCGCGGTGACCGGGATCGCGGCCAGGAACGAGGCGACGGCGTAGCCGGTCACCAGGAACCCGACGGCGCCCTGCGGCACGCTCAGGGCCTGGCTCATCTGGGGCAGCAGTCCGGCCGGGAGCAACTCGGTCATCACCGCGGTGAACGCGGCGGCGAACAGGGCCAGCAGCCCGCCCAGCGGCAGCTTGGCGGTCTCGGCGGCGGGGGCGGGCGGGGTGGAGGTGACAGGCATGCGACCATGGTCAAACCTTCACATCGATGTGAAGGCAAATCCTCCGGACGGAGTGTTCATGCGCATCGGCGAGCTCTCCCGGCGCACCGGTGTGCCGGCCAGGATGCTGCGCTACTACGAGGAGCAGGACCTGCTGCACCCCGAGCGGGCCGCCAACGGCTACCGCCTGTACGACGCCGCCGCGGTCTACCGGGTCCAGCAGATCCGCGGGCTGCTCGACTCCGGCCTCACCACGGAGATCATCCGCAGGATCCTGCCCTACCTCGACCGTCCCGGCGAGATCCACCCGGGCTGTCTGAGCGACGAGGTCGCCGCGCTGCTGAAGGAGGAGGCCGATCGGATCCAGCAACGCGTCGAGTGCCTGAGCCGCAACCGCGACGCCATCTTCGCCTACCTCGCCGCCGTCCAACGGGACGGCGACCCGGCGCCGCCCCCGCCCGGTGGCCCTGTCGTAGAGGAGCCGCCACAGCAGTCGTTCCCGCAGGGCGTGCACAGGGTCGGTGAACGGCGTCTCCAACCGGGTGCGCGGGATGGCGCCGTCACCGCGGACCACGACGGGCACGGGCGTCCTCCTGGGAGGTGATGTGACTGGCCGAGTCGTCGTGGCGGCGGGGCGGGACCGCGCTCAGCGCACCAGCCCCGGCACCACGTTCAGGCCGTCCTTGCGCACTGCGAACAGTTCCCTGCTCTTGCCCGTCCGCACATCCACTGCGTAGACCACCGGCCCAGTCCCGCCCGGAGACTCGGGGACGGCCAGCACGGTTACCTCTGTGGCGTTCAACCAGCTCCCGAGCCTCGAAGGATGGAGCCCTTCCGGCAGCCCGGAGATCGAAGTACGGTTCTCCCGATCGGCCCGCATCGCACTGAAGGTCACGAGAGACCCGTCCCGCTGCACCATCGGTTGCCGATTCCGGTCGACGGTCTGTCCCAGCCGGGCGAGCGTCTGCCCGTCAGGTGCGAGGCTGCTGTAGTAGTACGTGAAGTCCCGGATGGTGATCGGGTTATGGCCGAGCACCCACACCTGGCTGGTCATGTCGTAGGGCTTGGCCAGCACGACGGGTCCCGAACCGTCCGAAACGCTCACCGGCCACCATCCCCGCTTGAGGTTGGTCACCGTCCCGCGCTCCACGTCCACCAGCTTGTTCGGCTCCCGCCGGTCGCCCAACCCCGAGACGACGAACCGCAGCCCGTTAGGCGACAGCCGCAGCGCGTACTCAACCGCGAAGTCTTTCGCGGGCTGCTTCAGCGGCGCCTGCCACGTCTTGCCGCTCGCCAGATCGCGTACGACGATGCCGCGATGCTTCGAGCTGTAGTACGCGATCCTGCGGCCGTCTGCCGTGACCTCCAGCGGCCCGGTCGCTTCCTTGCCCAGCTGGTAGGTGTCGCCCTGGCGCGTCACGATCTGCCAAGGACTGCCGGTGCACGAGCTACCGACGCAGCCCGGTCGGAAGGCCTGCTCCACCGGCCCGACTCCCTTCGCGGGCAACGGGAGGGCCTTGGTCTCCGGCGGTACGAGCACGATCGGGGGCGTAGGCCGTACCTGCAGCAGCATGGCTCCGCCGCCGAGCGCGACCAGGCAGGTAACGGCGGCGGCTACCACGGCCCGCCGGGCGGCGCGCCTCCTGCGCGCGCCCCGCACCGCCTGTGCCGCCAGATCGACGGTGGGCGCCTGCTCGGCCAGCGCGTGCAGGTCCTCGCGCAACGTGCGATTCATCGGTACACCTCCTTCGGGGCGAGCGCGCGCAGCTTGGACAGCGCGTAGCTGGTCTGGCTCTTGACGGTGCCAATCGAGACGCCCATGAGCTGCGCGGTCTCGTGCTCTGAGCGGTCCTCGTAGAAGCGCAGCACGATCACGGCCCGCTGCTTCGGCGTGAGCTGCGCCAGAGCGGTGCGCAGGACGAGACGGCGCACGGTCGCCTCGTCGTGTGGCTGCCCCGGCTCGGCCGGCTCCGGCAGCTCGGCCCCCGGTAACTCGACCTGCTTGCGCCTGCGCCACGAGATGGTCTGATTCACCAGAGCCTTACGAGCGTAGGCCTCGGGGTTGCCGCCCTTGGCGAGCTTCGTCCAGTGCGAAGCGACACGGGTGAGGACCGTCTGCAACAGGTCCTCAGCGAGATGGGGGTTCCCGGTGAGCAGATACGCCGTCCGCATCAGCGACTGCTGACGTGTGCGTACGAACTCATGGAACCCCTCGTAACGGTCCATGTATCGAATTAACTCCGGCGAGGGGCTCCAGGTTGGAATGCCCAACGTAGTCCCCAGCAGACAAGGGTTCGGGCTCCCGCCAAGATCGCTGAGAGGGAATAGAGACACCCTTACCAAGGGCAGAGAAAGAGGAACGAGACCAAGGGGGCACCGCACGTTTGACGAGTGGACCGCCTCGCCCTGGCCAGAATGAGCACACCGGGCCGGATCGGAAATTTCTTCATTGCTACCGGGACCCTGAAGTGACCAAGGTCCCGGCGCGCCGGGGTCCTGTGGCCCTGATCATGGGGTGCGCGAAACGATGTACTTGGGGTGCGAGCAGAACGACCCCCAAGGAGAGGAAGCAGTCATGGCCACCATGGTCCACACCCCCGCCACGGAGACCGGTGCCATCGCCATCCGCCGCCCCGTCGACTACGTCTGGGCCATCGCCCGGATCTCGCTCGGCTGGGTCTTCCTGTGGGCGTTCCTGGACAAGACCTTCGGCTGGGGCTTCGCCACTCCGGC
>NZ_JBFAKL010000042.1:0-61821 GCF_040655715.1 Nonomuraea cavernae | reverse complement strand
AGGTCATTGATCGTCACACATCAAGATCACCGGGCGGCTGTTCTGCGTTACGGGCACTGCCCCACAGAGATCACGATCTACGACTGCCGTACTAGGGTCGACTGGGGCGCCCGAGGCCGCGAAGCAGCCGGAAACGTCGAGAACTGGCGAGTGGACAATTCGCAGGTCAAAGCTCATCCTGCGCCATCATGCAGGTCTCAGCCGCCGCCCTTGCTGAAGTGCTGGTAGTCCTTGATGCCTGACCAGTAGCCGCCCCACTCCCAGCCGACCGAGGCGAAGGCGCGTACGACCTTGTCGCCCGGGTTGATCACACCTTTGCCCTTCAGCGGGCGCTTGGTGAACTGTTCGGCGTTCTGGTGGGCGGTGCTGCCGCTGGCCGTGACGTACGGGTTCTCGCGCGGGTTGATGTCCACAGCCTTGCCGTAGGCGTGGTTGGACCAGTTGCCCGATCCCGTGGCCTTGCGGCAGTTGAAGGCCGAGGTGTTGTCCGCTTCGATCGAGTCGAAGTCGTCGCCCTTGTAGGCGTCGACGAGCCGCATCTGCTTGATCGGGAAGCGGATGTCGTACAGCTTCTTGAAGGCGGTCGTGATGTCGCCGGTGACGTTCTTGTTGACGACGAGCTCGCCGGTGTGGGGCCGGTCGTCGAAACCCCAGTACGTCATGGTGACCAGGCGCAGGTCCTGGTAGCTGACGGGGCAGCCGGGGCGCCACGAGTAAGGCAGCCGGTCCCGGGCGATCTTGGTGACCTTGGCGGTGAACTCCGCCGGGCCGGTCCGTGACGGCGAAGGCGACGGTGATGGCGAAGCCGAAGCCGATGGAGTGGTCTGCGCCGGCTCCAGCCCGGTGCGCTCCGGCGGTGCGGCCGGAGTCTGCCCGGCGCATGCGACGACCGTGAGCGTCAGGCAGGCGAGAATGGCAGAACGCTTCATCTGGCCACCATATGTGACGTCTTGCCAGCTCAGAGGACTGTCAGCGATAGTGCGGCGAGTCCGCTCGGCGGCCGAATTTACTGAAGCGTGCCGTCGCCCTGGCGTTGGAACAAGGAAGCACCGCTGACGCGGGGAAAAGATCTGGCGACGAACGACCCGGCAGGGAGGTTGGCTGTACGCTTCCCGGGCCTGCCTGATCACGAACCGGCTTCAGTCGGCGGTGTGCTTGCCGCGACCGGTGATCTCGCGCAGCGCGTCGGCCGCGTACGCCACGAGGACGACGAACGACCCCCCGGCCAGCAGGCCGCCCATCCACAGGTCGTTGACCGTCGCGTCGGCGTAGGCGGCGCCGCGCGGCTGGTAGCCGACGGCGAACGGCGCGACGACCAGCCAGAGGCCGGCCAGGAACAGCAGGAACAGGGCGGTCACGCCCACTTTGGCCTTCATCGGTTGTCCTCCGATCCGACCAGGGTGGTCGTGCCGTTCTGACGGTGTTCGCCGGTGCGGTTCAGGTCTTCGCGCAGCGCCTCGACGAGCGGGGCGAGCAGGGTCGCCAGCTCCGTGGACGACGACTGCGGCGCGACGGGGGCCGGTTCGGGGGCGGGCTGGGGTTCGGGCCGGCGCTCTCGTACGGTCACCAGGCCGCGGGCGACGAGTTCCTCGTGGATGGACGCGACGAAGGCGGCCAGGCCGACGACGCCCAGGACGGCCACGCCCAGGCCGGTGAAGAACTCGGACTTGGTCGCGCCGATCCAGTCGCCCGACTCGGGCTGGGTGCCCAGGGCGAAGGGGGCGATCATGAGCCACAGTCCGGCCATGAGCGCGAGGGTCGCCGCTACAGCGCCCACGAACTTGCGGATCATTGAGCGATTCCTCCTGTGACGAGGTCTTGCTGAGAGGGCGCCGCCTGCGTGATCAGGGCGCGTGAGGTGGGGCGGAGCACGGTCCGGGCGACGAACCTGGCGCGCTCCCGTTCGGACAGGTCATCCGGAGGGGCCAGCTTGGCGACCGCGGTCAGCAGGGCGGACGGCTGTCCGTTGGCGCGCTCGACGCGCTGGGCGATGAGCTCCAGCAGCAGGCCGGCCAGGACCAGGTCGTCCTTGTTGAGCGGCTTCGGTTCGGGCGACGCCGGCACCGTGGCGCCGCGCAGCGGCAGTTCCTTGAGGAAGAGCACGGCGAGGAAGCCGAGCACGGCGATCGGCACGCCCACCAGGAAGACGGTCTCCAGGCCCCGGGTGAACGACTCCAGGACGATGCCCTTGATGGGCTCGGGCAGGCGCTGGATCGCGTCGGGGCTGCCGAGCGAGGGGGTGCCGCCGCCGGGCAGCTCGATGCGCGCGGCGCGCAGCATCTCCGTCATCTCGGTCATGAGACGGTTGGTGAGGATCGCGCCGAACGCGGCCACGCCCACGGCGCCGCCGAGCGACCGGAAGAAGGAGACGCCCGATGTGGTGGCGGCCATGTCGCGCGGCTCGGAGCCGTTCTGGGCGGCGAGGATGAGCATCTGCATCGACAGGCCGAGCCCGAGGCCCAGCACGCCCACGTCGAACCCGATCAGCCATTCGCTCGAGTCCACGTGCAACCGCGACAGCAGGAACAGTCCCACGGCCACGATCAGCAGGCCGGCCACCGGGAACGCCTTCCACTTCCCGGTCCTGGTGACGATCTTGCCGGAGACGACGCCGGCGACGAACAGCGCCAGGACCATCGGCAGCGTCATGAGGCCGGAGGCGGTCGGGCTCATCCCCTTGACGACCTGCAGATACTGCGGCAGGTAGATCATCGCGCCGAACATCGACATGCCCACGAACAGCGACCCGAGGCTGGTGAGCACGAACGTGCGGTTCCTGAACAACCTGGGCGGCAGGATCGGGTTGCGGGCCGTGCGCTCCGAGAGCACCGCCAGGGCCAGCGTGAGCAGGCTCACCGCGCCGAGGACGTACGTCCAGACGGAGTTCCACTCGAACTCCTGGCCACCGAGCGTGAGGAGGAGCATCAGGGCGGTGGCGCTGGCCGTGATGGTGGTCGCGCCCCAGATGTCGATCGAGGTGTCCCGCTTGACCGTGGGCAGCCGCAGCACCTTCTGGATCACCACGGCGGAGACGATCGCGAAGGGCACCACGACGTAGAAGCACCAGCGCCAGCCCAGCCATTCGGTGTCCACGAGGAACCCGCCGAGCAGTGGCCCGGCGACGGTGGAGATGCCGAAGACGGCGCCCATGTAGCCGGAGTAGCGGCCGCGTTCCCGGGGCGAGACGATGTCGCCGAGGATCACCTGGGACAGGGCCGAGAGGCCGCCGACGCCCAGACCCTGCACGGCTCGGGCCGCGATGAGCTGGCCCATGTCCTGTGAGAGACCGGCCACGAGTGAGGCGGCGACGAAGATCCCCAGAGCGGTCTGGAAGAGCAGCTTCCGTCCGAACAGGTCGGACAGTTTCCCCCAGAGTGGTGTCGACACCGTCATGGTCAGCATCGTGGCCGAGGCCACCCAGGAGTACTGGTTCTGCCCGCCGAGCTCTCCCACGATCGTCGGCAGTGCCGTGCCCACCACCGAGGTGGAGATCATCGAGGTGAGCATGGCGAGCATCAGCCCGGACATGACCTCGAGGATCTCCCGGTGGGAGTACTGCCGGGTCTGGGTCATCAAGCCACCGCATTCTCTGTTCAACATCGACGAACTCATCGAGTATACGTACGTTTACTAGCCGGGCGGCAAGCGGGGGCGTCCGGTTAGAGTTCACGGATGGACAACCTCCAGATGGAGGCGCGGCCAAGGGATCGCGCCGCCACCCGGGGCCGGCTGCTCGCCGCGGCACGCTCGCTGTTCGCCGAGCACGGCTACGAGCACGTCACGGTGCGCATGATCGCCGCCGCGGCCGACGCCAACATCGCCCTGGTCGGGCGCTACTTCGGCTCCAAGGCCGGGCTGTTCGGCGAGGTGCTGGCCGGTGAGCCGACGATCAGCAAGGTGCTCGCCGGCGACCGGGCGGGCCTGCCCAGGCGGCTGGCCGAGCACACCGCCCGGCGCATGCACGCCGATCCCGAGAACCCGATCCTGCGCTGCCTCGAACGCTCGGCCGGCCACCCCGAGATCCAGCACCTCGTCCACGGGCGGGTCCGCACCGCGGTGGTCGACCCGCTGGCCGAGCTCCTCGGCGGTCCCGACGCGCAGGCTCGGGCCCGGCTCGTGGCGGCGATGTTCCTGGGGGTCGGCGCGCTACGCCGGCACCTCGGCCCCGAGGAGCCGACGACCGCCGACATCGAACGACTGACCGCGGTCTTCGAGGTCTGCCTGGCCGAACACTGAGGAAACGCCGGGCAGGGGAGAGGCGGGGCCGTGCTTCCGCTGGCCGTCACCAAGGCCGCGATACGCCGTTGACCTCGCGCTACGCCGCCAGGACCTTGGCCTTGGCGCGTTCGTACTCCTCCGGAGTGAGGTCGCCGTGGTTCTTGAGATCGGCCAGCTGGGTGAGCTCATCGGCCTGGCCGGTGGTGCGGCCGACCCGGCGTTCGACGGCCTCGTAGTAACGGGACTCACGATCGGCCATCATGGCGACCTCGCGCCGGCCCATCCCCTTCCCGCGCGCGATCAGGTACACGAAGACGCCCAGCAGCGGCAGCACGATGACGAAGATCGTCCAGCCGGCCTTGCCCCAGCCGTTGAGCGTGTCGTCGCGGAAGATGTCGGCGATGACCCTGAAGAGCAGCATCACCCACAGAATCCAGAGGAAGAACCACATCATGGTGAGGAAGATGTTGAGTAGCGGATAGTCATCCATATCGGTCGTCCCTCCTGTGGTTGAGCGCGCCGGGAGCGGCTGCCCAGGTCTGCCGGAGAACATGACCAGACCGGCCGGAAAGTGGTTCGTTACTTGGGACCTCTCGGGTCTTCCACCTTCGACCCAGGCCATACATGTCAATTTCTGCCCCACAGACCAACTGTCGAATCGGACAAAAGGGGTAAAAAGGTGAAGCTTTGACTTGCTGGTCCTGTGAGTCGGGCTGGCGTCCACGTGCGATGTCATTGTCAGCACAGGGCGCTCGGTGCCTGAATACTGGTGATCGCGCCGGCGGACCGGGGGCTTCGAGAGGCAGTGGACCCGCCGGGCACGGACACGGGAGTGCTCGATGACCGGCTACCAGATCCTCGCCGTCGACGACGACCAGGCGATCCTGCGCGCGCTCCGGCGCGGGCTGCGGCTGGAGGGGTTCGGCGTGGACACCGCCGACTCCGGGCGGCAGGCGCTCGAACTGGTCGGGGCCCGGCGGCCGGACGCCGTCGTCCTCGACGTGTCGATGCCCGGCATGTCGGGCATCGAAGTGTGTGCACAGTTACGGGCAGGCGGGGCCGAGGTGCCGGTGCTGATGCTGTCGGCCATGGACGAGGTGGCCGACCGGGTCGCCGGGCTGGCCGCGGGCGCCGACGACTACGTGGTGAAGCCGTTCGCCCTCGACGAGCTGGTGTTACGCCTGCACGCGCTGCTGCGCCGGGCGGGGTGCGCCCCCGGAGCGACGGTGCGGGCGGGGCCGCTGACGGTGGAGCCGGACGCCCGCCGGGTGACCCTGAACGGCCGGGAGGTCGAGATGACCCGGCGGGAGTTCGACCTGCTGGAGGTGCTGGCGCTCAACGCCGGCATCGTGCTGTCCCGCGAGGTGCTGCTGGAACGCGTCTGGGGCTACGACTTCGAGGTGACCGGCAACGCGGTGGACACCTTCGTCGGCTACCTGCGGCGCAA
Organism: Nonomuraea cavernae; assembly: GCF_040655715.1. Classification (GTDB taxonomy): domain Bacteria; phylum Actinomycetota; class Actinomycetes; order Streptosporangiales; family Streptosporangiaceae; genus Nonomuraea; species Nonomuraea cavernae_A. The sequence goes on along the minus strand of NZ_JBFAKL010000042.1, from coordinate 56,156 downwards.
GCTGGAGGCCGGGGGCGAGCCGCGCCTGGTGCACACCGTGCGCGGGGTCGGCTACGTGCTGAGGTGCCCCACGCCGTGAAGCCGCCCACGTCGCAACCGCCCACGTCGCAACCGCCCACGTGAAGCTGTCCACCCGCTTCGCGCTCTGCCTCGCCGCGCTCGTCCCGCTGATGGTGGCACTGGTGGGGGCGCTCGTGCTGAGCCTGGTCTCGGCAGACCTGCGCGCCGAGCGTGACAGTCAGTTGGTCGTACGGCTCCGGGCGCTGACGCCGATGGCCACCTCGTACGCCTGGCGGGCCCGCGTGATCCCCGCGATCCCGCCGGAATTCCTCGCACAGCGGCTGACCGCGGCCGGCGGCCCTGGCGGCGTGTACATCGAGGTGAACGGCGCCGAACCCCTGGTCATCGGGGACGCGCCCGCGACCCTGCCGCCGCCCGGCGCCGGGCCGGCCGACTTCGCCGAGGGCGAGCGGGAGTGGCGGTTCGTCGCCGCGGACCTGGGACGGCGCGACAGCGGCGCCCGGCTGTGGCTGTTCGAGCCTGCGGAGCGCCTGGACGAACAGATCTCCCTGCTCACCGAGCGGCTGGTGACGGCCACGCTGGCCGCGGCCGGGGTGGGCGCCGTGGCCGGCCTCGCGCTCGGCAGGTTCGCGGTGCGACCGCTCGCGACGCTCACCGGGCAGGCCCGAGCGATCGACACCCCGGCCCGTACGGAGCTCCGGTTGGCGACGAGCTCCGGAGTCGCCGAGATCGACAGGCTGGCGGCGCTGCTCAACGATCTCCTCGACCGGCGGGACGCGGCGGTGGCCCGCACCGGAGAGGCGCTGGAGACCGCGCGCGCCTTCGCGGCCACCGCGGCGCACGAGTTGCGTACCCCGCTGACCAGCATGGGCGCCAACGTCAGCCTGCTCGGCCATCCCGACCTGGATCCGGCCGAGCGCGCCGAGGTCATCGCCGACCTGGGCGCCGAGCACGCCCGGGTGCAGCGGTTGATCACGATGCTGCGCCGGCTGGCGCGCGGCGAGTTGGTCGACCCCGGAACCTTCGCCGAGACCGACGTGAGCGAGATCGTCGCCGCCGCCGCCGACGACGCCCGGCGCCGCCATCCGAAGTCCGTGATCACCGTTGTGGCCGCCGACGGTCTGACCGTACGAGGCTGGGCGGAAGGGCTCCGGATGATCGCCGACAACCTGCTCGACAACGCCGCGATTCACGGACGGGACGAGCACGATCAGGCCGTGATCACGGTGAGCCTGACCGCCGACCGGGAAGACGTGGTCCTCACCGTCCGGGACCGTGGCCCGGGGATCCCGGACGGCGACCGCGAGTCGGTGTTCGACCGGTTCCACCGGCGTTCCGGCAGTCCCGGCTCCGGACTCGGGCTCACCCTGGTCAGGCAGCAGGCGGTCCTCCACGGCGGCACCGCCACCGTGACCGGCGAGGGCGGGACGTGCGTGGAGGTGCGCCTGCCTGCGGTCGGCCCTCCGCCGGAGCGCCCGGCCGGAGGCCGCTCCTGGCTGGAGTAGTGCCCCTTGCCAGAGATCTGCCAGAAACGTGCGTCACCATCGCCGCCTGACGTGAGAACCCCTTCATAGGAGGCAACGTGCGCATGACCCACCTTCGGCGCGTCACGGCGGTCGCCATGCTCGCGCTGGGCGTCGTCCCGGTGACCGGCGTCTTCCCGGTGGCAGCAGCCGCCAAGCCGGCCACCCCCGACGTGGTGCGGCCCTCGGCGAACCCCGTCAAGCTCCAGAGCGCGCCCAGACCGCTGTCCGTGACCTACACCTACGAGGGGCAGCGGCGAACCCTGAACGACTTCCTGACCCGTACGAAGACCAACGGCTTCCTCGTGCTCGACGGGCAGAAGATCGTGTCCGAGCGCTACGTCGACGCCGGCCGTGACACCCGGTTCCAGTCCTGGTCGATGGCGAAGTCCATCACCTCGGCCGCGGTCGGCATCGCGCTGCGCGACGGGCACATCCGCTCGATCGACGACCCGGTGACCAGATACCTGCCCGAGCTGCGCAAGTCGGGCTACAACGGCGTGTCCATCCGCAACCTGCTGCGGATGTCGTCGGGCATCGAGTGGGACGAGCGAAACGACGTGCCGCGGGTGCAGGTGGCCGCGAACAAGGGACGCCCGGTCAAGAAGATCGCGGCACGCCAGGTGCAGGGCTGGGAGCCCGGGAGCGCGTTCGAGTACACGAGCATGAACTCCTTCGTGCTCGCCCGGCTCGTCAGCCAGGCCACCGGCACGCCGTACCACCGCTACCTGGAGCGGAAGATCTGGCAGCCCGCGGGCATGGCGGACACGGCGCAGATCGCCAACGACGGCAACGGCGACAGCTTGGGCTACTGCTGCGTCTACGCCACCGAACGCGACTTCGCCCGGTTCGGCCTGCTCTACCTCCGCATGGGGAAGGCGAACGGGCGGCAGGTGGTGCCGGCCTCGTGGATCAAGGCGTCGACCAAGTCGTCCTCCGTCAATCCCCGCTACGGCCTGCACTGGTGGCTCGGCGGCGAGGGCGAGCGCGACTTCCTGGCCGCCGGGTTCGGCGGGCAGTTCATCTACGTCTCGCCCGAGCACAACGTGGTCGTCGTCAAGTCGACCACCTCCACCACGCCGCCGGACCAGGAGGAGGCGCTGACCGCGTTCCGCGCCGTGGCCGCCGAGGTCGCGAAGACCCGCCGATAGCCGGGAGAGCGCACCCGCGACCCCCTCACCCCGGCCCGGCCGTCCGGGCCGGGAGGACCTCCGCGCGATATCCGCTGGCCTGCAGGGCGAACAGCCGGGCGTACTCGCCGTCGCGGCCGACCAGCTCGCCGTGGGTGCCCTGCTCCACGATCCGCCCGTCGGCGAGCACCACGATGAGATCGGCCTCGCGTACGGCGCTGAGCCGGTGGGAGATGAGCAGGCTGGTGCGCCCGGCCCGATGCCGGCGCAGGTCGGTGTGCAGGTCGTGCTCGGCCTCCGCGTCGAGACCCGCGCTCGGCTCGTCCAGGATGACCAGGTCACGGTTCTCTCGCAGGTACACCCGGGCGAGCGCGACGCGCTGCCACTGGCCGCCCGAGAGCAGGACGCCCGCCGCCAGTTCGTCCTCACCCGGATGCCTGAACGTACGGCTCAGCATCGTGTCGTAGCCCTGGGGGAGGTTCGCGAGCGTCTCGCCGATCCCGGCCAGCGTGGCGGCCCGGTTAATGCGCTCCCGGTCTGACATGACAGAAATGTCGCCCACGCCGATGTTCTCGGCGGCGGTGAACTCGTAAGCGACGCAGTCCTGGAAGACGGCGGCGATCCGGTCGCGGAGATCCGCGGGGTCCATCTCACGGATGTCCACCCCGTCCCAGAGCACCGCGCCGCGTTGCGGATCGTAGAACCGGCAGAGCAGTTTGACCAGCGTCGACTTGCCGGACCCGTTGAGGCCGACCAGAGCCAGCGCGCTGCCGTAGGGCAGGAACAGATCCACGCCCTTCAGCACCCACGGATGCGCGTCGTCGTAGCGGAACCACACGTCGCGGAACTCGATTCCATGCCGGAACGGCGGCGCCTGCCTCGGCGCCTCCAGCACCGGCAGGTCCGGTTCGGCCCGCACCACCTCGCGGTAGTGGCCGAACAGGAGCAGCGACTCGTACACCCCGCCGACCGACCCGACCAGCTCCGCGAGGCCCGACTGCACTCCGGCCACCGCCGCGATGAAGACGGCCACGTCGCCGATCGACAGCGCGCCGCCCGCCGTACCCGCCACCACCCAGATCAGGCCGGCGCCGGCGGTCACCGCGCCGAGCGCGCTGAGCAGCGTCTGCGCCTTCAACTCGCGTACGTCGACCGCCCGCTCGCTCTCCTGGGCATCGCGGACGTCGGCCAGCAGCCGCCGCCGGAGGTACTCACCGAGTCCGAACAGGCGGACTTCCTTGGCGAAGTCGAGGCTGGTGAGCAGCCTGCCGAAGAAGGCGCTGCGGCGGCCGAGCGGACTGATCATCCACTGCATGCCGGCCCGGAGCCGGCTCAGGGCCACCTCCGCGATGACGGTCGGCACCGCGGCGAGCAGCACCACGGCGGTCATGACCGGGCTCAGCAACGTCAGGGTGACGACGAACCCGACGACCGAGATGAGCGTCCGCAGCACCGAGAACGCGGGCAGGACGATCTGGACGGCCGCCGTCTGGCCCGTCTGTTCGGCCAGCCGCAGCCGGTCGAGGAACTGCGGCGTCTCGAAGCGCGCCAGCCCGGCGAACCGGTTCACCGCACCGAACAACTCGTCGCGGGCGAGCAGGTCGAGCCGCCGGCGCAACTGCGCGTCGAGATAGCGGTTGAGGTGGGGAAGGGTGGTGGACAGCAGGCCGATGACGGCCAGCCCGGCCGCCAGTCCGGCCAGCAGCGCCTGGTCACGCCGCGGGCTGCTCAGCTCGTCGAGAAGCAGCTTGGTCAGCCAGGCGACCGCGACGGGCCAGATGCCCGACAGTACCGACGCGACGACGGAACCGAGCGCCAACAGCGGGCCAGATCGCCAGACCATCACCCACGCGGCGCCGGCCCGCTCCCAGAGCGTGCCGGCGGCCCCAGCGTGCCGCAGGCCCGAGGGTGAACCGTCCGCACGGTTCCGTGCGGCGCGGATCACGCGGATACCGGCCGGTCCAGCTCCATCACGGAGATGGAGGCGGCCCGCACCACTCCCTCGGAGGCGAGATAGAAGGCGGGAAAGGCCCTGGCCTGGAACGCCTTCTCGATCGGGCCTCCCCAGGGCTGGCGGACCACGCTCGCGATCGGCCGCAGCTTTTCGACAAGCTGCTCGGCCTGGGCACTGTCATCTCCCATGATCACCGCCACCGCTGCGGGGCGGTCGACGCGCCGGTCGGTGATGAGGCCGACAAGATCCGGCAGTTGGTCCAGGCACACCGAGCACTCCGTGGAGAGCAGGGCGACAACCTCAGGCGAGGTCACCCGGCTGTCGATCGTCTCACCGTCGACGGACTCGGCCTCGAACACTGGGAGCGATGTCCCGGTCGCCAGCAGCACCTCGGCCGGGTCTCCCGCCTTGAGCGCCACGAGCTGTTCGGTGTGCTCTCGTAACCGACGGATCACGGCCAGTGTGAGAACCAGATTGACCAGGCACAAAAGCCCGAAGACGACCATTCCCGCGACGAGAAACGGCACTCCGTCTTCCTTTCAGGACCGAGCCGGCGGGGAGGCCGGCGCGAACAATGACGCGAGATCGTCGGTGAACACGACCCCGATGACGACCACCAAGGCGGCCCCGACGGCGACCGCCACCCCGCCGGGAAGCAGGGCGGCGTCGCCGGCGACGACGGGAGTGGTGGCACCGGCCAGCGCGCTCGCGACGACCAGGACAAGCTCGACGGCTACCACGAGATAGCGCGGCCGAGCCGATCCGATCGCCGGCACGAGCGCGGACAGGTGCGCGCGAACACCTCGGGAGAGGAGCGGTCACGCACCTTGCGCACCGCGCCGATCAGGCGGCGGCAGGCCGGTGCCACTTACTCCAACTCAGCAGCAGTCGTAGCAGACGGCCCTGCAGGTCCGGTCGTTGCCGCACCACTTCAGCTTCGAGGAGCGGTCGAGCCAGCGGTAGCAGTAGTAGTTGCAGCCATTGCCGTCAGTGTAGAGATACTTACCCTGGCACAGCGGGGCCGCGTCCGCGCTGCTGCTGGGCAGCAGCAACCCGAGCAGTTTGTCGCCCAGAGCGTTGACCTTTTTGATCATGTTTCTCCCTTACGCATCGACTGTGCACAGGCCCGCTGCAGCGAGCGCGGGACCCATGTCACCTCCACACCGCGGTGCGCCGTCACCCTCTCAGTGAGCCCTACCGGAGCCCTACCGGATCACTACCCGGTCGCTACCGGCGGGGCTGATCGGGTTCGGGGCGCGGGAGGTCAGACGCCTGGTCACGACACCGACCAGGTGCTCAGCAGGCAGGAAACCCCAGGTCCTGGAGTCGTAACTGTCGAGCGCGTCCCCGAAGACCACGAGGCGACCGGCCGGGACGGGCGTCCCGGCCGGTCGCCCGCAGGCGTCGACGGCGGCCTCCGGCAGGGGGTCGCCGGGAACGGCCACGACCCGCTTGATGCTCCAGCCCCTGCGTGCCGGACTCGTGGATGACGGCGACCCGTTCCAGCCCGCCCGCGACGGCGGCGTGCGCAACACCACCACGTCGCCGCGAGCAGGCAGCCGGATGGTAGCCCTGCGGACCAGGACCCGGTCGCCATCGGTGAAGGCCGGGCGCATGCTGGCGCCGTTGACCGTGATGACGAGATAGCGGTGTCGTACGGCCAGCAGGCCGACGGCCACGGCGACGCCTGCGGCGATCACCATGCTCACCCGCCGGTCCGTCATGGCGCGGACAGCATCTGGGCCGCCGGTGTCTCGATCAGGATGGCGTGCTCGATGTCGCGCAGTTCGCTACTCGGCTCGATGCCCAGCTCCTCACGCAGCCGCCCTCGGAGGCCGTGGTAGGCGCGCAGGGCCTCGACCCTGCGGCCGCACCCGTACAGGGCGATCATCAGTAACACGTACAAGCGCTCGCGTAGCGGATGGCTGCTGATCAGCGGCTCTATCTCGGCCGCCACCCTGGCGTGCCCGTCGAGCGCCAGCTCGGCGTGCATGCACTCCTCCCATGCGATCAGACGTTGTTCCTCCAGGTGGGTGGCTTCCGCGGCGAGCCCGGGCACGCCGTCGAGCGCCCGCCCGAACCACCGGGCCAGGGCCCGGCGGAAGCAGGTGACCGCCGCGGGCAGGTCACCCGCCGCCATCGCGGACGAGGCCTGCCGCACCTCTCCTCTGAACACCTCCACGTCGATCTCGCCCGGGTCGGCGTGGAACAGGTATCCCGAGGAGACCGTGCTGATCCGCTCGCCTCCGGTGGTTGTACGACCCAGCATCTGACGTAACGCCGAGAGGGTCTTCTGTATCTGCGCCTGTGCGGTGGGGGGTGGGTGGTCCCCCCACACGATGTCGACCAGCCTGTCGGTCTCCACGACCCGATTGGCGTTCAGTGCCAGAGACGCGAAGACCGCGCGCTGGCGATGCCCTCGAAACCACAGGCGGCAGGCGTCGCCTCGCACCTCCGGCGGACCGAGAAGGCAAAACTTCATATACACCCCGTAGAAGCTCACATACTCGTAAACTGGACAGAAAGGCAGTTCGTGCGACATAAGCTACTAATTCCCGAATTATGCGCTATGACCTATTTCACTCACTAGGGGGCCTCAATGGCGATGCGCAATCTCGGCTCTACTGTCATGGAATCGATACGGGGTTTGTCAGCTCTGGACGTTTGGCCGACCCGGGGCCCTGCCCGGCGCCAGGTTGGCACGGCCAGGCAAACCTTGACCGGCACCTCGGCGTGTGGCACAAGAAGACGATCGGCACATACCCGACTTGTGGCGACCGCGCCCAGAGGGAGCAGGGGGACGCTCCGAATCACCCGCTGAGAAGAGGACCACCAAGCCTTTACGGACACTCGTCTCGGTCTTGGCGACTTCCCTCTAGGGGGCAGGCACCACCAGCAAGTGGCCTGCCAGCCGCAATGTCGCAGATCACCAGCACTTCTAAGGTTTACCTATGAGGTTCGCACGAAGGAGTTCCCGCAGAAGGTGCGCAAGCCGACCGGGAACCTCAAAAAATCGCTGACTGTGCTCGACTCCACTTGCGACTGGAAGCCGACGGTGCCGGTCCACATGTTCCACGCCAAGGGTGACACCGACGTCTCCTTTGACAACGCGCTGTGCCGCCGGCCTCACCGACGTGGGCGACATCGACCACAACCTGTCGGTACGCGAAGCCCTGCCGCAGGTGACCAAGGAGTTCGCCGCCGACTGATGGATACGGGGGTGTGCTCGCCGGACAGCCCTTTCAGGGATCACCCGAATCCGGGTACGGCCCGGTTCACTCAGAATTGAGCGTTATGGAGATGGGGAGAACGGCCATGATCGCGGGTCTTCTCGGCCTCGCGGCGGTGTTGACCGGGTGCGGCGTCGGCGGCTCGCCGAATCAGGACACCGTGTCGTACGACGTCACCGACAAGGTGGCGGCGCTGCACATCGAAGCCGACTCCGGGTCCGTGGAAGTGGTCGAGTCGGATCGTCAGGGGATCCGCGTGACCGAGCGACTGAGCTGGCACAAGAACAAGCCGGAGACCAGCCACGAGGTGCAGGGTGACACGCTGGAGCTGGCGTTCGCCTGTCCTATCACGTGGGGGTGGGGCGCCATGGGCACGTCCTGCGACGTGAGCTACCAGGTCGAGGTGCCCAAGGAACTCCGCGTCAAGGTGATCTCCGACTCGGGGGACCTGACGCTGAAGGGCCTGTCCGGCAGCTTGGAAGCCTCGACCGACTCCGGGGCCATCAAGACCATCGGGCTGACAGGCAAGCAGGTCAGCGCGAAGACCGATTCGGGGGATATGACCCTGGCCTTCACCGGGCAGCCCGACACGGTCACGACCTCCACGGATTCGGGCAAGACCGTGATCCACGTGCCGCGGGGGCCGTACAAGATCGTGGCCACGACGGATTCCGGGAACAAGGACATCACTGCCGCCAGCGACTCCTCAGCCGAGAGTTCGCTCGAACTGTCCAGCGACTCTGGGGACATGGAGGTTGTGACGCCCTGACTTGTGTGCGTCCGGCCAATGGATGTATCCACCCCCTCGGTTCCACCCTGCTCGGTTCGATGACCCAAAGCGCCGGCTGATGTGGTTCGAGTGCGACGCCGAGTTAGAGGCATCCTGATCTGGTGTGTCCCTCGACCGTTGTCGGCATGGTGCGGCTGACCGGGCCTGCAGAGACCTGAAAACCCTCTCCTCAAGATCGGGGCGAGGGCCTCTCAACTGCGCAGGGCCGGGGATTTGAACCCCGGATGGCGTTGACAGGGCACGGTCGGTACGTGCCCTGTCGCCGCCCATGTGATGCGTACGCGTACGGTCGGAGCGAGATGATCGTCAGGCTCGGACTATTGGACCTGCCTGCCGCCCCCACCCACCTCTTCGCTGCTCTGACAGGTGGCGATGGACACCAGATCACTGACGGGCGTCCGCCAAGCGCCGTACCTGGTCGTGTACGTGTCCCTACCGATCTTGTAGCATCTGGCCCACGCCCTGAACGTGCCAGTGCCCTTGTTGCAGTTTGCCATCCAGCCATTGCCATAGGGGATGTCGCTGCAGTTGCTGGGCAGGGCGTGCGCGGCCGTTGTGGGAAGCACCATGGTGCCGGCCATGATTCCGCCGATCGCGGCCAGTTGCAGCGCCCTCTTGACCTTCGAACCCATGACTCTCCTCTCGTGGGCGGCACCCGTGCAGGTACCGCTCCAGATCCCGTGCACCCGGCCGAGCGCGCCCCAAAAGGGAGCTTTCGCCCTGCGCGACGGGATTTCGGTGAACCTGTCCGAAGGATAAGTAAGGTGCTTTATACGGCGACTTGTGATCGGCTACCGATGCACTTGCCAGGATCGCTCCACGGTCTCCATCAAAGCCGGGGCGGTTCAGAGAGCTGTTGCGCCGACGGCCTGGCCCCCGGTGCGCTCAAGGTCTGAGCGTGAGCCGTCAGGAGGTGGGGCGGATGCGCGAGTGCTGTGCCTGGAACCAGTCGGCGGCGATGTCGGTTTCGGTGATCCGTCCGATCAGCGCCAAGGCGGAACTGATGCTCTCGTCCTCTTCCACGCGATCGTCGAGGCCGCCGCCATCGGTGATTTGGAAGCGCAGTCCGTCCATCAAGTGGTCAAGCGCGTGCGGATCGTCGCCGAACCGCTTCTCTGGCCAGGTTGGCTCGAAGGAGACGATCATGCGCCCGTCGCCGGCGTACTTGAAGTGTTCCCTGCCGTGGATGTTCATGCTGAAGCTGATTGCCTGACGGCCGCCCTCGGTGATGGACAGCAGAAATTCGTCGTCGGAACGCGCCGGCACGATGCCGATCCAGCCGTTGACCTCGGCCACCCAGTCGGAACCGTCATCGATGTTGTGGTCGAGGATCTCGCTCAGATAGCAGGGGGTGCGGGTGGCGAGGTCCAGGTGGAAGGCCGGGGCAAGGGCGTCGAGGTCCGCGCCCTTGATCCATAGGGCACTGAATCCCAGCAGCCACGGGTCGTCGTCATCGAGTCCCTCGGTGAAGATCGTCGAGACCAGAAGGTCGTACAGGTAGGTTCGTGACTGCTTGGCTGCCTCTCGACAAGGAGGGTGTTCCGCAAGGCGCCCCCGCGGATGGTGGGTTACGGGGTGTCTCTGATGGTCATGATCGTTTCCCGGCTGAGCGTGCAGGGGGTCAGCGTGCCGCGTCGGGCATGCGGACCGTTATGTACGGGTGAGGTTGCTGCAGCCACTCGCTGGTCAGCCTTGCTCCTGTGGTGTGGTCGATGACCGCGAGCATGGCGGCTTTCCAGTCGTAGTCCTCGTCGCGCTCCTCGAAGTTGATGAAGAAGTCCGTCATCGCCTGCAGCTCGGGCCATTGATCGATGTTGGCATGGTCTTCCGGTCTCCCGGGACCGAACGCGTCGATCGCCACGATGATCTCGCCTCCGGCCGCGAAACTCAGCCGGTTGTGGAGGTTGACGTTCCACCAGGCGCTGTAGGCCCGGGCTCCCTGGCTGAGCCGCCGGAGCACGGCGGGCATTGATCCGAGGTAGTCGCCCTCCACGAACATAACGGTCGATCGGCACCAATCGATGAACACGGGATAGTCGGTGTCGTAGGGGAGCCCGAGGGTGTCAGGCAGTGCTGGCTCATGAAGCTGGTGCGGCGCATCTCCGCTGAGCCGGGCGGCGAGTTGGTTCAGGGGGAACGCTTGTCCACTGTCCGGCACCACTACGGTCCAGCACATGGCCACGTCGAGCCATAGATGGGTGGAGAGGAACTGCCGGTAGTGCTCGCGCGGGTCGGCAGTTGGCGGCTGTCTGGTGTTCACGCATCGCTCCTTTGCCCGTCGGGAACGGATCTTCGAAATCCTCGCAGAGACGGCAAAGGGCTGGTTGATCATCGGTGCTGCCGTTGAGGCTCTGAAGGGATCTTGCAGTCGTGGGGGTCAGCGATGCCATTGCGCGTGGAGCGACTGGCCATCGCGCGTGAGGGACTGGCCGTGCTGGCGGCCGACGACGAGCCGGACGATGCAAAGCCCGGCGATTCCGCCGGAGGGAGGGGGCGATCAGCCGGTACGGCTCATGCAGGATGTACGGCAGGGCGAGATCGTGTGGGTAGGTCTTCGCCCGCCGCCAAGTTCCGGAGGGCTGACCTGGGGAGGTGGTGTCTGTAAACCCATCAGTTCAGTGTTCGCGGAGGCCGCATTCGGATGGGTAGAGGGTGAGGCCCGTTAAGACTGCCCCGGGTGGCGTTGGCCCGAGTCCCTGCGGTTCCAGGCGTCGTTGAGGCGATGGCGTTGATGGCCTGCCATCCGGCCAGTGGCGCTGTTTCGGCAATGAGATGGGCGAGCTGGGTTCGGATGCGTGGTCGTACGGCGTGGCGGTGGGCTCGTTCGATCTGGGCCATCTGGGCGTGCATCTTGTCGGCGATGGCGATGCTGCCGAGTCTGCGGTCCTGGAGGCGGAGGTTGTTGGTGTCCGTTCGCAGGATCATGACCATGGTGTCGTCGACGGTTGTGGCGGCGTCCAGGCGGGTGGTGAGTTCGTCGGTCTGCTCCTGGGGGAATCCGTAGCCGTTGCAACGAGCACTGCAACTATGACGCCACAGAAGATCGAAAGGCCCTCGACCCGATGAACGGGCGAGGGCCTTTCACCTGCGGAGGATCGGGGATTTGAACCCCGGATGGTGTTGCCACCAAACCGCATTAGCAGTGCGGCGCCATAGACCTGACTAGGCGAATCCTCCTGGTAGCCACGCGGCTCAGGACAGCGTACCGGCCTTCTGGCGAGGCGGCAAAGTGGTTGCCCCGCGCGTCTCTGTCAGGAGTTATCCACAGCCTGTGGACGGTGACCTGTGGACAACTCCTGGCAGAGGGCGTGCGGGAGGCGGAGGTCACGCGGCCGGGTTGGCCTCGCCCTCGATCTCGATCTTGACCTTCTTGCCCACCAGGACGCCGCCGGTCTCCAGGGTCTGGTTCCAGGTCAGGCCGAAGTCCTCGCGGTCGAGCTCGGTGCTGATGGAGAAGCCCCAGAGCGCCTGGCCCCAGGGGTTGGTGCCGGCGCCGCCGTACTCGACGGCGAGCTCGACTTCCCTGGTGACGTCGCGGACCGTGAGGTCGCCGACCACCTTGAACTCGTCACCCGAGTGCTCGACGACGCGGGTGCTCTTGAAGGTGATCTCGGGGAACTTCTCGACCGACAGGAAGTCGTCGCTGCGCAGGTGGGCGTCGCGGTCGGGGACGTGGGTGTCGATGCTCGCCGTTTTGATCGTAAGCTCGGCGGACGACTCCAGCGGGTTCTCGGCGATCGTCACGGAACCGCTGAAGTCGGTGAAGTTCCCGCGCACCTTGCTGACCATCATGTGCTTGACCACGAACCCGATGCGCGTGTGGGCCACGTCGAGGGCGTAGGTGCCGGGGGCGGGGATGGTCAGGCTTTCCCAGGTGCGGGTGCTCATGGGGCTCTCCTTCAGAAGCTTGCTGTGCAGATGGTTGAACTAACAAATGTCTACACGAGGAATATTCCGTTCGTCAACTAACGTCGGTTACAGTATGAGCGTGCTCCCCATCGACGATCCCCGCCTGACGGCCATAGGTCTGCTGTCAGAGGTTCACGCAGGGCTGGTTGGCAGGATGCAGCCAGTACTGCTCGCAGCCGGTTTGTCCGACATCGACTTCGAGACGTTGATCCGCCTGAGTCGTTCTCCCGGCGAGCGGTTGCGGATGACGGACCTCGCGGCCCAGACCGGTCTGTCCACCAGCGGCGTGACCAGGGTCGTCGACCGTCTCGAACGTGACGGCCTCATCGCCCGCGTGGCCTGCCCGACCGACCGGCGCGCCTCCTACGCCACGCTCACCGAGGCCGGGCGCGACCGGCTCGCCACGGTGCTGCCCCTCCATCTGTCCGACATCGACACCTGCTTCACCGGCCTGCTCGCCGAGGAGGAGCTCGAGTCCTTCCTGGCCATCCTGCGCAGGATCAGGGACGTCGTACGGCCGTGCGCTACGGCTGGGGCGACTGAGTCTCGGTCCCAGGACCAGGGTGAGTCTCGGGCGCCGGGTGAGTCTCGGTCCCCAGTTCACCCCTGAGCTTGGCCATGGCCCGAGACACCGTGCTCTTGACCGTGCCCACGCTGATGCCCAGGGTTCTGGCGATCTCCCGTTCGCTCAGGTCCTCGTAGTAGCGCAGCACGATCGCGGCCCGCATCCGATCGGGCAGGTTGCTCAGCGCCTGGTCGAGCTGCTCGTGCACCTCACCCTGGGCCTCGCCCTCGGAGGTGACCTCCGGCAACTCCTCGGACGGGTACTCCTCCACCTTGCGCCGTCGCCACTGCGAGATGTTGATGTTGACCATCGCCCGCTTCACGTAACCGTCAAGCGCGCCTCGATCCTGAATGCGATCCCACGCGAGATAGGTCTTGGTCAGGGCGTTCTGCAGGAGATCCTCCGCGTCCAGGGGGTGCCCGGTCAACTGGTGAGCCGCGCGCAGCAGAGCAGGTCCGCGGGCCTGAACGTACTCGCGGAACTCCTCTTCCTCCCTGGCGGTCTGCATCGTGGCCAGAATCGCAGCCCAATGCTCTGTAACGGCTGAACCGCAATCCAGGATTCGGCTTACCGACGATAAAAGTAGGTCAAGGTCGGTGGCGGATTGTTCGACGCCGGATGTCATCTCCTTCTCCAGGGGATGCGTATTTTGCTCCCCTATGTGGTGTACGCCACATAGGGGAGCGGAGACGTGTGAATCTGTTAACGACAGGGGAGGGCTGATGGGATATCCGAGCATCGAACGCCGCCGAGTGCTCGCGGCGGCGGCACTGGGCCGCGAGGCGGGTGTTCCCGGTCCCGATCCGGGGAGCGGCGATCCACTGCACGCGGTCACGGGCACGATTCTCGACGTCAGCCCGCATCTCATGACCATCGAGCGGCCTGACGGCCGGGCGGATCGGCTGATCATCGCGCCGTGGGCCACGGTCTGGCGCGGCGCCGAGGTCACGCCCGCCGATCTGTCCGTGGGCACCAGGGTGATCATGCGAACGTTGCGCGAGCGCAAGGTGGTCGAACGGATCTGGGCCGACATCGTGCGGGTCAACGGCACCATCCTGTCCGTCGAGGGCCGTAAGGACCTGGCGGTCGAGCTGGACTGCGGGCCGCACCGGGGCCGCCGGACCGTCACCATCCCCTACCGGGCCACCGGCCGCCTGCAGGTGCGCCACCCGCAGTTCGAGCCGGGTTACCTCTTCGACGCGATCGGGATCAGGCAGGACGGCGCGACCCTGGTCCTGCTGCCCGCGACCTCGCAGCCCACCTATCCCGCCCGCGCCGTGCCGTCCGCGCCGCCCGCCTACGCCGGTGTCCAGCCGCGCATCTCCGGCACCGCCACCTGGTCCGACGCCTTCGACGAGGAGGAACGCGGCCTCGCCTACCCCATGGTGGAACGGGCCGACGCCGCCTGTCCCGACGCGGGGGTGTCGTGCGCGGGCCTGCCGTACCTCGCTCTCGGGTCTCTGCTCCAGGTCAGGAACTCCTGTACGGACCGGACGGCGAACCTGCCGATCGTGGCGTGCGGTTGCGTGGCCGGCCGGTTCTGCGATCGTTGCGTCGAATGCGGCACGTCCGAACGGGGGCGGATCGTCGAGCTGTCGCCGTCGTCCTACGTCGAACTCGGGGGCGAACTGGTCAAGGGGTGCTTCAACGTGCAGATCGGATTGGGGTGACGTTCGTGCTGGCATCGCAGCTGCCGGTTCTGATCGCGGTGTTCGTTCTCGGGACGGTCGCCAAGGTGATCACGGTGTCCTCGGGCGGCGAGCCCGGCTCGTTCTCCAAGCTGGGGCCGGCGGTGCTGGTGCCGGGGCGGATGCAGGGTCCGGTGCTGCTCGGCTGCGCCCTGGGGGAGTCGGTGCTCGCCGCGGGGCTGCTGCTCACCGCCCATCCGATCTTCCGGTGGGGTACGGTCGCGTTCTTCGCGCTCTCCACGTACGTGCTGGTGGAGCTGCGCAGGCGGCGGCCCGACGCGGGGTGCGGGTGCTTCGGTGAGATCAGCGCGGCGCCCGTGGGGCTGAGGTCGATCGGCAGGACGATCGTGCTCACCGGCATGGCGGTAATGGCGGTGTGGGCCGAGGTGCCCGGTCTAGCGGTGTTGGCCGATCCGCCGTGGCCGCTCATCGTCGCCGGGCTGGTCGCCCTCGCCCTGATGTCCCCGGAGACCGAGGAACTGATCGACCGGGTGCGTTATCGCGCGCCGTGCGAGCAGCACCCGGCACCGGCCGAGGACGTCATGCTGTCGAGGCTCCGGGCCAGCAGCGCCTGGCGGGCGTACCGCGACCGGCTGATCACGACCGAACCGTACGACAGCTGGCGTGAGCTCTGCTGGCGCTTCTTCGTCTTCCGGAACCAGGACCGGGACGACGTCGTCTTCGCGGTCTATCTCAGCGGACGTCGTCCGGCGGTGCGGGTGGCCGTGGTCAGCGGAGAGGACAGCGACGCTCTGCCGGTGTATACGCCTGTATCGGCATAGAGCTAGAGACCCTTAGATTCCCCTCGACGGGCATGACGATATGACTCTATTGGGCTATCTAGCTTCCCCACTAGACAGCCCAATAGAGGACTAGGGGTGCCGGTCAGATCGGTTGGGCACGCAGGAACCTCCCGAAGTGCGGCACGGTGAATGCGATCAGCCCGCGCTCGGCGCTGTAGATGAGCCCCTTCTTGATGAGGCTGTCGCGGGCAGGGGACAGACTCGACGGCTTGCGGCCCAGGGCGTCGGCCACCTCGGCCGTGGGAACCGGCTCGTCACCGATCTGCGCCATGGCGTGCATGTAGTCGCGCTCGGCCGGAGTGGCCCGCTCGTAGCGGCTGCCGAAGAAGCCCACCGCGAGCTCCTCCTCCGCCTCGGGCGCCGACACCTTGACGTCGTCGAGCGTGATCGGGCTGCGCGGCGCCAGGTCCCAGGCGACCTTGCCGTAGGCCTGGACGAAGTAGGGGTAGCCGTCGGCCGCCTCGTAGAGCGCGTCGAGGGCGTCCTGGGTGAACTCGACCTCCTCCTCGCGCGCCGGCAGGATCAGCGCGAGGTCGGCCGCGTCACGGTCGAGCTTGTCGATGCGCGCGTAGCGGAAGAGCCGCTCCGAATAGCTCTTGCTGGCCGAAAGGACGCTCGGCAGGTGCGGCAGCCCCGCCCCCACCACGATCAGCGGCCCGCCCGACTGCGACAGCTCGTGGCAGGCGGCGCAGAGCGCGGAGACGTCGGCGGCCTGCACGTCCTGCATCTCGTCGATGAACAGCGCGATGCCGACGCCCAGGTCGGTGGCCACGCTCGCCGCGTCGACGAACAGCTCGGTGAGGTCGATCTCCAGGTCGCCGGAGTCGGCCCGGCCGCGACTGGCCGGCACCTCGATGCCGGGTGACCAGTGCGAGGTGCCCTTGGCGGCGGCCGGATCGCGCATCGCGAACGCCTTGAGCACGCCGAGGAACTCCTCGATGCGCTCGGGCGCGCGATGGCGGGGAGCCAGCTCGCGGATCGCCATGTGCAGGGCGGCGGCGACGGGACGGCGGATCGACTGGTCGGGCCGGGCCTCGATCTTGCCCGTGCCCCACAGCCGCTGCATCGCCATGGACTTGAAGGTGTTGAGCAGGACGGTCTTGCCCACGCCGCGCAGGCCGGTGACGACCATGCTCCGCTCGGGCCGGCCACGGGCGACCCGTTCGAGCACGACCTCGAACTGCTGGAGCTCACGATCGCGGCCCGCCAGCTCTGGCGGACGCTGCCCGGCACCGGGGGCGTAGGGATTGCGCACAGGGTCCACGCTCTCGGACTTTATTGCCGGATATAGCGGCCGTCTTAGATTTGGGAAGAAAGAGCTACGGCGTGTCCGGGCGGGAGCGGTCGCCATCATGGTCATCGGACACACCCCCTCTCACCTGGCCGAACCTCTGTTCGATTCGATGCCTAGAACTGTAGCGCGGACTCGAACAGGTATGCGATGGTTTCAAGTAAAGATCTTTGCAACAGAGCGCCTCGCCCAGGCGTCTCTGTGGTGTGGAGTTCGAGGATTTCGTCAGAGCCAGGGGTTCCGCGCTGCTCCGATACGGCTACGTGCTCAGTGGCAACGCCGACGACGCGGCCGATCTGGTGCAGGAGGCGCTGCTCCGGTTGAGCGACACCTGGGACCGCGTCCGCAACAAGGACAGCCCCGAGGCGTACGTCCGCACCACCATGGCCCGCCAGCACATCAGCTGGTGGCGCAGGCGGCGCCGCGAGCAGCTCACCGACGACGTGCCTGAGGGCTCCTACACCGACAGCCACTCCTTCGGCGAGCTGTGGAAGGAATTGGCGACGCTGCCGAGGAGGCAGCGCACCGTGCTGGTCCTGCGCTACTACGAGGACCTCTCTGATCAGGAGATCGCCGAGATCCTCGGCATCTCGCGCGGGACAGTACGCAGCCAGGCCTTCCGGGCGCTCGCCGTGCTCCGGGTCCGGCCCACGTTGCTCGAAAGGGGACGGGCATGAGGACAGAGGACGAGTTGATCGGAGCGCTCAGGCAGGCGGCGGCGAGAGCTCCGGAGCCCGACCTGCTCGCCGGGGTGAGCGCCCGCAGGCGGCGCAGGACCCGCCGGCGCGCGAGGGTGCTCGCGGTGGCGGCCGCGGTCGCGGTCGTCGTCACCGGTACGGCGGTGACCCGGAGCGTCCTCTCCATCAGGGGCGGAGAGGAGGCGGCGGTCACCGTCACGCCGCCCGAGGCCGTGGTCACGCCGAGCCCCCTGACGACGATCCCCGGGTTGCCCCGCGCGTCGAGGCCCGAGAAGGCCGCGGCGAGAAAGCTGTGGCCCGAGGCGCTGTTCACGATGCCGGCCAGAAACTCCGACGGCTGGCGCTACCGCCCGATCACCGGCATCAGCGCCACGGAGGTGCTGCTCAGCGCGGAGTCCTCGTTCGAGAGGGCCGGGAGGATCGAGGTCTACGACGCCGGCACCCGCCGGGCCAGGGTGGTCACGGAGGTGCCGCTCAGGCAGGGCCTGAAGAAGTCTTACGTGCAGAGCGTGACGGTCGGCACCGCCAACATCGCCTGGTTCGCGTCCGGTGAGCAGGCCGACGGCACGATGGTGCGCGACATCTGGACGGCCCCGCTGGCGGGCGGCGAGGCGAGGCTGCTGGCCACCCGCACCGGCCAGGACGCCGACCTCGACGCGATCTCCCTCGACGGCGACCACGTCGTCTGGTCGGAGCTCGACGGCGGCGTCTGGCGCCTGCCGCTCGCGGGCGGCACCCCCGAGCGGATTCCGGGCAGCGACGGGCTGCACCTGATCGAGTGGCCATGGGCCTCGGACGCGACGGAGAGGGTTGGCGACCTGGCGCCCAACCAGGGCAAGGTGGTCAACCTGGCCGACGGCCACACCACCTCCCTGTCCGCCCCGCCGGGCATGAGAGCGCTGCGCTGCGGCGCGGTCTGGTGCTACGGCCGCGGCGAACGGGGCACCTGGGGGACGCTCGTTTACCGCCTCGACGGGGCCGGCACACCGCGCTTCGTGTTGCTCGACACCAGCCTGGGGAATTCGCTGTACCCGATCCTCGACCGTTTCCTGTCGGTGGGTCCGAGCGTGTACGACCTGGAAACCGGCAAGCTGGTCACCACCGACAATCCGGGCAGTTGGTACGGCGGCGGCACGTCCTCAGAGCCGAGCACGATCCTCTACTGGGGCACCACCAAGGCCGACAAACCGGACAGGTACTGGGTGCTGAACTTGGCAGCCGTGCCGCCCGCCCAATAGCGTTCCGGACCATGCGGACCTTTGCCAACGTACAGGAGCTCAAGTCGGCCGTCGGTGAGACGTTCGGCCCCACCGAGTGGCGCACGGTCACTCAGGAGCAGGTCAACCTCTTCGCCGACGCCACCGACGACCACCAGTGGATCCACGTCGACGTGGAACGCGCCAAGGACGGGCCGTTCGGTGGCACGATCGCCCACGGCTACCTGAGCCTGTCGATGCTGCCCTCGTTCATGATGGAGCTGATCGAGGTCAAGGGCATCGCCATGGGCGTCAACTACGGCCTCAACAAGGTCCGGTTCCCGAGGCCGGTGCCGGTCGGCGCGCGCATCCGGGCCACGGGCGAGCTGTCCGACGTCAAGGGCACCCCGGCCGGCTATCTCTCCAACCTGAAGCTGACGATCGAGGTCGAGGGCGAGAGGCGCCCGGCCTGCGTCGCCGAGACGCTCAGCCTGTACGTGCCCGCCGAGTAGGACCACTTCGCTCAGGCGTGCAACAGAAGCACCCGCCCGGCGGTCCTTGGGTTCGTGGACAACACGGCTGATTTCGACGAGTTCGTCCGAGCCCGGGGTGATGCGCTCCTCCGGTACGGCTACGTGCTGGCCGGTAACTCGGAGGACGCCGCCGATCTCGTTCAGGAGGCGCTGGCCCGTCTGGGTGACGCCTGGCCCCGCGTCCGGAAGAAGGACGACCCCGAGGGGTACGTGCGGACGACGATGGTCCGGCTGCACATCACCGCGTGGCGGCGGCGGCACCGGGAGGATCTGGTGGCCACCGTGCCCGAGGGCGGCAGGTTCGACCACTACGGCGACGCCGACCTGTGGGCCGAGCTTCAGCAGTTGCCTCGCAAGATGCGGGCCGTGCTGGTGCTGCGTTACTACGAGGACCTCTCCGACGAGAAGATCGCGGAGATTCTCGGCGTCTCTCGCGGAACCGTGCGCAGCCAGGCCGCCCGCGCCCTGGACAAGCTCCGGATCAAGCGAGTGCTGCAGGAGGCGCGATGAGAAGCGAAGACGACCTGATCCGGACACTGCGCACGGCGGCAGACCAGGCCGGGCAACCCGTGACGGGGTTGGCGGGCGCGGTCGCCTCGCGGCGCCGGACGCGGCGGGTCAGGCAGCGCATGCAGGTGGCGCTGGCCGCCGCGGCAGTGGTGATCGTGGCGGGGGGTACGACCTCCGTGCTGACCGGCGCGGGCGAGCGGGCGGAGCCGGCTGTCACCGTGACCACCGGCCCGCCCAGGGACGAGCGTCCGCTACCGCAGTTCAAGCGGGCGGCCGAGGTGTGGCCCGGGGCGGTCTTCAAGATGCCCGCCAAGGCGGCTGACGGTTGGAAGTATCGTCCGGTGACCGGACTCAGTGCGACCGAGGTGCTGCTGGCCGCGGAGTCGTCCTTCGAGAAGGCGGGACGCCTTGAGGTGTTCGACGCCTCGACCGGGAAGACCCGGGTGGTGGGCGACATGCCCGCTCCCGATGGCGTGAAGGGCTACTTCGTCCAGGACGTCGAAGCAGGGGAGAAGTACTTCGTCTGGTACGGCGGAACACCCAACAATCCTGACAAGTGGGCAGATTTCTGGATTATGCCGCGAGAGGGGGGCACGGCCCGGCGCGTGGGGAAGGTGACCGGTGAGCTGTCGCGCGTCGAGAAGGTCGGCGTCACGGACGACTTTCTCGTCTGGTCCCTCCGTAAGGGGGGCGTCTACCGCATGCCGCTGACCGGCGGCGCCCCCGAACAGCTCGACGGCACCGACGGCCTCCACCTGCTCTCCTGGCCGCTGGCGGTGGCATACGCCCCAGGCGAGCGTGGCCAGAAGAACCAGAGCCGCGTGGTCGACCTGGAGACCGGCACCGCGACCGAGGTCCAGGCGGAGACCGGGACCACCGGACTGACCTGTGGCCCCGAGTGGTGTTTCGGCATGCGAGACGACCGTACGCTCGTGCGACGGCTCGACGGCTCCGATGGCAAGCTCCTGCCGGAAGGGATGAGCTTCTTCGGCGGAGGCCACATCCTCGGTGATCGGTTCGCACGGCTCGACGCGCCCATCGGTGGTGACCCGGCGAAGCACTACATCGCGTCGGCCGTCGTCTACGACCCGGTGACCGGTCTGACCGGCGGAATCAGCAGGGTACATCCGGACGGCGGAGGCGGCTTCGGCACGGGCACCTCGTCCTCGCCTACCACGATCGTTTACTGGGACGAGGACGAGAGGTCGGAGGAGACGTGCGGGACGACCGAGCCGCCCATGACGGCGGACGTGGTGGGCACCAGCCGCCAAGACGGCCAGGTCTGCGTGACCAGGAGGAAGGGCGGCGGCAAGGAGCTCACCGTGCTCAACCTGCTGGCCGTCACAGCAGGGAGTGGATGATCGCCGCCACCGCCACCAGCGCGAGCAGCCCCAGATAGGCGAGCACGAGCCGGGTGTCCCTGAGCAGGCATTTGCTCCGGGTCAACCCGGCTCGCCGCGCCTTCCAGTAGCCCGCGAACCCCAGCCCCGCGAACCCGAGCAACGCCCACGGCCCCAGCAACCAGGCAAGCAGCGCGATCGTGGCGTACACGCACAACCGCAGCGGATCGTACGGCTCGGCCTTCACGGGATCACCTCGAGCGGCAGCCGTACCCGAGGCTCCGAAGCCACAGCGGACAGTCGCTGCGCCGACAGCTGCGGCCACGCCTGCACCGCGCAGAACGGCGCGCACTGATCCTGCTCGGCCCGCGTGCCGACGTGCACGCAGCACTGCGTGAGCCGTTCCTCGATCATGGTCGAGATGTCCATGAACGGCTTGATCGTGATCCGCAGCACCCGCTCGCCCAGCATCCTGCGCAGCTTCCTGCGCCTGCCCGGCAGCGCCGAGGAGGCCAGCGTGAGCAGCGTGGCGACGCCGAGGTCGCAGTTTTCGCAGATGTCGCGCCACAGATCGCCGATCTGCGGGTGCGACAGCGACGACTGCTCCGACAGCAGCCCGAGCAGCGACTCCTGCACGGCCAGCCGCAGCTCGCGCGGGATCTCGGTGTCGGCGATGCGGTTGGAGACCAGGCCCAGGTTGGCCTTGAGCCGGTCATGGCCGATCAGCGCCGTCAGCGAGCGCCACCGCCCGGAGTCGTCGCGGATCAGGTAGCCCACCGAGCAGCAGTGCGGGTGGGAGCACGGCAACGCGGTGAGGTCGCGCCAGGTCACCAGGCCGTCGGTCTGCGGGCCGAGCCGCTTGAGCACGCCCGTGTGGGTCAGCCGGTCCATCGCGTCGATCGGCTCAGACCTGCCCGAGCCGAACTGCGGCTGCAGCGACACCCCGCCGACGAACGGCGTGTCGAGCGCCAGCCGCACGACGTCGCCGATCTCGCCGTCGTTGACGCCCAGCGCCGCGGTCATCACCAGCGTGGTGAAGATCTCTCGCTCCGACAGCCGTTGTACGGCCTGCGCCTTGAGCCTGCGCAGGTCACCGCCCCGGTGATGCTTGGACGCCTCGGCCGAGCTCCCGTCGTACTGCAGGTAGACCTCGACCCGCTCACGATGCGCGGTCAGCAGGTCGAGCAGGGAGTCGTCGCGGGCGATGAGCACGCCGTTGGTGTTGATCAGGATGCGGGTGATCGGTCGCTGTTCGAGCTCGGCGAGGAGCGTCTTCAGCTCGGGGTGCAGGGTCGGCTCGCCGCCGCTCAGCATGAGCACGTCGAGCCGGCCGTTCTCGCGGGCGAGGCGCTGGTCGACGTTCGCGAGCACCTCGCTCACCGGGACGATGCCGCTCAGATCGGGCGAACTCCCGGCGAAGCAGGTGGGACACCGCAGGTTGCACGCCTCAGCGATGTCCTCCAGCAGGATGCAGGTGTGCTGCGTCTGCATCTCAGGCAACCCCTGGAGGTACGCGCTCGGCACGGGCAGCCAGTTGCCCGCCACATCGGGCACGTGCTGCTTGGTGGGCGCGGTCCATTCCTCCAGGTACGTCAGGATCTCCGGGTCCTCGTCATACAACGTGCGCACCAGACCGTGTTCGCGGCACCCGCGCTCCAGCCACACCCGGTCCTCGCGCACCACCAGATAACCGCTCAGCCGCTCAACCTGGTCGAGATCCCGGCCGTGGCAGTGCGGGCAGAACGCGTTGACATACCTGAGGATGCGGTCGCCCCGCAGCCCCATCCCTGTGCTCATGTCATGACCTTCCGCCCGAACAGGGCATCGTAGTAGCCGCGCCGCCAGCCGTACCCCACCCTGAGCCCCAGCAGCAGCACACCGGGCACCAGGAACCACTGCGGCCGGGTGAGATCGAGCCAGACGGTCTCGTTCGCCCGGGTGAACTCCACCAGAAAACGGAACCCGGCGTAGGCCGCCAGGTAGAGCGTGAACAGCTCGCCCGGCCGCGCGAGCCGCTTGCGCGCCCACACCAGGGCGGCGAACGCGGCCACGTGAAAGACGATCTCGTAGACGAACGACGGATGCATGGCCTGCCCCGCCAGGCAGCCCGGACACTCGGGCGTCGACGCCGGCGCGTGCACCCCCCACGGCAGCCCCGTCGGGCGGCCCGGCGCCTCGGTCAGATGGCAGCCGATCCGGCCCACCGCCATGCCGAGCGCCACCGCTGGAGCGAACAGGTCACCCGTGCGCTCGCGGTAGCCGATGATCCGCTTCGCGACCAGCACGCCCACGTACGCGCCGGTCAGGCCGCCGAGGATGCTGCGCGAGCCGTACATCCACAGGTCCGACAGGTTGAGCGTCTCCAGCCAGCCCGCCAGCCGCATGCCGATGGCCCCGCCGACCAGCGCGCCCGTGACCGCGACCAGCGACTGCTCGTTCAGCGCGCCCCGGCGGCGGGCCTCGCGGACGAACACCACCGCGGCGACCAGCACGCCCAGGCCGACGAAGATCTCGTGGAGTGGCACGTCAGCCGTACAGGGTCGGGTTGAGGCCGGTGCAGTAGCCCGCCGAGACGATCGACCAGAGCGCCCACCCGATCATCAGGCCCAGGCCCGCGCCGGTGGCCCACGGCTTGCGCACGAACAGCAGGCCCACGCCCGCGCCCAGGCCGATCAGCGCCAGCACCGCCGCGCCGACGGCGACCACCAGCGTGCTCGACGGGCCGGAGTTGGCGGCGAGGATGAGGACGACGAAGCCGAGGACGGTGTTGAGGACGCTATAGACGGCGATCCCGGCGAAGGCCAGCCCGACGATCGTGCCAGTCGAGCCACTCTGGGCGGGCGGCGGCGCCCATCCCCCTTGACCAGGCCCCGCCCATCCTCCTTGGCCAGGCCCCGGCCATCCGGCTTGGCCGGGCGGCGGTGGCCCTTGTCCGGGCGGTGGCCCTCCCTGTCCCGACGGTGGCCATCCGTCAGGACCCGGTGGTGGGTCATGCGGTGGTGTGGTCATCTTTCGTACCCCCTGATCGAAGCCAGGCTAGGGGGTGGCGATTGCGGTTGTATGTACAGACCTGTGTACGCACGGCTCCGGGCAAGGACGCGCATCTCAGGCCCACTTCCGAGACAGATCTCAGGCCCACTTCCCAGACAGATCCATGAGAGGCGGACGTCGGAGACGACCTGGTGGATGACGGACATCAGAGGCGGTCACACCCCTTCGGAGTAGTAGATCGCGGCCTGAACCCGACTCCTCAGCCCCAGCTTGCCGAGCACCCGGCTGACGTGCGTCTTGGTGGTGGCCTCGGCCATGTCGAGCTCCTTGGCGATCTCGGCGTTGGACAACCCGCGCCCGACGCACGTCAGCACCTCCCGCTCGCGCGGCGTCAGGACGGATATGTCCGGCGGCTCCCGGCGTGGCGCCTGCTCGGCGAAGGCCGAGATCAACCGCCGGGTCACCGAGGGCGAGATGAGGCCGTCGCCCCTGGCCACGAGTCGCACCGCCTCGATGAGCGTGTCGGCGTCGGTGTTCTTCAGCAGGAACCCCGCCGCCCCCGCACGCAGCGCGCCGAACACGTACTCGTCGACGTCGAATGTGGTCAGGATCAGCACGTCGGTCACCCCGGCCAGCTCGCGCGTGGCCGAGATGCCGTCGAGTCTGGGCATACGAACGTCCATCAGCACCACGTCGGGCCTCGTCTCCAGCGCCAGCGCCACCGCCTGCTCGCCGTCGGCGGCCTCCCCGACCACCTCGATGTCGTCGTCCCCGCCGAGGATCAGCACGATCCCCGCCCGGACGGCCGCGTGATCGTCGGCGACCAGCACCCTGATCGTCATCCCACCTCCAGGGACGTGCTGCCCGCGGACGTGGGCAACATGGTGTGGACCCGCCACCCGTCCTCCCGCGGACCCGCCTCGAACGTGCCCCCGACCAGCATGGCCCGCTCCTTCATGCCGATCAGCCCGGCTCCCGCGCCGGGCAGCCGTGCCTTGCGGCCGTTGACCGGGTTGTCGACCGTCACCGTGACCCGGCGTGGCTCGTAGGCAATGGCGACCGTGGCCGGTTGCTCGCCGTGTTTGAGGGCGTTCGTCAACGCCTCCTGCAGGATGCGGTAGGCGGCCAGATCGACCGGCGCGGGCAGCTCCCGAAGCTCGCCGTCCACCTGGATCTCGGTAGCCATCCCCGCCTGCCGCGACCGGTCGACCAGGGTCTCCGCGTCGGCCAGCCGCAGCCGGGTCGCCTCGATCTCGTCGTCCTCCCGGCGCAGCAGCCCGATCATCGTGCGCATCTCGGCCAGGCCCTTCACACTGTTCTCCCGTACGGACTCCATGATCTGCTGGATGGTGGCCCGATCGAGGTCCTTGCGCGAGAGCGCGGCCGTGGACTGGATGGCGATGGCACTGAAGTGATTGGCGATCATGTCGTGCAGCTCGCGAGCCATCCGCGTGCGCTCGGCCGCGATCGCCGCCTGCCGGTCGAGCTCGGCCAGCCGGGCCACCTGCTCGGCCCGGGTCCGCTCGGCGGCCGCCTGGTCGCGGTGCTGGCGCACGATCATCGCTGACGTCACCGGCACGACCAGCACCAACCCCGCCTGGATGCCCATGCCCGCCAGTATCCGCCAGTCACCCGTGATGAACCCCAGCACCGCACCGGTCAACACCGCCAGCACACTGGCTCCGCCGAGCAGCCACCGGGAGAACCGCGCGGGCCCGTACAGAGCGGCGGCGTAGATGTTGTCGGTGAACACCAGGATCGTGGCCAGCGAAGGCCCTACGACCAGGTCCATCGCGACGCCCACGACCCCCAGCCCGAGCGACCACATCGGCGCCCGCCGCCGCACCAGAACCCCCATGCAGGTGAACGCCAGCGGCACCACCAGCACCCATTCGGGCACGCCGCGGGGGGTATAGGCGCCGGCCAGGGTGAGCAGCACGCCCAGGACGAAGGCCAGCCCGGCCACCGGCGCCACGCGTTTCATGCTCCCTATCCCACCATTGCTCGCCCGTGCTTTCCTCATCTGAAGGGCAGCCTGTGGATACACCCTTCGATGTATCCACAGGTTCGTTTCTGCTGAGGATGTGCCCAGGTCGCGGGCGCGGAACGATGGGACACGTGATTGTCGCCATCCTGATCGGCTGCGAGGTCGGCTTCTGGCTCCTGCTCGGCCTCGGGCTGGCCTCCCGCTACCTGTGGAACCGCCGTAGGCTCAGCACCGCCCTGCTCCTCAGCGTGCCGCTGCTCGACGTCGTCCTGCTGGTCGCCTCCGTCATCGACATGCGCGGGGGCGCCGTTGCCGACCTCAGGCACGGCCTCGCGGCCGCCTACCTGGCGTACTCCATCGTCTTCGGCCACAGCACCATCCGCTGGGCCGACGCCAAGTTCCGCCACCGCTACGCCGGCGGCCCCCCTCCCTGGAAACCCCCTGCCGGCGGCATGGCCCGCGCCCGCTATGAATGGGGTTTCTGGCTCCGCATCCTCTTGGCGTACGGGATCGCCTGGCTCATCGTGTTCGCCCTGGTCTGGCTCGTGAACGACCCCGCCCGCACCGAACCGCTGATCACCTTCGTGTACGGCCTGCTCAAGGTCCCGTTGATCGCCATGCTCTGGCCGGTGAGCTACACCCTCTGGCCACGCAAGGCGGAGTCCGTCGAGTCATGATGGCCACAACTGGTTCGAGGCACCACCTCAGACCCGCTATGCTTGTCTAGCAGCAAGCGGCCGTAGCTCAATGGATAGAGCATCTGACTACGGATCAGAAGGTTGGGGTTTCGAGTACCTCCGGCCGCACAGCAGGTCAAAGGCCCTCTGGGATCATCCCGGAGGGCCTTTTTCGTGTCCGTACAGCAGTGAAATACAGCAACGGGATCTACCGCCTCCGCCGCTGGCCCTGACGGTGTGTCGAAGATGGTTCCTGAGAGGCCGCTGACGAGCCCCTGTTCTGTCTCACCCGTCTGCGAAGATCCTGAACTCCGCGTACCCGAAGTGACGGAGTCTCACGACATGAGCGATGAGCGGTCCGCAGGCGTCGACATGTACCGCTACTACCGGCGTCTTCTCAAAGATCACTGGCTGGAGACGGCCATCTGCTGGACCGTCGTTGTCCCCGACAACGGTGAACCGCTCACGCTCGCCGAGATCGGGGAACGGGTGAGCGGCGGCACGAGTCATGAGATCCACGAGAAGGCGTCATTCGAGGATGCCTACTCCGACGAGGCCGCCTGGGCGATGCTGGCGGGGCGCTCCGGTCCGGTGACCGAGTTGTTCGAGGACAACGGCTACCACGGCGTCCATCCGCCGACGCTTTCACGGCTCAGTGTCGGCGCCCGGGCCTACAGCGTCTACTGGAACGTGAACGCCAACAACCGCGTCGCCTTCGCCGCTGATGGAGAGCTGCTTCTGATGGTCGATGCCATGTACCCGGAGGAGTGGGCGCAGGAGCCGAATCTGGCGCGCTGGCCCGAACTGGCGGCCATGGCGCCGCACTTCAAATGGAGGAACGGGAAGAGGTGGCGAGCGGCGGCGCTGGCGACGATCGAGCTGACCACAGGAGCCAGGCTGAGCCTGGACTGGTTTGACCAGGAGCGCCCTTATCTCACTTCCCAAGATCCTGCATCGGATTGAGCAGAGGTTGGGCCAAGTGGGATCAGAGCAGGCGCGGGAGAAGGCCCTCAGAGTCCTTGAGGGCCTTCTTGCTGACTGCGATCGTCGTTAACTGTTGAGGCTGGCGTTCAATCGATCGAGTGCCTTACGCGTCTCGGGCGACGGGATCTGTGTGTAAACGTCCATGGTCATCGAGATCTGTGAGTGGCGCAGGATGCGCATCGCCACAGCACCAGGGCGACGCGCAGCTGGCCTACCGGCTGGTTCTCATCGCCCCTACGAGGGGTCGCAACAGGAGCAAGGGCTTGGGGGCACGTCCAGTGGAGTGGTGTACAGCAACACCGCCTTACACGATCACACGCCACCGACCCGCATCTACCGTCTGAGCAGGATGGAACGCCGCTGACAAGGCGTCTGCCTTGCCTACGGATCAGAAGGTTGGGGTTTCGAGTACCTCCGGCCGCACACAGCATCAAGGCCCGTTACCAGGGAAAACCTGGAACGGGCCTTTGTGTTTGTCAGGACAATCTCGGGATCTTGCTAACACCTCTGCTAACACGCGCCCCCTTCCTCCTCGCCGACCGACTCGGCGAAGGTGCCAGCGGCGGAGGCTTCGGCGGCGCGGATCACGTGGGCGTACACCTGGAGTGTGATCGAGGGATCGGCGTGACCGAGACGGGCCGCGACGATATGGGCGGGGACGCCGGCCAGGAGCAGGGTCGTGGCGTAGATCGTGAAGGCGAGCGTGCGGTAGCGGCGTGCGTCTGCCACGACTTCCACTCCGGCGAGTTCGGCAGCATCCCCCGGCACACCCGCCTGCCCTCCGGTGCATGATCGACGAGCGCTTCTCCAGCAGTACGGTCAGCCGGCCCACCCCAGGTTGCGGCACAGTTCTGCGGTCGGCGCGCCGGACCGCCGCCTCGTGCTCGGCCCAGAGCCGGCGTTTCCCGCATACGGCACCGGGGATGATCACTCGGGCTAGGGTGACGGATGACCGTCGACCGAGCGGGGGCTCTTCCCGGCGGGCGTTTCCGGTCATGCGCGCGAGTGCCGTACGCGACACGCGAAAGGGGCGTGATCGTGGAGTTCAAGGTTCTGGGTCCGTTGCGCGTCCGGTCCGGCGACATCGTCCCGGCCCTGGGACCGCGCAAGCAGCGGCTCCTGCTCGCGGTGCTGCTTAGTCACCCGCATGGCAGCTTCTCCGCCGACTACCTGGTCGACGCGCTGTGGGGCCCCGCGCCTCCGCCTTCCGCGGCGGCCAACTTGCGGCTGTACACGCGTGGCCTGCGCATGATCCTGGGAGCCGACCGGATCCTGCGTGAAGGTGGGGCCGGCTACCGGCTCGACGCCGACTGCGCCGAGGTCGACGCCTGCCGGTTCGTCGCTCTGGTACGGGACGGCCAGGAGGCATTGACGGCGGAGGATCCCGTCAGGGCTCGGCGGGTGCTCGGTGCGGCGCTGGAGCTGTGGCAGGGACCCCCGTTCGCGGACCTCTCCGCCGAGTCCGCCCTGAGCGAGGAGCGGTCCCGCCTGGAGGAATGGCACCTGGTCGCCCTGGAACAGCGGATAGAGGCGGACCTGCGCCTGGGGCAGGACGCCTCTCTGGTGGCCGAGCTCTCCGCCCTGGTGAACCGGCATGCCTTCCGTGAGCGGCTGTGGTCACACCTGATGCTCGCTCTCTACCGGTCCGGCCGGCGGGCGGACGCTCTGGAGACCTATCGACGGGCGCGTGGCGTCCTCATCGACGAGCTGGGCCTGGAGCCGGGCCCGGAGCTGCGTTCCCTGGAAAGGGCCATCCTCATCTCCGAGCCGGAGCTCAACCGGTCGCGACGGACGGACGGCCCGGAGCTCAACCGGTCGCGACGGACGGACACCCCGGAGCTCCCGGCCCGGCCACCGGTGCCTGCCCAGTTACCGGGCAGTCCGCTCGGATTCGTGGGACGCGACGACGAGATCAAGCGTCTGGACGAGATCACGGCGGGCGCCGGGGTGGTCGCCGTGGTGGGGCCCGGGGGTGTGGGGAAGACGGCCCTGGCGGTCCGGTGGGCTCAGCTCACCCGCCACCTGTTCGCCGACGGGCAGCTCTTCGCGGACCTGAGGGGGTTCGGGCCCGAGACACCGCTGCATCCGGGGCTGGTGCTGGAGCGCTTCCTGCGGGCCCTGGACGTTCCGCCCTGGCGGATCCCCGCCGAAACGGAGGAGCGGGCCGCCGTGTTCCGGTCGCTGATGGCCGACCGGCGGATGCTGGTCGTGCTGGACAACGCCGCCTCGGCCGGCCAGGCGCGCGCGCTGCTCCCGGGGGCCGCGCGGAGCCTGACCCTGGTCACCAGCAGGCTCCGCCTGGATGGTCTCGCCACCACGCACGGCGTGCCGCGGATCTCGCTCGGGCCGCTGCCGATGGCCGACGCCGTCACCCTCATCCGGGAACGGCTCCCCCAGCACGGGAGGGTCACGGGTGCGGAGAAGCTGGCCGAGCTGTGCGACCGGATCCCCCTGGCCCTGCGGATCGCCGCCTCTCGTCTGGAGATGTCGACCTACGATTCGGCCGTCGCTGAGCTGGTGGCGGAGATGGCCGACGAGCGCGTACGCCTGGACAGGCTGGCCGTCGACGAGGACGAGATCTCGGTACGCGCGGTTCTGCGCGCCTCGCTCCGCCCGCTGGGCGAGTCCGCCCGCAGGATGTTCCGGCTCCTCGGACTCCACCCCGGCCCCAAGCCGTCCCTGGCCGCCGCCGCCGCCCTGGTGGGCGGGACGGCCGGCGAGACACGGGAACTCCTTGGACAGCTCGTCTCCGCCCACCTGCTCCAGCCGGTGTCCGGCGACCACTACGTGATGCACGAACTGGTACGGATCTACGCCCACGAGCGATGCCTGGCCGAGGAGAGCGCGGACCAGCGGGACCAGGCCATGACCGCCATGCTGACCTGGTACCGCGACGCCGCGAACGCGGCCGACCGGGTGCTCCGGCCGAAGGAACGGCCCAACTTCACCTTCCCGACCCGGCCCATGGACTTTGCCGACGACAACGCGGCCCTGGCCTGGTTCGATGCCGACGCCGCGAACCTGAACGCCGCCGTACAGAGCGCGGCGCGCTCACATCCGGCGCTGGCCTGGCAGATCGCGGCGGCCATGTACGGCTGGCTGCAGCGGCGCCACCACACGAGGCAGTGGGCCGACCTGTACACCGTCGCGGCGGAGGCGGCCGTGAGGGCCGCGGACCCCGGGGGCGAGGCGATGATCATGGGTCGGCTCGCCGTCACCCACAGCCTGCTAGGCCACACCGAACGTGCCGTGACGGCCTGCCGCCGAGCGCACCGGCTCCGGCTCGGGCTCGGAGACACCTTGGGCGCGGCCACGGCCCTGCTCAATCTCGCCGCCGTGTACGTCAACGCCCGCCGCCCGGAGGAGGCCATCCGGTGGCTTGAGGAGGCGGCCACCCTGGGTGTGCCCCTGAAGGACGCCCACCACTTCCACGCCCTGCTGCACAGCAACCTGGGCGAGGCGCACCACCTCGTCGGACGGCTCGACCAGGCGATGAGCCACTATCGGACGTCGCTGGAGATCAGCGAGACGGGCTGTGGCCACCGGGACATCGCCCAGATCCTGGTCAGCATGAGCGCGCTCCACCGCGACATGGGCGCGTACGAGAGTTCGGTGTCATGTGGCGAGCGCGCTCTGGCGCTCGCCGTCCGAACAGGTGACACCCTGCTGCGCGCGGGAGCGCACGAGGCGCTCGGTCTCGCCCACGGCGTGCGGGAGCGCACCAAGGAGGCGGTGGCCCACCTCGAAGCCGCGCTGGCCGTTTACGAGGAGCTCGGGCACGACGAGGCCGGAGTGGTCCGCGATCACCTCGACCGGCTCAGCGCACGCACGCCCGGTGAGTCTCCCCGGTAGGGGATGCGGTCCTCCACATATACGGGATATATACGACGACTATCCCCGCCGATGCCACGATCTCGGTGGCCAACGCACTGCGGGAGATTCCGTCTTTTCCGTGGCCGTGGCATCCGTCCGACGACGCGCGACCATGCTGTCGCGGTTCGTCGAATGAACAGCAGAGAAAGGCTCGACAGGTCATGACCAGAATTGCCGAAAAGGTGGCCGATCGTCTCCTCAGCGTATTCGCGCCGGCCGTCACAGCGAAGGCCGATCTGTGCTCCTGTAGCGGATCGGGCTGGTACTGGGCCGGGGCCTGCGACACCGGAGGGTGGTACTACAAGTGGCGCTGCAACGGCTGCCACTGGGTCCGTACCTGTGAGAAGAGATATCACTGACCGAATTCCGGGACGGCGATCAGACCATGGTCGCCGTCCCTCACTCTCCATTCCATCGCTTCG
Organism: Nonomuraea cavernae; assembly: GCF_040655715.1. GTDB lineage: Bacteria > Actinomycetota > Actinomycetes > Streptosporangiales > Streptosporangiaceae > Nonomuraea > Nonomuraea cavernae_A. The sequence continues at coordinate 24,041 of NZ_JBFAKL010000042.1, read as the reverse complement.
AGAAGGATGAAAGACATCCATGACGCCGTATCTGCTCGCGGGCGTGGTTCTTGTCGGGCTGATCGGAGCCCTCAACCTGATCCTCATCTTCGGCGTCATCCGGCGGCTGCGGGAGCACGAGAAAGCACTGGCGGTGCGTCCGGCCTCGGACCAGATCCTCCCCATCGGCGGCGCCGTCGGGGATTTCACCGCGGTGACCGTGGACGGCGACCCGCTGACCCGCGCTCATCTCACGGGCCGGACCGCGGTGGGATTCTTCTCCACGACCTGTGCTCCGTGCCTGGAACGCCTTCCCGAGTTCGTGGACTACGCCCGTGCCTTTTCCGGCGGCCGTGACCAGGTGCTCGTCGTCGTGGTCACCCGGCAACCGGAGGAGGCGCAGGACTTCGTCGGCCAGGCGCGATCCGTGGCGCGAGTCGTGGTGGAGCGGTACGAGGGGCCGATCGCCACCGCCTTCGCGGTCACGGCGTTCCCCACCCTCGCGGTGGTCGACGAGGGCACGACCGTGGCCGGCGGGACCACGCTTGAGGACCTGACCGCCGAGATTCCCGCATGACGGCCGCCCCTGCTCATCGGGCGCACCTGGCGGGACTGGCCCCGGCGGTGGCGCTGGCGCTGCGGGCGGCGCCCGGCCATCTCGCGCTCGAACTCGTGACGACGGTGGCCGGCGCCGCTCTGCCGGTGGCGGCGGCCTGGCTCACCAAGCTGGTGCTGGAGCAGGTGGTGGCAGCCGGACCGGCCCCGTCCCTGGGGCACCTCGCCCTCGGTTTGGCTCTCGTCGGCGCGGCGGCAGCGGCGTTGCCCCAGATCACCCAGTACGTCCGTAGCGAGCTGCGGCGGCGGGTGGGGCTGCTCACGCAGGACCGGCTCTATACGGCGGTCAACACCTTTCCCGGCCTGAGCCGATTCGAGGAGCCGCGCTTCCTGGACCGGCTCAGGCTCGCCGAGCAGGCGGCCGACGGCGCCCCTGCCGCGCTGGTGCTGGGCGCCTCTGGGCTGGCCCAGGCACTGGCCACCGGGCTCGGCTTCCTCGCCTCGTTGTACCTGCTCAGTCCCGTCATGGCACTGCTGGTGGTCGCGGCCGCGGTGCCCGCGCTGCTGGCGGAGCTCGCACTGTCCCGGCGCCGGGCCACGATGATGTGGCGGATCGGGCCCGTCGAACGGCGGCGGCTGTTCTACTCCGCCCTGCTGTGCGACCCCCGGGCGGCCAAGGAGGTGCGCCTGTTCGGCCTGGGCGACTTCCTCCGTGACCGGATGCTCGGGCAACTGCGTACCGCGCACGCCGCGCAGCGCGGGACGGACCGCCGCGAGGCCGCGGTCCAGAGCGGGCTGGGGCTGCTGGGTGCCGTGGTGGCCGGCGCCGGACTGGTCTGGGCTGTGCTGGCGGCCGGCCGGGGCGCCCTGACGGCAGGCGACATCGTGATGTTCGTGGCGGCGGTGGCCGGCGTACAGGCGGCGCTGACCGGCCTGATCCAGCAGCTGGCCCGCGTGCACCAGGAGCTCCTGATCTTCGACCACTACCTGCGGGTGGTACGCGCGGCGCCGGACCTGCCGATCGCCGATCCGCCGGCCCGGCTCCCCGACCTGCGCCGGGGCATCGAGCTCCGGGACGTGTGGTTCCGCTACTCCGACGAGCACGACTGGGTGCTGCGCGGCGTCAGTTTCACGATCCCCCACGGGCAGTCGATCGGGCTGGTGGGCATGAACGGCGCGGGCAAGAGCACGCTCGTCAAGCTGCTGTGCCGGCTGTACGACCCGACACGGGGCGTCATCCTGTGGGACGGGGTGGACCTGCGCCAGGTGGCGCCGGCGACCTTGCGAGAGCGGGTCGGCGCGGTCTTCCAGGACTACATGGCCTACGACCTCACCGTGCGGGAGAACATCGGCCTCGGCGACCTGAACGTGCTGCACGACCAGTCCAGGATCGAGGACGCTGCCCGCCGCGCCGGGATCGATCGCCTGGTGGCGTCGCTGCCCCGGGGCTACGACACCATGCTCAGCAGGATGTTCCCGCAGGATCCGGACGACGACGGCTCGGAGAACAGCGGCACGGGAAGCGGCGTCACCCTCTCGGGCGGCCAATGGCAGCGGCTGGCACTGGCCAGAGCGTTCCTGCGGGAGAACCGGGACCTGCTCATCCTCGACGAGCCGAGCTCGGGCCTGGACGCCGAGGCCGAGGCACGGATACACGCGAGCATCGGCGCGTACCGCGGAGACCGTACCAGCCTGCTGGTGTCCCACCGCCTGGGGACGCTGCGCGACGTCGATCGCCTCGTCGTACTCGGGGACGGCGTGGTGACCGAGACGGGGACGCACGCCGAGCTCATGGAACGGCGGGGCGGCTACGCCCGGCTGTTCTCCCTGCAGGCCCGGGGATACGCCGACGAGTCGCCCGCGGCGGCGCCGGGATGACCGCGGTCGTGCTGGCGGCCTGCGGCGCGCTGGCCGCGCTCTGGCTCTGGGTACGCCGGCGGCTGGTCGTGGTCACGGTCGAGGGGCCCAGCATGGAGCCGGCCCTACGGGACGGGGACAGGGTGCTGGTGCGCCGGGTGCCGCTGCCGGAGGTCCGCACCGGGCAGGTGATGGTGGCACGCAGACCGTCCCGACCCGGCCGGCCGGGGGACGCCGGGCCCTGGCTGGTCAAGCGGGTGGTCGCGGTGGGAGGGGATCCGGTGCCCGCGGAGGTACGGGCGGCCGTCGACGCGCGCGACGACCGCGTACCTCATGGATGTCTGGTGGTGCTGGGCGACAACCGGGCGCGGAGCGCCGACTCCCGGCACTGGGGGTACATCACCGCCGAGCACCTGCTCGGCGTGGTGCACCGCGGCATGTCGCCGGGAACGTCGGGCGGACCCGTCAACGCCTGACGGCGACGGGACGGAAGAGCTCGGCGATGTCGTCGAGGCGCACGACGACCAGCATGCAAACCGACGCCGCCGCTGCGGCGATCACCACCCCCGGGACCTCGGCGCCGCCCGGCGTCCCGGCGAACGTCGCACCCAGCGCCGCCAGAGCCGCCACGATCAACACCAGGTTGCGGATGACGTGACGCCTCCCGACGGGCGTCTCCGACGCGCCGAAACAGTGACAGGGTGCCGCCTTCTCCCGCCTCAGGGCACGGACCAGCGCGTAACCGAACCCACCGAGCGTGACCACCGCCAGGGCGAACCCCACGGACGCGGTGACCGGTACGGCGACCAGCACCACGATCGCCACCTCCGCCACCACCGCGAGCAGTCCGAGCCATCGTGCCCGCCCCGGGCCCACGGCCAGCAGCGTGCCGGTCGCCGTGACGAACTCCCGGAACGCCTGACGGCTGCGTACCTTGCCGGCCAGGGAGACCAGGAAGATCCCCAACACCAGCAACCGACCCCAAACAACCACATAGCCCATCACGACAACTCCGTATCAACGGCGATCATCCCGGCCCTTATTATCGAACGAGCGCCTCGGAACAGAACAGATCACTCTCTCGTGGGGGGTATCACTCCAGAGGCTCTGGCCCACTTTTGGTGGTGACGGAACGTGGCCGGCCGAGCAGGATGCGGTGGCGAAGGAGGGCGAACCCGGCGCGGCCGTACATCTTGTCGCCCAAAAGCCCAGCCATCCGAGCACCGTGGCAGATGCATCGCCCGCGCACAAACACGCCTCGCCCGTCACTCACACCAAAGCCATGATCACGGGACACGCCCTAACAACGGTTCTGGACGACGTCAAGGTGGCCTTGAGCAGGCATCGTCGCCTCATCTGGACGGCCCTGGACGATCGTGTTCTCACTCGTAATGAAGGGGTCTGTGGTCTGAGCAGGAAGGTTGTGCCGGGCTTCTCGTTCTATTTTGCGCGTACTGTCACTGCTGCTCGCGGCGCCTGAAAGGCCAGACGCAACGTGAAAGTGTCCAGTACGAACAGGTCGTTGCCGTCCCAGTCGAAGCAGTCGACCTGTCCTGGTGGAGCGTCGGGCTGGGCGGTCATGCAGTCATGGCCTTCCTGGTCCTCGCACCACTCGATGATCCGGACATCCTCGAACCGGAAGATCACGATAGGTGTCTGCGAAAGCTTGGGCGGGGTCCACAGCGGGTCGTAGACGAACCCCAACTCCAGCACCGGTGGCCTGCCGGGCTGATAGGCCAGGTGGCTGAAGTCGGTGTCATGGAGGTAGACGTGGGCGCCCTCCGCGGTCCAGAACTCGTACAGCCCTGCCCTGGGGGTGACGCCACGATCTTTGTCTTCCGTCACGCCGGCGAACTCCGTCACTGACATGAGCACATGGTCCTACAGACGGAAACGACCTCGGCAGACCCCGAGTGGTGGGACAGTGCCGACAGCAACGTCTCTACCACCAGAACGGGAAACTGGATCGGCGGTCCTCCACGCGGTCGTAAATCGCACGCAGCCATGGCTGACGAACCTCCGGCAGCCGTGCCAACGTGTGGAGGAACACCTCCCGGTCGGGCCGGAACGGGAAGAACGGCAGCAGCGGTGGAGGATCATCGCGGTAGACGCCGTCGGGTAGCCCGCCCGACGCGGGACGGAGCCGCCGATTGCGGTTGAAGGCCAGATACATCCACACATCGGCCGCCAGCAGCACCGGCACCCCCGCGCCGGACGACCATGTCTCCCCGGTCTGCGGATGCCGCGGAACCAAAGCGATTTCCGCGGCCCTGGCGGGCAAGCCCGGCCCGGCCGGGGCCAGGCTCTTCGTCGGCGACCCGGGTGGGAGCAGGGCATCGAGCGCCGGACGGAACGCATCGGCGGCAGGGCCATCGGGAACCACCACCCGCGTACCGCCCGACGCGGCCAGCAGGTGGGCCAGCGCCACTGCGACCGCCGCCTCCCACACCGGACTCCACGCCCCAATCGGCTCAACCGGCGGTGTCTCCGGCTGCTCCTCCCAACTGAGTACCGGGTAGGAGGGCGCATCGACGTCGAGGAGACGTACCGCGCGCGAGTCCAGCCACACCACCTGCCAGTACGAGCAGTCGTCGATGAGGGTGGCCACGGCGTCCCCGCATCGCGCGCACGCCAGGTTCGGGCCGTCCCTGCCATCCAGACCGCAGCAGTAGCCGTCGCATCGCTCGGGGATCAGAACGGTCCCGCGGACGTCACCCAGTGCGACCGCGACCGCTCCCGGCGGCCCGTACGACAGGGCGTAGGTCGGCGCGTACACGCCGCGGGCTTCTGCTTCATCCGCACCGATCTCCTCCCACTGCCGCCACGGCGGCCCGGAGGGTTCTGGATTCACCGCGTAGGTCCCGGGCTCCAGAAGCGCGGGAAGTGGTTCATGGCCGTACTTCTGATGGGCGTGGGCGGGGAGCGCGACCTGCGACACCGGTGAGGTCAGCAAGGCGCCACAGTCCGCACATGTGAACACGATCACGTGCCCTCCTGCGTCACGGGGCTTAGATCATCTTGGCTCAGAGCCAATCTTGAGGGCATCGCTCGACGCCGATTCAGCGAGAGGCCACGGGGCAGCTCACGAGGATGAGGAGTGCTGTGCAGCAACGACATACAGCAAAACCGTCCTACGCGACCGCGCGGCACCGACCCGTATCCACCGCAGGATGGGAGACCACTGACGAGGTGCTCGTTTACCTACGGATCAGGTGGTCAGGTGTCGTATGAGCCGTCCCAGGGTTCGTAGAAGCCGATGTTGTTGGGGTAGAACTCGGCGTGTTCTTCGCCTTCGAAGGTCTCGATGATGAGGCCGAACAGCACTCCGTCCTGCGTGTGCCGGAAGGTCCGGATGGCGATGTCGCCGAAGCGAAGGCCGGGAAGCGTGTCGAGCCAGCGCTTCAATCGCTCTTGCGCGATGTCGACGGCCGCCCGGTGGTCGTCATCGGTGCCGGTGTGCTCGACGCGGGATTCGAGGTGATGGCCGGCGGCGTCGAAGATGTGCAGGACGGCGTACCAGCGTTTGTGTGATCTCCAATCGTCGGTGCGGGTATAGCCCTCGCGGAAGGCAGCGGTGACGGAGCCGAAGAACTGCCCGCCTGCCCAGTGTCCGATCGTGTCGGTGTGATAATCGGGTTCGTACATGATGGGAATAATCTCGGGGGCTGTCATGGCCGGAGAGTAGCCATCAAGTACGACAACAACTTGGGATTGTCGCGATCTTGCTAACGCTGGTGCTAACAACACCTCTGAACGGTCCTGGACGGCGTTGGAATCTCCGTGGCGAAGAACCCCTGATGACCAGGCGATTCTGTCAGTGGTGGACGGCGGTGGACGTCTCTGACCTTGCTACGGATCAGAAGGTTGGGGTTTCGAGTACCTCCGGCCGCACACAGCAGCAAGGCCCGTTACCAGGGAAAACCTGGAACGGGCCTTTGCGTTTGTCTGGACAAGCTCGGGATCTCGCTAACACCTCTGCTAAACACGGTGCTCTTACTCGCTGATCGCCCGAGCGAAGACGTCGGCCGCTGAAGCTTCCGCCGCGTGGATCACGTGGGCGTAGACCCGGAGGGTGATCGAGGGGTCGGCGTGGCCGAGCCGGGCCGCGACGACGTGGAAGGTTAGGGTCCGTCTCGGCCGCACTCTGCAAAAGGCCCTCAGGAGCTTGCTGAGGGCGCCTTCTCAAAATCTCCTGAGGTGTAGTGGGGGTCGCGTCAATCTATCCAGGTAACGCGAACGATCAGCACAAGGCGCAGAGGCTCCGCGACGATGAAGTTGAGGAACCCGCGGCCGCCGAACAGATCGAGCGTCCGAAGACCTGCTCCATGCAACGGGCCTCTACCGGCGTGGACCGCATCCCTCCCGAGGATTGCGAGTTGGTCGGCAAGCCGCTCAACCTCAAGGATGATGTCGTCGAAGCGAAGGTCCGGAAGCGCGTCGAGCCAGTGCTTCAGTCGCCCGTGGGCGAGGTCGACAACTGCCCGATGGTCGTCTTCGGCGCCGGTGTACTCGACGCGGGAGTCGAGGTGGTGGCCGGCGGCGTCGAAGGTGTGCCTGGCCCAGACCTTCGTGAAGCTGCTCCGCCGGAGCCGGGCGCCCTTGTCCCCACGAAGACCAGTCCGTCAGGTGTCAGCGAGACCGGCAGAGTGTGGACGCCAGTCGCCCACGGGCGGGAGACGGCGTTAGTTCGGGGGCAGGAGCCGGGCGAGCCAGTCGGTGCGGGTTCTGCGGGCTGTGGCCGAGATATGTGCCTGCGGGTACAGGGCGTCGAACCCGTGGAAGCCGCCCGCCCAGACGTGGAGTTCGGCCTGGCCGCCGGCTGCCCAGATACGGGTGGCGTAGTCGGTGTCCTCGTCGCGGAAGACTTCGGCGGAGCCGGTGTCGATGTAGGTGGTCGGCAGGCCCGAAAGGTCGTCGGCCAGCGCGGGCGAGACGTACTCGGACACCTCGTCGTCGGTGAGGTCACCGAGGACGGCACGCCATCCGAACTCGTTCATCTCACGGGTCCAGACGCCGGGCCCGCCGGAGTACTGGCGGCTGGAAGTGCTGGTGTTGCGGTGGTCGAGCATGGGGCAGATCAGCATCTGCGCGGCGATCGCCGGGGTGCCGAGGTCGCGGGCCAGCAGGGTGACGCCGGCGGCGAGGCCACCGCCGGCGCTGGCGCCCGCGACGACGATCCGAGCGGGGTCGATGCCCAGTTCTTCGGAGTGTTCGGCGATCCAGAGCAGTCCCTGGTAGCAGTCCTCGACGAGGGTGGTGCCGGTGACCTCGGGTGCGAGCCGGTAGTCCACCGAGACCACGACCGTGCCGAACTCGTCGAGCCACTCCAGCGGGATGTCGATCTGCGAGAAGCGGTCGCCCATGACCATCCCGCCGCCGTGCATCCAGTAAACGCAGGGGGCGGCGCTGATGCGATCGGTGCCCGCGGGGCTGAAGACCGACAGGGGAATCGGGGCACCGTCCTTGGCGGGCACGGTGATCTCGCGCCGGTCGATCTGCCGGTGTGCGAGCAGGGACTCGACAGGCGTCGAGGGGAGCCGCCGCAGTTGCGCGAGTACTTCCGGGCTGAGCTGGGACATCAGCGGCATGTTGGCCAGCAGCTCACGCAGTTCGGGGTCCAGATCGGGTCGTGCCGTGGTCATGTTCGTTGCCTTTCGTGGGGTGGTGCCGACGGCCGGACGAGGACAGGGGCCTCCTCGGCAGGCTGGGGGATCGATCCCGGGGTCAGAAGGTGGCCTTGCCGCGGACCGGGACGTAGTCGGTGTACTCGGATTCCTTGGCCAGAAGTCCGCCGATCTGCGCCACGATGGCCTGGGCGGCCTCGCCGGCGAAGATCCGGTGGTGGTCCTCCTCGCTGGTCCACCCCTCGATGACGTGGACGACGTCAGGGTCGGACATGGAACGGGAGACGAGGTAGACGATGCAGTGTTCGCTCGCGCCGGGACTGCCCTCGTTCAGTCCGGTCAGCAGCAGGGCAACCAGCCGGTCGCCCATTCCGGGCTTGGCGGTCAGGGTGGCGTTGAAGCCGTAGTTGACAATCATGGATGCCTTCTTCTCGGTGATGGAGTGAGGTGATTCCATCCAACCGAGATGACCTGGGTAAACGCTAGAACATTACTCGCTCGTACTTGCATGATCCTCGCGGCCATGGGAGCTGCAGTGCGGAGTGGTGCTGAAATGGACACATGTACCTCGAAGAGCTCCGCACCCTCCTGGCCCGGCACGCCCGCCCTGACTGGACCACTGCCATCGACGGCGTCCTGATCTCGAAGGTGGACCGACCGGATCCACCGGCGCCCTCCATGACCGGTACGGTGCTCGCAGTCATCGCCCAGGGCGCCAAACGCCTCGCGCTGGGCGACCGGGTCTACGAATACGGCCCCGGGCAGTACCTGATCGCATCCGTCGACCTGCCCGTCACCGGACAGTTCACCCAGGCCGAACCCGAGCAGCCAGCCCTCGGCTTCGGTCTCACGCTGAAACCGTCCGCCGTCGCCGAACTGCTGCTGCAGGCCGGTCCCGGAGACATCCCCCGCGCCGACGGGGGCGCGCCGTCGGGGATCGCCGTCAGCGACGCCCCGCCCGCTCTGCTCGACGCGGCGGTCCGGCTGCTGCGCCTGCTCGACGAACCCCGCGACCGCGCCGTACTGGCCCCGCTGGTCAAACGCGAGATCCTGTGGCGCCTGATCACCGGCGAGCAGAGTGCGGCGGTGCGCCAGCTCGGCCTCGCCGACAGCAGTCTCAGCCATGTCTCCCGGGCCGTGCGCTGGATCCGGGAGCACTACGCGGAACCCTTCCGGGTCGAAGACGTGGCACGCCTGTCCGGCATGGGCGTCTCCGCCTTCTACCGCAACTTCCAGGCGGTGACCGCGATGAGCCCGATCCAGTTCCAGAAACAGATCCGGCTCCAGGAGGCCCGGCTGCTGCTCGCCACCCACCCGGGCGACGTCACCGGGGTCTGCCATCGCGTCGGCTACGACAACCCGTCGCAGTTCAGCCGCGAGTACCGCCGCCAGTTCGGCGTCCCCCCGAGCCGGGACGCGGTCCGCCTGCGGAACACCGTACGTACCCCTGAGGGTGTCCTGCCCTGAGCGGGGCTGGACCGCAAAGGAGGATCGTGCAAGAGGACGCGAGGATAGTTCTACTGTTTCTGCAGTTCAGGGCGATTCAATGGGGTCACTGCTTCTCCCGCTGAGCAGGAAAATGCCTGTCTATCCGCAGATCCCACCACATCGCAAGGGGTGCAGCATGAAGACGGTTCTGATCACTGGTACCTCGTCCGGATATGGGCGGGAGACCGCCCGCTACTTCTACGCGCAGGGGTGGAACGTCATCGCGACGATGCGGACGCCGCGTGCGGGCGTCCTGCCTGAGTCGGACCGGCTCCGCATCGTCGAGCTCGACGTGACCACGCCCGAAAGCATCACCGGCGTGTTCGAGGCGGTGGGGCCCATCGACGTCCTGGTCAACAACGCGGGCGTCCCGTCGATGAGCGTGTTCGAGGGCACCCCCATGGCCCGGGTCCGGGAGGTTTTCGAGACCAACACGTTCGGCGTTATGGCGACGACGCAGGCGGTGCTTCCCCGGTTCCGCGAGCGCGGCTCCGGCGTGGTGGTCAACGTGACCTCCAGCGTGGTGCTGGGCCACATGCCGCTCTCAGCCGTCTACAAGGCGAGCAAGATGGCCATCGAGGGGTTCACCGCATCCCTCGCGCTCGAGCTCGCGCCCTTCGGTGTGCGGGCGAAGACGGTCGAGCCGGGCGCCTGCCTGACGACGAACTTCGCAGCCAAGGCGACGAACGGCGGGTCGCTGGAGGAGCTGGTCCCGGCGCCCTACGTACCGTGGGCGAAGAAGACCATGGACGACTTCACGGGCCAGGACCTGTACACCAAGGAGAGCGACGTCGCCGAGACGGTGTGGCGAGCCGTGCATGACACGACCGGCCAGCTGCGATTCCCAGCCGGTCCCGACGCGGTCCGGCTCGCCCAGGCGAAGTGATGAACCAGCAGGTAAGGGACGCCGCGCTGATGCCACGAGCCGATCCCGCGCGTACGAGCTCGGCGTGTTCGATGCCTTCGAAGGTCTCGATGACGAGGCCGAAGAGCACGTCGTCGACTTCGTGGCGGAAGGGCCGGATGGCGATGTCGCCGAAGCGGAGGCCGGGGAGGGCATTGAGCCATTGCTTCAGCCGCTCCTGCGCTGCGTCGACGGCGGCCCGGTGGTCGTCGTCGGTGTGCGGGTAACCCTCCGGGAAGGCGGCGACGACGGAGCCGAGGAACTGCCCGTCCTCCCAGTGGCCGATGGTGTCGGTGTGGTGATCGGGTTCGTAGCTGATGGGGATGATCTCGGGGAGAGTGGCGATCGGGTCCGACATGGCCTTTCCGCTGCGCGTGGCCTTGCTAACGGAGGTGCTGACACCGTCCCTGGACGCGAGTGGACATCCACAGAAGACGATCAACTGTGAGATGGCTCTGAGCAGGGCTTTCTGACATCTATGGACGTCGGTGTACGTTCTCGAACCGGCTACGGATCAGGAGGTCTACCAGTCGGCTGCCGGCCAGGCGTCTGGGGCGCGGTAGTGGTTGCGGTGCCCTGCTTGAAGGACCGCGCGTAAGTGGGCGAGCCACTTGATGCCCGGGGGGAGGTCCAGTTGCTGCAAGAGAGCATGGGCTGCATGGGGCTCAAGATCGCCACAGAAGTCGTGGTAGCTGCTGAGCAGGCCTTGGAACAGGGCGGGATGGAGGGCCGGTACTTCCACGACTGCCTGGTAGGCGGGGTGTTTGAGCGGCCAGGGTACGGGGCCGGAGATCTCCAGAACTCGTTGAGCACGTCGTAATAGTGGATCTTGAGCTAACGCGTGAAGCCGATCTTCGGTCCGCAACTCCTCGATGTCGTTGCCCAGCACTTCGGCGAAGGCGACTTCCACTGTGCTGCGGTCCTCGAACCAGTCAACCCACAGCGAATAGGTGACCGGCTCGGGCGACTCCGGAGCCTCCAATCGCCGACGGTAGGCGTCCCACAGGAGCTCAGCTTTCAGATCTTGCGCAGCGACTACGGCGAAGCGAATCTCGCACGTCACCCAGTAGTCGTCGAGAACGTCCAGGAGGCCGAGGGCGAGCCGTAGCCGGCCGGTCGCATCGAGGTCAGGGTCTTCCAGCGCCACGCTTGTCCACGTGTGGGCCACGTAGTTGGCCGTGAGCGGTTCTTCCACCGCTGTTTCGTCGCTCGCCCATACGCCCTTACGGACCTGGGTGACGCCTTCTTCTGCCAGCCAACGCCGGGCGTGCTCTGCCGCCTCGTTATCCACAGTGCAGAGTGTCGGCCATCACGCACCGGTATGGCGATCAGCATTACCGGACGAGGCGCCGACCGGACGATGATCGACGATCTTCGCCGACCGATGAACTATAGTCGTCCGCCGTGGCCGAATCCTCCCCCTACCTGACCGTGACGGCGGACGCCTACGACGCCGTCGCCGACCTCTACGCCGACTTCGTCCGAGACTCGCTCGACCGCCTGCCACTGGATCGCGCGATACTCGCCGTGTTCGCCGAACTCGTACGGGCCGCCGGACCCCGATCCGTCGCCGAGGCCGGCTGCGGTCCCGGGCACATGACGGCACACCTGCGTGACCTCGGACTGGACGCCTTCGGCATCGACCTGTCTCCCGCACTGATCGACATCGCCCGCAAGGACCATCCTGACCTGCGTTTCGAGGTCGGTTCGATGGGCACCTTCGACGTGGCCGACGGCGAGCTGGGCGGTCTGCTCTCCTGGTACTCCGTCATCCACATCCCACCACCGGAGCTGCCGCCGTACTTTGCCGAGTTCCGCCGGGTGCTGGCCCCGGGTGGTTACCTCCTGCTGGGTTTCTTCGAATCCGAGGGCGGTCCGGTGCTGCAGTTCGACCATAGGGTCACGCCGGCCTACCGGTGGCCGATCGACGACCTGGCCGACCTGGCCCGCGAGGAAGAGTTCGTCGAGGTGGCGCGGATGTTGCGCGAGCCTTTGGAGGATGAACGATTCCGTCGCGGCCACTTGCTGATGCGCAGACAAGCCGCCGCCACGTGCTGATGCGCGCACCATAGGCTCCGGCGCATGAAACCTCCCGGGGTGGTCCATGGGCGGACGACCGGCTCGTCCCGGGGGATCCGCTCACCGAGCGATGAGTTCCCGCCGTGCCACGAGTCTCATCTGGCGGACCCTGCGGTCGAGCGCGAAGGAGAAGCCGTGAAGGACGATGTCTGGTCGATGGTGCATGCGGAGCGTGCGGCGCTGATCGATGATCTCATGCACCTCGATGGCGAGCAGTGGGGAGAGCCGTCACTTTGTGCAGGGTGGACCGTGCATGACGTGGCCGCCCATCTGGTCGACACCGCTCGGACGACGCGCCTCGGTTTCGTGGCCGGTCTCGTCCGGGCGGGGTTCGACTTCGACCGTCAGAACGCGCGCGGTGTGGAGCGCGAACGCGGTGCCTCACCGCAGGAGACGTTGAAGCGGCTTCGTCAGGTGGCGCCGCGGAGGTCGACTCCTCCGGCGCCCCTCGACAGCCGGCTCGTCGAGGAGGTCGTCCACGGTGAGGACATCCGCCGGCCCCTTGGCCTCACCCGCTCCTACCCGCAGGATGCCGTTGTCAGATCGCTCCGCCTGCAGGCACGCACTCCCGTGTCTTTCGGTGGAGCCAAGGAGTTGATGTCCCGTATCCAGCTGACGGCAACGGACGCCGACCTGTCGATCGGAGACGGGCCGGAAGTGAGCGGAACCGCGCTTTCATTGCTTCTGGCCGTCTCCGGGCGACGGGTGGCACTGAACGAGCTTGATGGGCCGGGAGTCGCCACGCTGACGAGGTCGTCGAAGTGAGGTGACGCAGTTCCCTTCAGCGAAGACGACTGCCCGGTGAGTCATGGAGGCTATGTCGCGCACTTCACGGCTTCGATCTTGGCCTGCGCTTCGGACGCGCCAAAAGCTTGAAGATCGTTCAGCTTGTCCTTGCCTTCGACGTAAGCCTTGAGCCCGGCCTCGTCGCCGTACTTCAGGAAGACGCCGGCCAGACAATCTAAGCCGGTGTCCGGGACGTCCTTGTAGTCCGGTTCGGCCTTTAGCTTGCTGATCAGGGCCGCCTTGTCGACGCCTCCGCCTCCGCCACCCGTCGCGGCATCGTCGCCGCCACCGCAGGCGGAGACGCCCGAGGCCAGTATCAGTGCTGTGGCGGTTAGTGCGGCCCCACGAACGATCCTCGAAAGACGCATAACTAAACCTCCTGGTAGAAAGTTAACGGCAAGGAATACATGACCACCAAACACTCATATGCCGAGCATGTGGGATCGCTTGTCAGGCGGACACAGGCGGCTATGGTCTGGTGATCGATGTGCGAAGCTCTTCACCTCGGTGGGAGAGCTCGCGGAAGATCATATCGGAGCATCGTGATTAGATCCCCTAAACGCGATCTTTTGGGCAACTCGCCGCCGCAGCACCTTCTCCGAGCGAGACTTGGCACGGTGGCGCAATTCGGTCGTTTCGGGGTGGATGAACTGCTATGGCCGGTTCTATCGGTCGGAGTTGTATCCGCTACTCAGGCGTATCAACGTCTATCTGGTGCGCTGGACGAGGATGAAAAACACACGGCGGAGGGCCTGCAAAGGCTGTCACGCCGGGAGGTGCGGGTGCCCGGAGGCGCGATTCCTCCGGGCGACCCGACCTTTGCGTCACCGGCCGATCACCAGCGTCGCGATCATGTTGTGCTCAGGGCACGCGTCCAGGAGGTGGAAAACGTTCCCTGCCGATGTCGTTTGAGTGAGTTACGGCTTTCGGTAGCCCAGGGAGTAGGGACCGGAACCACTGGCGGAGTTCACCAGGTAGCTGTAGTAGCCGGCCGTCCCGGTGTAGGTGATCCTTTCGTCGGGCCCCGGGCCGTCGGAGGTTGCGACGGTGCGCCAGGTCTGGCCGTTCCACTTCTGCAGGTGCAGGTCGAAATCCGCGCCGTTCGGGCCGTCCAGGCAGGCTGAATGGACGCCTGAGGTGTTCGACCAGTAGTACGAGCCGGGCGGCTGGTAGGCGTACTGGCCGTTGGCCAGGGAGCCGGTGACGGTGCTCGGGAAGCCGGTGCAGGTGCCCGTGGTCGGCGGCGGGGGATTGCCTGCGGTGGTCCTCAGTGACAGGCCGTAGGTGGTGAGGATTTCGCCGATCGGCTGGAAGTAGGTGGTGCCGCCCGAACTGCAGTCGCCCGAACCGCCGGAGGTCACCCCTTGGGCCTGGTCGATGGAGATGAAGGAGCCGCCCGAGTCGCCGGGTTCGGCGCAGACGTTGGTGCGGGTCAGCTGGAAGACGGTGCCTTGGGGGTAGGTGACGCTGGCGTCGCGCTGCTGGATGACGCCGCAGTGCCAGTCGGTGGTAGAGCCGGACCGGCAGACCGACGAGCCCTCGATGGCGACCCTGGCGCCGGCGACGGGCACGGTGCCGCCTTGGCCGTTGTCCACCGCGGGCTGGGGTGTCCAGTTGGAGTTCACCGCGACCCAGGAGTAGTCGCTGCCGGGGAAGGTCGATCCCTGGATGACGCCTTGGGCGACGCGGTTGAAGCCGGTGGTGGTGGTGCCGGCCGCACCGCAGTGGCCGGCGCTGACGAAACCGTTCACGGCGCCCTTGACCACGGGGAAGCCGATCGAGCAGCGGCTGGTGGTGCCGATGTAGTAGGCGTCGCCGCCCACCAGGTCATACAAGGGCTGGGGGACTTCGGTGGAGGGCAGCACGATCACCGCCTGGCTGTCCACGCCGGCGCTCTCAACGACGGTCTGGGTCTGGTCGGGTCTCGGGGCCAGGATGACCACTTTGTTGCGCTTGACGTCGACGTAGCGCGCGCTCGACAGCAGTGGCTTCACGGGCAGAGCATGGTCGAGCTTCGTCTTGATCGCGGCCAGTTCCGCCAGTGGCCTGGTGACGACCTCGGCCTGGGCGCCGGCGTCGAGGATCTGGGGAATGTCGGCGGCGCTGGTGGTGGCCACCACGAGGGTGTGCGCGCTGCCTCCCCGGAGCCAGGTGCCGGCGAAGCGGCTGCCGAGCCTCCTGCTCAGCTGCGCCGCGATCGGGGTCAGGCGGGCCTCATTCAGCAGGCGGGCCTGCGCCTGCGTACTGCTGATCTTCAGGTCGCGTGCGAGCGCCTCCAGCATGCCCGGCGGCGGCTTGAACGTGGGTGCGGTGGTCATGGCGGCGGGGATGCTTGCTGTCCGGCCTTCGGCGGCGGCCGGAATGGTGGACAGGGTAAGGGTGGCGATCGCTAGGGCGCATCCCGTACTAACGGCACGTTGGCGGGGCATGGGTCTCTCCTCAACCTCGGCTTTGCAGGCATGAGGGGGGAATCGCCTCGTATCACAGAGTGATCATGCGATATCGGCAGCGCCACCTTAATCCAGCCGTTGCCGACCAAGGCCGCGAAACACGCGCGCCACGCGGAGGGAATGTCCCGGGTGGGTCCCGGTGGCGGAGGCGTCGCCCCGGCATCCGATCGAGGACCCGCACACGGTGATCCGGGGGCGACCGGGGTGCTGCACCTGCTCTATCGAGTCCGCCGCGAGTGAATCGTCCGTAAGCTGAGGATGTGTCCCCCGCACTGGTCCTGCTTGACGGCGTCCGCTGGCGGGGTGCGCGCGTGGTGGGCGATCGTGCGCGTACCTTGCTGGCCGTGCTCGCCATGCAAGGGCGTGCAGGGGTCAGTAACGAGCGTCTGGTCGAGGAGCTGTGGCCCGACGAGATGCCGGCCAATCCGACGAAGGCGCTGCAGGTGGTCGTCTCGCGGACCAGGGCGGCGACCGGTGCCGACGTCGTGGTGCGGATCCCGCGTGGTTACCGGCTCGGGCTGTCCACAGGCCAGGTGGACGCGCTGCTGCTCGGCACGCTGGTGGAGCAGGCACGCGCCGCACTGGGCGCGGGCGACATGGCGCTCGCCCGGCGCCGCGCCGAAGAGGCCATGAGTCTCGTGGCCGGCGGCTCGGATGGCGCCACGGGCGCACTCGCTGAGCTGAGGGGTGCTGCGGCGAAGTGGGTGGCCGAAGCTCGACGAGTGGCGGCGATCGCGTGGGGCCGGAGCGGCGCTCACGAGGGCGCGCTACCGCTGCTGGAGGAGGCCGCGGCCGATCAGCCGCACGACGAGGAACTGCTCGCCTGCCTGCTGCGCAGCGAGGCCGCCGGACGAGGGGCCGCCGCCGCTCTGGAGCGCTACGAGCGGTATCGCGCGGGCCTGGCCGCGCGGCTCGGCACCGAACCAGGGCCTGAACTCGCCCGCGTGTACGCCGAACTCCTCGCCGCGGATCGGCCGGTGCGTGCGGGCATCCTGTTCGACGGTTCCTCGCTGCTCGGCCGCGAAGGCGACATTCGTGCGGTGCACGCCCTGTTGCCGACCAATCGGGTGGTCTCCATCGTCGGCCCTGGCGGGCTGGGCAAGACGCGGCTGGCTCATGTCGTCGGCAGGAACGCCGCGCAGCCCATCGCCCACTTCGTCGAGCTCGTCGGCGTCTCCGCGCCGGAGGGCGTGGTGGGCGAGGTGGGCTCGGCGCTCGGGGTTCGGGATTCGGTCAGCGGGCGTCGTGTCCTGACCGCCGAGCAGCGCTCCGACGTTCGCGCCCGGATCGCCCAGCAACTCGACCAGGTTCCGGCACTGCTCATCCTGGACAACTGCGAGCATGTGATCGAGGCCGTCGCCGACCTGGTGGCGTTTCTGACCGTGACGACCCGCGACCTGCGGGTGCTCATCACCTCGCGCGCCCCCTTGTCGATCCCCGCCGAACGCGTCTACCTGCTCGGCGAGCTGCCCACGGGCGACGCGGTGGAGTTGTTCCGCCAGCGTGCCACGGCCGCCCGCCCAGGTGTGCGGATCGACGGGGGAGTGGTCGAGGAGGTCGTCGCCCGCCTCGACGGGCTGCCGCTCGCGATCGAGCTGGCCGCGGCCAAGGTGCGGGTGATGTCGGTGGAGGAGATCGCGCGGCGCCTGGCGGACCGGTTCGCCCTGCTGCGCGGCGGGAACCGTACGGCTCCCGACCGGCATCAGACGCTGCTCGCGGTCATCGACTGGTCGTGGAATCTGCTGGACGAGCCCGAACGGCGGGCGTTGCGGTGGTTGTCGCTGTTCGGCGACGGGTTCACGCTGGCCGCGGCCGAGCACGTACTCGGCCCGGACGCCCTGCGCGCGGTGGACGCGCTGACCGAGCAGTCGATGCTGAGCGTCCGCGAGACGACGTACGGCCTCCGCTATCGGATGCTGGAGACCGTCAGGGAGTTCGGGCGGATGCGACTGAAGGAGGCAGGGGAGGAGGCGCCCGCTCGGGCGGCGCAGCGGGCCTGGGCGACGGCGTACGCCCTCGAACACGCCTCCGCGCTGTTCGGCCGGGCGCAGTTCGCGGCGGTCGACGCGTTGCGAGCCGAGGAGAGCAACCTCGCCGATCTGCTCCGGCAGGCTCTCGGCGAGCCCGATCCCGTCACGACGGTCCAGTTGCTGGTCGGCGTCGGCGCGCTGTGGTCCATCCGCGGCGAGCACTCCCGGATCCTCGCGCATCGGGACGCGATCAGCCAGGCGATCACCGGATGGGTGCCTCCGCCGCACCTCGTCGAGGCGACCAGGTCCACCATGATGATCATGCTCATGAACAACATGATCATCATTGATCGCCACGGCGATCCGCTCTTCGACCTCCTCCGTACGCTGCCCACCAGTGACGTGACGGATCCCCGTGTGGCGGCGATGGCCACGGTGGTGCTCGCGTGCGACACGACCGACGGCGCCGATGTGCGCCGACGGCTGGCGGAGTTGTCCCGGAGCGCCGACCGTGACGTGGTTCTGGCGGCGACGCAGGCGAGCGTCCACGTCTTGGAGAACGCGGGAGAAGTGAGCGGGGCGATCGAGGCCGCCGAGCGGACCCTGACGCTGCTCCGCGAGGACGAGGGGCCGTGGTTCGGCGCGATCATGCACGCCGTGCTGGCCCACCTGGTCATGCAGCTCGGCGACCGCCGGCGGGCGGTCGGTCACGCCCGAACCGCCATCCCGGTGCTGAGCCGGCTCGGCGCCACCGACGACGAGACCCAGCTCCGCGCGGTGCTGCTGACCTCCGCGATCGCCGACGGCGACCTCGACGCCGCGGAGGCCGAGCTGGCCGGGATCACCCGGATCAACGGCAACGAGACAGTGCTCGGCGGGGTGGCGATCAGCTCGTTGTGCGCGGCCGAGCTCGCCCTCGCTCGCGGCGAGACGGCCGCCGCGCTCGCGGAATACC
Organism: Nonomuraea cavernae; assembly: GCF_040655715.1. Taxonomy (GTDB): domain Bacteria; phylum Actinomycetota; class Actinomycetes; order Streptosporangiales; family Streptosporangiaceae; genus Nonomuraea; species Nonomuraea cavernae_A. The sequence continues at coordinate 5,394 of NZ_JBFAKL010000042.1, read as the reverse complement.
GCCTGGCCGTCCAGCGGGCCCGCGACCTGCGCCTGCCCGGGGTGCCGCACACGGAGCTCACGCCGTGGAGGATCATCGCGGAGGCGGTCACCCTGACGGCGTACGCGTACCACGCCCCGCCGGAAGACGTCCGGTACGGCGAGGAGCTGTTCGCCACCGTCCGGGGCTACGACCTGCTGGCCTGGAAGAACCCCGTTCTCGACTACCCGCTGTGCGGCTCGACGCTCTTCGCGCTCGGCGCCTGGGGGCTGCTGCGGGGAGCCATGGCCTCCCGCGACGCGATCGGGTTGCTGGTGCTGGCCGAGCGGTTCGCGTACAACAGCGCCATGCCGAGCATGCTCTTCGAGCGGATCGAACCGTACGCGGAGCGGGCCGCGCCGGGGATGATCGCCGCCGTACGGGCCGAGTACAGCGGTCGACGCGGCTCCGACCTGCTCAACGAGGCGCGGAGCCACATCGAGCGGGTCTCCGGCCGTGGCGGGCGGAGATCACATGTGCCGTTTGTAGCTGCGGACCGACAGCGGCGCGAAGATCGCGATGACGATCAGACACGCCAGGAGCGTCCAGGCCACCTCTCCGCTGATGAGCGCGTTGTTGGCGAGGTCGCGGCCGGCCGTGACCAGGTGTGAGACCGGGTTGATCCGTACGAACGCGGCCAGCCAGCCGGGCAGGGTCTCCACGGGGACGAACGCGTTCGACAGGAACGTCAGCGGGAACAAGATCATCATAGAGATGCCCTGTACGGCCTGGGCGCTCCGGGCGATCGTGCCCACCCAGGTGAAGATCCACGCCATCGACCAGCCCGTGACGATCGCCAGCAGGATCGCGGCGAGCACGCCGCCCGCCCCGCCGCCCGGGCGGTAGCCCATCAACAGGCCCATGGCGAAGGTCAGAGTGGCCGCGATCGTATAGCGCAGCAGATCGGCCACCATCGGACCGGCGAGCGGCGCGATCCGGGCGATCGGCAACGACTTGAACCGATCGAAGACGCCCTTCTCCATGTCCTCGCGAAGTTGCGTGCCCGTGGCCATGCACGTCGTCAGCACGGTCTGGGCGACGATGCCGGGGATCAGCAGGGGGAGGTAGCTCTCCACGTCGCCGGTGATGGCGCCGCCGAAGATGAAGGCGAACATCGCGGTGAACAGGAGGGGCTGCAGCGCCACGTCGAAGAACTGTTCCGGATTGCGGAGCATCTTCTTGAACGCCCGCCACGCCATCGCCAGGGTCTGGCCGAGCGTCTCCCTCATGGAGACGCGTCGCCGGGCGGCCGCCACACGGTCGGCGGCCCGGACCTGTTCACGGGTGTGCGTGATCATGGTGGTCATCGCTTCTCCTCCGTGCCGGTCTCGTCGTCCCCGTCCGTCCCATGGCCGGTGAGGGCGAGGAACACCTCGTCCAGGCTGGGCTTGGCCACGCTCACCGAGGAGATCGACACCCCGGCGGTACGCAGCGCGATCAGGACCTCCGCGGCCAGGTCGGCCTGGTCGAGGGCGACGTTGAGGCGGCCCTGCTCCGGGCCTAGGACCGGTTCGGAGCCGAGGACGCGCCGCACGACCTCCACGGCGGCGGGCATCTCGTCCGGCTCGGCGAGCAGCAGCTGGAGGGCCGAGTTGCCGACCGCGGACTTCAACTCGTCGGGGGTGCCCTCGGCGACTTTGCGGCCTTGGTCGATGACGGCGACGCGATCGGCGAGCTGGTCGGCCTCGTCCAGATACTGCGTGGTCAGCAGCACCGTGCAGCCGTCGGCGACCAGACCGCGGATGGTGTCCCACATCTGGCCCCGCGTGCGCGGATCGAGACCGGTGGTCGGCTCGTCGAGGAAGATCAGCGGGGGCCTGGTGATCAAACTGGCCGCCAGGTCGAGGCGCCGGCGCATGCCGCCGGAGAACTGCGCGATCGGTTTGTCGGCGGCCTCCTCCAGTCCGAACTGGCCCAGCAGCTCGGTGGCGACGCGCCGGGCGCGCGGCGCGGCGATGCCCTGCAGGCGGCTGAAGAGCCAGAGGTTCTCGCGGGCGGTCAGGTTCTCGTCGACCGACGCGTACTGTCCGGTGACGCCGACCAACTGGCGGATCACGTGCGGGTTGCCGGCCACGTCGACCCCGAAGATCTCGGCCCGGCCCGCGTCGATCTTCAACAAGGTGGCCAGCATGCGTATCGTGGTGGTCTTACCGGCGCCGTTCGGGCCGAGGACGCCGTAGATCTCACCGGCGCGTACGTCGAGGTCGATCCCGTCGACGGCACGGTGCTCGCCGAACGTCTTCACCAGCCCTTCCGCATGTACGGCCAGGTCGATGCCCCCGTCGAGGGCCTGGCCGCCCCCGGTGTGTTCGAGTTCTGTGATGCTCATGGCTTCACTCTCGGCGGCGCCGGTTTCACGGCACCCTCGACCAGGTTTCACCGGTTGCCGGGCGTTCCGCGGATTCGTTCGTTCCTCGTGCACGGCACGCAGCCGCCGCGAAGGCGATGCGGGAAGGTCTGCGCCCTTCAAGAAAGTTTCGCGGGCCGTGTCGATTTCGGTGGCGCGCGATCGACGCGTTGGTGAGACGACAGGTGAGTGGCCCGGACAGCCCGGTCCCACCTGGCGAGCCGGTCGACGGGCTCGCGACGGCGAACGAGCATGACATGAATGAGCAAGGTCAAGTCCTCGGAACACATAGGAGATGTGATGAGCACCGTGGTGATGCACAACGTCGTGTCGGTGGACGGCTTCATCGCCGACGCGAAGGATCAGGTCGGTCCTCTGTTCGACTGGTACTCCAACGGCGACGTCGAGCTCGGCGCGGTGGGCGGGATCTCGCGGGCCTCGGCCGAGTACGTCAAGCCGATGTGGGCGAGCATCGGATCGACGGTGATCGGGCGGCACCTGTTCGACATCACCAACGGCTGGGAGGGCTCACCGCCGGCGGGCGAACACGTGGTCGTGGTGTCGCACCGGCCCAAGCCCGACGGGTGGCACCCGGAGGCGTCGTACCACTTCGTCGATGACGTGGCACAGGCGATCGCGAAGGCCAAGGAGCTCGCGGGGGAGCGTACCGTCGCCGTGGCGGCGGGCGACGTCGGAGGTCAGGCATTCGCCCTCGGCCTGGTGGACGAGGTGGCCATGGACGTCGTGCCCGTGGTCTTCGGCTCAGGCAAGCGGTACTTCGGGTCGGTGGACGCCCAGTATCTGCTCGAGGACCCGCACACGGTGATCCAGGGCGACCGGGTGCTGCACCTGCTCTATCGAGTCCGCCGCTAGTGGCCCGTCACGCCACCTTGGCCGGGTAACCGGTCCAGCTCGCTACCGGCATCGGCAGTTTCGCAGCGTGGCAGACCGCGTTGGTGGCGGCGGCCGCCGAACCGACCTCTCCGACTTCCTTGGTGCCCACATGCGGCCGACGATCGGGGAGGAAGTCCTTGATCCTACGGCGGCGCCGAACCACCCGTTTCTACGTTGGACTGGTGGGCTCCAGGCCGAGAAGTTCGGGCCGGTCCGCTCGGATTCGCCATTCGTGGCCGGGGTCGGCGATCAGGCGGCGGGTCTTGATGTCGAGCAGTCCGCTCACGTGGCTGACTTCGGCCGCCACGGTGCCGTTCAGCTGCCGCAACTGATGGTGCACCCGGTAGGTTTTGCCGCTACCCCACTCCCAGGCGCAGGAGACGTCGACCTGGTCGCCGCCACGCAGCTCGCGGTGATACTTGATGACGGTCTCCAGGTTGACCGGGCCGATGCCGCTGCCGAGAAGGTCCTCGATGGAGACTCCCGCGGCTTGGACGCAGGCGAAGCGAGCATGATCGCCGTACTGGACGTAGAAGCCTCCGTTGAGATGGAGTTGCGGGTCGATCTCGTAGCTGCGGACCTCCAGACGGACGCTGAACGGCTCAGTCGCGAAGTCGTGGGTCATCGGGGTCTCCCTGCTCGGCCGGCCAGCGCAGTGAACGATCAGTCAGGTAGCGGCGGCCGTCGTCACGGACTTCCAGCCAGTCGCCACGGACCCAGCCACCCGCCGCCTGGGGCGAGAAGCCGTGCTTGCGGAACAAGGCACTGGCCTCGGCTCTCGTCAGGCCCCGGCGACCCCATTCGGAGATGAGGGCGCGATGGCGGGTCTCTGCCGGGGGTTCGGCATCGTCGGTGGAGATGGCGTCGGCCAGCGCCGCGAATCCCGCACTGATCTGGCGTAGCGCCGCGGCTACCTGATGCAGCTGTGACGAGGACCGCGGTTCCATGGCCACAGCATAGCAATCGGTATCGATTGCTAAGCAATGACCTTCGCGCCGGTGGCTTCACCGCTTGCCGTTGAAAGTTTGACCGGTTGCTAGTCTGCTCGCGTGACACTCACCGGTGATCGACAGTTCCCCGTCGCGCTCGCCGCCGCGATGGCGGTTTCGTTCGACTATGACGGCGGTGAGGGGATCGACTTCGAGCCCTTCGCGGCTTTTCTGTCCGCTGAGGAGACCACCGATTGGCTCCGGGCCTGGACCGGCGACGGAGAGTTGCGCGGCGACGACTTCCGCGTATTCGGCCAGGACGGCACCGGCGGCTACGCCGCGTTCTGGCTGATCCGCCCGAACCGGGAACCGGCCGATCAGCCTGTTGTCTTCCTCGGCTCCGAGGGGGAGACCGGCGTTGTCGCGCGCGACCTGGGCGACTTCTTGTGGCTGCTGGCCGACGGCGTCGGCCCCTGGGAAGCAGCCACCCCCTACGCGCGCGACCGGGTCCCTCGCCCCGACCAGGAGCTGACGGCCATCGCGGAACGATTCGCACCGGGCCGGCGCCGATCGGCCACTAGCGTGATCGAGCTGGCCACTCGGGAGTTCCCCGGCTTCGACGACACCATCATGAAACTCTGCCGATGAGCCCCGACAGGGGTCTCGAACGAGTCGTGGCCGATCCTGCGCCGTGAAATCGCCGCGCGGCCCCGCCCGAACACTCGGATCATACGAAAGCCAATGAGGCACGGCGGGCAACTTTTCGAATCGAACGAACTGTGTCACCATCGAGGTCTCGCATCTCAGAATTCTGATTTTGCCTGCGAGGGAGCCGTGCTCGACGCGCGAAAACTCTTGAGCGACTCAGACGGCACGCGAAAAGAAAATCGCACCAAAATCATCAGGGCCATCATGTGTCGCCCGGGTTCGCAGAGCGAGCTGGTACGACGGACCGGGCTCTCACCCGCCACCATTTCCTCAGCGGTGCAGGAAATGCGAGCCGACCGCATCGTCAAGAACACCAACCGGCCGATCGAGCTCGAACAGACCACCGGCGTCGCACTCGGAGTTTCGGTCGGGCTGCACGGAGTCCGGGTCGCGGGTCGCCTGGCCTCGATGACTCACGAGGTGGTCGTCCCTCCTGATCAGTTTCGACTGATGGAGATTTCCGCCTGATCGTCCGGTTCATCTCCGGCGAGTGACACG
>NZ_JBFAKL010000041.1:0-63938 GCF_040655715.1 Nonomuraea cavernae | reverse complement strand
GCAAGCTCGTCGAGCGGCCGGACGAGACGTCCCCAGAAGGGCGGCCATCCGTCGCTGCTTAAAGCTTTTGATCCACAGGTATTGACGATTGCTCGCTCCTTGACAATCAGGTGAGCGCGCAAGATGCCAGCCGGCTGGCCTTATGTCCGGCTTTCGTCGTATTATGCCGTGGGTGGCGAACAGCGTCTCATTTGACCGCGTCAGTGAACCATTACCTTCCGGCTTGCCGGTGAATTTACCCTCCACGAGGGAGATTCGAGAAAGCCGCGTCCGAGACTCCCTCTAAGCTGCCATCGGCTTTCACCTGTGCCATCGAGGGAAAGCGCGTTGATTCTGGAAAGGTGCCGAGGGGCGTCATTGAGGAGAGCGGTGCGAACCACCCCGTCGTTGATCGCGTCGACGGTCCTGGTGGCCGCGCTGGGCGCGCACCCCGCTCACGCGTCCGCCCCGCGAGCCGGATCGATCGAGCTGGTCACGCCACCGGGCCAATCGCTGTCGATCACCGTCCCCGACCTGGTCCTGCTCGGTGCCCGCGTCGCGGGGACCGTCTTCAACGGCGTCATGGGCACGGTGACCGTGATCGACGCCCGGCCGGGAAACCGCAACTGGACGGCGACCGTCACGTCCACGAACTTCACCACGGGCAGTGGCACCGGCCCGCAGACCATCTCCAGGGGCAACGTCTCCTACTGGTCCGGCCCGACCACCTCGCAGACCGGGGGAGGCACCCGTCTGCCCGGGCAGCTCACGGCCGCCGACGCGGTGTCCCTGTCGGTGTCGAGGACCGCGTTCAGGGCGAGCAAGCCGCAGGGCACCTCCACCACGAGCTGGCGGCCGACGCTCGTCATCACGATCCCGTCCTCGGCGGTCGCCGGCTCCTACACGGGCGTCATCACCCACTCGGTCGCCTGATCTTCGGGTCGGTGCCGTATCTCTGCGGCAAGTGGCGTTTCCGCAGCTCAAACCACGGATCCATGTGCCTTTCCTCGCGCACATCTGCGGAACCCGGGTTTGAAGGCGTTCACGAAGGATCTCAACCCGAGGGAACCTGTTTGTCCTCTCGCACCCTGATAAAGATTTGAGCCTGTCCACGCTCTGTTTTGGCTACTACACGCCAGCACCCTGGCGAAGGAAAATTTATCGATGCTGGTATGGGGCCTGGCAAGCCATCAGACGTGGGAGCCAAATGAGCGGAGCCCACTCTGTTGCTTTCGACCTCCTGAACGGCAACCGTGGGCAGTTGTGTGCCAGTAGTCCATAGTGGACGTTTGCTCTGAAAGCCCCCGGGGATCTGTACAACCGAGGAGCTCCAGGTTCCGGAGACGGGAGCGACAAACCAGATGTCGACTGCGCCTACCCCTTGCCGGCCACTGCTTCCGGGAATACTTACAATGTTGTGCACTGTATCTTCACACTGTGTCATGGCAGATTCGGCAGCCTCCCCGCTCAACTCTCCCTGAGAACAGCCCGTCAGGCTGAACAGGGCCGTAGCGCCGCAAGAGATGAGTGCCATTGAGGCCACTCTTTGGCATTTCACGAAAGCCACGCAGAAACCACCCATCCTGTGGCAGCCACCATGACCACCACACCTAGGGCCTGCGCGTACCGAGCGCCCTGCCACCAGCGGTCTATTGGTCTCTTGCCGAGAGCGGCAACATCGCCGGCGGTTACGGAAACAATAAGCGGCAGAGCGAAGCACAGGCCGTAGACCACACCTGACCACGACGGCGCTATACCAAGGATGGCGGAGAGCAAGAGCAGCCACGATGTGAACGAGACCCGATAGGTCGTACCTATAATTCCCGTGTCCGCGCCCCAGAGAAGAGGCATCCCGGCCGGCCGGCACGCCGAGGAGAAACTGCGACACCTGCTCGCGCTGGCGCGCGCCAGCCCTGCCCGCTCGACGATCGCCCACCGCCTGCACGCCTGCTACACCTGGTGCGCCGACCATCCCTACCTGCCCGAACTCGTCACGCTCGCCGAGACCGTCGCCTCCTGGTGGAACGAGATCGAGGCGTTCCGGCTCACCGGGATCACCAACGCCAAGAGTGAGGGCAATAACTTCTGAGAGCCGGGATGAGTGGCGGCCGCATGGTCGCGCTCCGGAGACGGTCGCCGGTCGCGGCGGCATGGAAGTATGGAACTCATGCGCCGAACGCGCCCCCTCGTGGCCGGGCTGGTGGCGGCCCTCACCGCCTGCTCGGCCCTCATCGCCTGCTCCTCCGCGCAGCCCGCGGCCGCTCCCTCGACACCCGAGCCCTCGGTCACGAGGGCCGCTCCGAGCACGTCCGCCCCCGGCTCACCCGCGGCTTCTCCCGTCACCAGGGGCGAGCTGCGCTTCACCAAGGTGGCCGAGCTCGACCGGCCGGTCGCCTTCGCCGTCCGCGAGGGCGACGACCGCCGCTACGTCGCCGAGCAGGGCGGCAGGCTGCGCACCCTCGACGGCGACACGGTCGTCGACCTGTCCCGGGAGGTGAGCGGCGGCAACGAGCAGGGCCTGCTCGGCGTGGCGTTCCACCCGACGGGCCGCTGGCTCTACCTCAACTGGACCGACACCGAGGGCACCACCCACATCACCGAGTGGGCCTACGACGGTGCCAGGGCCACCGCCAGGCGCGACGTGCTCACCCAGGAACAGCCCTACGCCAACCACAACGGCGGCCAGCTCGCCTTCGGCCCCGACGGCCACCTCTACATCGCCCTGGGCGACGGCGGCAGCGGGGGAGACCCGCACGGCAACGGCCAGCGCCTCGACACCCTGCTGGGCAAGATCCTGCGCATCGACCCGCGCGGAGACCCGTACAAGGTGCCGAAGGACAACCCGTTCGTCGGCAAGGAGAACGCGCGGACCGAGATCTGGGCGTACGGCCTGCGCAACCCGTGGCGGTTCGGGTTCGACCGGGAGACGGGCGACCTGTGGATCGGCGACGTGGGGCAGAACGCCTGGGAGGAGGTCGACTACCAGCCCGCCGGCTCCGAGGGCGGCGAAAACTACGGCTGGAACCTGCGCGAGGGGGCTGAGCCGTTCCGCGAGGGCGCCGGCCGCGACCTCACCGACCCCGTGATCAGCTATGCGCTCGGCGAGGGTGGCAACTGCTCGGTGATCGCCGGGTTCGTCTACCGGGGCTCCCGCGTCCCGTGGCTGCAGGGGCACTTCCTCTATGGCGACTTCTGCGGCGGATGGGTCAGGGCGGCACCCTCCGACGACCTTGAGCAGGACACGCGGGTCGGGCGGGTCGAGCAGCTCTCGTCGTTCGGCGAGGACCTCGACGGCGAGCTCTACGCGCTCAGCCTGCGGGGGCCCGTCTACCGGGTGGATCCGTCCTGACGGTCGTGATCAGCTCCTCCACCTGGGTGTTCAGCCTGGCTCCCCGGGCCCAGCCGGCGTAGTGGGTCAGGAAGACCACGATCTCGCGCAGCTCGCTCTCGGTGAGCACGCCGGTGCGCAGGCCGGTGTCGAGCTGGATGCCCACGCCGTCGTCCATCCCCTGGCCGACGAGCAGGCCCAGCAGGAGGAGACGGCGTTCCTTGACGGAGAGCACGTCGCGGGACCACACGTCGGCGAACCGGCGTTCGGCCGTCAACCCGAAGGAGTCCACGGTCTCCAGCGGAGGTTCAGTCATGGCGCGCTCCGGATTGTGGGGGATGCTCACATCCTTCGCTACTTCCCGGTAAGAACCAATGGGGGTTGCGTGAACGTTGTACGCCCGATGTCCGAGATGAGGGCCGCTGGCCGCGGCTCCCGACCCGGCCATGCGGCTGCTCGGCTACCACGGCCATGAATCTTGCGACGGTAACGGCACGGGCAACGGCACCGATCGCCGAACCTGACATACAGGCAGGTGATTAACACAATGTTCACATTCGGGCAAAAACCGGGAAACGGCCAACCGGAAGACTCGGCGTGGCTGAGAGAAATCCCGAAAGGACCGCTTGTGAGCTACAAGGCTGAGTACATCTGGATCGACGGCACCGAGCCCACCGCTCTGCTGCGCTCGAAGACGAGGATCCTGGCCGACGGGGCCGAGCCGCCGGTCTGGGGTTTCGACGGCTCCAGCACCAACCAGGCCAAGGGCCACGCGTCGGACCGAGTGCTCCGCCCAGTTTTCACCTGCCCCGACCCGATCCGCGGCGGCGCGAGCCTGCTCGTCCTCTGCGAGGTGGAGGAGATCGACGGCGCGCCGCACGCGAGCAACACCCGCGCCTCCCTCCGCGGAGTCGCCGAGCAGTTCGCCGACCAGGAGTCGTGGTTCGGCATCGAGCAGGAATACACCTTCTTCAAGGGCAGCCGCCCGCTCGGCTTCCCCGACGGCGGCTTCCCCGCCCCGCAGGGCCCCTACTACTGCGGCGTGGGCGCCGACGCCATCTTCGGCCGCGAGATCGTCGAGCTCCACCTCGACCGCTGCCTCGCCGCCGGCCTCGCGGTCTCCGGCATCAACGCCGAGGTCATGCCCGGCCAGTGGGAGTTCCAGATCGGCCCGGCCGGTCCGCTGGAGGTCGCCGACCACATGTGGATCGCCCGCTGGCTGCTCTACCGCACCGCCGAGGAGTTCGGCGTGGAGGCCACGCTCGACGCCAAGCCCGCCCGCGGCGACTGGAACGGCGCCGGCGCGCACACCAACTTCTCGACCAAGGCCATGCGCGAGAGCTACGACGCCATCATCACCGCATGCGAGGCGCTCGGCGAGGATGACAAGCCCATGGAGCACGTCTCGCAGTACGGCGTCGGCATCGAGAGCCGGCTGACCGGCGCCCACGAGACCGCCCCGTGGAACAAGTACTCCTACGGCGTGTCCGACCGCGGCGCCTCCGTGCGCATCCCGTGGCAGGTCGAGGTGGACAAGAAGGGCTACATCGAGGACCGCCGCCCCAACGCCAACGTCGACCCGTACGTGGTCACCCGCCTGATGGTCAACACCTGCTGCGCCGCCCTGGAGAAGGCCGGCCAGGTCTGACCTGACGAGGTCTGAGGAAGTCCGAACAAGGAGGAACGCGGGCACCCCCGATGCGGGGCCCGCGTTCCTCCTTTTCCGGTCAGGTCAGCCGTGCCCGGTAGACACGGCGGGCCTCGTCCATCACCGCCAGGTAGCCGGCGCCGGCCCGGTCCTTGACCAGCTCCTCCAGCAGCTCCAGCCAGCGCAGGCAGAAGGTGACGTCCTCCTCCCTGGCCACGCGCCGGTGCTGGACGTCGAGGTAGACCGGGCTGGTGTGCGCGAGCACCTGCCCGCCTCCCTCGGCGACCGCCACCACGTACGTGGGCCAGACGACCGTCAGGTCGGCGCGGAGCTCGCCGGGCGGGCCCGAGGCCAGCTCGCCGTCGGCCGTGAGCAGCCGCACCGTCTCCACCCGGGGGCCGATCACCCAGGCGGAGGCCCGCACCCGGTCGCCGGGAGTCAGGTCGATCGTGGCTCCCGGCCCCTGCCCGTCGACCGACAGCTCCAGGAACGGGCCGGTCGTCGCGAACGTGCGGCCCTGGCGCACCGCGGCGGCGTAGGACTCGGCGGTCAGCGGGCCGGCCACCCGGGCGTAGGTGCGCTCGCGGCCGATGGGGCCGAGCCGGTGCGCGGTGCCGGCGACGGCGGCGACCCGGTTGCCCGCGCCGATCAGCCGCCGGTAGGCGCGCGCCGAGCCGATCGCGGAGGAGAAGCTGTCGACCAGCCCGAGGGCCGCGTCGACCACCGACAGGCGCGCGTCGAACCCCGGGTCGCCGGCGCCGACGAGCTGCTCGGGCGTCTCCACCGGCCCGCGGAAGGCGTTGGCGTAGCCGATGAGCAGCTGCCTGTCGCGGAGCGCGCGGCCGGGCGGCGGACCTTCGTCGAGGCCCAGCGCCTGGTGGGCCAGCCCGACCCTGGCCACGTGCGTGTCGTCGGACCAGGGCAGGTCGCGGCCCTGCCATTGGCCGGCCGCCTCGTCATCGCCGGGCAGCAAGTTGACGACGTGCAGGTCTTCGCCGAGCTGCGAGGCGGCGACCCACTGGGACGGCCGGTTGAGGTGCACGTGCAGGTCACCGCCGTACCAGCCGCGGGCGGCGGCGTCGTAGATGCGCTGGGGCGCCAGCTCGACGAGCGTCTCCCCGTCGCCGGGCACGAGCGTGGTCTCGGCGTGACCGTACTCCATGCCCCTGGCCGCCCTGACCCACAGTGGCTCGCCCGGCACGTCGAGCACCATGTCGTCGCCGTGGAAGTAGGGCAGGCCGTCGTGGTCGCGCGCCGGAGAGGTGTCGCGCGGGAAGTATCCCTGCCCGTCGGCGCTCCAGACGCTCCAGCGGCAGGGGAAGCCGGCCCGCAGCCGGAGCGTCCGAGCCGTGGTGAGTAACTCCAGATTGTCACGCATTGGCTTCTCCCCGTAATCGAAAGGCGCCTCATCGTGACACGGTCGTCACTCTCCGGGAAGACCCATGTTTTCGGGCGGAGTGGCTTTCTTCCCTCCCGGGTGGAAAAGATCTAGAGCCGGAAATCCAGGTCCGGGGTGATGTCCACCACGTCCATCTGGGCCTTCTGGAGCCGGCCTGAATGATCCCAGTTCATCGCCTGCCAGCGGGTGAACTGGTCGAGCACCCACATGCCCGACTGCCGGCTGCCGTTGCCCGACTTGCCGTTGCCGCCGAACGGAAGGTGCGCCTCGGCCCCGGAGGTGGAGTTGTTGACGCTGACCATCCCGGCCGAGACGCCCTCGCGGAAGCGGAAGGCGTGTTTGGGGTCGGTCGTGTAGATGGAGCTGGAGAGCCCGTAACCGGGGAGGTTGGCCAGCTCGACGGCCTCGTCGAAGGTCTGGAAGCCGGTCACGCCGACGATCGGCCCGAACGTCTCCTCCAGGAACAGCCGGTCGGTGGCCTGCACGCCGTCGACCACGACCGGGTGGTAGTAGAGCCCCCCGTCGCCGGTGAAGTCGCCGCGCGGGTTGTCGGGCGTGATCCTGCCGACCTCTCCCGGCACGACCCGGTGGTGGGGCTGGATCCAGGTCAGGTACTCCTCATAGCGGTCGGCGAACTTCTGGTCGAGCAGCGGCCCGGCCAGCACGTCCTGCGTGGGGTCGCCGATCCTGGCCTCGCGCACGGCGCGGGCGAACCGCTCGACGAACTCCTCGTGCACGCTCTCGTGCGCGATGACCGTGCCCAGGCTGGTGCAGCGCTGGCCGGCGGTGCCGAACCCGGCGAACAGCGCCCCCTCGACGGCGAGGTCGAGGTCGGCGTCGGGCATGATCACCATCGGGTTCTTGCCGCCCAGCTCCAGACAGGCCGACTGCAGGTGACGCCCGGTCAGCTCGCCGACGCGCCGGCCCACCTCGCTCGACCCGGTGAACCCGACCTTGTGCACCGTGCCCTCACCGAGCGCCCGCTCCAGCCCCTCGAACGTCTGGTCGCCGTCGGCGAACACGATGTTGAGCACCCCGTCGGGCAGCCCCGCCGCCACGAACAACTGGTACATGGCGTGCGCGGAGGCGGCGGCGTACTCGGCCGGCTTCCACACCACGGCGTTGCCGCACAGCAGTGCCGGAACGAGATACCAGGACGGCACCGCGACCGGGAAGTTGCCCGCCGTGATGACCGCGGCGACCCCCACCGGGGTGCGGAACGTGAACAGGTTCTTGTCCGGCATCTCCGACGGCACCGTCTGCCCATAGAGGCGACGCCCCTCGCCGAGGAAGAAGTCGCACGTGTCGACGATCTCCCGCACCTCGCCCAGCGCCTCGGCGTACGGCTTGCCGATCTCCTCGGTGACCAGCCGGGCCAGGCTCTCGGCGTTGGCCTCGACCAGCCGGCCGATCGACGCGATCACCCGCCCGCGGACCGGCGGCGGCACCTTGGACCACTCCCGCTGCGCCTCCTTGGCCGTACGGCAGGCGTCGGCGAAGGCGCCGGCGTCGGCCAGCCCGACGTCGGCCACCACCTGGCCGGTGCGCGCGGGGTTGGTGGACTGGTAGGCGCCGGCGCTGGGCACGTCCTTACCACCCACGACGGAGACAATCTGACGGGTCACCGGGTCCTCCTCGTAGTTACTCCGGACAGACAATCATCTCGCCGCAAAATACCCAAGACGCCACGATGTCAGCCTCGATCGTCGAGCCCGAGCGCGTCGGCCAGGTCCCGCAGGCACTCCTCGAAGACCGGCTCCAGGTCGGAGAAGGCGAAGTCGAGTTGGTGCAGCACCTCCATGCACAGCAGGCCGTACAGCCTGATCCAGCACGACAGGAAAACATGCACGGCCTCGGGCGGCAGGACCGCGCCGATCTCCGCGGAGTAGGCGCGCAGCTGGTCGCGTAGGGAGGGCGGCAGGTCGGAGAGGTCGGGCACCGGGAAGGGACGTGTCTGCCACAGCTGCACGATCGGCTCCAGGAAGACCTGCTCGAAGCGCTGCCCGGCCTCGTGGCGGGTGGAGCCGGAACGGCGGTCGGGCGGTGCTATGGGGCTGGCGAAGATCCAGCCGAACTCGGCCCGGTGTGTGGTCGCCCAGACGCGCATGGCGCGGCAGGCGGCCAGCAGTCGCAGGTCGAGCGCGCCGGGCGGCTGCGCGTCGCGGGCGGCCCGCATCTGCTCGGCCAGCTCCTGGTAGAAGTCGGCGGTGACCGCGGCGACGAGCTCCTCGTGGCCCGCGAAGTAGTGGTAGAGGGCAGGACCGCTCATGCCCACCTCCCGCGCGACCGCGTTGATCGTCACCGCCGCCGAACCCTGTGTGACGAGCAACCTGCGCGCGGCGGCGTGGATCTCCGCCAGGGTCTCCTGGCGGACCCGGTCGCGCCGTCTCGCGCTCTGCGGCGTCATCGCGGCCCTCCCTTCTCTGACGACGTTGACATCCTAGAGAGTCTATGTTTGTTTAATGCCTCTAAGATAACTTAGAGGCATTAAGGAGATGGACATGGCGCGTAACCCGCTGACGGCGGCCTTCGCCAGGTATGTCATGGAGGCGACGGTCGCCGAGACCGGTCTCGTCACCCCGGCGATGCGGCGGATCCGGCTGGTGGCCGACGAGCCCATCGCCTTCCCCTACACCCCCGGCCAGCACGTCCGGATCCAGATCAACGATCCCCTGTCGGTCCAGGGGATCCTGCGCCCGGCCGACACGCTGCGCACGTACACGATCTGGGAGTTTCAGCCGGAGGAGCGGGCGCTGGAACTGCGCGTGCACCTGTACGAAGGCGACGGCATCGGCCTGCGGTGGGCGCGGGAGGTGGAGGCCGGTGAGCGGGTCGCCTTCTGGTGGCCACAGGGCGACTTCTTCATCCGCGAGGCCCCTTACCACCTGTTCGTGGGCGAGGAGACGGCCGGCGCCGCCTTCGGGCCGATGTTGCGGGGGCTGGACGCCTCGGCCCGGGTGTACGGCGTGCTGGAGAGCGAATCCGCCCGGCACGATCTGCCGATGCCGGGGTCGCACCGGCTGCGCCGTGTCCACCGCGAGGGGGCCTCGGCCGCCTCCTCGGGAACGCTGCTCGCCGCCGTGGCCGCGCTCGACCTGCCCGGCGACGCGGGTGCCGCCTACGTGGCCGGCGAGGCCGGGACCTGCCGGCTCGTCCGCGACCATCTCGTACGCGAGCGCAACTGGCCCCGGAAGTCGATCAAGGTCAAGCCCTTCTGGGCTCCGGGCAAGCGTGGTCTCCACTGACTCGCGCGGCGGTGCCTTTCGAGCGGCGCATCTAATTGCTTACGTTGTAAGCTATTGTTCGACGGACAACTCCTTACGTCCTAAGGAATTAGATGATCTCCACGACCAAGGCCACGCTGCACGATGGCGCCACCATCGAGATCGAGGTGCACGGCGACGGCCCCGCCCTGCTGCTGCCGGTCGACCCCCGGCCCGTCGAAGGGCCGCAGGCGGACGAGATGCGCCGGTGGGGGGCCGACCCCGCCCTCGGCCGCTCGCTCATCGACGGGCTCCGCGACGCCTTCCGGGTCGTCGCGTTCGACTACGAGAAACACGTCCTGGCCGCGCCCAAGCCCAACACGCTAACCCCCGCCAACATCGCCGCCGACCTGCTCGCCGTCGCCGACGCCGCCGGGGCCGACCGGTTCGCCTACTACGGCTACTCATGGCTGGCGCTCAGCGGCCTGCAGCTGGCGATCCGGACCGACCGGCTGTCGGCCCTGGTCATGGGCGGCTACCCGCCGCTCGACGGGCCGTACACGGAGATGCTGGCCGTCACCCTGGCCGCCCACGCGATGTCCACCGCCCCCAAGACCGCCCCCGAAACCGGCACCCAGGCGACCCCCGAGACCGGCCCCGAGACCGGCGCGAGCGCCGGCGACCAGACGGCCTCCGGCGAGCCCGACTGGTCGACCGTCGAGGTGGCGACCACGCCCGACCAGACGCAGCAGTTCGTCACGCTGTACGAGGCGCTGCGCGGGTTCGACGACCGGGCGGCGCAGCCGGCGGTCCGCTGCCCGCGCCTGTGCTTCGCCGGGTCCGCCGACCAGATCGTCTACGACGAGCGCTGGGGCGGCGTGACCGTGGACCTCGGCGGCCCGCTCGTCCGCCGGCGCGCCGAGCTGGAAGCCCTCGGCTGGGAGGTGAGGGTGCTGGACGGGCTGGACCACATGACCGGCATGCAGGCAGCCGCCGTGCTGCCGATCATCCGGCCCTGGCTCGCCGCGGCCGCTCAGGTGTAGTAGCCCGCGACGGGGACGCGGCCCTGCTCCGGCAACGCCGGGCCCTCCAGGCGCACGCCGGGCGCGGCAGCGGGCGGCTTGAGGGCCGTGAGCTGCTCGGTGGACAACGCGTACACCACCCGGCCGAGGAAGGACCGCTCGATGGCGCCCATGCACATGCCGCACGGCTGGCAGCTGGTGTACATGGTGGTGTCGGCGGCGGTCGCCGGATCCAGCTCGCGGCCTGCCCACCTGGCCAGCTTCAGCTCGGGGTGGGCGGTGATGTCGCCGCCGGTGACGCTGGTGTTGCGGTCTTCGGCCAGCACGACCCCGTCGGGGCCGACCAGCAGCGAGCCGAAGGGCGGGTTGCCGCCCGCCCGCGCCTCGGCGGCCAGCTCGATGGCCCTGAGCAGGAAGCGTTCGTCGTCGGTCGTCATTGCCTCTCCATCGGCAGGTGGGCGCGTACGGTGGCGAGGGCCTGCCAGGCCACCTCGGGGCACAGCGTCTCGTCCGGGTCGCCGGCGAACGGGTCGAGCACCACAGTCTCGGCGCCGAGCAGGCGTAGCTGCCCGAGGTCGTCGACGACCTGCTCGATGGTGCCCTCGCCGGCGAGCCGGTCGTCATCGGTGATGGGCGCCTCGGTGAGCCGCAGCACGATCCTGGGCACCAGCTCGGGCACCGGCCGCCCCAGCTCGTCGGCGACGGCCTTCATCCGGTCCACCGCCGCCCGCAGCCGGGGCAGGGGGAGCCGCAGCGGGTGCCAGGCGTCGCCGAGCCGCACCGCCCGGCGCACGCCGGCGTCGCTGTTGCCGCCCACCCAGAGCGGGATCCGCCCCGCCCGGTAGTCGGCGTCGTCGGCCCAGGCGTCGCGCATCGCGCGCAGGTGCTCGTCGGTCAGCGCCCCGCGCCGCTCGAACGGCACCCCCAGCGCCTCGAACTCCTGCCGCGCCCAGCCGACGCCCACGCCGAGGACGAGCCGCCCCCCGCTGAGCTGGTTGAGATTGGCCGCCATGCGGGCGACCAGCAGCGGGTGCCGGTAGGGGACGATGAGCACCGTGGTGCCGAGCCGGATCCGGCCGGTGACGCCGGCCAGCCAGGACAGCGTGGTGAACGGCTCGTAGAACGGGGCCGGATACTGCTCGGCCACGTCGGGTGTCACCGCGATATGGTCCGACACCATGAGCAGGTCGTAGCCGAGGCCCTCCACCGTGCGCGCCCACTGACGCAGCACGCCGGGGTCGGTCCCTGGTCCGAAATTGGGAACGTTCACTCCTAGTCGCACCGATTCAGGCTATCGACCCGATCATCGGAGCTGAAGAGAACTATCCCCGGGTACGTCATGATTCGCCGTGGATATCCCGGTAGTTTGGCCGGATGGCCGACAATCTCGATCCGACCGACTGGGCGATCCTGGCCGAGCTTCAGCGGGATGGCCGCCTGCCGCTCACCGAGCTCGGCCGCCGGGTCAACCTCAGTCCTTCGGCGGCGACCGAGCGCGTGCGGCGGCTGGAGACGACCGGCGTCATCACCGGCTATCGGGCCGACGTCGACCTGGCCAAGGTCGGCCTCACCGTGCTCGCCGTAGTCCGCCTCAAGTACCCCGGCAGCAGCCACCAGCCGCTCCACCAGCTGCTCGCCGAACGCTCGGAGATTTTGGAGTGCCTGCGCACCACCGGCGACGACTGCTACACGCTCAAGGTGGCCGCCACCTCCATGGGCCACCTCGAACAGATCATCGACGAGCTGGCCGAGTTCGGCAGCACCACCACCAACGTCGTCTACAGCCAGACCCTGCCCTACCGGGGCCCCCGGAAGCTCCCGACCGTCGCGGGCACCGGCCGGGGCGCGGAACGGTGAGACGGTCGTCGTCGCTGAGAGCCTCTAGGGCGCGGGCGAGCCGGGCGACCAGCCCGTCGGCGGGAGGACGGGGTGATCCCGGGTCAGCCGGTGGCGCTGCCGGGATCGTCCATGGCCGAGAGGCGGTCGATCCACACGTCGGCGGCCTTCACCCGGCCAGGCTCCTTGTCGGGGCGCAGGCCGCGCCAGGAGGGGTGACGCAGCCGCCCGTCGGCCGTCACCTCGGCGTAGCGCACCTCGCCCACCAGGCGCGGCTCCACCCAGTGCGCGTCGCGGGCGTACTCGCGGGGGACCGGCTCCGCGAACGGTGAGTCCGGCCGTTCCAGCGGCGCCAGCCGTTCCCGCAGGTCGGTCAGCATGGCGTCGGTGAAACCCGTGCCGACGTGCCCGACGTACACCAGCCGGCCCGCCGGGTCGTGAGCCCCCAGCAGCAGCGAGCCGATCCGGCCGCCGCGCCGCCCCGAACCCGGCTTCCAGCCGCCGATGACGACCTCCCGGTGGGAGACGTTCTTCACCTTCGTCCACTCCGGGCTGCGCCGCCCCGGCCGGTAAGGGGAGGTGCGCCGCTTGACGACCACGCCCTCCAGGCCCAGTTCACGGCTGGCCGCCAGCCCCGCCCGCGAGCCGCCGCGGAAGGCCACCGGCGTCTGCCACCGGAAGCCGGGCGTGACCAGCCGTTCGAGCAGCTCGCGCCGCTCGTCATAGGGCAGCCGTATGACGCTGCGATCGTCGACGTGCAGCACATCGAAGATCATGTACGTGACGGGCACGGCCCTGACGAGCTGGGCCACCTTGAGCGGGTTGCGCTGCTGCATCCGGGGCGCCAGCGTGCCGAAGCTGGGCCGCCCGGCGTCGTCGAAGGCGATGATCTCGCCGTCGAGCACCACGTCATGACCGCCGACCGCCCCGGCCATCGGATACAGCTCCGGATAGGACGGTGTCATGTCCCTGCCGGTGCGCGACACCAGCCGCAACGCCCCCGCCTCGACGTAGGCCAGGCCGCGCACTCCGTCCCACTTCATCTCGGTGCTCCACGCGTCGTCCTGCGCGGCCGGCGGCAGAGAGCCGAGCTGGGCGAGCATCGGGTGGTAGGTGGGCAGGCGCCCCATGCAGGTGGGCCTTCCCCGCCCTTTCCGCGCGTACGGTGAAGGCCGCGGCAAGTCCCGGTAATGCCGGCGGATCTCTCAGACGGTGCTGAAGTCGGCGAAGTCGAAGCCCGGCGACACGACGCAGCTCACCAGCACGGCCTCGTCCCCGGCCGGCCGGGCCGACTGCCGGACACCGCCGGGCACCACGGCCTGCGGCACCTGTCCCGCCTCGACCAGCGGCCCCAGCACGACCGTCTCGTCACCGACGGTCAGCGACAACGGCCCGCCCCGGTGCCACAGCCACACCTCGTCCGACCGGACCCGGTGCGGGATCGACTCCTCGCCCGGCTGGAGCAGGAAGTAGATGCCCGTGGCGCTGGCCCTCGGGCCCGGGTAGCCGCCGGGGCTGACCTCGACCGGCGACCGCCAGGTCTCCCTGAACCAGCCGCCCTCTGGATGCGGCAGTAGGTCCAGGGCCCGTGCGATCGGCGGGCGTTCGACGAATCCGACGGGCGCGCCGGTCACATCGCGGCGCAGGAAGCGGGTGCCGTCGAGCACGAGCTGCCCGTCCAGGCCGCTGGCCAGCGCCTCGGCCTCGTCGGCCACCTCGACGGCGGGACCGTCCGGATAGATCGTCAACTCCACGCCGGTGAGTCTACGGCCCGAGTTCCCACCTCGATCCCCGCGTGTCGTGTGCCGTCTGGTGGGGCGGAGAACGAGGGTGGAGGGATCATCAGGAATAGGCGCGAATTGTCGGTCGTCCTGGCTAATGTGCGGCGAGTGTTCAAACGGTGGAGCCGTGATCAGGTGCTCGCTCTCGCCCCCGACGCGTCGTCACAGAAGGCGGCTCAGCGCGTGGCCGGGCCGGGCTCGTGGCCGGTGTGCGGCGCGGCCGGTGACGTGGTGTTCGGCGAGTGCGAGGGCAGCGGCGCCAAGCCCTACCTGGCCTGTGCCGACCTGAGCGAGCCCGCGTTCCGCTGCAGTTGCCCCAGCAGGAAGTTCCCGTGCAAGCACGCGCTCGGGCTGCTGCTCCTGTGGTCGGCGGGGGCGGTGCCCGACGCCGAGCCGCCGGCCTGGGCGGCCGAGTGGCTCGTCCAGCGTGCCGAGCGCGCCGCCAAGGCGGCCACCCGAGCCGAGGCCGTTCGCACCGCGCCCGGCACCGGCGCCACGTCCGGTTCCGATGGGACGTCCGGTTCCGATGGGACGTCCGGTTCCGATGGCACGTCCGGATCCGGTGCCGCGTCCGGTGCGGTGGCCGGTGGTGATCCCGCTCCCGCCGGCCGGGGCGGGGCGCGAGCCGCCGCTACGGAGTCCGCGCGGCACGCGCGCGTGACGGCGGGGCTGGCGGAGCTGGAGCGGTGGCTGGCCGACCAGACGCGCCAGGGGCTGGTCGGAGCCGGTGAGCGCGACTGGGACGAGCTTGCCAAGCGCTTGGTCGACGTCCAGGCGCCCGGCGTCGCGAGCGTCGTGTCGCGGCTGGCTCAGGTGCGGGCCGAGGACGACTGGCCGGGGCGGCTGCTGGAGGAATACTCCCTGGTCAACCTGCTGGCCGTGGCCTACCGGCGCCGCGCCGAGCTGCCGGAGGCGCTGGCCGCGACCGTGCTGACCCGCGTCGGCTTCCCGGTCACGCGCGAGGACGTGCTGGCCGGTCCCGTGATACGCGACCGCTGGGACGTGCTGGGCAGGCGCGACGAGGAGCAGGACCGCCTGACGGCCCGCCGCGTGTGGCTCCGCGGCCGAGGCACGGGCCGGGCCGCCCTGGTGCTGTCCTTCGCGCCGCAGGGGCAGGCCCTCGACACCTCCCTGGTCACGGGCGTCACGATCGACGCCGATCTGGCCTTCTATCCCGGCGCCGCGCCGCTGCGCGCCCTGGTCGCCGCCCGCCATTTCCCCGCTTCCGGAGGAGGAAAGGCGCCGGGGATCGTGTCCGGGCAGGGGACGCCGCCAGGGATCGCGTCCGGTGAGGTGATGCCACCGGGGATTACGTCCGGTGAGGGGACGCCGCCGGGGGTGACGCCCGACCAGGCGATGGACGAGGTCGCGGCGGCGCTGGCCGCCGACCCGTGGACCTCGTCCTGGCCTGTCGTGCTGGCCGGCGTGGTGCCCGCTCGGACGGCGCTCGGCGGCTTCCCGCTGCACCCGAGAGAGCACGACCCGTGGCGGCTGCTCGCCGTCTCCGGTGGCCATCCGGTCACCGTCGCGGCCGAGTGGACTCCACGCGGCCTGCACCCCCTGACCGTCTGGGACGACGAGGGAATGGCGGTGATCCTGTGAGCGATCGTGTGAGTTGGGACGCGCTGACGTCCACGGCCCTCGTCGGCACCGACCGCAGGCCGTACCAGGGGAGCCTGCTGGAGGACGCGGCCGTGGAGGTCGCGCGGCGGCGCGCCGGTCGCGGGCCGGTCACCGGGGGCGCGCCCGAGGACGGCGGGCACGGGCACGTACCTGTTGGGGACGCGCCTGAGCAGGGCCGGATCGAGGGCGGCGGGCGGGCGCACGGACATCCCGGGGAGGCGGCTGAGCAGGGCCGGATCGAGGATGGCGGGCGGGCGCCCGAAGAGGAGCAGGCGGCGGTCGCGCGGCCGGCGGCCGATCGGCTGGCGACGATCATGGCGGGCCAGCACGAGCGGCTGCTGCCCGAATGGCTGGCCGAGGCGGCGCGCGGCGGGCGGCGGGTGCCGCCGTTCGTGCTGCCCGAACTGCTCGACCGGGGCAGGCGCGACCGGTCGATCCGGGCGCACCTGGGCGTGCTCGCCGGGCAGCGCGGCCGGTGGCTGGCCGGACACAACCCGGCCTGGGCCTACCTGCTGGAAGAGCCGACCGGCGAGACCTGGGAGCTGGGCGGCACCGCCGACCGCCGCGCCCACCTGCGCCGGCTCCGCACATCCGACCCGAAGGCGGCCAGAGAGCTGCTGGAGGGCACCTGGGAACAGGAGACTCCCCAGGACCGGGCGGAGTTCGTCGGCGTGCTGGCCGCCGGGCTGTCCATGGATGACGAGCCGTTCCTGGAGCACGCCCTCGACGACCGCAGGCTTGAGGTGCGCCAGCAGGCCGCCAACCTGCTCACCCGCCTGCCCGGCTCGGGCCTGGCCGGGCGGATGGCCGCGCGCGCCCGCGACTGCGTCACCATCACCGGCGGCACGATCGCCGTCGAGGCGCCGGAGGCGTGCGACCGGGCGATGGAACGCGACGGCATCCGGCCCAAGCCGCCTCGCGGCACCGGCGAGCGGGCCTGGTGGCTGCAGCAGGTCATCGCCCGCGCCCCGCTGGCCATCTGGGAGCGACCGCCGGACACGCTGCTCGCGATGCGCATCCCCGAATGGGACGCCGAAATGAAGGCCGGCTGGATGCGGGCCGCGGTGCTGCAGCGCGACCCGGAGTGGGCGCGGGCGATGTTCGCCTGGGACCCGATCGCCGACCTGCTGGAGGCACTCGGTCCCGAGGAGCAGCAGCGGCTCGCCGCCGACTTCGTGAAGAGGCACGACCTGGACAGCCAGTTGATCATGGTGCTGGGCGGGGTCTCCCCGCACTGGCGGGAGGAGCTGGCCACGGCCGTGCTGCGCAAGATCCTCAAGGTGGCCGGCAGCCAGCCGTGGAACCTCGGCGAGCTGGTCAGGCTGGCGGGCGAGCGCATCGACCCCGGCCTGGCAGACCTGGCGGGGCGCTACTCGCCGGAGCCGCCCGTCCAGGAGGTCGCCGCCCTGCTGCGGTTCCGCGCAGACATGATCAAGGAGCTCACGTGAGCGAGGGAACGATGAAGACCAGCACCACGGCCACGGGGCCGGCGAAGGAGGCCTCATGACCGTCCTGCGGCCACATGCCGAAGACCAGTACGCCGAGGAGTTGTCGCTTCTCGCCAAGGACGACGACCGGCCGAGACCGCCCGGCTGGAAGCTGTCGCCGTGGGCGGTGACCACCTACCTCCTGGGCGACGGCGACCGGATCACGCCGAAATACGTGGGGGCCCGCCGCATCGTCGAGGTGGCCGTCGCCACCCTGGCCACCGACCGGGCGCTGCTGCTGCTCGGCGTGCCCGGCACGGCCAAGACCTGGCTGTCGGAGCACCTGGCCGCCGCGGTCAGCGGCGACTCCACGCTGCTCGTGCAGGGCACGGCCGGCACCGCGGAGGAGGCCATCCGCTACGGCTGGAACTACGCGAGGCTGCTGGCCGAGGGCCCGTCGATCGAGGCCCTGACGCCGTCGCCGGTGATGCGGGCGATGGCCGAGGGCCGTGTCGCCCGCGTCGAGGAGCTGACCCGGATGCCGTCCGACGTGCAGGACGCCCTGATCACCGTGCTGTCGGAGAAGACGCTGCCGATCCCGGAGCTCAACCGGGAGGTCCAGGCCGAACGCGGCTTCAACGTGATCGCCACCGCCAACGACCGCGACCGCGGCGTCAACGAGCTGTCCAGCGCGCTGCGCCGCCGCTTCAACACGGTCGTCCTGCCCGTCCCCGCCACGGCCGAGGAGGAGGTGGACATCGTCTCGCGGCGCGTCACCCAGCTCGGCCGCTCGCTGGAGCTGCCCGAGACCAGCACCGGCCTGGCCGAGATCCGCCGCGTGGTGACCGTCTTCCGCGAGCTGCGCGCCGGGGTCACCGAGGACGGCCGCACCAAGGTCAAGTCGCCGAGCGGCACCCTGTCCACAGCCGAGGCGATCTCCGTGCTGACCAGCGGCATCGCGCTCGCCGCGCACTTCGGTGACGGCGTCCTGCGGCCGGCCGACGTGGCCGCCGGGATCGTCGGCGCGGTGGTGCAGGAGCCGGTGTCGGACCGGGTGGTCTGGCGCGAGTACCTGGAGACCGTCGTGCGCGAGCGTTCAGACTGGCGCGACTTCTACCGAGCCTGCCGAGAGGTGTCGTGACCGTCTCGGTCCTCGGCGTACGCCACCACGGCCCGGGATCGGCCCGGGCCGTGCGCGAGGAGCTCCTGCGGCTCCGGCCCGACGCGATCCTGATCGAGGGCCCGCCGGAGGCCGACGCGCTCATCGAACTGGCGCCGGAGCTGGAGCCGCCGGTGGCGCTGCTGGCGCACGTCCCCGGCAGGCCGTCCGGCGCCGCCTACTGGCCGTTCGCCGCCTTCTCCCCGGAATGGCAGGCCATCCTGTACGGCACGGCGCACGGGATCCCGGTGCGCTTCTGCGACCTGCCCGCGGCCCACACGCTGGCCGAAGAGCCCGCGGACGACCCGCGGGCCGAGGCGGCCGAGCTGCGCGTCGACCCCATCGGGGCGCTCGCCCGCGCCGCCGGCCACGACGACCCCGAACGATGGTGGGAGGACGTCGTCGAGCACCGCGGCGACACTCCGTTCGAGGTGATCGCCGAGGCCATGGCCGCCGTCCGCGAGGGATACGCGCCGGACGAGCGGGAGGCCCGGCGCGAGGCGTACATGCGCAGGACCCTGCGCGCCACCGTCAAGGCGGGCTTCGAGCGGGTCGCGGTGATCTGCGGCGCCTGGCACGTGCCCGCCCTGGTCGAACCCCTCCCGCCGGCGAAGGCCGACGACGCGCTCCTGCGCGGCCTGCCCAAGGTCAAGCCCGAGATGACCTGGGTGCCGTGGACGCACGGGCGGCTGGCCTGGTGGAGCGGCTACGGCGCGGGCGTCGGCTCGCCCGGCTGGTACGACCACCTGTTCAGCGCCCCCGACCGGCCGGTGGAGCGCTGGCTGGCGCGCGCGGCCGCGGTCCTGCGCGACGAGGGGCTGGCCGTGTCGCCGGCGCACGTCATCGAGTCCGTACGGCTCGCGCAGGGCCTCGCGACGCTGCGCGGCCGCCCGCTGGCCGGGCTGGGCGAGGTCACCGAGGCGGCCCGGGCGGTGCTGTGCGAGGGCGACGACCTGGCGGTCGAGCTGATCCAGCGTCACCTGGTCGTCGGCGATCGGCTCGGCCACGTCAGCGACCGGACGCCCATGGTGCCGCTTCAGCGCGACCTGCGCGACCGGCAGCGGCGGCTCCGGCTCAGGCCCGAGGCGCTCGACCGGGAGCTGACCTTCGACCTGCGCAAGCCGCTCGACCTCGAGCGCAGCCATCTGCTGCACCGGCTGCGGCTGCTCGGCGTCGAGTGGGGCACGCTGGGGGAGTCGCGCGGCAAGGGCACCTTCAAGGAGACCTGGACCCTGTGCTGGCGCCCCGAGTACGACCTGGCGCTCATCGAGGCCGCCGCGCTCGGCGTCACGGTCGCTGGAGCCGCCGCGCAGCGCGCCCGCGATCTGGCCGCCGGCGAGCCGGTCCCGCTGGCCGACCTGACCGCGCTGGTGGAGCGGTGCCTGCTGGCCGAGTTGCCCGAGGCGTTGCCCGCCGTGCTGGCCGCCCTGTCGGCCAAGGCGGCGCTCGACACCGATGTCACCCGCCTGATGGCGGCGCTGCCCGCGATGGTCCGCGCGCACCGCTACGGCGACGTGCGCGGCACCCCGGCCGAGGGGCTCGCGGTGATCGTGCACTCGATGCTCGACCGGGTGTGCGTCGGGCTGCCCGTCGCGGTGACCGGCCTCGACGACGACGCGGCGGCCGGCCTGCTCGGCCACGTCGACGGCGTCCACGCGGCCGTCGCCCTGCTCGACGACCCACCCGTCGAGCCCGTCGAGCCCGTCGAGCCCGTCGAGCCCGTCGAGTCGGCCGAGCCCGTCGAGTCGGCCGAGCCCGCCGAACCCGCCGAGTCGGCCGAGTTCGTCGAGTCCGCCGAGTCCGTCGAGTCCGCCGAGTCCGCCGAACTCGTTGAGTCGGCCGAGTTCGCCGAGCCCGCTGAGCCGAGGCGGCGGTGGCTGGCCACGCTGCGCGGCCTGAGCGACCGGCCCGACCTGCACGGGCTGATCGAGGGCAGACTGACCCGCGTCCTGCTCGACGCCGGAGAGATCGCCGACGCGGGCGACCGGATGTCGCGGGCGATGTCCCGCGGCCAGACCCCGGCCAGGGCGGCAGCGTGGATCGAGGGGTTCCTGTCGGGCGGCGGGCTGCTGCTGGTGCACGACCAGCGGCTGCTGAGCCTGATCGACGGGTGGCTGACGGGTCTCGGCGGTGAGGAGTTCGTCGAGGTGCTGCCGCTGCTGCGGCGTACGTTCGGCGGCTTCGCCGTACCCGAGCGGAGGGCTGTGGGGGAGCGCGTCCGGTCGGCGGAGCGGCGGGCCGAGGCCGACGAGACGGACCTGGACGAGCGACGCGCGGCCGGCGCGGCGCGGACCGTGCTGGCGATCCTGGGGAGAGCGCATGGATGAGCGGTTGCGCAGGTGGCGGCTGGTGCTGGGCGGCGGTGAGGCCGACGGCACGGGCTGCGCGCTGCAGGGCGGCGACGCCGCGATGGACGGCGCCCTGGCCGCCCTCTACGGCGGCCAGGAAGGTCAGGGCGGTCAGGGAGGCCGCTCGGGAGGCAGGGAGGGCGGGCTGGGCGCGTCGGCGCCGCGCGTGGCGCGATGGCTGGGCGACATCCGGACCTACTTTCCGTCCACCGTCGTCCAGGTCATGCAGAAGGACGCGATCGAGCGGCTCGACCTGTCCAGGCTGCTGCTCGAACCCGAGATGCTCGAAGCCGTCGAGCCTGACGTGCACCTGGTCGGCACGCTGCTCGCGCTCAACCGGGTGATGCCCGACCAGGCCCGCGAGTCGGCCAGGGCCGTCGTGGCCACGGTCGTGCGGCAGCTCGAACGCCGGCTCGCCCAGAAGACCAGGGCGGCCGTCACCGGCGCGCTCGACCGCAGCGCCAGGACCCACCGACCCAAGCGCGTGGCGGACATCGACTGGGACCGGACGATCAGGGCCAACCTGAAGAACTACCTGCCGGAGAAGAACACCGTCGTGCCGTCGCGGCTCGTCGGCTACGCGCGCAGGCAGCGGGCGGTGCAGCGCGAGGTCGTGCTGTGCGTCGACCAGAGCGGCTCGATGGCCGCGTCGGTGGTCTATTCGAGCGTGTTCGGCGCGGTGCTGGCCTCGATGCGGTCACTCCGGACGTCGCTGGTGGTGTTCGACACGGCCGTGGTCGACCTCACCGACCAGTTGCACGACCCGGTGGAGCTGTTGTTCGGCACCCAGCTCGGCGGTGGCACCGACATCAACCGGGCCCTCGCCTACAGCCAGGGGCTCATCACCCGTCCCAGCGAGTCGATCTTCATCCTGATCAGCGACCTGTACGAGGGCGGCATCCGGCAGGAGATGCTGCGCCGGGTGGCCGCGATGACACAGGCCGGCGTGCAGGTGATCGTGCTGCTGGCGCTCTCCGACGAGGGCGCGCCGTTCTACGACCACGAGAACGCCGCCGCGCTCGCCACCATGGGTGTGCCCGCGTTCGCGTGCACACCCGACGCCTTCCCCGATCTGATGGCGGCGGCGATCGAACGGCGCTCGATCGCGCGCTGGGCCGAACGCCAGGGCGCGCTCAGCGCCTTGCCCTAGACCGCGCGTTTTGCCCAGTCCCTGCGGGCAGGCACACTGGTGGGGATCGCCAAATGAGGGGGGCACATGCCGCGTGTGCGGGAGCTGGAGGTGTTCCGCGTCGTTCTGCCGCACGGCAGGCGCACGGAGAGCCTGCTCGTGAAGCTCACCGACCAGGGCGGCATGACGGGGTGGGGTGAGACGGTGGGCCCCGCGCCCAAAGCCTGGTCCAGGCTGGAGGAGTCGCTGGCCGCCCTGCTCATCGGTGTCGACTGGGAGCACCCCGACAGCGTCCCGAGCGGCGACTCCGCCGTCGACATGGCCTGCTGGGACCTGTGGACCAGGATGCGCGGCATGCCGCTGGCCGACGCGATCGGCGGCACCCGCACCTCGCTGATGGCCACCGTCCGGCTCAGCCCCGACGCCTCGATCGAGAGCCTGGTGACCCGGGTCAACCAGCAGGTCTGCGCCGGCTACGGCCACGTGACGCTCGACATCCGGCCCGGCTCGGACGTCGAGCCGGTCCGCGCGGTCCGCGCCGCCTATCCCGCGCTGACCCTCGCCGTCGACTGCGGCGGAGCCTACACCGACCGCGAACAACTGGTGGCGCTCGACTCCTACGGCCTGGAGGTCATCGAGCGGCCCTTCCCCGTGTCCGACGTCTACGCGCACGCCTCGCTACAGGACGAGGTGGCCGCTTCGGTGGCCGTGGAGGTCTGCGCCACGTCCGACCTCGACGACTATCTGACGCTGCGGGCGGCCAGGGTGCTGCTCCTGCGGCCCACCGCCTTCCCGTCGATCAGCGAGGCCCGCCGCGCCCACGACCGCGCCGTGGCGGCCGGCTGGGACATCCAGTGCTCGGGCGGCCAGGGCGCGGGCCTGGCCAGGGCGGCGACGGTCGCGGTCGCCAGCCTTCCCGGCTGCACGCTGCCCTGCGACGTCACCCAGCCGCCGCGCAACAACCAGATCGTCACCCCGATCGTGGGCGCCAACGCCGGGGTCATCGCGGTCCCGCTCACCCAGCCCGGTCTCGGCCACTCGGTCGACGAGACCCGCGTCCGCCGCCTGGCCAAGGACGTCTTCACCTCGTGAACCCGGTGCGGGCAGGCAGGCCCGTTCCGGGATGGCCGGGCCCACGTCGGCGCGTGACACGTACGTGATCACCACGCCCTACTTTCATTCCGAAATATCGGGACAGAGGTGGTGGGTGTGGAGTTATCCAGACGGAGGGTGCTGCGTCTCCTGCTGACCAGGCACCTGAACGCCTTCGTGCCGGCCTGGCTGCAGGTGCTCTGCGGCATCGTCGTGCTGATCGGCGCCGGCATCGGCGGCGTCACCCTCATCGCGGTGTTCGACGGCGGTCTTGTGCTCGCCGTGGCGTGGGGCGCACTGACCTGTGTGTTCCTGTACGCCCTCGTCATGAGCCTCGGCCCCAGGGTCTGGTGGGACAATCCCGCCCTCAGGCTCGACGATCATCCTCGGCTCAGGAAGGTCTTCCTCGAGGCCGTGGAACTGGCGGGAGCCGGGACCGTCCCCAAGGTACGCCTCTGGATTGTGCCGACCCTGGGGGTGCAGACGGGGCACAGAAGAAAACTTCTGCTTGGGCTCCCTCTGGTGACTGAATTGGAAGAGGACGAACTACGTGCGCTGATAGTGCGGCATCTGCTCTGGTCACGGCTGTCGCGGCGCGATCAATGGGTTGCGAGACTCAATTGGAAAGACCTAGCACGTGCGGCATCCGGCGAGCCGTATCCCGATCGCGCTCGGCTTCGAGCGCAGGCCAAGAGGCTCCGGCAGGAGTTGTGGCGGGAGACCGCCGCTCTTGTCGGCCAGGAGACGCTCGCTCGGGCAACCCGGCGAGAGATCATGATCGACCATGCTTTCGCCTGGCATGTTCACCGCTATGTAAGGCTCTGGGCCGACCATCATTGGGGCTTTCCCTCCGACGCCTTCGAGTCCTTCCGGTGGAAAGTCCGGGAGGACGGCCTGCTGTCGCGGATCCAGCCAAGCGTCGACACGTACGTCGTGGAGAAGCTCGACCGGCACGAGAGGGAGCTGCTGCTGGAGTTGGGCTGGGACACCGGAGCGCCGGTCGCACCCGCGACCGACCCCGTGGTTGATCGCTTCCCGGCCAGGCTCGAACGCCGGATGGCACATCTACCTGCACGCCGACCCCTTCGCCCAGCGGGTGCTCGTCGGCCGGCTGGGGGATCGGGTGGACGTGGTGGAACTGGCCGGCGAGGTCGCGCGCGGCCTGCCGTACGGGCTGGAACTGGGGCTGGACCTGAACGAGAGGGATCCTGACGAGGACGTCCGGAGACTGGCCGCCGAGTCGCTGGCGGCCGGCGATCCGATCGGGTGGTTCGAGCGGCTCTACGCCGAATCCGGCACGGGCGACGCGATCGTGTCGTGGGACTTCCGGCGGCCGCACGTCATGCTCGTCGACTGGGCCTCGAAGCGCGGCCTGCGGGGTAAGGGACTCAGAGCGCTCGTGGTCGGCGCGGGCCTGGGGAACGATGCCCAGTACATCGCGGGGCTCGGCTTCGAGACGGTCGCGTTCGATGTGAGCGAGTCGGCCGTGCGGCTGGCGGGGGAGCGGTTCCCGGGCAGGAGCGTGCGCTACGTCGTGGCCGACCTGCTGGATCCGCCCGGCGAGTGGCGGGAGGCGTTCGACCTGGTCGTGGAGATCTCTACGGTGCAGGCGCTGCCCGAGGCACTGCACGCCGAGGCCATCGCACGGGTGTCCTCCTTCGTGGGGCCGGGCGGGACGCTGGTGGTGATCACGTCGGCTCGGGACGAAGGGGGGCCGGTGTTCGCGCCGCCGTGGCCGCTCACACCGTCCGAGATCGCCGCCTTCGCCACCGGCGGGGTTGTGGTGGAGGAGAGCGAGGACTTCCCCGACGCCGTGCGCCACCGCTGCCGCGCCACCTTCCACCGGCCCGCCTGACGTTCGACCCGGCGGGCGGATCGGCCTCCGGGTCCGGCCGGTGCCGTCACAGCACTCCGCAGCCCTCGGTGAGCTCCTGGGTGGGGGCCGGGGTGGCGGACTTCTTCGGCGTGCCGCGGAGGCTGCTCGTCGGGCTGCTCGCCGGGGTGCTCCTCGGTGACGACGCGGGTGACGACGCGGGTGACGACGCCGGTGAGGACGTCGGCGAAGGGGCCGCCGAGGCCGCGACCAGGCTCGTGGCGCCGGAGTCGCGGATGGCCTTGGCGGTGAAGGCGCGGATCTTCTCCCAGTCGGGGTAGCCGGTGGAGATCAGCGGGGGCACGAACTGGATGCTCGTCACCTTCGCGTTCTTGACCTGGAGCGCCAGCGGCACCAGGTGCTTCAGCATGGGCCGCGGGATGTCCGTCTTGATCAGCTCTTTGGTGGCCAGCGCGATCTGGGTGAACCGGGTCAGCACGGTGGCGGGATCGGCCTGGTCGAGCAGCGCGCCGAGCACGCACCGCTGGCGGCGCATCCTGGTGTAGTCGTCGCTGTTGGTGCGCGAACGGGCGTACCACATCGCGTCCTCGCCCCTCAGCCGGCGCGTCCCCTGCTTGACCAGGCCCTCGTTGTACGTGCCGAACACCACGTCCTGCTCGACGCTCAGCGTGACCCCGCCGATCGCGTCGATCAGCCGGGCGAACCCCCACATGTTCACCAGGGCGTACCAGTCGACGTCGACCCCCAGGGTGTAGCCGATCGTGTCCATCAGCACCTTCGGGCCCTGGTGCTGCCTGCCGCCGAAGATCTCCGGGTGCGCGTCCGAGTACTCCCAGACGCTGTTGAGCAGGTCGCTGCGCCCGCCGCCGGGATCGGCCGGCAGCCGGAAGCCGGCGGGGAAGCGCCGGGCCATCGGCGTGCCGGGGCGAAAGCGGACGTTCTCCAGGTTGCGCGGCAGGCTGATCAGCACCGTGCTGCCGGTTCCCACGTCGATGCTGGCCAGGTTCATGCTGTCGGTGCGCACACCCGGCCGGTCACCGGCGGCGTCGCCGCCGAGCAGCAGGATGTTGACCCGCTGCCGCCCGGCCCACGGGTTCTCCGGGCGCACCCGCTCCTCTGCCTGGGGGTCGGGCACGGGGTTGACGAAGATGTCGTTGAGCGTCTGCTGGGAGGTCCAGACGTACTCCGCGGTCAGGCCGAACGGCAGCACGACCACGACCGCCAGCAGCCCCGCCAAGGTGCCCGTGAGCACCTGCCCGCCCTGGGAGAGCGCGTTGGGCCGGAGCACCGTGAACGAGTGGACGATCAGGGCGAACCACGCCAGGCCGAGGACGGCCGAGCCGGCGGCGATCGCGATGAGCCAGCTGTTCTCGGTCAGCATGCCGAGCAGGTTGTCGGTGGTCAGCGCGACCGCGAGCAACGCGAGCAGCCCGGCCGCGTGGCAGGAGAGCAGCACCAGCCCGGTCCGCCGCCAGCCCGCGCGCAGATGCGCCGCCCCGGGGGCCAGCACCGCCAGCACCAGCCAGCCGAGGAACGCCCCGGCGCTCACCGGTTTCGTTGCCTGCCTCACGCCATCCCCGTTTCCCCGTGCTCCACCGTAGACGCGCACTCCGCTACCTGAGGTGTCCCGCTGGACGCCCACTTCAGGTGCGAACGCCGCTTCCAGAAGCGGCCGCTGGACGCGGCCCACTTTAGGCCGAATCGAGGGGGCATCTTACGGCTTAAACACGAAATATGCCGTTATATGAGAGTGGACAGCAGTGACCGAATAAGATTCGGTCATGGCCTTCTCCGAGATCGAGTACGCCGTGGCGGACCGCATCGCGACCGTCACATTGAAGCGCCCGGACCGGCTCAACGCCTTCACCTTGACGATGCGCGGAGAGTTGATCGAGGCGTTCGATCTCGCGGACGCCGACGACGACGTGCGCGCCGTGGTCGTCACCGGCGCCGGCCGGGCCTTCTGCGCCGGCGCCGACCTGGGCGGGGGCGGCGGCACGTTCGCCCGCGGGGACCACGGCGACCACCGGGGAGAGCTCGTCGACGGCTACCCGCGCGACGGCGGAGGCACGGTCGCCCTGCGCATCGCCCAGTCGCTGAAGCCGGTCATCGGCGCCATCAACGGCGCCGCCGTCGGAGTGGGCGTCACGATGACGCTGCCGATGGACGTCAGGCTCGCGGCCGACACCGCGAAGTTCGGCTTCGTGTTCGCCCGCCGCGGCATCGTCCCCGAGGCCGCCTCCAGCTGGTTTCTGCCCAGGATCGTGGGCATCGCCCAGGCCATGGAATGGGCCGCGACGGGCCGCGTCTTCCCCGCCGCCGAGGCCCTCGAAGCCCGGCTGGTCTCGCGCCTGTATCCGCCGGACGAGCTGCTGCCCGCCGCCTACGCGCTGGCCCGCGAGATCGCCGGCAACACCTCGGCCATCTCGATCGCCGCCGTCCGCAGGCTGATGTGGTCGGGGCTGTCGGCGTCGTCGCCGTGGGAGGCGCACGCGGCCGACTCCAGGCTGATGGCCGAGCTGGGCTCCTCCGAGGACGCCGTCGAGGGCGTGATGTCCTTCCTGGAGAAGCGGCCTGCCGAGTTCCCGATGAAGGTCAGCCGGGATCTGCCGGACGGTATACCGTCCTGGCCGGACGATCCCTATCGTGTCTAGCATGTACGAGATCACCGTTCTGCCCATGCCGCCCGACTTCGAGGGCGAGGTCGTGGCGACACTGGTGTCCCGGCGGACCGAGGCGTCCCGCCGAGCGGTGCTCTACCTTCACGGCTTCACCGACTACTTCTTCCAGGACCACCTGGCCGAGCACTACCTCGACCGCGGCATCGACTTCTACGCGCTCGACCTGCGTAAATACGGAAGATCGCTGCTGCCGCACCAGACCAGGGGCCTGATCAGGAGCGTCACCGACTACTTCCCCGAGATCGACGAGGCCGTCCGCGTCATCCGGCGGGACCACGACGAGCTCACCGTCAACGCCCATTCGACCGGCGGCCTGATCGCCGCGCTGTGGGCCGACCGGGTCCGCGGCCGGGGCCTCGTGCAGGGGCTGGTGCTCAACAGCCCGTTCTTCGATCTCAACGTGCCCGCGCCGCTCCGCCTGGCCGCCGACCTGCTCAAGACCCCGCTCTCCTACACCAGCCGGCCGCTGCCCCTGGGCGTCAGCAGCGTCTACGGCCAGAGCCTGCACAGCTCCGAGCAGGGCGAATGGGACTACGACCTGGAGCTCAAGCCGCTCGGCGGCTTCTCCGTGCACGCCATGTGGCTGGCCGCCGTCCGCCGCGCGCAGCGCCGCCTGCACGCCGGGCTCGCGGTCGAGGCGCCGGTGCTCGTCCTCGCCTCGGCCAGGGGCCTCCGGGTACGCGACTTCGTCCCCGAGGCCCGTTCGGCCGACATCGTGCTCGACCCTCGGCAGATCGCCCGCTGGTCCACGTCGATCGGCCCGCACGTCACCTGCGTCCGCATCGCCGACGGCGTGCACGACCTGGTGTTGTCGAGCGAGCCGGTGCGCAAGCAGGTGTTCGCGGAGATCGACCGCTGGCTGAACGCGTACGTCGGGCCGGCGGTCCGGCACGGGTAGCCGACTCCCCTGCCCGTGACCGCCTGGAGAACGAGCGCCTACCAGGGGAACGAGAACAACCCGTAGTAGGCGGCCGCCACCAGCAGCAACCCCGTGCCGCCCAGCACCCCCGCGATCGCCACGTGCTGCCACCGGCTCAGCCGCATGCCCTCGCGCAGCGCCGCCACGACCGCTGCCACCGCCGTGACCTCCTGCACCAGCATCAGCACGGCCATGCCGCGCACGACCAGCCAGCCGGCCAGCACAGCGGGCCAGGCCCCGGCCTGGTTCACCGAGAACAGCACCAGCACCATGATGAACGCGACCACCGAGAGCAGCAGCCCCAGACCGGTCCACGCCATCCGGCTCAGTCTGCGCCTGATCGGCGGCCACAGCCTGGCGTTGGCCTCGACCTGCGCGAGGGGCCGGCCGCGCAGCCGTACCAGCATGACGGCGACCGGGCCCGCCACGTAGCCGACGGCGGCCAGGCAGATGGTCAGCCCCAGCACCGTGCCGCCCGCGTACCACGGCGCGGCCGGCACGTCGCTGGCCTCGAACCGCTGCACCGGAGTGGTGCCGGCCATGCGCACCTCGGGCCGGGCCGTTCCCGGCAGACCGGTGATCCAGTTGGTGAGCGTCTCCAGATAGCCCGGCGCGAAGTCGCCGCCGTTGACCCGCATGGCGTGGTCGGCTCTGCCCATGAAGCGGATCGTGTACTGGTCGTTGCCCGCTTCGGCCAGTGCCGTGGTCAGCGCCCTGGTGGACTCGACGAACGGGATGGACGGGTCGGTCGTGCCGTAGAGGGCCAGCACCGGCTGCCTCATCTGACGCAGCGCCGGCATCGCGTCGTAGCGCAAAAAGTCGAAGCCGATCCCGCCCATCGCCCTGGTCAGCAGGTCGCGCACACCGATCGGGGCGCGCAGGCGGAGCAACTGCTCGTTCAGTGCCCAGGCCACCTGCCGGAGCGGCGAGACGTTCGGCGAGGACACCAGCACCGTGAACCCCACCGCGGAGCTCTTGGCGGCGGCGATCGGCGCCACCCATCCGCCCTCACTGACCGCCCATAACCCGATCCGCGCCGGATCGACGTCCGGCCGCTTGGCCAGGTGCTCCACCATGTGGAGCGCGTCGTCGGCGAGCAGCGAGAAGTCGCGGTCGCGGAAGTTGTAGCCGGCGGTCCGCTTGTCGAACGCGAGCGTCACCACGCCCGCCTTGGCCAGGAACTCCGCCTGCGACGTGAATTCGGTCCGCGAGCCGTTGCCCGACCCCGACACGAACACCAGCGCCGGATGCCTGCCCGGCGTGAGCGGCGCCCGGACGGTGCCCACCAGCCGCTGCCCCTCCGCCGGGACGGAGATCTCCTCGCGGCTGATCGGATCGACCGCCACGACGGAGCGCAGCTCGCTCGGCGGCTGCGCCGGTAACGCCTGGAACTCCTGGTCGGCCCTGAGCGGTGGCGGGTCGAACGCGGGTGGCAGGACGTATCCGACGGATGCCAGAGCCACCAGCATCAGACCGGCTGCGACGCTCAAGGTGCCACGGCCAGTGCGCATCGGCCTCCCCATGTGCCTTGGTTTGCCCGTCGATCATTCAGCCTACTCCCCGCTGGTGAGGCGCATGGGGCCGCATTTGTCGGTGAGAACTGTTAGCTTCCTGCGAATGCGGATCCTGCACACCAGCGACTGGCACCTGGGGCGCTCGTTCCATCGTGAGAGCCTGCTCGACGGCCAGGCCGCGTTCGTCGACCACCTGGTCGAGACCGTGCGCGCCGAACGGGTCGACGTGGTGGCGGTGTCCGGCGACGTCTACGACCGGGCCCTCCCGCCGGTCGACGCCGTGACCCTGTGCAACGAGGCGCTGGGGCGGCTGGTCGCCGCGGGCGCGCGGACCGTGCTGATCAGCGGCAACCACGACTCCGCGCGGCGGCTCGGCTTCGGCGCCTCCCTGTTCGACGCCGCGGGCGTGCACCTGCGCACCGACCCGTCGCAGGCGTGGGAGCCCGTGGTGATCGACGACGTGGCCTTCTACGGCATTCCCTACCTGGAGCCCGAGCTGGTCCGCACCCCCTGGGAGCTGCCCGACCGCAGCCACACCGCCGCGCTCACCCACGCCATGACCCGCGTCCGCGCCGACGCCGCCCACCACAGCCGCTCGGTCGTCCTGGCCCACGCCTTCGTCACCGGCGGCCAGGCCAGCGACAGCGAGCGCGACATCAGCGTGGGCGGGGTCGCCCACGTGCCGCTGACGGCGTTCGACGGGGTCGACTACGTCGCGCTCGGCCACCTGCACGGGCGCCAGCGCATGTCCGAGACCGTCCGCTACTCCGGCTCCCCGCTGGCCTACTCGTTCTCCGAGGCCGACCACGTCAAGGGCTCGTGGCTGGTCACGCTCGGCTCGGGCGTGGAGTTCGTGCCGGCTCCGGTGCCACGGCCGGTCGGCCGGCTGCGCGGCCACCTCGACGACCTGCTGACCTCGCCCGCCCATGCCCGCTTCGAGGACCACTGGCTGCAGGTGGTGCTGACCGACCCCACGCGCCCCAAGTCGGCCATGGACCGGCTGCGCGCCCGCTTCCCGCACACGCTGGCGCTCTCCTTCGACCCCGAGGGCGGCGCTCCCGCCGCCCAGCCCGTGCGGCTCAGCGGGCGCCCGGAGGCCGACGTCGCGCTCGACTTCGTCCGCGAGGTACGCGGCGAGCCTGCCGCGGCCGACGAGGAAAAGCTGCTAAGACAGGCGGTCGAGGCGTCCCGGGTGAAGGAGACGATGGCGTAGATGCGGCCACACCGGCTCTCCCTGACGGCGTTCGGGTCGTTCCCCGGTTCGGAGACGGTCGACTTCGACGCGCTGGCGCAGGCGGGCCTCTTCCTCGTGCACGGGCCCACTGGCGCGGGCAAGACGACGATCCTCGACGCGCTCTGCTTCGCCCTCTACGGGCAGGTGCCCGGCCAGCGCAACAGCGCCCGCGCTCTGCGCTGTGACCACGCCGCCCCTTCCGTCGGCCCGTCGGTCACGCTGGAGGTGACCGTACGCGGCCGGCGCCTGCGCATCCAGCGTTCTCCCGCCTGGCAGCGGCCCAAGCTCCGCGGCACGGGTTTCACCGAGGAGAAGGCCAAGGTCATCGTCGAGGAGCGGGCCGGGGCCGGCTGGCAGGGCCTCACCACCCGGGCCGACGAGGCGGGTGACCTCATCGGCGGGCTGCTCGGCATGAACGCCGACCAGTTCTGCCAGGTCGCGATGCTGCCCCAGGGCGACTTCGCCCGGTTCCTGCGAGCCGACGGCGACGACCGCCGCAAGCTTCTCGAACGCCTCTTCACGGTCAAGGTGTTCACCCAGACGGAGTCGTGGCTGGCCGAGCACCGCAAGCAGTCCTGGCGCGAGGCCCAGGACCTGCGCCAGCAGGTCGACTTCGCCATCCAGCGCCTGGAGGAGGCCGCCGGAGACACCCTCAACCAGTCCTCACCGGTCACCACCTCCCAGCCCTCGTCAGCCGGCGCCGCCGATGCGGGCCAGGAGCTCCTGTTCAGCGATCCCTTGTCCGGATCGTCATCGCCCGGCTCAGCCGATGACGGGGAGGGCGCGACGGCGCTCGGCCACGACGGCGCCGAGGCGGCGGTCGCGGGAGAGGCGTCGGCCCTTGACGGAGCGGCTGAGATCGACAGCGCCGATCAGGGGTCGGCCGAGGCCGGAGTGCCGTCGGTCGAGGATGATCCTCTCGGCTGGGCCGGAGCACTGCGCGACGCGGCCCGGGCCGTGGTCACCCGGCGCACCGAGCAGCACGCGCGGGCGGAGCAGGCGTCGCGGCAGGCGCGCCTTACGTTCGAGCAGGCCGCGGCGCTGGCCGACCGCCGGCGCCGTCATGCCGAGGCGCTGACCCTGCGTCGCACTCTGGACGAACGTGCCGATGAGCGAGCGGACCTCCAGGCGATCCTCGACGACGCGGCTCGGGCCGCGGCCGTGATTCCGCTGATCACGGCCGCCAGGCAGCGCGCCGAGGCCGCGGCCAAGGCCACGTCACTCGCGGCCGACGCCGTGGCCCGCGCCCGCCCCCTGCTGGGCCGCGCGATCGACGCTCCATCCGCCGACTCCCGGCCCGGCATCCCCTCGACCGCGTCGGGTGGGCCCGCGCCGTCGCCGCGTGGTCCTGCGGCCTTGCCCGGCAGCCCCGCGGCCTTGCCCGGCAGCCCCGCGGCCTTGCCGGACAGTCCTGCGGCCTTGCCGGACAGTCCTGCGGTGTCGCCGCGCGGCCTGGAGGCGTCGCCGGAGCGGCTCGCTGAGCTGGAGAGGCAGCGGCAGGCCGAGATCGCGCGGCTGTCCGAGCTGCTCACCGAGGAGGCCAGGCTCCTGGTCGTCCGGAGAGACCTGCAGCGGGCCGAGGAGGAGCTCGCCGGGCTGGCCAAGGAGGACGATGCGACCGCCACCCGGTTGGCCGCCCTGCCCGAGCTCATGGCCGAAGCCGAACACCGTGCCGAGCAGGCCCGCCTCGACGCCGTCAGGATCCCGGCGGCCGAAGCCGTACGGGCCGCCGCGACCGAGCTGATCGCCGCTGATCGCGGGCTGGCCGCGCTGGACGCCGAGCTGGACGGGCTGACGCAGCGTGCGGCCGAGGTGGGGGCCGCCGAGGCCGAGCTGCCCCAGCTGCTCGCCGACGTGTCGGGGCGACTCGCCGGCGTACGCGCGGAGATCGCGGCGATCCCGGCGGCGGCCGCGACGCTTGACGCCGCCCGGACCGTCCACGACGCGGCCCTGCGCCGTGACGCCCTGGCCGGTGAGCTGGAGGCGGCGACGGCCACCCACCAGGCCCTGGTCGACAGAGCCCAAGGTCTGAGGGAGCAGTGGCTGGACCTCCGCCAGGCGCGCATCGACGGCATGGCGGCCGAGCTGGCCCGTGACCTGTCCGACGGCCGGCCCTGCGCGGTGTGCGGCTCCGAGCACCACCCCGCCCCGGCCTCGCCCGCCCCCAGCGCGCCCTCGGCGGACGATGAGCTGGCAGCCGAGCACGCCCGTGAAGGAGCGCACGCCGAACGCGAGGCCGCCGAGCGTACCCTCGCCACCCTTGAGTCACGCCACGCCGACGCGGTGGCGGCCACGGGCGGTCTCGACGCCGACGCCGCCGAGGCGGCGGTGCTGCGAGCCGAGCAGGAGCTCGTCCGCCTGGAGGGGATCGCCGCCATCGAGCCCGCCCTCGCCGCCGAGCTCGACCGCGTCGAGGCCGACCGCGAGCGCGTCACCGACCGCGCCCGCCGGCTGGCCGAAGACCTCGCGGCCCACCGCGCCCACCACACCCACCTCCAGGCCGAACGCGCCCGCCTCGCCGCCCGGCTCACCGGCGGCGGTCTGGGTCCCGCGTCGGACACCAGCACCGAGGGTCCCGCTCGGCTCGACCCGAGCGGCCTGAGCGACCCCAGCGGCTTGAGTGACCCCAGCGGTCTGGGCGGCCCGAGCGGTCTGGGCGGGTTGGGCGGGTTGGGCGCCGACGTCCAGGCCGCCGACGTCCAGGCCGTCGAGGTGCTGGCGGCGGCCGAGCGGGAGCTGCACCGGCTCACGGCGTCGGCGGCGAGAGAGCCGGAGCTGGCCGCCGAGGCGGCGCGGCTCGGCGAGGAGCGGGTCTCGCTGGAGGAGCGGGCGCGCAGGGTCACGGCCAGGCTGGCCGCCTGCCGCACTCGCCAGGAGGAGCTCAGCGGCGACGCGGGGAGGTTGACCGCGCGGCTCGACAGCGCGCGCGGCGACGACCCGACGCTGACCGCGCGCCTGTCCAGGCTCAGCGACGAGGCGGAGCTGCTGCGGGAGGCGCTGGAGGCCACGCGGCAGGCCATGTCCGCCGAGGAGGAGCGGACGAGAGCCGCCGAGGCGGCCGAACGGGCTGCCCTGGAGGCGGGATTCGACGAGGTCGACGAGGTCGCCGACGCCGCCAGAACCCCGGCCGAGCTGGAGAGCAAGGCCGAGCGGTTGCGGCGGCTGGACGATCAGTACGCCGCCGTGAGCGGCATCCTGGCCGACCCCGAGCTGCTGGCGGCGGCCGAGGAGCCGGCGCCCGACCTGGAGGCGATCGAGGCGGAGCGCGAGGCGGCGCAGCAGGCGCACACGGCCCTGGCCTCCGCGCTCGACCAGGCCGTGGCCAGGGCTCATCGGCTGGACGAGCTCCACGGTGAGCTGGCGGCAGGTCTGGCCACCTGGCAGCCCGCCGCCGATCGGCACAGGCTGGCCGAGCGCCTGGCGGCCCTGGCCAGCGGCACCTCCAGCGACAACCAGTGGAGCATGAGCCTGTCGTCGTACGTGCTCGGCGAGCGGCTCAGGCAGGTGGTCGACGCCGCCAACGAGCGCCTCGACCACATGTCCGCCGGGCGCTACCTCCTGCGGCACGACCTGCGCAAGACGGCCGGCGCACGGGGGCGTTCGGGGGGCGGGCTCGGGTTGCGCATCTCCGACGGGTGGACGGGCGTCGAGCGCGACCCGGCGACGCTCTCGGGCGGGGAGAGCTTCATCACCTCGCTGGCGCTCGCCCTCGGGCTGGCCGACGTCGTCACGGCCGAGGCCGGTGGAGCGGAGATCGGCACCCTCTTCGTGGACGAGGGGTTCGGCACCCTCGACGAGGACACGCTCGACGGTGTCCTCGACATCCTCGACGAGCTACGCGACGGCGGGCGCGCCGTCGGCGTCATCAGTCACGTCGCCGAGCTGCGCTCGCGCATTCCGGCCCAGCTCAAGGTCTCCAAGACCCGCGCCGGGTCCAGTCTCACCATCCTGTGACGGTGCGGCCAGGCCGCTGCGCTGTCCTGGCCGCACCGTCATCGACGGCGCTGAATCCCGGCGGCCCCGGTGTCCGCCCGTCCGTCACGATGACGGCCCTGGTCGGGTGACATCATGTGGGTCATCGCCGCGAATCTGTGATCATCGGAGCCGGTTGATCATGTAGCCTTCCCTCACTGACTGTTCGTGGTTGCGGTGAATGCGGGAGGGCGGTCTGGCGACTCCGTGGAATCCGCAGGAGGCGTTGGTGACGCCATGCCTTCACAGTCCGCCGTGTCCGCAGCCGGGTCCGTGCCTGCCCGATTCGCTGCGCAGTGACCGGCCGGCCGCGAGTGTCGTTCCAGAGCGTGCGGCTGGTCCCGCGGATTCCGATGGCATCGTGTTCGCTGAGCGGAAGTTGCTGGCGCTGAGCGATCTGCTGGGGGAGCTGGCGATCGGGTTAGGTGGGCTGGCTGGTGCGCATGAGGCGAGCGCGCGCGGCACCCGTACGGCCGCGACCGGCGACGACTACGGCAACGCGTTCTGGAGCCGGCAGGGGAGCCGGTTCGAGCGTGCGGCCCGGCTGTTGCGGTTGATCGCCGAGCAGTCGGACACTGCGGCCGGTCACACCACTCAGACCCGGCGCGTCTATCAGGCGG
Source organism: Nonomuraea cavernae (assembly GCF_040655715.1). Classification (GTDB taxonomy): domain Bacteria; phylum Actinomycetota; class Actinomycetes; order Streptosporangiales; family Streptosporangiaceae; genus Nonomuraea; species Nonomuraea cavernae_A. The sequence goes on along the minus strand of NZ_JBFAKL010000041.1, from coordinate 28,190 downwards.
CTGACGATGCTTCGACATCGCGGGACGGATACTGATGGATCCGAACGTCTTCGTGCCGGATGTGCTGAAGCCGTTCTGGCCTTATATCGCGGGTGGGGTGTTCCCCGAGCAGCGCTACGACGACATGGTCGCGAAGGCTGACGAGCAGGATGTGATAGCCGACAAGCTTGGCCGGTTACGCAAGGAAGCGGGCGACGGGGTGGTCGCGCTGCTCCAGAGTGGCGCGTGGGAGGGCGTGGCCAAGGCCGAGTTCGTGCAGTTGCTCGGGGAGCTCGTGCGTGACGCCGGCGGCGACCCGGCCGAGGCGGACCGGGATCCGGTCGCCGTGCTGGCTTATGTGGAGCACGAGTTGCGGCAGGGCGCGGACATGACCCGCAAGCACGCGACGGATGTGGAGCACACCCAGTGGATGATGATCGCCGGGGCGATACTGACCGCCTTGGCGATCCTTCGGCTGCTGGCGTTCGCGGTGGCGAATCCGGGCGCGACGGCGCTGATCTGGAGCAGGCTCGGGTTCGAGCGGGTGCGCAATCAGGCGATCAAGGGGATCGTGCTGAGGAACATGCTCTTGTTCGGGGCCATCATGGGTGGTCTGGATGGGGGTGTCCAGTTCGGACAACTGCTGGCCGGACATCGTGATGAGATCAACTTTGAGTCGTTGCTGTGGTCGTCCGGCACTGGCGCGCTGACCGGCGCGTTGTTCGGCGGGATGAAGATCGGGGCGGCCAAACTGGTGACCGACGACATGGTCGGCGCGGTCGCCAAGAACGAGGCCAAGACCGTGCGGACGTTGCTGGCCGGCGCATCCGACACGGTGATGGGGCAGGCGGTGATGGGCGGTGTGTCGGGCGCGACCGCCGGCGCGGTCACGCTCGGGGCGACGGGGCAACTCACCCGTGACAACCTGCTGTTCTCCCTCACCTCTGGCGTGCTCGGCGGCATCGGGCCCACCGCCGCCCGTCCCAGGGCCATGACCGAGGGCGGGCCCGGTCTCCTGCCCGCACGGCACTCCGGCGCCGCGGACCTCGCCGGCACCGACCGGCCCGGCGGGACGCCTCGCCCTGGGGAGGACGGTGCGGCCCCCCCGCGCCCCTCACAACCTGAGGCCTCTCCCGCGCGTGGTCAGGCCCCTCCCGCTGAGCGACCCACGATGCTCGCCCAGCAGCCGGGAGGCTCTCGGATACGACCGGACCAGCAGGTCTGGCCCCAGCCCAAACCAGAGGCCGTGCTCCGGCCCGTGGACGACGGCAGACCGGCCGCCCTCGCGGTCTCGAACAGAGGTGACCGGGCCGGGCCGATGCCGTACAGGAGTACGAACGACGGCGCCGGCACTCCGGTGGCGAACAGGAACGTCGGCGACCGGCCCGGGATGGCGGACAGGAGGGCAGGCGACGGACCAGCGGCGCCGGTGGCGGGCAGGAATGTGGATGACTGGCCCAGGACTCCGGCGCCGGACGGAAGGGCAGGCGAGCCCGCCGCCCCGGTGGCTCGGCCATCCCATGACGCCGCGGCGTCCCATCCGGGTGCCCGGCCTGTCCCCCTTCCTGAGTCGGCTCCCATGGTGGACCAGGGCCCGCGTGCCCAGCCGCCCGCCGTGCTCGCCGACGGAGACGGCATGCCCCCGCGGGCGCACCAGTCGGCGGATCCGCCGGACGCGGGACACGGGGGTTGGCGGCCCGGGGCGGAGCCCGTGCCGCCGTTCAGGAACGCGGAGGCCGCGACGGGCCAGACGGTGGCCGGCATCCTGGGCCTGGGCGATGTCTCGCCCGCGCGGGCCGAGGTCATGGGGCGGTTCGACCGGCTCGCTCCCGAAGTGCTCGCGCTGCACCCGTCGGCGAGCAGGACACTCAACAACCTGGTGGAGTTCCACGGCGGCCGGCACGTCGTCACGTCATACGTGAGGGCCGTGGAGGCCGGGCATCCGGTCGCCCGCGCGGCCGACGCCGAGTCCCTGGCCAGGGGGATCGCCGATTTCATGCGGAGTGAGGGTCCGCCGGAACCGTACGGCCGCAGACGGCACGCGGAGATCGCGAGACGGCATCCGGAGCTGTCCTTCGCTGAGGTGGAGCAACTCCGGCTGCGCTCGTACCGGCAGCACGGCCTGGAGCCGCCGCCCCTGTCCCGGGAGAGCACCGCCGCCTTCCTCGAGCAGGTCTGGCGAGAGCGCTCATCCATCGGCAGCGAGCACCATGTCTACGACAGGTATGCCGATGGGGCAAAAATCAAACCGCTCCACCGGACCCCCGAGTCCTACCTGAACCCGCTGGTGGAGACGGCCCGCGCCAGGTCGGAGGCCGACTCGTTCACGCAGCGGACGGAGAGGAGCGTCAGCTCCCTCGACTACACGCATGTCGGCAACGGCATGGAGTTCTTCTCCTTCCGCCGCACGGACGGTGACGTCGTCGCCACCCAACGTCTCTACCTGCATGCCACGCCCGACATGGCGCCGGAGCTGATGAGCGCCCTGGTCAAGAACGTCGTGGACGAGCCTCAGCGTTTCCCCGGTGTGCACTCGGCCAAGATCAGTGGCTACCGGGAAGTCACCCTCCGTGGAGACGGAATCGTGGTGTACCTGGCGGATCGCGCGGCGGCCGACAGAGTGTTGCAGTGGCTTGACGAGTACGGCGATCGCCATCCCGGCGTCTTCCTGCGGGACACGCCGCCGATGACCCTGCCGCTGAGGGAAGGCGTCGGCCTCGGGATGGAGCCCACCCGGAGCGGGACCAGCTTCGGGCAACTCCGTTCGCGGAGCGTCTTCCAGGCCCTCCGGGAGACCGAGTCGGCGGGTGGTGACCTCAACCTGTTCAGGCAGAAGGTCGACGAACACTTCCGAAGGGCCGGCATCGACCCCGTCAATCCGCATGCGAACCAGAGGACGGGTTCGCAGCGCGCGTACCCGGACGATTCGCTGCCTGCGGCCGAGCTCGCGTCGCCGTTCGTCAAGGGTGGGAGAGCAGCCGGCGCGCCCTTGGAGCTGGTGGGCCTGTGGATGGCCGACTCACTGGGCCTGGGCGAGCCTTCGCCGGCGCAGGCCAGGGTCTTGGGTGAGTTCGACCGGCTCGCCCCCGGCGTGGTCGCGGATTCGCGGTCGTCGAGTCGAACGCTCAACCGGCTGGTGGAGCTTCACGGTCCGCGTCACGCCGTCGAAACGTACGTGGCGGCCGTGGAGGCTGGACATGAGCCGGTCATCCGTGCACCCGACGCCGAACTGCTGGCCAGGGGGCTCGCCGACTTCATACGCCAGCAAGAGAGCCCGCTGGACGCGAACCGCCTCTGGACGCACGCGGACCTCGCGAGGCGGCATCCGGAACTCTCCTTCGCGGAAGTGGAGGAAGTGCGGCAGCACTTGTACCGGCAGCAGGGCCTGGAGGCACCTGCCCTGTCCAGGCTGAGCACTGACGACTTCCTCGAACGGGTCTGGGCCCGGGAGCAAAAAGTGTCTCTGAAAAGAGACGACATCTACAGCATGTACGCCGTGGAGACCGAAAAACCGCTTCACCGGACCCCCGAGTCCTACATGAAGGAACTTGCGGACTTGGCTCGCACCAGGCCGGAGGGCTATTCGGTCTCGCAGCGGAGGGGAGAAATGGCGGGGCTCGTCGAGGAGGATCTTGTCAACCAGGTCAGTGCTTGGGACTTCTTCCACTTCATCCGCGAGGACAGGTCCGGTAACAGCACTACTCAACGTCTCTACTTGCATGTCGTGCCCGACGGGGCCCCGACGTTGATGAGAGCCCTGGTCAGAGAAGTCGTGGACGCGCCTGAGGATTTTCCGGGTGTGCGCGCCGCCAAGATCAGTGGCTTCGAGGCGATCAAGCAACGTGGAGATGGGATCGTGATCTACCTGACGGACCAGGCGGCGACGGACAGGGTGCTCCAGTGGCTCGTCGAGTACGACGAGCGTCATCCCGGCCTTTTCCTGCCGGCCGTGCCGCCGATGACGCAGCCGGTGATGGACGGTGTCGGTCTCGGTGCCGAGCCACGTGTGTCCGGGAACAGTTTCGGCTCTCTGCGGTCCGACCTCATCTTCGAGGCCCTCGTGGACACGCGGTCGGCGGGTGGTGACCTGAGCATGTTCAAGCGGAAGGTCGACGAATACTTCCGGAGGGGCGGCGTCGAACCTGACAATCCGCACGTCAATGCGAGTGGAGATAGACGGTGACGGATGAGTTGGACTCCGCCAGGGAGTTCGTGGACGGATTTCTCGCGGGTGAGGTCGACGAGGTGACCCATCCGGCGTTGGAGGCGGATGATCTGCTGATGTCGGCCGTGCTCAGGCTTGACGCGGGAGATCCCCGATGGATCTTGGCACGCACCGCGGACTCCAGTGTGCTGGTGAGTCTGCGTATGAGATTGCTGTGGCCGATGATGCGCCACTATGCCGAGGGTTACGACATCCTCCACGGGGAGGACCCAGAGGCGGTGCGGCACATGCCCGCCCCGCGGCGGCACAGCGGTCAAGAGGACGCGAATCATGCATGAGGAACTGCACGCGCAGTTGGAGAAGATGGTCGCGGAGTACGAACGGCAGGCGGCCGAGATCCGGACCGCCTACGCACGGCTGCGCGAGGTGGAGGCCACGGCCACTTCGAAGGACGGCCTGGTGACCGTGAAAGCCGGGCAGCAGAGCCGCATCACGCACATCGAGCTGGATCCGCGCATCACCCGAAAGCTGTCCGCGTCGGAGATCGCCGCGTCGATCATGGAGCAGATCGAGGCGGCGACCTCGGAGGTGAGCCGGCAGACCACCGACCTGCTGGCACCACTCGCGCCGGACGGCGTCGACCTCGAAGGACTGCTCGGCGCCGACGCCGACCTCGGCGCGCTCCTGCCCAGCCTGCGCCCGGAAGAGCCTCGGGACCGGCGGTCAGGGACCATGGGCGGGTAGTCCGACGGTTTGCGCGTCGGACACCGTCAGGCCGCGGTTCTTGACGAAGCGGCGCACGTCCTGGCTGAGCGACGAGGGCTCCCTTGGTATCGCCCATCGTGGGGGCCGGAGTGTGCCGTCACCGTGGGGCAGGCCGAGGTGGTGTGGCGGTCACTGTGGAGTCAGGCCGAGGTCGAACCGCACGTCGACGTCGTCGTTGAGTTTGAGCGCGCCGAACAGCCCGGAGTAAGGCCGAATACCCCAGCGGGTCTGGGTGATGGTGGCCGTGCCGTGGACGCGGTCGCCGGCCAGCGTGCCCGACACGGTGACCGGCCGTGTGACGCCGGCCAGCGTGAGGTCGCCCTCTACCTGGAACGACTCCGGATCGCCGGAGATCCGGGCCGAGCGGAAGGTGATCGTCGGGTGACGGTCGGTCTGGAGGACCTTCTCGCGCATGAGCTTCTGGATCTCCCGCCGGTCGCCGTCGGTGAGCGGTTTGATGCCGCCGGTGCCCTCCTTGACCTCCAGCGACGAGGCGTCGAGCTCCAGCGTCACCGACGAGCCGGCTGGACCGGCGGGGTCGACCACGGCCTCACCTCGCCATCGGGTCACCTCGATGGTCAGGTCGTGGCCCGCCTTCGCGCCCAGTCCGGTGCGGGTCGTATGGACGAGAAGGGAGCCTGAGCCGGGGCCCAGTGAATAGGTTCCAGGGTCCATTCCTCCAGGCTAGCCTCACGGTCACGCAGGACTCGGTCCGGGCAGGACTCAGCCGACCGGGGCATCGGCCGGTGAGGATCCCGGCCGACCAGGGCTTCGGCTGGTGAGGGCCCCGGGCGGGCAGGGCATCGAGCGACCGGGGCGGACTCCCAGGGCTCAGCCGGCCTCGTAGCCGGGGAACAGCAGCGACAGCTCGCGCGGGTAGGTCGCGATCAGGCGCAACTCGTCGTCGGTGAGCGGCCGGCCGGTCATCGCGTTGCAGAGCTGCACCAGCCGGAACGCCAGGTCCTCCTCCCGCACCTCGACTCCCAGGCCCTCCATGACGTGGCCGAACCCGGCCTTCCCGCCGTACTCGCCGGTCAGCACGACCCGCCCGTGGCGCGCGTGCCAGTCCTCGGGGAACGGCCCCAGCGTCGCCTCGTCGTACAGCTCGTAGTTGCCGTGGTCCTTCAGCGCGCCGTCGGCGTGGATGCCGCTCTCGTGCGCGAACGCGTTGCGCCCCACTCCCACCTGGTTGTACGGCAGCGGCTGCCCGAGCGCGTAGGCCGCCCACAGCCCGAACCTGCGGGCCCACGACAGGTCGAGAGCGTCACCGATCTCCGCGTTGAGCCCGAAGCCGTGCTCGAACGCCAGGATCGTGGACAGCAGGTCGGCGTTGCCGGAACGTTCGCCGACGCCGTTCACGCAGGTGTTGACCCACGCGTCCTGGCCGGCGTCCAGATCGCCGAGCGCGCCCGACACCGAGTTGGCCACCGCCATGCCGAGGTCGTTGTGGCAGTGCGTCTCGACCGGCATCCCCGCGGACGAGGCCAGCTTGGCGAACCGCTCGCGGATTCGGTCAGGCGTGTCGCCGCCGATCGTGTCGCAGTAGCGCACCCGGTCGGCCCCCGCCTCCTTGGCCGCCAGCGCGAACTCCAGCAGGAACCCGTCATCGGTGCGCGACCCGTCCTCGGCGTTGACCCCCACGGTGTGGGCGCCCGCCACCTTGGCCGCCCTGACGGCGGCGGTCATCTCCCTGATGATCGAGCCGCGGTCGAGACGGCCCCGGAACTTGTTCTGAATCATGTAGTCCGAGGTGGAGATCGACAGGTTGTAGTGCCGCAGCCCCAGCGGCGCGGCCTTCTCCACGTCCCCCGCCACGCCCCGGCACCACCCGGACAGCCGAAGGTCGCCGAACGCGCCCGCCTCGGCCAGGGCCACCTGCGCCTTCACGTACGGGACCTCGTGGAACAGAAAGGGAAAACCGATCTCGGACTGCGCCACGCCGAGCTTGGCCAGATAGAAGTTGACCATGGTCTTGCCGAACTTCGACAGGCCGGTGCGCGCGGTCTGCACGCCGTCCCGGTTCGTCACGTCGAGAAAGTGAACTTTTGGCATGGCTTCACGTTGACACGGTCTCTCAATGTGTATCAATATTGATTTTCATCAACATTGTGAGGTGCGAGCGTGGAGTGGATCGACGCGGCCACGGCGGCCGAGCGGCTCGGCGTGAAGCCGGCCACGCTCTACGCCTATGTCAGCAGGGGCGTGCTCAAGCGCCGCCACGGCGAGGACGGGCGGCGCAGCCTGTTCGACGCCGCCGAGATCGAGCGGCTGGCCCGCCGCGGCCGTCCCCGCAGCCAGCCGCCGGAGCTGGTCATCGAGTCGGCCATCACGGCCCTCGTCCTGGACCGTCCGCACTACCGCGGTCACGACGCGCTGGCGCTGGCACAGGGGACGGGCTTCGAGGCCGTGGCCGAGTGGCTCTGGACCGCGGACCCCGCCGTCCTGGACGCACCTGCCAACGGTGTCACCCCTCGCGCGGCCGGCCTGGCGGGCGAGGGGCGTCGGGACGAGGCGGCCCCCCGGCGTCCGGGGGATCTCCGCGACCGTGCGGCGCCTGTGTGGGCAGCCGACCCCGAGGCGCTGCGAGCCGCGGTGACGGCGCAGCGTGGCCTCCCCGAGGGCATCCTGCCGCTCGACCGCCTCCAGGTCATCATCACGGTCCTCGGCGCCTCCGACTCACTCCGCTACCACCTCGACCCCGAATCCGTCACCGCCACGGCCCGCCGTCTCATCGCCGGCCTCGTCGAAGCCCTCCCTCTCGTCCAGCCTCACGCGGTGGCCGGTGGCGCGTCGATCGCCAAGCGGCTCTGGCCGCGGTTGAGCCCGCTCCCCGCCACCCCGGCCCTGGTCCGCGCTCTGGAGGCCGCGCTCGTGCTGCTCGCCGACCACGAGCTGGCGGCCTCGACCCTGGCCGCGCGGGTGGCCGCGTCCGCCCGCGCCGACCCGTACGCCGTGGTGCTCACCGGCCTCGGCGTGCTCGGCGGCCCCCTGCACGGCGGTGCCTCCTACGCCGCCGAGCGGCTGCTGGCCGAGGTCGCCACCCCCGCCCAGGCCCACCGCGTCATCGCCGACCGGATCCGCCGAGGCGAGCGCATCCCGGGCTTCGGCCACAGCGTCTACAAGAACGGCGACGCCCGGGGAAGCCTCCTGATGGATCTGGTCGCCGAGGCGGTGCCGGGCCACGAGCGGCTGGCCGCGGCCCAGGCCGTGCTTGAGGAGGTCCGCCGGCGCCGCCTCCCCGAGCGGAACGTCGACTTCGCCCTCGCCACCCTCGTCGCGGCCACCGGCATGATCAGCGGCGCCGGCGAGGCCGTCTTCGCCATCGCCAGGACCGCCGGCTGGCTGGCCCACGCCATGGAGGAGTACGCCACCGGCTCCCTGCTCCGGCTACGCGCCGCCTACGTCGGCCCGCCGATCAGGTGACGCGACCCGGTGACCGGCGCGCAGCAGCACCTCCCGCAATGCCCTGGCGTTCTTCACGACCAGGCTGGATCCGGTGCGCTGGGCGACCACCGTGACCTCCGCGATCTCACCCGAGGCGTCGCAGCGTGCCGCGCACTCCACGGCGAGCGCGAGCAGTTCGCCCGCGCCATGAACCGGCTTGTCGTCCAGCAGACGGGGCAGGGCGCCTTCGAACACGGACCACACGACGCCGTGCGCGCCCGTGTCGGCCATCATGCGCAGGGTCTCGGCCAGGCGGTTGGCCGGGAGCCCTCCTCGATGGACGAGGGCGGCGAGCTGGCACCCGAACAGGCCGGCGTCGAGCTGGCCCCGGGCGGCGAGCACCAGCACCGCGTCCACCGCGGGCCCCCGGTCCACCGGACGGCTGGTCCCCATGCTGTCGGCCAGCAGCAGGTGCACCGCGAACCCCGCGGGGCCGCCGGACTCCGCCATGAACGGGAGCGCCGCCGTCCAGCCCCGGTCATTCTCGTGATCCTCGAAGTAGTCGCGGGCGGCGACCACATCGCGATGATGGGGAAGCTGCGCGAACCAGAACATCTGAGGCGGCTCCACGACGTACTGGCGGCGCTGCTGGTGGGGCCCGATCAGGTCGGCCACTGCCTGGGGCGGCGCGGGATCGAGGGTCAGCCCGGGAGCCGCCGGTGACCGCGGCTGGTTCCGGCGCGGCTGCGTGTCCAGCCCCCAGCCCGGTGGTTCGGACTCCTGGTGCGGCAGGCCGCCCGTGCGCAGCCAGTCCGCCGTCCGCTTCCCGGCCGCAGAGCCGAGGCTCTCGGCCGCGACGAGCACCTGCGAGTCCGCTCCCGGGGTGACGCGCAGCAACGCCTGCGCCAGGTCAACCGGGGCGGGGGTGACGCCGAGCCTCTCGCACGCCGTGAGGCGTTCCACCAGTACGGCCGCGTCCAGCGCGCCGGTGGAGTGGGTCGGCACGGCCAGCAGGAACGGCTGGACGCCGGCCATCACCAGCTCGCTCGCCTCCACCAGGCGCGCCGCGAGCAGTTCCCCGGCCAGGGAGAACCTGGCCCTGCCGCGGCGGCGGCGAAGGCCCGTGTCCGGCTCGAGTTCCGCCACCGCCCGGGCCACCCCGTGCAGGTCCGCGGGCACGCAGTCGAACAGCGTCCGGGGCTGCTTGCGCAGCACCGGCTTCAGCGCGGCGGCCAGTGCGGCCCGGTCCAGGTGGGCGTGCCGCACCAGGCCGTCCAGGGCCCGCTCGAACGCCACCACGTCCTGATCGCCCGCGACGACCGCCGCGACCTCCTCGGCGACCTCGGCCACCGTCGCGAGGGGACCCGGCACCAGCCTCGGCCCGGACACGACCGGCAGCACGTCGGCGCGCTCCTCGGTGGTGCCGGCCGACGGCATGCCGAACAGCACGGCGGCCCGCGCGGACAGCCCCAGGCCGAGCCGCTCCGCCGCCGTCCGCAGCTCCGGCAGCACCGATTCCCCCGCGGCCTTGAGATGACGGCCGATCACCGCGAGGGCACGCTCCTGCAGTGCGGCGTCCCGGTGGTCGAACGCCGTGGCCGCGGCCGTCACGACCTGACCCGCGCGAGCCGGATCCCGTTTCGCGACCCGGTCGAGCCACGAGAGCTGGGCGCGGACCAGCTTCTTCTCCGGCCGGAGCAGGACCCGCTCGCCGGCCTCCTCCACCAGCTCCCACTCGACCAGCCCGAGCTCGTCCAGCCCGGCGAGAACCTCCTGGCCGTGGTCGGCCACCGGCGGCGACCCGTCCAGCAGCGCCAGGTAGTCCCGGGCCACGGCCGCCTGCTCGGCGGGCGTGGGCACCATGACCCGCAGGCAGTCAAGCCACGGCCGCATCTCCATCCGCGTGCCGTCCTGAAGGAGGCGTTCGAGGCAGCGGTCGAGGAGCTCGACCCGGGGGCCGGAGACCCGCGCCTGCTCGGCCGGGGTGAGCTCCATGGCCTTCAGCACGTCCATGCCCCACGGCAGGTTGCCGGAAAGGTGCGCGTAGCACCGGTCCGCCAGCAAGTCCCGATCGATCAGCCCCGGCTCGGCGAGACTGATCGCGGCCAGTTGCGCCAGCGGCAGCTCCACTCCCGGCCGCGCCAGTGCCACGGGCAGGAGCCGTGCTGTCCACGGGTCGTTGACCAGCCGTTCCTGAAAGCCGGCGCCTGGCACCCCGCCCTTCAGATGGGCGGGGCGCCGCACGTACCAGATGCAGCGATCGTGCAGCCAGGTGGTAAGGAAGGCGTCCGAGGTCGGCACCGGGCACCCCGTGTCGTGCACGAGATGCTCGACGAAGGCGAACCTGTACGTGGACTCGGACCACGCCTCCTCGCCCAGCAGCCCTGCCAGCTCGGCGCGCCACTCGACAGGACGCAGGCCGATGACGTCCACCAGCCAGGCGCCGTCCTCGCCCAGCCCTCTCAACGAGCGGCGGTTCGCGGCCACGCGGAACCACCCGGCCGCCGCCGAGGCGCTGTCCTGACACCCCAGCTCGGCGGCCAGCTGCGCGTCCAGCTCGGTCGCGGAATGCCCGCCCCAATCGGTGTCCATCACCGCACGCCGGGCCGCCAGGGCGACGTCGTTCTCCTTGCGCCGATCCGGTGTCATCCCGCCCAGCTCGCGGACCACGCCCGCGACGTCCCCGGCCTCCACGAGGTCCGGCAAGTTCATCGTGCCTCCTCCGCCATCGCGTCCCGGACCATGCGCACCGCGAGCGCGTGCTTGCACGGTCCGCGCCCTCCCCGGTACTTCGCCCACCACAGGCAGGTGCAGCTCAACCGCCCCGCCTCGTCCATCCGGACCACCTGGACGTGATCGTCCTTCCCGACCGAGGCCAGCGCGCCGTCCAGCCGGACCGAACCCTCCGCGACCAGCGTCCGCGCCCCACGCAGCCGGGGGATTGTCCGACTCCACGCGACCCGCCGAGTACGGCAGGCTCCGGTGGAAGTACGCCGCCTCCGCGAGGTCGTAGCCGATCTGCCCACCGCTCCCCAGCACCGTCAGCGCGACGCGGACCCGCTCAGGCGGCAGATGGGCCTGCCTGGCCAGCTCGGCCACGTCGACCGTCGGTTCCCAGGCCAGCAGCGCCGAGACCAGTTCCGCGTCGTCCGCCGCGGGTCCGGTGGCCAGGTCGTGCAGCACGCCGCCCTCCCCGGAGAACCCGCGCGAGGCGTCCTGCGACAGCATCAGCGTCAACCGCATCCCCGGCAGCACCACCTCCCACGCCACGGCAGCCGCGTCCTGTCCCGCCGCGATCGGCGCGTACACCCGCAGGGCCGACGCGTGCCGCAACACCTGCCGCAGAGTCAGCAGCCGCTCGGGGCCGGGCAGGCAGACCGCACCCGGCGCGGGCCGGCTCACCGGGCGCAGGGTGCGGCCCATGGGCACCACCCAGTGCGCCGCCCGAGCACCGGAGGACTTCGGCAGCGCCCGCAGCACCGCGGCCGCCTCCGCCGCCGGCACCTCGGCGCGCAGCTCGAACCCGGCCGCCAGCACCTGAGCCTCGGCGAACCCACGGACCCAGCGCCGCGGCAGCGGAACCTTCTTCTCCACGAACCGGCCGTCGAACGTGCTGACCTCCAACGCCTCCGGCCCGACCGCCAGGTGCAGGGGGTCCATCCCACCGAGCCGGGCGAGCGCTCTGCGCAGCGGCGGGTTGACGTCGACGTTGGTGGTGCCGTGACCGACCTTGTCCCCGTCGAGACCGGGTGCCAGCACGTCGAGACGCGCGTAGACCCCGCAGCAACCGGAGAACGACTCGAACCGCAACCGGTCACCGCCCGCGGTCACCACCGGATCCAGCGAGGACGACGCGCGAGGCAGGTGATAACGGGCGGCGGCCACGTCGGCGACCGCCAGCAAGGCGACCGCGGACGGGACCGGCGCGGTCAGGAAACCGCTGAACAACCGTGGATTGGCCGCCGCACCCTCGGGTGTGGCGCCGCCGGAGGTCTCCAGCGCGAGGGTGCGCCCGTCGGCCGATTCGAGCACGGCGGACGAGCGGATATAGGTGTAAATCTGCGTCGATGAAGTCATCGCGAACAACCTATGGGCAGATGGCGAAAATAGATCAACAAGTGCTGAAAACCGCAGCAGGGCGAGGAGGTCAAGAAGATCTCCGCCTGGGCGGCCGTCCTGTTCGCCCCGACGGTGGTCGGCGGCATCTACGGGATGAACTTCGACGACATGCCCGAGACGCACTGCGCCTTCGGTTACCTGTTCGCGATCCTGCTCATGGCGGCGGGCGACCTGCCCACCTACTCGGCCCGGGTCGACCTCGGCGAGCTCGCCGCCGCGGCCGGTTGGTCGGTGCGTCAAGCCGCCGACGCACGGACGCTGCGCGCGGAGTTCGCGAAGGCGCTGAGCCGGGCGGCCCGACCTTCCTGCACGTCCGGATCGACCCGGGCAACGCCTCGGGTGTCCCGAAGCTGCTGGAGGACCCGGTCGTGATCGGCCGCAGGTTTCGCGACCGGCCGGCCTCCCGCTGACTTCTCCACCGCCGCACCTCACCTCATCGGCGGCCTGCGGATCACCAGACTGAGCCGCAGGCCGTTTGGCGACGTCAGTGCTCCACGCAGGCAATGGGCGACGAAGGTGCTCGTCGTAGGGCAAAACGTGACACGTCGTGGGTCACGGTCTTTCCACGTAGGCCGCGAGCGCGCGGACCCGGTCGGCGTGCTCGTCGTGGCCGACGATCACCGGCGGCTCGTTGTAGGGCATGGCGTCGGACGAGCGACGTAGCTTGATGTACTGGCCGCAGGCGTCGATCGCGTACGGCTCCATGTCGTCCTGCAGCGCCCCGATCACCGTGATCCCGTACGTCTCGCCGATCCGGCGGAACAGCGCGACCGCCTCGCGCCGGTGCTCCTTGCCGAGGTTGCGCCCCAGCTCGTCGAGCACCAGGCACAGGTGACCGCCACCGGACGACGCGATGGCCGCCGCGCACACGAGCTTGACGGCCTTCTCGTCCATGAGCGCCGTGTTGGCCCTGCGGTTGTAGGGGACGAACCCCTGCCCCTCTCCGCGCCGCCACTTGGGCGTCACCCGCCACTGCCAGCGCTGCTCCGGATCCGCCGGCGCGGGCGGCACCGGGAACTCCAGCGTCGCGCCGTAACCGCCGTAGCCGGTGTCGAGCTTCTCGAACTCCTCGGCCACCCGGGTGAGCCTCGCCTTGATCGCCGCGCTCAACGCCGCCCGGTGCACGGCCGTGGAGTGCGCCGCCTCCTCGGCGCCCTTGGCCGCCGCGGCCAGGTCACGCTGCCGCGACACGAGCTGAGCCTCGATCTGCCGCCGCTGGTGCTTTTCGTACTCCTCCTGCCCCCGCAGGTAGGACGCCAGCGCTCCGCACACCGCCGCGAACGTCGCCTGCTCGCGCGCCGTGCTCCCGCCCCGCTCGGCCAGCAGGAACCGCAGCTCCTCGGGGATCTCTGCGTCCTCCTCGGGGAACGTGTCACGCAACGCCTGGTCGAAATGGCGCTCGGCGATCCGCCACCACTCGTCGGCGGTGCGCGGACGCTCCTCTTCGGGCAGCGCCCGGAGCCACTCGCGCGCCGCCTCGACGGTGCCGCCCCAGTCGGCGGCCAGCGCGTCGAGCTTGAGCGCCTCCCGCTCGGAGCTCACGCGCGCCTCCTGCTCGCGCGCCTGGGCACGCTCGCTCTCGTGCCGCTGCCGCCGGCCCTCCAGCCGCTCGATCTCCATGTCGCGCGTGCGGGCCCGGAAGTCGAGCGCGCCCGCCTGACGCTCGGCCTCGGCCACCGCGGGCCCGACCTCGCTGAGCGCCCCGGCCAGCTCGGCCAGTCTGGCCCGCTGACCGGCCAGCCGCGTCTCCAGCTGGGCGAGCCGCACCCCGGCCTGCGCGCCCTCGACCCGCCGCTGCGCCGCCGCGACGGCTTCCTCCCTCTCGTGTACGGTCTGCGCCGCGGTCTCCTGGATGTCACGGGCCCGGTTGAGCCGCTGCTCGGCCGCCTTGATGCGCGCCTCGCGCCCGGTCGCCACCCCGTCGAACGCCCCCACCACGCTCACCCCGGCGGCACTGACCAGCACCGACCCAGGCAACCCGGCGAGCGCCGCGACGGCGGCATCCAACTGCCCGGCGTCGACGATGACGGCATGCTCGTTCGGCCACCCCCGCAGACCGTCCAACCCCAGCCCCGCACCGCCGTTGCCCGTACTGGCGTTGCCCGTACTGGCATTGCCCGCGCCGCTGTTGCTCGCACCGGGATGGACGCCCCCGTCTGCCTCGCCATCCTTGCCGCCGCCGTCTGCGCCGCCGTCCACGATCGGCGCGGCGTCCGCGGCGTCCGCGGCGTCCGCGGCGTCCGCGACGCCTGGGCCGGCCGCGTGGGCGTAGTCGCGCGCCTGCTCGGCCACGTCGAGAGCGTCGAGCAAACCCGTCGCGTCCACACCTGCGGCGGCCAGCGCGTTGAGCTGGGCCGCCGCCGGGCCGCCTTCGGCGTCGTCGAGCGCGGCCTGGGCGGAGCTCACCTCCTGGTCGGCCACGCCGAGGGCCTTCAACGCCTCGTTGAGCCGCTGCCGGGCCTCCGTAAGCTCCCGTTGGGCGGCCGGCACGTCGCGGCCGTCGGCGAACCGCCGGGTCTCCTCCAGCGCCGGAAGCCGGCCACGCAGCTCGTCGGCGGAGTTTTCGGCCACCGCCCGGTCGGCCTCGAGCTTGGCGGCCCGCGCCTGGAGCGCCGCCAGCTCCTTGCGCGCCTCGCTGACCCGCCGATCGAGCGTGTCGTCCTTCAGCGTGGCGATCTCCGCCTTGACCATGGCGATCGCCTCGCCGGCCGTCTCACCCGCCGCGAGGTGCCGGTCGAGCTCGGCGGCCATGATCTCGTCCTTGGCCGCCGCGTCGGCCAGCTTGCGCGCCTGCCGGCCGCGCCAGCACCGCAGCGCGTCGGCCAGCCGCACCCTCGCCTGATCGCGACGGTCGAAGGTGCCCAGCAGCGCCTTCGACTCCGCCTCGAACTCGGCCAGCCGGTCGCGCGCCTGCGCGGCCCGCACCCGCTTGGCGTGCTCGTCGCGACGCGCCTCCCGCTCCTGCTCCAGCTCGGCGTCGAGGCCCGTCAACGCCGCGATGGCCTCGAACACGCGCTCCGGCGAGATCTCGTTGAGCGGCTGGGAGAGCAGGTTGGTGGCCACCTTGCTGCGGACCGACGTGGAAAGGAAGGACACGCACCGCACCCGGTCGCCGTAGAGCACCTTCGTCAGGTCGCGGGCCACCACGTCGCGCCGCCCGGCGGACCGGGGCAGCGACGCCCAGATCTCGTCGGCCCGGGCCACCCGCTCGGCCTCGGACGCGGCCGACGCCAGCCGCACGCCGTCGCGCCAGCGGATCTCCAGATGCGGCGCCTCCTGGTTGACCCTGAGCCACACGGTGACGGCTCCACCGGAGGTGTCGGGCAGCGCGAACAACTCCTCATCGCCCGCGCCGGAGCGCGCCCCGTCGC
This sequence comes from Nonomuraea cavernae, assembly GCF_040655715.1. GTDB lineage: Bacteria > Actinomycetota > Actinomycetes > Streptosporangiales > Streptosporangiaceae > Nonomuraea > Nonomuraea cavernae_A. Next base: position 12,407 of record NZ_JBFAKL010000041.1, on the reverse strand, counting down.
CCGGAGAGCCGCCGCCGGGGGCGGGTGGCGATCCGTCGCCGGAGCTGCCCGGGGCTTGTGGCGATCCGTCACCGAGACTGCCAGAGATGTGCGGGGGGCCGTCGGGGTGGCCGAACACGCCGACGATGTAGCCGTGGTCGGCGCTGGCCCACTGGCGGGCGCCCGCGCCGCTGGCCAGCTCGGCGTTGAACAGCAGCTCCGACACCGCCTTGGCGCCGGAGGCGAAGCGCCACTGCTCGTCACCCAGCAGCGCCGTGATCGAGGCGATGAACGACGACTTGCCCGCGCCGTTGGAGTCCTTGGGCCCCGCCCCGGCCACCACGATGAGCGTGCCAGGCACGGTCGGCACCGGATGGGTCGAAAGCCGTGAGATGTTGACCGCCTGCACGGCGATCAGCACCCGGTCTCCGACCACGTTCTCCACCTGCGACACCCGAACCCCCGTCACTCTCGCATCCGTCATCCGCCCTGCCCGGCCATCGCCGCCGTGCCCCGCCGCGCGGCCGGTCACCTGGTTGTTCGCCGCGCGCGCACGGCCGCGGCCAGCGGCGTGTGCGGCCCGGCCGCCAGGATCAGCTCCTCCTGCAACCGCCGCCGCGCCACCGGAGTGAGCCGGTGGAACTGTGGGCCAGGCACGTAGCCACCCGCCTCCTCGCCGGCCTTCACCTGCGTCAGCAGGCCGGCGTGGCGCAGCCTGCGCAGCGCCGCCTCCAGCTCGCCGATCGGCAGCTGGGTGTGGCGGCGAAGCTCCTCGGCCGGCGTGGGATGCGGCGACGCCCAGGTGTCCTCGGGCAGCAGGCCCTCCGCCCGGGGGATCGCCACCGAGTGCACCAGCACCAGGGTCAGCACCGCCCGCTCGCCCTCGCCCAGCCGGGCGCCCGCCCCGGCGGCGCCATCGTCGTAGCCCGAGATCCAGCGCTCCCTGTGCTGGATCAGCGTGCGCCCGCGCCGGGCCAGCATCTCGCCCAGCGTGTGCCGCAACGCGGGATCGCGCAGCGCTCCGAACCGGGCCTCCTGCACGGGCTCGGCGGCGTGCTCCACCGCCATGAACGCCGCGACCAGCTCGGCCCGCCGCCGCTCGTCGTAGCCGTCGAGCAGGTCACCGAACTCCGCGGCGTCCTCCTCGACCCGCCCTCCGAGCGCCGGAGCCGTGTGATCCGCGGCCACCAGGTCGGCGTCGGCCACCACGGTCAGCTCGCTCCGCTCAGGCTGGGGAATGCGGCGTACGAGCTCCTTGAGCTGCGCGTGCGACTCCACCGGCCACAGCGCGCACCGGGGCCCGAGCGAGACGAGGCCGTCGGACATGACGATCCACGCGGAGTCGTGCAACCGGCGCAGCGCCCCGATCGCCCAGTTGCGCATGAGGTCGTCGCTCCGCCCGATCAGCGTCCGGTAGGTGTCGAGCACCAGCTCGACCGGAGCGGGCTCGCCGGGCCACGGATCCACTGACAGGTCGGGCCAGCAGCAGGTGAGGCACGCCGCGAGCACCCGCCGGGTCTCACCGGAGCGCTCCACCGGGACGGGCGCCACCTGGTATTCGTCCAGCAGCGACGGCGTCGCCCCGTCGGGCCACACCGGCAGTGCCTCGCCGCTGGAGTCGGAACGCGTGAGCCGGAGCATGCCCGCGGGCGCCGGCTCCCCGGCGCCCAGCCGGAGCGGACCGCCCGAACGCGCCCGCACATGCGCCTTGGCCTGCCCCTGCGGCGCCGTGTCCCGGACGGGCGAGGGCGCGGAGGATTCGGGGACGGTCACGGGGTGCGCTCCAGGTGTCCGTGGGACAGCCACGCGGGCCGGCGCGCCGGATCGATGGTGAGGTCGTCGGACCACACCAGCCGGTAGGGCAGCTCGGGACGCAGATCGACGGAGGTCAGGTCGGCGAGCAGGCGGCGCGCGGACGGCCAGTCGGACGCCAGCACGTCGGTCAGGGCCACCCGTGACGACGCCCCCAGCAGGGACTCCGCGACGGCGGCGAGGCGTTCGACCGCGGCGCCGGGAGAGGAGTCGAGCGAGCCCTCGGGGCCGGGGTCGGGCAGCGTGGAACGCGGGGGAGTGGGCTGCGCCGGAGCCGGGCGCGGCGCCTCGTCGACCGCGCGGGCGATCGCCGCCGGGTCGTGCCAGGGCGCCGGGGCGTCGAAGACGAAGTCGTCGAGCACCGAGGCGAGCCGCTCCTTGGACGCCGTCTGGGTGAACGTGCGCCACGTCTCCGTCGGGAGCAGCGTCAGGTTGCGGGTGGTGCCCGCCGAGTCGGCCAGCCGGCCGGCCGCGCGCCGGGAGGCGTCGCTGTAGGCGTAGATGGCCGAGCGCAGGTCGGTGCAGACCCGGTCGAGCTCGGGCCAGCGGGTCAGGATCGTGCCGTGCAGGCTCTGCGCCCGGCGGGCGATCTCCTCGGTGCCCCACAGCTTGGGCGCCTGCTCGCGCAGCTCCTCGATGGTGCCCATGGTGAGCGTGATCAGCTCCAGCGCCCACAGCCGGAACGCGCGGGCCAGGTTGGCGGCGCTCTGCCGGGCTTCGTCCATGGTGGTGCGGGGATCGGCGACGTTGAGGTCTTCGAGGGCCAGCAGCCGGTGCATCTCGGACTGGCCGCCGTCGTCCATCATCCGGCGGATGAACATCAGCCCGACCACGCTGGTGAACGACGCCCGGTAGCGCAACTGGTTGGGCTTGGGGAACACCTCGCGGATCGCGCCCAGCCCCTTGAGCACGCGCAGCCGGTTGTCGAACTGGTCACCCGGATAGGCGCGGCAGGCGAAGCGCATCTGCTCGTGCGTCAGCCACTCCTCGCCCGCCTCGGCGAACGCCGCGAACAGCGTCTCGGCGATGTCGACCAGGGCGGGATCGTCGACGACCGCGCCGCTGTCGCGGGCCAGCGCGGCGAACATCCGGCGGTAGGTCGACAGCACCGCCTCCTCCGAGAGGGCGGCGTCGAGAGTCAGAGGCTGTTCGGGCACGGGCTCTAAGGTAAGGCTTCGCACCGACAATCCTGGACCGCGCAGCGCGCAAGCCCGCCAGTGGTCAGAGCGGATTCATCAGGTAGGCCCCGGCCACCACCGAGGCGCACGCCACCAGCAGGAAGAAGAACACGTAGAAGCCGCCGGGCAGGAACGTCAGCCGGGCCAGCTGGTCGGCGTCGGAGTCGCGGGCCTCGCGCCTGCGGCGCTTGCGTTGCAGCTCGACGATCGGCCGCACCCCGCCGAGCAGCAGGAACCAGACCGCGGCCAGGGCCGCCGCCTGCTGCACCTCGTTCGGCGCGTACATCGACAGGGCGAACACCGCGCCGCCGGTCGCCAGCAGGATCAGCGCGCCGTACAGATTGCGGATCAGCAGCAGCATGCAGACGAGGAAGAGCAGCACGACCCAGATCAGCAGCGTGATGCGGCCCTGCTCGGTCAGCAAGGCGGCGGCGAGCCCGAGCAGCGACGGCGCGAGGTAGCCGGCGAGCGCGGTCAGCACCATGCCGGGGCCGTTGGGCCTGCCCCGGGTCAGCGTCACGCCCGAGGTGTCGGAGTGGAGCCGGATGCCTTCGAGTTTGCGCCGGGTGAGCAGCGCCATCAGCGCGTGGCCGCCCTCGTGCGCGATCGTGATCAGCCCTCGGGACAGCTGCCAGGAGGTGCGGAAGGAGACGATCACGAGCGCGGCGAGTGCCGAGATCACCACGACCCACGGGTCGGGGGCGGGTTGAACCTCGATCAGGTGGGCCCAGAGCTTGTCCATCAGGAGAAAACCCTATCCGGGTAAAGTCTCGGCTGTGCTCACAGAATCCGATTCTGATGCCGGAGTGCCGGAGTGGTGGCGATCACTGGGCCTGCCCGGCCTGATCGACCTGCACGTCCACTTCCTGCCCGAGCGGATGGAGCGCAGGGTCTGGCACCACTTCGAGCACGGCGGCCCGCTCATGGGCGGTGGCTGGAAGATCGAGTACCAGTGGCCGGTGGAGCAGCGCGTCGCCCGGCTGCGCGAGCTGGGCGTGCGGTCGTTCCCCGCGCTCGCCTACGCGCACCGGCCGGACATGGCCGCCGATCTGAACGACTGGACCCTGGACTTCGCCCGCCGCACCCCGGGCTGCCTGCCGTCGGCGACCTTCTACCCCGAGCCCGGAGCCGCCGGCTACGTGCGGCGGGCGCTGGCGGACGGGGCGCGGATCTTCAAGGTGCATCTCCAGGTGGGCGGGTTCGATCCGCGGGCGGAGGAGCTCGACGAGATCTGGGGGCTGCTGGCCGAGTCGGGCCTGCCGGTGATCGTGCACGCCAGCTCGGTGCCGGTGCCCGGCGGCCACATCGGGCCCGAGCCGATCGGCGAGGTGCTGCGCAGGCATCCCCGGCTCCGGGTGGTGATCGCCCACCTGGGCATGCCGGAGTACGACCCGTTCTTCGACCTGGCCGCCCGCTATGAGCGGGTGGCGCTGGACACCACGATGGCCTTCACCGACTTCGCCGAGCGCGACATGCCGTTTCCGGCGCGGTTGCGGCCCGCTTTGTTCGATTTGGGGCTGGCGGGGAAGGTGGTGCTGGGCAGCGACTTCCCGACGATTCCGCACGCGTACGCGCACCAGCTGCGGGCGCTCGACCGGCTCGGTCTCGGCGACGACTGGGTGAGGGCCGTCTGCTGGCACAACGGCGTGGCCATGGTCTCATAGGAGGGTGAACGATCGGCACGTGGCGCTGATAGGCGCCTTCTATGAAGCTCTGGGGCGCGTCGACTACGCCGCCATGGAGCGCTGCTACCACCCCGAGGTGAGCTATGGCGACCCGATCTTCCAGGAGGTCGAGGGGCGCGACAGGGTCATGGCGATGTGGCGACTGCAGCTCGGGGTTCGTGACGGTCTCAGGTCCGACTACAGTGCCGTGACGGCCGACGACCGCAGCGGCAGCGCCCACTGGACCGTCCGGTACGTCTTCTTGAGCACCGGACGCGAGGTGGTCAACGAGGTCGACGTGCTGTTCAGGTTCGAGGACGACCTGATCGTCCGCCACCACGACGACTTCGATTTCAAACGCTGGTCCCGGATGGCCCTCGGCAGGCCGCACGGCCTGCTTTTCGGCTGGACGCCGATGTGGCGCAAGACCATCCGCGACCGGGCGACACACGAGCTCGACAAGTTAACGTAGAGGAGCTGTATGGCACGGACGAAGGGCTTCCGGCAAGGCGGCTCCAGCCGTGAGAAAGCACCCGAGCACTCGATGGACCCCCGCGCCACCGACGAGGCCCCCAGCCGGCCGACCGTCATCGACAACGCGATCTACCAGGACGGCCGGCGCGTCGACACCCCCCAGTCGCTCGCCGACGCCTTCGAACGCCTCAAGCAGACGCCGGACGGCCTCGCCTGGATCGGCCTCTACCGGCCGCAGGAGTGGGAGCTGGCGCAGCTCGCGGAGGAGTTCGAGCTGCACGAGCTGGCGCTGGAGGACGCCGTCGTCGGCTCGCAGCGGCCGAAGTACGACCGCTACGGCGACACGTTGTTCGTGGTGCTGCGCGCGGCCGACTACCTCGACGACGTCGAGCAGGTCGCGTTCGGCGAGCTGCACGTCTTCGTCGGCCCCAACTTCGTGCTCACCGTACGGCACGCCGAGGCGCCCGACCTGCAGGCCGTCCGCAAGCGCATGGAGTCCGACCCCGAGCTGCTGCGGCAGGGCCCGCAGGCCGTGCTGTACGCCGTCCTCGACGCCGTGGTCGACGGCTACGCCCCGGTGGTGGCCGGGCTGCAGAAGGACATCGAGGAGATCGAGGCGCAGGTGTTCGGCGGCGACCCGGCGGTCTCGCGGCGCGTCTACCAGCTGTCGGGCGAGGTGATCGAGTTCCAGCGGGCCACGGCGCCGCTGGCGCGGATGATCGACGGCTTCATCGCCGGGGCCGACAAGTACGGCGTCAACAAGGAGCTGCAGAGCTACCTGCGCGACGTGGCCGACCACGTCATCACCGTGAACGAGCGGCTGGCCGGGTTCCGCCAGATGCTGCAGAACATCCTGCTGGTCAACTCGACGCTGGTGACCCAGGCCCAGAACTCCGAGATGGCCAAGATGACCGAGGCCAGCATCCAGCAGGGCGAGGAGGTCAAGAAGATCTCCGCCTGGGCGGCCATCCTGTTCGCGCCGACGCTGGTCGGCACCATCTACGGGATGAACTTCGACGTCATGCCCGAGACTCACTGGTCGTTCGGCTACCCGTTCGCGATCGTCCTCATGGGGGCCGTCTGCCTGGTGCTCTACCTGGTCTTCAAGGGCCGCGACTGGCTTTGACGCGCTCCCCGGCGAAGTGCGTCAGCCCCAGATCGATGCCCACCTCGGCCTGAAGATCGGAGCACTGGCCCACATCTCGGTAGCGGTCGCGTCGTACGTTTTACTGGAGGTTCGAGGGGAAAGCCTGGGACGCCCATCGAGAGGAGCGCGCGTGAAGTTCGTGACTCCGCGACTGCCCCGCCGTACGACCGCCGCGCGGGTGGACGGCGACCATGCGGTGGAGATCGGCGAGCTGGTCGGCACGGGGCGCCGCGGTGCCTGACCGGCCCCGCGCCGCCGTTCGGGAGGCCGCCCGCCTGCGCTGGCTGGAGGAGGGCAGCTCCTACTTCGCCGCCCGGCTGCGCGGCTGCGACCTCGACCGGCCGAGCCTGCTGCCGGGCTGGACGGGCCGCCACCTGGTGGCGCACGTCGCCTCCAACGCGCGCGCTCTGGGCAGGCTCGTGCACTGGGCGCATACGGGGGAGGAGACCCCGATGTACGCCAGGGGCGGAGCGCGCGAGGCCGAGATCGAGGAGCTGGCCCGGTTGTCGCCAGCCGCGCTCACCGAGCTGGCGGAGCGGACGGCGGCCGAGCTGCGGTCGGACCTCGCCGCGCTGAGCGAGTCCGACCTGGCCGAGCGGGTGCGCACCGCGCGGGGCCGCCTGGTGCCGGCGTCGGAGATCATCTGGATGCGCGCCCGCGAGGTGTGGGTGCACGCGGTGGACCTGGATTCGGGCGGCCGGTTCGAGGACTTCCCGCCCGACTTCGTGGACGCGCTGCTCACGGACGTGACCGGGCTGTGGGAGCGCCGCGGGCAGGGGCCCGGACTGGTGCTCCGGCCGGACGACAGGCAACGCTCCTGGGCGGTGAGCGTGCCGCCGCCCACCGGCCCGCCGGACGAGCCGGGCGTCCCGTGCGAGGTACGCGGTACCGCCGCGCGGCTGGCGGCCTGGGTCACCGGGCGCGGCCCGGCCCCCGATCCGGCCGCGCCGCCCGTCGGCCGCTGGCTCTAGACCGGCGGTTCGCCGACGGGGACCGGACCCGGACCCGGACCCGGGACCTCGCCGCCCACCCCTACCCCGGCTGGTCGTACGGCGGCTGAACGGGCCACGGGAGCATGACCGGCCCACCGGGCGTGTGCACGGTGATCACCCCGTCCACGATCGAGACCCGCGCGTCCGCCGCTCCGGGCACGATCACGGTCAGCAGCCGGGGCGCCTCCGGAGACGACACGGTCACCGCCTCGGCCGTCCGCAGATATCCGGTCGAGATGGTGCTGTTGCCCACCGTCTGCCCACCGGCCGGGCCAGCCAGGCCGGCTGATGGGAGCGCGAGGTGGAGGAGGGTCACGCGCCAGTCGCCGTCGCCGAGGACCACCACGCCGTCGCGATGGGAGACCGGCCGGAGCGACGGGTCGAAGTGCCAGCGGCTGCGCGACGCGGACCCGGCGGGGACCGAGTCCAGCACGGTCATCAGGTCGGGCCCGTGCTCGACCGGGATCTCGCGGGTACGGCACACGCCGTAGGCGTCGTCGGTGAGCCGGAAGGTCTGCCGCGAAGGGCTCAGGGTGGAGCCGGTCAGGCGGGTGGGCGTGCCCGGCCGGAACCCGGCACCCACCACGATCGGAACGTTGTGCGCCTCGGGTGAGCGGGTCCACTCGGCGTAGGCGGTCTTCTCGTAGGAGTGAAAACCGGCCTCGACCAGGATGTTCCGGCCGTGCGCGTGGTAGGTGACACCGAGGTGGTCCTCGTGCCCGTGCAACCGCCGTCCCGGCCCGAACCTGACCGAATAGTAGGCGGACCGCGGGTCGCCCCAGGAGGTTCGGCCGAAGACGTAACCGCCGTCGAACACCTTCACCACCGGCTCGCCGTGCCCGAAGGCGGTCGCGAAGGCGGGCGCGCGGGTGCCCGCCGGGCTGTCCCCGATGGGCACCAGACGGCCGTCGGGCTGGGTGGCGTGCGCGATGTACGTCTCGAGCGAGGCGCGGCGGCCGGTGAGCCGCGTGGGCACCGGCGCGCCGCTCTCCTCGATCGCGCGCAGTGCCACGCCCAGCCGCCGGTGGACGTAGAGGCCGTATCTCGGGGCCTGCTCGTGCAGCACGCCCTGCGCGTCGATGGACAGTTCGGCCGAGGCGGTCATCCGCCGGATCGCCAGCTTGCGCCACCCGTCCCGGCCCAGGCGGCTGCCGACCACCAGCAGCCCGATGTCCTGGTCCAGCCCGTGGTTGTGGCCCTGCCGGTACAACGCGGAATCGGCCAGGACCTCGCCGTGCTCGGCCAGGCCGTCCCAGAGGCGGTCAGTCCGTACGTGCGCGCTGAGGCAGACGAGCACCGGGGCGCGCAGCGCGACCGCGTGCTCGGCCCAGGCCCAGGGGCTGACGCCGGGTCCGCCCCGGGGGTTCTCACGCAGCCAGTCATGGGTGACCGCGGCGGCCCGGTCGAGAAGGTCCTGGTCGCCGGTCCGCTCGTACGCGGCGACCAGCCGCCCCGCCCAGCGCAGCGTGTGCAGGTTCAGCGCCCACGAGCGGTTCCCGTGCGGGTTCGACCGCCAGTCGACGTCCGTGCCCAGGTCCACGGGCGGCAGGCCGGCGAACCTGACCCGGCCGCGCATCACCTCCGGTACGTCGACCACGGGAAACTGGTCGGCCAGGCAGATGGCCCGGCCGGATCGGCTACGCCAGAACACCTCAACGCTCCTGATTCCGGGCGCGCGAAACCCACGCGCGGTGCGATGAACGAAGGCGCGTCGCGGCCTTCCAGCCGCTCTTCCAGCCGCGGAACGTGCCCGGGCATCGGGCATCCGCGTGTGACCGCGTCTACGGGCGGTCACCCGCCTCGCCGGTTACGGCATCCGGGCCGGGTCGCCGGGGGGCTAGCGGTGTGTGGGGGCGGGTGGGGCCGTGTCGGTCCAGCCGGCGTCCAGGACCAGTTCGAGCCGTTCGGTCGTGCCGTCCGGGCCGGTGTCGGCGCAGGACAGGACCTGTGAGCTGGCCGGGTCGATGATCAGGATCCGGCGCACCCCCGGGCCGGGGGTGAAGGCGAACGCTTCGCCCGGCCGGCCCCGCTGGTCGGTGCGGCCACCCAGGTAACGGACGTCCGGCAGGTCGGCGAGCAGCCGGTAGGCGGCGGCCCGGACGCCGGGCGGGGACGGCTTGCTCCACAGCAGCCCGCTGAGCGCGTCGGCCATGACCCCGTCGCCGGAGTTCGCGGGCAGGCTCCCGGCCACCCACGCGCGCAGCGCGCCGGAGTCGGACGGCAGTCGCAGGATCTGCTCCAAGGTCAGGTCCCGCCCGGCCATGCTGAAGGGCGCCCTCCCGGTCACCCTGGTGACCGTGAGCGGCTCACCCAGCGCCCCCTGCCCGCGCCAGGCCCGGCCGTCTCCGTCGACCCACAGCTCGGTGACCCCTGTCTCCGGGCGCAGCTTCCTGACGTGCCAGTACGCTCCTCCGCTCGTGGGACCCGAGGCGGCCGTGGAGGCGGCCGCGAGCAGGATCGACCGTCCGGACAGGCCATCCCGCGACGGCAGGGTGAACGCCACCGCGAGCACCGCCGCGGCGAGGCAGGTGACGGCCGCCGTCCAGGACAGGCGCCTGCGGATGACGCGCCGCGGTTCGGCCGCCAGCCGCTGCCGCACCCTGACCTTGGCTGTGGGATCGGGCTGCGGGTCGCCGTACAGGTCGCGGATCCGCTGCAGGTCATCCACGGTCGGCCTCCTCCAGGACGTGCATCGGATTGCTGCCGCCCAGGGCGCCGCGCAGCTTCTTCCTGGCCCGGTTCAGCCGCGAACCGACGGTGCCGTACGGGATGCCGAGCGCCGTGCCGATCTCCTGGTGGCTCAGCCCGGCCAGGGCGACGAGCAGCACGACGTCGCGGTCGCGCTGGTCGAGCTGGGCCAGGGCCGCCGCGAGGTCAGGCCGCAGGCTCTGCGCGCTGACCCGTACCGTGACCCGGTCCTCGGGGCCGGGCGCGTCGGCGTCCGGCCCGTGCCGGCCGAGCGCCCGCAGCGTCCGGGCCTCCAGGCGGCGATGCTTGCCGACCAGCTTCGTGGCGATCCCGTACAGCCAGGCCCGCACGCTCGCGCGGTCCGGGTCGTAGGCCGCGCGCTTGCGGAACGCGACGAGGAACACGTCGGCGACGACGTCCTCGGCGCTGTCCGGGCCGAGCCGCTGGGCGACGTAACCGTGGATCTCGCCGAAGTAGGCGTCGAACACCTCGGCGAACACCTCGCCGTCGGCGAGCGAGCGCCGCGCGGACACGGCTTCCCCTGGCGGGCCGGCGGCCCACGACATCGCCGTCACGATTCTTCCCCCGACATGTGCTCCCCTCCGGACGCGATCAGCGGACACCTCTTATCCCCCGATGGGCCGGATCGCTTTCACGGCGGCATCACGCCGGACGAACGCGGCCGGGCGTTCTTCCGTGCGGAACGCGCGGCCAGGTTACGCCGAACGGCTCCAGCCCGTGGATCGGGCTGGAGCCGTACGCGCTCAGCGGGAGGTCAGAGCGGCGGGTTGGCGTTCTGCAGCAACTGCCGGAACTGGGCGGAGAACCAGTGGCCGGACAGCGGCGCGTTGGGCAGCGAACCGGTCAGGTTGTTGCCGTTGCGGTCGTTACCGGTGTAGGTCGGGTCGCACATCCGGTCGAAGCCCTTGCCCTCGTCGTTGGCGATCTCCGTGCTGGAGCCGTCCGACTCGCCGGGCGGCTTGATCCAGACGTAGGCGTCCAGGCCCGTCGCCGGGTTGGCGCGCGGACGCTCGCCGAGGCCGGCGCCGCTCTGGTTGCACCAGTTGCCGGCGTGGATCCGCCGGTCGGTGCGGGACTGGTCGACGAACGTGTTCACGTCGGTCGAGGTGCTGGGACCGGTGGGCCTTGCGCTGCCGCCCCAGCCGTTGCGCGAGGTGTCGATCAGCATGCCGATGGTGTTCGGGAAGCCCTTGGACACCAGGGCCGTCCGGAACGCCTGGGCGAAGGTCAGCTCGTCGACGTAGTCGTTCCAGTCGAGCCACGTCGACTGCCGGACCGAGGTGCCGTTGACGGTGGTACCGATGGAGAAGTGCGGCTCGGTCAGGGCCGAGTAGTTGGCCGTGTTGGTGATGAACCCGTCGATGCTGGCGTAGCCGGCCGTGGTGCCGCGGGCGGTCGAGGCGATCAGGTCGGCGGTCGGGCCGAAGTTGCTGGACCAGCCGATCCAGCCGTGGTGCGCGGCGTCGAGGTAGGTGTAGACGTTCGAGATCGCGTGCAGCTTGTTCAGCGCGTACTGGACGCCCTGCACGTACGCGCCGGACGACTGCGCCTCCTGGCACTTGGCCAAGCCGAGGTTGGTGATCAGGTTGGGCAGGGAGTCGATCTCGACGATGGTGACGATCCGCAGGGCGGCGTACTTGGGGTCGGCCATGATGGCGGCGATCGGATCGATGTACTCGGTCTTGTACCTGTTAAGGCCGTTCTGGGCGATGAGGAGCTCGCCGTTGGAGGCCAGGGCCGAGCAGTCGCGGTTGGGCAGGTTGTAGATGACGACCTGGATGGTCAGCGGCGCGCTGCCGTTGGCGGCGTCCTGGGTGACGGCCGCGTCCAGGTGGGCGCGCAGGCCCCGGCCGCTCGTGGTGCCGTTGATGGCCGCGATGCGGTCCATCCACACGCCGGTCGAGATGTTGGCCACGGCCGAGCCGCCGGGCTCCGCCGACGCCTTGGCCGACCAGTCGGCGTTCACGTAGCCGGTGGCCCCCGCGTACGGGTTGTCCACGTGGCCGGTGCCGCCGCCGGTGTCGTTGTCGGCTTCGGTGGCGGTGACGGTGACGCTGGTCAGGCCGGTGGAGGCGACGGTGATGGGCCGGGTGCCGTTGGTGGTGTCACTGTCCTCGGCTGCGGCGACGGTCACGTTCTGCGGGGTGTTCCAGTTGGCCGTGGTGAAGGTCAGCGACGCGCCGGAGGTGATGGTCAGGCTGGTGTCGCCGCTGCCGGCCGTGGAGGTGACGGTGACGTTCGCCGTGGGCTGGGTCCGCAGGCGCACCGAGTAGGTGGCGCTGGAGCCTTCGGGGACGGTCAGCGCGGTGGGGGTGACGACCAGTGCCTGCTGGCCGGGGTCGGGTCCGGGGCCTGATCCGCCGCAGGTGACGCCGTTGATGGCGAAGGTGGCGGGGTTGGTGTTGGTCGTGGTGTAGGTGCCGTTGAAGCCGATGGTCCATTGGGCTCCGGT
>NZ_JBFAKL010000040.1:0-67526 GCF_040655715.1 Nonomuraea cavernae | reverse complement strand
GACGATCTCACCACGCCTGGCCGAGATGATCAAAGTCACACGGTGCGACGAGACCAGAACACCCGTCACTTATCGCGCACAAGCTGAATGTCTACGGTCACACAGGATGCCGCAGGCAATGATTCCTGCCAGGTTGTCCACATGCGTGATGTGGTAAATGGGCGTCACGCCTTGATCTCCATTCAGCTGCCGGGGGCCGGCATAGCCGATGGCACCGTCATCTGGCCCTGCAATATCGCGTCCCGGTGCGATCACTTCCGGCTACGGAAACAGATTCCTTATCGAGCGTCCGGCGGGATCCGCCTGGACGGCCTGGGCCACGTGGCCGCCGGTTGGCAGCACTTCTCGTCGTGGCCGTAGGGGCCAGGCCACACCGGGGTTCAGTGGTCGTACTCGGCCCTCGCCGACCACCAACCAAAGGGCAGCTCATGCAGCGAGGAAGCCGAAGACGCTGAACGGCAGTCCCATCGGATGGCGTCCACGGCCGCCGCCGTATACGGAACCATGTCCTCGGGCAGCCGGTCGAGGACATGCCACTCCAGGACGGCGCACTTGTCCGGCTCGGCGTTGAAGGGCTCGCCCTTCAACCGCTTGGCGCGGAAAACAGCCCGACCCGTTTCGGAGCCCGATGTATCACGTGGACGAAGGTCAGGTCGGCGGGATCGACATCCATTCCGACCTCTTCCCTCATCTCCAGGCCAACCGCCTCAACCGCCTTCAGATGGCCGCTGGGCGGGTGCCCACTCGCCAGAATCGGCCCAGCGATGCCCCGGTACACGAGGGCAGCCGTCTGGGTCTGCCAAGCCAGGACGTCAGCGGCTGCCTCCATCGCTGCTTCGGTGAACGGACGCGCGGCAACACGCGCGCCTACGCTTCGCCGAGACGGCCATATCTCGAGACCACCAGTCGAACGACTAGGCCGGACACCAGGACCTATGGCGCGGACCCGACGACTTCTACGGTGGCCATCAGGTAGCGGTAGGGGATCGGGTGCTGCTCGCCGCCTCGCTCTAGGTAAGTCACGCCCAATCACTGGGTCTCGCGAAGGAATCGGACGGAGGTCAGATTTGGCGATCTAGAAGACCGGTAGCGCTGCGTCAGCTTAATGTGGCGCATAGTGCATGTGCTCTCGTGATGCAGACAGGGCGAAAGGGCTGGCATGAAGGCGAACGAAACCACGCTTCGTAGGCTCATCCAGGGCGACCAACAGTTGCTGGTGCCGTTGTATCAGCGCCACTACACCTGGGAGCGACCTCAGCTGCGCCAGTTGTGGAGCGACATTGTGGCCCAAGTCGACATGCTGGCCCAGGGCAAGGCGGACGCTCCCAGCCACTTCCTTGGTTCAGTGGTCCTCGCGCCCGGTCCCGAGCTGGCGCCCAGCCGGTCGCAGTGGATCGTGGTGGACGGCCAGCAGCGACTCACCACGCTAATGCTCGCCCTCTGCGCCGTCCGAGACCATCTGGTGGCCGAAGATCCAAAGGCAAAGGAGCGGATCAACGAGCTCCATCTGATCAACAAGTGGCAGCCGGGCGAGCTGCGTTATCGGCTGCTTCCCACACAGGCCGACCGGGCCGCTTTCAAGGCGTGCGTCGATGACGTGGCCGAGGGCATGTCCGACAGTCTGATCGGTAACGCGTACCAATTCTTCCGCGGCATGCTCCGAGAGTTCGACGATCCAGCAGATCCGCACGACCTCGCCCGCGTGGAATCGGTCCTGCTGGATCGTCTCAATCTGGTTCAGATCACCGTGGAGAAGGACGACAACGCCTTCCGCATTTTCGAATCGATCAACAACACGGGGATGCGGCTCAGTCAAGTCGATCTGATCCGCAACTACGTTTTCATGTGCCTACCCACACGGGGCCAGCACGTCTACGACGAGTACTGGATGCCGATTCAACGGCTGCTCGATGGCAAGGCCATGGAACAGCTCATGTATCTAGTGCTCGTCCTCAAGGAGGGCGAGGGAGCTCAGTACAACGCCATCTACCGAGGCCACCAGCAGCTCCTCCTGGGGCTGGCCAGCGACGAGACCAAGGTCGAGGCCTACGTCAGGGACCTCCACCGCCGTGCGCGGCACCTGAGGCTGATCCTTGATCCGTCCGAAGGTCTGCCCTTCACGCAGCATTTGCGGTTCCTGAAGGAATGGCAAGCCAGCACCGCCTACCCGCTGGTCATGCGGCTTCTCGCGTTCCGTGAGGACGATCACGTCAGCGACGATGAAGTCGCCCAGACGTTGACCTTCGTCGAGAGCTTCATCGTCCGCCGTCTGATCGCTGGCGTGACCACGGGCAACCTTAACCGCATCTTCCAGCGCCTTGCTGGACAACTCGACCCTGACGACGAACTGCCGCAGACGGTCCGGGCTGCGCTCTCCCCTGCCAGGCTCTACTGGCCTTCTAACGACCAACTGCGTGAAGCGATCCGCAACCGCGCCTTCTATTGGCAAGGTCGAGCGGCACAGCAAAAGCTGGTGCTGCGCCGCTTGGAGGAATCATTGGGGAGCAAGGAGTCCGTAAACCTCACCGACAAGCGCATTACCATCGAGCATGTATTGCCCCAGTCCCTCACGGCGGACTGGCTTGAACAGCTGACCGATGATGAAGGTGTGCATCGGCAGCTCGTCCATACCCTCGGCAACCTCACACTCAGCGGCTACAACTCCGAGCTGAGCAACAGCTCCTTCGCCGCCAAGCGCAAGCAACTCGGACAGAGCAGCCTGAAGATGAACCAGGAGATCGCCGCGTGCGAGCAGTGGGGCAAGGCCGAGATCTTTTCACGAGCCGACCGTTTGGCTGATCGAGCGATCACTATCTGGCCGGGCCCAGACGAGTCCAGTCGAGAACCTGCTCCCTCACGCGACTGGACTCTGCTCTATAAGGCGCTCGCCGCCCTCCCTCCGTCGACGTGGACGTCCTACTCGGACATGGCCGAACTAATCGGCTCACACCCCGTCCCAGTGGGAGTTCACCTGGCTACGGTGCCTGCGCTCAATGCCCACCGGGTGCTGACCAAGCAGGGCAAGCCATCGGAGAGCTTCCGCTGGATTGATCCCGACGATGACCGCGATGTCCACGATGTCCTGCGTGCCGAGGGCATCGCTTTCGACGAGAACGGTGGCGCCTCCACTGATCAGCACATTAGTGCGCGAGAACTTGCCCACCTGCTCGAGCTGCCGGGAGCCATGGATCTCGCCGAAACCGAGAGCACTGAAGATTACGAGGAGGCGACGCACGAGCGAGAGCAACGCTTCGTCCAGCAGCTCACCGAGCAAAGTGGGCCCCAGGCTGCGGGCGCGGTCCAACGGGTGCTTGACCACTGGCGGAAGCAGGGACGCGAAGTACAGTACGGCACCTCGACAGGAGCATCCTGCGCCCCGATCATCAAGGTGCACGGAAAACCGCTTTACGTGGTGCGGTTCTACGCCAAGACCATCGAGTTCCCCTTCGGCCTACTCAAGAATCGGCCGCCATTCGACGATCTTGAACTACGGGAAGAGTTGCTGGAGCTACTCAACAGCGCACCAGGCATGGACATCCCCGTGGCCAAGCTGGAGCTGTATCCCTCGATCAAGAACACCCAACTGATCAACGCGGCAGTCTTCGATGTCATCGTCGCAGTCCTAGACAAGTTCGCGGCGCACGTCGCCGCCTGAGCGGCGCCCTGCGGATTCTTCGGCCCTGTCGGGGATCGCCGGTGACCGGCCTCATCCGGAAGCAGCTTGTCGAGCATGCTCCCCGTCCCGCAGGGCCGGGATCACATCTGCCCGGCCTCCCATGGCTCACGGGGCGCATCGGGGACACTGGAGTGGTGCGTGAGCTGGTCATCGTCCACAACCCCGACCCCGACTCCCGCCTGCCGTACCTGATCCGGCTCCCGCTCGGGGAGACGGGGCTGGTGCTGCGCGCGGGCGGGACCTGGCCGCGGGAGAAGGCGATCTACTGCTTCCCTGCCGGGCCCAGCGAATGGCCGCTCGACCCGGATGTGGTCGAGCGGGTGCCGGTCAAGTCGTGTGTACGGCGCGGCGCCGCCATCGACTTGGTCCTGGATCGGGCTCGGGAGAACCGCTCCCAGATCGTCTTCACCAAGGCCCGCGGCCGAGACGCGATCTTCTGGCAGACCGCCCGCGTCCGCAAGCAGGCCCGGCCGAACGTGACCACACCCACGGCGCGGGCGGGGGGAATCGCGGCACTGCCCATCGTGGTCGATTCCGGCGAGCGGTACGCCTATCGGTTCACCCACCAGCAGGTGGAGGTCACCAGGAAACGCCTGGCCTGCGGCGACTACGGAGTCGAGGTCGCCGGGCGGCTCCATGCTTCGGTGGAGCGCAAGAGTCTGGCCGATCTGGTGTCCAGCCTGCTCAACACCAGGCTGAAGTACCAGCTGACCGAGCTTTCCACGCTCCCGCACGCCGCGGTTGTCGTGGAGGACCGCTACAGCCAGGTGTTCAAGCTGGATCACGTCCGCCCCGCCATCATCGCTGACGGGGTCGCCGAGTTGCAGGTGGCCTTCCCAAGCGTGCCGATCGTGTTCGGTGAGACCCGTCAGCTGACCGAGGAATGGACCTACCGGTTCCTGGCAGCCGCCTACACCGCTGCCGACCATCCACCGGTCCGCGAGGCGCCTCCGATTGACGCTGCGCGGCCGGGTGAGGCAGGGAGCCAGGTCCACGTCCGGGAGCCGGCGCTGGATCCATCCACTGCCGAGGTCCGGGCCTGGGCCCGGGCCAACGGCTTGGCCGTACCTGACAAGGGGCGGCTGCGCCAGGAGGTCTGGGAGGCGTACCGGCAGGCTACCGGCCGTACGAGTACCCGTGGGGCATTGATCAGGTAGTCCAGGCCACAGCACATCCGCCCGAGCATGGCCGGAACCTCCGGGGACGGGAGCTTGACCGGCTGTCAGGTCAGGTCCTTATACGAAGAAGCCCCAATGCAGAAATCTGAGCTGGGGTCTTTCGGTGTGCGTCGCCAAGGACTCGAACCCCGGACGGGCGCGTACGCCCGTGTCGTGTCCCGCTGACGTGGACAACGGGTGACATTCAGGGGCCCTTGGCCAGGTACCGCTACTTCCCGGTGGGGAATTTCGCGGGGAAGGAGGGGGCGGGGTCGTTCGTCCTCGGTTCGTTGATCGCCAGACCGACGGCCCCACCGGTGAGCCCGCCCAGCGCCAGCGCCGCGATCAGGGCACCGGCCGTGAGCAGTATGAACCCCACCGTCCCTGACCGGCGGCTCCGGACATCCCTGCCGGACGGCGCCTGAGGGTGGCCGTACGGGGACATGTGCGACTGCGGGTGAACCGCGTACGGCTGAGACGCCTGCGGCCAGGGTGTCTCGGACGGCCAGGAGGAAAGGGGCTGACCCGCCATGTGATCGGAAGGCTGCGGCGCGGTGGGGTGTCGCGGTGCTGAGGGACCAGGAGGCGGCGGGGCCTGCACCGGCTGCCAGGCGGTGCCGTCCCACCAGAACCTGCCGTCAGGAGAGTACTGCCCGCCAGATTGAGCCGCCATCACTGTCTATTCCTCCGTCTTATCGTGAGGTCGACGGTCTTCGCGTCCCGCTGCAGTACGTACTCCCAATCAAGGATGTAGGTCACATCCCCATCCACTCCGAGCTGCTCGGTCAGCCAGTCGTTGACCTTCTTGACCGTCGAAGGATCGTCACGGTGCGGCAAGGTCGCAAACCACGACATGTAGTCCAAATCGGCCCCGGCCAATGTGTCGCCGCCAGGATTCAGAATTCTGAGCTCGACCTTGTCGATATATTCATAGAATTTCGCCACACTATTGGCGCGAAACAGGTCCGCCGTGAACCGCACTTCGCCGACCTTCAGCCCACAGGACCAGAGTATTCTTCCGTCGGCGCATGTGTATCCCTGACGCTTCAGCGCTTCGACGACGGTGGTGATTTTGAGGCCGGGAACGCAGTCGTGGCCGCAGTAACGCGTATCCTGTCCGCGGACGCTGCCTGCGATGACGTAGGCGCCCACACCGGCGAGCAGGAAGACGACCAAGCTGATCACCCCTACCGTGATCAGGCGAGCCCCACGGCGATCTGCGGAGACCTGGGGAGGGATGTGTTCTGGCGGGGTCCAGCCTAAGGCCGGAGGCCCGGGAGGCATCATGGATATCTCAACACCTTATTCCGAACAGAATCGTTCCATCGGGGCCAAGAAGAATCGCCACTCATGCTGAGAATTTTTGGGAATTCTCGATCCAGTGCCATGTCCCGCACACGCAGCGGCGAGTCGGTGATCCTGGCGTATGCCCTCACCGCCGCCTCCCCGCCCTTGAGCCGCCCGGCCCGCCGGCGATCACCTGCCCCATGCCGAACAGGCTATGGGGAGCGACGCCACCGTGAGCGGCACACATCCCGAATCGGTGGGGTGTAAGCCGGAATGCTCCCGGCCCCCGAACCGCCAGAGGCACCGGAGAAGGCCATCGACAAGCAACCACCCACGGAGCGACCGTCATGATCAGGATGAGGCGTGAGCCGCCGTCAGGCGCGACACCATACGAAGAAACCCCAGGTCAGACCACTGACCTGGGGTTTCTTGCTGGTGCGCCGCCAGGGACTCGAACCCCGGACCCGCTGATTAAGAGTCAGCTGCTCTGACCAACTGAGCTAGCGGCGCGTGCAGGAAGAAATATACCGGCACTCGGCACCTTGGTCGAATCGGCATCTATCCCCCAGGCCCGGCTAGAATAAAGTTCGGCCAGCAGACAGGAGCATCGATGTTCGACTCGCCCGCCGAAGTGACAGAACGGCTCGCCGCCGTGGACTACCTCTCCGACGACGCCATCTCCACCTCGGTGTTCCTGGCCGCCGCCCTCGGCAAGCCGCTGCTGGTCGAAGGGCCCGCCGGGGTGGGCAAGACCCAGCTGGCCAAGGCCATGGCGCTGGCGACCGGGTCCGAGCTGATCAGGCTCCAGTGCTACGAGGGGCTCGACGAGGCCAGGGCCCTGTACGAGTGGAACTACAAGAAGCAGTTGCTGCGCATCCAGGCCACCAGCGCCGACGACGACATCTTCACCGAGGAGTTCCTGCTGGAACGGCCGCTGCTGAAGGCGATCCGGACGGGCGTGCCGACCGTGCTGCTCATCGACGAGACGGACAAGGCCGACGTCGAGGTCGAAGGGCTGCTGCTGGAGCTGCTGTCCGACTTCCAGGTGACGATCCCTGAGCTGGGCACGATCACCGCCGTGCACAAGCCGTACGTGGTGCTGACCTCCAACGCCACCCGCGAGCTGTCCGAGGCGCTCAAGCGGCGCTGCCTCTACCTGCACATCGAGTACCCGACGCCCGAGCGCGAGCGCGACATCGTGCTCAGCCAGGTGCCCACGATCCGCGCCGATCTGGCCGAACAACTGGCCAGGACCGTCGCCACGCTGCGCGCGCTGGAGCTCAAGAAGGCGCCGTCGGTGGCGGAGACGGTCGACTGGGCCAACACCCTGCTGGCGCTCGGCCGCGACGAGCTGGACGAGGCCACGATGGCGGGCACGCTCGGCGTGGTGCTCAAGCACGCCTCCGACCAGACCCGCGCCATCAAGGAACTCGGCCTGCCCAAGGCCTGATCCGCCGCCCGACCTGCCGCCTGGCCCGCCACCCGATCCGCCCGTCCATCCCGTTGGAGGTCACATGTCGCTCGTCGACAGGCATGTCGGGTTCATCCATGCCCTCCGCGAGGCGGGGGTGCCCGTGTCGCTGGCCGAGGGGCTGGACGCGGCGCGGGCGCTGCGGGTGATCGACCTGACCGAGCGCGAGTCGCTGCGCGCCGCCTACGCGGCGACGCTGGTCAAGAAGCCGGGCTACCGTCCCGGGTTCGACGTGCTGTTCGATCTGTGGTTTCCGGCCTCGACCACCGGCCTGTACGACCGGGGCCCCGGCGCCGAGGGAGTGCCCGATCCGGAGACGGCGCCCGTCGAGGACCTGCGCGGCTACCTGGCCCGGCTGCTGACCGACGGCACCGACGCGGAGCTGCGGGAGTTCGCCCGGGCCATGGTCGAGCGGTTCGGCCGCCAGCAGGCCGGGCCGGGACGGCAGAACTGGTTCTCCTACAGCGTGATGCGCGCCCTGTCCCCCGAGACGCTGATGGCCAGGATCCTGCGGGAGGTGCTGGCCGGTCAGGAGCGGGGCGGGCTGGCGGAGAAGACGGCACGCCAGCGGGTGACCGCCGGCACCCGGCGGTTCGAGGACGCCGTCGCCACCGACGTGCGCCGCCGGATCGCCGAGGACTCGGGCGTCGAGCGGATCGCCCGCTCAGCCGTTCGCCCCCCGCTCGACCAGATCGACTTCCTCCGCATCACCAAGGCCGACCTGGCCCGGCTGCGCCGCGAGGTCTATCCGCTGGCCAGGCGGCTGGCGGCACGGCTGACGATCAAGCACCGGCGGGGGCGGCGCGGGCGGCTCGACTTCCGCCGCACGATGCGCGCCTCCCTGCAGAGCGGCGGTGTCCCGCTGACGACCTACTTCAAGCCGCCCCGGCCGCACAAGCCCGAGCTGGTGATCCTCTGCGACACCAGCGACTCGGTCTCGTCGTTCGCCCACTTCACCCTGCTGCTCACGTACGCGCTGAGGGAGCAGTTCACCAAGGTGCGGGCGTTCGGATTCGTGGACACGGTGGACGAGATCACCAGGTTCTTCGTGCCCGGGGCGGATGTGGTGGAGGCCATGACCAAGCTCGCCGACGAGGCGGACATGGTCAGGTTCGGCCGCACCAACTACGGTCACGCGCTGGAGAGGTTCGCCGAGCGTTACGGCGACACGATCGGGCCGAAGACGTCGCTGCTGATCCTCGGCGACGCCCGGTCCAACTACCAGCCCCCCGCGCTGGACGTCCTGAAGACGCTGGCCGCCAAGGCCCGCCACGCCTACTGGCTGAACCCTGAGCCACGTCAGCAGTGGGACACGGGCGACTCGATCGCCTCGGACTACGGGACGGTCGTCCCCATGCACGAGTGCCGCAACGTCGCCCAGCTGACGGGCTTCATCGAGCAGCTCGCCTGACCGGCCGAAAGTCAGGCGAGCTGTCGGACCACGCGGCCGGACCACCCTGTCAGGCCGCGTGAGCAGGCCGCACGGGCAGGCCGCACGGGCAGGCCGCACGGTCAGGAACGCTGGCGCTGGAGCTCGCGCGCGGCGGTGCGGGCCAGCAGCTCGACCTGCTCGTCACTCAGCACGGTCTCCCGCGAGGACTTGATCTCCCTGGCCACCAGGCGCGGCTTGAGGAGGGTGACGCCCTCGGCGGCGACCGCGCCGCCACGCGGCAGCGAGCCGCAGTGCACGGCGAGCAGCGGCGTGATCCGGACCGGGATGCCGGTCTCGCGGGTCAGCAGCTCGGCGAACGCCTGGGCGGTATCGACCAGCGGCTTGGCCACCTTGGTGCCGTATCTCTCGCCGAAGAACAGCCGCTCGGCGTAGGTGGCGATCTCGGTGTCGGGGCTCCACGACTCGTTGTCGACGATCCAGACGCCGCCGGGGCCGATCACCAGGTGGTCGATGGACGCCTGGTCCCTGATGGCCCGCCCGTCGAGGACGTGGTAGCCCTGCCTGCCGAGCGCGCGCCGCAGCAGCCGGCGGGTGATCACCTCACCGCGCCGCCTGCCGCGCCAGACGGCGGTGGCGCGGAAGGACCGCCAGTCGAGCCACCAGTCGGCGCCGGCCACGACCCCGGCGAGCGCGAGACCGCACAGGGCGGCGAGGTCGACCTCGAACCTGAGCGCCAGGGCGATGCCCGCCACGAAACCGGCGCCGGCCTTGACGATGCGCGACCGCTGCCGGCTGCGGGCGTCCTCGCGCCAGAACTTCTCGTAGTACCACTGCGGCGACGAGCCAGTGAACTTCTCGTCCTGCTGCACGTAGATCGAGCCACCAGGCACGGCTAACTCCCCGAATGAGTTGTGACCATGAGGATCTGCCACGCCGAAGATCCCTCGCCTGATCAAGTATTACCCCACTCCAAGCAAGGGCACCCTAAGGTGACGGAAATAGCACCCAGAAGGCCAATAGAAGACCAATCAACCGACCAGTCGGTATGCTGAGGCAGGTGATGGAGGGGGACACGGGTGAAAGAGGAACCGGTACGCCAGCGGCTACTGGGAGCGGCGACACGGCTGTTCGCCGAGCGTGGCTTCGAGAGCACCTCGGTCCAGGAGATCGTACTGGCGGCGGGCGTCACCAAAGGCGCAATGTACCACTATTTCAGCTCAAAAGATGATCTACTGCAAGAGATCTACGGCCGCCTGCTGCGCATGCAGATGGATCGGCTGACCGCGATCGCCGACGGCCCCGAGCCGATCGCCGAGCGGCTGCACAGGGCGGCGGCCGACGTCGTGGAGACCACGACGGCCAACCTCGACGACTCGAAGATCTTCTTCCGCTCGATGCACCTGCTGGCGCCCGAGACCCAGAAGACCGTGCGGGCCGAGCGCCGCCGCTACCACGAGCGCTTCCGCGCCCTGGTGGCCGAGGGACAGCGGGCGGGCACGTTCAGCGACCGGGTGCCCGCCGAGCTCGTCGTCGACTACTTCTTCGGCTCCGTGCACCACCTGGGCACGTGGTACCACGCGGACGGGCCGCTCACCGGCGCCCAGGTGGGCAGGCACTTCGCCGACCTGCTGCTCACCTCACTCGGGGCCGGGCACCCCGGCGAGTGAGGCCAGCGCCTCGCGGTGGTCGCCGGGCGTGCCGAGCGCGATCTCGGTGGCCTTGGCGCGCTTGAGGTAGAGATGCACCGGGTGTTCCCACGTCATCCCGATGCCCCCGTGCAGTTGCAGCGCCTCCTCCGCGGTGTGCACCGCCACACCGCCGTTCCACGCCTGCGCCACGGCGGCCGACACGGCCGACCCCTCGGCGACGGCACCCCGGGCGGCGGCCCTGGCCCGGACCACGTCGAGCCACAGATCGGCCAGGCGGTGCTTGATCGCCTGGAACGACCCGACCGGCCGGGCGAACTGGTGGCGTTCCTTCACGTACGCGAGCGTCGTGTCGAGGCACCACTCGGCCACGCCCAGCTGCTCGGAGGCGAGCAGCCCCGCGCCGAACCTCAGCACCTCGGCCAGATCCACCGGGCCGAGCGGCACGGCGAGGGCGTCGTCGAAGGTGACGGTGGCCACCGGCCGGGTCAGGTCGAGCGATGGCACGACCTCGACGCTCGCGCCCTCGACGAGGTACAGGGTGCCGTCGACCGGCACGAGCAGCACGTCGGCCACGTCGGCTCCGGCCACGTCGGCTCCGGCCACGTCGGCTCCGGCCACGCCGGAGACCGAGCCGGACAGGCGGGTGCCGTCGTCGCCGGCCCGCACCGCCGACCCGCGCTCCGGCCGGTACGGTGACGCGGCGAAGGAGACGGCCAGGGCGGCCGTGGCGCGTCCTTCGGCCAGCCGGCCGAGCAGCTCACGGGCCCGGTCCGCGGCGACCGTCTGAGGCGGCTCACGGTCCTGCTCCGCGGCGACCGTCTGGAGCAGCGCGCGGGTGGCCAGCACCGCGCTGGTGAAGTAGGGCACCGGGGCGACGCCCCTGCCCAGCTCCTCCAGCACCACCGCCGCCTCGCTGGCGCTCGCGCCGGCCCCGCCGTACTCCTCGGGGATGAGCAGCCCGGCCACGCCGATCTCGCCCGCCAGCGTCTTCCACAGGTCAAGGTCGTAGACGGAGCTCGCGGAGCTGAGGAGCTCGCCACGATAGGGCTCGGACTCGATCCGCTTCAGCACCGCCGCGGGCGGGCAGCGGTCGGCGAGCAGCCCGCGCACGGCGGCCCGCAGCTCCTCCTCGATTTCGGTATACAGCAGCGTCATGGGGCGCTCCCCCTTCTCTTCCGCCACACCGGCCGTCATCGGGGCAGGTCCTTCCAGGGCACGTTCTTGTCGACGCGGGGTTCGGAGGGCAGGCCGAGCACCCGTTCGGAGATGATGTTGCGCAGGATCTCCGAGGTGCCTCCCTCGATGGAGTTGCCCTTGGCCCGCAGATAGCGGTAGCCGGCCCCGCGGCCGTAGAAGTCGACGCCCTCCGAGCGGCGGAACGTCCAGTCGTCGTAGCCGAGGTCACGCCTGAGCTCGACGTCGAGGCCGGACAGCGCCTGGTTGAGCTTGGCGAACGACAGCTTCATGCCCGAACCCTCCGGGCCGGGCTGGCCGGCGACCAACTGCTCGCGCAGCCGCGCGCCGGACAGGCGGGTCACCTCCGCCTCCACCCAGAGCGACAGCAGCCGCTGGTGCAGGTCGTGCGTGCGCAGCTCGGGGTGCTCGCGCCAGGTCTCCAGCACGGAGCCGAACATGCCGCCGCCGCGACGGACGGGAGCGCCGCCGATCGCGACGCGCTCGTTCATCAGCGTGGTCTGCGCGACGCGCCAGCCGTCGCCCACCTCGCCGAGCCGCAGGTCGTCGGAGAGCCGCACGCCGGTGAGGAACACCTCGTTGAACTCGGCCTCGCCGGTGATCTGGCGCAGCGGCCGCACCTCGACGCCGGGGGCGTGCATATCGCAGACGAAGTAGGTCATGCCGCGGTGTTTGGGCACGTCGGGGTCAGTGCGGGTGACCAGGATCGCCCACCGGGAGTGGTGGGCGCCGGACGTCCAGACCTTCTGGCCGTCCACGACCCACTCGTCACCGTCGCGGACCGCCCGCGTGGCCAGCGTGGCCAGGTCGGAACCGGCGCCGGGCTCGCTGAAGAGCTGGCACCAGATCTCCTCGCCGGTCCACAGCGGCCTCAGGAACCGGCGCTTCTGCTCGTCGGTGCCGAACGCCAGGATCGTCGGAGCCGCCATGCCCAGGCCGATGCCCTGGACGCTGCTGAGCTGGGGCGTGTCGGCCAGCTCGCGTTCGACCACCTGCTGCAGCTCGCGTGACACCCCCAGCCCGCCGAGCCCCTCGGGGAACCAGACCCACGCCAGCCCGGCGTCGAACCTGGCCCGCAGGAACTCCAGCCGGTCGCCACTCGGGTCGTTCTGGTCAAGGAACGCGGCTGTGCGCTCCTTGAGCTGTGCTTCGTCCACTCCAGCTCCCTTGCGATCCGTCACATGTACTTCTTGAGCTCGCGGTGGGCCAGCGACCGCTTGTGCACCTCGTCGGGGCCGTCGGCCAGGCGCAGGGAGCGGGCCCCGGCCCAGAGCGCGGCCAGCGGGAAGTCCTGCGAGACGCCGCCCGCCCCGTGCACCTGGATGGCCTTGTCGAGGATCCACTCCACGGTGATCGGCGTGGAGATCTTGATGGCCTGGATCTCGGTGTGGGCGCCCTGGTTGCCGACGGTGTCCATCAGCCAGGCCGTCTTGAGCACCAGCAGCCGCAGCTGCTCGATCCGGATGCGCGACTCGGCGATCCAGTCCTGGATCACGCCCTGCTGGGCGACGGGCTTGCCGAACGTGGTCCTGCTCAGCGCCCGCCGGCACATGAGCTCGATGGCGCGCTCGGCCATGCCGATCAGCCGCATGCAGTGGTGGATGCGGCCAGGGCCGAGCCTGGCCTGAGCGATGGCGAAGCCGCCGCCCTGCTCGCCGATCAGGTTGTCGGCGGGCACACGGACGTCCTCGAAGACGATCTCGGCGTGCCCGCCGTGGTCGGAGTCGCTGTAGCCGAACACGTGCATGCCGCGCTTGATCTGCATGCCCGGGGTGTCGCGCGGCACCAGGATCATGCTCTGCTGCCGGCGGGCCGGCGCCTCGGGGTCCGTCTTGCCCATCACGATGAAGATCTTGCAGTCGGGGTTCATCGCCCCTGAGATGAACCACTTGCGGCCGTTGATGACGTACTCGTTGCCGTCGCGGACGATCGACGTCGCGATGTTGGTGGCGTCGGAGGAGGCCACGTCGGGCTCGGTCATCGCGAAGGCCGAGCGGATCTCCCCGTCGAGCAGCGGCCGCAGCCACTCCTTGCGCTGCCACTCGCTGCCGAACATGGAGAGGACCTCCATGTTGCCGGTGTCGGGCGCGGCGCAGTTGGTGGCGGCGGGCGCGAGGTTGGGGCTACGGCCCATGATCTCCGCCAGCGGCGCGTACTGCAGGTTGGTCAGCCCCGCGCCGTGGTCACCGGGCAGGAACATATTCCATAGGCCGCGTTTTCTGGCCTCGTCCTTCAGGTCGGCGAGCAGCGGTGGCGGGCTCCATCCGCTGGTCGCCGCCTGCTCCTCGAAGGCGGCCTCGGCTGGGTAGACGCATTCGTCCATGAAGCGCAGCAGTCGTTCGCGCAGGTCCTCGGTGACGGCGTCGAAGGCGAAGTCCATGTCGTGAGCCTACCGACCGGCCGGTATGTCTGTCGACAGGTGGTTTCCAGCGAAAACAGCCATGTGGCCGTAACAGCCCGCCCGGCCGGGATCTAACGTGACCACCATGACCGCGAAGCTCCCTTCACCCGTGACGCTCGAGAACGACGTCGTCCGACTCGAACCTCTCACCATGGCCCACATACCCGACCTGTTCGCCGCGGGCGGCGGTGACGAGGAGGTCTGGCGCTGGCTGCCCGCGGCGGCGCCCCGCTCCGAGGAGGAGCTGGCGCGGATCGCCCGCACGCTGATCGAGGACGACCGGCACGTCCCGTTCGCGGTGATCCCGCGGAAGACCGGCCGGGCCACCGGCTGGACCACCTACTGCGACGTGCCCGGCTTCGACGAGAGCGTCGAGATCGGCTGGACGTGGTACGGCAGGGCGTTCTGGCGCACGGCCGTCAACACGGGCTGCAAGCTGCTGCTCATCGACCACGCCTTCGACAAGCTGGGCTTCAACCGGGTCGCGCTCAAGACCGACGTGCTCAACCTGCGCTCACAGAACGCGATCAGGCGGATCGGCGGCCTGCACGAGGGCACCCTGCGCCGGCAGCGCAGACGCCCCGACGGCAGCTGGCGCGACACCGTCTACTTCGGCATCCTCCAGGAGGAGTGGCCGGATCACCGGGCCCGCCTGACCCTCTGAGCGTTCCCAGGACCCGCCCGGCCACCGATGCCGCCAGGCCGGGCCGGGCCCGCCACCGATGCCGCCGGGCCGGGCCGGGCCCGCCACGGTGCCGCCAGGCCGGACCCCGCCGGCCGGCCGGGCCGGCGTTTTCAGGCCAGCATGCCGGTCAGCAGCTCGCGGATCGCCGCGCGCAGCTCGTCGAGTGACGGCTCGGCGCCCGCTCCGGCTATCGCGTCGAACATGATGCCCTCGCCGTACGCCACGAGCCGGTGCGCGTGTCGTACCGGATCGGGCGAGCCGGCGGCGGCGAGCAGGGCGACGGCGGGGTCACGGAAGCGGCGGCCCGCCTGGTCGTAGATCACGCGCAGCTCGGGCCGCCGGGTGGCCTCCAGAGCGAGCTCGTATCGGGCCAGCGTGCGCCGCGGGTCGCGCAACTGCGTGTGCAGCGCCTCGGCCAGCAGCTCCGGCAGGTCGCCGGACCGGTCCCCGGCCTGCCCGGCCTGCCCGGCCGGCCGTGCGGGCGGACCGGACGCGAGGAGCGGGGCCAGAGCCTCCTCTTCCAGCTCCGTCAGGCGTGACAGCGTCAGCTCCAGGAGGGCGGCGCGGGTGCGGGCCAGGTTGGAGGTCGACCCCGGCGGCAGGCCGGCGGCCTCGTCCACGGCGCGGTGGGTGAGCCCGCGCATGCCTCGCTCGGCCAGCAGGCTGATGGCGGCCTCCGCGACCTGGTCAGAGCGCTTCACGGGCACCGATACTACACCGGTAGTAAGACCTCACTACAGGCGTAGTACGCTGAGACTACAGACGTAGTGAAGGAGGCGGAGCATGCCGAATGCCGTGGTGATCGGCGGGGGCGTCGGCGGGTTGACCGCTGGGATCGCGCTGCGCGAGCGGGGCTGGGACGTGACCGTACTGGAGCGGGCGAAGCACCTGGACCAGGTCGGCTCGGGCCTGGCCATCGCGGTCAACGCGCTGCGCGCCCTCGACACGCTGGGACTGGGCGACCGGATCCGCGAGCTGTCGAGGTTGCAGGGGGAGGCCGGGATATGCCGGCCCGACGGCCGGTGGCTGATGCGCACCAGCGAGGGGCGGGCGCGCGAGCGATACGGCGACTCGGTGGTCGTCATGTTGCGGGCCACGCTCGCGGAGGTCCTCGCCGACGCCCTGGGCGAGCAGCGCCTGCGGCTGGGCACCACGGTCACCGGTGTCGACCCCGTCACCGGTACCGTCCACACCGGCGCGGGCGACCTGCGGGCCGACCTGGTCGTGGCGGCCGACGGCATCCACTCGGCCACCAGGAGCGCGCTCTTTCCGGAGCATCCCGGGCCGGTCTACTCGGGGGTGACCGCGTGGCGCGGGCTCGTGCCGAGCTCGGGCCCCGTGGTGCGGAGCACGGAGACGTGGGGCAGGGGGCTGGTGTTCGGCGTCCATCAACTGGCCCGCGACCTCGTCTACTTCTACGCGACCGACCAGGCGCCGGCCGGGGCCGCACCCGCCGACGAGCGCGAGGAGCTGCTACGCAGGTTCGGCGGGTGGCACGAGCCGATCCCGGAGCTGCTGCGCGCGGTGGACCCCGCGCGGATCCTCCGCAACGACGTCCACTACCTCGACCGCCCGCTGCCCGCCCTCCATCGGGGCCGGGTGGCGCTGCTCGGCGACGCGGCCCATCCGATGACGCCCAACCTGGGCCAGGGCGCCTGTCAGGCGATCGAGGACGCGGTCGTGCTCGCCCATGTGGCCGGGGGCGACCTCGCCGGCTACACGGCCGCCCGGCTGCGCCGCACCACCGATATCGTGCGCCGCAGCATGACCATCTGCCGGGCGACCAAGACGCGCGCCCCCGCCGTGGTGCGGCTTCGCGACCTGGCGATGTCGCTGGCCGGGCGGCTCAGCCCAGATCTGATGTTGCGTTCATTCGACGGGGTGCTGGACTGGACTCCACCGGCGCCGGCTTCGAGTGGTCAGGGGCCAGCCGCCCGAGCGTGATCGTGCCGCCGATGGTCAGCGCGGCCGCGAGCAGGGCGGGGATGGCTGTCGCGGGACTCGTCGGCAGCGGCTCGCCGAGCAGGATCACCCCGGCCAGCACCGAGGTGACGGGGTCGATCACCTGCACGCCGGCGTAGGCGATGCCGAAGTAGCCGACCGCGTAGGACCGCTGCAGCAGCACCACGGCGGCGATCAGCAGCACCGGCACGGCCAGGGTGAACCAGTGCAGCAACCGCCCCAGGTCGCCCTCCAGCCCCCCGCCGACCACCCGGACGAACGTGGACACGCTGGCGGTCACGGCCCCCGCCGCCACGGACAGCAGCAGGGCCCGGGCGGGACCGCGTGTCCGGCTCGCGGCCAGCTGCGTGATGAGCACCACCACGCCGATCACCGCGATGAACGCGATCGCGGCGCCGCTGCTCAGCCGGGGCGTGACGTTGTGGGTGGGAACCAGCATCATCAGCCAGAGCAGCCCGACGGCCACCGCGATGGAGCCGAAGATCTCCCCCTTGTACGGTCTGCGCCCGTACATGAACGCGGCCAGCGGCACCGCGAACACCAGCGTGGCCACGCTGATCGGCTGGACCACGACCAGCGGCGCGAGGCTCAGCGCCACCGCGTGCAGGCAGGCACCGGTGAACCCGATGATCCCGCCGATCCACCAGCGAGGGCGCCTCACCAACTTGAGCGAGGCGCCCTCCACCACTGCTTCGTACTGCTGCAGTGCCGCGCCGAGCGCGTATCCGAGGGCGCCGGCCAGGGCGATGAGCAGCCCGGCCCAGCTCATGCGCGCCCGCGAAGGCGCGAAGATCCCGTCAAGAGCATTGCTCCAGCTTAGATCCCGGGCCGACCGCTGGAATCACCCTTTAGGCCAATCCTTGCCTCTTCGTCCGCCGTCGCCGCCGTCACTATTTCTCTGGACAGACGCAGAAGAGATGCCCCTCAGGATCCTGGAGGACGATCCAGCCCACGCCGTCATCGGTGATACCCGGCTGGAACTCGGGCCTGGTGGCGCCCAGCGCGATGTACTCCTCGACGGCCCGCTCCACATCCGGCACCCGGAAGTCCAGGTGGAACTGCTTGTCCGGCCCCGGCCACGCCGCCGGCCTGCGGTCGGGGACCCGGCCGAAGTAGATGGCGGTGGTGCCGTCGCCCACCGCGGCGTACTCGTCCTCGGAGTACTGGATGTCCAGGCCGGTCACCTGGTGGTAGAACTCGGCCAGCTTCTTGGGCTCCGCGCAGTCAAGGCTGACGGCCAGGAGCTTCGCTTTCGTTGTCATGCTTCGAGGCTCCCAGTCGTACCTGCCATCCTCTGTCAGGTACGGAGGATCAGCTCTTGCGCGCGGGCGAGGACACCCGCTTGAGGATGCGGTCCCACTCGGTGCCGAACGGGTTGTCCTGCACCAGGTAGGTCCACGTCGCGGTGGGCCGCTTGAGGTCGGGCTCGGGCGCCTCGAACGACTCCAGCGAGCGCCGCTCGACCTCGCCCAGCAGCGACTTGTACTCGGCCACGGCCTCGCGGTGGAACTCGTCGATCGGGCTCATCCGGCCGAGCGCACGCAGGTGGATGCCCTCGCGCAGGTCGGTGAGGAAGGCCAGGTGCTCGGTCCAGCACCGGTCGATCGCGTGCAGCACGATCTGCCGGGCCGTCTCCTCACGGGTGTCGGCGGGCATCGACTCCCAGCGCTCGGGGTCCTTCTCGGCCAGGGCGCGGGCGGCCGCGTCGCTGTGCAGGACCTTGTCGCGCCACTCCAGGATGAGCTCGCGCTGGTGCTCCAGCAGCCGGGTGTAGCGCCAGGTGTTGCGGTGGATCTGCAGGTGCACGCCCTCGGCGATGCGCTGGGCGTGGCCCACCAGGTAGGTGCCGCGGCGGTGGCGCACCAGGCCGTCGGAGTCCGCCGCGGGCGGGCGCTCGTCGGAGACGAACTGCGTGATCAGCTCGTCCTGCATGCTGACGAAGAACACCGAGCCGCCTGGGTCGCCCTGCCGGCCCGCCCGGCCGCGCAACTGGTCGTCGAGGCGGCTGCTGGCGTGGCGGCCGGAGCCGATCACGTACAGGCCGCCCAGCTCGGGCACGCCGTCGCCGAGGCGGATGTCGGTGCCGCGCCCGGCCATCTGGGTGGAGACGGTGATGGCGTCGCGCTCGCCCGCCCTGGCGATGATCGCCGCCTCCTCGGCGTCGTTCTTCGCGTTGAGCACGACCGGCTCCAGGCCACGCCGCTGCAGCAGCAGGGCGAGGTTCTCCGACTCGGCCACGTCGAGTGTGCCGATGAGGATGGGCCGGCCGGTGGCGTGGGCCGCCTGGATCTCCTCGACCAGCGCGGCGTCCTTCTCGGGCGCGGTCGGGTAGATGCGGTCCGGCTCGTCCTTGCGGACGCACGGGCGGTTGGACGGGATCACCGCGACCTTCAGCCCGTAGAACTCGCCGAGCTGCTCGCTGACCGCGACCGCTGTGCCGGTCATGCCGGAGATCTGCGGATAGCGGCGGATCAGGCCCTGCACGGTGATGGAGTCGAGGATCTCGCCCTTCTCACTGGGCGCCAGCGTCTCCTTGGCCTCCACGGCCGCCTGCAGACCGTCGGGCCAGCGCTGCAGGAGCGCCACCCGGCCACGCGAGGGGTTGATCAGCTGCACCCTGCCGTCGCGCACGATGTAGTCGACGTCGCGGGTGAGCAGCGCGTGAGCGTGCAAGGCCAGGTTGAGCTCGATCAGGACGCCCGGCTCGTGCTCGTCGTAGAGCTCGACGCCGAGCAGGTTCTCGACCGTGTCGGCGCCCTTGGGGGTCAGGTAGACGTTGCGGGCCTGGTCGTCGACCTCGTAGTGGTAGCCCCTGACCAGCTGCCGGGCCAGGAGGGCCATCTCCGGCACCGCGCTGCCGGCGTCGGACGCGCCGGCCATGACCAGCGGCACCCGGGCCTCGTCGACCAGCACCGAGTCGGCCTCGTCGATCAGCGCCACCTCGGGCGCGGGCACGATCAGCTCGCTCGCGTCAGTGCGGAGCCGGTCGCGCAGCACGTCGAAGCCGATCTCGCTGACGGGCCCGTAGGTGACGTCCTTCGCGTACGCCTCGCGCCGCTCGTCCGGTGTGGAGCTCTGGCCGATCCAGCCGACCGTGACGCCCATCGCCTCGTAGAACGGCGCCATCCACTCCGCGTCGCGCCTGGCGAGGTAGTCGTTGACGGACATCACGTGCACGCGCTTGCCCTGGAGCGCGTAGCCGGCCGCGGCCATCGCGCCGGACAGCGTCTTGCCCTCGCCGGTGGCCATCTCGGCCACCTTGCCGTCGAGCAGGGCGAGCGTGCCCAGCACCTGCGCGTCGTACGGCCGCAGCCCGAGGGTGCGGTCGGCGGCCTCGCGGGCGACGGCGCAGAACTCGGCCAGGTCGTCCATCGAGGGCTGTGGCAGCTCGTCGAGCTTCCCGATCCGGTCGGCCCGGTCACCGGCGGCCTTGACGACCTTCTTGTACGGGCTCAGACTCACGCCCCCTGGACGATCCAGGAGATTTCTGAAGATTCCGGAAATCGACGCCACAGTCCCTCCAACGCACACTTGGTCGGCACCGTTCCCCTTATGCCCCTATGCATGAGGTCTGGACGGAGTCAGGAGCGGAGCGACGGTACGACATGCGTCGCCGTACCGGACCCTAACCCATGAGACGGCCTGCACCGTCACTCCGCTCCGCTACCCGGGCGGTCCGCTCACTCCTGGCCGGCCGTGGAGCCGGCCCTCGTGGTGAGCACCACCACGGCGGCCAGCAGCAACGCGCACCCGCCCCAGGCGAGAGGCGTGAGCCGCTCGCCGAACAGCACCACGCCCAGCACGGCCGCGCCCACCGCCTCGACCAGCGAGATGATCGACACGGTGGTGGCGTCGAGCGCGGTCAGCGCGCGGAAGAACAGCCCGTACGCCAGCGCGGTCGGCACCGCCCCGAGATAGAGCAGCAGTGCCACCGACGGCAGGCTGAGCTCCGGCAGCACCCCGTCGGCCAGCGCGAACGGCGCCAGGCAGATCGCGCCGACGAGGAACCCGCCCACGGCCGTGCCCTGGGGGTCGTCCTGGTGACGCCGCGAGAACACCGTCACTCCGGCGTAGCCGGCGGCCGACAGCAGCGCGAACGCGATCCCGGCGAGACCGCCGCCGCCTTCCACCGCGGACTCCCCGGTGAGCAGCGCCAGCCCGGCGAGCGCGGCCGCCAGGGCGGTGAGCCCGACACGGCCGAGCCGCTCACGCAGCAGGATCCGGCCGCCGAGGGCGGTGAAGACGGGAGTGGCTCCCATCGTCACCACGGTCGCGACCGCCACGCCGGACTCGGCGATCGAGGCGAAGTAGGCCGTCTGGTAGACGGCCATGCCCGCGCCCACGACGACGACCCGAGGGCTGAGCCGGTCGAACCGGCCGCCCGTGAGGCGGGTCAGGGCGAGCAGGAAGGCGGCGCCGAGCAGGTAGCGCCAGAGGGAGACGCCGACGGGGCCGAGCCCGCCGGACTGGAAGAGCAGCGACCCGGCGGCGCCGCCGGTGCCCCAGGCGGTCGCGGCCACGGACACGTAGAGCGCGCCCCGCCGCGCGGAAACAGGGGTCATGACAGATCTCTCCGGATGGAGTGGTCGGAAGTGGGCCCGTCGTGCGGGCAGCGACCATCCCCGGATCGAAGAGATCCGGAAAATTCAGGAGATGCCGCCCGCTACAGGGCGGGCGGCGGGGAGCAGATCAGAAAGCGCGGCATGATCACACCTTAACGGCCGTCACGGCCAGGCGGGGTCGCCCGTGGGGTGCACCGGGGTGTCGAGCACGCCAAGGCGTTCGAGCAGGGTGAGGAACGTGGCGGCGTACGGCGAGTCGGCCGTCACCGTGGCGACCCGCGTCCAGTCGACCTGCTCGCGCAGCGCCCGCACCTGCGGCAGCAGGCCGCCGTAGTCGCAGGCGTGCTCGGACAGCGGCAGCAGCCAGGAGATGACCAGGTCGGTCGCCTCCAGCACGGGCACGATCACCGCCGACGCCTTCATCGGCTCGGCCCGGTCGAGCAGCTCGTCGGTGATCGGCCGGTCGGACACCCGGAAGATCAGGTCCACCAGCCGGCCCTCGTCGAACGCCTTGACCAGCCAGTCCTCCGGCGGCTTGGCGGTCTGGAAGCCCATCCCGCGCAGCGCTTCGAGGGCGGCGGGCACGTCGTGCTCGGTGAGGACGAAGTCGACGTCGTGCAGTGAGGGCGCCGCGCCCCTGGCGTAGGCCGCGCAACCACCGGCCAGCGCGAACTTCACGCCGGCGTCCTTCAGCCCCGAACTCGCCCGCTTGAGGGTGTCGAGGATGGCGTCGGTGACCGCGTGACTGTGGCTGCCCATGTGAGCGGGCTACCCCTACGATCGCCGGATAGACGTCTTCGGCCGCGCCGGTCGGGGACCGAGTAGCCGCCCGGCACAGGGGTAGCGCGTGCCCATGAATGACTTCCTCGAGAAGACCGAACAGGAGTACGCGGGCGAGCACGACCGGCCGCTCAAGTCCTACCTCCGCATCCTCAGCGTGTACGGCGGCGCGGTCGCGACGGGCGTCGCCGTCGCCGCGCTGACCGGCCGGCGGGCACCCGAGCGCGTCGGGCTGATGGACCTGGCGCTGATGGCGGCCTGCACGCACAAGGTGTCACGGCTGATCGCCAAGGACCCGGTCACGAGCCCGCTGCGCGCGCCGTTCACCACGTACGAGGGCGTCAGCGGGCCGTCCGAGCTGAAGGAGGAGCCGCGCAACGCGATGGGCGAGCTGCTGGCCTGTCCGTTCTGCCTGGCCCAGTGGACGGCCACCGCCTACGCCGCCGGGCTGGTCTTCGCGCCCCGGTTCACCCGTCTGGCCGGGCTCACCATGACCGCGGTGGCCGCCTCCGACTGGCTGCAACTGGCGTACGCCAAGCTCATGCGCTCGACCGAGTGACCACAGGCCCTGTGACATAGGGGAAGAAACGACCGCAACCGAAAAGAATGTTAAAGGTCTGGCGCTCAGGGCAGAAGCGGGCTCATGGCTACTCTGCTATGGATCATCGCTGTCATCCTCGTCATCTCCGGCATCTACGTGATTCTGGCCCGGCGCGACCTGCTCTGGGGAATCGTCCTCATCGTCATCGGTTTCCTGGTCGGTCCCGGCGGTGTCAGCATCTTCAATGTCTAGGGGCGCGGGGCGCCCCATCCGCCTTCCCACTGGGCCGGGACCCCATTCCGGTCCAGTGGTCTGCCTGGATTTTCCGGCATGTCGAGCCGTGCGTTCCTCGTACTTATGTCGCAGGGCATGACCCATCCGTTCGACGGCCGCTATGTGCCGGAGCCGGTGGCTGCTCGTATACGCGAGCAGCCGGCCCGGCTCCGGCCGGACCGGCGTGCCCCTGGGTGAATGAGCTAACCGCCGTTGAGGCAGTAGACGGCGTAGGCCCGGCCGAGCACGGGCAGCGCGACGTTGCGCACCCGGATGCCGCCGGGCGTGAGCCCCTTCTCACTGCCCTTGTGGGCGTGCCCGTGCAGGATCAGCTCCGCGCCCGCGGTGTCGACCGCCTCGGCCAGCAGGTAGCTGCCGAGGAAGGGATAGATCTCCAGCGGCTCCCCTTCGAGCGTCTCCTTGATGGGGGAGTAGTGCGACAGCACCACGCGCCGGTCCACCTGCATCTCCTTGAGCGCCACCTGCCAGGCGTCGGCGATCTGCCGGGTGTGACCGACGAAGTCCTTGATCTCGCGCTCGCCGAACTCGCTCGCGCACTTGCCGGCGAATCCGCCGCCGAAGCCCTTGCCGCCGACCACGCCCAGCTTGGAGTCGCCGCACTGGATCACGACGCCGTCGTCGTCGAGCACGATGACCCCGGCGTCACGGAGCACGGCGGCGATCTCGTGCTGCAGGTCGGAGTGGTAGTCGTGGTTGCCGAGCACGGTGACGGCGGGCACCGGCAGGTCGCGCAACTCGTCGGCCACGACCCTGCCCTCCTCCAGGGTGCCGTGCCTGGTCAGGTCACCCGCGAGCATCAGCACGTCGGCGCGATCCTCGATGCCCTTGAGTCGTTCCCGGTAGGTGCCCCGGGCGTCTTCGCCCAGATGGAGGTCGCCCGCGGCCGCGATGCGCAGATCAGTCAAGATGCTCATCCTCTCCCGGCTCGCCGTAGTCGACGATCTTGATCTCGTTGTGCATCCTCAGGCCGGGCGCCGCCTCGTGGGCCACCGCCCCCAGCCGTTCGCGTTGCTCGGCACCGCTCACCTTGCCGCGCAGGAACATCTGGTCGCCCCTGATGTCGACGTGGATGCCGAGCTCGTGTGTACGCGTGTCCTCGGCCAGCGCCTGCTGGACCCGGGCCGCGACGTACTGCGGTGCTTCCATCGCACTCCCCTTTCCAGTCGCCGCATGCCCATGGAAGAACGCCTCAAACGGCGCGTACGAGGGCGATGGCCGCCCGTTCCACCGGGCCGTACGCCGCCTACCGGCCGAAGCCCGCCACGGCTCCCCGCCACCGCGGAAGAAGCCCAGGTCTCGGGCACCTTGCCCCGGCTTCCCCGGACGTTAGACGGCAAACGGTCCGGGCAGGTGTGCGCCATGTCTGAGAAAAGCGACTGGGAACGCCGTGAACAATGGGAAGGGCGGTCGGAATCCGGCAAACCGATGGTGCCGGCGACGCCACGCGACGTCGTGCACATCAGGGTCGGCTCCTTCGTCCTCGTCTTCGCCTTCGCCTTCGGTGTGCTGGGCATCATCGCCCAGGCCTACGTGGTCACCGTGATCGCCGTCGTGGCCGCCGTGGTCACGATCGTCGACATCGTGCTCGCCGTACGACGCCAGAAGGACCGCAACGTGGGAGAGGCAGGCTGAGAGAAGGCATGCGACCGCAGCAGGAAGATCTTCAGCACAACGACGGGCTCCGCGACAAGGTGGTCGTGGTCACCGGGGCGAGCGGCGGTGTCGGGCGGGCCGTGGTGCGCCTGCTCGGCGAGAAGGGCGCCAGGGTCGCGCTGATCGCCCGGGGCACGACCGGCCTGGGCGCGGCCGCCGTCGACGTGGGCGTGGCGGGCGGGAGCGGCCAGGTCTACGAGGCGGACGTCGCGGACTACGAGCAGCTGCGCAAGGCGGCCGAACGCGTCGAGGCCGAGGTGGGCCCCATCGACGTGTGGATCAACGTCGCCTTCTCCTCGGTCTTCGCCAAGTTCACCGACATCTCGCCCGAGGAGTACGAGCGGACCACCGCCGTCACCTATCTCGGGTACGTCTGGGGCACCCGGGTGGCCCTCGACCTGATGCGCCCGCGCGGCAGGGGCACGATCGTGCAGACCGGATCGGCCCTGTCGCAGCGCGGCATCCCCCTGCAGTCGGCCTACTGCGGCGCCAAGCACGCGGTCAAGGGCTTCACCGAGTCGGTGCGCACGGAACTGCTGGCCGAGCGGAGCGGGATCCACATCACCATGGTCCAGCTGCCCGCGGTCAACACCCCGCAGTTCGACTGGGTGCTGAACAAGCTGCGCCGGCACCCTCAGCCGGTGCCTCCCATCTACCAGCCGGAGGTGGCCGCCGACGGCATCGTCTACGCGGCCGAGCACCCGGAGCGCAAGGAGTACTGGGTCGGCATCACCACCGCCGCCACCCTGCTCGCCCAGCGCGTCGCCCCGGCGCTGCTGGACCGCTACCTGTCCCGCACCGGCGTGGACTCGCAGCAGACCACCGAGCAGACGCCCACCGGCGTGGCCAACCTCTGGGAACCGGCCGACGAGACGCGCGACTACGGCGCCCACGGCAGCTTCGACCAGCGCTCCCACGGCCGAAGCCCGCAGCTCTGGCTCTCCCAGCACCGCCGCCCCGTCCTCCTCGCTCTCGGCGCCGGCGCGCTGGCGGGCGCCTTCGCTGCCCTTCGCCGCGCGGGCTGACGCCCCCGGAAGGAACCTCATGCCTGAACGCGATCTTCAGTATCTGTCCGACCTGGCCGCCCAGTTGCGCGTGGACTCCGTACGCAGCTCCGCGGCGGCCGAGTCCGGGCACCCGACCTCGTCGATGTCGGCCGCCGACCTGATGGCCGTGCTGTTCACCTGTCACCTCCACTACGACTTCGCCCGGCCGGAGGACCCCGCCAACGACCACCTGATCTTCTCCAAGGGGCATGCCTCCCCCTTGCTCTACTCGCTGTACAAGGCGGCGGGCGCGCTCACCGACGAGGAGCTGCTCTCCTTCAGGAAGCAGGGCAGCCCGCTGGAGGGGCATCCGACCCCGAGGCTGCCCTGGGTGGACGTGGCGACCGGATCACTGGGGCAGGGTCTTCCGGTCGGCGTGGGCATCGCGCTGGCCGGGCGGCTGGAGCGGCTGCCGTACCGGGTGTGGGTGCTGTGCGGCGACGGCGAGCTGGCCGAGGGGTCGATCTGGGAGGCCGCCGAGCACGCCGGCGACGCGGGCCTGGCCAACCTGACGTTGATCGTGGACGTCAACCGGCTGGGACAGCGTGGCCCGACCCGGCACGGCTGGGACACCGGCGCGTACGCCCGCAGGTTCGGCGCGTTCGGCTGGCACACGATCGAGATCGACGGGCACGACCCGGGCCAGGTCGACTTCGCCCTGAGCGACGCCCGCAACACCCGCAGGCGGCCGACCGTGATCCTGGCCAAGACCCGCAAGGGCGAGGGCGTCCTGGAGGTCGAGAACCGCGAGGGGGCGCACGGCAAGGCGCTGAAGGACCCCGACGCGGCCATCGACGCGCTGGGCGGCCCGCGCGACATCACCGTCGACGTGCACCGGCCGGAGGCGGGAGCCGAGCCGTACCGGTTCGAGGGAGGTTCGCTCAGCCTGCCGGAGTACGCGGTCGGCGAGCGGGTCGCGACCCGGACCGCCTACGGCGAGGCGCTGGCCGCCGTGGGCGCGGCCCGCGGCGACGTGCTGGCGCTGGACGGGGAGGTGGCCGACTCCACCAAGACCCAGGAGTTCGCCACCGCGTTCCCCGAGCGGTTCTTCGAGATGTACATCGCCGAACAGCAACTGGTCGCGGCGGCGATCGGCCTGCAGGTGCGCGGCTGGATTCCGTACGCGGCGACGTTCGCGGCGTTCCTGACCCGGGCGCACGACTTCATCCGGATGGCCGCGGTGAGCCGGGCGTCGATCAGGCTGGTCGGCTCGCACGCCGGGGTGTCGATCGGCGAGGACGGCCCGTCCCAGATGGGGCTGGAGGACCTGGCCATGATGCGCGCGGTCCACGGCAGCACGGTGCTCTACCCGTGTGACGCCAACCAGGCGGCGGCTCTGACGGCCGCGATGGCCGACCTCGACGGGGTGTCCTACCTGAGGACGACCCGCGGCGAGACGCCGGTGATCTACCCGCCGGGCGAGCGCTTCTCCGTGGGAGGCTCCCGGGTGCTGCGGCACTCCCCCTCCGACCGGGCCACGATCGTGACCGCGGGAGTGACCGTGCACGAGGCCCTGGCGGCCGCCGACGAGCTGGCCGGGCAGGGTGTCCAGGTCGGTGTGATCGACCTCTACTCGATCAAGCCCGTCGACGCCGCCGCGCTCGCGGAGGCCGCGACCACCACGGGCAACCTCATCACGGTGGAGGACCACCGGCCGGAAGGCGGGCTCGGAGACGCGGTGCTCGACGCCGTCAGCGAACTGGGGCCGAGAGTGATGAAGCTGGCCGTACGGGACCTGCCGGGATCCGCGACCCCGGCGCAACAGCTGTCGGACGCCCGCATTGACCGCCACGCGATTGCGGAGGCGGTCAAGCGGTTGCTGTGAACGGGCGGCTGAACGGACAGGGTCAGCCGCGGGCCTTGGCGCCGGCCCGCCGGTTGGCCTTCTTGATCGCTTCGACCAGCTCCGGCTTGGTCATCTTCGACCGGCCGGGGATGTCGAGCCTGCTCGCCACCTGCCTCAGGAGCTCCTTGTTGGCGTTGGCGTCGACGCCCTCGGCCGTCCTGCCGGAACGGTCGAGGGCGCCCTGGTCGGACGGGCCCTTGCGCGCCTTCGGCTCCCAGTGGTCACCCACCTTCTCGAAGGTGTGCTTCAGGGCGGAGAAGGCCGTCATGTGGGCGCGGCGGCCCTCGCCGTACGTCTTGACGGCGGAGTCGTGCGCCTTCATCCAGGTGTCCTGCGCCTTCTTCGGCGAACGACGGATGGTCGACGGCAGTTCCTCGCGGGCTGGCATGACGCTGCACCTCCTACAGCGGCGGTTCGTCGTAGCGGCGGCGCTCCTCGTACACCGTGGTGCGCCGCGTCTCGGGCTCGTCGACGAGCTCGTGGCGAACGACGGGCTCGTCGATGGGGCCGACGGCTCTGCGGGTGACGCTGATCCGGTACAGGCCGAACAACAGCCCGACCAGGCCGCCGATCATCAGAATGACCCCGACCACGTTGATGTCGAGACCCGCGAGATCGAACTCCACGGCCCAGGTGAGGATCGCGCCGAGCATGATGAGGATGATGCTTCCGGCGATGGTCATGATTACCTCCTTGACAGAAGG
This sequence comes from Nonomuraea cavernae, assembly GCF_040655715.1. Lineage (GTDB taxonomy): Bacteria > Actinomycetota > Actinomycetes > Streptosporangiales > Streptosporangiaceae > Nonomuraea > Nonomuraea cavernae_A. The sequence goes on along the minus strand of NZ_JBFAKL010000040.1, from coordinate 39,225 downwards.
AACCTCTTTCCTCATGGCAAAAAACAAACCAGTAGTGCTGGTCGGGTTGATGGGCTCCGGCAAGTCGACAGCCGGTCGCCTGATCAGCGACGCTCTCGGCCGGCCGTTGAGCGACAGCGATCCCTTCCTCCGGGCTCGTTACGACGCCACGGCGGCGCAGATCGCGGCCGGCGAGGGGGCGGTGAGCCTGCACGAGCGCGAGGCGGAGCACGTGCTGGTGGAGCTCCGCGGCGAACCGAAGGTGATCACCGCCGCGGCGAGTTCCGTCGAGGACCCGCGGGTCCGCGAGGCCATGCGCGGCGCCCTGGTGGTGTGGCTGGACGCCCCCGACGCGGTGCTGGCCGAGCGGATGCGCACCGGCGACCACCGGCCCGCCTTCCCCCCGGAGACCGTGCGGGCCCGGCGCGAGCCGTACTTCCGCGAGGTGGCCGACCTGACCTTCGACGTGAGCGTGACGACGCCCGAGGAGATCACGGCGGCCGTGTTGGCCGAAATGGGATTGCCCGCGGCTGATCACGGCTGATAGCCAGGAGGGATGTTCGCTGAGAAACCCACTCTCGCGGGCGAGCGCGTGACGCTCGTCCCGGTCGGCCCCGAGCACGCCGAGGGCCTGTACGACCTGGTCACCGACCCGGAGGTGCGGCGGCTGACCGGCTCGCACGCGGAGTTCGACCGGGACACGGCACGCCAGTGGTACCTGACGAGGGGCGGGCGTCCCGAACGCCTCGACCTGGCGATCACGGCCGGAGACGCGTACGTGGGCGAGATCGTGCTCAACGAGCTCGACCCGGCCAACCTGGCCTGCAACCTGCGGATCGCGCTGCTCGGCGCGCGGGTGTTCGGCAAGGGCTACGGCACCGAGGCCATCACGCTGGTGCTCGGCCACGCCTTCGCGACGACGCCGCTGCACCGGATCAGCCTCGACGTGCACGCCTTCAACGACCGGGCCAGGCACGTCTACAAGAAGGTGGGGTTCGTCGAGGAGGGCGTGCGCCGCGACGCGCTGCTGTGGGACGGCGAGTGGCACGACTCGGTGACCATGTCGGTGCTGCGGACCGAGTGGCTGCCAAGATCGGAAAGCCTGGCATAATGATCATGACGCACGGGTCCTCCGAGGCGCGCGGGGGGCCTGTGACGTTCTTTCCCCGGCCCGATGGCGGGCACTTTCCCGGCTGACGGTGAGGCACCTTCCCCCAGCTGACGGTGGGGCGTCTTCCCTGGCCCGGCGGCGGGCGTCAACCAATCGCCGGTTTCGCGCATCTAAGCGTCAGTGACGATGCGCTTGGTGCCTGGTGACCCGGAGAGCCTCGGCGGCTACTGGCTGGCGGGACGGCTCGGCGCGGGCGTCCGGGGCGTGGTCTACGACGCCTACGACGGCGAGGGCCGCCGCTTCGCGGTCAAGGTGCCCCGGGGCGAGGTCACCGAGCAACTGGGCGACGCCGTCTGGCGGGTGGCGCCACACCACCTGGCCCGGGTGGTCGCCGTCGGGGTCGACCGGTCGGTCCCCTACATCGTCAGCGAGTTCGCCGAGGGGCCCGACCTGCGGCAGGCGGTCGCCGTCCACGGGCCCTACACGGGCACGGAGCTGGACGCGCTGGCCGGCGCGCTCGCCACGGCGCTGCGCACCCTGCACGCGGTCGGCATCGCCCACCGCGACCTGCGGCCCGAGAACGTGCTGCTCTCCCCCGGCGGGCCCACCCTGATCGACCTCGGCGTGGCGGCGCCCGGCTCGCTCGGCACCCGCACCTACCTGGCGCCCGAGGTCGTCACCGGACGGCGGGCGGGGCCGGCGGCCGACGTGTTCGCCTGGGGCGCCGTACTGCTCTTCGCCGCGACCGGCCGCGACCCGTTCCACGGTGACAGCCCGGGCGGCGTGATGCACCGGCTGCTCGCCGTGGACCCCGAGCTGGACGAGCTCCCCGTCCGCTTGCGCGAGCTGGTCGGCCGGGCCCTGTCCAAGGACGCCACGGCCCGCCCCACCGCCACCGACCTGCCGCTCTGGGTCGAGCCGCCGGACGCCCCCGAACCACCGGCCACCGCCGGGTCGCCGCGCGGCCCCGAGCCGCGGGGCTGCGCCACGGCCCGGCTGGAGCCTCCCGGCGGCCTGGCGGGACCGCGCTCGCTCGGCGAGGTGGCGGAGGAGGTCTACAGATCGCTGACGCCGAAGCAACGGGAAGAGGCGCCGGGACTGCTGCTGCGGCTGCTCGACGGCGACGCCGTGTCGGGTGACGAGCACGGCACCCTCGCCCGCCTCACCGACGCGGGCCTGCTCGTACGGGAGAGCGTACGGGTCGCGCCCACCCAGACCGAGGTGGGCAAACTCGTGGCCGTGAACGGCGACCGGGTCATCCCGGCCAGTGCCGCGCTCGTCCACGCCTGGCCCCGGCTGCGCGCGTGGGCCGACGACCGGCGAGCCGCCCCCACGGCCGCCCTCCGAGGCGGCGCCCGGCTACCCGGCGTGGCCGCTGAGAGGCAGATCCCCGGAGCAGCCATGATCGGCGGGTGACCATCGCGGAACAAAGTCTTCCGCGATAGCCCCTACGGTGTGCGGCATGGATCCCCTCATCAGTCGCCGGGCCCTCAACCGGGCCACCCTGGACAGGCAGCTGCTGCTACGCCGCACGGACCGGCCCGTGCGCGACGTGGTCGAGCACCTCGGCGGCCTGCAGGCGCAGACCCCGCACACCTGGTACACCGGGCTGTGGAACCGGATCGAGGGCTTCCAGGCGTCCGACGCCTCCGGCCTGCTGGCCTCGCGCGAGGTCGTCCGCATCGCGTTGCAGCGCTCGACCATCCACCTGGTGAGCGCACGCGACTGCCTGGCGATGCGGCCGCTGGTGCAGGTGGTGACCGAACGGATGACCCGCACCACGTTCGGCCGGCGGCTGGCGGGCGTCGATCTCGACGAGCTCGCCGCACTCGGACGGGCGCTGCTGGAGGAACGCCCTCTGACGTTCGCCGAGCTGGGGCGGCGGCTGGCCGAGCGGTGGCCGTCGAACGATCCGCACGCCCTGGGCCAGGGCGTGCGGTGGCTGGTGCCGCTGGTGCAGGTGCCGCCTCGCGGGCTCTGGGGCACCAGCGGGCCGATCGCGCACGCTCCCGCGGACTCGTGGCTGGGGTTCTCGGCACCCGCCATGACGGCCGCCGAGCTGGTGCTGCGTTACCTGGCCGCGTTCGGTCCCGCGACGGTCAAGGACGTGCAGATTTGGTCGGGGCTGACGCGGCTGGCCGAGGTGGTGGAGGGGTTGGCGCTGGCACGGTTCCGGGACGAGGACGGCCGCACTTACCACGACTTGCCAGACGCTCCACGGCCTTCCGAGGAAACGCCAGCGCCCGTCCGATTGATGTACGACTTCGACAACCTCTTCCTTTCATATGCGGAGAGGTCGAGAGTGATCACCGAGACCGGGTTCGCCGCCATGAGCGGGTTCATGGGCACCAACGTGATGCCGCGCCTCATCCTGGTCGACGGCTTCACCGCCGGTGACTGGACCGTGCGGCGCGCCAAGGGCACCTCGACGCTCACCATTCACCAGTGGGAGCCGATCGCCCCGCTGGACGAGGTGCGGGAGGAGGCCCTGCGCCTGCTGTCCTTCCTGGCCCCCGGCGACACCCACGACGTCGCCGTCTCCCACGGCCCCTCCGCCACGTGACACCACCCGGGCCGCCATCGACGTCAGGAGCCGCTCGCGGGCACGGGCATGCCTGAGAGCGCGTGCTCGACGACGATATGGTGACAACGAGGGAATGATCGCCACATCCACCGCGCTGGTGCCGTGGTCACAGCCGCCCTCGTCTGGGCCTTACCGCGCGGGTGAGGGCGCTGGGCGCGGATGACCAGGGATCGCGCGTCTTGAGAAAGCTGAGCACGACTCGATGACCGACCTGGTGACCTTCGGCGAGACCATGGCGCTGTTCACGGCCCGCCGTACCGGCCCGATGCGGTTCGCCCGTGACTTCGACCTGGGCATCGGCGGCGCCGAGTCCAACGTGGCGATCGGCGTCGCCCGCCTCGGCCACGACACCGCCTGGATCGGCCGCGTCGGCGCCGACGAGTTCGGCGACCTGATCCGGGCCACGCTCATGGGCGAGGGGGTGCTGACCCACGCGATCGCCGATCCCGGGGCGCCGACCGGCCTGATGATCAAGGGCCGGCGCACCGCCGACCTGATCGACGTCAGCTACTACCGCAAGGACAGCGCCGGCTCCCGCCTGTCCCCTGGCGACCTCGACCTCGATCTCATCAGGTCCGCCCGGATGCTGCACGTCTCGGCGATCACGCCCGCCCTGTCGGTTTCGGCCCGCGAGGCGGTACGGCACGCGATCACCGAGGCGCGGGGCGCCGGGGTGCCCGTGTCGCTCGACATCAACTACCGGGGACGGCTGTGGTCGCCCGGCGAGGCCGGTGCGTGGCTGCGCGAGACGGTCGGCGACGTGGACGTGCTGTTCGCCACCGAGGCCGAGGGCCGCCTGATCGCCGACGCCGACGGAGCCGCCGACCTGGCCAAGGCGCTGGCCGCGCTGGGGCCACGGCACGTCCTGGTCAAGTTCGGCGCCAAGGGCGCCATGGAGTTGTCCGACGGCGAGATCCGGCACGCGGAGCCGTACCAGGTGACCGAGGTCGACCCCGTGGGGGCCGGGGACGCCTTCGCGGCCGGGTGGCTGGCCGACTGGCTGGCCGGCGCGTCACCCGACCAGCGGCTGCGGACGGCCTGCGCCGCCGGGGCGTTCGCCGTCACCTCGCAGGGCGACTGGGAGAGCCTGCCCCGCCGGGCCGACCTGCGGCTCCTGCACGGCTCCGCCGACGGAGTGACCCGCTGACACCTCCAGGCGACGAGCGTGACCAGGAAGCACGCCCCCAGGGGACGGGCGCCGGCGGGGAGCACGCCCTAGGCGACGGGGGTGACGTCGATGTGGCAGACCCGCTCCTCCGCGAAGGCGATCGTGCTGGCCGGCCCGCCGCCCGGTGGGGTGACCTGGAGGGCGGTCGGCGTGACGCAGTCGGTCTCGACGACCGTCCAGTGCAGGACCGCGCCGGCCGTGTCGCCCGGCTGGAGCGTGACGACGGGTGACGGCCCGTCGGCCGCGCTCACCGGCAGGGACAGAGCGGCGCCCTGCGCGGAGAGCAGGACGAGCTCAGGACGTCCGTACAGGGTGCAGGCGGTCTCCGACCGGTTGGTGAACTCCAGTGGCGCGTAGCGGTTGCCCGCGCCGGAGTCCACCCGGCCCAGGTCCACCCGGAGGCGGGCCGCCGAGCACTGCCCGGCGACCGCGGGCTCGTGCCCCGGCACAGACTGCGCGAACGCCGGGGCGGCGCCGCCTGCCAGCAGGAGCCCGCCCACGATCCCGGCGATCCGAATACTTCTCATCAGGAGTGTTATGCCCATGGCAGGCGGTTTTCTTTCACGTTCGCGGCGATATTGCCGGAATACGGCCGTGGAACGCGGCAGGTCAGGCGAGCGTGACCGTGACCGGAAGCTCCTTGACGCCGTTGACGAAGGTGGACCGGACCCGTCTGATGTCCCCCGCGAACCGGATGTCGGCCAGCCGGGGCAGCAGTTCCTCGAACATGATCCGGATCTCCAGCCGGGCGAGCGCGTTGCCCAGGCAGAAGTGCGGACTGCCCTTGCCGAACGTGAGGTGGTCGTTGTCCGGCCGGGTCACGTCGAAGCTGTAGGGCGAGTCGAAGACCCTCTCGTCGCGGTTGCCGGAGGCGAACCACATGACGACCTTGTCCCCCTCGGCGATCTTGCGGTCGCGCAGCTCCACATCGCGCGTCGCCGTACGGCGGAAGTGGTAGACCGGAGGTCCCCACCGCAAGAACTCCTCGACCGCGACCGGCATCAGGCCGGGATCGGCCCGCAGCTTGTCCGCCTGCTCGGGGTGCTCGATCAGCGCGCGCATCGTGTGGGTGATGGCGTGCCGAGTGGTCTCGTTGCCGGCCACGACGAGCAGCAGGAAGTAGTTGTCGAAGTCGGTCGGTGAGAGCGGCACGCCGTCGGCCGTGGGCTCGTTGACCAGCTTGCTCACCAGGTCGGCGCCGTCGCCGCCGCGCCGCCGGCGGGCCAGGTCGCGGCCGTACTCGAAGACCTCCAGCGAGGCGGGGCTGCGGAAGGGCAGGTCGCGGTACTTCTCGCTCTCCTCGCTGTGGATCAGCACGTCGGCGTACTCGGGGTCGGTGTTGCCGATGATCCGGTTGCCCCAGTCGATGAGCTGTTGCGTGTCGCTCTCGGGCACGTCGAGCATCTTGGCCAGCACGTTGATGGGGAAGTCGGCCGAGACCTCCTTCACGAAGTCGAACGTGCCCTTGGCCAGGGCCGCGTCCAGGGTGCGCGCGGTCAGGCCGCGCAGGAAGACCTCGTAGCCCGCGATGGCCCTGGCGGTGAACTGGCGCTGCAGGATGCGGCGCAGCACGCCGTGGCGAGGACCGTCAGTCTCCAGCAGTGATCGCCTGATGGTGGCCTGCCGCTCGTCGACCTCCTCGAGGTTGACGAACTTCGAGGAGGTGAAGGTCTCGGCGTCGCGGTCGACCCGCACGATGTCCTCGTGTCTGGTCACGGACCAGAAACCGCTGCCGTGCTCCTCCTCCTGCCAGTGGACGGGCGCCTCCGAGCGGAGCACGTCGAACATGCGCCACGGGGTCTCGCCGTCAAGGAATTTGTCGTTGTCCGCCAGGTCGACGTCTTCCAGGCGCATGGGGGTCCCTCCGAGGATGTGCGTGAACTACAGGTGGTAGGCGTACTCGCGGAACTCCCAGTCGGTCACGAACTGGGAGAACCGTTCGACTTCATTGCGTTTGTAGGCGAGGAAGCTGCTGACGAACTCCTTGCCGAGCACCTCGGCGAGCGCGGTGTCGCCGTCGAGCGCGTCGAGCGCGACCGGCAGCGACATGGGAAGCAGGGGCGACCTGGAGGTGTCGTAGCCGTAACCCTCCAAGGGCGCGGGCGGGTCGATCCGGTCCCTGACGCCCAGGTAGACGGCGGCGAGCAGGCCCGAGATGCCGAGGTAGGGGTTGGCCGTGGCGTCGCCGAGCCGCAGCTCCATGCGGCTGCCCGCGCCGCGCTCCGGCGGCACGCGGAGCATCGCGCTGCGGTTGTCGAGTCCCCAGTCGATCAGCCATGGGGCCAGCGTGTCGGGGCCGAACCTCTTGTAGGAGTTGATGGTGGGGTTGAGCAGCGCGGCGAGGGCGGGCGCGTGCGCGAGGACGCCACCGATGGCGTGCCGCGCGGTCTCGGACAGCCCGTACGCCCCGTCGGGGTCGTCGAAGACGTTGCGGCCGTCGGCATCGTCGCACGAGAGGTGCACGTGGAACCCGGAGCCGCCCTCGTCGTTGAACGGCTTGGCCATGAAGGTGGCCATCAGCCCGTCCTGGCGGGCCAGCTCCTTGATCGCCGACTTGAAGCGGAAGGCCCGGTCGGCGGCGTTCACGGCCTCGGAGTGGTGCAGGTTGATCTCGAACTGCCCGCCGGAGAACTCGTGGTTGCCCATGGTGGCGCCGATGTCCATCTGGCGCAGCATCCGCAGGGCGCGGAGCACGTGGGACCCCCGGTCGCCCCTGGTGCCCGCCACGTAGACGTTGCCCGGCGCGTCGTCGTAACGGCGCCAGCCGCCCGCCCCGTCGGGTTCGAGCAGGAAGTACTCCAGCTCCGGGCCGACCAGGGCGGTTAATCCCAGCTCGCCCAGCCGGGCGGCCGCGGCGCGCATCACCTCGCGCGGGGACTCCGGGAAGGGCTTGTCACCGACCGGGTCGAACGCGTCACCGAGGCAGCTCGCCACGCCCGGCTCCCACGGCAGCGGCACCAGCGTGGACAGATCGGGCCTGATGGTGACGTCGGGCAGCCCTCTGTCGATGCCGCCGGGCACCGGGACGACGTCGCCCTGCGGCGAGGTGTAGTAGACCGCCTGGCAGAAGGCGAGCCCGCTCTCCACCACGTCGCCCAGCCGCTCGACGAGCACATCCTTGCCCCGCTCGGTTCCGATGAGATCGGAGTAGCCGATGCGGACTATGTCGATGCCCTGTTCGGACAGGCGCTGGACGGCTCGTTCCGTGCTCAAGAGGGCTCCCTCGGGACGGGCACGCCAGAATGGCGGCATGTTCGTTTGGGCGCAAACAATACGCCGCGAACCGCTGTACGACAAGACTTTCGTGGAATCAACACATCCGGCTCCCGCCGTGACAAGCCGCAGCTCAGCGCATATCGTATGGATCCAAATGAATTTCTCGCAGACCAGGAGGCGCCATGGCTGCCGTACGCGGATTCTTCACGCCCAAGACGGCGACCGGCCGTTCCTCGCTGATCCCCCACCCGCCGTGGCACTACTCCGGCGACCTCCTCACCGTGGAGTACCGCACCGATCCCGCCAGGGTGGCCGAGTTGCTGCCCGAGCCGCTCGGGCTCGCCGACGAGGATCCCGGCGCGGTCGCGGTGATCTGGGCGGACTGGCAGTCGTGCTCCGGCGGCCGGGAGGAGCTGCTCGACCCGGTTCGCTCCCAGTACAAGGAGTGTTTCGTGGTGGTGCGCTGCTCCTACCGGGGGCAGACCTACTCGCGATGCGTCTACATCTGGGTGGACAAGGACTTCGCCATCGCCCGCGGCACGCACCAGGGCTACCCGAAGAAGCTCGGCTCCATCCACCTGACCCGCCCGCACCCGTACGGCTTGGCCGCCCCCCGTCTGGGCGCCGGCGGCGTCTTCGGCGCCACGCTGGCCGCGGCCGACCGGAGACTCGCCCAGGCCGTCGTACGGCTCCGCGAGCCGAGCGAGGCCAACGGCTTCGTCAACGGCCACCCGATGGCCCACCACCGCTGGCTGCCGTCCATCGAGCCCGGCAAGGGGCCGGCCCTGGACGAGCTCATCGCCACCTCCGGCGCGTCGTTCGAGGGCGGTCAGCCCTGGGCCGGCGACGCCGAGATCGAGCTGTTCGAGGCGCCTACCGAGGAACTGGCCGGGCTGACCGTGGACGAAGTCATCGGCGGCTACCACCGCCAGGTCGGCACCACCTGGAACGGGGGCACGCTGCTGGAGTCCGGCACCTCGGGCGCCCTCACGGAGCCAGGCGAGCGGTGATCCGGCCATGAGCGATGGAGGCCGGCCGGCGGTCATGGCCGGCCTCCATCGGTCTCCACCCGGCGGGCGGAGGCGCCGCCGCAGTCGCTCTCCCGCACCACATCCTTGCGACCTGCTGTTCGGCGTGGATCGTACGTGTACAAATGAAGTTGACGTAAGAGTTGACTCGAAGGGAGCCGGCGTGCCCGCGCACTACTCGCTGTCGGAAACCGAGGAGGCGGTCAAACGCCGGTTGGGCGACATCGCCGTGCGGCATGACGCCCTCGCGGCGGTCTCCAACATCCACCGAGCGGCCAGCGCCGTCCGGCAGCACCTGGAGAATTCGGCGCTGCGCCCGGCCGGCCTCACCTGGAGCGCGTTCGTCGTCCTGTGGGTGGTGTGGATCTGGGAGGAGATCGAGACCCGGCACGCCGCCTCCGAGGCGGGCATCTCGAAGGGCACGCTCACGGGCATCATCAAGACCCTTGAGTCCCGCGATCTCGTCGAACGCCGCCAGCACCCCGACGACGGCAGGCGCGCGCTGCTGAAGCTGACCCCCGAGGGGCTGTCGCTGATGGAACGACTCTTCCCCGCCTTCAACGGCGAGGAGGCGTTCGTGGTGGAGGAGCTGGCGCCCGGGGAGGCGCTCCAGCTGGCCGACACGTTGCGCCGCATCGTCACCCATCTGGAGGAGAAGGGCGAGGAGCGCCGCGGCGACCTGCTCGGCGACGAGCCCGTCCCGCCGCGCCCGGGCGGCCGCCGCCGGTCGAGCTGACTCCCGGCGCCCGCTCCGATCAGCGCCGGGCGGCGGCGACGAGGGCGTCGAAGAGGCGCTGGTTGGCGGGGTCGGTCACCGCGGTGTCCTCCGGGTGCCACTGGACCCCGAGCAGCCAGCTTCCACCCGCCGGCGCGGCCGGTTCGGCCGCCTCGACCGTTCCGTCCTCCGCGTAGGCCGTGGCCACCAGGCCGGCCCCGAGCGACGACACGCACTGGTGGTGGTAGCAGGACGCCTCGATCTTCTCCCCGCCGGCCACGTGCGCCAGCAGCGACCCCCGCCGCACCCGTACCTGGTGGACGACGTGGCGGTGGCCGGGCTCCATGTGCTGGCGCAGCCGCCCGCCCAGCACCACGTTGACCACCTGGAGCCCCCGGCAGATCGCCAGCGTCGGCAGTCCCGCGTCCAGGGCGTGCCGCGCCGCCGCGAAGTCGAAGGCGTCCTGCTCGGCGTCCACGTCGTAGACGCTCGCGTGTTCCCGGCTCTCCCCGTACGAGGAGGGGGCGAGGTCGCCGCCGCCGGGTAGCAGCAGCCCGTCGGCGACGGCCAGCCGGGCGGCGGCGTCCGGCCCCACCGGATGCATCAGGAACGGCTCACCTCCGGCGCGGTAGACGGCGTCGGCGAGCGCCCGCGCGGTGACCACGGCGGCGTAGCGAAGGGCGGAGGTGGTGGCGGCGAACCGCGAGGGGATCGCGATGATCGGCCGGCGATCGGACATCCAGACTCCTCAAGCTCGTTTGCCTCCAAACGATAGTGGCATATTGACTCGCCGGGAGGGGGGCCTCTAAATTGTTTGGAGCCAAACGATTTGGAGGAGTGGATGGCCACTGTCGGAGATGTCCAGGTCCACGAGGGACACTGGATCGGTGGCGAGCGCGTGGCGTCACCGGCCACGTTCGACGACGTGTCACCGATCGACGAGCGGGTGATCGCGCGGGTCGCCCGCGGCGGCGCCGACGAGGCGGCCAGGGCCGTGCGCGCCGCGGCGAAGGCGTTCCCCGCCTGGGCCCGCACGAGCCGTGAGGAGCGCGCGCGCCTTCTCCACGCCATCGCCGACGGCGTGGAGAAGCGGCTGGAGCAGCTCGCCATCGTGGAGACCACGGACAACGGCGCCCTGCTCCGCTCGCACCTGCGCGGTGTGATGCCCCGGGCGGCGCACAACTTCCGGTTCTTCGCCGACTGGCTGCTCGAACTGGACCACGACGACTTCGAGACGAGGGGGCACCGCAACCACGTCTCGTGGGACCCCGCCGGGGTCTGCGCGCTGATCACCCCGTGGAACGCCCCTCTCCTGCTGGCCACCTGGAAGATCGCCCCGGCGCTCGCCGCGGGCGACACCGTCGTGCTCAAGCCGGCCGAGTGGTCACCGCTGACCGCCTCGCTGCTGGCCGACATCACCGCCGAGGCCGGCCTGCCCGACGGCGTCTTCAACGTGGTGCAGGGCTACGGCGAGGAGGCCGGGGCGGCGCTGGTCGCCGACCCGGAGGTGCGCCGGATCAGCTTCACCGGCTCCGTGCCGACCGCGCGGCACATCGCCCGCGCCGCCGCCGCCAACCTCACCCCGCTCTCGCTCGAACTCGGCGGCAAGTCACCGCTCGTCGTCTTCGCCGACGGCGACCTCGACCTGGCCGTGAACCTCGCCGTGGAGCAGTACGACAACGCCGGCCAGGTCTGCCTGGCCGGCACCCGGCTGCTCGTCGAGGAGGGCGTCGCCGCCGAGTTCACCGAGCGGTTCGTCGCCAGGGCCGCCAGGCTGCGCCAGGGCGACCCGCGCGACCTGGCGACGGACCTCGGCCCGCAGATCCACCGCGAGCACCTCGACCGGATCGACGGCTTCGTCCGGCGAGCCGGGGAGGCCGGCGCGACCGCGCTGATCGGCGGCGCACCCAACACCGACCTGGGCGGGCTCTATTACCGCCCGACGCTGTTCACCGGCGCCGCCGCCGACAGCGAGATCGTCAACGAGGAGGTCTTCGGGCCCGTCCTCACGCTCCAGACGTTCCGCACCGAGCAGGAGGCTGTCCAGCTGGCCAACTCCACGAAGTTCGGCCTGGCCGCGACCCTGGTCACAGGCTCGCCCGAACGGGCCGAGCGCGTCACCGAACGCCTGGTCGCCGGCACCGTCTGGGTCAACTGCTTCTTCGTCAGAGACCTCCGGGCGCCCTTCGGCGGCGCGCGCCAGTCAGGCGTCGGCCGCGAAGGCGGCAACTGGAGCTTCGACTTCTACTGCGACGTGAAGAACGTCGTCTTCGCACCAGGAGGCTGGAATGGGTGAGATCGTCGGCGCGGGCATGCTCGCGCACGCCCCCACGATCATGCTGCCGCCCGAGGTCCGCAAGGAGCTCAACGAGGGCAAGGAGATCAGCATCGTCCCCGGCCTGCACCGCCTGCGGGAAGAGGTCTTCGAGACCGCCGACTACGACACGGTCGTCGTCTTCGACTCGCACTGGGCGACCACGGTCGAGTTCGTGGTCACCGCGCAGGACCGCAGGTCCGGGCTCTTCACCTCCGAGGAACTGCCGCGCGGCATGTCACGGATCCCGTACGACTTCCCCGGCGACCCCGAGCTGGCCCGGCTGATCGCCGCCCACCAGGACGAGCACTCCACCTGGATCACCGCGATCGACGACCACCACCTGCCGATCTTCTACGCCACGGTCAACCTGTGGAAGTACCTCGGAGTGCCGGGCAAGCGCTGGATCTCGATCGGCATGTGCCAGACGGCCGAGACCGAGGACAACCTGCGTCTCGGGCGGGCGGTCGGCGACGCCGTCGCGGCGAGCGACCGCAAGGTGCTGCTCATCGCCTCCGGCGCGCTCTCGCACACCTTCTGGCCGCTGCGGCACCTGCGGGCCCACGAGGCGAGCGACCCCGCGCACATCTTCACCCCCGAGGCGCGGGCCGCCGACGAGGAGCGCCTCGAGTGGATGCGGCGCGGAGACCACGCCCGCGTGCTCGACACGATGGACGACTTCTTCCGCTTCAAGCCGGAGGCCAGGTTCGGCCATTACCTGATGATGGCGGGCGCCCTCGGCGAGCACGACTTCACCGCCCCCGGCCGGCTCTACAGCGACTACGAGAACGCCACCGGCACCGGCCAGGCGCACATCTGGTTCGACCGTCCGGAGGGCGGGTTCGCGGCACCGCGGGCCACGGACGCCTCCGGCGACCCGTACCCCTATCCGTTCCGGCTCGAAGGAGCCGGCTGATGCCCGAGTACCGCAGGATCCTGCTCGACGGGGCCGCCACCCAGGTCCGCGGGGAGGGCGACGAGCTCGTCAGCGCCGACGGCCGCGTGGTGGGCGCCGACGACGCCGTCCACCTGCCACCGTGCGTGCCGTCCAAGGTCGTGGCGGTGCACCTGAACCACCGCAGCAGGGTCGAGGAGTTCATGACCTCGCTGCCGCCCGCCCCCACGTACTTCCACAAGCCCACGTCCGCGCTGAACGCGCACAGGGGCGCGGTCGTCCGGCCCGAACGGTGCAAGTACCTCAACTACGAGGGCGAGGTGGCCATCGTCATCGGCCGGACGGCACGCAACATCTCCCCCGGGGAGGCCGGGGAGTACATCGCGGGCTACACGATCGGCAACGACTACGGCCTGCACGACTTCCGCGACACCGACGCGGGCTCGATGCTGCGGGTGAAGGGCTCCGACACGCTCTGCCCGCTCGGCCCCGGCCTGGTCACCGACTGGGACTTCCGCGGCAAGCGGCTGCGCACCTACGTGAACGGCTCGCTCGTGCAGGACGGCTCCACCGACGAGATGGAGTGGGACATGCACTACCTCGTCGCCGACATCGCCCGCACGATCACCCTCTACCCGGGGGACGTGCTGCTGTCGGGGACCCCTGCCAACTCCCGGCCGGTCCAGCCGGGCGACGTGGTCGAGGTCGAGGTCGAGGCCCTCGGCAGGCTCACCAACCACATCGTCAGCGGTCCCGCCCCCATCCGTGACGACTGCGGCGCCCAGCCCACCGAGTCCGAGGAGGTCATCTCGACCACCTTCGGCGGTGACTGGGAGTTTCGCGGCATCCGCGGCCCGAAGCGTTAAAGGAGTGAACCCGATGAAGGTCATCGTCGACATGGAGATCTGCAAGGACCACGGGCAGTGCGTCTTCTCCGCCCCCGAGGTCTTCCACCTCAATGAGAACGACCGCCTCGTCTACGTCGCCGAGCCCGGCGAGTCGCTGCGCGACGCCGTCGAGGAGGCCGCCGACGTGTGCCCGCTCCAGGCCATCACGGTCGAGGGCTGAGCGGGATGAGCCGGCGCGTCCTCATCGCGGGCGCCTCGATGGGCGGCCTGCGGGCGGCGGAACGGCTGCGCGCCGCCGGGTTCGCCGGCGAGATCGTCGCCGTCGGCGACGAGGCGCACCTGCCCTACAACCGGCCGCCGCTGTCGAAGGAGGCGCTGGCCTCCGAGGTGACCCACGAGGCGGTCGCGTTCCGGCTGCGCCCGGCGGTCGCCGACGTCACCTGGCGGCTCGGCGTCCCCATCGCCGCCGCCGACCTCCGGGCCGGCACCGTACACCTGGCCGACGGCGCCGAGCTGGCCTGCGACGGCCTGGTGGTCGCGACCGGGATGCGGCCCCGCCGGCTGCCCGTGCCCGGCCCGCGAGCGGGCAGGCATGTGGTGCGCACCCTGGAGGACGCCCGCGACCTGCGCGCCGAGCTGCGGCCGGAGGTCAGGCTGCTGGTGGTCGGCGCCGGCTTCATCGGCTGCGAAGTGGCGGCGACCGCCCGCGCGCTGGGCGCGTCGGTGACCGTCGTCGCGCCGGAGGCCGTACCCATGCGCCGGCCGCTCGGCGACCACCTCGGGGCCGCGCTCCGGCGCCGCCACGAGGCGCACGGGGTCGTGTTCCTGCTGGGCAGGACGGTCGCCGCCTTTCTGGGCGACGGCCGGGTGACCGGGGCCGAGCTGTCCGACGGCACCCGCCTCGACGCCGACGTCGTCGTCGAGGCCGTCGGCTCGGCGGCCAACACCGCCTGGCTGGACGGCAACGGGCTCGACCTGTCCGACGGCACGCTGTGCGACAACGCGATGCGCGTCGAGGGCCGGCCGGGTGTCGTCGCGGTCGGCGACGTGGCCCGCTTCCCCAACCCGCGCTACGACGACGTGGCGCGGCGGGTCGAGCACTGGAGCATCCCGACCGACACCGCCAGGCGCGCCGCCGCGACGCTGCTGGCGGACCTCGGGCTGGCCGAGCCCGATCCGGCGCCCTTCGCGCCGCTGCCCACCTTCTGGAGCGACCAGTACGACCTGCGCGTCCAGTCGTTCGGAGTGCCCGCCCTCGGCGGGGACGACATCCGGGTCCTGGAGGGCGACCTCGACGGCGAGGTGGCGGTCGGCTACCACCGCGACGGTGAGCTGGTCGGCGTCGTCCTCATCGGTCTCGCCCCTGCCGTCGCCCGCTACCGCGCCATGCTCATGCGGACCTCCACCGCCGCCTGAGCCGAAGGCGGCCACCGAGGCGAGCGAGCCCAGCCTCACGAGGCGGGCGACTGAGGCAAGCAACTGAGGAGACCACTGTGAAAACGCTGCGCAACGTGATCGCCGGGGAGTCCCGCGACCCGGCCTCCGGCGAGTGGATGGACCTGGTCGACCCCGCGACCGAGAAGGTGTACGGCACGGCCCCGCGTTCCGGCGTCGAGGACGTCGCCGCCGCGGTCGAGGCCGCCACCGAGGCCGCGAGGACCTGGCGGCGCACCACCCCGGCGGAGCGGCAGCGGCTCCTGCTGGAGCTGGCCGCGCTCATGGAGGCGAACCGCGACGCCCTGGCCGGCGCCGAGGTGCGCGCCACCGGCAAGCCGCGTGGCGTCGCCCTGGTCGTCGACGTGGACAAGTCGATCGACGCGATCCGGTTCTTCGCCGGCGCCGCCCGGGTGCTGGAAGGGCTCGGCGCCACCGAATACGCCGAGGGGCACACCTCGTTCGTCAGGCGCGAGCCGGTCGGCGTGGTGGCCCAGGTGACGCCGTGGAACTACCCGCTGCTGATGGCCGCCTGGAAGCTCGGCCCGGCCCTGGCCGCGGGCAACACGGTGGTCATGAAGCCGTCCGACACCACACCGGGCTCGACGGTGCTGCTCGGCGAGCTGTGCGCCCGGGTGCTGCCGCCCGGCGTGGTGAACGTCGTGTGCGGCGACCGCGACACCGGCCGGGCGATGGTCGAGCACCGCGGCGTCGAGATGGTGGCGATCACCGGTTCCACCCGCGCGGGGGCCGAGGTGATGGCCGCGGCCGCCGCCGACCTCAAGGACGTCCATCTGGAACTGGGCGGCAAGGCGCCCGCCGTGGTCTTCGGCGACGTCGGCCTCGTCGTCACGGCCCGCGCCGTCGCCGAGGCGGCCTACTTCAACGCCGGGCAGGACTGCACCGCCGTGACCCGGGTGCTCGTCGAGGAGCGGATCCACGACGACTTCGTCGCCGCCCTCGCCGAGGCCGCCGCGTCACTGGTGACGGGCGGGCCCGACGAGGAGGGCGTCTCCTTCGGGCCGTCCAACAACGCCGCCCAGGCGGCGCGGGTGGCGGGATTCCTCGACCGGCTGCCCGCGCACGCCCGCGTGATCACCGGTGGGACGCGCCTTGACCGTCCCGGCTACTTCTTCGCGCCCACCGTGGTCGCCGGGGTCCGCCAGGACGACGAGATCGTCCAGCAGGAGGTGTTCGGGCCGGTCGTGACCGTCCAGCCCTTCACCGGCGAGGACGAGGCGGCCGAGCTCGCCAACGGCGTCGACTACGCGCTGGCCGCGAGCGTGTGGACCAGGGACACCGGCCGGGCCATGCGCCTGTCGGCCGCGCTCGACTTCGGCGCGGTCTGGGTCAACTGCCACCAGGTGATCATCCCGGAGATGCCGCACGGCGGCTTCAAGCACTCGGGCACGGGCAAGGACCTGTCCAGGTACGGCTTCGACGACTACACGCGGGTCAAGCACGTGATGATCAGCCACACCTGATCCGGCCCTTCCACTGGCGAGCAGCCACGGAGCGACCGTCATGATCGCGATGGAGCATGAGCCACCGGCGGGCTGGGCTCCAAACGAAGAAAGTCCAAGTCAGCTTCACTGACTTGGACTTTCGGTCGGTGCGCCGCCAGGGACTCGAACCCCGGACCCGCTGATTAAGAGTCAGCTGCTCTAACCAACTGAGCTAGCGGCGCTTGCGACTGAAGCAACTGTAGCAGCAGCCACCTACCGCCGCGCACATCAACCGAGCCGCTCCCCCAGCCGGGTGTACGCGCCCAGAACCAGGTCCCAGAACCGGGGAACGTCCAGCGAGGTCGCGACCAGGGCGTTCGGCCGGCGGTCGCACGGGGCGAAGTCGGTGCCGAGGTCGAGGAGCTCCCTGAGCGCCAGCGCGTTCGCGGTGGTCCGCTCCAGGACATGAATCGAGGCCGGGCGGTTTCCCCCAAAGCCGCCCGGCCTCGATCTTTCGGCGGTCCAGGCCGGCGCACTTTCCCCCAAAAGTCGCCGGCGGTCCCGCTCTGCAGACGACGGTCCCCCTCCGCGTCCGCATCGGTGAAGGTCTGCTAGTCAGTCGCAGGACTCTTGACCTGCCTCGACACTACCGAGACGAATGCAACGGACGCGTCATAACGGGGTCGAATATCAACCTAATCCGGCTACGGAACCTCCAAACGGACCTCGGTTCCCTCCTCTAGCGACCTGCTCACCGTGCAGTACTTCTCGTGCACCCTGGTCGCCACCGCCCGGTAGACCTCCTCGGCCTCCTTGGCGGGCAGTTCCACGTCGTAGGTGACGGTGACGGGCCCGAGCCGGTTGGGTTCGACCTTCTGCGCCTCCACGGTCATCGCCAGCCTGACCAGCCGGTGACCGCGCTGGGCCGTGAGCGGCTCCACCGTGACGATGTTGCACCCGCCGACCGCCGCCAGCAGCAACTCGACCGGGGTGAACGCCCCCTCCTCGTCGCCGCCGCCGCCTATCCGGACCTCGGCGCCGCGGCCGTTCGTCGCCCGGAATCCGCCGTCATCTGTCCGCTCAACTCGTACGTTAGCCATGTTTCAGACCCTACTCAGGTGGCTCTCATGTTCACCGCGCATGGTCGAAGCATGGCTGGTGACATGCGTGCGAAGCAGTGGCCCCTCGTCTTCTGGGCCGGGGTCGCGGTGGCCGAGTTCGGCGTGCTGCGGCCGGAGGCCGGCGCCCCGTTACGGCCCGCCACGCTCGCCGCCGCGGCGGCGCTCGTGGCGCTCGGCCTGCTCTCCGTCAGGTCCGCGGCCCTGTCCGAGGTGGCCAGGCAACGACTGCGCCTCGTCGGCTATCCCGTCGGCGCGCTGATGCTGGCCCACCAGTTCGGCCCGGCCACATACGTGACCGGCCTCAGCCGCACCGGCTCGCTCATCCTGTACGCCCTCGCGGCCGTGATGGCGGTGTGGAGCCACGCCGGCCCCTCGGCGCCTGGGAAGTCGCTGCTCATCGTGTCCGGGCTGGACCCGGCCGGCCTGCGCGAGCTGCTGGCGAGCCGTACCGACGACACCGTGGCCGTCTACCGCGCCGACCGCGTCACCGACGAGCTGCGCGACCTCGAGTCCCGGTACGCCCTCGTGCTGGTGACCGGCGACGAGCACGACCCCCGGGTCAAGGAACGCATCAGCGCCTCGGGGTTGCGGCGCCAGGTGCCTGACATCGCCGAACGTGAGGTGATCGTCGCGGGACCGCGCACCTTCACGAGGTACGTCCGCGGCGCCCTGGACCGCCTGGCCGTGCCCCCCACGCAGGTCCGCACAGGAGTTAAGCTCCGACAAAGGGCTTAGCGCGACATTACGCGTCATGTGGGACGGTAGGGCGACAAGGAGGCAATGGTGACGACTTTCCCTGGAAGCGCCCGTGTCGAGATGGTCAACGGCATGCGGGTCAGCGTGGACATCCGTACGGCCCTGCCTCGCCGAGAGCTGACTCCCCTGCTCGACAACGCCTTCGCCTGGCTGCACTGGGTGGACGACACGTTCAACCCCCTGAAAGAGGACAGCCAGATCGGGCGGCTCAACCACGGCCGGACCATCGAGCAGATCCCCGAGCTCATCGAGGTGCTGCACCGCTGCGACGAGCTCAGGGAGGCGACCGGCGGCTGGTTCGACCCCCGCATCAACGGCGTCGTCGATCCCTCCGGCTACATCAAGGGCTGGGCCCTCGAACGACTCTCGCGCGGGCTGGTCATGGCCGGCGCCGGCGACCACCGCGTCAACGCGGGCGGCGACATCAGGCTGCGCGGCTCGGCCGCCCCCGGCAAGCCGTGGACCGTCGAGATCCGCGATCCGCACACCGGCCTGGTGCGCAAGGTCGTCCACGGCCACGACCTCGGCATCGCCACCTCGGGCGGCGCCCGCATCGTCGACCCCCACACCGGCCGGCGCCAGCGCGGGCTCAGCTCGGTCACGGTGCTCGGCCCCGACCTCGGGGTAGCCGACGCCTACGCCACCGCGTTGTACGCCATGGGCCCGGTGGCGGCCCGGCGCTTCGCGGCGGACCTGGCGGAGGGGCCGTACCAGAGCCTGATCGTCGAGCGGGACGGGCGAGAGGTGAGCACCCCCGGATTCGCGGAGTACTGCGAGCCGCCGGCCCGGCTGGCCGGCTAGGCCTCGGGGTGTTTGGCCAGGTAGTCGAGGTAGACGGGACGCAGCGCCTCGCCGAGGTCGCCCTCACCTGCCGCGATGGCATTGCTGAGCAGCGCGGACACCCGGCTCAGGCTGGCGGTGGTCTCGGTCTCGTGCCCGGTGGCGGCCTCCGCGGCCGGGATGACCTTCAGCAGGTTCCACAGGAAGTCCAGGTCTCCGTGACGCACGGCATAGCGGACGGCGCGATCGTGCAACTCGCCGGCCGACAATGACTCCAGGCCTTCGGTGTTCATCTCACTCCTTTTCAAGACGCCCCTTCCCTCGTTCGACCCTGATAACCGGTGTCGCGCACGGTGATCGGCGAGCGCATAGCGTGGAGGCCGCCGCCCCTATCGGAGTGCCGAGCAGAAATGGGAGGATCCACCAGCGTGAGATTCATCATCAGAACCCTGGCGGCCGCCGTCGCCCTCTGGGTCGCGATCCAATTCCTCGACGGCATCGACATCACCGCCCCCGAATACTCGGCCGAATACTGGGGCACGCTGCTGGTCGTCGCCCTGATCTTCGGCCTGATCAACGCCATCGTGAAGCCGATCGTCAAGGCGCTCGGCTGCGCGATCATCGTGCTCACGCTCGGGCTCTTCCTTCTCGTCATCAACGCGGGCATGTTGTTGCTGACCAGCTGGATCTCGGAGCAGTTCAGCATCCCCTTCCACGTCGACGACTTCTACCCCGCCGCTTTCTGGGGCGCGATCATCATCAGCGTCGTCAGCTGGGTGCTCGGCCTGCTCATCCCCGACGCCGACTGACCCCGTGGAGCTCGACGGCGCCGCGCTGACCTGCGCGCAGGTGCACGCGGTGGCGTACGGCACGGCCCGGGTCACGATCGGCTCGCTCGATCGGGCCCGGGCCGCGTGGGAAACCGCCCAGGAGCTGTCCGGCCCGGTCTACGGCCGCGGCACCGGCGTCGGAGCCAACAAGGACGTCCAGGTCGACGGAGGCGGTCTCGACCTGCTGCGCAGCCACGCGGGCGGGGCCGGCCCGCTGGTGCCGCCCGAACAGGCCCGGGCAATGCTCGCGGTCCGGCTCAACCAGTTGCTCGCCGGTGGCTCGGGCGTCGACCCGGGGGCGCTGCCGGTGCTGGCCGAGGCGGTCAACGCCGGGTTCACCCCGCCGGTCCGCACCTATGGGGCGATCGGCACCGGCGACCTGACCGCGCTGGCCACCACCGCCCTGTGCCTGCTGGGCGAGATCGGCTGGCGGACCGGGCCGGAGGACGTGCCGGCCCCCCGCTACGCGCTGGCCTCCGGTGACGCGCTGCCGTTCATCAGCTCGGGGGCCGCCACGCTGGCCGACGCCGCGCTCGCCTGCCACCGGCTGCGCGGGCTGCTCGACGCCGCCGTCGAGGTCGCCGCCCTCTCGTTCGACGCCGCCGGCGCCTCCGCCGAGCCGGTGGCGGCGCCCGTACAGGAGGCGCGTCCGCATCCCGGCCAGGCGCTCACGGCCGCGCGCCTGCGCGGGCTCCTCGGCGGCCGGCCGCCCGCCCGGCTCCAGGACCCGTACGGATTCCGCGCGTTCCCCCAGGTGCACGGGGCCGCGCTCGACGCGCTGGCCAGAGCCGAGCAGGTGGTCGAGACCGACCTCAACTCCGCCACCGAGAACCCCCTCATCGCCGGCTCGCTGGCCTGGCACAACGGCAACTTCCACTCGGCGCCGGTCGCCCTCGCGCTCGACACGCTGCGCGCCGCCCTGGTGCCGGCCGCCCAGCTGAGCGCGGCCCGCCTGGCCACGCTGATGGAGCCCGCCTACACCGGCCGGCCGCCCTTCCTCGCCGCCCGGGCCGGCGGCTCCGGGGTCATGATCCTTGAGTACGTCGCCCAGGACGCCCTGGCCGAGCTCCGGCACCTGGCGACGCCGGTCACCATCGCGACCGCGGCGATCTCGCGGGGCACCGAGGACCACGCCGGGTTCGCCACGCAGGCGGCCCGCTACGCGCTGCGCTGCGTCGAGCCTCTGGAGATCGTGCTGGCCTGCGAGCGGGTGGCGGCCGGCCGAGCCCTCGGCGACCCCGTGCCCGACCGGCCCCTCACCACGGACATCGAGGCCGCCCGGCAGGCGCTCACCCCTCCCCCGGACCGGCACCGGGCCGGCTGAACGGCCTTGCGGGCCGCCCGAGCCACGCCCGCGAACCGGACGTTCGGGCTACGCACGAGACCAGCCCCGCCCACGCAACGGACCACGCGCCGTCACGGCAGGGACAGGACCGAGCCGCGTTCGCGCAGGGTGGGTTGCTGGACGACGCGACGACGGCGGGTGGCGCCGTCGGCCGCCGCGCACATGAGGCGGACGGCGGCCCGCACGATGCCGTCGATGTCCCAGTCGACCGTGGTGAGACCGGGGGTGAGCAGGCCGGACATGGGGTGATCGTCGTAGCCCATGACGGAGATGTCGCCGGGGATCGACAGCCCCCGCTCAGCCGCCGCCGCGTAGACGCCGTAGGCGATCGAGTCGGCGAAGCAGAAGATCGCGCTCGCCCGGCCGTCGCCCAGGATGCGATGGGCGGCCTCGGTCGCCGCGCCGAGGCCGTGGGGGGCGGTGGCCACCTCGATGTCGAGCCCGAGCCGCTCGGCCTCGGCGGTGACGTGGACGTCGGCGGGCCGGTCGGGGGTGCTCGGCCGGGTCGGGGTGAGGACGGCGATGCGGCGGTGGCCCTTGCCCTTGAGGTGCTCCAGCGCGAGCGTCACGCCCCGGCGATTGTCGAAGACGACCTCGCCCGCCGTGCCGGCCAGTGAGTCGCCGATCGCGACCACGGGCAGCGACTCGCACAGCTCGGGCCAGAACGGCGCGGCGGGATCGACGGGCTGCACGATCATGCCGTCGACGCGCTGGTCGCGCAGCTGCTGGGCGAACGCGCGCTCGCGGGCCGGGTCGCCGACCGCGTCGAGGATCAGGGCATAGCGGTCCTTCTCGCGCAGGCCCCGGCTGATGCCGACGGCCAGCGACTGCTGCCAGAGGTCTTCGAGCGAGCCGCAGAGCAGGCCGATCATGCCGGTGCGGCCGCTGGCCAGCGCCCTGGCGATGGGATCGGCCTCGTAGCCCAGCTCGGCCGCGGCGGCGCGGACCCGCTCCATCGTCTCTTCGGACACCTGTAGGCCCCGCAGGGCGTAGGAGACGGCCGCGGGTGACAGGCCGGTCGCCTGGGCCACCTCCCGGATCGTCGCTCTCTTGCGAGGCATCCCGCCAGCTTATTGCGTGGCGCCGACATTTTCGCGTGCCTGGGAAGGAGCGCGGGACCCGTTGACACGACAGAGGTGAAGCGGTTCACTGAACCGTATCACTGAAGCGTTTCACCACCCGGATTCACCAGGTGGTACGGTTTACCGGTAATCTTAGTAGGAAATGAGGGGAGGGGTCGATCGTGGGCATCGACGTGCACCAGCACCTGTGGACCGGTTCGTTCGTCGAGGCGTTGCGGGCCCGCACCTCCCCGCCCCACCTCGACGGCTGGACGCTGATCCTGGACGGCGAGCCTCCCTACGAGGTCGACCCGGCCGACCACGCGATCCGCGACACCACCGGCCTGGAGCTCGCCCTGGTCTCCCTGTCCAGCCCGCTGGGCATCGAGTCGCTGCCGCCGGAGGAGTCCTGGCCGCTGATCGACGCCTACCACGAGGGCGCGCTCGGCCTCGGGCGGCCGTTCGGCGCGTGGGCCGCCACCTGCCACAGCGAGCCCGACCCCGGCCGCCTGGCCAAGGACCTCGACCGGGGCTTCGCCGGGCTGCAGATCCCGGCCACGGCCGAGCCCGACGACCGGCTCCTCGACGTGCTCACCAGCAGGGACCTGCCGCTCTTCGTGCATCCGGGCCCGGCGCGCGCCGTGCCCGGCACGCCCGCCTGGTGGCCCGCGCTGGTGCCGTACGTGCAGCAGATGCACGCCTCCTGGCACTACTTCCACGCCGTCGTCAGGCCCCGGCACCCGAGGCTGCGCGTCTGCTTCGCGCTGCTCGCCGGTCTGGCCCCGCTGCACTCCGAGCGGCTGATCGCCCGGGGCGGCGGCGGCCGGGGCCAGGTCGACACCGGCTTCTTCGTGGAGACCTCGTCGTACGGCCCGCGCGCGATCGACGCGATCGTCCGTGAGCTCGGCGTCGACGTCGTGGTCAACGGCTCCGACGCCCCCTACGCCACCGCGCCCGACCCGGGCCTGGGCGAGGCCGCCGCGCACGCCATCCGGGTCACCAACCCCCGTCGTCTACTCGGCAGAGAGGAGTTTCGCAAGTGAGCGAGCACACCATCCACCAGATCCAGGACGAAGGCGCCTGTGCCCGGCTCCCGGAGCGCACGCTCGACCGGCGTGAGCTGCGTGACCTGGTGGACGACCTGGCCGTGCGCCCCGAGGAGTGGCGTGACCAGGTCGACTTCCCCGCGGACGGGGGCCGCCACTACGCCTCGCTCTACCGCGACGCGTACGTCGACGTGTGGCTGCTGTGCTGGCGGCCCGAGGACGACACCGGCTGGCACGACCACGACATCTCCTCGGGCGCGGTGCACGTGGTCCAGGGAGCGCTGCTCGAATGCAACCCGCGCATCGGCGGCGAGCACCTGGAGACGGTGATGGCGGAGGGGCGGTCGTTCTCGTTCGGCCCGGACCACATCCACCGGCTGACCGGCGCCACGGACCACAGCGTCTCGATCCACGCCTACTCGCCGCCGCTCTGGCGGCTCGGACAGTACTCGATCGACGACACCGGCGTGATGCGCCGCGTCTCGGTGAGCTACGCCGACGAGCTGCGGCCCATGGACGACGGCGAGCTCCGCCCTATGGACGACGCGGTGGCCTGAGCACGCAGCAGCTTCCGCAGGGCTCGACGTCGGGCAGGGTGATCCACAGACAGCAGGTCCTGCGGAAATAGCCGTCGCCGACCGGCTCGATCAGCCCGTCGACCGGCTCGCCGATCTCCCGCAGCAGCGCCATGTAGTCGGCGGGCGCGAACAGGGTCAGCGGGTGGGCGAACGCCTCGGCGGTCGAGCCCCACAGGGTGCGCTCGCCCACCTTCGCCAGCGCGCTGATGGCCCGTACCAGCGGCTCCTGCGACTCGGCGAGCGCGCCGGCGATCGCGCCCGCGCCGGACGCCCAGCTCACCCGGGAGGCGGCGATCGTGACTCCGGCGTCGGACACCTTGAAGTAGGTGTCGGCCGGCCGCATGATCGGGATCCGGCCGTCCAGCGCCCAGCCGAGCGCCATCGGCATCGTGTGCCAGTAGGTGTAGGTCTTCCAGAACAGCGCCGCGCCGACGTGCCGCGGCGCGTTCCAGCGCGCGGCCGTCTCGTCGACCAGCCTGCCGAGCAGGTGGTGAGGCGGGCGGAGCAGCTCCGAGGCCGGTGTCCAGCTGTCGTCGGGCGAGACCACGAGACCGGTTTCGACCCCGATCACCCCGCCCCGCTCGGCGGCCAGGCGTTCGAGCACCTCGGTCAGCATGCCGCGTCCCCCTCCTACGACCATAGGCAAGCCTAACCTAAAGTGTCGGGCAGGCCGAGGTGACAACGTTGTCTGTACGTCCGACATGGGACATGATCCGAGCGTGAGACCGACGATGAAGGACGTCGCCTCGGCCGCGGGGGTGGCGCTCAAGACCGTCTCCCGGGTCGTGAACGGCGAGCCGGGGGTCAACCCGGCCACGGCGAAGCGCGTGCGCGACGCCATCGACCGGCTGGGCTACAGCCGCAACGAGAGCGCCCGGGTGCTGCGCAGGGGGCGCACGTCGACCGTCGGCCTGGTGATCGAGGACGTGGCCGATCCGTTCTACTCGGCGCTGAGCCGCGCGGTGGAGGACGTCGCCATCCGGCACGGCTGCCTGCTGCTGACCGGCTCGTCGGGCGAGGAGCCGGCCAGGGAGCGCGAGCTGGTCCGCACGTTCTGCGCGCGCAGGGTCGACGGGCTGATCGTGGTGCCGGCCAGTGGCGACCACTCCTACCTGCGTCCCGAGCTCGACGCGGGCACTCCGGCCGTCTTCGTGGACCGCCCGCCCGGCCCCGGCCTCGACGTGGACACCGTGCTCAGCGACAACGCGGGCGGCGCGCGGCTGGCCACCCGGCACCTGATCGCCCACGGCCACCGCAGGATCGCGTTCCTCGGCGACCATCCGTCGATCTTCACGGCCGCCCGGCGGCTGGACGGCCACCGCGCCGCCCTGGGCCGGCTGTTCGACGAGCGGCTGGTGTCGATGCGCCCGCCCTCGCTGGACACCGCGCGGGCCGACCTCGATCGCATGCTGGCGCTCGACCGGCCGCCCACCGCGCTGTTCACGGGCAACGGCCGGCTCACCGTCACCGCGCTGCGCGCCCTGGGCGGGCGGCCCCTGGCGCTGGTCGGCTTCGACGACTTCGAGCTGGCCGACCTGCTCAGCCCCGGCGTGACCGTGGTGGCCCAGGATCCCGGCGGGATGGGCCGGCGGGCGGCCGAGCTGCTGTTCCGGCGGTTGTCCGGCGACGACGGTCCCTCCGAACACCACGAGCTGCCGGTCCGCCTCATCCCCCGCGGCTCGGGCGAACGACCCTCCTGAACTCCCCCCGCCGCCTCACAGGCGACCCGGACGAGCGTCCCCCTGAACTCCCGTCTCATATGCGACCCGGACGAGCGACCCCCTGGTCCCCCGCCTCACAGGCGGTCCGGGAGAGCAGCCCGGCTGGACTCCGGCTCGGGGCGGAGCGCGCCGGCGAGCGCGAGGGCGACGAGGACGCCCGCGCCGCCGGCCGCGACGATGGCCGGCCCGGGGCCGATCAGTTCGCCGAGCACCCCGACCAGCGCCGCGCCCACGGCCTGCCCCGTCATCAGCCCGGCCGACTGCAGCCCGAACGCCTGTCCGCGCACGTCCTCCGGCACCGCCTCCAGGAACCTCCGCTGCAGCCCCAGCTGGTACGACAGCCCGGCGGCGGCCATCGCGGCGAGCGCGGCGGCCCAGCCGACACCCGGCGAGGCGAGGAAGGCCAGCCACGGCAGCCCGAGCAGCACGGCCAGCGGCAGCGACAGCCGCTCCCTGAGGGCGGGCGCCGCGAACCTGCCCACCACGAACTCCCCCACCGCCATGCCCACGGCGGCCATCGCGAGCACCACCCCCGCCTGCCCCTGACCGCCGAGGTAGGGCACGATCATCGCCTCCGCCCCGGCCAGGCACACGGTCGGCAGCCAGCCGGCCAGCAGCAGCCCCCGGACGCGGCGGTCGGTCAGCAACAGCCGGTTGACCCGCAGCGTGGTGCGCACCGCGCCGTGCTCACCCGCCCTCCTGGCGGGCCGGTACGGCAGGCCGTACCTGAGCACCACGGCGGCCACCGCGGACAGGGCAGCGGTCACCGCGAGCGCGCCGTGCGGCCCGGCGAGGGCGAGGAAGGCGCCGCCGACGGCCAGCCCGGCGACCTGGGCCCCGGCCGAGGTGACGCCGAGCAGCGAGCGGCCGAGCACGAAGGCGTCGCCGGGCAGTACCTCGGGCAGCAGGGCGCTGCGCGCGGCCCCGAACACCGGCGCGAACAGCCCGGTCACCAGCACCAGCGCGAGCATCACGGGCACCGGCAGCCCGGCGTAGGCCAGCAGCAGGCAGACGACCACCCGGACCAGCTCGCCGACGATCATCACCGCGCGCGGCGGCAGCCGGTCGGCCAGCGACAGCAGGAACATCCCGCCGAAGATGTAGGGCAGCCAGCCCGCCATGTACGCGGCGGCCGACAGCCCCGGCGAACCGGTCTGGGCGTACACCAGCACCGACAGGGCCAGCATCTTGATCGAGTCGCCGGACATCAGCAGCGCGAAGCTGCCGAACAGCACCCGGAACTCGCGTACCGCGAACACCTCTCCGAAGGTGGCCCCGCGTTCGGTCACGTCTCACACTCCTCAGATCGGCGGCTCCCGCGAGGTGGGGGCCGCCAGGTCACGATGCTGCGGGACAGCCTCGGCCACGGCGACTGTTTCGGATATAACCGAAAGGTGTTCAGGATCGAGGTCACTCCGCAGGACGTGGCGGCCAGCCGGTTCGCGATCTCGCCGCTGGTCGAGACCATGCACGCGCAGTGGGTCCTGTCGGGCAGGACCGAGGCGGGGGTGCACCGGCACTGGGTGGCGCGGTGGCGCGAGCCGTACGAAGAGGTCGAACGGCGGCATCCGGCGCTGCGGGCCGCGGCGGCGATCACCGGCAACAGGGGGCACGCGAACGTCGACTTCGTCGCGCCGCCGCCCGCCGGGCTGAGCGTGCCGTTCGCGACCGAGCTGGCCGCGATGCGCTCGACCCCGGTCGGTCAGGCGCACGAAGAGATCGGCGCGGTGCTGGCGGCGCGGCCCCCGGTGGCCGCGTGGGCCCGTGAGCTGCTGCTCGGCCCCGACGTGGTGCGACTGCTGGCCGACGCCTACGAGGAGCTCTGGACGGAGATCGTCTCGGTGGCCTGGCCGCGGTTCCACGCGGTGCTGGAGAGGGACGTGATCCAGCGGGCGGGGCGGCTGGCCGCCTATGGCTGGGCCGCCGCGCTGGGCGACCTGAGCTCGCAGGTCAGGTGGGACGGCGACGGGTTCATCGGGATCCGGATGGGCAGCCGCGACGAGCGGCACCGGCTCGGCGGCAAGGGGCTGTTGTTCCTGCCGTCGGTGTTCGCGGCCAGCGTCGGCGCCTATCTGGAGGAGGCCTGGCCGTACGCGCTGGTCTATCCGGCGCGCGGCACCGCCATGGAGCCGCCCGCGCCGGCGCCTCGCCTGGCGCTGCTGATGGGCCGCACCCGGGCGCGCGTCCTCGCCGAGCTCGCCGTGCCGGCCACGACGACGCATCTCGCGGCCCTGCTCGGCCAGAGTCTCGGCACGACGGGCGGCCATCTGGCCGCGCTGCGCGGCGCCGGACTCGTCACCCGCGCACGCACCGGACGCAACGTTCTCTACTCCCGCTCCCCGCTCGGCGACGCCCTGGTCACGGGTTCGCTGCCGTAGGCCCCTCGTGCGGCGTGTCGCGGGCACGCGGGGATCGCTAGCCTTTGCTCCGGAGAGCACGAAGGTATAGTCGTTGCGCATCCGTTCAGCAACAATGTTCAAGCCCTAGGGAGCGCGCGCATGAATGCCGCCGACGTCGGACCGGAGGCGCCAGCCCGGTTCCCTCAGGAGCTGATGTACGCGGCCGCCTCGCAGTACTACCTGGAGGACGCGACGCAGGCCGACATCGCCAAGCGGCTCGGCGTCAGCAGGGCGACCGTGAGCCGGCTGCTGACCGAGGCGCGCAAGCACGGCCTGGTCGAGATCAGGGTGCACCGGCCGTCCGCGCTGGAGGAGGGCCCGCTGGCCGCCGAGGTCGCCGCCGCGCTGCGCCTGGAGCGGGTCTACCTGGTGCCCAAGGTCAGCGGCCCAGCGCTCGGCCCGTGGCTGGCCCCCGGGCTGGCCAGGGCGCTCGCCGCAGTGGGTCTGACCTCGGGCGACGTGGTCCTGGTGTCCTCCGGCAGCACGATCTACGAGTGCGCGCGCGAGGGGCTCGGCCAGTTCCCCGGCGTCACGATCGCGCCGGCCGTGGGCGGCCAGGAGGATCCGCAGCCCTGGTTCCAGACCAACGAGACCACGCGCCTGCTGGCCGAGCGGGTCGGCGGCGTGCCGAGCTACCTCTACGCGCCCGCGCTGCCGGGGCCGGAGCTGTTCTACTCGTTGCAGCACGAGCCGTCGGTGCGCCGGGTGATGGACCTGTGGGCGCGGGCGAAGTGCGCGATCGTGGGCGTCGGCTCGCCGCCGGTGATGCGCCAGGTCGTGCCCGCCTTCGTGCCCCGCTACGCCGACAGCCTGCGCCAGGCGGTGGGCGACGTGTGCTCGCGTTTCTACGACCGTGACGGCGAGCCCGTCGGCTATCCGGGCAGCGAGCGGCTGGTGGCGACCGCCCTGGAGGATCTGCGCCGCATCCCCTTCTCCATCGCGGTCGCGGTGGGCCCGGAGAAGGTCGGCTCGATCGTCGCCGGGGCGCGGGGCGGCTATTTCAACCGGCTCGTCACCGACGCGGTGACCGCCGAGGGTCTGCTCACCTCCGTTCGCTGAATACCCTGAAATGATTAACAGCAGGTCACAGGGGTAAAAACTACCTGAACACTTTTGCTGGACAAAAGTTCTGGGTGCGCGCTAGCGTGAGTCGCACCGCAGCGCGTTGCCGTGTGTGAGCGGCCCTGTGCCCTGCGGCGCCGGGGGAACGCGACGCGACCAGCTCCGCGAGGACGTAGCAAGTGAGGAAAAAACCTTGAACAGAACTCAGATGCGCACCACGGCGTTCGCCGCCGTGGCGGTCATCGCGGGCGCGGCTCTGACCGCCTGCGGCTCCGACAGCGGCACCACGGACGCCGGTTCCGGCGGCGGCGGCGCCGCCGACGCCAAGGTGGCCTTCCTCATGCCCGACCTCGCGTCGACCAGGTACGAGCTCCAGGACAAGCCGCTGTTCGAGGCCAAGATGAAGGAGCTCTGCTCCGGCTGCTCGGTCATCTACCAGAACGCCGACTCCGACGCCGCCAAGCAGCAGCAGCAGGCCAACTCGGCGCTCGCGCAGGGCGTCAAGGCCATCGTGCTCGACCCGGTCGACTCGGCCGCCGCGGCCACGATCGTCAAGACGGCGCAGGCGCAGAACGTGCCGGTCATCGCCTACGACCGGCCGATCCCGGCGACGCCCGCCGACTACTACATCTCGTTCGACAACGAGAAGATCGGCTCCATGATCGGCCAGTCGCTGGTCGACCACCTCAAGGCCGAGAAGATCGAGGGCGGCCTGCTCCAGGTCAACGGCTCCCCCACGGACGCCGCCGCCGGCCTGATCAAGAAGGGCATCCACACCGCGATCGACCCGAGCGGCCACAAGCTGCTCGCCGAGTACGACACCCCCGACTGGCAGCCTGAGAAGGCGCAGACCTGGGTCAGCGGCCAGATCACCCAGTTCGGCGACAAGATCGCCGGCGTGGTGGCGGCCAACGACGGCACCGCCGGTGGCACCATCGCGGCGTTCAAGGCCGCGGGTGGCAAGGTTCCGCCGGTCACGGGCAACGACGCCGAGACGGCCGCCGCCCAGCGGATCATCTCGGGCGACCAGTACAACACGATCTCCAAGCCGATCAAGATCGTGGCCGAGGCCGCGGCCAACGTCGCCTGGGACTTCGTGCAGGGCAACAAGCCCGAGGGCAAGGCCACGCTCTACGACACGCCGTCGGAGCTGTTCGTTCCCACGGTCGTGACCAAGGAGAACATCAAGGAGGTCCTGTTCGACAGCGGGATCATGAAGGCCTCCGAGGTCTGCACCGGCGCCTACGCCGAGGGCTGCGCCGAACTCGGCATCAAGTAGATCTCCAGGGAGTCCCCCTTGTCGTCCAACCAGCAATCAGACAACGTCCTGTCCCTGCGTGGGATCAGCAAGACCTTCGGCGCGGTCGCCGCGCTGACCGACATCGACCTCGATGTGGCCGCGGGACAGGTCGTGGCCATCGTCGGAGACAACGGCGCGGGCAAGTCGACGCTGGTCAAGATCCTCTCGGGCGTGCACCCGCCGGACTCGGGAAAGATCGTCTTCGACTCGAAGACGGTCGAGATCCCGACTCCGGCGGCGGCCCACCGGCTCGGCATCGCCACGGTCTACCAGGACCTCGCGCTGTGCGAGAACCTGAACGTGATCCAGAACCTGTTCCTGGGGCAGGAGCTGCGGCCGCTGCGGCTCAACGACGTGGCGATGGAGACCCGCTCATGGGATCTGCTCCGCCAGCTCTCGGCCAAGATCCCCAGTGTGCGGGTGCCGGTGGCCTCGCTCTCCGGCGGACAGCGGCAGACCGTCGCCATCGCCCGGTCGCTGCTCGGCGACCCGAAGGTCATCATCCTCGACGAGCCGACCGCCGCGCTGGGCGTCGCCCAGACGGCCGAGGTGCTCAACCTGGTCGAACGGCTCCGCGAACGCGGCCTCGGCGTCATCATGATCAGCCACAACATGGCCGACGTGAAGGCCGTGGCCGACACCGTGGCCGTCCTCAGGCTCGGCCGCAACAACGGGGTCTTCGACGTGAACGACGTCTCCAGCGAGGACATCATCGCCGCCATCACCGGAGCCACCGACAACGCGGTGACCCAACGGCAGGCGCGCAGGAAGGAAGGGCTCTCCTCGTGAGCACCACGGTCAAGAACACGGCCACCGATCGCCAGGACGAGCGGCTGCGGTCGCGGGAGGGGCTGCGCGGCGCGATCTCCGACGTGGTCGAGCGGGCCCGGGGCGGCGACCTCGGTGTGATCCCGGTCGTGGTCGGCCTCATCGTGATCTGGAGCGTGCTGCAGATCCTCAACCCGGTCTTCCTGTCCAGCGCCAACCTGGTGAACCTCACGCTGGAGTCGGCGGCCGTCGGCGTCATCGCGCTCGGCATCGTCTGCGTGCTGCTGGTCGGCCAGATCGACCTGTCGGTCGGCTCGGTCAGCGGGCTGTCGAGCGCCGTGCTGGCCGTGCTGTTCGTCAGCCAGGGGTTGCCGATCTGGGTGGCGATCCTGGGCGCGGTGCTCATGGGCGCGGTCGTCGGCTGGGTCTACGCGCAGCTGTTCAACCGGTTCGGGGTGCCGAGCTTCGTCATCAGCATGGCCGGTCTGCTCGCCTTCCTGGGCCTGCAGCTCTACGTGCTCGGCAGCAAGGGCTCGATCAACCTGCCGTTCGACTCCGGGCTGGTGAACTTCGCGCAGCTGTCCTTCGTGCCCGACTGGCTCTCCTACACCTTCGCCGTGGTGGCGGCGGTCTGGCTGTTCGTCAGCGGCTACCTGCACGCGAGCGAGCGCCGCAGGGCGGGGCTGTCGTCCAAGTCGACGTCCATGCTGGCCATCAGGAGCGCGGTGCTGCTGGCGGTGCTGGCCTTCGTGGTCTGGTACCTCGGGCAGACGCGCGGCATCGGCTGGATGTTCGTCTTCTTCGTCGGGATGGTGCTGGTCATGCACTACCTGCTGTCCCGTACGAAGTGGGGCAGGTCCGTCTACGCCGTCGGCGGCAACGTGGAGGCGGCCCGGCGGGCCGGCATCAACGTCAAGGCCGTCTACACCTCGGTGTTCGTGCTCTGTTCGTCCTTCGCCGCGGTGGGCGGCATCCTCGCCGCCGCCCGGCTGGCCGCGGCCAACCAGAGCAGCGGCGGGGGCGACATCAACCTCAACGCCATCGCGGCGGCCGTGATCGGCGGGACGAGCCTGTTCGGCGGGCGCGGCACGGCGTTCGGCGCGCTGCTCGGCATCATCGTCATCCAGTCGATCTCCAGCGGCCTGACCCTGCTGAACCTCGACTCCTCCATCCGGTTCGTGGTCACGGGTGTCGTCCTGCTGCTGGCCGTGGTCGTCGACTCGATCGCCCGCAAGTCGCGGACCTCACACGGAAGAGCCTGATGGCGGCGATCTGCGTCGATGCCGGCACCACCGTCATCAAGGCGGTCGGCTACGACGAGGCGGGCGCGGAGGTCGCGATCGCCCGGCACGAGACCGGCGTGTACCGTCCCGCTCCCGGCTGGGCCGAGCAGGACATGACCATGGTCTGGGAGGCGGTCGTGCGCACCGTGCGCGACGTCGCCTCCCAGACCGAGGGCCCGGTCGACTTCGTCTCCGTCACCGCGCAGGGTGACGGGGTCTGGCTGGTCGACCCCGCCGGCGAGCCCACCGGCAGCGCGATCCTGTGGAACGACGGCCGGGCCGCCGCCACGGTCGACGCCTGGGCCCGCTCCGGGGTGGCCGAGCGCGCCTTCCGCCTCAACGGCAACGTCAGCGCGTCGGGCCTGCCGCACGCGATCCTGAGCTGGCTGCGCGAGCACGACCCCGACCGGCTCGACCGCTCGGCCGCCAGCCTCACCTGCGGCGGCTGGATCTTCTCCCGGCTGACCGGTGAGATCGCCACCGACGAATCCGACGCGTCGGCCCCGTTCATGGACCTGCGCACCCGCGCCTACTCCCCCGAGCTGATGGCGATGTACGGCCTGGAGTGGGCCGAGCGGCTGCTGCCCGAGCCACGTGACGACACGCGCCGGGTCGCCGCCCTCACCACCGGCGCCGCCGAGTCGCTCGGCCTGCCCGCCGGGACACCCGTCGTGATGGCGCCCTACGACATCGCCTCGACCGCGATCGGCGCCGGAGCCGTACGGCCAGGCCAGGCGTGCGGCATCCTCGGCACCACGCTGTGCACCGAGACCGTCGCCGAGCGGCCCGACCTGAACGGCGACGCGGTCGGCGTCACGCTCGCGATACCGGGCGGCTACCTGCGGGCCTTCCCCACCTTCTCCGGGGTCGAGGTCGTCCAGTGGGCCTGCCGGCTGCTCGGCCTGCCCGGCCCGGCCTCGCTGGGCGAGCTGGCCGCGCAGAGCCCGCCGGGCGCCCGCGGGCTGGCGTTCCTGCCGTACTTCTCGCCGGCCGGTGAGCGGGTGCCGTTCTCCGACCCGCTCGCCCGGGGCTCCTTCCTGGGCCTGTCGTTCGAACACGGCCGCGAGCACCTCGCCCGCGCCGTGCTCGAAGGGCTCAGCCTCGTCATCCAGGACTGCCTGGCCGTCTCCGGGGTCGCGGCCCGCGAGCTGCGCGTGTGCGGCGGCGGGTCGGCCAACGCCCTGTGGGTGCGCCTGATCTCCGACATCACCGGCCTGCCCGTCCACCGGTCGAGTGACGCCGAGGTCGGCGCGCGGGGCGCCTTCATCGTCGGGCTGGTCGCCACGGGCGCCGCCCCCGGCATCGAGGTGGCCGCCGACCGGTTCGTCCGGCTGCGCGACGCCGTACATCCCGAACCCGGCCCGTACGACACCGCCTACCAGGACTTCCTTGCCCTGCGCGAGAACAGCGCCCGATCCTGGCCGCTGCTCGCCGAGATGCGAAACCGGACTTGGGACCGTACATGAGCGTGTGGATCGGCATCGACCTCGGCACGCAGAGCGTGCGCGCGATGGCCGTCGACGAGACCGGGCGGGTGCTCGGCGCGGCGAGCCGGCCGCTGACCAGCCACCGCGACGGGCCGAGGCACGAGCAGGACCCCGAGCAGTGGTGGCGCGAGCTGGCCGCCGCCACCCGCGAGGCGCTGCGCGACGTGCCGCCCGGCCGGATCGAGGGCGTGGCCGTCGACGCCACCTCTGGAACGGTCCTGCTGACCGACGGCGACGGCGACCCGCTGACGCCCGGCCTGATGTACGACGACCGGCGGGCGACCGGCGAGGTCGAGCGGGTCAACACGGTGGGCGCCGCCGTGTGGGAGCGGCTCGGCTACCAGCGCATGCAGCCCAACTGGGCGCTGCCCAAGCTGCTCTGGCTGCTGCCGGACGCCCCCGCGGGGGCGCTGCTGGCCCACCAGAGCGACTTCGTCAACCGCCGCCTGACCGGCCACCACGTCGCGACCGACCTGAGCAACGCGCTCAAGACGGGCGTGCACCTGATCGACGAGGACTGGCCCCGCGAGACGTTCGACGCGCTCGGGGTGCCCGCCTCGATGCTGCCCCAGGTGGTACGGCCCGGCAGCCGGCTCGGCACGGTGTGCGCCGAGGCCGCCGAGGCGACCGGCCTGCCCGAGGGCACCCCGGTGATCGCCGGCGCCACCGACGGCTGCGCCGCCCAGCTGGGCGCGGGCGCTCTGCAGGCGGGCGACTGGAACTCCGTGATGGGCACCACGCTCGTGCTCAAGGGCGTCACCCGGGAGCTCGTCCACGACCCGCTGGGCGTCGTCTACTCGCACCGCGCGCCCGACGGCTCCTGGCTGCCGGGCGGCGCGTCCAGCACGGGCGCGGGCGTGCTGGCCCGCGACCTCGCCGGCCGCGACCTCGACGCGCTCGGCCACCAGGCCGCCGCCCGTTCCTGGGCCGACCCCGCCACCACCTACCCGCTGGTCTCGCGGGGCGAGCGGTTCCCGTTCGACGCTCCGGAGGCGGAGGGCTTCACGCTCGGCCACGTCTCCGACGACGTCGAGCGGTACGCCGCGATCCTGCGCGGGGCGGCGTACATCGAGCGGCTCTGCTTCGACTACCTCGACCTGCTCGGCGCGCCGGTGGACGGCGAGATCATCCTGACCGGCGGGGCGACCCGCAGCGCGTACTGGAACCGGCTGCGCGCGAACGTGCTCGGGCGGCCGGTGACGCTGCGGGAGAACGCCGAGCCCGCGCTCGGCATGGCCGTGCTCGCCGCCGGGCCGGACGCGTCGGCGGGGATGATCCGCACCCGCGAGGTCGTCCAGCCGGACGGCACCGACCTGCGCGAGCACTACCTGCGCTTCGTCGACGAACTGGAAGGCCGCGGCTGGCTCCCCTCGCCGGCCGCCACCCACGCCCGCGAGAGGACCACCCGATGACCGACCTGGTGCTGGTGCGCCACGGCGAGACCGTCTGGCACGCCGAGAACCGCTACGCCGGGCTCAGCGACATCGAGCTGACCCCGCGCGGTCACGACCAGGCCGCGCGCCTGGCCGGCTGGGCCGCCTCCGCGGGCCTGTCGGCCGTATACTCCTCCACGCTCAGCCGGGCCCGGAGCACCGCCTCGGCCAGCGCCCGCGCGGCGGGGGTCGAGCTCCAGGTGGACGCCCGCCTGGTCGAGCTCGACTTCGGCCAGGCCGACGGGCTGACCGCCACCGAGATGCACGGGCGCTTCCCCGAAGCGCGGGCCGCGTTCGAGGCCGACCCGGCCGCGCACCCGCTGCCCGGCGGCGAGGACCCGCACCGGGCCGCCGACCGGTTCGTGGCCGCCCTGCGCGACATCCACGCCGCCCACCCGGACGGCCGGGTGCTGGTGGTCGCCCACACGACCGCCATCAGGCTCGCCCTGTGCGGGCTCATCGGGGTGCCGCTCGGCTCGTACCGGCGGCTCTTCCCGCGCCTGGACAACTGCGCCGTCACCGAACTCCGCGTGCGTGCCGGGCAGGTCGCGATCCTGCAGTTCAACTCTCCGATCGGAGTCATGCGTTGACACTTCGAGTCCTTGCCGCCGGTGACCACTTCGTCCAGAACCGCCTGTTCGCCGACGCGCTCCGGCACCAGGTTCCCGGCGAGGTCGAGATCCGCGAGCTCACGCTGCCGTGGCCGGTGGTGCCGTTCGGCCGGGTGGGCGAGGTCGACGAGGCGTCCGACGTGGAGGACGAGCTGATCGAGGCGCTGCGGGGCGCCGAGGTGTGCGTCACCCAGATGGCTCCCCTGACGCGCCGCGTCCTTTCCGCCAGCCCCGACCTGAAACTGTTCGGCGTCAGCCGTGGCGGCCCGGTCAACGCCAACCTGGAGGCGGCCACCGAGGCGGGCGTCGCCGTGACCTTCGCCCCCGGCCGCAACGCCGTCGCCACGGCCGAGCACACGCTGGCCATGCTGCTCGCCGCCACCCGCCGCATCCCGACGACGCACGCCGACCTGGCCGCAGGCGTGTGGCGGGGCGACTACTACCGCTACGAGATGGTCGGGCCCGAGCTCGACGGCAGCACGGTCGGCCTGGTCGGCTACGGCGCGATCGGCAGCCGGGTGTCCCGGATGCTGGCGGGCTTCGGCGCGGAGGTGCTGGTCCACGACCCGTACGTCGACCTGCCGGGCAAGGTGAGCCTCGACGAACTGCTCACCCGCTCCCGCTTCGTCTCGCTGCACGCCAGGGCGACGCCCGAGACCACCGGCATGATCGGCGCCGCCGAGATCGCCCGGATGCCCGCCGGGTCCGTGCTGGTCAACTGCGCCAGGGGGGCGCTGCTGGACTACGACGCGATGTGCGACGCGCTGGACTCCGGCCATCTGTTCGGCGCCGCCGTGGACGTCTTCCCCGAGGAGCCGATCCCTGACGGGTCGCGGCTGCTCACGACGCCCAACCTGGTGATGACCCCGCACCTGGCCGGGGCCAGCAAGGAGACGGCGATCAAGGCGGCGCGGATCGTCGCGGCGGACGTGGCCCGCTACGTGCGCGGCGAGCCGCTGGCCCACTGCGCCAACCCGGCCTTCGCCGCCTCCTGACCGCGGCTCAGCCCTGCGACTCAGCCCCGCGCGGTCAGCCCCGCGGTCAGCCCTTGAGGGCGCCCGCCATGAGGCCGCGCATGAAGAAGCGGCCCAGCAGGACGTAGATCAGCATCGTCGGGATCGAGGCCAGGATCGCCGCGGCCATCTGCTGGCTGTACGGGGTGGCCTGCGCGCCGGCGATGTTGTTGAGCATCACGGTGGCGGGCCAGCTCGTCGGCCCGGTGAGGAACACGGCGAACAGGAAGTCGTTCCACAGCGAGGTGAACTGCCAGATGATCACCACGGCGATGGCGGGCGCCGACACCGGCAGCACCACCGACCAGTACGTCCGCAGCATCCCCGCGCCGTCGACCCGTGACGCCTCGATGAGCTCGTCGGGGATCGTGACGTAGTAGTTGCGGAAGATCAGCGTGCAGATCGGGATGCCGTAGACCACGTGCGCCAGCACCAGCCCGGGGATGCCGCCGTAGAAGACGCCCTGCAGCCCGGTCAGCTCGTTGAGCCCGACCAGCAGCTGCACGAGCGGGATCATCACGCCCTGGTAGGGGATGAACATGCCGAACAGGAAGAGCGTGAACAGCAGGTCGGCGCCCGGGAAGCGCCACTTGGACAGCACGTAGCCGTTCATCGAGCCCAGCACGCACGACAGCAGCGAGCCGGGCACCGCGAGCAGCACGCTGTTCCACAGCCCGGGGGCCAGCTTCTCCCACGCCACCCGCCACGCCTCAAGGGTCCAGGTCTGCGGCAGGTTCCAGGCCTGTCCCGGGTCGGCTTCGGTGAGCGGCTTGAAGCTGGTGACCAGCAGGACGTAGATGGGGATCAGGAAGATCACCACGAAGGCGATCAGCACCGCGAGCCGCAGCCCGGTGAACACCCGCCTTCGCCCG
Source organism: Nonomuraea cavernae (assembly GCF_040655715.1). GTDB lineage: Bacteria > Actinomycetota > Actinomycetes > Streptosporangiales > Streptosporangiaceae > Nonomuraea > Nonomuraea cavernae_A. Next base: position 1,022 of record NZ_JBFAKL010000040.1, on the reverse strand, counting down.
GCCACCGCCGTCATCGAATCTCCTCGAGGCTGGAGACCCCGTCCTTCAGGGCGGGGAGGAAAGCCGGAACAATGCCATCAAATCGAACACATGTACGAGATTTAGCTGATCTTGCAGTAGGTTGTGCGGCGTGGCGCAGATCGTGAAGCGGGCCTACAAGTACCGCTTCTACCCGACTCCCGAGCAGGCTTCGGAGCTTGCCCGGACGTTCGGCTGTGTGCGCCTGGTCTACAACAAGGCGCTGCAGGAGCGGACCCGGGCTTATCGGCTGGAGGGCCGTGGTGTCTCCTACGCGGAGTCGTCGGCGGCACTGACGGCGTGGAAGGGCACCGAGGAGCTGAGGTTTCTCGGTGAGGTGTCGTGTGTTCCGTTGCAGCAGGCGCTGCGCCATCTGCAGGCGGCGTTCGCCGGCTTCTTCGCCAAACGGGCCAGGTACCCAGTGTTCAAGTCTCGCAAGAAGTCGCGCCAGAGCGCGGAATACACCCGTTCGGCGTTCCACTGGCGCGACGGCCGGTTGACGCTGGCCAAGATGTCCGAGCCGCTGGACATCGTGTGGTCGCGTCCCCTGCCTGAGGGCGCTCGGCCGTCCACGGTGACCGTGAGCAAGGACGCGGCCGGACGCTGGTTCGTGTCCCTGCTGGTGGAGGAGAAGATCTCCCCGCTGCCCCAGGTAGCGGCCCGCGTGGGAGTGGACGCGGGCATAACCGCTCTGCTCACGCTGTCGACCGGGGAGAAGATCGTGAACCCACGTCACGAGCGAGCCGACCGCAAGCGGCTGGCCCGCGCTCAGCGGGCGCTGGGCCGCAAGCAGAAGGGATCGAACAACCGGGCCAGGGCCCGGCTGAAGGTGGCCCGCGTGCACGCACGGATCGCCGACCGCAGACGCGACCACTTGCATAAGGTCAGCACCCGGCTTGTTCGTGAGAACTGTGAGGATGGACGTGTGCCGCTTCGAGCCCTGGCTTGACCCGCGCGAGAACAGACCCAGGTGTCTTGGTTTGGATCTGTCGGCCGGGGTTTCG
>NZ_JBFAKL010000039.1:0-68531 GCF_040655715.1 Nonomuraea cavernae | reverse complement strand
GCTCGGCGGCGCAGCTCGGCGGGGTAGGGAGACTTACCTGGCATGGACTCGATCCTCTCAAGAGATCAAGTCTCCACCGAACCCGGGGCGATTCATTCTGGCGCATCGCTCATGCTCGCCCAAGGCACGCCGCTTCACGTCGTGTCCGAAGTCCTCGGCCGGCGCGCCGCGACCGAAGCCATCTCCACCGCTCTCCTGGCGAAACAGGCCCCGATGGCTCCCATGGTGGCTCCCGAAGACGCCCAAGACACCGGTTGAAGATCGGAAAGCACAAGGCCCCTGACGGCTTAATGCCTGTTCAGGGGCCTTATGGTTGCAGAGCCGACGAGGGAAATCGAACCCCTGACCTTCTGTTTACACGGGATTTCGCGCCCGTCCATGCCCGTCTATGGAGGGGCGCTGTGCCTCGATCAGGGCCTCTTCCCGCAGCTCCGCCGTCCACACGCATCCATGCCTTTCCGAAACCGTTGTTAGCATCCGCGTTAGCAAGATCATTAATATTCGGAGTCGAATGTCACCAGATCCTGGATGCGCGATCCGGACGCTCATGCTCGGTATACGCCTGGTAGACGATCACGGGCACACTCTTCTTTGGCCTACGGGAATCCTGCGAGTAGTTGAGATCAAGACGTAGGCTGACAGCGTGAAAGGTGGTGTCATGAGCGCTCAGCCTGTCCACGGTGGCACACCGGACCATCCCAAGGTGCCGAGGACGATCGGCGGCATCTCCGGCGCGCTGCGCGGCAGCCGCCGTGCGCAGTTCTTTGCCGAACTTCTTGAAGCTCATCAGGGCACCGAACTGGATGGCGTGCTCAACGCCTGGTGGGGTCGGGCCATGCTGGACACCGATCCGGACCGTGACCGTATCCGAGCAGCAGCCGAAGCCGGGACTCTGCCGGCCACGACCATGGAGCAAGTCCTCCGTCGCCGACAGGAGCGGGCCGCTCAGTGAGCGAGGATGACCTATGGCCCGTCGTACCTTCGGAGGTCGTAGCTGAAACACTCGCTGACCCATCGGTCTCGGCGGAAGTGTTCTCGACTGTGGCTGCGCTCACAGTCGCCATTTGCTAGGACCCATGGCTGACGGCAAGCGACCAGGTCGGCGCCGATCCCGACTGGCGGGAGATCCTCATCCCCAAGGGATTCGGCATCGCGGAGTATCGGATCGACCGGAAGAATCAGCAGGTGCTGCTCACCCGGATCGTCCTGTTCTGACCGGATGAGCCCAGCCCTCGAACAGGCTTGATCGTGAGGCCTTCTCCCCACCTCCTCCAGCACGCTCCGCAACGCGAAAGCCCCTCACGGCATATCACCTGGTCAGGGGCTTTCAACGGTGGAGCCGACGTGGGGAATCGAACCCCATACCTCCTGTTTACGAGGGACTTCGAGACCGTCCACGGATGTCTACCACCGTCATGGGCACATGCTCGTCCTGATCGGCTTCCAAGAACGTACACCGGCGTCCAGGAACGTTGTTAGCAACGCCGTCAGCAAGATCAGCCGCCGTTGACGCTCGACACCTCAACGATCAGAGCGTTGGCGATGGCCGCCAGGCCGTCGCCACGGCCGATCCAGCCCAACCCCTCGGGAGTGGCGGCGCCGAGGAATACCGGGGCGCCGAGCGCGGCCGTGAGAACCTTTTGCGCCTCCCCCCGGCGAGGGCCCAGTTTGGGGCGTTCGCCGATCAGCTGGACCGACACATTGCCGATCCTGAATCCGGCGTTCCTGACCAGCCGGGCAGTCTCGGCCAACAACACGGTCGGAGCGGCACCCTCCCATTCCGGGGTGGATGTGTCGAAGTGGGCGCCCAAGTCGCCGAGGTCCGCCGCTGTCAGCAGCGCGTTGCACGCGGCATGAACGACGACGTCCCCATCCGGTTCCCCGGCTAGACCCACCGGTTCGTCCGGCCAGTCCAACCCCGCAAGACGCAAGGGCCGTCCCGCCGCGAACGGATGGATGTCCACCCCGGTCCCGACCCGGGGCAGCTGGCAACAGGCAGGCGGCGCGTCATCATACGGGGTCGTCATCGGGGCGCTGATCTCCTTGGAAAGCAGCCATCGGCAGGACACCGACACTACCGAATGGCGCACTGGCGGCTGGCCTCATCGTCCAAGGGCAAGGCATTCGGACAGTACCGATACCCGACCTGACGGCCCCGGACCGCGGTTCGCTGACCACTTGATAGGATACGACTGTATCCATTCAGGAGATGAGGTCACCATGCGCATTCCTGACCGGCCGTCCGCCTTCACCAGCGACTCTGCCCGTGACAAGTACTACGCCGTCTATGACCGGTTACTCGGCGAGCTGTGGCCGGTGCCGGTGGACGCCTTCGATGTGGAGACCCGCGCCGGCAGTGTGCGGATCCACCGGGCCGGGCCCGCGACGGGAGATCCCATAGTCCTCGTGGCCGGTGCCGGCGGGAACACGCTGGCCTGGTACCACTACGTCGAGCCGCTGGCGCGCACGCGTCCTGTCCTCGTCGTCGACCCGCTCGGCGAGCCCGGCCGCTCGGTCCAGAGGCAGCCGCTCGAGTCCGGTGCCGACGTCGGGGGCTGGCTCACCGACGTCCTGGCCGCGGTCGGCGCCGAGCGCGCACACCTGGCGGGTTTCTCAGCCGGCGCCTGGGCCGCAGTGGAACAGCAACTCGGCGGAGGCGGCAGAGTCGCGGCGCTGACGCTGGTGGATCCGGGCGGATTCGCGCCGATAACCGGGCGGTTCATCCGGTGGGCCACCGTCGGCGCTATCGTCTCCATGCTCCCTCGTGCGTTGCGACGCCGTCTCTCCGGCGCAGCGGGCAACGGCGTGCTGCGCGAGGACGCGCTGGTGGAGCTGATGCGGGCAGGCTTTTCCTTCCGTCGGCGCGTGCCCATCCCGTCCGTTTACACCGACGAGCAGATACGCGAGGTGTCCGTGCCCGTACAGGTGCTGCTGGGCGCCCGCAGCACGCTGCACGACGCGCAGGCGTTGGCCACGCGACTGGCCGACATCGCGCCGTCGTGGCGGGTGGAGATCGTGCCCGGCACCGGACACTCGCTGCCCGTCGAGGCTCCGGACCTGGTCGTCGAGCGGATCCTGAGCTTTCCCAGCCAGGCGCGACCCGTCATCACATCGCCGAAGCACAGCTAGGAAACCAGCATGCCCAAACAGGTGGATCATGAAGAGCGGCGGCGCCACCTGACCGAGGCGCTGCTGCGCATCGCCAGCACCCGCGGCCTGCAAGCAGTGTCGATGCGTGAGATCGCCGCCGAGGCCGGGGTCTCGCTGCGCGTCGTCCAGTACTACTTCACGAACAAGCAGGCTCTGCTCGAGTCCGGCCTCACCGAGCTGGGGGCCCGCATGGACCGCCGGGTCAAGCAGCGAGCCACCGCCGCGGCGGGCGAGCTGACACCCCGAGGCGCTTTCGCCGCCGTCCTCGGCACGATCCTGCCCTTCGACGAGCAGAGCACACTGGACTCCATGGCCTGGACCGCCTACTACACCGCCGCCCTCACCGACCCGGCACTCGCCGCGGTCGGGCTCACCCTGCCCAACGCACTGGAGAACTACCTCACCGTACGGTTGACCGCCGCGCAGCAGGCCGGGGACATCGCCCCCGATCGTGACCCGCGTACCGAAGTCGCCAGCCTTCTGGCTCTCGCCAACGGCCTGACCTCCAGCGTCCTGAGCGGGCAGCGCAGCCACGAAGCCGCCACCGAGATCATCGACTACCGCCTGGACCGTCTGTTCGGGCCGGCAACGGCTTGACCCAGCGGGACCACCGCGGTTGAGGGACATAGCCAGCGGCGTTCGCGGCCGGCACCGGGCGTCGCAGCGACCGTCGTCTGATCAGCAGTTCTTCAGTCCCCCGTCCCGGAATCACCGATCAGACACAGCGGCTGGTGCTTGCGCACCCAGTCGCAGCTGGCCAGCGTGTGGATGACGGCCGGTCAACGTCAACGTCGGCGTCGAACTCGCGCGGCGATTTCGGCCGCGGGAAGGCCGGCGAGACGGCGTCGCAACGCACGACATGCCGCGAAGGTGAAGAGTCTCGTTCTAGCAGCCCATCAGGAAGGACGGCGCCTCGTTGACCCACTCCTCACTCAGCCTCACTCCTGGGGCGAGCTCAACGGCAGTCAGAGCGGCCGCCCGCCAGCTCTCCCCCTTTTTCCAATCGAAATAGGGAAGAACGGCCTGCACGTGCGGCCACCGGTCCCAACCTGGCAGCCCCACCGCCTCCTCGGCGTACATGGCGTTGAAGGACAGCACCATCTCGCCATCGACGGCAAAGCTGACGCGATTGGTGGCGTTGACATTCCAGTAAGCGCTGTAGGCTCGCCCACCCACACTCAGCCGGGGAAGCACCGGTGAATCAACGCACTGAAACCCGTTGTGCTCGAAAAGGGCTACGTGCTGATCCGGACGATCGACGAGCATCCCCCAGGGCGCGTCATCCGACAGATCGATGAACACCTCCTCATGCTCGAAGGTGTCCGTCTCGTAGACCTCGTACTGCCCCGTCCCGCTCACCCGTTCACCGATCTCCGCAAGACTTAACGCAGATCCGTCGTGGGGCACGAACACCGTCCAGCAGATGGCTTCTCCCATCCAGCTGCCATCGAGCAACTGCCTGTAGTGCAGGTATGCCTCACGCGCAACCTCATCATCAACCACGCTTACTCCATCGACCATGGCGAGGAAAAGATCGCCGCAGAAAGGACCGACAGAAGTCGGAGAAGCTGCTGTACGGAGATCAACAAGGCCCTTCAGAATCATCCTGAAGGGCCTTTGAACTGCAGAGCCGACGAGGGGAATCGAACCCCTGACCTTCTGCTTACAAGGGATTTCGCGCCCGTCCATGCCCGTCTATGGAGGGGCACTGTGCCTCGATCAGGACCTCGTCCCACAGCTCCGCCGTCCATATACCCCATTTACCTCTTTCGACAGCAAGGCATCAGAGCGGGACGCAATGCTGGCCGGTAGAGCGCGATCGGGTATGGCGGTGTTGCTGTGCGTTCACGTCCAGGGAGATGGTGTGCGGGTGATCTAGCCCATGCTGTGGTGCGGGAGAGATCCATGTGACAAGAGACGGCCACTCCGTAATCCTTCGATTCGCTCATATCAACCCGAAGGGGACGAAGTGGCCGTCAATGACATTGTGCCCGCTGCCGGGGAGTACTTGGAAGACACCCTCGCCGCGGCGAGCCCGGACCTGCTCCGGACGATGATCCGCGAGTTCGCCCAGCGGATGATGGACGCCGAGGTCGAGCAGTTGTGCGGCGCCGGCTACGGCGAGGTGTCGGATCAGCGGCTCAACACTCGCAACGGCTACCGCACCCGCCCGTGGGACACCCGCGCCGGCAGTATCGAGCTGGCCGTGCCCCGGCTGCGGCAAGGCTCCTACTTCCCGGACTTCCTGCTGGACAAGCGGCGCCGGGCCGAGCGGGCGCTCACCACGGTGGTGGCGACCTCCTACCTGCTGGGCGTCTCGACCCGGCGGGTGGAGAAGCTGGCCGAGGCGATGGGCATCACCAGCCTGTCCAAGTCGCAGGTCTCGGCGATGGCCGCCGAGCTCGACGGCATGGTGGAGCAGTTTCGCTCCCGGCCGCTGGACGGCGGCCCTTACACCTTTGTATGGATCGACGCGCTGACCCAGAAGGTGCGCGAGGGAGGCCGGACGGTGACGGTGCACGCCCTGGTCGCCACCGGTGTCAACGCCGACGGCCAGCGGGAGATCCTCGGCCTGGACGTCGTCTCCAGCGAGGATGGCGCGGGCTGGCTGGCGTTCCTGCGCGGCCTGGTCGCCCGGGGCCTGTCCGGGGTGGCGATGGTCACCTCCGATTGCCACGCCGGGCTGCGCGACGCGATCGCCTCCACCCTGCCCGGCGCGTCCTGGCAGAGGTGTCGAACTCACTGGAGCCGTAAAGAATCAAGGTGTCGATTTTGTGACACGTGGGTTGTTGTCGTGCGGCGTGATGGCGTTCAGGAGCGCGTCGGCGCTGGAGTATCGGGTTGCGGATCGGGTGACGGCGTAGCCGGTCTCCTCCAGCAGCGGGCGGACCCAGATCTTGGCGTTGCCGATGGTTCGTCGGCTCACTTGAAACAGCTCTGCTACGACTTCCCAGGTGCAGACTTTGCGCATGCCGAGGATGACTGCCAGGACGCGCTCGGCGTCGGTGATTTTCTCCTGGAAGATGCCTCCGCGGGCGCCGGCCTGCCGGTCACCGCCGCGCTGGCGATGCTTGCGTTGCTCGGCCTCGGCGGCCTGCCACAGCGACAGCCGCTCGATCAGTGCGGCCAGTTCCGGGCGGCTCATCCCGGTCAGTGCCGGATCTCCGAGCAGCGCCAGCCGGTTCGGCCGTGTCGGGACGGTGTTACTTTCCAGGAAATCGCGAAGCGCACCGGCGCTGGTGAAGCGCAGCACGGTGGGGTCGATCTTGAGTTTGCGGGCGGCCAGTAGCTTGCCGGTCTCGGTGACCGCCTGACCGATCGGGGGCTGGCTGATCTCGAGCATCTCCGACAGGACGCGCTGGGAGCAGATCTGGCGGAGATAGACGATGGCGATCAGGACCTTGTCAGCGGCGGTGAGCAGGGGGCGCCCGTGGTTGGCCTTGGCCTGTCGGCGTGGACCACCGCGGATTTCGAAGTTGCGCTGCTCGGCCAGGGCCGCTTGATCCGAGGCCAACGACGCAGCCAGCTCGTTCAGCTCTTTCCGGGTCATCCCGGTCAGCCGGGGATCGGCCAGAGCGTGCAGGCTTTCGGACCGGATACGCGCCCGATCATCACATAAGGGCAGGTGCCGGTCGCCGTCCGCCGGGCAGATCGTGTAATTCCAGGCGCTGCGCTCGGTATGCGGAACGATCGGCAGCATGCTCATCCGCTCGGAGGACACCGACACGCCCAGCGGGTAGGCGTTGGTGTCCAGTTCGGCCGCGACGGTCAGCCCGGTGCGGGTGCGGGTCGCAGCGATGCTGTTGACCACGACCTCGTGGCTGGTCAGGGGCCTGCCGCGCCAGTTCATGGTGATGTGCGAGAACAGCCGGTGCTCTATCTTGTTCCACTTGCTGGTGCCGGGCGGAAAGTGGCAGACGGTCACCGCCAGCCCGGTCTCAGCGGCGAAGTCGGCCAGTTCGGCCTTCCATAACCGGTAGCGATAGCTGTTGGAGCCCCCGCAGTCCGCCGTGATCAGCAGCCGGTTCGCGTTCGGGTAGTCCAGGCTGCCACGGCCGCGCCACCAGCGCCGGATCGACTCCACCGCGAACGCCGAGGTGTCGTGATCGATCCCGACGTTCACCCAGCCCGTGTCGTTGGCCACGTCGTAGATCCCGTACGGGATTGCGTGTGGCACGTCCGGGCCGGTGAAGAAGAAGCTGTGGTCCTCGACCTGGACCGGATCGCCTTTGGGCCGCCACTGCCGGCCGGCGTTCGGCAGATCGCCCAGGTGCTCCTTCTTCTTCGTGTCCACGCTGATTACCGGCTCGCTGTCCGCCTGATGGGCCTTGACCTGCTCGTTGATGTAATGGAATTGCGCGTCCCGGTCCGGGTGTTGCTTGCCTTCCAGCGTCTTGGCATTGGCCTGCAGGCTGAAGCCTTGTTTCTTCAACAGCCGGCCCACCGTCGGCGCCGAGACTGGATGGCCCTGCCCGGTCAGCTCTTGGGCCAGATCGCGCAGCGACTTGGTGGTCCAGCGCAGCGGCGACATCGGATCCCCGCGCTCATCCGGCTCCACCAGCGCCAGCAGTGTTGGCACGAGATCCGGGTCCTGAGCTTCGGCGGCCTTGCGACCTCCGCCACGACGACGGACGCGGCCGTCCGGCAGCGGATCCTCGCCGGCCTCCAGCTCGAACACCCCGGTGCGGACCGTAGTTTCGGACACTCCGGCCACCGCCGCCACCGTCCGCACCCCACCATGTCCGAGCTGCCGAGCTTCCTGCCCCATCACCAGACGCCGCTGTCGCTCGTTCAGGTGCGGAAACAGCACCCTGAACCGCGAGACGAGCTGATCGCGGACCTCGCTCGGTATGCCCATACCAAGTCAACGAGTTCAAGATCGGAAAGCAACGCCTTATTTCTTTACGGCTTCACTACGCGAGGAATTTGCTCTGCCGCGTTCCGAAGACGGCGCAGCCATGGGTGGCGACCATGCTGCGCACTGTCTTCGAGCAGCCCGACGCCGCGTCGGTCTACGCCCAGCACCGTCATGTCGTACAGGCGCTGGAGGCCAAGTATCCGAAGGCGGCCGAGCACCTGGACGAGGCGCGCGAGGACATCCTGGCCTTCGCCGCCTTCCCCAAGGCGGTCTGGCGCCAGACGTGGTCCAACAACCCCCAGGAGCGCCTGAACAAAGAGATCAGGAGAAGGACCGATGTGGTCGGGATCTTCCCCAACCGCGATTCGATCATCCGGCTCGTCGGCGCCGTGCTGACCGAACAGAACGACGAATGGACCGAGCAGCGCCGCTACATGGGCCTGGAGGTCCTCACCGAATGCCGGAAGACGACCGATTCCGGAAATGAGACAAACGATGCTAAAGTGAACATTGAGGCTATTGCCTCCTAATAGTCACCGGATTATGGGTGGCCTTCTCAAACACCACCTCCCTGGGCATGGCCTGCTGTGCGGCGCTGCTGTACAGCGCTCTGCCCAACGTGCTTCGGCGCTATTGCCACTCGGTTCGCCGCTGAGGAAGGCCGCGTTTGTCCTTCCAGCTTGTCAGCTGGCAACGGACGGATACCGGGCTGCCGCAAGGTCATCGGCGAGGTCCTTGAAGGCAAGATCAGCGTTTAGCGCGGTGACCACCGCCTGCGTCAGCGGACGGAGGGCATAGATGTGTCGCACCGCATCGAGATCCACGGGTACCTCGTAGTAGTCCTTCGCGAACCGCTGGAACGCCTCCGGAGACGGATCAATGAGCCTTGCGAACAGGTACGCCGCCCCATCGGGATCGCTCACGTCGTCAGGGTAGTCAATCTCACCCACCCGCCAGCAGTCATCACCGACCTCACGCCACAGGCAAGCGGTCACGACCGGCATGCCATCCTCGTCGCAGAACGCCGGCTCCTCCACACAGTGGCGGACGACCTCGGGGACGGAGTCGAGCACCCCCGGCCACGGCCCGTCGTTGCCGTACGGGCTCATCACCGCCTCGTGGGCGAAGCCGCGGATGTACGCGCCCGCCGCAGAGAAGACGATGGAGTATTCGTCTCCCGAGTCGTTGCGCATTGAGGCCATCTCCTCTCCAGGGCTCCAGCCCGCGTCGAAGGAGTGGTAGCGGCTGGACCATTCCGGGCTCATGACGGCCTCCAGTACCGCCATGGACCGGCACAGATCGCGGAGCACCGGGATATCGGGCAGCAGCCGGGCCACATCGTGAGCAGTCATGAGCCTTATCCAACCGGATGCCAGCGACATCCCCTGTGTCATTCCGAAAGGCATGGGACTACCAGCACCCAGATCCCCAGCCTGGAAACCCGCAACGCCCTTGCTCGCCTCAATGCAAGCCTGGAGAACGCCCCATAACCCGACCCGGATGCGAAAAGGCCCTCAAAATCCGCCAATCGCCCGCAGTGCCTTTTCGCATCGCGTGCCATGCTGAGATAACGGGATGAACGAAACCGATCGCGCTGCGGTGCTCACCTTGCAGAACCTCTTCGCGACACTGGGTGCCGATGATCCTCAGGGATGGGCTGTCTCAGAGATCTCAGAGGACTTACCTCAGCTAGCTCGCTTCCTGGCACTGCGGCATATATGGCCAGACTTGATCAATAGCTGGGCCGCGCCAGGCGCGCTGGAAGACATTCCCGCAGCTGCTCGGCTCCTCGCCGACGGCGCGGACCCTACCGACCTTGCCCGGATCGCCCAGGTGGCTGCCTATGAAACGGCGTTCGGTCTCCTTCATAGCCTCACTGCCCACGGCCGTGACGACGACGCGCCCATGGACACCCCTGGCTGGCGCCTCATGGAAACCACGCCGTCAGGCGAGCTCACTGGCAGGACCGTACAGAGTCTTCATGAGAGCCTGCTCGCCATGGACCCCGCAGGTCGCGACGGGCAGGACGTCTTCGGTTAGTGCCGGTTGCTGTACAACCCCGCTGTACGAGATCGAAAAGGCCCTTCCCCAATCACGGGAAAGGGCCTTCTACCAGCGGAGCCGACGAGGGGAATCCAAACCCTGACCTTCTGTTCACAAGGTCCCCAAACGATCTTCAGGATCGTTCAGAACGGTTCGTCGTGCCGGTCAGCAGCCACCCGGCAGTTCAGATCCGTTCGGCTCAGTTCGTGATCGTCCGCCCGGGTGGCTCCCAAGACCCGCCCTCATCATCTGCCCCCGCCCAGGCCCGATCGCGAGCCGTACGAGTCGCTGGCTGGGCAATCGTAAGGTGACGGCGTGGAACGACTGGAAGAGGCCGCGGTCAGGCTCGTCCTGGAGGACATGCTCTCTGACGAGCTGCCGATGCTCGCGGCCGAAGCACTGGCACGCGGGGTGGACTCGTCGGCGCTGCGCGAGCTGGCGGGCCTGTTCTCGCATGAGGTTCGGGAAGCGCGTGATCTCTTCTACCTGGCCATGGAGGAGCTGGGCTCGCCGGTTCCGGATGTGGAGGAGGCGCGTCGTCGGATGATGGCGATGGCCGCGCGGTGGGCGCTGCAAGGCGAGATGTCCCTTGATACGGCTGCTCACGAGATCTACTGGCAGTCCTGCTACGTCTCCGAGTCTTGGCCACCCACGACAGAGATCATGATGAGGTTCCTCAGCCTGCAATCGGCGTGGGAGGACCGTCCCGCGAAGCGTGCGCAGATCGAAGACGAGATCCGTGCGGCGATGCTCCAACTCCTTGAGGAGTTGGAAAACTCAGGAGAGACCGCATGAGCTATGAGTCACGCTCCTACCGCATTAGCAGCTCGGAGGGCCATCGTTCAGCCCCGCCTGGACCAACGCCCATCGCCGGTCTTCCTGGAACTGGTCCCGCATGATCATCAGGACCGGAAGGATACGTCCACGGACGATGTGATCATTAATGGCACAGCAGAGATCTCCTACAAGAGCATCTTCCCGTGCTATCAGCTTGGGAACCGGCTACTGGTCTTGGTGCCCTGAACTGGGAAAACGGCAGTGCAGGTCAGAGGCGGTCGAGTGACCGTGAGTACCCCAACTACGCCGCCGAAGTCAGCCGACGCACTTCACCGCAACAACAGCCGGTCCACGAACAAGGAGCGAAACCATGAGATTCGACGACCATCGCGTTGTCATCACTGCTGCCGGCCGCGACTTCGGGCGAACTCTGGCCATCCGGCTCGCAGACCTCGGCGCGGAGGTCTTCCTGTCCGCACGCAGCCTCGCTGCCGCTGAGCGTGTCCGCGATGAGATCCGGGACCGAGGCCATCGGCAGGTCCACGCCTATGCCTGCAACCTGACGGATCCCGCCTCAATCCGCGACTTCGCATCCGGCGTCACCCAGCACACCGACCGCGTCGACATCCTGATCAACAACGGCTCGCGCTACCTCGAAGGGCCGGACCTCCAGTCAGCCTCCGACGCCGATGTCGTCGACACCATCGCATCCGGCGCAACGGGCACGGTCCTGACCGTGAAGAACTTCCTCCCTCTCCTGCTCAACTCGGACAAGCCGGATGTGGTGACGATGGTCTCTGCCTGCGGAACGGCCGGACATCACCGCTCGGACGCGCACGACGCCTTCTACGCAGCCAAGAGCGCCCAAGCCGGGTTCACCGAGATTCTCTCCAAGCGCCTGCGGCCCCAGGGAGTCCGGGTGATATCGCTCTACCCGCCCGACTTCGACAACACCGACCCCCTCTCTGAGGAGTGGAAGTCCACACCACGGGAGGCCAAGGACGCCCTCACCGCACAGTCGCTCGTGGAGTGCATCCTCTTCGCAGTCACCCAGCCCCGTGACTGCTTCATCAAAGCATTCCACTTCGAACAGGTCTGAGCGCTCGCATACTCAAGCAAGGCTGACGTCGGCTCCCGGGTCGCACACCGGCGGCTCCGGACTAGAGGCATTCGGACAGTTCCAATACCCGACGTCACCATTACACCTCCTGGAGAGCGACCGCCGCGCGGCCACAGAGGCCATCTCCAGCGCTCTCCTCGGCTAACCAACTCCGGTGGCTCCCACAGACGCCAAAGACACCGGTTGAAGATCGGAAAGCAGAAGGCCCCTGACGGCGTAATGCCTGTTCAGGGGCCTCTGAGTTGCAGAGCCGACGAGGGGAATCGAACCCCTGACCTTCTGTTTACAAGACAGATGCTCTGCCGATTGAGCTACGTCGGCGCGGCCACCAGTCTAGAGGGTCACTGACGCCTGTGACGAGCGACCTCGTACAACGCCACCCCGGCAGCCACTCCCGCGTTCAACGACTCCGTGGCCGCCTGCATCGGAATGCGTACCAGCACGTCACACTGCTCCCGCACCAGCCGTGACAGCCCCTTGCCCTCGGAGCCCACGACGACGACCAGCGGCTCGGTGAGCAGGTCGGCGTCACCGATGTCGGTGGTGCCGTCGCCGTCGAGGCCGACGACGAACAGCCCGGCGTCGCGGTATTCGCGGAGCGCGGCTGTGAGGTTGGCGGCACGCGCCACCCGGAGGTTGGCGAGGGTCCCTGCGGACGTCTTCCAGGCGCCTCCGGTGACCCCGGCGGCGCGGCGGGATGGGATGAGCAGGCCATGGGCGCCGAAGGCGGTGGCCGAGCGGGCGATGGCGCCGAGGTTGCGGGGGTCGGTGACGCCGTCGAGGGCCACGACGAGCGGCGTCTCGGCCGCGTCGTGGGCCAGCTCGACGAGCTCGGACGGGTGGGCGTAGTCGTAGGCCGGGATCTGCAGGACGATGCCCTGGTGGATGGCGCCCTCGGTGAGCCGGTCGAGCTTGTCGCGGCTGGACTCCAGGAGGGCGATGCCGTGCTCAGTGGCGATCTTGATGGAGTCGCGGACGCGGTCGTCGTTGTCGATGCGCTGGGCGACGTAGAGGGCGTTGGCGGGCACCCCGGCGAGCAGCGCCTCCAGCACGGGGTTGCGCCCGCCGATGTACTCGGGGGCGTCCTCGGAGCGCCTCTGCCGCGTGGGCGCGGGGCGGCGACCGCCTCGCTCCTCGCGGGAGATCCGCTCGGTGCGCGCCTTGTCCTTGTACCAGTGGCGCATCTCCGCGGGCGGGGTCGACCCCTTGCCCTCGAGCCCCCGGCGTCCCTGACCTCCGGTGCCCTTGGACGGGCCCTTCTTCTTCGCGGGTCTGCCCGACGCCCTACCCCCAGCTGCCATGGCATCAAGGGTACTCGGGCCGCCACCCCCCTCACGCCCTTCGAGCCGAAGGCCGGCGCAACCGGGACGGGCTGCACCACGACTGAGCGGCAGGCTCGAGGCCATCCGCTGCAGCGCCGCCCCGGTCGACTAGCGGCTGAGCTCCCAGCGGGCCCCATGTGGCGTGTCCTCGACCGTGATGCCCGCCGCCGCCAGCCGGTCTCTGATGGCGTCGGCCGCCGCGTAGTCCTTACGCTCACGAGCTGCCTTGCGCTGCTCCAGCGCCACCGCCACCAATGTGTCGACCACCGGCTTCAGGTCGGAGCCGGCCGAACGCCACTGCGGTGAGCGAGGGTCGAGACCGAGCACGTCGAGCATGTTCTGCGTCTCGGCCAGCAGTCGCGCCACCGCCTCCTTGTCGCCGTGGGCCAGCGCGACGTTGCCCTCGCGCACCACCTCGTGCACCACGGCGAGCGCCTGCGGGGTGCCGAGATCGTCGTCGAGGGCGTCGGCGAACGCCTGGGGCAGCGGCGCGTGCGCGTCGACGTCGTGGATGACCTCGGCGGCCCGCGTCACGAACCCCTCGATGCGCTGGTAGGCGGCCGCGGCCTCCTGCAACGCCTCTTCGGAGTATTCGATCGAGGAACGGTAGTGCGGCGCGGCCAGGTAGTAGCGCAGCTCGACGGGCCGGACCTTCTGCACCATCTCGGGGATCAGCAGGGAGTTGCCGCTCGACTTGCTCATCTTCTCGGCGCCGATCTTGAGCATGCCGTTGTGCATCCAGTAGCGGGCGAACCCGTCGCCCGCCGCCTGGGACTGCGCGATCTCGTTCTCGTGGTGCGGGAACATCAGGTCGATGCCGCCGCCGTGGATGTCGAACGTCGGCCCGAGGTATTTGGTCGCCATCGCCGAGCACTCCAGGTGCCACCCGGGACGGCCGGGGCCCCACGGGGTGGGCCAGGTGGGCTCGCCGGGCTTGGCGCCCTTCCACAGCGCGAAGTCACGGGCGTCGCGCTTGCACGACTCGTCGTCGGTGTCGGCGGCGGGCCGCATGTTCTCCAGCAGTTGGTTGGAGAGCTTGCCATAGCGCTCGGAGTAGGACCGGACGTCGAAGTAGACGTCGCCGCCGGAGGCGTAGGCGTGGCCCCGCTCGATCAGCCGCTCCATCAGCGTGATCATCTCCGGCACGTGGCCGGTCGCGCGCGGCTCGACGGTCGGCGGAAGGCAGCCGAGGGTGTCGTAGGCCCAGGTGAAGGCTCGCTGGTTGCGCTCGGCCACCACGAACCAGGGCACGCCCTCCTCGGCCGAGACCCTGATGATCTTGTCGTCGATGTCGGTGACGTTGCGGCAGAACATCACGTCATATCCGGAACGCGTCAGCCAACGCCGGAGGACGTCGAAATTGACACCCGAGCGAATATGCCCGATGTGCGGAGGAGCCTGCACGGTCGCCCCACACAGGTAGATCGACGCCCGGCCGGCTTCGACCGGAACGAATTCGCGGATGGTGCGCGCGCTGGTGTCGTAGATGTGCAGGCTCACGTACCAAAGGCTAACGCCTCAGCCGCCCTCGCATGCCTGATAATCACCCGCGCAGGGTGACCCTTTCGGGTCTGACCCGCACGATCAGCCGCTTGACCCCCGGCTTGTCCTCCCACGGCTTTCCGGTGTACTTCAGCGAGAGCTCCTGGATCAGGTCGCCCTCCGGGTCGTCCTCCAGCGTGACGCGGCCGCGCACCTCCGCGTACCTATAGGGATTGGCCGGGTCGATGATCAGCAGACTGGTCCGGGGGTCGCGCTCGTAGTTACGCGGCTTCTGCCGCCCCGCCGCGGTGGAGAAGATCACGTCGTCACCGTCGGTACGCACCCACACCACCGTGTTCTGCGGTCCGCCGTCCGGGTTGAGGCTGGTCACCGTGGCGTAGTTGGGGGCGTCGAACAGTGCCCGGACATCCTCGGACAGCTCGGCCATCTCTTCCTCCTTGATCGGTCGTGGCCTCCATTGTTCTGTAGGCTCGAACCGCCATGGACGTGACTCCCCCCACCACTCTGCGCCGCCTGGGCATCGCCCTGGCCGGCGTCGCCGTCGCCGCCCTGACCGGGGCCGCGTGCGCGCTCTCCTTCGACGACCTCCGGGCGCTCGCCATCCGGGGCGAGGCCCGGGCCGACCTCGCCTATCTCTATCCGGCGGCCTTCGACGCGCTCCTGGTGGTCGCGCTGATCAGCCTGCTGCTGTTGCGCTCGGCCCGGCTGCTGGTGCGGGTCCAGACGGCGACCGTGCTGGTCCTGCTCATCGTGGCCGCCGGGGCGGTCAACGTCACGACCGCGCTCGGGCTGGACGTCGCGCCGCGACCGGCCGCCGTGGGCGTGGCCGTCGCGCCGTGGGTCATGCTGGCGCTCGCCCTGTGGCTGTGGTTACTGCTCATCAAGCACGTCCAGGACCGCCGCACCTCCGTCACCCACGATGACGACCGTACGGCCGAGCACGATCTGGTGCCGTTCCACCGGGGCGGTGCCGCCGAGGCGCCTCCCCCGCTCGTCCCTACGGCCCAGCCGGTGCTGGAGCCCACCCCGGTCGTCGGCCCCACGGCGGCCCCCGAGACCCCGCCCATCTCCGAGCGCGTGACGAGTTGGTCCACCTCGGAGCCCGCGCGTGTCGCCGGCGACGCCTCAGAGCCCGCCGTACGCACGCACGAGGCCGCGCACACCCCCCTGGGCCTTTCCGTGCCCGTCGGTGGCGAGGGGGAGTCTGAGAGCGCCCGGGATGGGGACACGGCCCACCACACAGGCGCCCGCCAGTCGGCCGTCCGCAAGCCCGACGCTCCCGAAACCGACGCCCACGAGACCGAGATCCACGAGAGCGGCGCCCACGAGACCGACGACCTCGCCGAGCCGCAGGGCGGACGGAAGGCGGCGTCCGAGCCGGCACCCGCCATCACGGCAGAGCAGCCGCGCACGTCGGAGCACCTGTCGACGTCCGAACCCGCCATCGTGACGGAGCGTCCGCCCACGGCGGCGCACGCCACCGCGACGGAGCACCCGTCCTCGGCGGAGCACGCCACCGCGACAGAGCATCCGCCTTCGGCGGCCGACGCCTCCGCGGCGGAGGACGAGCCCGCGGTGGCCGAGGAGCCGCGGGAGCGCCGCCCGGTGCGGTGGGGTGATCGGGTGAAGCCGACCGACGTTCTGGTGCACCCGCGCACCCCGGCCGACAGGGACGTCGACACCCAGCCCGTACGCGTGTTCACCGAGTCGGCCGAGGGGACGGCCGACGCCGACCCGGAGCACGGCCCGGAGGCCGCCGACACCACCGACGGCCGGCCGCGTGGCGGCGACATGGAGGACACCGCTCCCCACCCGGTCGTTCACGACACGGACGGGCCCGACCGTCCGGCAACCGACGCTCCCGCCGGCCGCCTCCGCAGCACCCCTCTCCCGCCGGAGGAATGAGCAGCGCCCTCCCCTTGGGAGGAACGACAGGCAGCACGAAGACCCGCCCGGTCACCCGGGCGGGTCTTTCGTATGTCTTGGTGGTGGCTAGGCTCGCGTGCCGCTACCGCGCTTGAGTCCGGCGACGAGGCCGACACCGACGATCGCGAGGACGACTTGCATGACCAGCTCGATCCAGTCGATGCCCGAGGTCGTCTCGACTCCCATAACCTGCGCGATGAGCGTCCCCAGCAGGGCGGCGCCGATGCCGACGACGATGGTAAGAATCCACCCGATGGCCTGCCGGCCGGGAAGCAGCAGACGACCGATGGCGCCAATGACGGCGCCGATCACGATGGCGCCAAGGATTGACTGGATTGTCATGGTACGAAACCTCCCCATGAGGGTGAGCCGTTCACCTTCACGGAAAGGTCAGTACCCCGTAACGGACGATTATGCAATCGTCATCCAAAACCGCAGGTCAGGTGTCGGTTCGTCCTGGTCTTCCTGCTCGGGTGATGCCGATCCGGACGACGAACAGCACACCGATCACCGCCAGCCCCAACTGGAGCAGATGCTCGATCCAGTCGATGCCTTTCGTGTCGGCCAGGCCGAACGCGTGGGCGATCAGCGTGCCGATCAGCGCTGCCACGATGCCGACGATCAGCGTCAGGCCGATGGACATGTGCTGCTTGCCTGGCACGAGCAACCGTGCCAGCGCACCGACGATGGCGCCGATGATGATCGCGGAGACAATCGCGCCGATCATGTGTACTCCCCCCGAGACGTTCATCTGCCTAAAAAGGGAAGTACCCGACAAATCACCACACTACGCATGAGGAAAGCGACGGTCCGTACCGCGCCAGTGACGGACCGTCGCCCCATTACTCGGCGAGCCGGAGGCCGCACCCGCCGGGATACCCTCAACGGATCCCTGAAAAGGACGCCTCAGGACGTCGAAAGGTTGACCACGAGCGCCGTCGCGATGGCCGCGATGCCTTCGCCGCGCCCGGTCAGCCCGAGCCCGTCGGTGGTGGTCGCGCTGAGGCTGACGAAGGCCCCCAGAGCCGCACCGAGCGCCAGCTCGGCCTCGACCCGGCGTGGCGCGAGCTTCGGCCGGTTGCCGATCACCTGGATCGCCACGTTGCCGATCTCGAAACCGGCGGCCCGCACCTGGCGCGCGGCCTCCTGGAGGAGCGTGACGCCCGAGGCGCCGGCCCAGCGCGGATCTGCGGTGCCGAACAGGCCGCCCAGGTCACCGAGGCCGGCGGCGGACAGCAGGGCGTCGCAGGCCGCGTGGGCGGCGGCGTCGCCATCGGAATGGCCGGCGAGGCCGATCTCACCGGGCCAGTACAGACCGGCGAGGTTGAGCTCGCGACCGGAAGCGAACGGGTGGACGTCGACACCGACGCCCACCCGTGGAAAGTTCGTATTCAGGAGTTGAGGACCTCGTCGAGCAGTGCTTCGGCCTTGTCCTCATTGGTCTTCTCGGCGAGAGCCAGCTCGCTCACCAGGATCTGCCGCGCCTTCGCGAGCATGCGCTTCTCGCCCGCGGACAGACCGCGCTCGCGATCTCTCCGCCACAGGTCCCGAACGACTTCGGCGACCTTGTTGACGTCGCCCGAGGCGAGCTTCTCCAGATTTGCCTTGTAACGACGGGACCAGTTGGTCGGCTCCTCCGTGTGCGGCATGCGAAGGACATCGAAAACCCGCTCAAGGCCTTCTTGACCGACAACATCACGCACGCCGACAAGTTCCGCGTTTTCCGCTGGCACCTGGACGGTAAGGTCGCCCTTGTCGACCTTGAGCACCAGGTAGGTCTTTTCCTCACCCTTGATGGATCGCTTCGTGATTGCTTCGATCCGAGCAGCCCCATGGTGGGGGTAGACGACAGTGTCGCCGACCTGGAAAGTCATGTGACAAGTACCCCTTCCGCTGTACTCCAGAGTACCACGCATCCACAGGCTCCCGGAACAGTGAAATCACCATAACTGCAGGTCAAAGCCGCATATTAGGGGTTGACAAGCGGTCAACTCTATGAATCGCATATGCGGACATACCTAATGACCTGCGGGGGCGCGGATATGACCATGGAAACGGGTCGATATGGTAGGCGCTGCCCGAACACGCACGCGCGAACCAAGGAGAACCCGCCCGTGACCAGCCGTCGTTGGATTGTCGCCGCCGCCGCGTTCCTGGTGGCCCCCGTAGTCGCCGGCTGTTCGGCGGGATTCAACGCCGACACCAACAAGGCGTACGCCCCCAACGAGGCCGGCGTACTCATCGAGGCGGGTGTTTACGGCGCCCGCGACATCCACATCCCGCAGGCCTTCGTCCTGGGCCCCGACTCCGGCGCGCAGTTGGCGTGGCGCGGCTCGGCCCCGATCTATCTCAACATCCTCAACACCGCGGACAAGGCCGACACCCTGCAGGCGGTCTCCGTCGGCGACCTCGGCACGGTGAAGCTGACCGCACCCATCCAGCTGCCCGTCAACGAGCTCGTCAACACCGGCAAGCCCACGCCTCAGATCATGGTGGAGGGCCTCTCCAAGAGCCTCAGAGGCGGCGAGAGCGTCAAACTGGACCTCCAGTTCGCCAACGCCGGGCGCGTGTCGATGAACGTCCCTGTGGTCACCCGGAGCCGCGAGTTCGCCGAGTATCCCGCGGCGCCCGGCGCCACCCCGGCCCCGACGCCCACGCCCACGCCGCCGGCCGAGCATGCCGAAGAAGCCGCTCACTGACCCGCGACAACCCTTGCTCCGGGGCCGGCGTGAGCTCAGGCCGCAGATCATGCGGCTCGGCCCGGCCTGAAGTCGAGCGCGCGGCGCCGCGCCCGGAGCAAGGACCCGTCAGCCGTCGGTGGCGTCGAACTTGTAGCCGAGCCCCCGCACGGTGAGGATGCAGCGCGGGTTGGACGGGTCCGGCTCGATCTTCGCGCGCAGCCGTTTGACGTGCACGTCGAGGGTCTTGGTGTCGCCCACGTAGTCGGCGCCCCAGACGCGGTCGATGAGCTGGCCGCGTGTGAGCACCCGGCCGGCGTTGCGCAGCAGCACCTCCAGCAGCTCGAACTCCTTCAGCGGCAGCTGCACCTGGTCGCCCCGCACGGCCACGACGTGGCGGTCGACGTCCATGCGGACGGGGCCGACCGCGAGCACGGCGCTCTCCAGCTCCTCCGCGGCGTCGCCCTGGCGGCGCAGCACCGCGCGGATGCGGGCGACCAGCTCGCGTGACGAGAACGGCTTGGTGACGTAGTCGTCGGCGCCCAGTTCGAGGCCCACGACCTTGTCGATCTCGCTGTCCTTCGCGGTCAGCATGATGACGGGCACCTTGGAACGCTGGCGGAGCGAGCGGCACACCTCGGTGCCGGGCAGGCCGGGCAACATGAGGTCGAGCAGCACCAGGTCGGCGCCGTTGCGGTCGAACGTCTCAAGCGCCTCGGGCCCCGTCGCGGCGACCGAGACCTCGAAGCCCTCCTTGCGCAACATGTAGGACAGGGCGTCGGAGAAGGACTCCTCGTCCTCCACGACGAGCACTCGGGTCATTGGGCGGCCTCCAGGGGAGTCGAGGGTGGTACGGCCACCGCGGTGCCGCCGAAGGCGGGCAGCCGCAGGGTGAAGGTGGAGCCGGAGCCTTCCTTGCTCCAGACGGAGACCTCGCCCGCGTGGGCGGCGGCGACGTGCTTGACGATGGCCAGCCCGAGCCCCGTGCCGCCGGTGGCGCGGGACCTGGCCGGATCGGCGCGGAAGAAGCGCTCGAAGATGCGCTCCAGCGCCTCCTCGGGGATGCCGATGCCCTGGTCGCTGACGCTGATCTCGACGGAGTCGCCCGCGGGCCTGGTGCTGATGACGACCCGGGTGTGCTCGGGGCTGTAGGCGATGGCGTTGTCGATGAGGTTGCGCAGCGCGGTGACGAGCAGCTCCTCGTCGCCCCAGATGCGCAGGCCCTCGGTGCCGCCGCTGACGAGGGTGATGTCCTTGGCCCCGGCACGGGTGTTGCAGTAGTCGATGGCGTCGTGGACGGCCTCGTCGATCGGCACCTGGCCGGGGGTGGGGATGGCCTCGGCGCCCTGGATCCGGCTCAGCGTGATCAGATCCTGTACGAGGTAGGTCAGCCTGGCGGCCTCGTGCTGCATCCGGCCGGCGAAGCGGGTGACCGCCTCGGGGTCGTCGGCGGCGTCCTGTACGGTCTCGGCTAGCAGGCTGAGCGCGCCCACCGGGGTCTTCAGCTCGTGACTGACGTTGGCCACGAAGTCGCGGCGCACCGCCTCGACCCGGCGGCGTTCGGTCTGGTCCTCGGCGAGCACCAGCACCTGGCCGTGACTGCCGAGGGGGGCCACGCGGACGGCGAAGTCGGTGGTCTCGTGGCCGAACTTGTGGCCGGCCACGTCGATCTCGGTCTCGCGGATCTCGCCGTCCCTTCGTACCTGCCGGGCCAGGGCAAGGAGCTCGGCGGCCATCAGCCGGTCGCCCTTGACCAGACCGAACGCGCGCGCGGCCGAGCTGGCGCGCAGCACGCGGTCGTGGGCGTCGAGCACCACGGCCGAGGACGGCAGCACGGCGAGCACCGACGCGATCCCCTGCGGCAGCACGGCGGGATCGGTCTCGCCGGGCGTCTCGGCCCGGCGGGGGGCCTCGATCTGGTTGCGGTAGAAGAGCACAGCCAGAGCGCCCACGACGAAGCCGGCCAGGGCCGCGAAGCTCATGGCCATCTCACTCATGTCTTCGATGGTAGGCGGCCGATCCCCGGCGACAGACCTCTCACCAGGGGATGAAGGGTGCCTTCCCGCAAAGTTCATCTTGGTGTCGAAGTTCGTTCATCGACCCGCGAATACGGTGGCGGCATGCGCGACGCGTACCACGAGGAACTCGATTCCCTGACCGACAAGCTGGTGGAGATGACCAGGCTTGTCCGCTCGGCCATCTCCCGGGCCACGACCGCTCTGCTCGACGCCGACCTCCAGCTCGCGGAGAGCGTCATCTCGCGCGACGAGGTGGTGAACGCGGTCTTCGACGACATCGAGACGTCCATCTTCGACCTGATGGCCCGGCAGCAACCGGTGGCGGTGGACCTGCGGATGGTCATCACCGGGCTGCGCATGGCCACCAACCTGGAGCGCATGGGCGACCTGGCCGTGCACGTGGCCAAGGTCGCGCGGCTGCGGCACCCCGACTCGGCGATCCCTCCGGAGATGCGCTCCACGATCGTGGAGATGGGGCAGATCGCCGAGAACCTGGTCACCAAGGCGGGCAGCTGCGTGGCGTCGCGGGACGTGGAGTCGGCCATGGAGCTCGACCAGGACGACGACGCCATGGACCGGCTGCACCGGCGGCTGTTCAAGGACATCCTGGCCAAGGAGTGGCAGCACGGGGTGGAGCCGGCCATCGACATCACGCTGATCGGGCGCTACTACGAGCGCTACGCCGACCACGCGGTGCACGTCGCCGAGTCGGTCGTCTACATGGTGACCGGCTCACGCCCCGCCGACAGGGTCTGAGACCGCTCAGCGGCCCTGGTTGGCCACCGCCTCGATGGCCGCCTTGGCGGCCTCGGGGTCGAGGTATTCGCCGCCCCGCCGCAGCGGGCGGTAGCCGGCGTCGAGCTCGTAGCGCAGCGGGATGCCCGTCGGGATGTTGAGCCCGGCGATCTGGTCGTCGCCGATGCCGTCGAGGTGCTTGACCAGGGCCCGCAGGGAGTTGCCGTGGGCCGCGACGAGAACGGTGCGGCCGGCCGCCAGGTCGGGGACGATCGCGTCGTACCAGTAGGGCAGCATGCGGTCGACGACGTCCTTGAGGCACTCGGTGCGGGGCATCAGCTCCGGAGGCAGCAGGGCGTAGCGGGGATCGCCGGCCTGGGAGTATTCGTCGTCGTCGGCGATCGGGGGCGGCGGCACGTCGTAGGAGCGCCGCCAGAGCATGAACTGCTCCTCGCCGAACTCCTCGCGCGTCTGCGCCTTGTTCTTGCCCTGCAGCGCGCCGTAGTGGCGCTCGTTGAGCCGCCAGGAGCGGTGCACCGGCAGCCACTCCAGGCCGGCCTCACCCAGCGCGAGCTGGGCCGTCTGGATGGCTCTGGTCAGCAGGCTCGTGTGCACCACGTCGGGCCGCACCCCGGCCTCGACCAGCAGGTCGCCACCCCTCCGGGCCTCGTCCTCGCCCTTGGCCGACAGGCTCACGTCCACCCAGCCGGTGAACAGGCCCTTCGCGTTCCAGTCGCTCTCGCCGTGTCGCAGCAGCACCAAAGTCGCCATGGGGCCAATCCTATGGTTCGTGTCGGTCAGGGGCGGTCGGGGTCGGCGAAGCGCGCGAACGCCTGGAGGTTGGCCAGCGACTCGCCCCGCTTGACCCGCCACTCCCACTCGCGCCTGATCGAGGAGGCGAAACCCAGCTCCAGCGCCCGGTCGAACCAGTCGTCGGAATAGGTGAGCACGCAGCCGAGGACACGGTCGACCTCGTCCTCGGTGATGGCCGAGAGCGGCAGCCGCCCGACCAGGTAGACGTCGCCGACGTCGTCGAGCGAGAAGTGGACGGCGTACATGCCGCCGTTCTTGCCGAGCAGCCACCGGTAGAACTCGGTGTGGTTCTCGTCGGGCTGGCGGCAGAAGAACGCCTCGATGTGCAGCGCCTGCTCGCCGACGATCAGCCAGGTCATGGTGGCCAGCTTGTGCTGGCCGGGCAGCTTCACCAGGAACGCCCCAGGTCGCGGCTCGTCGTAGGAGACGTCCGCGGCCTTGAGTGCGGCTTCGACGACTTCGCGCATGACGTACAGCCTACGAGCTGATCGCGACGGGCACCGGGTGGAGGTGGGCGACGGCGTCGGCGTAGACCTCCAGCAGGTGCGCGGACGTGGCCTGCCAGCCGAAGCCGGCGGCGTGCGCGCGGGCGCCCGTCGACAGGCTGTCGCGCCAGCGGGGCGAGGTGACGAAGCGGCGCAGCACGCTCGCCCACGCGTCGGAGTCGTGGCCGTCGACCAGCACGCCGGACACCCCATCCCGTACGGCGGTGCGCAGCCCCCCGACGGCGGCCGCGGCGACCGGGGTGCCGCAGGCCTGGGACTCCAGGGCCACGAGGCCGAACGACTCGCTGTGGGAGGGCACGACGGTCACGTCGGCGGCGCGGTACCAGTCGGCCAGCTCGTGCTGCGGCGCGGGTGGCACCAGCCGGACGACGTCGGAGATGCCCAGCTCGGCGGCCAGTTCGGTGAGGATGGACGGCCGGGCCAGGCCGTTGCCGGAGGGGCCGCCCACGCAGGCGACGACCAACCGGCCGCGCAGCGAGGGGTCGTCGATCAGCATCCGGGAGGCGGCGCGCAGCAGCACGTCCGGCGCCTTGAGCGGCTGGATCCGGCCCACGAACAGCAGCACGCGGGCGTCTCTCGGCAGCCGGAGCCGTCGCCGGGCGGCGGCCTGTGAAGCGGGCTGGAAAACGGTGAGGTTGACGCCGGGGTTCACGACCGCGACGCGCTCCTCGGCGGCGCCGTACAGCTCCATGAGCTCGCGGGCCTCGTCGGTGGTGTTGGCCACGAGCCGGTCGGCGATCTCCACGACCTGTTCCTCGCCCACCACGCGGGCCTGCGGTTCGGGTTTGTCGTCACGGGCCAGCAGCTGGTTCTTGACCTTGGCCATGGTGTGCATGGTGTGCACCAGCGGCACGCCCCAGCGTTCCTTGGCCAGCCAGCCGACCTGTCCGGACAGCCAGTAGTGCGAGTGGATGACGTCGTAGCGTCCCGGGTCGTACATGGCCTCGGTGCGCAGCACCCCTGACAGGAACGCGCACAGCTGGCCGGGCATGTCGCCCCGGTTCAACTCCTCGTACGGCCCGGCGGTCAGGTGGCGGACCAGGACCCCGGGGGCGAGCTCGGCGACCGGTGGCAGGTCCCTGGCCGTGGCCCGGGTGAAGATCTCCACCTCCACGCCCAGCTGGGCGAGCCGTTTCGCGGACTCGACGATGTACACGTTCATCCCGCCCGCGTCGCCGGTGCCCGGCTGATCCAGCGGCGACGTGTGCATGCTGATGGTCGCGACCCGGTTGACCCGTCGTCGCCTCACCCGACACCACCTCCAAGCGAGTTACAACTACGCAGATCTTTCCGACATTCCCGATTTATGGTGACAGCGGGGGGTGACTCGGACGGCCTGGCAGGATGGAGGCCATGACGAAGACGGCTGTGGTGACCGGCGCGAGCAGCGGCATCGGCGAGGCTACGGCGCGTCGCCTGGCTGCCGAGGGCTACCACGTGGTGGCGGGCGCCAGGCGGCGCGAACGCCTCGACAAGCTCGCCGCCGAAGTACCCTCCATCACGCCTTTCACGCTCGACGTGACCTCCCAGGAGTCCGTTGACGCGCTCGTGGCCTCGCTCGACCGCTGCGACGTGCTGGTCAACAACGCCGGCGGCGCGCTGGGCGTGGAGCCGGTGGCCGAGGGCCGCGTGGACGACTGGCAGCGGATGTACGACACCAACGTGCTCGGCACGCTGCGCATGACCCGGGCGCTGCTGCCCCTGCTGATCGGCTCCGGCGACGGGGTGCTGGTGCTGCTGACCTCGACCGCCGGCTTCACCCCCTACGAGGGCGGCGGCGGCTACGTCGCGGCCAAGCACGCCCAGTCCTCGATGGCCGGCACGCTCAGGCTGGAACTGGTCGGCGAGCCGGTGCGCGTCGTGGAGATCGCGCCCGGCATGGTGCACAGCGAGGGGTTCGCCGTCACCCGCTTCCGCGGCGACGCCGCGGCCGCCTCCCGCGTCTACGAGGGCGTGCCCGACCCGCTGACCTCCGACGACGTGGCCGACGCCATCGCCTGGTGCGTGACCCGGCCCGCCCACGTCAACATCGACCGCGTGGTGATGCGCCCCCGCGCCCAGGCCGCCCAGCACAAGGTGCACCGCGTCAGTGGCTAGACCGGCCGGTTCGATCACCCGGGGCACGACCGCGCACAACCGGCTGCGGCGGGCCGACCGGTGGATCGCCGCCGCGCACGGCCCGATGCTCCGCGCCGCCTCCCGCCCTCTCGTGGTGGACCTGGGCTACGGCGCCTCCCACGTCACGACGCTGGAGCTCTTCACCCGCCTGCGCCGGGTGGTCCCCGGCGTCGAGGTCGTGGGCATCGAGATCGACCCCGAGCGGGTCGCGCTGGCCAAGCCGTACGAACGCGAGGGGTTGAGCTTCGCGCTCGGCGGCTTCGAACTGCCGGTCGCGCGCCCGCCCGCGCTGGTGCGCGCCTTCAATGTGCTGCGCCAGTACGGCGAGGCGGAGGCGTGGCACTGGTGGGACGTGCTGCGCGGCGGGCTCGCGCCCGGCGGCGCCCTCGTGGAGGGCACCTGCTCCGAGACCGGTCACCGCGCGATCTGGGTGGGCCTGTCGCCCGGCGGCCCGCGCACGATCACCTTCTCCGCCCGGTTCGGCGCCTTCGAACGGCCCTCGGACCTGGCCGATCGGCTGCCCAAGACGCTGATCCACCGCAACGTCCCCGGCGAGCGGATCCACGCCTTCCTGCGTGATTTCGACCACGCCTGGGCGGTCAGCGCCCCCTACGGGGCCCACGGGCTGCGCCAGCGCTGGCTCGCGTCGGTGACCGCGCTGAGCGGGGCGTGGCCGGTGTTCCGGCATCCGCCACTCGGGGGTGTGGCCAGGTGGCGCCTGGGTGAGATCACCCTTCCCTGGGCCGCCGTCCACTAGGTTCGCCGGCTCCCGGATGCCTGCTCGACACGTTGTAGTACTACGCTTGAGAGTGTGAAGGGTCTTGGCGAACTCGAACGCAGCATCATGGACATCCTCTGGGCGGAGGACACCCCACTGACCGCCCGCGAGGTCGGCAGGCTCATCGCCGACCGCGACCTGGCCCCGACCACGGTCATGACCGTCCTCGACCGCCTCACCCGCAAAGGCTTCCTCCACCGCACCCGTGACGGTCGCGCGTGGCGCTACTCTCCGGCCGAGAGCCGCGACGCGTACGTCGCCGAGCTTATGCTGGGTGCACTGGACATGACGGGCGACCGGTCGGCCGCCCTCACCCGCTTCGCCCAGGCCGTGTCCGGCCCGGAGGCGGAGATCCTGCGAAGAGCCCTCACGGAGCTGGAGGACGAGTGATCACGGCAGCGGCGCTGGCGGCGCTCGCTGTCGCGTGCGCGCTCGGGGCCTGGCGTTTCACCACCGCCCGGTGGACCTCTCGGTCGCCCCGGGTCGCGATCCTGCTCTGGCAGTCCCTCGGCGTGACCTGGGGGCTGGCCACCACCGGCGCGATGCTCGCCTACGCCGTCCAGCCCTACGAGGTGGGCGTGCTGCCGGGCCTGCTCGCGTTCGCCCAGGGCATGGCTCCGCGTGAGCCGTGGGACCTGGCCCACCTGGTGGCCATGGTCGCCGGCATCACCTGCCTGACCGTGCTCGTCGCGGTGCTGCTCACCGCGGGCGTGCAGGCGCTGCGGGCGCGCCGGCGCCACCGCGTGCTGCTCGCGCTGATCTCCCACGACAACCCCGTCGTGCCCGGCGTGCGGGTGCTCGACCACCCGAGCGCCGCCGCCTACTGCGTGCCCGGCCTGCGCTCGCAGGTGGTGGTCAGCGAGGGCGCGCTCAAGCTCCTGTCGGAGGACGAGCTGACGGCCGTCCTCGCGCACGAGGCGGCCCACGTACGCGAGCGTCACGACCTCGTCCTGCTGCCGTTCGCCGCGCTGCGCCGGGCACTGCCCTGGTCCAAGGTGGTGAGCGACGCCCAGGCACAGGTCGAGCTGCTCGTCGAGATGGCCGCCGACGACCGCGCCCGCCGCTACTGCTCACCGCGCCGGCTCGCCACCGCACTGCTCAGATTCGGTACGGCAGGGGCCATGCCGACGCCCCAGGGCATGATCAGCCTGCACGCCCACCACGTCATGGCCCGGGTGGACCGCCTGATCAAGCCCGATCCCGACCTGGCTCCGGGTCTGCGCTACTTCCTGCTGGCCTGCTCCGTGACATTGGTCACGTCCGCGTCACTGCTGTGGGTCTACCAGCTCTAACGCTTGCTGGTGTTAACCAGTTCGTTTGCAATTGCAAGCAGTGCGGGGCAGAATAAGCCCTATGGCACTACCGAAGGTCGGCTCGATCGGCGAATACATTCGCGAGCAACGGCAGCAGGCGAAGATCTCCCTGCGCCAGCTCGCGGCCGCGGCGGGGGTCTCCAACCCCTACCTGAGCCAGATCGAGCGGGGGCTGCGCAAGCCGAGCGCGGAGATCCTCAACCAGATCGCCAAGGGCTTGCAAATCTCCTCACAGGCGCTCTACGTGCAGGCGGGCCTCATCGAGGACCGGGAGACGCCGAGTGACGTGGTGACCGCCATCAGGGCCGACGCGCACCTCTCCGAGAGACAACGTCAGGTGCTGATCGACATCTACGAGTCGTTCCGCAAGGAGAAGCACCCCGAAGACGAGCAGACCTCCCAGAAGGCTCATCCTCGGGGTGACTCCGTGACGGGCGACGAGCCGCCGCTGCCGGAGGATTTCCTCGCCGCTCTTGAGCCCTACGCGGCTTCCGGCGGCAACGGCACCGTCAACCAGGAAACCAAGGAAGGTTAACCCATGCCGCTCACCACCGAAGTCAAGAAGCTCACCGAGTCCAAGCCGTTCTACGCCGTCGCGGGCGTCGGCGACTTCGCCGTCGAGAAGCTGCGTGAGCTGCCCGAGCAGCTGCAGAAGCTGCAGTCGCGGCGCGCCGACATCGCCAAGGACCTGCCGGAGAAGGCCCGCGTCTACGCCGGCAAGGCCGAGGGCTTCGCCAAGGACTTCCCCGAGAAGGCGCGCGAGTACGCCGACCAGCTCACCCACCGGGCCACCGAGGTCTACGAGGACTTCGCCTCCCGGGGCCGCAAGGCCGTCAGCAAGGTGAGCGGCGAGGCCGCGCTGGAGCTGGAGGAGGTGTCGGTGGCCGCCGAGCCGCCCGTCGCCACCCCGGTCAAGAAGCCGGCCCGCACCACCAAGACCAAGGCCTGACCGACCACACGCGGGGCCCGTCTCCTGGTGGGAGACGGGCCTTTCGTCGCCAGGGTGCCCGCCGGTCGGGGACGCCCGTTAGGCTGAAGCCGATTCATCGCGAGCATTGGGCGGAGCGAACACATGAACCTCATCAACGGTGGCCTCAACCTTCTCTTCCTGCTGCTCTCCGTCGGCATCTTCGGCATGTCCATCTACGCGCTGGTCCACGCGCTGCGGGTGCCGCAGGCCGCCTTCACCTCCGCGGGCAAGCTGAAGAAGAACATCTGGCTGATCATCCTCGGCCTGGCGACCCTGTTCTCCGGCGCCGGGGCGTGGTCGTTCCTGCTGGCGTTCTCGGTGGTCGGCGGCATGCGGTTCATCGGGCTCGGCGCCGTCAGCATCTTCTCCATCGCCGCGGTGATCGCCTCCGTCATCTACATCGTCGACGTGAAGCCCGCGGTCAAGGGCATGGGCCGCGGCGGCAACAGCGGCCCCTACGGGCCCTGGTGACCACCGCCTAGCCACACGCGCGGCGCGCGAGCTGGGCCGGCCCGTGGTCAGACGCTCAGCTCTCCGGCCAGCCATCGGGCCAGGAGAAGATGGCCCGAGCGCGTGGGGTGGACACCGTCGGGCAGCAGCACCTTCTCGCGGGCGCCGGTCATCCAGTGCCGCTCCAGCGGGTCGAGGAAGTCGATCCCCGCTCCCCCCGCGACCTCGGCCAGGGCGTCACGGATCTGGTAGGCCTTGCGCGGCGGCGTGTCCAGCCAGATCGGGCCCACCAGGACGATCCTCGTGTGCGGCCAGCGGGCCCCGGCCGTCGCGGCCAGCTTCGCGGCCGCCCGGCCCACGTCGGGTGTGGCCCAGCGGAGGTCGTTGTGACCTCCCGAGATGACCAGCACGTCCGGTGCGGGCCGCCAGGCCAGCTCCGCCTCGAACGACTCCTGGAAGGTACGGCCCGCGCGGCCCCTGCTGAGATAGCCGGTGCCGCCCGCGCCCGCGATGACCGGCTGCCAGCCGAGCAGACGGGCGGCCTCGCAGGCGTAGGCCCGCCAGCGGGGCACCGGGCCGGAACCCACGGTGAAGCTGTCACCGATCACCATCATCACCGGCGCCGGCCACGGCCCGGAGTGTCCCGCCCCGGCCCCACGGGCCCCGGACCCGGATGGGGTCGGGCCGGATGGGGTCGGGCCGGACGGGGTCGGGCCGGACGGGGTCGGGCCGGACGGGGTCGGGCCGGACGGGTCCGCTGGTGCGGCCGGGGTGCTCGGACGCCAGGCCCCGGGCTCGGCGACACATCCCGCTATAGCCACACAAATCGCCAAGATAACCGCGGCCGGTGCGATCAGGGGGTGCCGCACCAAGCCACACATGGCCACCTCGATGGTTCTAGGCTGCCGATCGGCCATCGACCTCAACGGGCGTACGAGACCGCTCGAACCGTCCGATCAGAGCCTTCGCGACTTCGAGGCCGTCGTCCTCGACTCGGCACCCGACGGGATCGTCTTGACCAGGTCGGCATTCTACCCAGGTGCGGGCGGCCGGCCCGCTGAACACGGATCGCCGGCTCCGGCCGACCTCCGGCTACAGGGCCGTGGCGGAGTGGGCGCCCTGGGAGCGGAGCCAGGCCGACAGGTCGGTGAAGCCGTGACGTTGGGCCGCGTCCAGGGGCGTGAGCCGCTCCCAGGGCGGCACCCAGTCGAGGGTGGCGCCCTGGGCCAGCAGCCGCTCGGCGATCTCGCGCCGGCCGCCGTGGCAGGCGTACCAGAAGCAGAGGTCGAGATCGACCTGATCGGTGACCGTGACCTGGTCGGCGAGGCCGAGGGCCGCCGCATGCCGGGGTTCGACACGGGCGCCGCGTTCGACGAGGCGGCGGGCCGCCTCCCACTGGCCGAACGCCACCGCGTCGGCGAGCGGCGTGCCACCACCGACGATCGCGCCCGGAGCGTCGATGTCGGCGCCCGCGTCGAGCAGCGCGTCGACGGCGGCCACGTCGTCGTTGCTGGCAGCCCAGTGCAGGGGCGTCTCCGCGTGATCGCCCGCGAACGGCGCGTTGACGTCGGCGCCCGCCGCCACGAGCGCGGCGATCGTGGCCGTGGCGTGCGGCAGGTGGCCGGGCCAGTCGGTGGCCGTGTGCAGGAGCGTGCGCTGACCGTCGGGCCTGGCGCGCGCCAGCGAGGGATCCTCCGCCAGCAGGCGCCGGAAGGTGGGCATGTCGCCCGATCTGATCGCTTCGATGGCCTCGTTCATCGGTGGGTCTCCTGGCGCGAGGGAAGCGCTGTCAGCTCTGTCCTTCCACGATCGGCCGCAGCCCGTCAAGCCTGGGCTGCGGTCCGAACTCGAAGAGCTGTCGAAGTCGAGGTCGAACCCCTCAGGCATGCCGTGGACGACCTTCTGGACGAAGCCGTACATGAGGATGTGCACGTACAGCATGCTCTCGGCGTCCAGGCCGTGCGGCTCCGTAGCGCGTCGTGCGGCGCTCGCGGGCGAAGGGCCGGCCAGGGCGCGTCGGTGGAGAGCGTGCGCCGGGCGGCGGACGGCATCACGCTCGACTGATCACGAACCTGCCGCTCGCCCGCCCCCAACAGGGGACGAACCGCTACGATTTGCGGCCATGACGGGAATCAGGCTCATGCTGGCCGGACTGGGTGCGGCCGTTCTGGCACTGACGGCCGTCGCTCCCGCCATGGCCCAGGCGGGCATCAGCGACGAGATCACCCTGACTCTCGGCAAGGGCGGCACGCTGCACGTCGTCGAGAAGATCACCGGGGGTACGGGCGAGCTCAGGCGGACGTTCCTCACCAGGACCCGCTACGACGACGACAACGACCGGCTCTACCAGGTCTCCAACGTCAAGGGCGGCAAGCTGACCGGCGACGTGCTCACCGTGACGGCCCCGGCCACCGTCGAGTACGACGTCAAGGGCGCCGTGACGGCCTCGGGCGACGTCGAGGAACTGCGCTGGTTCGCGGTCAACGGCTGGGACACCCCGGTCGCCAAGGCCACCGTCAAGGTGAGCGGGCCGGGCCCCGTACAGGCACTGTCGTGCTTCGCCGGCGAGCTGACCTCCGCCATCGGCTGCACATCGGCCTCCATGAACCACACCGGCACCGAGGCCGACTTCGAGCAGGAGAACCTCGCCCCCGGCCAGGCGCTCACCGTCGTCGTCGGGTATCCCAAGGGCGCGAGCGGCGGCGGGCCGATCCTGGAGAAGCGCTTCTCGCTGGCGAGCGCCTTCACGCTCGACACCGTCACCGGGGGCGCCCTGGCCGGCCTCCTGGTGCTGATGCTCGGCGGCCTGGGCCTGCTCTACTGGACGCGCGGCCGGGACGCCCGGGTGGCCGACCACGAGAAGGGCGCGGTCGACCCGGTGCAGAACGGGCACTTCTCCCCGCCCGACGGGGTCCGGCCGGGCCAGATCGGCACGCTGGTGGACGAGCAGGCCGACGTGGTGGACGTGACGGCGACCATCGTGGACCTGGCGGTCCGTGGCTACCTGCGGATCGACGAGCAGCCACGCCAGACCTACGACGCGCCCGACTGGATGCTGGTCCGGCTGCCCAGCGCGCCGACCGGCACTCTGCTGCCGTACGAGCAGGCGCTCTACGACGCCATCTTCGAGGGCCGTGACTCCGTGCTGCTGTCGCAGCTGTCGGGCTCCTTCGCCCGCCATCTGGGCGAGGTCCGCGACGCCCTCTACCGCGACGTGGTCAAGCAAGGCTGGTTCGCCCGCCGCCCTGACACCGAGCGCACCCGGTGGACGCTGATCGGTGTGGTGCTCATCGGCGTGGGCGTGCTGGCCACGGTGGCGCTGGCCTGGTTCACCACGTACGGGCTGCTGGGGCTGGCCGTGATCATCGCGGGCGGCGCGCTGGCCGTCGGCGGGCAGTACATGCCGGCCAAGACCGCCAAGGGGTCGGCCGCGCTGGCCCACACGCTGGGGTTTCGCGAATACCTGTTCTCCGGTGAGCTGGGCGAGGTGCCCGAGCAGCACCGGGTGGAGCTGTTCTCCCGCTACCTGCCGTACGCCGTGATCTTCGACGGGGTGGAGCACTGGTCGCGCGTGGTGGCCTCGGTCACCGGCAACGGGCACCAGGCCGACAACCTCTACTGGTACCACGGGCCGGCCGAGTGGGACCTGTCGAACTTCGCGGGGTCGATGCGTACGTTCACCACGACGACCTCGGGCGCGATCTCGGCCTCCCGCCAGTTCCGCACCCTCTGACGTGTCAGGAGCGCCCTGCGGGTAGCCGTATGGTCCGGCGTGAAAGGATCAGACGTGCTCGAGGAACAGCTGCTCACAGCCGCCGTAACCGGCGACGCCGCCGCCGTGCGCGAGGCCGTGATCGAAGGCGCCGACGTCGACGCCCGCGACAGCCGGGGCCGTACCGCACTGCTGCTGGCCGTGGCGGCCGACCATGTGGAGGTCGCGCAGATCCTGGTCTCGGCCGGGGCCGACCCCGACGCGCTGGACGCCCAGCACGACACCCCGTGGCTGGTGACCGGGGTGACCGGCAGCGTGCCGATGATGCGCGCGCTGCTGCCCGCCCGGCCCGACCTGACCGTCCGCAACCGCTACGGCGGGGTCTCGCTGATCCCCGCCTGCGAGCGAGGCCACGTCGACTACGTACGCGAGGTGCTCAAGACGGGCATCGACGTCGACCACGTCAACGACCTGGGCTGGACCGGCCTGCTGGAGGCGATCATCCTGGGCGACGGGTCCGAGCGCTACCAGGAGATCGTCCGGCTGCTGCTGGCCGCCGGCGCCGCCCCCGACCTGGCCGACAACGTCGGCGTCACGCCGCTGGAGCACGCGGTCGCGAAGGGCCAGCACGAGATCGCCGACCTCCTGCGAGCCGCCGGCGCCGGACGCTGAGGGCGGCCGGCGCGGGACACGCCCGCGTGATGAGCGTCCACAGCAGGCCGGCGGCGGCGTCAGGCAGGCCGCCTGTTCACTTCACTGCGATGGCCAATCCAGTGCGGTGGCCTCCTTGAGGAAGATGATGCCGTCGATCGTGTCGAGCTGGGCCGGGTCCAGCGGGAAATAGGCGAAATCGTGGGAGACGCGCGGGGCGGGCTCCGTGACGGTCTCGGCCAGGCGGCGGGCGTCGACGAGGGAGTGCTCCCACGGGAGCGTGGACAGCAGGCCCTCGACGGTGCCGGAGGGCGGGGTGTCACCGCCGATCGTGCCGAAGGCGGAGGCCAGGAAGGCGTACCGGTCGCCGAGATGCGTCTCGGTGATCGCCCCCGCGCTCCACCACTCCAGTTGCCGGTCACCGAACGACATGAGGCTCTTGGTCCGCTGCAGGTGGAGGTTGTGGGTGAAGACCAGGACCGGGCCGTGCTCGGCGGCGGCACGCAGGTTGGCGGCCATCATCGCGTCTCGCAGGGCGGACGCCCGTGCGACCCGCGTCGGGGACGTGTCGGCCAGCCCGTCGTGGTAGCGCAGCAGGCCGACGGCGGTGCGCCCGTACAGGGCCGCCCGCTCCCCGTCCTGCGTGCTCAGCCCCGGCGCCTGCGTCTCCAGCAGCGCCACCAGGTCGTCGGCGATCAGTCGCAGCCGCTGGGCGTCGGCGGACCGGCCGATCGACTGGGACGGATCCATGACCGTGGCCTCGTTCGTCCACCGCTCGTCCGGGCCCAGCAACGCGTCGAGCGTTTCCATGGTGCAGGGCAGCGGGCCGTCGAGGAGGGCACAGAGGGCGGTGAGCGCCTGACGCGGGCTCTCGGCCCAATACTCCAGCGGGCCGTCGAAGCCGAAGAACCGGAGCTTTTCGTCATGCTCCTCGTTGTACGCGCGCATCCAGCGTACGAGGTCGCGATTGGCCGGTATCGCGCCGAAGCCGTGGCTGAAGCCGCTTTCCATCACGTCGTCGAGCGCGCCCGCGCCCGTCGTGATGTAGTCGTCCACCACCAGGCCCCTGAGGCAGTCGCTCTCGATGGCGAACGACCGGTAGCCCTCGTGCTCGACCAGATGCCGGAAGATCTCGTTGCGCAGTTCGCCGAGTTCTCGCACGAAGTGCCGGGCCTCACCCAGGCCGAGCAGTAAGGGTTCGACGGGAAGCGACCGGAGGAACGCCGAGACGCCCGCGCCATCGAGCGGCCGGGCCGTGTCCTTGATATCCATGACTTAAACGGTATCGTTGAACACTCGGTGTAAACTTTTTGCCGATATTCTCGCTCTCATCGCGATGAACCCTCAATCGGTGATGCACCCATGAGGCCAGTGGACCCACGCACGAGCACGGCCTGTCCAGCCCGATCACGGTCTCGTAGGTCGCCGCCCGCAGCGGTGGGGGCAGCAGCTCATGCCCCAGCCCTGGCGGCCGCCTGCACCGCCCAAGGTCCTTAGGAGGCGCTGACGCGCAGCTCCCCCACCTGGCGGCCACCGCCCATGACCGGGGTGGCGGGCAGGTCGACGTCGACTCCCAGGGCCCGCAGGGCGGCCACGGTCAAAGGAGTGCGGGCCCGTCTCGATCCGTCCTCGACCTTGACCACGCCCACCCGGCCGTCGGCGAGCGCGAACGCCTCGAACGCCTCGGCCCCCGCCTTCAGCATCAGCCCCGGGACGGCCCGCATCAGGGTGGCCTCCATCCGGCCGGTGCCGGACGTCCACTCCGGGTGGGCCGTCATGGCCTGGTAGATCCGCCGCTCGAACGAGCCCTCGCCGGCGAGGGGAAACGCCCGGAACGCCCGGGCCACGCCCACCATCGAGACGAAGAAGAGCGGCGCGCCGCATCCGTCGACCCCCGAGGCCGCGACCCGTTCGCCGGTCAGCTCCTCCACCGTGGCGCGGATCGCGCGCTGCAGCGGATGCGCCGGATCGAGGTAGCCGGTGACCGGCCAGTCGTTGACCACGCAGGTGGCGAGCATGGCCGCGTGCTTGCCCGAGCAGTTCATGAGGATCCGGCTCCGCTCGGTCACGGCCCGGTCCTCCGGGTAGTCCTCGGGACACCCCAGCGCCGGCTCCTCCAGCCCCGCCCCCGCCAGGATCTTCCGCACACCGTCCACGTGGTACGGCTCGCCGGCGTGCGAGCCGCAGGCCAGCGCGAGCAGCTCACCGTCGAGCCGGAGACCGGCGCGCAACATGCCGAGAGCCTGCAACGGCTTCATCGACGACCGTGGCGACGCCGGAACATGCACCGCCCCGTGCGTCTCACCCGGCCGCCCGTCGGCGTCGAAGGTCAGCATCCGGGCCTGGTGCCTGGACTCCACGAAACCGGACCGGACGACCTCCACCACCAGCGACATATCGCCTCCTCTTCGGGGCGAGTCTACGGAGCGTTCCATCTGGGCCAGAATGAGATCCCATGCGAGCAGTCGTACAACGAGTGAGCACCGCGTCCGTGGTCGTCGACGGTCGCACGGTCGGCGCGATCGACGAACCCGGCCTGCTCGTCCTGGTCGGCGTCACCCACACCGACACCCCGGCCGAGGCGGCGAGGCTGGCCGCCAAGCTCTGGACCCTGCGCGTCCTTCAGGGCGAGAAGTCCTGCTCCGACATCGCGGCGCCGCTCCTGGTCATCAGTCAGTTCACCCTGTACGGCGACACCCGCAAGGGCCGCCGGCCCACCTGGCAGGCGGCCGCCCCTGGCCCGGTCGCCGAGCCCCTGGTCGACGCCGTGGTCGAGGAGCTCCGGGCCCTGGGGGCCCGTGTCGAGACCGGGGTCTTCGGCGCCGACATGAAGGTCTCCCTGGTCAACGACGGCCCGATCACGCTCGTCGTGGACGTCTGAGACGTCAGCGGAGCCGACGCCGCAGGCTCGGGTCGATCGTGACGTTGCGCCCGGCATCGGGCGGGACGATCACTTCCTGGGAGGCGGCGACACCTCCCGCGAGAAGCGTGGCGTCGACCGGCACCGTGCGCTTGACCAGCGCCAGCGCGATCGGGCCGAGCTCATGGTGGCGGGCGGCGGAGCCGACCACGCCGACCTCCTGACTCTCGAAGATCACCGGCGCGCCGTGCGGCGGCAGCGTGTCGACGCTGCCGTCGAGATGCAGGAAGACCAGGCGGCGCGGCGGGTGGCCGAGGTTGTGCACCCGGGCGACCGTCTCCTGGCCCCGGTAGCAGCCCTTGGTGAGGTGGACGGCGGTGCCGATCAGGCCGAGCTCGTGCGGGATCGTCTTGTGGTCGGTGTCAAGTCCGATGCGCGGCCGGTGCTCCTCGATGCGCAGCGCTTCGTACGCCCACAGGCCCGCCAGCGGCTTGCCCAGATGGTCGGCCAGCTCGGCGCGCGGCACCAGGAAGTCTTCGGTGGCCGTGGAGAGCACCGCGAGGTCGTCGGCCCGCGACA
This sequence comes from Nonomuraea cavernae, assembly GCF_040655715.1. Classification (GTDB taxonomy): domain Bacteria; phylum Actinomycetota; class Actinomycetes; order Streptosporangiales; family Streptosporangiaceae; genus Nonomuraea; species Nonomuraea cavernae_A. The sequence goes on along the minus strand of NZ_JBFAKL010000039.1, from coordinate 31,651 downwards.
CCTCCACGCGCAGCATGAACCGCATCCGGTCGAGGTAGTCGATCAGACTCTGGGCGGTGCCCGGCTCGACGTGGGCCAGCACGCTCTCACCGTCGTCGACCAGCGTCAGGTGATGCAGGATGCGGCCCTGCAGGTCGAGGTCGAGCGTCTGGGTCCACTCGCCGGGGGCGAGCGTGTCGAGCTTCTGCGAGGTCAGGTCGTTGAGCCACTTGAGCCGGACGGCTCCCGAGACCCGGATCACCTCGCGGTTGCTGCGGTCGACGACCGCCTCGCCCTTGACCAGCGCGCGTTGTTCGGCGAAGAGGTCGCCATAGTGCGCGGCTACATCGGAGTCCGGCGCGTCGGCGGCGACGGCGCCGGGGAGATCGAGCAGAGGGCTACGCATGCCCCCAGGTTATCTGCAGTCCCGGCAACGGCCGAAGACGGTCAAATGGTGGACGTCGGCGAGGAAACCCAGCTCGTCGTCGAGCCCCTTGACCAGCCCCTCGGCCAGCTGGGGCCCCACCTCACCCACCACGCCGCAGCCGCGGCACACCAGGTGGACGTGGTCGGCCACGGACGCCAGGTGATAGGTGGGAGCGCCGTGCCCGAGGTGGGTGTGGGTCACCATGCCGAGCTCTTCGAGCAGTTCGAGGGTGCGGTAGACGGTCGAGATGTTGACCCCGCGCGCGGTCTCGCGCACCTTGACGCAGATCTCTTCCGGCGTGGCGTGCTCCAGCTCCTTGACCGCCTCCAGCACGAGCTGCCGCTGAGGGGTCACCCGGTAGCCCTTGGCGCGGAGTTCCTCGTGCCACTGCGTCTCCGTCATGCCCACGAGTCTACGTCCGAGCGTTAATCGCTTGCCCTCTTCGCGGCAGAACGCATAGCTTCGTGAATACGCGGAAAGGAGGTGGTCCAAACAATGGTGATTCATAGTTGGGCTAGCGAGGTGGTTGTCCGCTGACGACGCGGACTCCAGTCTCGGCCGTTCGGCGAATTCGAGGCAACCACCGGGGCCCCTGGCAGCCGGAGGGCGGGAACCCTTCCCGACCATGGTCCATCCGGCCCGTCTGTGCGACAGACGGAAGCTCGCCCGGGGCCCTTTTTGCTTTCCCAGAGGCTTCGATGCCCCCTCAGTGCTCGCCTCTCGCCTCAGCCCCCGCCCCGGGCCTCAGTGCTCGCCTCGGGCCTCGACGCCGAGCGCGGCGCACGCCTCCCGATAGAGCCGCACGACCGCCAGGCGCACCTGCTGCCGCTCGGTCAGCGTCTCACCCCACGCCACCCTGACCCGCTCGCCGCCGTCGACCGTGAACTCGATCGCCTCGGCGTCGACGCCGCTCGTGACGGCCTGGGTCGCGGCCGGCCGGCCGCCCAGCCCCCGGACGATGAGCAGCGCGTCGTCGCCGTGGTCGTCGTTCATGTGGCGCTTGATCGCCTCGACCGCCTCCGCGGTGAACGGACTGCTCATCGAATCTCCTTGAGCGTGGTGGAGGCCCTGGGCTTCAGCCCTGGGGAGGATGTCAAGATACCCGCTTCAGCTCCGCGGACATGTGCGAGGTGAGCGGCTGCCCCTCCGCGGCCATGTCGTAGGCCCACATCAGATTGCCCTTGACCAGCCCGTAGAGCCGGTGCCCGGCGGTGTATTCCTTGGCCGTGACCGTACGCGCCACCACGTCGGTCCGCAGCTCGATCTTGCTGAAGACGACCTCGCCGACGTAGATCTCCACGATCCCGGTCGGGTGCGCGAGCACCACCTCCACCTGGCGGTCGGGTTGTGGCCGCCAGTAGCCGGACTCGGTGGCGAGCGGCCTGACCCGGTTGCCGTCCTGGTCGAGCAGCCAGGTGCGGCTCACGTAGGACAGGAACGGCTTGCCGTTGTGGGCGAACTCGATCTCCTGGCCGAAGTTGAAGCTGTCGATCGTGGGATAGCCGCCCACGCCCGCGCCCTCCCAGCGGCCCAGCAGGAAGGCGATGGGTTCGAGATCGGCGTGCATCTCAGGTTCTTCCATGGTGCACAACCCTAGTCGCCGGGGCGCCGTGCACGACCTTCGCGACCCGTCTCCGTCAGGAGTCTCGACGTGGCGTTAGGGTGACGGCATGGCACGATCACTGGTGATCAAAGTGACCGCCGGGGCCGACGACCCCGAGCGCTGCAACCAGGCCTTCACAGTCGCGGCGGCCGCGCTGGCGAGCGGGGTCCCCGTCTCCGTCTGGCTGACCGGAGAGGCGTCGTGGTTCGCCCTGCCCGGCCGGGCCAAGGATCTCGGTCTGCCGCACGCGGCTCCGCTGCCCGACCTGCTCGACGCCGTCCTCGCGGCCGGGCGGCTCACGGTGTGCACCCAGTGCGCGGCCCGCCGTGACATCACGGTCGACGACCTCATCGAGGGGGTGCGCATCGCCGGCGCGTCCGCCTTCGTCGAGGAGGCCGTGGCCAAGGACGCCCAGGCCCTGGTCTACTGACCCAGACCTGGGCCGACTGGCTAGGCCCGGTCAACTGACCAGGGCCCGGTCTGACGGACTGGGCCTGGTCTGACGGACTGGGCCCTGGTCAACGGACGCAGGCCCTCGCCGGGTGGCTAGGCGCTGAGGGCGGCGCCGAGGCGTTCCTGGCGGAGCTGCTCGTAGCGGGTATCGTCGAGGGGCGCCAGCTCGCCGACGGTCCAGCCGAGGAGCAGGTCGGCGAGCGCGGGGTTGCGGGCCAGCGCCGGGCCGTGCAGATAGGTGCCCACGACGTGGCCCGCGTAGCAGCCCTCGAAGCCGTCGCCGTTGCCGATGCCCTTGATGGTGCGTGACAGCGGCCTGGCCCCAGGGCCCAGCCGGGTGACGCCCATGTGGTTTTCGAAGCCTGTCAGCGTGGGCAGCCCGAGGGCCGAGTCGACCTCCGCCACCACCTCGCCGACCGCGCGGGCCGGGCCACGTGAGCTGGCGATGTCGAGCAGGCCGATGCCGCCGACCGGCTGGCCCTCCTCGCCGCCGAACGTGCTGCCCATGATCTGGTAGCCGGCGCACACGGCGAGCATCGCGGCGCCGCGGCCGATGGCGCGGTGCAGGCCGCCGTCGCGACGCAGGCGCTCGGCCGCGAGGATCTGCGGGCGGTCCTCGCCGCCGCCGATGAGGTAGATGTCGCCCGTCTCCGGCACCGGGTCGGCCGAGCGCACGTGGACGGTCTCGGTGGCGATGCCCCTGCGCTGGGCACGCTGCTCCAGCACGAGCACGTTGCCCTGGTCACCGTAGGTGCTCAGGAGGTCGGGATAGATCCAGACGATGCGCAGGGCGCTGTCAGACGGCACGACCGAACTCCGATCGGATCTGCTGGAAGGCGGTGTAGTTGGCGATCACGTCGACCCGGCCGGGCGGCTGCATGGCGAGCGCCTCCGAGAACGACTCGCAGAGTGCGAACGGCACGTCGGCCACGTCGAGCCGGAGGGCCAGGTCGAGGCGGCGCTCCCCGGTGACGAACACCGGACGGCCGCGCAGGATGCGGTAGTCGACGTCCCACAGCCAGGAGGTGTCGCGCCCGTCGGGACCCTGCGCGTTGACGGACAGGATGATCGGCTGCCGGGGATCGGAGACGTCGAACGCCTCCAGCCAGCCGGCGGGGTTCTTGGCCAGCAGCAGCCGGGCGTGCCGGCCGTCGCGCTCGACCGTGGTGTAGCGGCCGGCGACCGAGGTGACCTCGCGCAGCCGGGGCAGCGCCCGGTCGACCGGCAGCCCGAACGTCTCGGCCACGGCCAGCGCCATGACCGCGTTGGAGCGGTTGGCCAGGCCGGGCAACTGGATGTCGAGCAGCCACCGCTGCCCGCGCGGGTCGAGGACGGCGTCGTCGTCGAGGATCCAGTGCGGCTCAGGCCGGTGGAAGGTGCACTCGCGGCACGCCCAATCGGCGTCCTTGCGGTCGAGCGGGCCGCCGCACTCGGGGCAGCACCAGGAGTCTTCCTTCCACCGCTGACCGCCCGCGACCCAGGTGACCGAGGCCGCCGTCGAGGCGCCCCAGGTGACGAGCGGGTCGTCGCAGTTGGCGATGACGTGGGTGGGCTTGCCGGACAGCGCCCGGCGCCACTTCTGCGCGAGCAGCCAGATCTCGGCGGCGCGGTCCATCTGGTCGCGGCTGAGATTCATCAGGCAGACGACGCTCGCGCCGGTGGTGTCGAGCACCTCGGGCAGGTATTTCTCGTCGACCTCGAGCACGCCGTAGGGGGCGCCCTTGTGCTGGGACAGCGCCGAGACGTGGCCCGCCGGCATGTTGGCGCCGAACGCGTTGGTGGCCACCTCGCCCAGCTCCAGCAGGGCGGAGGTGATCAGCCGGGTGGTGGTGGTCTTGCCGTTTGTCGCGCTGACGAGGGCCAGCTTGCGGTCACGGGCCAGCTTGCGGAGCAGATCAGGCTCCAGCATCAGGCCGACCCGCCCGCCGATCACCGAACCGTCGCCTCGCCCGGTCATCCTGGACAGCGTGGCCGCACTGCGTCCCAGGGCGCTCGCGAGCTGAGCCCGCAGTGGAAGCTGGGTCATGGACATCGATCCTAGTCGCCCCGCACGCCCGCGACGCCCCTACTCGGGGGCCGCACCGGAAAACGCCGCGCGCTGGCCGGGATCGGCGAAGGTGATCTCCGGCGCGCCGCCCTGGTCGAACGGCAGCACGAACCGGCTCGGCCACGACAGCACGCCTTCGAGCCAGCCGGCCCCCATGGTCTGGCCGACGTGCCGGAGCCGGGCCGCCGGGTCGATGCCGATCGCGACCGTCGTGACGTCGCGCTGCACTCCCTCGTTCTCGTAGTCGCCGAGGATGACCCGCCAGGCCAGCGCCCGGTTGTGCTCGATCTCCATCGACAGCGGGTGGTGACGCAGCGCCCTGGCCCGGTGGCCGAGCAGCTCGGCCTGGGCGGGCTCCACCGGGCCGCCGCCGTTCTGCGCGTGGCGGAACAGGGCGTACTCCATGGGCGGCGCCGGGCTGCGCAGGTCGGGGGCGGGCCGGCCGTACGGGAAGAGCCGGTCGACCTCGTGCAGCCAGCGCACCTGCGGGATGACCCAGGTGGGGCCGGGTCGCTCGCCGCCGCCCTCGACTCCGCCGAGCAGTCGCGTGGCGGTCTCGGCGGCCTTCTCGGTGAGCAGCGCGGGGTCGAACCAGCTCCGCAGCGACCAGGCCCGCCGGCGCACCGAGCGTTCGACGAGGGTGGCGAGCAGGCACTCGCGGCGGCGTACCGGCAGGTCGGACCAGATGGCGGCCAGGGCGCGGGGGACGCCGGGCAGCGGCCGGTTGCAGACGAAGGCGAGCACGACCGTGTCACACCAGACGCGCAGCCAGGCCCAGTCGGGCGCGTCGGCGAGCACGTCGGCCTCGCGCAGCTCGACCAGCGTGCACGCCTGGCCGGTGCGGCACTGGGAGCCGCAGGCCGACGACCGGCGGCCGCGGATCGGCGGGGGCGGGCCGGGCAGCGTCTTCTCGCGGGACTCGCCCAGTGGCACGTGGACGCGCAGCGGCCGGTCCATCCCGTCGGTGAACACCGCGGCCGCGCCCGGCTGCAGGGAGACGACCTGGCGGGACTGCTCGACGCTCAGGTTCATCGCGGCGCCGACGAGTTGCCGGTCGTCCTCGGCGGGCAGGCGGTGCACGACCTTCAGGGCGGTGTTCTTCACCACGTCGGAGACGAGCTTGGTGGGGATCTGCTCGGCCACCACGATGCCCTCTCCGTACGCCCTGATCTCGGCGAGCATGCCGGCCAGGAGCTCCACGGCGTGGGTCGCGGCCCGGCCGGCGCCGCGGTCGCGCAGCAGCCGGTGCGCCTCCTCGATCACGATGACGTGCCGCAGGCCGGTGGACCTCTCCTGCCGGGCGCGCATCCGCAGGTGCTCCACGATGCGGATGATCAGCGTGCCCATGAGGAACGCCTTGTCCTCGTCGTTGGCCACGTCCTCGATCGCCAGCACCACGTTCCGCTTCAGCAGGCCGCCGATGTCGGCGGGGTGGCCGCCCTCGAAGAACCGCCCAGCCGAGCCGACCCGGAGGGAGCGCAGCCGGAGCGAGATGAACCCCTCGACGTCGGCCTGCACCTCGCGGCCGTAGCCGATCTCCTTGATCACGTCCATCGCGTGGTGCTGCAGCTGCTCCAGCGTGGGTACGCTGGGCGGCACCTTGGAGCCGGGGACCGCGCCGCCGGTGACCACGTCCCAGCCGTTGGCCTCGTAGACCCGCTGCAGCGACAGCGACATGATCTGCGGGAAGGGCTCCTCGGCGTCGAACGCCGCCATGAACAGCGCCCTGACCATGTCGATGTGCGCCTGGACGGGGTAGCCGGGCTCGGGCTCCAGGGGGTTGATGCTGAACGGCACGCCCGCCGGGGCGGACGGGTTGATCACCGTGACGGAGTTGGCGGGGCGGCTGCGCGCCTGGCCCTGCTGGTCTCCCAGTGAGGCGAGGCGGCCGGCCATGGCGGCGTACTCGGACTTGGCGGGCTCGATCGCCAGCCACGGGATGCGCGCCTGGCTGAGCTGCTCCAGCAGGTGCCTGACGGTCTGCGACTTGCCGGAGCCGGTGGCCCCGGTGATGAAGGCGTGCCGGTTGAGCGTGGCCAGCGGCACCCGGAAGGAGCCGACCGCGCGGTCCTGCCCGTCGAGGATCTCGCCCAGCTCCAGCTCGCCGCCGTCGGTCTCGGAGGTCACGTCGAAGAACCCCGAGTCGAGCACCCGTACGCCGGGCACCTCGCGCCTGGGCAGCCCCGCCAGCGCCGCGAGGGCCCCGGCCGTGGCGGCGAACGGCGCGGCGGCCCCGTCGGCCGGGTCCTGCATGGTGACCGCCAGCGCCTCCGACAGGGCGTAGACCGAGCCCTGGGCGCTGCGCAGGCGGTAGGGGTGATGGCTCATCTCGACCGAGCCGACGAGCACCGGCGCGATCTGGCGCAGCTCGTCGGCCGTGGCGCCACCGGCCAGCACGCGGACGTTCCACAGCCCGGCCTCGCGGAAGGCGTCGAGCTCCTGCATGCGGCGTTCGGCCCGCTCGGCGTCGAAGCGGGAGCGTTCGGAGGCGTCGCCGTACTGGCGCAGCACGTTGAGCTGGGTGCGCAGGTGGGCCACCTCGGCGTCGAGCAGGTCGGTCGGCTCGGCCACGACCAGCCAGGCGAACGGCCGCGACATGAGCGTCACCAGCGTCGACTCGAACAACGTGGGCCGCTTGAGCTCGTCGGAGTCGAGCTCGGCGAACTCGCGCCGGCCGCCGAGCGGCGGCGCCTGGCGGCCGGGGCACGTCGTCCACACCAGGTCGGCCAGGTCGGCGAGATACTCCTCATCGAGCTGCACCCCGCGCGCCCCGCCGGGAAACAGCAGCGGCTGGGGTCCCGACGGCGCTCCGGGCGTGTCGGGCGAGCGGCGCGGCTGGCGCGGCGGCGACAGCGGCCCGGCGTTGGTGATCAGCTCCAGCGGAGCGCCGGAACCGCGCGACAGCCAGCCGATGACGAACGGCCGGTCGCGCTGCGCCGCCGACAGCACGGCGGGCAGGACGGTGACGAAGTCCCACTCCGCAGATGAGCTTCGCGACGGCGCGGCGATGGACTGGATCCGGTACCAGGGCCCACTCAGCGAGACACTCGGCTGCATTTCATCCCCCCACGACGGTCTCTTAGTAAAGTCCGCCCACCGTCAGGACGACACCTCGACATTGACCATGTCATTGCCTTTGCTTGCGCCAGTCCAGGCGCTCGGGTGGCGGTCCGAGGTTGGGAGGGGGGTCTCCGTCGCCTTCGGGCTCTTTGGGGCCGTCGACCGAGAGGACGGCTTCGCGAACATCCTCCAGCTCGCCGAGCGTGGTCTTGGGGAAGGTGAGAATGGCCGGGTTCGCGTCGGCCAGGCGCACCCGGCGGCCCTTGGCGGTGGCGTCGGTGACGATCACGGACGTGGTGGGCAGCTGCTGGAGCTGGTGCGGCTCGACGAGGAACTCCCGGGAGCGCTGCAGCACCCGCTCCTTCTCGCCGATCTTGTCGGCGGTCTTGCCCCACTCGGTCGACTCGGTGATGTCCTCGGCGAGGTCGGTACGGCTCTCGCCCTGGGCCTCCTCCCGGCCTTCGACCTGGGAGATCGTGGAGGTGTAGCCGCCGTTGAGCCCGGGGAGCGAGTCGCTGATCGTCTCGGTCAGCTGGGCCAGCTCCAGCCGGTGCTCGGTGCCGACGTGCTCGCTGGCGACCCGGGCGTCCTCGGCGTTGCCGAGGCGCATGAACGCCACCGCCGCGTGGCCGCGGCCGAGCCGCTCGCGGACGGTCGGGGTCAGCGACCGGTAGGTCAGGACGAGTCCCGTACGGGAGGTCTCGCAGGCGTCCATGAGCCGGTCGAGCACGTCGCCGCGGAGCTTGTCGGCGCCCGCGACGATGATCGTGTGATACCAGGGCCGGTCGGAGGCCGGCGACTGGCGCAGGATGTGGGTCAGCGCGGTGGCCACGTAGGTGCCGAGCACCCGGTTGCCGAACACGCCCGCCTGCCGGTCCATGCTCACCACCCGGAGCCTGGCGGGCGGCAGGCGCACCGCCTGGGTGCCGAGCGTCTCCAGCTTGCGCAGCTGCGACTCCAGCGCCCAGGCTCGTTCGATCACCACGCGGTCGCTCACCCCGCGCCCGAACAGGGTGCCGATGCGCTCCAGCTGTGGCGCGGTGATGAGCCCGTAGCGCAGGTCGTCGCGCGGGTCGCCGACCTGGGCCAGCGCCCGGAGCGCGGCGGTCACCTGGCTGATCGTGGCGTTCTCGCCGAGCACTTCGAGCACCCGCTCCAGGATGGCGTTGTCGAAGCTCAGGTCGCGGGTGGAGCGGTGTTCCTCGCTCACGCTGACCACGTGCGCCAGGACGTCGGCGAACGCCTCGGGCTTGAGCGTGGCGCCCAGGTCGAGGCGGGGCAGGTCGACCGGCAGCACCCAGACCAGCGGGTCGTCGCCGCCCCGGCGGGCCAGCTCGATGAGGTCCTTGGCGATCGCCCCCTCCGACAGGTCGAGCACGGTCAGGTGGCCGCCGCTGTAGAGGCGGGTCGCGCCGAGCAGGGTGATCAGCGCGGACCAGCCGGGCAACGTGCCGCCCGCCACGTCGATGCGGTCGATCTCGTCGGGCACGGCCACGGCGTACCAGGTCAGCTGGCGGTCGTGGCGGTCCTTGACCTCCTGCCACTCGCGGTAGCGCTGGGCGTGCTCCTCCTGGGCGCGGAACAGCTCCTTGTCACGTTCCTGCCGCTTGCGGTCGTCGCGGACCTGTTGCTCGTAGATCCGGTAGCGGACCGCCCGGTCGCCCTGGAGCAGGGCGTAGCTGCAGATCGCCGCCACGCCTCCGGCCGCGACCAGGCCGAGCAGGGCGAAGGACCAGTTGAGGTAGCCGGCGGCGGCCACACCGACGATCAGCACGGTCACCACGAGCATGAACATCCGGAAGATCCGTACGGGCCGGTTGAGCATGTCCTCCTGGAGGCGTTCGCGGCGCACCAGGTCGGGGTCGGGCCCTTCGGGGACCGGCTCGTCCTCGGCGGGCGAGGGGCGCTTCGGCGGGGGGCCGGGATCGGGGTGCAGCAGGATGTACTGCCAGCCCAGGTAGATGCGGTCCGCCTGGAGCTGCGCATGCTCGGGATGCACGTCCACCACGTGACCCTCCGGCCGCGATATGTCGTTAGTAGTAGGGGCTTGTCCCTCCGCTCCGTGACAGCGTATGAGCTAGAACCCCTGCAGCGGCAGGGTTCTCGGCAATTCAGCCAGCCTGTTGGAAGGATTGCGGCAGATGGGGCAAGCGTGACCTATTACCATCCTTGTCCATGACGGAACCCTCCGGCGGCCACGACGGGCCCAGACGGCCGGTAGTGGTGCCCGCGCTGGCCCTCGTGGCCGTCACGATCATCGGGGTCACCGCGCTGCTGGGCGGTCTCGAAGAGGCCTCCGAAGCCCCGCCCCAGCTCACCTCGGGCGCGGTGCTCGACCAGGGGCTCTACTCGACCCGTTTCGTCGAGTCGCGGGTGAGGGTGCAGCCGGCCGAGTCGACGTTCGCGGAGGAGAAGAGGTTTCTGGAGCTGGTCTTCGACGTCACCAACCTCGGCGACGAGACGACCCCGATCGGCCTGCCGCCCAGCGAACCGAAGCTGGCCGCGACGAGCTCGTTCTTCGCCGGCTCGCTCGTCAAGATCGCTCCCACCTTCCCCGAGGACGCCGGACCGTTCGTGTTCGCCCTGAACAAGGACGACGAGACCCGCCAGCTGCACCCCGGGGTCACCACCAAGGTCATCGTCCGCTACGAGCTCAAGGACACCGAGCAACCGCCCGAGAAGGTGACCCTCGACGTGGCGGCGTTCGAGTACGAGGCGGGCTTCCAGGATCCCACCGAGAGGTGGTCGATGATCTCCGAGGAGGTCGGCGGCGAACTCGTCCCCGAGATCAAGGCCCGGGTGACCCTGCCCGTCCGGGATGGGACGCGAGCATGACCGCCACCGAGGAGCGGCCCCCCGCGGTGCCCGCCCGGCGCGGCCGGCGGACGGGTCGCGGGAGCGGCGGGTCGCGGCTGCTCAACGGCGCGATCGGCCTGTTACTCGTGGGAGGCGCGATCGGCCTGCAGACGCTGTACCTGTCGGAGAACGACTACACGGCCCCGCTGACGTACGTCGGAGACAAGGGCGCGAACGTCGACGCCGGGCGTTTCACCGTCCGGCTCAACTCGTTCGCCGTGGCCAAGGCGATCCAGAGCAGTTCCAAGACCATGGCGACCGACAACCTGTTCCTCATCGTCAACGCCTCGGCGAAGTCCAGCCTCAAGCCCTACCACCTGGGCCAGCCCGTGCTGCTGACCGGCGACGACCGCAGGTTCGCCGCCACGGACCGGGTGGACTCCGGCTCGACGCTGGCCGCCGCCTGGGTGCAGCCGGACATCTGGGTCAGCGGGGCCTTCTTCTTCGAGGTGCCCGCCTCGGTGCTCCCTGGTGCCCGGGTCGTGTTCGGCCTGCCCCCGTCCGCGCTGGTCGAGCCGTACCGGCCCGAGGTCGAGATCGATCTCGGCCTGGACGAGGAGGGTGCGCGCAAGCTCGCCGCCCAGCCTCAGGACGTCTACTCGATCGTCAAGAAGTGAGCGGGACATGAGCGCGAACGAAGGCGACTGGTTCTCGCCCCGGAAAAATCGGCGGCGCGACGGCGGTTCCTGGCCCCCGCTCACCCCGCCCCCGTCCCGTTCCCACGCCCCCCGCCCCGACCAGCAGGTCTGGCCGCCCGTGACGCGGGAGGAGCCCGGCGGCTCCACCCAGCCGCTCCCGAAGGTGCGGGACACCGCACCTCCCCCGCCTGTGCCCGCAGAGCCGGCCGCGCCGCCGCGCCCCGCGCGCCGCCGGAGGCGGGCGCTCCTGGTCGCCGCGGGAGCCGTGGTGCTCGCCTGCGCGGCCATCGCCACCCGCACGTACGACGGCTACCTCTTCTACGAGAAGGTCGCCACCGACGAGACCCGGCTGATCTCCGTTGCCCCGGGGCAGTCCGGAAAGGCACACGGCGTCGAGTGGAAGGCGACGGTGGCGCCCACGAAGCCCCCGGCCGGCAACAAGCACGGCGCCGACGTCGCCTGGCTGAAGATCGACATCAGGGAGAAGGTCGTCGACCAGGGCTCCGCGACCATGATCGCGGAGCCCGGCGAGATCCAGCTCCAGGACCGCGCCGGCCGCACCTGGACCGTGGAGCTGCTGGACGCGGACCGGCCGACGGATCGGCTGGACGTGGGCAAGGAGTACGTGCTCGAAGGGGTGGCCATCGTGCCCGTGCGGGTCGCGGACGAGGTCGAGCTCTCCTTCAGGCCGAGCACCTACCGCTCGGACACGCCGACCGAAGATCTCTTCAAGCGCGACACCGTGGCCGCGCTGGAGCCGAACAGCGAGGTGCTGAGGTTCACCCGGTGAACGACTGGCCGCGCAGCCTGGCCCGGGTGGCCGCGAGGTCGAACGTGGCCGCGAGCAGGGCCATGGTGACCACGGTGACCAGCAGGTCGCGGACGAAGTCGACCGGCGGGCCGAGATGGAACCAGGCCCAGTCGACCTGCGAGCCGATGAGCGTCCGGATCGCCCGGTCGGCGTACCGCGCGCCCACCTCGATGGCCACGTAACACAGGCACATCATGCCGAACAGGGGCGCGCCGCCTCTGACGACCAGCCGGAAGGCGTTGGCCAGCGGCACCCAGCGCTCCTGGAAGCCGCCGGTCACCCGGTTGACCGACCTCTGGGTCAGGTCGTGGCTCCCTTCCAGGCGATCCACCCCGCGCTCGAACCGGGTGCCCTTGACCAGGGTGCGGGCGTCGTCGGCGAAGGCGCCGAAGACCAGCAGCGCCACGGTGAGCCAGGCCAGCGGGATCACGACGGCGTCGACGAACAGCGGCCAGATCTCGCCCACGACGCCGCCGACGCCCTCCCAGCCGGGGACGGTCTCCTTGGCCAGCGCCAAAGCCTCTTCCGTGCCGGCCACGACGGCGCGGCTGCCCATCCACTCCGAGCGGGCGTCGGCGAGGGCGACCGTGGCGTTCAGGCCGTAGAAGACGAAGGCGAACTCGGAGAAGGCCGCCGCGAAGCCGTAGAACCCGCTTCTCCCCTTCTCCAGCAGCTTCGCGAAGAGCGTCTTCAGCCCCAGCGCGACGGCCATGGTGCCCAGGGACACCCGCCAGTCGAGATCGATCAAACTGCTGCCGACCTGCGTCTCCTCACCGAACCAGGCGGCGTCGGTCAGGTCGTGGAAGTGGTGGAGAAGGTCCATCTGCTGAAAGTCGCGAGCGTCCTCCACATGGAAGCCCCAGGCCAGGTAGAGCGCGGCGAAGGTGGGGGCGACCCGGTCCAGGGCCTGGAAGAAGCGCTCGTCCTGCCCGCCGTCGGCGGCACGGGCGCGTATCTCCCACAGCGCGCCGCGCAGGCTGTGCAGCATGCCGGTGACGACCGTCATCGCCGCCAGGACGACGAGCGTGAGAAGCGTCATCGTGAGCACGAGACGGACCTGCCGGAAGTCTCCGTACGCGACCTCCGTCGCGCCGTACAGCAGCACGAAGCGGACCACTTGGCCGGCGGAGAACCACAGGATCAGCGGTGACGCGCATTTCCCCAGCAGGCGCAGGGTGTGCGCGGGCAGCGAGAACGGCGACGGCATCCTCTGGGCCGGGGAAGGCGCCGGTCGGGGCGGCGCAGCCACTCCTGACGAACCTGACATTTGCCGAATCGTAGCGTTCTGCCTCTTCTGTCGCAGCCCGGACCGGCAACACGGAACGACAACGACCGACGGTCACAGACGCGGACCCCGGCGTGGGTCAGGAATTCCTGACCGTCACATCTCCGGGACCTCCGGCCCATCAACCCGAACCTGCGGGACCATGGCGGCATGGAACCTCTGTCCGCGCTCGACCCCGACCCTCGCGTCGTCGGGGAGCGGCTGCGGCGGCTGCGCCACGCGCGCGGGGTGTCGCTGTCGGAGCTCGCCAGGCGGGCGGGCATCGGCGAGGCGATGCTGTCCGGCGTCGAGACCGGCACCCGCGACATCACGCTGGAGGCGCTCTGGGCGATCACCGCCCAGCTCGGTGTGCCCATCGGCGCGATCCTGGACACGCCGCCCGAGCCGCGGCCGGTGCGCGGCACGGTGATCGAGGCGGCGCTGCTGGAGGTGTTCGAGGAGGAGCGGGTGACCTTCGAGCTCTACCGGCTCCGGGTGCCGCCCGGCACCACCCAGACGTCGCGGGCGCACCGTGAGGGGGTGAGCGAGCACCTCACGGTCTTCAGCGGCACGCTGATCGCCGGGCCACTGGACGCGCCGCTCACGGCCGGGCCCGGGCACCACATCGCATGGCGATCGGACGTGCCCCACGGCTATCGGGCGGTCGGGCTCGAAGAGGTGCGCGCCACGTTGCTGATGCGCCGGCCGACGAGCACGTGGGTGCGGCAGAGCACGTAGAGAGCACGAAAAGGCCCGCGCCGTGACCGGCGCGGGCCCCTCGGACGAGCAGTGGTCAGACCGCCACCGCCAGCTGGGACACCTCGCCCAGCTTGGCCTCGACGTGGACGTCCCTGGTGAACCCGCCGCCCGCGATGATGCGGACGGTCCAGTCACCGGGCGCGGCGAAGAAGCGGAAGACGCCCTCGTCGGACACCACGACCTCACCGGTGAACTCACCGGACCGGTCGAGCAGCCGCGCGTAGGCGGTGCCGGCGCCCGTCACCACTCCCTGGATCACGGCCTGGCCGGCCAGGTCGATGCCGGCCGGCAGCGCGACCGTCTGTTCGGGCGCTCCGCACCCTGGCGCAGTGGTCATCAGCGGGCCTCCCCCAACTCGACGGGCACGCCCACGAGCGAGCCGTATTCGGTCCACGAACCGTCATAGTTCTTCACGTTGGCCTGGCCGAGCAGCTCGTGCAGCACGAACCAGGTGTGCGCGGAACGCTCGCCGATGCGGCAGTAGGCGATGGTGTCCTTGCCGAAGTCGACACCTGCCTCGCCGTAGAGGGCGCTCAGGTCGTCGTCGCTCTTGAAGGTGCCGTCGTCGTTGGCCGCCTTGGACCACGGGATGTTGCGGGCCGTGGGCACGTGGCCACCACGCTGGGCCGCCTCCTGCGGCAGGTGGGCGGGGGCGAGCAGCTTGCCGGTGAACTCGTCGGGCGAGCGCACGTCGACCAGGTTGAGCTTGCCGATCGAGGCGAGCACGTCGTCGCGGAAGGCGCGGATGGAGGTGTCCTGGTCCTGGGCGGTGTATTGGGTCTTGGCTCGCTCGGGGACATCCTTGACCAGCTCGCGCGAGTCGAGCTCCCACTTCTTGCGCCCACCGTCGAGCAGCTTGACGTCGCCGTGGCCGTACAGCTTGAAGTACCAGTAGGCGTAGGCGGCGAACCAGTTGTTGTTGCCGCCGTAGAGCACCACGGTGTCGTCGTTGGAGATGCCGCGCTCGGAGAGCAGCGTCTCGAAACCGGTCTTGTCCACGAAGTCGCGGCGGACAGGATCCTGCAGGTCCTGCTTCCAGTCGATCTTCACGGCGCCACGGATGTGCCCCTTGTCGTAGGCACTGGTGTCCTCGTCGACCTCGACGAGAACGACGTTGGGCGTGTCGAGGTTTGCCTCGACCCAGTCGGCGTCCACCAGGGCGGCGGAACGGCTCATTTCGAAACCTCCATTTTGGCGGCGGGCAGTAGACGGCGAACAAGCAGATACATCTCGCAGCCAAGGCAGAATCCGAAGGCTGCGTTGAGGAAGGCGGCGAGGAGAGCCGCTGCCGTCGCCACGAGGGCGAGCGGTGTGATCTCGGCGATGAATCCGACCAGGCCCACGACCGCGAAGACGAGCCCGACGGCCTGCGCGAAACGCGGCGGGCGGGAGTCCTCGGTCTCCTCCGGGGCGCTCTTGACCAGCGCCTTGAAGAGCATCCCGTACGGCTGACGCCCGAGCGCGCCGCACGCGAACACCACTGCCTGGGCGGCCAGCAGCCAGGCGCTCCCCGTCACCAGGACGAGGGCGAGGACCAGGGCGGTGATGGTCGCGCCGAAGCGCAACGCTCTAGGATCGGCACGCATCGTGGGATGCTCCTGAAGGGTCGGATGTGGGGCGGATCGAAAATCCGCGCGAGACCGTCCTCAGGCAGCACGACAGAGCGCAGTGGCCACGCGGCAGAAATCAACCGCGCGCCGCTTCGTCAGCAGCTCTGTCGATGGGTTCATGGGCCCGACACTACTAGGCGTCTCGACATCTGTCACTTCTCGTCCGATTCGTGAGACGGCGAAGGGGAAGGCGGATCAGGCATCGCTCCGGCGAGCGCGGCGAGGACCTCCTGCTTGCGCGGCTGTCCCGACGCCCTCTTCACGATGTTTCCGGCCCCGTCCAGGACGAGGACCGTGGGCGTGCGCATGATGTCAAGCTCGCGGACGAGATCCAGCCGCGACTCCGCGTCGATCTCGACGTGCGTGACCCCGGGCACCACGGCGCTGACGTCGGCCAGGATCCGCCGCGTCGCCCGGCACGGCTGGCAGAACGCCGTGGAGAACTGGAGCAGCGTCGCCCGCTCCCCCAGCGGCGCCCCGAGGGACGCCTCGGTCAGCCGGCCACCGGCCCGGTCGCGCACGCGTCCGTCACGGAGCACCTTCACCACCCCGATCGCCAGGCCGAGCGCCAGCGTCGCCAGGACCACCCACACACCTGTCATCGGATGGTCCAACCACGGGCGGCCCGAATTACTTCCGCGCGGGCACCTTGATCCGCACCAGCAGCTTGTCCGACGGGTCGAGCAGGTCGAACCTCGCGATGTCGGTCATCGGAATGCGGGTGTGGCGCGGGAAGACGGCCTTGTTCTGGTAGGTGTCACGGCTGACCGTCCAGGCGTCGGTGTAGTCGCGCTCGCCGTTCCTGCCGATGACGACCAGCCGGCACGTCGTGCCCTCGGGCACCCCGGTGACCCGCACCGCGAGCTGGGTGCCGCCCTCGCCGGGGAACGCGGTCACCTGGGCGAAGTAGCCCCTGGCCTCGTTCTCGCCGGGGAACTCGCGACCGCCGGCCTCCTCGGGCGGGGCCGACTTGAGCAGGGCGCTGGGGCTCGGCTTGACGAGGATCTTGGTCTCGGCCTGCTCTGCCTGGTCGGCCTGGGCGGCCGTGTCGGTGGGCGTCTCGGAGACGGTCAGCTGGGGCGCGGCGGCGCTGGTTTCCCTCTGGGAGGGCAGCGCGGAGACCGTCCAGACGGTGCCGCCGACGGCCAGCACCGCCACCGAGGCGGCGACGGCCAGCAGCACGCGCCCTCTGCGATAGCGCTTGGCCCGCGCGTTCAGCAGCCGGTCGAGCACCTGGCGAGGGGGGCTGGACACCAGCTCGACGTCACGCTCGGAGACCTTGCCGAGGAACGCCGAGATCCCTTCGAGGTCGAGCAGCTCCGCGCCGCACTCCTCGCAGGTCGCCAGGTGCAGGTCGATATGCAGCGCCTCGTCCTGGTCGAGCGCGCCCAGGGCGTGGGCGCCGAGCGAGAGTCGCACCTCCTCGCACGTCACGGCGCCAGCCCCCGTTCCTCCAGGGCGAGCTTGAGCGCCCGCAAGGCGTAGTAGGTGCGTGACTTGACCGTGCCCGGCGGGATGCCCAGCGTCGCCGACGCCTCCTTCACCGATCTCCCCCGGTAGTAGACCTCCAGCAGCACGTCGCGGTGCTCGGCCCGCAGCGCGGCCAGCGCCTCGGCGACGGCCCACGACTCGACCGCCCGCTCCAGCTCGTCGTCGGCGGGCACGACCGCCAGCGCCTCGTCTCCCGTCTCCTGGGGCCGCGACTTGCGGGCGCGGTGCTGGTCGACGACGAGGTTGCGGGCGACGGTGAACAGCCAGGCGCGGATCGGCCGCCCGGTGAGCGCGTCGGGATGCCGCCACGCCCGCAGCAGCGTCTCCTGCACCACATCCTCCGCACGTCCGGAATCACCGGTCAGTCGCAGTACGTACCCGTATAGCGGCCCGGCGTGATCGTCGAAAAGGGTCCGCACGAGCTCCTCGTCGGCGGTGCCAGCTGGACTCACGCCCTCTTCACGTACGGCGGGGCCGACCGGTTCAGTCTCATCCACGAAGCGGCACGTCTGACGCTTCGGCCGAGAACTCCAATCCACCGGCCACGCTCTTCACCCCGGTCACCTTGACGTCGAAGGGCAGCTTGCCCTGGAAGGGAATCGTGTAGCTGACGAACTTGGCCAGCGCGTCGGGCACGCCCTCGATCTTCTCCGCCTGCAGCCGGATGCCGCCGTCGGCCACGTCGACCCGCATCTCCGCGTCGAACTTCACCTGGTTCACCCCAACCTTCACCTCGCCGGACGCGACGAGCCGCTGGCCGTTCCCCGAGATCTTGACGCCGCGCGGCGCGTACTTGTCGATCGTCTCCCTGGTCAGCGTGCCGGTCACGGTCAGCCGCTCGGCCCTGATGTCGGCCTTGTTCTGGATGACATCGGCCAGGGGAGCGGTCACGTCGTAGGCGGCGCCTCGCAGGTTCTTCACCGGCACGCCTCCGTAGGTGAGGGTGCCGAGATCGAACCGTACCTCTGGATAGCGGCCGGAGAGGGCCTGTGTGAGGAATGGGATGCCCTCGATCGTCACCGTCGGAGTGCCGCTGAGGTCGGCGGCGGCGGCGATCCGGTTGGACAGGTCTCGCTCCACTCCGGCGACGGCGACCCGGTCGAGGACGACGAGGAGCAGGGCCAGCACGATCAGGAACATAGCCAGTTTGCGCATCGGGCTCCCTGTCTCAAGCGGGGGTCATGAGCTTATCGATGGCATGGCACCTGCCCCACCAGAGCGCTTGATCACCCTCCGGCGAAGGGCGGCAGTACCTCGACCGTCGCCCCGTCGTGGAGCCGCACCTCGTCGTGGGCGCGTCTGCCCACCGGGGAACCGTCGACCAGGAACGAGGATCGGCTCATGACACGGGCCAGATCATTGCGATCTTGTGTGATTTTCGTCATGAGTTCGCCCAGTGTCGCCGCCTCGAACGACTCCTCGGCCACACCCGCGGCCTCCTTCGCCGCGGCCCAATACCTAACTTTTCCCCTAGCCATGGGCACCTCACAATCGCATCCGCTTCATTGTGCGGCATCGTGAACATCAATGGTCCGGGAGAATCGCTGTTCACCAGGTGGACCCGTAATGGACGCATTCTTCCCGTGGGATATCCTCCCCTACGGGACCTGGGCGACGTAGCCCCCGGGTCCCGTCGTGTTTGAGGAGGCCGTAATGAGCAACCTGCTCCTGCTGACCAACGCCCTCGAGCCGTCCGCCGAGGTGTTGCCGGCGCTGGGGCTGCTGCTCCACTCGGTCCGCGTCGCGCCCGCGGAGGCCGCGGCGCTCATCGACGCGCCACCCGCCGACGCCGTGCTCGTCGACGCCCGCAAGGAGCTCATGCAGGCCAAGAGCCTGTGCCGGCTGATCCGCACGACCGGCATCGACTGCCCGCTGCTGGTGATCGTGACCGAGGGCGGCCTGGCCGCGATGACCGCCGAATGGGGCGCCGACGACGTGCTCCTCGAATCCGCGGGGCCGGCCGAAGTCGAGGCGCGCCTGCGCATGGCGACCGGCCGCATCTCGCAGGCCGGCGGCGAGGACATGCCCGACGAGATCCGCAGCGGCGACCTGTCGATCGACGAGGCCACCTACACGGCCCGGCTGCGCGGCCGGGTGCTCGACCTGACGTTCAAGGAGTTCGAGCTGCTGAAGTATCTCGCCCAGCACCCGGGGCGCGTGTTCACCCGTGCCCAGCTGCTGCAGGAGGTCTGGGGCTACGACTACTTCGGCGGCACCCGCACGGTCGACGTGCACGTGCGGCGGCTGCGCGCCAAGCTCGGCACTGAATACGAGTCGCTCATCGGCACCGTCCGCAACGTCGGCTACCGCTTCGTCCCCGACCGCGCCGACCCCGCTCACGTGTGATCATTACCATTCCGTTGACAGGGTGCCAAGTCCAGGGTGCACTGATGTGACGTGATCGGCGCTTCGCCGGCTCCTGCTGTCATGGTGTGGACACCGCTGTCCCTGGATTGGTGGTGCTTCCATGAGCTTGTTCAGGTCGCTGGTCGACGAGGCTGCCCGGCCCCGCGTGTATCGCCGTAATGACTGCATTTGTTCGCCATTACGGCCGGCCAACCGCGTTTACCTGATCGACCACGGATATGCCCGCGAATACACACCGCCGGGCGAGCGCGAGGCCATTCACGATTTGCGCGCGAGCGGCGATCTCGTGGGCGAGCCGGCCTTCTGGAGCGCGGGCGAGCGGGTGCGGGTCGACGCGCTGACCGAGGTGCGGGCGTGGCCGATCGACATACGGGCGCTGCGCGAGCACGCCTCGTCGAACCCCGCGGTGGCCACCGCCCTGGTGCAGGATCTGTTCGCTCGCAACCTGGCGGCCCGCCGGCACGAGGCGCTCGCACGGGCCCCCGTGGCGGCCCGGCTGGCCGTGTGGCTGCTGCACCTGGACGTACGCTACGGGCTGGCCTCCGACTCGGCGCCGCCGTTGTCCGTGGAGACCCTGGCCGACCTGGTCGGCAGCGCGCCCGACGTGGTGCAGCGGCAGGTCGCCCAGTGGGTGCGGCGAGGCTGGCTGGAGCGCCCCGGCTACCGGCGGGTGCGGATCGCGGACGCCGCCGCCCTGCGCACCGTCGCGGGCGGCTGGGAGCACCTCTCCGCCCCCTGGGAGGGCCGGGTCACGCCGTTCCTGACCCGGCCGGGCGCGCAGGCCGAGCCGCTGCCCGTGGGCGAGGTGCCGAGGCCCGCCCAGTTGCCCGCCGCCGTGCCCGACTTCACCGGGCGCCAGCTCAGCCTCGACCTGCTCACCTCCTGGCTGGAGCGGCCCAACCGGACCAACACGATGGTCGTCCAGGGGCTGCCGGGAGTGGGCAAGACCACGCTGGTGACGTACTGGGGACATCTGCACGAGGAGCGGTTCCCCGACGGGCAGATCGTGATCGACCTGCGCGGCCAGTCGCCCAGCCAGCCGCCGATGACCCCGGCCGAGGCGCTCGGGCAGATCCTCCGCTCGCTCGGCCTCGGGGAGCACATGCCGGCCTCCGACGAGGCCGAGCTGATGCTGCTCTACCGCAGCAGGCTGGCCGGGCGCCGGCTGCTGCTCATCCTGGACAACGCCGCCGATCCGGCGCAGGTGCGGGCGCTGCTGCCGGGCAGCAAGGACTGCGTGGTCCTGGTGACGAGCCGGACCAGGATGGCGCCCCTGCGGGCCACCGGGCACGCCGACCTGATGGACCTGCAGGTGCTGGACCCGGGCAACGCCGTCGCGCTGCTGGTGGCCGTGCTCGGCGCGGACTCGCCCCGGGCCGCCGATCGCGACGCGCTGGCCGAGCTGGCCCGGGTCTGCTCCTACCACCCGTTCGCGTTGCGGATCTCGGCCGCCAAGCTGAGCGAGAACCCCGAGCTCAGCGTCGCCTCCCGGGCGCGGGAGCTGCGCCGCCCCGACCGGCGGCCGCCGTTCTCCGGCGATCCCGAGGAGGCCTTCCGGTCCGCCCTCGACCTGGCCTACGAGTCGCTCAGCCCGCCGCAGCGGCGGGCCTTCCGGCATGTCGGCCTGCTGCCCGGCCGGGACTTCACGCCCGAGGTGCTGGCCGCCGCGCTCGGCTCCTCGGTGAGCGAGGCCGTGATCGCCGTGGAGGGGTTGCACCGGGCGTACCTGGTCGAGCCGATGCCCGGGCCGCGCTACCGCGTACACGACCTGGTGAAGGGGCTGGCCAGGGAGCTGGGCCGGCACGCCGAGGCCGGTGTGCGGGAGGCCAGGGTGCGGCTGCTCGACCACTACCTGGCGGTGGCGACGGACCCGGCCACGCCGCGCGAGTGGTTCGAGGCCGAGCGCCGCTCGCTGGTCTCGGCGGTCCGGCTGGCGGAGGAGACCGACGCGCACGGCATCGCCTGGCAGCTCGCGGCGGCCGTGTTCGAGCCGTTCAAACGGCTGCGCTACTACGAGAACAACCTGGAGATCCAGCAGGCCGGCCTGACCTCGGCCGCGCGGATCGGCAACCGCCGGGCGATCGCCAGGATGCGCAGCCATCTCGGCTCCATCCACCACGACATCGGCCCGTCCACACAGGCCGCCCGCTACATCGGCGAGGCGCTGGCCGACTTCACCGAGCTGGACGACCGCGAGGGCCGGGCCCGCGCGCTCAACGAGCTGGCCGAGGTGCACGGCATCGCGGGCCACAACGACGACGCGCTGAAGTGCGCGAGCGAGGCGCTGGAGCTGCATCGCGAGATCGGCGACCTGGCCGGGGTCGCCGACTGCCTGCACACGCTCTCGCGCCTGCACCTGTCGCAGGAACGCCACGAGCTCGCCCTGCACCAAGCCGGTCAGGCCCTGGACGTACGCGAGCAGCTGAGCGACCGCAGAGGCACCGCGCAGAGCCTGATCATCCTGGCCAGGGTGCGCCACCACCTCGGCGCCCCGAACGCCGCCCTGTCGGAGGGCCTGGAGGCGCTGTCGATCTGCCACGAGCTCGGCGACGAGCACGCCGAGGCCGAGACCCTCCTGTGCCTGGCCGAGATCTACGACACGCTCCGGCTGCCGCACGACGCGCAGCGCGACGCCGAACGAGCCCTCGCCGGCTACACGGCGACCGGTGACCAGCACGGATGCGGCCGGGCCCTGTGCACGCTGGGCCGGATCGCGCGCAACGGCTCCCGCTACGACGAGGCGCTCGACCACTACGAGCAGGCGCTGGACGTGCAGCGGGAGCTCCATCACGAGCAGGGCAAGGCCGAGACGCTCGGCGACATCGGGCTGGTGCACTGGCGGCTGGCCGACTACCTGCGCGCCGACGACTACCTGAACCAGGCGCTGGCCATCAGCCGGGTGATCCAGGATCCGCCCGTCGAGGCGCGGATGCTCAACCGGCTGGCGCGCGTCCGGCGCCGCCAGGGCGACCCGCAGGTGGCGTTCGTGTACGCGCTGGAGGCACTGGACATCGTGCAGGGCATGGGCAACCGCCGGGCCGAGGCGGACGTACAGGAGACGCTGGCCTACACGTACCTGTCGCTCGACCGGCACGACCGGCACAAGGACGCGCTGCGCGCGGCCAGGGCGTCGCTCGCGATCAGGAAGGAGATGCGCGACAACGAGGCCAGCGCGCTGCTCTCGATCGCGCAGGCCCTGCACATCGCGGGCCGGTCGGAGGAGGCGCTGGAGTACGCCAGGGAGACGGCCGGGCTGCAGCACACGTCGGGCACTCGTGACCGCTGGGCCGCCGCCCTCACCACGCTGGCCATGATCCTGCTCGACCTGCGACGGCCGGAGGAGGCGCTGACCCACGCCACCCAGGCCAGGGACGTGCACCTGGCCTGCGGCACGCGGCGTGACCTGGGCTGCGCCCTGCGCGCCCTGGGCCTGATCGCCCGCCGCCTCGGCGACTTCGCACAGGCCAGGCAGCACCTGACCGAGGCCGTGCGGATCCTGGAGGAGGTGGGCGACCTCGCCGAGCTGAAGCGGGCGACCACCGAACTCCGCGAAATGTCGTAAATTTCGCGACCCGAGGTCGCAGATTCTCTCCCGGCTCCTCCCGTTAGCTGGTGTCCCAGCTACTCCGTCGGAGGTGATCCGGATGCTCACCAAGAACCAACTGCGCCGAGACCTGCGCTGGCTGAAGCGCCAGGCCCGTAAGGACAGGCGGATCACGCTCTCCGTGCTCGCCGGACTGCTTGCCCTGTGGGTCCGGCAGCTCTCCCCCGCCGACGCCCTGCCCTCCTCGCCGCCGCTGCTGGCCCTCTCGCTCGGGCTGGCGATCGCCTCGGTCGTCGCCTGGCTGATGTCGGCGTACTTCCTGGCCAGGACAGTCCGGCCGCGGCGGGAGCCGGTGGAGGCGCTCCGCTGGGTGTCCCGCGTCTCACGGGCCAAGGAATGGGCGTTCTGCTCGCTGTGCGCGTTCGTGGCGTGGCACCTGCTGCAGTTCGTCACCGCCTTGCTCCTGGGGTGACGAGGGGACCGCGCGTCCTCCGGCCGTCGAGGGGCCGGCCGGGGGACGCCGCGTACCGGAAGGACGCCGCGTACCGGAAGGCCCGGTCCCCACGGGGAGCCGGGCCTTGCGAGCGGGTCAGTCCACCACGGTGATGCGGTTCGTGGCGGGCGGGGCGATGGGGTTGTTCCTGGCGAGGTGCTCGACGAAGGCGTCGATGTCGAGCGGGCCGCTCCACACGTCCGTGCCCTCGGTGAAGGCGAGGAACGCGTCTCCGCCGCCCACCAGGAAGTTGTTGGCCGCGACGCGGATCGACTGGGTGTCGGTCACCGGCGTGCCGTCGATCCTGATGTCGGACACCTTGGCGCCCCAGGCGGCGGACCGGCTGTAGGTGTAGGTCAGGTTCGCCGAGGGCTGCAGGATCTTGGTGAACGCCTGGTTGTTGGGGCCGCCGGTGAACTGCTGCTCCAGCACCGTCTTCAGCTGGGCTCCGGTCAGGGTGACCACCTGCATGAGGTTGTTGAAGGGCTGAACGGCGAACGCCTCGCCGTAGGTGACGACGCCGTCGCCCTCTCCGGCCGGGGAGCCCGCGTAGTTCAGGGAGTTGCGGATGCCGCCCGGGTTCATCAGGGCGATCTGGGCGTTGCCGCCGGTGGTGGTCGCGGCGAGCTGGCCGTCGGCGATGAGGTTGCCGAGAGGCGACTCACCGCTCGGGGTGGCGGTGTTGGTGAGGTCCGCGGAGATCGTGCCGACGGGCTTGTTGGCCACCGGCGCGACGCGGTCCTTCCACGTCTGCACGAACGCCGAAATTTCGGGATCCGGGGTGACCGTGCGGGTCACGACGTGGTTGTCCGCCACGACCGACGAGCGGTCGACGTCCCGCGTCTTGACGTTCACCTGGAGGTCGACCTGCGTGATGACGCGGCCGAACGAGCCGCCCTGCGAGTAGAGGCGGTTCTGCCCGGCGGGGTCCTTGACGGTGCACAGGTACGCCTGGTGCGAGTGGCCGCTGAGCACCACGTCGATCTCGGAGTCGACCTGCGTGGCGATGCGGTTGCCCGCACCCGGGACGGCGCTGCACGCGTCGGGCGACTGGCCGGCCGTCACCTGGTCGCCCTCGTGCACGAGGACGACCTGGGCCTTCACGCCGAGCAGCTTGAGCAACTTGGACGCCACGTTCGCGGCCTTGACCTCGTCCGCGAACTTGAGGTTCTTGATGCCTTCCGCAGTGACGATGTTCGGCGTGGTCCGCGTGACGAGGCCGATGAAGCCGATCGGCACGCCGTTCATCCACTTGACGCTCACCGGCGGCAGCGCGGGCACGCCCCAGTCGGCCAGCAGCTTCTTGACCTGGCCGGACGTGCCGAGCGCCGCGAGCGCGTCGGTCTTCTCGTTCGGGTTCTTGAACAGGACGTTCGCGCCCACGTAGTCGAACGCCGCGCCCTTCCACTTCCCGGCCGGGGAGCAGCCGTCGACCGGATGGCAGCCACCCTTCATGATCCGGCGCAGCTCCGTGTAGCCCTCGTCGAACTCGTGGTTGCCGACCGCGGCCACCTTCAGCCCGATCTTGCCCATGAACTCGACCGACGGCTCGTCGTGGTAGGCGGCGGAGACCAGGGGGGTCGCGCCGATGAGGTCGCCCTGGGCGACGGCGATGGTGTTCTTGTCGGCGTGGGCCTTCATGTGGGTGGCGACGAAGGCGGCACCGCCCGCGTCGACCGTGGCACCGCTCTCGTCGACCATCCGGCCGGAGGAGCCACCTGGCGGCTCCAGGTTGCCGTGGAAGTCGTTGAGGGCGAGCAGGCGGACGGGGACCGTCTTGGGAGCCTTACCCGCGTCCGCCGGCACTGCGGCGAGCAGGACCGAGCCTGTGGCGACGGCTCCGGCCAGCGCGAGCCGGAGGAGGGAACGAGACGTCATGGCCTAAGACGTTACGGCGACAAGCTGGGCAGCCAATGTCGCAAAGGTAACGATTCGTGGGACCCCCACATGGCGTTATTTGCCAGTTGTACGCCTAGAGTGCGATCTGTGAAAGCGCACGTGGAGATCAGAGAACGGCTCGATGACCAGGAAATCACCGAGGTTCAGCACCTCGTTGACGCGGCGACGGAGGCGGACGGCGTACGGCCGCTGAACGAGCACGTGATGCTCCACATGCGTTATGGCGGCGACCCGCTCGCCCGCTCGCTCCTGCTGTACGACGGCCCCGCCCTGGCGGGCTACGCGCACGTCGACCCCACCGACGAGGTCGAGGGCCCGAGCGGCGAACTGGTCATCCACCCGGCCTTCCGGCGCATGGGACACGGCAGGCGGCTACTGGGGGCCGTACTCGAAGTGACCGGCGGCAGGCTGCGGCTGTGGGCGCACGGCGACCACGCCGGAGCCGGCGCGCTGGCCGCGTCGATGGGGTTCGAGCGGATGCGCTCGCTGTGGCAGATGCGCCGCTCGCTGTTCGCACCGCTGCCGCCCTACACCGTGCCCGACGGGGTACGGCTGCGCGCGTTCGTGCCCGGACAGGACGAGGAGGAGTGGCTCAAGGTCAACGCCGCGGCCTTCGCGCACCACCCCGAGCAGGGCTCGTGGACCAGGGACGACCTGCTCCGGCGCGAGGGCGAGCCGTGGTTCGACCCCGCCGGGTTCTTCCTGGCCTGCCGCGGCGACCGGCTCGTCGGATTCCACTGGACGAAGATCCACGGGTCCTCCGAGCACGGCCACGAGCCCCTCGGCGAGGTGTACGTCGTGGGCGTCGACCCCTCCCAGCAGGGCACCGGCCTCGGCAAGGCGCTCATCCTGGCCGGGCTTCACCACCTGCGCTCGCGCGGCCTCGCCCAGGCGATGCTCTACGTGGACGAGGCCAACACGGCGGCGATCAGGCTGTACGAGGGACTGGGGTTCAGCCGGTGGGACGTGGACGTGATGTACGCCGCTACATGATGTAACGCCGCTACTCCACCATCCAGTGCAGGGCGTAGTAGGACAGAGCAGCCACCAGAGCCGATGCCGGAATCGTGAGAATCCAGGCGGTCACGATGTTGCCCGCCACGCCCCACCTCACGGCCGACAGCCGCTTGGTCGAGCCGACGCCCATGATCGCGCTGGTGATGGTGTGGGTGGTCGAGATGGGCGCGCCGAACCCGATCGCCGCGCCGTACAGGACCGTGGCCGCCGCTGTTTCGGCCGCGAACCCCTGCGGCGGGTCCAGCGCGATGATGCGCCGGCCCAGGGTCCGCATGATCCGCCAGCCGCCGGCGTACGTGCCCAGTGAGATCGCCGTCGCGGCGGCGAGGATGACCCACTGCGGAATATCGTCCTGCGGAGCGGCGTAACCGCCGACCACGAGGGCGAGGAAGATCACACCCATGGTCTTCTGGGCGTCCTGCAGGCCGTGCCCGAGCGCCATGGCGGCGGCCGAGATGGTCTGCGCGTAACGGAAGCCGCGGTTGGTCTTACCGGGCTGCGCGTTGCGGAAGATCCAGTAGATTGCGATCATGATCGCTGCGGCGAGCGTGAAGCCCATCAGCGGTGACAGGATCATCGGGATGAGGACCTTGTCCACCACGCCATCCCAGTAGACGAGGCTGGCCGAGGCCAGCGCCGCTCCGACGAGACCGCCGATCAGCGCATGGCTGGAGGAGGAGGGCAGGCCGAAGCGCCAGGTGATGAGATTCCAGGTGATGGCGCCGATCAACCCTGACGCCACGATCACCAGCCCGTGCGAGCCCTGAGGAGCGTCGATGATCCCTTTGCCGACGGTCTGGGCGACCTGGGTGCCGAGGTGGGCGCCGATGAAGTTCATCGCCGCGGCCATGAACAACGCGGCCCGCGGGGTGAGCGCGCGTGTGGAGACCGAGGTGGCGATGGCGTTCGCCGCGTCGTGGAAGCCATTGGTGTAGTCGAAGATCAACGCGACGACGACCACACTGATGACAAGGGCGAGCGTAAGGTCCACTGAGGTTAGCTTTCCTTGACCGCGATCGACTCGACGGTGTTGGCCACATGCTCGAAGGCGTCGGCGGCCTCTTCGAGGGCGTCGATGACCTCCTTCATCTTCATGACCGTCAACGCGTCGTACTCGCCGCTGAAGAGTTTGGCCAGCAGCCGCCGGTAAACCTGGTCTCCCTGGTTCTCCAGCCGGTTGACCTCGATCCAGTATTCGTTGAGGTTCTTCATCGACCGCAGCCGGGGCATGGCCTCGGCCGTCAGCTCGGCGGCCCTCTCCAGCACCTCGACCTGCCGTACGACATCTTTGGGCAGGTGGTCGATCTGGTAGAGGACGATGAGATCGGAGGCCGCTTCCATGGCGTCCATCACATCGTCGAGGTTCGAGGCGAGACGGTAGATGTCCTCGCGATCGAACGGAGTGATGAAGCTCTCATTGAGCCGGTTCATGATCGCATGGGTGCGTTCATCACCGGTGTGCTCGCAAACGCGCATCTTGTCGGCCAGGGCTTCCCTGTCCGATCCGTCGCTGATGATCTCCACCAGCAGGCGTGATGCCGTGACCAGGTTGTTCGCCGAGTCGGCGAACAGGTCGTAGTAGCTGTCCTCACGTGGCGTGAGACGCAGGCGCACGTCGATCTCCAGATGTGCGGGGATGGTCCGTGGAAGAGAGTACGGGTAACCAGGCAAAATGCGAACTTCATGTCCCCTTCTCCTAGTCGCTACCCTCCGTATGTTGCGCGACACCGTGCCCTTTGATGCCTATCGGCTTACCTTCCCCGCCTTCCTCAGATCACCGTCCGGTGAAAACCGTGGAAGGACCGTGAAGGAGTGGGCCCCCTCTGCCCCTGGTATCGCGAGCCGTACTTCGCCGAACCGTACGGATGCTCGGCAGGAGAACTCAGCCGGAACACGCACAGTTGGCCGATCTTCATTCCGGGCCACAACTTGATCGGCAACGTCGCGACATTGGACAACTCCAGCGTGACGTGCCCGCTGAACCCCGGATCGATGAAACCCGCCGTGGAATGGGTCAGCAGACCCAGCCGGCCCAGCGAGCTCTTGCCCTCCAACCGCGACGCCAGATCACTCGGCAGCGTGACCACCTCGTACGTCGACGCCAGCACGAACTCGCCCGGATGCAGGATGAACGGCTCGTCGCCGTCGGGCTCCACCAGCCGGGTGAGATCCGGCTGCTCCACTGACGGATCGATGTGCGGGTACTTGTGGTTCTCGAACACCCGGAAGAACCGGTCGAGTCGTACGTCGATGCTGGAGGGCTGGATCATCTCCTGGTCGAAAGGATCGAGCGCGAGCCGCCCGGCGTCGATCTCGGCGAGGATGTCGCGGTCAGATAGCAGCACGTGGAGCAACCTACCGTGCCTGGGCTTGCTGAAGTGGGCTCGGTTTCCGCTACAGTGGTGGTCGCGGCTTCGGCCGATGCGGGTGTAGTTCAATGGCAGAACATCAGCTTCCCAAGCTGACAGCGCGGGTTCGATTCCCGTCACCCGCTCCACGCTCGAAGGCCCGGCTCAAGAATGTGATCTAGAGCTGGGCCCTTCCTCGTTCCCCTGGCGCTGACGACTCCCGAGCAAGCCTCTCACGGCTGAAGACCGCTACCGCGGAAGGACCAGCGGAAGCCTACGGTCTGAGCCTCGAAGTTGCCGCCTGCGACTTATGCGTTCGTGAGCTGTCGGTGATGCACCGTTAGGGGCTCGATTTCAGTGGTTTCATCGTCGACGACGAGCTCGACGCGGAACCGAACCCCCATTGCCGCACCGAGGCGCAGCAGTGTCGCTATATCCGGAATGCCACCACCGCCCTCGATGCGAGACAGGGCGGGCTGGGACATCCCAGAGCGCTCCGCTACGACCTTCTGAGACAAGCCTCGGCGCTTACGGATTTCACGCAACTGGTCTCCAAGCTCCAGGTCACGGCCCGCCTGCTCGTACTCGGAGTGGGGCTGCGCATCCGCCTCCATCTCGCGCAGACGCTTCGCCTTGTAGGTCTCCCAACGGCTGTGCCCCATCATGCGCTCCTCTCGAACACGTGCGTGGTGGTTAGGTCATGCTCTTCCTCGCACCGCTTCTTAGCAGCGATCGCTCGGTCGATGTCGGCGGCCTGCGTCCCATCCTGTGTCTTGCGGAAAACCGTCAGGATCACGATCACCTTGTTGGCTGGCTTCCAGAAGGTCAACCGCCAGGTCGTGCGGTCGAGAGCAACACGCAGCTCGTGCACCCCTTGGGCATCCTTCAGCTTCTTCACGTGATCCCCGTCAGGGATGCCGCCGGTGACAAGGTAATCGTCTACGTTCCGCATGACCCGCTGATAGAGCGGAAAGGAAAGTCCGTCCAGCCAAGACTCCACCTCCGGCTCCAGGTCGATCTCCACTGAGACATACCATCAATCGTATATGCACTCGATGGTAACCTGCGACGGAGATGAGCACCAGGCCTGACCTCGCGTCCACTCCTCGATCTTGGTTGCCATCCCAGATCAGCCGCTACGCCCTCAGCTGAGCCCTTGACCTAACTGAGGCGATGGTTGGCCCCGCCGACCGTCTGCTAGGCCTGTACGGGGTTGAGGTCAGGGGGATTCGCCTGCGTGGTGGTTCGCCGTCCTGGTAGGCCATCGCCATGGCACGTGGAGACTTCACCGATCACGCTGGCGCATGACCCCGTGCCCGTTGCGTGCCCGTCAGGAGGGGGATCAAGGGGGAAGCACGGGGAATCACGGTCACTCGACCCGCTCCCCCGCAAGTCAGCATCTTCCCAGCTCAGCGACCAGGTGCGTTAGAGACTTCCCAAGCTGACAGCGCGGGTTCGATTCCCGTCACCCGCTCCAAGAGCGAAGGCCCAGCTCAGGGATGGATTCCCGGTCTGGGCCCTGTTTTTTCAGGGTCGTTCGGCTCGGCTGCTCCCACTTCGGTGATCTGCGGCTCCGGAAATACCTCGGAAGATCAGCTCGCCTCACGCAGGGGTTGGAACTGAACGCTCAGCCGCATCTCCAGAGCCTCCGCGAGCCGCTCCAGCATCGGGATGGTCGGCATCGTCCCGCCTGCCGCAAACCGCGCCACCGCAGGCTGCTTCAACCCCGCGCGCTCGGCCAGCTCACTCTGGGGCAGGCCGAGTTGCTCACGGCGCAGCCGTACCGCCTCACCCAGCTCGAACCGGATCCTGGCGGCCTCGTACGCCGCTCCGGCCCCCGGACGGCTCATGATCTCAGCCCGCTTGGCACCCCAGCTCTTGCGCTCACTCATGCCGCTCACTCCTCATCTGCCGTGTGAGCCTCGGCGATACACCGCTGCATGGCCCGCCACGCCCGCTCGATCTCAGCGGACTCGCGCATCCGCTGTTCCACTTCGACGAGCTTCCCCGTACTGTTCGCGATCGCTCTGTCCCGCTCACTCCCGGCGTGCAGATAGATCAACGCTCGCCGTCCGGGCGTGCGGCGTGGGCGCCGGTCCCGAACGGCGGCGGGACTCCGGGCCGCCCGCCGCACGCAGCACCCGCCGTACTAACCTCGTCCGCCGATCTGGGACGCGCCGCCGGCGGCCCCTCAATGGATGCCGCCTTGTCGATGGGAGAGAAATCATGTTTCCGTATTGAGAGGTCCACCTTGTTTGCATGGTTGCCCGCGTCGACGAAGGCAGCCGAGCTGTCCCGCCTGCCCTCTCCCTGCCAGCCACACTCGCATATCGCCACATACGAATTCGGAGCAAGTTCCTCTACCCGACCACGGTGCCGTCGACCCCGTGTCTGCCCAAGCACAACATAGGCCCCCATGACCAGCACCGCCACAGCGCCCAAGACGACGGTCGCAGCCAACAAGCCCGCCAATTCGGCTTGTCCAGCGTTTCCCAGAGGGACGGGATCATGCCACCGCTCGAACCCGCCTATTCCAGCGGTAGCCCCTAGCGCGGCCGCGACCACTAGGGCTAGAACGCCGAACGCCGCTCGGCGTATCTTCCGGACCAAGGCCAACGCAGCGGGAATAGCAACCACGCTCATACCGATTACGGCGCCCACCATGACTCGTGGCCAAAGCCGTGGTTGATCAAACACCTGCTCCAACAGGATCAGAGGAGCAGCACCCATCATCAGGGCGGCTAACAGGAACGCAACCCATACGTGCCGATCGAAGAAGTCATATAAGCGATCTTCAACCTTCCCCATGCTGAGAGAACGGCCCGTGGCAAAAGCTGGTTCCTGTTGTCGCCATTCGATGCCCTGGTTGCTTCTCAGGCGCAGCCCACCAGTACTACATCGGTAGATCTTTAAGTCGTTCGCCAGCGTGACTGTGGGTGTATCGGCGATGGTCTGCGAGTGACCTTGTGCCTCACCTACGATCTG
>NZ_JBFAKL010000038.1:0-73921 GCF_040655715.1 Nonomuraea cavernae | reverse complement strand
GACGCTAAACGCCTGTGGAGGCGACGTAAGACCTCGAACAATCGAGGCGGATGCCGATGAATCAGGCAAGAGGATCACTGAGATCCTCCGAACGGCTTACAGGAGGACTGAATCGGCGACGCGGCGGCCGCGGCGGGCACCACGCCCCGGGCCCTGCGGTTCTACGAGCAGCGCGGGCTGCTGAGTCCGCCCCCGCGCACCACGACCGGGCAGCGCGAGTACGGGCCGCGTGAGGTGGCCCGGGTGCGTGTCATCCGCGAGCTACTGTCGCTGGGGCTGACCGTCGAGGACGTCCGTAGTTGCGCCGATCGCCTTGACCTGCTGGACGGCGACACGCTCCCGCCACGCGGCCCCGGCTGCTCCATGGCCAGCGGCGTGGTGGAGCGCAGGCTCGCCGCCCTCGACGCGGAGATCGCCCGCCTGTCCCGACTGCGCGAACAACTCTCCGCACGGGCCCGGGTGGAAGAGGACACGAAGACCGCATGAGCGATCAGGGGCCTGGCGCGACCGGGTGCGCCTGCTCGACTTCGGGCCTGGTACGCCTCTCGGCTGGCCTCGATGTGCGCGATGTGCTCGATGGCCCTGATCGAGGGGCGCCACGATCAGCAACGTCCACTTGTTGCAACCGTCTGCCCGATGACCCGGCCCGGACACGCCTCCGCTAAAGAGGAGATCCATCGCTATAGTGGAGAGATGGGTGACGGCGACTTTCTGTCCAGCGGACTGTCCATGACCGAGCTGGGGGCAAGGGTCCGGGCGGAGCGGCGGGCTCGCGGGATGGCGGTCGAGCGGCTCGCCGAGGTGAGTGGGGTGAGCCGGAGCATGGTGTCCGAGGTGGAGCGCGGCACCAAGACGCCGAGCGTGCTGGTGCTCGACCGGCTGGCGACCGCGCTCGGCACCTCGATCGCCCGGTTGCTGGACGAACCCGTCCGGCCCGAGGTGACGATCCTGCCGCGCGACCGGCAGCTCGTCGTGCGCGACCCCTCCGGATGGGAGCGGCGCGTCCTTTCTCCTGTCCTTCCCGGGGTGGAGTTCGAGTTCATGCGCACCACCCTGGAGCCCGGCGTCGATGCCGGGGAGTTCGCGCCACATCCCCCGGGATCACACGAGTACGTGGCGGTGGAGTCAGGGCGTCTACGCCTGACCGTCGGCGGTGTGCCTCACCTGCTGGCGGCCGGGGACAGCGCCTATTTCCCCGGCGACCGGTGGCATGCCTTCGCCAACGACGCGGACGGCGTGTGCGCGTACTACCTGGCCATGGCGCTGGGCCGGGCCGCCGAGGCCCATCATCGGCCGAAAGCACGAGAAGCATGACCGGAGGACGCGATGGACGAACTGTGGCGAGCGAGCCGATCGGCCGCGGATCTGGCGACCGGCCACCTGGCCGCCTTGCCCGGTGGACCGGTGTGGCGGCCGGTGCCCGACGCCGACCGCTCATGGCTCGCCCGGCAACCGCTGCCGGAGGCGGGCCGCCCCTTGGAGACGCTGCTCGACGACGTGCGTGATCGGGTGCTGCCCTACCCGATGGGCAACGGGCATCCCCGGTTCTTCGGCTGGGTCAACTCCCCGCCCTCGCCCGCCGGTGTGCTGGTCGCCCCGTTGGCCGCGGCCTTGAATCCGAGCTGCGCCGGTGGCGAGCACGCGGGCGTGCTGCTGGAGCGCACCGCCGTACGGTGGCTGGCCGAGCTGGTGGGCTTCCCGCACCAGCCGGGCGCCGGGCTGCTGACCAGCGGCGCTTCCCTGGCCACCATCGTCGCGCTGGCCACGGCCCGGCAGTGGGCGACCGGACGGAACGGCTGTGACGTGCGCGAGGCGGGCCTGTACGCGTCCCGTCCTTTGACGATCTATCTGTCGAGCGAGGGGCACAGCTGCCTGCGCAAGGCGGCCGAGCTCCTGGGCCTGGGCAGCCGGTACCTGCGCGTGGTCCCGGTCGACGACGCCTTCCGCATGGACACCGTCGCGCTGCGCCGCCTGATCACGGCAGACACGCGGGCCGGGTTGCGGCCGTTCTTCGTCGCGGCCAGCGCCGGCACGGTCAACACGGGCGCCGTCGATCCGCTGGAGGACATCGCCGAGGTCGCGCGCGAGCACGGCCTGTGGTTCCACGTCGACGGCGCCTACGGCGCGCTCGGCATCCTCGCTGACGAGCCCGACCCCGGCTATGCGGGGCTGGCGCGGGCCGACTCCCTCGCGCTGGACCCGCACAAGTGGCTCGGCGTCCCCGTCGACTGCGGGTGCGTCCTGTTTCGCGATCGGTCCGGCCCACGCGACGCCTTCAGCCTCGTACCGCCCTACCTGCGTGACGACGGCGCCGACGAACTGGGCTGGTTCTCCGAGTACGGCCCCGAGCAGACCCGTCCCTTCCGCGCGCTGCGCGTGTGGGCCACGATCTCGCACCTCGGGCGTGAGGGAATCGTCCGGCTGGTGCGACGCACCACGGGCCTCGCGCGCACGCTCGCGGCCATGGTCGACGCCGCCGGCGACTTCGACCTGCTCACCCCGCCGGTCACCTCGGTCGTCGCCTTCCGCTACCGATCGCCGGCCCCGGACGAGGCCGACGTGCTGAACCAGCGAATACCATCAGCGGTACAGCGCCGCGGGCGCGCCTTCCTCACCGGCACTCAGCTCTCCGGCGCAGCGGCGCTGCGCGCCTGCGTCCTTCATCCGGACACCACCGAAGCCGACCTCGCCATCCTGCTGGACGAGATCCGTACCGCCGCGAAACAGATCACCGGTTGACCGGCCCACACAGCCGGACGACCGTGGACCAGGAAGGAGAAGGGCAGATGCGCCACGCCTACGCAGGCGCCGCCGTCCACGTGGACGCACCCCCGGAGCAGGTGTTCGCTCTGGTCACGGACTGGCCGCGGCACGACGAGTGGATGTTCCTGACCACGGCGAGAGCCACCGGCAAGGACACGGTGGAGGCCTTCACCGGCATCGGACGGCTCGGCTTCCTGGACACGATGACGATCACCAGATGGAACCCTCCCACCGAAGTCCGCATGCTCCACACGGGCGCGCTGATCCGAGGCACCGGCGTCATCCGCATCCGGCCGGACGGCGACGGCAGCCGGGTCATCTGGGCCGAGGAACTCGAGCTGCCGTTCGGCCCGGCGGGAAGGGCGTTGTGGCCGCTGGCCCGCCCGGTGGTCAACGCACTGGCCAGACGCTCACTCCGCACACTGGCAGCGCTCTTGTCCTAGACAGCCGAACCTGGGCCACGGAAACGTGAACCCCGTACCGTGGGCGTGATGGTCGCTCCTCACCTCGCCGCTCCCGGCGGCAAGCCGTACGAACCGCCCCGGTTCACCGGGTTCCTGGTCTTCGCGCTGCTGGGCATCGCGGCCGGGGCCGAGACCGCAGGCGGCGCGCTGCGGCCGGCCTGGCTGTCGTGGGCGGGCCTGGCGGTGTCCAGCCTGCTGTACGGGTTCGTCGTGGTCATGTCGTTCCGGGGGCGTCCGCGGCCGGCCTGGATCGCGCTGGCCGCGCTGGCGGCCGTGGTCACCGC
Source organism: Nonomuraea cavernae (assembly GCF_040655715.1). Classification (GTDB taxonomy): domain Bacteria; phylum Actinomycetota; class Actinomycetes; order Streptosporangiales; family Streptosporangiaceae; genus Nonomuraea; species Nonomuraea cavernae_A. The sequence goes on along the minus strand of NZ_JBFAKL010000038.1, from coordinate 70,410 downwards.
GCTGGCGTGGCGCTTCGGCGGAGGCTGGCACTACCTGTTCCCCCTGGTCGGTGTGGCGTGCGGGGTGGCGCTGTACGGCAGGGCGGTGCGCTGGGCCCTGGCCGCGCTGACGGCGGTGACGGCGGCCACGGTGTGGGCCGCCGGGGGGCGGATCGACCTGATCCTGGCGTTCTCCTGGGGGACGTTCAGCACCGGCGTGGTCGTCGCCGTCATCCTGCACCTGCACGCGGTGATCGGGGAACTGCGCGAGACCCGGCAGCGGCTGGCCGAGGCGGCGGTGGCGCAGGAGCGGCTGCGTTTCGCCCGCGACCTGCACGATCTGCTGGGGCACACCCTGTCGGTGATCGTGGTCAAGGCCGAGGCGGCGCGGCGGCTGGCGCGCCGCGACCCCGGCCAGGCCGAGCGGCAGGCGGCCGACATCGAGACGGTGGGCCGTCAGGCGCTCGGCGAGGTGCGCGAGGCGGTCACCGGCTACCGCCGGGGCGGCCTGGCCGACGAACTGGACCGGGCGGCAGACGCGCTGCGGGCGGCCGGCGTCGAGGTCGTGCTGCGCCGGACGGGGCCGCCGCCGGGGGCGCACGCGGAGTCGCTGCTGGGCTGGGTCGTACGGGAGGGCGTGACCAACGTCATCCGGCACAGCGGCGCGACCCGGGCCGAGATCCACGTGACCGGCACCTCGGTCACCATCCGCGACGACGGCCGGGCAGGCCCCGCCGAGCCCGGGACGACGGGTGTGGGCTCGGCCGGCAGCGGGCTGCGCGGCCTGGCCGAGCGGCTGGCCGAGTCGGGCGGCCTTGTCGAGGCGGGCCCGCTCGCGGAGGGCGGCTTCCGGCTGTCCGCCAGGCTCCCCGGATCCGCCCCGAGCCCCTGACCAGGGCTCCTGCCTCGCATATCAGCACCAGGCAGGCCAGCGCCACCGCAGAGTGCCCCAAAACCCCCAGCAACAACATTTACCTCTCCAAAAGCCTACGGACCACTCAGATCAGTACTGTCGGAACATGGTCGGCCCGCATCACACCGTCCGCGGAGGGCGTGTCAAGGGGCCCGTCTTCGGGGGGATTCGCCATGTCCTATGAGACACGGCCGCAGCCGCAGCAGGTCACCGGCTGGGTGGGCTGGGTGTGGTTCGCGGGCATCATGATGGTCCTGTCGGGCCTGTTCAACATCATCACGGGCGCGTACGCCGTCGTCTTCGGCGACGTCTACGTCCAGACGGCCAGGCGGCTGATGGTCTTCAACCTCACCGGATGGGGCTGGCTGCACCTCGCGTTCGGCGTGCTGCTCGTCATCGCGGGCGTGGCCGTCACCATAGGCCAGCCCTGGGCGCGCATCGTGGCGGTCGTCATCGTGATGCTCAACGCGCTCAGCCAGCTCATGTGGATCGCGATCAACCCGTGGTGGTCACTGACCGTCATCGCGGTGGACGTACTCGTCCTGTACGCGCTCATCGTGCACGGGGGAGAGACCAGGAAGGCGCGGCTCTCCTGAGCTCGCGCCGGCGGCGGCGCGCAGCCGGTCGGACAGGGCGCGCCTGCCGGACCGGCCCGGGCCGCCCGCGTCCTCGCGGCCCTGCTCCCACCGCCGCTCAGGACTGCCAGTCGGTGACCCCGCCCGGCACGGGCGCGCCCGGATCGTACGGCGTGCGGGTGAAGATGAACGTGTTGAGGTCGAGATGGCCGGGCGCCAGCCGCAGCGTCTCACCCGCGTAGTAGCCGTCGAGCCCCACCCAGGTGCCGTCCTGGCGCGCCACGAACCGCGAGGCCCGCCCGCCGCCGCCCGCCGGCTCCAGCGACAGGCCCCGCTCCGGCAGCAACCGCAGAACGTACGGCGCCGGCCCCCAGTGCCACACCCCCGTCATGGCCAGCAGATCGGGGTCGGCCGCCACGGGCCGCCACTCGACCGGCAGCCGCGGCTCGTACTCGTCGAGGATGCCCAGCAGGTCGGTCAGCAGGGTACGGCTCACCCCGGAGGTCGTGTTGGCCATGAACAGCACGCCCACCCGGTCGGCGGGATCGGCCCACACCGAGGCCAGGAACCCGGGCATCGACCCGCCGTGCCCGGCCAGCCGCCGCCCGGCGTGCCGCATCAGCTGCAGCCCCAGCCCGAACCCGGCCGTCCAGGCGTCGCCGTCGTCGACCGTCGCGGGCTCACGCATCTCGGCCACCGTCTCAGGCGACAGCACACCACCGGTGTCACCCGCGACGAACGCCGCCCACCGGGCCAGATCACCCGCGGTGGACCACAGCTGCCCGGCGGGCGCCATCGCCGCGGCGTCATGCTCGGGCTCGGGCAGCAGCACGTCGGCGTACGGATGGACGGCGAAACCGGTGGCGTGCGGCGGGCGCGGCCGCGCGGTGGTGGCGTCCATGCCGAGCGGCTCCAGGACCTCCGCCCGCACCGCCCGCAGCCACGGCACGCCGCGCAGCCGGGCGACCAGCTCGCCGAGCAACGCGAACCCGACATTGCTGTAGTGGAAACGGCGGCCCGGCCGATGCTTGACGTCACCCGGCCCGAGCCGCGACAGCAGGTCGTCGACCGCGACCCCGGCAGTGCGTTCCCACCAGACCGTGGGCGGCTCGGCGGTCAGCCCGCCGGTGTGCGACAGCAACTGCGCGATCGTCAGCTCACCGGCCGGCACGTCCGGCAGATGCTTGCCCACGGGGTCGAGCAGGTCGAGCAGACCCTCGTCGCGCATCCGCATCACGACCGCGGCCACCAGCGGCTTGGTGATCGACCCCAGCCGGTACTGGGTGCCCGGCGTGGGCGCGGCGCCACCGACCCGCCCGCGCGAGCCGAACCACGCCGTGCGGCCGTCGCGCACGACCGCCGCGACGATCGACGGCACCCGGCATTCGGCCTGCTCGACGGCCAGCCTGCGCAGCAGCGCCCGCGCCGTCGCCTCTTCCACCTGACCCGACCGCGCCACATCCTGACTCATGGCGGCCAAGCCTAACCTCAGAATCTGGATCAGGTCCGGCCACTGCCTGGCGCAGCCGTTCGGCGATCAGGCCGGCGCGCGGCACGGCCTCTCACGGGTCTTCGGGGGACGGACGCCGTCAACGGGCCGCGCGACGCCGTCGACAGGGAGATGTGGCGTCCTCAGCGGGACGGCGCGGCGTCGAAGGCGTCGAGGATGACGCCGGTGGCGTCCAGCGCGCGGGTGGTGGCGCCCAGCCGGGGCACCTGCCTCGCGCCGGGCCAGGTGTGGCCGCCGTCGCGCACGGTGTAGAGCCGCACCGTCACACCACCCCGGCACGACGTCCAGCCGCGCAGCCGTACCCCTCGGGCGGCAGTGGTGTCGGCGCGGCCGGTGCAACCGAGCGCGCGCGCCCAGCCGCCGGCCGCCTGCTCGACGGGCGGCAACGTGACCAGCGCGCCCAGCTTGCGCAGCTTCTCGGAGGCGACCTGCAGGGGAGCGCCGCCCTGGTAGGGGACGACCCGGTCGGCGACCCCGTGGAAGGCGATGATCGTCGTCGGCCGAGGATCGTCGCAGGGCCGCACGATGTTGACCCCGGCGACCAGCCCGACCCCGGCCAGCCGGCCGTTCAAGGCGCACACCAGCCCGGCCGACATGCCCGCGCCCAGCGACATGCCGGCCGCGAACTGACGGCGCGGGTCGACGCACAGGCCCTGGCCGAGCCGGTCGAGCAGCGCACCCAGGAAACCGGTGTCGTCGGGACCGCCGGTGTGCGGCAGCGTCCAGCCGAACCTGCCCTCGGCCGACTGCGGGGTCGCCACGATGTAGCCGCGCCGCGCCCCCACATCGGGCAGCCGGCTGTAGACGGCCTGCTCGGCCGCGTTGGAACCCATGCCGTGCAGGTTGAGCAGCACCGGGTGCGGGCCCGGCCCGGCGGGCAGCGACAACAGGAACCGGCGCTGCAGCCCGCCGAAGGACATCAGATGCTCACCGCGCGCCAAGGCCGGACCGTCCGCACACCCCGCCGACGCGGCCCCCGGACTCACCGTCGCAGCCGGCGCAGCGGAGGAGGCGGCGGGGGAGGGGCCAGCAGGGGAGGACGGCGCGCCGCCGCATCGGGCGGCCAGGGCCGCCACGAGCACCACGCCGATCACGAGTCTGACCATCACGCCTCCCGGTTCCCGCCAGGCCGCTCCTCATGGCCCGCGGAACGTCCTGCCTGGCAGTGTCCTGGAGGCCGGGCCCGCGCGCATCACCTTGTGACACGAAACGTTCCCATGGCACCGCCGGGTCGCCACGACGAGGAGCGGCCCTGCGCCGCCGCGCGGGGACCCCGCCGCCGCCCCGGCGGTCCGTCGCGCCCTGGCCTTCCCGCTGACGGGCGGCCAGGGCGCACCCGGTCAGCCCTTACGAATCCAGAAAGCCTCGATGCGATCGTTCATGAACGAGCCGACCCAGCCTTGGAGAACGCATCCGCAAGGGGCCTGCAGCGACCAGGTCTGCTCATCGCCGCTCCAATCCACGGTCGACGGCCAGTTGAAGCCCGTGACGACGTTGCAGTTGCTGTAGGAGTTGAAGCCGGAGATGTTGTTCGCCCAGTCGTCCTTGACGATGATGCGATAGCCGGCCGAGTCGCAGTAGCCGTAGTCGCCCAGGACGCGGGTCAGCTTGGGCGGCTGGTTGTTGGCGTTCCAGAACCACTCCATGAGCAGCACCGACGACGCCGCGCCCGCCTCCCGCTGGGCCGTGGCGTAATCGTCGGCGCAACTCGAGGAACGGACCGGGGACGGCTGCCCCGGGGGGGCCTTGCCGAGGACGATCACGCAGTGCTGAGCGGGTGAGGCCACCACCCCGGGCGAAGAGGCCGACTGGGCCGGCGCGGCCAGGGCGGACAGGAGGAGAACCGCGGCGGCGAGCATCGACAGGAGCTGACGAGTTCTGATCATGCTGACTCCGTTCCGTTCCCAGGGGTGTGGAGCCGCGGCCTTACGGCGGCACCTGTTCCCCTCGAAAGACGACGAACAGCCTGTTGACTGCCAGAGCTGACTATCCGTACGGAGCGATGAGGCCGCAATCGACCGCCGGCCGCTTGTCGCGAAACTTGGGCTTCTCGTCTGGTTTCCCGCCTCCCGTACGGCGAGCGCGCAAGGCCGACGTCATGCCCTCACTGACCGTGCCCGGCTGAGAGGCCGGCCCACTCCGCCGCCAGCAGCGACCAGACCTCCGTGTCGTGCCGGACCCCCAGATACAGGTAATCCTCGCGCAGCACCCCGTCCAGCCGCATGCCGAGCCGCTGCGCGACGTTGCGGCTGGCGAGGTTGTCCGGCCGGGTACGCCACTCGACCCGGTGGATGCCGCGCACGCGCACCGCCCAGTCGACGAGACACCCCGCCGCCCGGGTGATCAGCCCCCGCCCCTGCCCGGCCGGCTCCAGCCAGACGCCGATCTCGCACAGGCCCGCGGCGGTGTCGAAGCTGACGAACATGGTCCCGCCCACGAGCGTGCCGTCCAGCCAGATGCCGTACAGCCGGCCGGCGTCGCGGGCGGCGAGGTCCGCGTAACGCTGCAGCGAGGCGCGGGCCGAGTCCAGGTCGGTGCTGCGGCTCGCCCACGGGACCCACGGGTCCACCGCGTCACGCGCCCGGTCCAGGTGGGCGAGGAACTCCCCGGCCTGCCACGGTTCCAACGGGCGCAACTCGGCGCCGTCCCCCAACAAGATCGCGAACATCCGCGTACCGTACCAGCGTGACCACGCCCACGGTCACCGCATTGCCCCCCTTCATGCCAGTGCGACCGGTTCACCCGAGCCGGCCGGCCCGTCGACGTCGCCACCACGTGCTCAGACGATCGGGGGACGACCACCACGAGTCAGCCGCAGCACGGTGCGCCACGACATCGGCCGGCGCGACCCGTGCCCGCCCTTCATCCCCTCCCGCAGGCCGGCGAACCAGACGGCGAGGTTGGCGGGCGATCGGAACCGGGCGACGCTGAGCAGCGTCCAGTTCGCCAGATACAGGGGGATCAAAGGAGCGGGCAGGCGGCGGTAGGCGAGCCAGACGCGGTTGCGGGCGATGAGCCGGTAGAAGTCGGCGTGCCTGGCCGGATCGGTGGCGGGGTGGTGGATGACGACGTCGGGTGCGTACCAGCCGCTGCGCCCGAGGTCCCACAGTCGCCAAGCCAGATCGACGCCCTCGTGGAAGAGGAAGAAGTGACCCGGCCAGCCTCCGGCCCGCTCATAGTCGGCACGGCGGACGAGGACCACGCCTTCGGCCATGACGGTGATCGTGCCGGGCCGGGCGGCGTCGCCCGCGCGTAGCCGCGGAACCCACCGGCGCAGGGTCACGCCCGTGGCGGGGTCGGCGATCCGGGGCTGAACGTAGGCCGCTTCGGGGTGGCGGCGAGCCTCGGCGACGAGCCGGGCCAGCGTGTCCTGGGCAGGGAGGACGGCGTCGTTGTCGAAGAAGAAGACGAACTCGCCTCCGTCCTCACCGGCCAACGCGTCCGCGCCCACGTTGCGGCCCTGCGGGATGCCTTCGTTGATCGGCAGGGTCACCGTGCGCACGCCGGCCGGCACCTGGTCGGGCTCGACCCCGTTACCGACGACGACCACACGCAGATCGACGTCCCGCTGGGTCAGCAGGGAGGCCATGGCCCGCGGGAACGCGTCGGGCCGATCGTTCATGGTGAGGACCACCACGTCGATGGTGGTCTTCGGGTTGGGCATCATGTCTCCCGGACGTGTGACGCTCGGCGAAGGGCAGCCCTGCCGTCTGCTGGAGGACGAGCGACCCGGTCGTGTCACACGTTGCCCTCAAGGCCTCAACCTGGCCCACCCTAGCGTCGTACCAGCTCGACGGCCCGCGACCACGTCCGGCGGCGACGGCCGGCCCCGGCGGCTACCCGTCGCGGGCCGAGCTAGTGCGGCGGGAGACGGTAGACCGACACGTGGGACCGTGACTCCGCGGTGAAGTCGGCTCCGGCCCAGTCAGCGTGCCTGGCCTCCAGCTCCAACCCGGCCAGCTGAGCCATGAGGTCCAGCTCGGCCGGCCAGATGTAGCGGTGAGGGCTGCGGAACAACTCGGCCTGCCTGCTCTCGTCGAACCTGAAGTGGTGGGAGACGACGTGCTGGCGCAGAACGTCGTAGGTGTCCAGGCCGATGTAGCCGGGCTCGCACTGGAAGACCGTGGCCTCCCGCCCCGGAGGAAGCCTGCGCAACTCGGGCACCCACAGCTCGATCACGAACCGGCCGCCCGGCGTGAGATGACGGGCGGCGTTGCGGAAGCACGCCACCTGCTCGGCCTGGGTGAGAAGGTTGGAGATCGTGTTGAAGACGAGATAGACGAGCGTGAACTCGCCCGGGGCGACCGCGGTCGTCATGTCGCCGACGATGACCGGGATCGTGGCTTCGTCCACCTTCGTCCGCAACTGGTCGATCATCGGAGGCGACAACTCGATGCCGGCGACGCGAACCCCTCTCTCGGCGAGCGGCACAGCCACACGACCGGTCCCGATCGCGAACTCCAGCGCCCGCCCATCGCCCGCGAGTTCGGCCAGACGATCCACGGTCGGCCCCAAGACCTCGGGCGCGAACATGCCGGCGCCTGGCGTGTCATAGCGCCGGGCGGTCTCGACGTCCCAGATGTCCTCCTGCTGCATGCCGCCCACCATGACCCGGAATGGCCGGCGTTGTCCAACCCGCCGCTGGGCCGAGCGCCCACCAGGCGATCATGACCCCACGCCCGTCGCGCGAGCCTTCAGCCCGGTCGCTTGATGCTCTCGATGATCCGGGCGAAGCCCTCCTTTCCGTGGCCGGCGTCGATCTGGCGCTGGATGAGGCCCTGGACCATGGCGACCACCTCGGTGCTGACGCCCTGGCCGGAACTGGCGGCCAGGAGGTCGCCGAGGTCGGAGAACTCAAGGCTCTGCTGTCCTTCGACGGTGTAGTCACCGCCGTCGATGACCGCGGCGTACTCCTGGAAGCCATCGGTCATGGCGGTCAGAAATGGTGCGGCCATGGCGGCGAACTCGCGCGCCGTCACGCCGGCCGGCGCGACCATGGCGGCGCCGTGCATGAACCCGGCGAACATCACGTACATGCCCGCGAGCAGGGCGAGGTCGTACAGGGACGCCAGCCCGGCGTCGTCACCGAAGTAGGTGCTGCTTCCCCACAGGTCGAGCAGCGGCCGGTACTGATCGAAGACTTCGGCCGATCCGCTGTAGAGGATCGACGCCCCAGGCCGGCCGATCATGTCCGGTACGGCCATGATCCCGCCGTCCAGATACGCGACCCCGGCCTGGGCGGCCCAGGCGGCCATCTCACGTGACTGAGCCGGCTGCGTCGTGGTCACGTTGATCAGGGTTCGGCCGGCCAGCTCGTCGATGAGCGGATCGAGCACCTCATGGACCGACGCGTGGTCCAGCAGGCATGCGATCACCAGCCGGCTGCCCCGGACCGCGTCACCGGCCGTGGCGGCCGGCCGTGCGCCCTGCGCGACCAGGTCGTCCGCCTTGCCTGGTGAGCGGTTCCAGACCGTTGTCGCGTATCCGGCCTGCACCAGGGCGCCCGCGAGAGCGCTCCCCATCGCTCCCAGCCCGAGAACGCTCACCCGCACGTCGTTGTTGCTCGTCATATTCGGTTCCCCCTTGGTTCATCGTCGCCTCGATCCTTTCGGCCGCCGGTAGAGTTGACCAGTACTCACTATTTAGTCAGGTACTCACTTGCAGGTAAGTACGTCTAGGAGCGGCCGGATGGCGACATCAGCACGACAGGGTCCCTACTTCTGCGGCGTCGACGCGGCGATGGACGTGGTCGCCGGCAAGTGGAAGTCGCTGATCCTCTGGGAGCTGGACAACCACGGGACCCGCCGGTTCGCCGAGCTCCGGCGCGGCCTGCCGGGCGTCAGCGAGAAGATGCTGATCCAGCATCTGCGGGAGATGGAGGCAGACGGGCTCGTGCATCGTGAGGTGTACCGCGAGGTGCCTCCGAAGGTCGAGTACTCCCTGACGGAGCACGGCGTCTCGCTCAACGCCGCCCTGGCCGTCCTGGGAACATGGGGCACCGAACGCATGCGAAGGATCGGGGCCGAAAAGGTCTCCGTGGTGGCCGGCGACCGTCCGGCCGATCACCAAGGAGGATCGACTCGCAGCGTGTGAACGGCCACTCCGCTTGCGTGGTCCCGGGTTAGCGCATGATCATTTAGAACCCCTCATAATCGCGGTTATGGGGGTATAGGGTGGTGATCTCCTCGGAACCCCCCGAAGGAGGCCACCCCATCCGAAAGCGAACACCATGGGCGAAAACCAGCAGCCGACCCCCGTCCGCCCTCATCAGATGCGCGTCTCACATGACGAGCGCGAAGCGGTGGTGGAGCGGCTGAACACGGCCGCCACCGAAGGGCGAATCGACTTCAGCGAACTGGAAGTGCGGCTGGAGCTGGCACTGAACGCCAAGACCTACGCCGAACTGGCGCCTCTCACCGCCGATCTGCCCCAGGAGGCTCCGGCGGAGCCGCTGGTCCTCAAAGGAGGCCTGAACGGCGCGACCCGGACGGGGCATTGGCGGGTACCTGCGCAGATCACCGTGTACGGCGGCCTGGGCAGCGTCAAGCTCGACTTCACCCAGACCGAATGCCGACTGCCCGAGATCGCCATAGAAGCGCACGGGCAGACGGGCGGTGTCACGATCATCATCCCCGACGGCTGGGTGGCCGAGACCTCAGAGATGAACGAGGGCCTTGGCGGGTTCAAGGACAAGACCACATCGGAGCGTCTCCCCGGGACGCCGCGGATCCGGCTCACCGGCAATGGCGGCACCTCCGGCGTCGTCATCCGCCACCCGAACAGCTGGGAACGCCGAGTACAGCGGCGCAATCAGCAGCGTTGAGCGACCACACCAGCCGGCACCCCATGCCCGACATCCACCAGCGACACGAACCTCGAAGCCGAGAACGGCAACGCCTTGCAGGAGGTCACTCGATGACGACCCCCGACGCGCAGCTCTACACCAACCCCGCCCTGCGGGAGACGCTCACCGAGATCTCCACCACGCGTTCCGCCGAGGATGCGCCGTGACCACCGAACTGGCGTCACCTCCGGGCAGCACCGTCACGTTCCCACCCGGTCTGCTCGGCTACGTACAGGACCTGACGAAGGCGTGGCTGCTGTCCTACGACTCACCGAACACCCGCGACGCCTACCGGCGCGAGATCGAGCGATGGTTCGGCTTCTGCGCCGAGACCGGCCTCGACCCGCTGCAGGCGCGCAAGTCCCACGGCAACGTCTACAAGCGGTGGCTGGAGCTGCGGGCCGGCAAACCGATCCCGCCCAAGACGATGAACCTGCGGATCTCGGCCGTGTCGTCCTGGTACGACTACCTCTTCGACGAGGACGCGATCGATGCCAACCGGTTCAAAGGCACCCGGCGGCCGAAGGTGAACCGCCAGCACTCCGAGACGGTGGGCCTCACCCGCGCCGAAGCCCGCGACCTGCTGCACGCGGCCGACCACGACCACGGCCGGGAACAACTCCGCACGGCGGCGCTCATCCGGCTGCTCATGCAGACCGGCGTCCGCGTCACCGAAGCCCTGGCCACCCAACTGTCCGACCTCGGGCACGAGCGCGGCCACCGCACCCTGCGGATCGTCGGCAAGGGCGACAAGCCGAAGACGCGGAAGGTCCCGCCGGCGGCGGCGCACGCGATCGACGAGTACCTGACCAACCGCGCCGAGCGCGCCGCGATCGCGGTGGACCAGCTGACCGGGCCGCTGTTCGTGTCCGCCTCCGGGCGGCGGCTCGACCGCAAGGACGTCTACGAGCTCGTGGAGCGCATCGGCCGCCAGGCCGGGATCGCCGGGCTGCACCCGCACCAGCTGCGGCACACGTTCGCGACCCTGGCCGAGGAGGCGGGCGTGAGCGTGAAGAAGATCCAGGAGGCGCTCGACCACGTCAACTCCTCGACCACCGACATCTACCTGACCACGGCCAGGCGGCTGGAGGACGACCCGTCCGACCTCGTCGCCGCGACGATCGAGTAGCGGCCCCCTCTATCCGGCCATCGGCCGACCACACGAACGCGCTCACAGGGACTCGGCCTTGCGCCATCACCCGGCGGCTCGGCGGTGCTGCTGCTCTACTCTTGCGACAAAGCAGGCGGGAGAGGGGTTTGCGTGAAGCCGGGCGCGGAAGGTTCACTCGTTTCATCCCTCGATGCGGTCCTCGAGCGCATCACCTACGCCAACGAGGAGACCGGCTACACGATCGCCCGGGTGGCGACCGACCGGTCCGGCGCCGACCTGCTGACCGTGGTCGGGCCCCTGCTCGGCGCCCAGGTGGGGGAGTCACTGAGACTGACCGGCCGCTGGACCTCCCACCCCCGCTACGGCAAGCAGTTCGAGGTGCGGTCCTACACCACCGTGCTGCCCGCCACCGTCCAGGGCATCCGCCGCTACCTGGGCTCCGGCCTCATCAAGGGCATCGGCCCGAAGATGGCCGAACGCATCGTCGACCACTTCGGCACCGACACCCTCGACGTCATCGAGCAGACCCCCGAACGCCTCGTCGAGGTACCCGGCCTCGGCCCCAAACGCACCAGGATGATCGCCGCCGCCTGGGAGGAACAGAAGATCATCAAAGAGGTGATGATCTTCCTGCAGGGCGTCGGCGTGTCCACCTCCATCGCCGTACGCATCTTCAAGGAGTACGGCGAGGCGTCCATCTCCGTCGTCAGAACCCAGCCCTACAAGCTGGCCGACGACGTGTGGGGGATCGGCTTCAAGACCGCCGACACCATCGCCCAGGCCGTCGGCATCCCGCACGACAGCCCCGAACGCGTCAAAGCAGGCCTGCGCTACACCCTGTCGCAGGCGGCCGACGACGGCCACTGCTACCTGCCCGCACCCAACCTCGTCGGCGACGCGGTCAAGATCCTCGACGTGCCCGCCGAACTCGTCAGCGGCTGCCTGGACGAACTCGTCGCCGAAGAGGGCGTGGTCCGCGAGGACGTCCCCGCGGGAGACAACCTCGTCCCGGCCGTCTACCTGCTGCCCTTCCACCGCGCCGAGCTGTCACTGGCCTCCGGGCTCCTGTCGCTGCTGCGCGGCGGCCACGACCGGCTCAAGGTGTTCGCCGACGTCGACTGGGAAAAGGCCGAGACCTGGCTGCACGGCCAGACCGGCGCCGAACTGGCCGCCGAGCAGCGCCAGGCCGTCCGGCTCGCGCTGACGGAGAAGGTCGCGGTGCTGACCGGCGGGCCCGGCTGCGGCAAGAGCTTCACCGTCCGCTCCATCGTCACCCTGGCTCGCGCCAAACGCGCCCGCGTCATCCTGGCCGCCCCCACCGGACGCGCCGCCAAACGCCTGGCCGAGCTCACCGGCCACGAGGCCACCACCGTTCATCGGCTGCTTCAGCTGCGGCCCGGCGGCGACGCCACCTTCGACCGCGACAACCCCCTCGACGCCGACCTGGTCGTCGTCGACGAGGCGTCCATGCTCGACCTGCTGCTGGCCAACAAGCTCGTCAAGGCCGTCGCGCCCGGAGCCCACCTGCTGTTCGTCGGCGACGTCGACCAGCTGCCCTCCGTCGGCGCCGGCGAGGTGCTGAAAGACCTGCTCGCCGCCGACGACATCCCCCGCGTACGGCTGACGCAGATCTTCCGCCAGGCCCAGGAGTCGGGCGTGGTGGTCAACGCCCACCGCGTCAACACCGGCCGCCACCCCGTACTGGAGGGCATGAAGGACTTCTTCCTGTTCCCCTGCGAGGAACCCGAGGAGATCGCCGCCCTGACCGTCGACGTGGTGGCCCGGCGCATCCCGCGCAAGTTCGGCCTCGACGCCCGCCGCGACATCCAGGTGCTGGCCCCCATGCACCGCGGCGCGGCCGGCGCCGGCGCCCTCAACACCGCCCTGCAGGAGTCGCTCACCCCCGCCCGCGAAGGCATGCCCGAACGCCGCTACGGCGGCCGGGTGTTCCGCGTCGGCGACAAGGTCACCCAGCTGCGCAACAACTACGACAAGGGCGCCGCCGGCGTCTTCAACGGCACCGTCGGCATCGTCGTCGACATCCGCCCCGACGAGCACAAGCTGACCATCCTGACCGACGAGGACGAACAGGTCGACTACGCCTTCGACGAGCTCGACGAGCTCGCCCACGCCTACGCGGTCTCCATCCACCGCTCCCAGGGCAGCGAATACCCCGCCGTGGTCATCCCCCTGGCCACCAGCGCCTGGATGATGCTGCAGCGCAACCTCCTCTACACCGCGATCACCCGGGCCAAGAGGCTCGTCGTCATCGTCGGCTCCCGCCGGGCACTGGCCCAGGCCGTCCGCACCAGGGGCGCCGGACGGCGCCACACCGGCCTCACCCACCGCCTCGGTCAGCGCTCCGCCCAGCGCTGACCGATCGGGCTTTCCCTTTCATTGACCGGCCGTTGACCTGCGGCTGACCGCGATAAGTGATCTAAATGTGACCGAACTCTCCCAAATGTTTCCGCGTCTTACATGCAGGAGCATTAGAGTTTTGGGGTGCACTTTGCGCGCAATGGAGGGACTTGACGTGAACATGACGCCTGGTTGGAGGAAGCCCGCGGCGGGCATAGCCCTGCTCACCGCGGTCACCCTGACCGCGGCATGCTCAAACGGCAACACCGCCACCAACGGCGACGGCGCACCCGGCGCCACCATCTCGGCGACACCACAAGCACCGACGATCAAAATCTCACCCGTCGAGGGCAGCTCCAACGTCAGCCCCGACAAGAAGATCGTCGTCGCCGCCGCCGGCGGCACCCTGGACGACGTCATCGTGGAAGGCGCGGACGAACAGGTCGAAGGCAAGTACAACGCCGACAAGACCCGGTGGGTCTCCAAGGGCCCCCTCAAGCCCTCCACCGACTACACCGTCACAGCCGCCTCCGGCGTCACCAGCGTCACCAGCGAATTCCGCACCCTCAAGCCCGCCATCGAACTCGCCGTCGCCGACGTCACACCCAACGCCAAGGGCGAGACCCTCGGCGTCGGCGCACCCATCATCGTCACCTTCAACCAGCCCATCTCCGACAAGGCCTCCGTCGAACGCGCCCTGGACGTCGACGCCGAAAAGCCCGTCAAGGGCGCCTGGCGCTGGATCAACGACACCGTCGTCATCTACCGCACCGCCACCTACTGGCCCGCCCACCAGAAGATCAAGTTCACCGCCAACCTCGAAGGCGTCAAGGCCGGCAAGGGCATGTACGGCGTCAAGGACTACGCCGCCACCCTCAAGATCGGCGCCAAGGTCATCAGCAAGGTCGACGCCAGGAAACACATGATGTACGTCTACCGCGACGGCAAACGCGTCCAGACCATGCGCATCAGCGCCGGCAAGGCCACCACCCGCGAATACACCACCACCTCCGGCGTCCACCTCACCATGGAACGCGCTAACCCCGTCCGCATGATCTCCCCAGGCCGCGAGAAAGACGACCCCGAATACTACGACGTGATGATCAACCACGCCGTACGCATCTCCAACTCCGGCGAATACGTCCACGCCAAGGACAACGTCTGGGCCCAAGGCGTCCGCAACGTCAGCCACGGCTGCATCAACTCCCGCCCCGACCAGGCCAAATGGTTCCACGACACCATGCAGCGCGGCGACATCGTCGACATCACCGGCACCAACCGCGAGCTCGAATGGAACAACGGCTGGGGATACTGGCAGATGTCCTTCACCCAGTGGAAGAAGGGCAGCGCCCTCAACGGCAACCGGTGACGACCGGCTCAGGCCAGGGCGCGGATCCCCACCTCAGGAGCGCAGCGCCCCAGCCAGGTGACCGCCCGGCCGCGCGGTCACCCGCGCGGCCCGACGTCATCACGTGCCGGACGGAGACAGACGACGCTGCAGGATCATCCCGGGCCACGCGCCGACCATGAACGGCTCGGCCCGGACGAAACCGCACCCCTCGTAGTAGGCCACCAGCCGGCCGTCATCACCGGCGTAACAGTCGACCCGCACCAGCCCCACCCCACGCCGCCCCGCCTCCTCCAGCGCCCAGCCGAGCAGCGCCCGCCCCACCCCCCGGCCGGAGAACCGCTGATCGATCACCAGCACCTGCACGTAAAGCTCGGGCTCCCGCGCCGGTGACACATAATCGTGCGCCGCCCCCACCACGACACACCCCGCCGGCTCGCCATCGACCTCCGCGATGCGCATCCCGCCACCCCCGGCCCAGCCCTCCACCCGCCCGACGCGCCGGGGATCACCGGTGAACGGATCGGCGCCCCACTGCCCGGTACGCCCACGCGCCACCAGGAACGCCACGGCACTGTCGAACATGCCCAGCACCGCCGCCACATCCTCAACCCCACCCTCACGAATCTTCATCCGGCCAGCCTAGAACCCGCCACTCACACCGGGCCAGGGGAGTGGCCGGACCTCAGCCCCGCACGGCCCGCCCCAGCGCCGTATCGTCATCCGGCGCGAACGGCCTGACCAGCCTCACCGGCCCCTGCGACATGAACCGCGGCCGGCTCCCCAGATGCTCATCAGCCGCGTGCACCGTGAACGGATGCACCAGGAACACATCACCCGGCCGCCCCGCCGCATAAGCCACAGGCCGATCCACGCTCACCCGATCGACCATCGGACCGGCCACGAACGGATCCAGGACCTCCCCATCCCGCTCCGCCAGCAACGCCCCCACGTCCCGCTGCGAACCCACCCGGATCCGGGTCGGCGCGTCATCGGCCCCCACCTCCGACAACAACACCAGCAGCAACATCGTCGACGGCCGCCCGCTCACCGCCCACGCGCCGTCCGCCCCCTCGGCGTTGGAGTCGACATGCCAACCGCGATCGCCGGCCGCCGGCACCTTCGGGAAACGGACCGGGATGTTCCCCAGGGAACCTGTGGGCAGCCACCCGCCCCGCCCCGCCACCAGATCCAGCGCCGCACCCAGCCGCGGACTCCGCACGATCTCACCGAACGGCCCGGCACCCGTCAGATCGGACGCCCACACCACCGGCTGCGTCCACCCCGCCGGATCATCGGGGGACAGGCCGATCTGCCGCCACAACACCGCCCGCGCCTCATCGGCCACCTCACGCGGCACCACCGACTCCACCTTGACGAAACCGTCGGCGACGAACCGCTCCACATCCATGATCCGCATACGCCGCACGCTAACAACGGCGTCAACCGAATTTCAGACCAGCGACAGCTGCGGGAACCGCGGCACCCGCTCCACCTGCTCGGGCGCCCCCGACCGCATCCCGTACATCTCACACAACTGCCCGATCTGCCCCGTGATGCGCCGCTCGTACTCGGGGGAGGGGAGCCCAGCCGCGTCGTAGAGCTCCTCATAACGCTCCACCAGACGCGGATGCGCACCGGCCAGCCACGACATGTACCACTGCCGCGTGCCCGCAGGCAGCCGCAACACCACCGGCTCCACCGCCGCCGCCCCCGCCGCCGCGATCCGCCGCACCGTCGCCGACAACTGATCGGCCGCGTCGCTCAGCAACGGCAGCACCGGCGCCATCAGCACCCGGCACGCCACCCCCGCCTCCACCAACGCCGACACCAACTCCAAACGCGCCTGCCCGCCCACCGCACCCGGCTCCACCGCCCGCCGGATCCGCTCGTCGACGAACGCGATCGACACCGCCACCTGCGCCCCCGTACGCGCCAGCAACCCGGCATCACGCAACACCAACGGGCTCTTGGTGTAGACGGTGAACGCCACCCCCGCCCCCGCCAGCGCCTCCACCAGACCCGGCATCAACCGGTAGGTCCGCTCGGCCTCCTGGTAACAGTCACCCGTCACACCCACCGCGATCGGCTCACCACCCCAGCGCCCCAGCTCGGCACGCAACCGCGCCACCGCGTTGGGCTTGACCACGACGCGGGTGTCGAAATCACGCCCGGAATCCAGACCCAGCCGCCGGTGACCCGCGCGGGCACCGCAGCCGCGGCAGGCATGGGCGCAACCCCGGTAGGGCGAGACCGCCCACCGCTGGGCGATGCCCGCGGTCCGCGGCACCCGCTCGATCATCGTGCGGGCCTGCGTCTCGTAGAACCCACCACGCAGAACCGCACGCCGCTCGATCACCGGACGGTCGTCGTCGGCGTGCACCAGCGGAAGCGCGTCCCAACCCACACCCCACAGTGGAACACGCTTTCGACTCGCTTTTCAACCGCTTCACACATTCGCCCCACCGCGCCCACGACAGGAAGACGAACAACCACCACGACTAAACTGGTACGAGCGTCCCACTCTCCGAAGGAGACCCCCCATGGCCTGGCTCCTCCTCGCCCTCGCCATCGCCTCAGAGATCATCGCCACCACCGCCCTCAAACTCAGCGACGGCTTCACCCACCACGCCTGGACCGCAGCCGCCGCCACCGGCTACATCATCTCCTTCGCCCTCCTCGCCCAAGCCCTCAAACTCCAACTCGACATGGGCACCGCCTACGCCATCTGGTCAGGAGCCGGCACCGCCGCCATCGCCCTCATCGGCGCCCTCCTCCTCGGCGAAACCCTGACCCCCTTCAAGATCGGCGGTATCCTCCTCATCATCATCGGCGTCGTCGTCCTCAACCTCGCAGGTGGCCATTGACCTCCCACACCCCACCACCCCAAGAACGCGGACGCAGACGACGCGCCATCCTCCTCACCGCCGCCGTCGAACTCCTCACCGAAGCCGGCTTCGCCGCCGTCACCCACCGCGCCGTCGCCCACCGCGCCCACCTGCCCCTCGCCGCCACCACCTACTACTTCACCTCCCGCGACCAACTCCTCGCCGAAGCCTTCGCCCAACTCATCCAGACCGAGCTCACCACCCTCCACGCCTGGATCACCGACCACGGCCTCACCGCCCTCGCCGACCAGATCGCCACCGCCGACCGCCACCGCCAACTCGGCCTCTGGGAGCTCTACGTCCACGCCGGCCGCGACCCCGTCCTCCAGCAGATCGCCCGCCGCTGGACCGACGGCTGCGTCCACCTCATCGCCGAAACCCTCGCCCAACCCCCCGACCACCCACGCGTCCGCCTCCTCTACACCACCGTCTCCACCCTCTGGCTCGAACAACTCGTCGAACAACGCCCCCTCCACGAAACCCGCACACTCCTCACCATCGCCGTCGAAAACGCCTCGCCCCCCACCTGACCGTTCTCTACACTGCCCACGTGCTCCGACCCCGCTACCCGATCACCACCGACCGCCTGCTCCTACGCCCCTTCACCCCAGCCGACCTCCACGACCTGCACGCCTACGAATCCCGCCCCGACGTCGCCCGCTACCTCTACTGGGAACCCCGCGACCTCGACACCGTCCGCACCTACCTCGACAAGAAGATCACCCGCACCGCCCTGCACCACGAAGGCGACGCCCTCGACCTCGCCATCACCCTGCGCGACACCGGCCGGCTCATCGGCAACTGCATCCTCATCTGGACCAGCGCCCACCACCGCCAAGGCGAGATCGGCTACGTCCTGCACCCCGACCACCACGGACACGGCTACGCCACCGAAGTCGGCACACCCCTGCTCCGCCTCGGCTTCCAGGACCTCCACCTGCACCGCATCGTCGGCCGCCTCGACGGACGCAACACCGCCTCCGCCCGCGTCCTGGAAAAACTCGGCATGCGCCGCGAAGCCCACCTCATCCACAACGAACGCGTCAAAGGCGAATGGGCCGACGAGGTCATCTACGCCATGCTCGAAAGCGAATGGACCCCATGACCATCCTCCACCTCGCCCTCCACACCGACTGGGACCACGCCCGATCAGCCGGCGACTACCGCGTCTCCACCCTCGGCCGCACCCTCGACCAGGAGGGCTTCATCCACTGCAGCCACGACCTCACCCAACTCCACGAGGTCCACGACACCTTCTACGCCCACGTCACCGAACCCCTGCTCATCCTCGACATCGACCCCACCGGGCTCGACATCCGCGACGAAGGCGGCTTCCCCCACCTGTACGGGCCACTCCCGCTCCACGCCGTCACCACCACGCGCCCCTACCGGCCCCGCTGAACCCGCCACCCCGAAACAGCCCGCACAAACCCCCGCCGACCACCACAATGACCACCATGAACCCCCGAACCGCCGCACAACGCTTCGCCGACACCTGGCAACACGGATGGACCCACCACGACGTCGACAGCATCCTCACCCTGTACGCCGACGACGCCGTCCACACCTCAATGCCGTTCCGCCCGCCACACCGGGGGAGAGGGGCCATCGCCGACTACATCCGCTGGTCGTTCACCAACGAAACAGACCCCAGGATCATCTTCGCCACACCCATCGTCGACGGAGACCAGGCGGCCATCGAATTCCACGCCCACACCATCGACAACGGCGCACCCGTCACCCTCGCCGGCTGCGTCTTCGCCCGCTTCAACCCCGACGGCCTCGCCGTACAGACCCGTGACTACTGGCACACCACCGACGGCCACCACTGACCGGGACGCGAACCAGGGGAGTGGCCCCCACCAGCACGACGCATCGCCTCACCGGCGACGCGGCCCCCGACGGCCGACCTCGTCAGCGAACCGCGCGCAACGCGGGCGCCACGCGAGCCGGCGGCACCGGAGCGCCCGCCTGCTGAACCTGCTGCTGCACCGGCGCGACCGGGCGTGCCACCTGCCGTGTCTGCTCCGAGTCGGCCAGCCGCTCCTCGCAGCCACCCGCGCAGTAACCGTTCGTGACGATGAGCCGCCCCCGCAGCGTCGTGTACGAGTCCCGCCCCGAAGCAGGCAGAACCCCCTGACAGACCGGGCATAAAACAGATTGGTTCCCCACGTGCTGCTCCTCTCGCGGCGCGATAGCAGATTCCCACCCTAAGGGCCACGACCTTGCGAGAACAGCGAATCGACTGAAGGTCAAGCGTGCGGTCACGGTCACGGGCCGTCGTCAAGACCGCCTACTTGACATAATGCTCATTATCAAGCATCTGCGGATGCGGCCTCACCGGCCAGATCGCCGCACGACGATCACGCTAGAACGACACAGTTCGCCAACAGCCTCTGACGCCGCCGCCGGGACGGCGCTACGATCAGTGCATGCTCAGCCTGGCGATCTCCACCCCGGGCCTCGTCGCGCTCACCGCCGTCGTCACCGCCGCGATCATCTACCTGATCATCCTGGCCGTACGACTGACCCACCGGCCGCGCAACAGCCCCGCACCCAGTGACGACCTCGTCGACAAGGCTCGCGAGCTCAAGGCGCTGGGCCAACTTCGCGAGGCCGTGTTCCTGGTCCGCGGCGAGACCGGCATGAGCCACCGCGCCGCCACCCGCTACGTCAACCGCCTCTGACCTTCCCCGCGCCCCGCCCGCACCCACGCCACTTCAGTGCCGAGCCACTGCGGATGCCGGGACGTGCGAGTGTTCACGGCCGAGGACCGCGCCGAAGGCGGCGGCCAGCAGAGGAAGTCCGACGACGACGGCCACAATCGCCGACCACGGGGTCTCGAACGGCACCCGTGCCGGATCCCCCCACGTCACAGGCATCGTCAGGGGCCACAGCAGCAACATCCCGGCGGGGCAGCCGGCGACCGCGCCGAGGACCGTTCCGTACAGGGCGCTCAGACCCGCGCGAGAGGCGCAGAACCACCGGAAGGCCGCGGCCGATCCGTTTCCGGCCCGCCTCAGGACCCGGCCCTGGCGCGCGTTGGCGGCCTCGCCGAAGCCGGCGGTCAGCGCGCACGCGAGGGCGACGAGGAGGGCTGCCACGACGCCGGGCACCCACCCGGTCGAAGCCTCGAAGCCTCGTTCGACGTACGCCTCCGCGACCGCGTCGTCCAGCCGGTCGTCGAGGCGCTTCTGCTCCTGCACCGTGACCTGGCGAAGGGTGGGATCGACGATCAGCTCATCCGGTTGCAGCCGGTAGCCGAGGTCCCGCACGATCTTCGAGGGGACGAAGATCGTCTCCATGTGCGGGTCGACGGTCCTGGCGGTGACCGCCGGCACGGTCTTGGTCTCCATCGCCTCGTCGTTCTCCTCGATCTCATAGGAGAGGTCGACCGAGTCGACCTTCACGTCGGCTGACGTGATCACCACGGCCGTGCCCTCGTCGTACGGCGTCGACTGATCGCCGGTGAGATACCGCAGCAGCTTCTCGTCACCGATGGCCTGATACTCGTAAAGGGCCTCCTCCGGCATCTCGACGTTCTCCGCGCGCGCCCCGAAGTGCCGAGATTCGCTCGAAGGGCGCTCGCTCTGGGCGATCGGCACCCCGGGTATCTCCCGTTCGATCGCCGCACGTACGGCGCCGGCATCGGCCGCCGAGAAAGGCTCCGCGAGGAAGGCGCTCGACCGGACCACTAAGGTGCCCGGCCGGGCACGGGGAGAGTATTCGGCCCTGCTCTGCGACGTTTGGCCGACCGCGATGACCGTCAGCCCGACACCGAAGACCGTCGCCGTCATCGTCAGCGTGATCGCGCACGCCGCGCGAACACGACGACCGGCCAGGTCCCGGACAGCCAGCCGCAAGGGCAGCGGCAGCCGTTCCGCGTACCGGCCGGGGATCTCCAGCAGCCACGCGGGCAGCGGGCCGAGACCGGCGACGAGCAGGCCCGCGCCGATGAGGGTGATCAGCAGTATCCCGAGGGCTTCGAAGCCGCCGTAGCGCGAATCCTCACGTGCCAGCCAGGCGCCAAGCCCCATCAGCCCGGCGCCGGCGAGTGACACGGACAGTCCCATGACGACGAATCGCCGGCTCATGAACTCATGGCGGTTGGGCGGGGCGGAGTGCATCGCGGCAAGGACGGCCCCGGATGCGATCGCTAAGGGAAGGCCCACGAACACGATCACAAAGGCGTAAAACAACATGGCGGAATGGTAGTGAGTCGCGACGGCGCCGCATAAGCAGTGAAGTCACCGCATACGCGCGCCCGCCACGCTGGCCCACCCCCAGGAAGCCGGCCTGCCGTCTGAACGGAACACCGATTCGATACCGGACAGAAGGTGGATTCTGTTTGGTATAGCCGATACCTCTCATTGAAGAACAAAGCAGCGCAAACCGGCCGTCTCTGACGATCCCCGGGGCCGCCCGGCGATCCCCTGGACGGCCCCCGACACTTAGCCCTTGCGCTAACCATTTCGAGACCGCCATACTTAGCCGCATGGCACAGTATCCGGCGCAGCTCGACGGGGTGCTGGTCGCCCTCGCCGACCCGACCCGGCGCGCCGTCGTCCGGCGCCTCGGCCACGGACCCAGGAGCGTCGGCGACCTCGCCCGCGAGTTCCCGATGACCCTCCCCTCGTTCATGAAGCATGTGCGGATGCTCGAATCGAACGGGCTCATCCACACGGTCAAGTCCGGCCGGGTGCGCACCTGCGTGCTCAACCGCGAGCGGCTCGCCTTGGTCGACGATTGGCTCGCGGAGCAGCGCCGGATCTGGACGGAGCACACCGACCGCCTCGAACAGTTCGTCACCGACCCAGAGGAGAACAGGCAGTGAATCCCGATCTCGACCTTGGCCTGGAGCGGATCATCCGCGCCCCGCGCGCGACCGTGTGGAGGGCCTGGACGGAGCCGTCCCGGCTTGAGCGGTGGTGGGTCCCGGCTCCGTCCCGTTGCCGGGTGGATCGCCTGGACTTGCGGCCCGGCGGGGCGTTCGTGACGCGGCTGACCAACGACGGGGCCGAGTACGTCCCGCACATGGACGCCTGCTTTCTCGCAGTGGACGAGCTTGAGCGGATCGTGTTCACCAACGCGATCGACAGCGCGTGGCGTCCCGTGAGCCCCGCCCCGATCGTGATGACCGCCACGATCACCTTGAACGATCACCCGGACGGCACCGACTACCGGATCGTCGTCCAGCACCGCGACCCGGAGGCCCGCGCTCATCATGAGAAACTCGGCTTCGCCGAGGGCTGGGGGATGGTCACCGGCCAGCTGGCCGCACTCACCGAGGGCGTGCGATGAAGATCACTCTCACCGAGTTCGTCACACTCGACGGGGTCAGTCAGGGCCCCGGCTCGCCGGACGAGGACACCAGCGACGGATTCATCCGTGGCGGCTGGCTCGTCCCCCACATGGACGGGACGTTCGTCCAGCGCGCCTCCGAATGGCTCGACCTCGCCGACGGCCTGCTGCTCGGACGGCGGACCTACGAGGCGTTCGCACGCGATTGGCCGAAGATCACCGACCCGGCCGACCCGTTCACCGAGCGGATGAACACCCTGCCGAAGTACGTCGTGACGAACACCCTCACCGAGGGGACCTGGAACCCCACGACCGTCCTCAAGGGCGATCCGGTCCATGCGGTCACCGAACTCAAGGCACAGCCAGGCCGGGAACTCCAGATCCACGGCAGCGCTCGCCTCGGCGACTCACTGCTGGCGGCGGGCCTGATCGACACGCTCCGCCTCGCGGTCGCCCCCGCCGTCCTCCGGACCGGCCGGCGGCTACTGACCGGCGCAGGCACCCCGTCCGGCCTCCGCCTGCTCCGCCACGAAGCTACGCCGAACGGCCTGCTGCTCCTGGAGTACGAGGTGACCGGCCCAGCACGCCAAGGCGAGTACGAGGGCGTCACCGCCTTCGCGTTCTGACAGCGCGCCGCTCGTGGGCGGCCAGGCGGCCCCACTCCCCCGGCGCGCGGGCCGCTGCGCGGCTTGGTCATCTCCTGACCGGCAGATGTACGCGACAGGATGGTCCCGCCGTGACACCTTCGATTACCGTGTGCGACATATCGAACACATTGTGTTACAACGGGAGTTCTTGTGAAGGTCGCCTGCGTCGGTGGCGGACCCGCCAGCCTGTACTTCTCGATCCTGATGAAGCGGACGGACCCGTCCCACGACATCACCGTCTACGAGCGGAACCCGGCCGGGTCGACGTACGGCTGGGGGGTGACCTACTGGGACGAACTGCTCAGCAATCTGCACGGCGCCGACCCCGAGTCCGCGAAGGCCATCGAGGAGAGCTCGGTCCAGTGGGACAGCTGGGCCGCGCGCATCCATGACCGCGCGGTGGTGACGGTGGAGTACGGCGAGGAGGGCTTCGGTCTCGGCCGGCACCGGCTGCTGTCGATTCTCACCGAGCGGGCCCGGTCGCTCGGGGTGGACGTCGTGTTCGAGCGGGAGATCGCCGGTGAGGAGGAGGTGGCCGACGCCGACCTGGTCATCGCGGGTGACGGCGTGAACAGTGTGCTGCGTGAGCGTCATGCCGAGCATTTCGGCACCGAGGTGGCGGTCGGCCGGAACATGTACATCTGGCTGGGCACCACCAGGACGTTCGAGGCGTTCACCTTCGCCTTCACCGAGACCGAGCATGGCTGGATCTGGTGTTACGGCTACCGGTTCGATGAGGATCAGAGCACCTGTGTCATCGAGTGCTCCCCCGCGACCTGGAGTGGGCTGGGGCTCGACGAGGCGAACGAGGCCGACTGCCTGGGCCTGCTGGAGAAGTTGTTCGCCGGCGTGCTGGACGGGCATCCGCTGATCGGGCGGTCGCAGGCTGATGGCGGGGCGCACTGGCTGAACTTTCGTACGGTGACGAACCGGACGTGGTTTCGCGGCAATCTGGTGCTGCTCGGGGACGCCGCGCATACGACGCACTACTCCATCGGGGCGGGGACGGCGCTGGCGTTGGAGGACGCGGCGGTCCTGGTCAACGCGCTGCACACGGGCATGGAGCTGGAGCCCGCGCTGACCGGTTTCGAGCGGTCGCGCAAGGCCACGCTCCGGGCTCCTCAGCGGGCGGCTCGTTGCAGCGCCCGGTGGTACGAGTGTCTGCCGCGTTATATCGGTCTGCCGCCGGAGCAGCTGATCGCGGTGCTGGGCCGGCGGCATTCGCGGGTGCTTCCGTATGTTCCGCCGCGGTTGTACTACCGGTTCGATCAGGTGTCGGGGTGGCTGGGGTCGTTCCGTGGGCGTGAGCACTGACGCGGGGTTCTCTTTGTGGTGATTTGTCAGCGAAGTTTGCTCGGACGTGTCAGGATCGATGGGTTTTACCCATCCCCTCGAACGTCCGGAGGAACTGTCCGTTGCGGATCCTGCTTCTGTGCTCGTCGTTCAACGGCCTGACCCAGCGCGCCTGGCTGGAGCTGCGCCGGGCCGGTCACGATGTCAGCGTGGAGCTGGCGTTGTCGGAGCGGGTGATGCTCGAGGCGGTCGAGCTGGCCAAACCGGATCTGGTGATCTGCCCGTTCCTGAAGGAGCGGGTGCCGGAGCGGCTGTGGCGTCACCACCGCACGGTCGTCATCCATCCGGGGCCGCCGGGCGATCGGGGGCCGTCGTCGCTGGACTGGGCGATCGCCGGCGCGGAGCCGGAGTGGGGGGTGACGGCGTTGCAGGCGGTGGAGGAGATGGACGCCGGCCCGATCTGGGGGTGGCGGACGTTCCCGCTGCCGGCCGAGCCGCCGCGCAAGTCGGCGCTGTACAACGGGGCGGTGGCGGACGCGGCGGTGGAGCTGGTGGCGGAGGTGGCGGCGAAGGCGGCCGATCCGGGGTTCGCGCCGGTGCCGCTGGACTATCGGCGGCCGGAGGTGCGGGGCTGTGCGCGGCCGGCGATGCGCCGGGCGGATCGGGAGTTCTCGTGGGCGGAGCCGGCGGACGCGGTGGTGCGGCGGGTGCGGGCCGCCGATGGTGCTCCGGGTGGGCGGGCGGAGTTGTGCGGGTTGCCGGTGCGGGTGTTCGACGTGTACCCGGGTCCGGTGCTGACGGAGCGGGCCGGGCCGCCGGGGTCGGTGGTGGGGCGGAGTGAGGGTGCGGTGCTGGTGCGCACCGGCGACGGGTCGGTGTGGGTCGGGCAGCTGCGCCTGGACGTGCCGGGAGGGGTGAAGCTGCCGGCGGACCTGGTGCTGGGTGAGCGGATCGCCGGGGTGGCGGAGCGTGCGGGGTGCAGCGAGGTGACCTACGACCGTGGCGGGGGCGTCGGGGTGGTGAGTTTCGACTTCTACAACGGGGCGATGTCGGCCGAGCAGTGCCTGAGGCTGGTGTCGGCGTTGCGGTACGCGGTGGCGCAGGACACGCGGGTGCTGGTGGTGCGTGGTGGCGAGGTGTTCTCCAACGGGATCCATCTGAACGTGATCGAGGCGGCGCGTCATCCGGAGGTGGAGGCGTGGCGGAACATCAACGCGATCAATCACGTGTGCCGTGAGGTGATCGCGTGCACGGGGCAGCTGGTGGTGGCGTCGGTGGCCGGCAACGCGGGCGCGGGCGGGGTGATGATGGCGCTCGGCGCGGATCGGGTGGTGGTGCGGGAGGGGGTGGTGCTGAATCCGCACTATCGGACGATGGGGTTGTACGGGTCGGAGTTCTGGACGTACGTGTTGCCGCGCCGGGTGGGGGCGTCGGTGGCGAGGCGGCTCACGTGGGAGGCGTTGCCGGTGGGCGCGGTGGAGGCGGTGGAGCTGGGGTTGGCGGACCGGGTGGTGGCGGGGTCGCGGCTGGAGTTCGAGCGGCGGGTGGTGGAGTACGCCGAGCGGCTGGCGGCCGATGCCGGCTATGAGCGGTTGCTGGCGGCCAAGCGGGCGGCGCGGGAGGCGGATGAGGGGCGTAAGCCGTTGGACGCGTACCGGGTGGAGGAGCTGGCGGAGATGAGCCGGGACATGTTCGATGATCGGGGCGGGTTCCGGGCGGCGCGGGAGGCGTTCGTGGGCAAGCGGGCGGCGGGGTCGACTCCGGCGCGGTTGGCGGTGCATCGGGAGTCGTCCGGCGCGTCGGGCGCGGACACGCCGGACGCATCTCATATGTGAGATATGGTCTCGTCCTGTGGCAGACGATTATCTTGTACGTATTGGCCGGTTGATCCGGGACGCGCGTCAGCATCGTGGTTGGACGCAGCTCCAGCTGGCCGACGCGCTGGCGACGAGTCAGAGCGCGGTCAACCGGATCGAGCGCGGCAACCAGAACATCAGTCTTGAGATGATCGCGCGCATCGGTGAGGCGCTCGACAGCGAGATCGTGTCGCTGGGCTACGCGGGTCCGATGCATCTGCGGGTGGTGGGCGGCCGGCGGCTGTCGGGCAGCATCGACGTCAAGACGTCGAAGAACGCGTGCGTGGCGCTGCTGTGCGCGTCGCTGCTGAACTCGGGGCGGACGATCCTGCGGAAGGTGGCTCGGATCGAGGAGGTCTACCGGATCCTGGAGGTGCTGGCGTCGATCGGAGTGCGGGCGCGGTGGATCAACGAGGGCAACGATCTGGAGATCGTGCCTCCGGCGCGGCTGGAGCTGGAGGCGATGGACACCGAGGCGGCTCGCCGTACCCGGAGTGTGATCATGTTCCTCGGCCCGCTGATGCATCGGACCGAGCAGTTCAGGATCCCGTACGCGGGCGGGTGCGATCTGGGCACCCGTACGGTGCAGCCGCACATGTCGGCGCTGAGGCCCTTCGGGCTGGACATCACGGCGACGGGCGGCTTCTACCATGCGCGGGTGGATCGCGACGTGTCGCCGTCGCGGCCGATCGTGCTGACCGAGCGGGGCGACACGGTGACGGAGAACGCGCTGCTGGCGGCGGCGCGGCACGACGGGGTGACGGTGATCCGCAACGCCTCGTCCAACTACATGGTGCAGGACCTGTGTTTCTTCCTGGAGCAGCTGGGCGTGCGGGTGGAGGGCATCGGCACGACGACGCTGACGGTGTACGGGGTGGCGTCGATCGAGCGGGACGTCGACTACTCCCCCTCTGAGGATCCGGTGGAGGCGATGAGCCTGCTGGCGGCGGCGGTGGTCACGTCCTCGGAGCTGACGATCTGCCGGGTGCCGGTGGAGTTCCTGGAGATCGAGCTGGCGGTGCTGGAGGAGATGGGCCTCGATCACGATCGGGGGGTTGAGTATCCGGCGGCGAACGGGCGCACGCGGCTGGTGGATCTGACGGTGCGGCCGTCGAAGCTGGTCTCCCCCATCGACAAGATCCATCCGATGCCGTTCCCGGGGCTGAACATCGACAACGTGCCGTTCTTCGCGGCGATCGCGGCGGCGGCGCAGGGGTCGACGCTGATCCATGACTGGGTCTACGACAACCGGGCGATCTATCTGACGGAGCTGACGCGGCTGGGGGCGTCGGTGAAGCTGCTGGATCCGCATCGGGTGCTGGTGGAGGGTCCGACGCGGTGGCGCAGCGCGGAGATGATGTGCCCGCCGGCGTTGCGTCCGGCGGTGGTGGTGCTGCTGGCGATGATGGCGGCCGAGGGCACGTCGGTGCTGCGGAACGTGTACGTGATCAACCGGGGGTATGAGGATCTGGCGGAGCGGCTGAACGCGCTGGGGGCGCGGATCGAGACGTTCCGCGACATCTGATTTTCTGTCGGTGGCGGCCGCTACCGTCTCCTCGTGGATCTTCTTGTCGTGGATCCTCCTTTCTTCGGGTCCTCGTGGCGAGGGTGAGGGGTGACGGTGCGGCCTGCGGAGCTCGAACGGGTGACGGTGGCGGAGGCGGCTGACCGCTATGTGGAGCTGGTGCGGGCCAAGTCGCTGACGGGGGGGTTGTCGAGGTCGACGGCCGAGGTCTACGCGCGTGACGTGGTGACGTTCGTGGCGCTGGCGGGTGCGGAGACGGTGCTCGACGACCTGACGGGGGCCGACATGGACGCGGTGTTGCTGGCGTTCGCCCGCAAGCCGGACGGTCGGCGCTCCGGCGCCACCGGGGGCGGCGCTCCGGCGGCCGGTGCGGATGGTGGGGGGCGGGCCGGGGGCGCGTCGCAGTCGCCGTCGTCGCAGGCGCGTTTCCGCCGGTCGGTGTCGGCGTTGTTCAAGCACGCGGTGCTGGCGGGCTGGGTGCAGATCGATCCGATGGCGTCCTCGACGGTGACGGCGCGGGAGCGGGGCGGGCTGCGGCCGGAGCGGCGGGCGTTGACGCGGGAGCAGGCCCAGGGGCTGATCGGCGCGGCACGGTCGATGAGCGAGGAGCGCGGCGGCGGCCGGCGTGATCAGCGGATGGAGACGCGTGACGCGTTGATCGTGTTGCTGCTGTCGACGATGGGGCCGCGGGTCTCGGAGCTGGTGCGGGCCAACGTCGAGGATTTCTACACCAATGACGGGGTGCGTTACTGGCGGATCTTCGGCAAGGGGGGCCGCACGCGTGATGTGCCGCTCCCCCGTGACGTGGCGGCGGCGCTGGACGACTATCTGGCGCGGGGCCGGGCGGCGGTGCCGGACAAGGCGTTGCTGTTGTCGTGGCGGGGTCGGCGGCTGGCGCGGGGTGACGTGCAGGCGGTGATCGACCGGGTGCGGGCGCGGGTGGATCCGGAGCAGCGGCGTTCGGTGACGCCGCACGGGTTACGGCATACGACGGCGACGCATCTGCTGGCCGACGCGGTCGACATGGACGCGGTGCGGCGGGTGCTGGGGCACAGTGACCTGTCGACGCTGGGGCGTTACCGTGACGAGTTGCCGGGTGAGCTGGAGGTGGCGATGCGGGCGCATCCGCTGCTGCGGGAGCCGAGGCCGTCCGACTGACGCATCTCCTGGGTCGCTCAGGTGGGGATGCCGGGGGTGAGGCGTTCGGCGAGGTGGTCGAGGGGGATGTCGAGGACCTCGGCGAGGGCGGCGATGGTGAAGAAGGCGGGGGTGGCGATGCGGCCGGTCTCGATCTTGCGGAGGGTCTCGGCGGACATGCCGGCGGCGGCGGCGACCTCGACGATGCTGCGTTCGCCTCGGGCTTGGCGCAGCAGCAGGCCGAGGCGTTCGCCGCGCAGGCGTTCCTCGGGTGTCAGCGGGGGCCGTACCATGTGCCTCATTCTACAGTCGGGATACAAATACCGGTCGCGTGTTGAGCCTCGTGACATTCGTCAGGGTTCGGCGGGAAGGCCGCTGGATAGGGTGCAACACATGAAGGGCCGGCTGTGGACCTCCGTCTATCTCGTCGTCCTGGTGTTGCCGGTGCCCGGGTTCCTGGCGGCCGCCCCTTCCGGCGTCGTGGCCGGGCTGGCGTTCGGCGGCCTGGCGGGCTTCGTCGCCCTCTACCTGCGGGTGGTGTGGACCGCTCTGGACCGGCCGCATCGCAACGCCACCCCGTACGCCCTGGTCCTGCTCTACATGGTCGCGGCCGCGATGGTGCCGGTCCTGGGCGAGATGTGGGTGTTCGCGACGTCGTACTTCCTCATCACCGCGGCCGCCACGGCGCTGCCCGAGCGGGCCCTGCCGGTGGTGGCCGGGGCGACCGCCGTGGCCGTCACGCTCGCCCTTCCGCTGCTCGGCAGATCGCTGGCCGAGTTCTGGTGGATGCCGCTGCAGGTCGTCGTCTTCACCGTCGCCATCCGTGCCTTCCTCCAGCTCAACGCCGCCAACAGGGCGCTGAGCGAGGCCAACGTGGCAGTCGAGCGGCTGGCCGTGGACAACGAGCGTCTGCGCTTCGCCCGTGACATGCACGACCTGCTCGGTCACAGCCTGGCCGTGATGACGGTGAAGAGCCAGCTCGCGGGCAGGCTCGCCAGCACCGACCCGGAACGGGCCGGAGCCGAGATGGAGCAGGTCGAGGAGCTGTCGCGGCAGGCGTTGTCCGAAGTGCGCGAGGCGATCGCGGGATACCGGGAGTTGTCGCTGCCCGGGGAACTGGACGGCGCGCGTCGTGCGCTCGGCACCGCGGGCGTGCGGCTGGAGGTGGCGGCCGAACCGCTCCCGGCCGGCGTCGAGCCCGTTCTGGCCTGGGTGATCCGGGAGGCCACGACGAACGTCGTGCGGCACAGCGGCGCCCGCCGCTGCCGCATCCAGCTCGGTGTGGCGGGCGGGCAGGCGTACGCGGAGGTGCGCGACGACGGACGCGGGCCCGTCGAAGCCGCGGGCGCGGGCGGCAACGGGCTGCGCGGCCTGGCCGAGCGGATCCAGGTGGCGGGCGGCACCTTGTACGGCGGGGCCGCCGAGGGCGGCGGCTTCCTGCTGAGCGCCCGGCTGCCCGTGGCGGACCGGACGTGATCCGCGTCCTGCTGGCCGACGATCAGCACCTCGTACGTGAGGCGCTGGCGGCGCTGCTCGGCCTGGAGCCCGACCTCGAGGTCGTGGGCCAGGTGGGGCGCGGCGACGAGGTGGCCGGCGCGGTCTCCCGGCTCCGTCCGGATGTCGTGCTGCTCGACATCGAGATGCCGGGCCGCGACGGCCTCACCGTGGCGGCCGGGCTCACCGGCGTGCGCGTGATCATCCTGACCACCTTCGGCCGCCCCGGATACCTGCGGCGGGCCATGGACGCCGGCGTGGCCGGCTACGTGGTCAAGGACGCCAGGGCCGGGGAACTGGCCGACGCCGTGCGCCGGGTGCACGCCGGCCAGACGGTGTTCGACCGTAAGCTCTCCGCCGCCAGCCTCTCCGCCGGCTCCAACCCGCTCACCAACCGCGAACGCGATGTGCTGCGCGCCGCCGGCGAGGGCGGCACCATCGCCGACATCGCCCGCCGCCTGTTCCTGTCCGACGGCACCGTGCGCAACTATCTGTCGTCGGCCATCGGCAAGCTCGGCGCCCGCAACCGGGCCGAGGCGGCGCGGGCCGCCGAGTCCAAGGGCTGGCTCTGACAAACGTCACTACCTGCCCTGCCCCGCTCTGACCAGGCTGGGGGCATGGGTAAACGAATCGCGCCCGCACTCGGGCTCTTCTTCCTGTCGCCGCTGATCGGCGAGTTCCTGCTGGGCAACCTGCCCGTCACCATGCTGGCCGCGCTGATCGTTCTGGCCCCGCTGTACGGGGGCGGCGCGCTGCTCATCCGCGAGCTGGCCAGGCGCCGGGGCGCCGGCTGGCCCGGCATCGTCCTGCTCGCCATCGCCTACGGGCTGCTGGAAGAGGGACTGGTCACGCGCTCGCTGTTCAACCCTGGCTACGCGGGGATGGACCTCACCTCGTACGCGTGGATCCCCGGCGTGGAGGTGAGCGCCTGGTGGGTGACCTTCGTGCTGGGCGGCGTGCACGCCGCGGGCAGCATCTGCGTGCCCATCGCGGTGGTGGAGGCCCTGGTGCCGGCCAGGGCGGCGCAGCCGTGGCTGCGCGTTCCCGGACTGGTGACGGCCGGGATCCTGTTCGGGCTCGGGGCAGTGGTCAGCGCCCTGTTCGACCCGGCCGCGTACCAGCCTTCCATCGCCCAGGTGGCGGGCGTGGTGGTGCCGGCCGGGCTGTTGGTCGTCCTGGCCCTGCGCCGCCGCCAGGCGGTCTCCGGGGCGCCGGGGCGGGCTCCGGGGCCGTGGCCGGTGCTCGGCTTCTCCCTGGCGGCCGGGGCGGTGTTCTGGCTCGCTGCCCTGACCTTGGACACGCTCGGCGGGTGGCCGGTCGTGGCCGTCAACCTCGCCGTCTACGCCGGGGTCTGCGTCCTGGTGACCCGCTGGTCCCGGCGGCCGGGCTGGGGCCGTGCCCAGGTGTTCGCGCTGGCGGCCGGCGGCGTGCTCACCTACGCCTGGCACGGGTTTCCGCAGCCTCCCGCCGTGCCCGTGGAACCGGTGGTCGATCTGGCCGGGAACGCGGCCTTCGCCCTGGCCGCCGTGGCCCTGCTCGCCGTGGCCGCAGCACGTCTCCGGTCGCCGCGGCTCGCCGGGCAGGGGGCGTCGGGACCGGCTGTGAGTTCCCGGCCGGCGGCTCGGTGACCTCAACGCTTTATATCCCGCGAATATATCCTCAGTGTGTAGTCGCGGGTCATGAGCGTCCCCCTCGCACTGCTCGGCCTGCTGGAACGAGAGCCGAGCCACGGATACGACCTGAAACGCGACTACGACACCTTCTTCAGCCGGGGTAAGCCCCTGCCGTTCGGCCAGGTCTATTCCACGCTCGGCCGGCTGGCCCGAGACGGCAAGGTCATCGCCGGGCGGATCGAACCGGGCGACGGGCCCGACCGCAAGCGCTACGCCATCACCCCTGTGGGCAAGGAGGAGGTCGAGGCGTGGCTGGCCGAGCCGGTCGCGGCCGAACCGTCCCTGCAGACGGTGCTGTTCACCAAGGTCGTGCTGACGCTGATGCTGGGGCGCGACGCCGGCGACTACCTCGACGCCCAGCGTGCGACGCATCTGCGGCGCATGCGGGAGCTGACCGAGATCAAGCGCGCCGGCAACCTGATCGACGCGCTGCTGGCCGATCATGGCCTGTTCCGCCTCGAAGCCGACCTGCGGTGGATCGACGTCACCCAGGCGCGGCTGGGGGCGCTGGCGGAGGCGGTGCGCGGCCGATTTCGTCTTCCAGTTCGGCCAGCTCGTGCCGGAGCTGACCGTGGCCGACAACGTGGCGCTGCCCCTGCTGCTCGGCCGTACCAGGCGCAAGCACGCCTACGCGCGGGCCGCCTCCTGGCTGGAGCGGCTGGAACTGACCGGCCTGGGCGGACGGCGCACCGGGCAGTTGTCCGGCGGGCAGGCACAGCGGGTGGCCGTCGCCAGAGCGCTGGTGACCCGGCCGCGGGTCGTCTTCGCCGACGAGCCGACCGGCGCGCTCGACTCGCTGACCGGCGAGCACGTGATGGAGCTGCTGGTCGGGCTGGCCCGCGAGGAGGGCACCACCGTGATCGTGGTGACCCACGACGCCCGGGTGGCCGCCTGCGCCGACCGGGAGGTCGTCGTCCGCGACGGCCGGGTCACCGACCCGTACGCGAGCGGGCTCCTCCGATGATCCGGCTGGGCCTGCGGCTGTCGCTGCGCAGCGGCAGGGAGTCGGCGACCAGGCTGGTGCTGATCGTCGCCGGGGTGGCGGTCGGCGTCTTGGTGCTCTTGGCGACGCTGTCGCTGTTCAACGCCTTCCAGGCGGCCGGCGAGCGCCCCTGCTGGGAGTGCACGCGCGGTACGGCGCCCACCGGCTGGGCGCTCGACGCCACCGCGGACGGCGCGCTGTGGAACCACCGCGAGGTCGCCTACGCGCTGGCCGACGCCAACGCCGCCAACCTGCGCGCCGCCGACGAATGGCTGGCCATGGCCAAAGCGGGCGACCTCGCGCAGCCGCGCGCGGCGCAGGACACCCATCAGGGCATGCCGTTCGTCCACACGCTCGCCACCGACGCCGGCGGGACCGCCTACTTCGCCGACGCCTCGGTCGTGCCCCACGTCACCGACGCGAAGGCGCGCCGCTGCGGCAAGCCGTCGCCCATGCCGGGGCTGGAGGCGTACGTACTGGACGGCTCGACCTCCGCGTGCCTGTGGGGCAAGGACCGCGACGCCGTCGTGCCCGGCATCTTCGGGCCGGCCAACCAGCCGAGACTGACCCGCGCCGACTATGTGGCCAACTCCAACAACACCGCCTGGATGACGAACCCGTCGGCGCCGCTGACCGGCTACCCCGGCGTGTGGGGCGAGGAGCGTACGGACCTGGAGCCACGTCCCCGGGTCAGCCTGGACATGATCGCCCAAAGGCTGTCGGGGGCCGACGGGCTGGGCGCGCCCGGCTTCACCCTGGACACGCTGCAGGCCACCGTGTCGGCCAAGCGCAACCACACCTTCGAACTCATGCGAGCGGACCTGGCCAAACTGTGCCGGGCCCACCCCACGGCGACCGCGTCCGACGGCACGCGGGTGAACGTGCGCGAGGCCTGCGCGACGCTGCGCGACTGGGACGGGCGCGCCACCTTGGACGGGCAGGGCGCGATCCTGTGGCGCGAGTTCTTCACCGGGCTGAGGCGTCCGCATCAGCCGGGAGAGCCGGAATTCAGCCCCTGGCGGGTGCCGTTCGATCCCGCGCAACCTACTCCCTGTCCGCCAACCCCGCCTCGGCGCACCACACCGACCAGACGGCCCTGTTCTCCCGCGGCCAGTGGGTCACCGGGCGGTTCACCGAGGCCGAGATCGCCGCCGACCCGCGGCTGAGGACCACCACGGTGCGCGGGTGAGGAGCCGAGGGACGCCGCCCGGGACGAGGAAGACGACAGCGGGGCCGCCGCGACGTCACCGCTCGCCGGGCGGCTTGCGCCAGGTCATGATCTCGGTCGCCGGAAGACGCTCCGCGAAGAGGCCCTCGGGTGAGGCGTGCCGCAGCACCGCGCGCAGGTCCCCCTCGAAGTCCTCCAGCCTGTCGCCGAACAGGTGCGGGGCGGAGCCGGATCGGGAGAACGCCCATGCCACGATGTCGTCCGCGGTGCGGCTGACCACCTCCCCGGCCGGCACGACCTGTCGTTCGAAGTTCTCGAACCCGGCCCGTGCCAGGACGAGGTCCTCCCGGTTCGGCGTGCCGTTGACGAGTGTCCCCCGCCCCGCGCGGCGTACCGGACCCACGTACCGCCGTACCAGGTCACCGATCTGCGCGTAGGGGGGAGCGGGCAGCGGCGGCGGCCCCGGTTCGACGGGCGGATGCTTGAGGTCGCTCATGTGGACGAACGCGCCTCCCGGCTCCAGCATCTCCAGCACGGTCGCGGCGACCCGGTCCCGATCCGTCCAGTGGAAGGACTGGGCGAACATCACGGCCTGGAACTCACCCAGACCGGCCGGCAGGTCCTCGGCACGGGCGGCCACCCAACGCGCGTTGGTCACCCCGCGACGCTTCGCCTGTCGCTCCGCCTCGGCCAGCATGTCCTCATCCGGGTCGACGCCGACCGCCTCGGCGAAGAACCGCGCCAGGGCGAGCGTCACGATGCCCGGCCCGCAGCCGACGTCGAGGAGTCTGCCCCGGCCGTCCAGGCCGAGCGCCGTAGCCAGTGTTCCGGCGAAACCCGGAGCATACGGCAGCCGACCGCGCTCGTAGTAGGCCGCGCTTCCCTGGAACAGGGTGCTGTCCCACCGCCATCCATCAGGCATATCGATCCCACCTCACGAGTTGGTGAAGTCGCCGGCGGATCCGAGCCCACCGGCGGCGAGAGGCCGAGCCCGTGGGAGCTGCCGCACGGGCAGGCGGTGCTCGGTGAAGGCTCATCACGTGTGGTGGTCACGCGTCGTGACACCGCTGGTGGCGGCGGCGTGGCAGGCGCCGCGGCCGTCGGCGCGGGCGACGATCCGGCCGGCCTCGACGCGGACGGCCACCTCGGTGGCGTCGCCGACGGCGGGCAGTCCGGCCGCCGCGGCGAGCTCGCCGGAGGCGTCGTGCACGACCCGCAGGCGCGGCCAGGCGTAGGAGGGGAAGGTCTGGCGCAGGCAGCCGCACACCTCGGCGACGACGAGCCGCGCCAGCGGGGCGAGCTCGTCGGGCGAGCCGGTGACCAGCACCGCGGTGACAGAGGCGGCGGGCGGCGCGGCGCGCACGAGCTCCTCGGCCGCTTCGAGACGGTGCAGGCCGAGGACGGCGAGCACGCCGTCGCCCGCCAGGTCGGCGGCCGTGCCCCGGACCGCGTCGATGGCCGCGG
This sequence comes from Nonomuraea cavernae, assembly GCF_040655715.1. Lineage (GTDB taxonomy): Bacteria > Actinomycetota > Actinomycetes > Streptosporangiales > Streptosporangiaceae > Nonomuraea > Nonomuraea cavernae_A. Next base: position 34,344 of record NZ_JBFAKL010000038.1, on the reverse strand, counting down.
GCGGTGACCACGGTTCGTCGGCGGCGCGGGCGGGCGGCACATCGGGGGTGAGCGGCAGGCCGCCGCCGAGGTCGAGCCCGGCCAGCTGCTCGCAGACGCTGACCACGTCGAACGGGTCGGTGAAGCCGGGCGCGGCGGCGGCCAGCTGGCTGACGCCGTGCAGGGTGGTGAGGACGGCCTCGGCGAGGCGGACCAGCGGGCCTGGCGGGCGCAGCCGTTCCAGGGCGAGGCCGAGCAGGATGGCGTCGAGCTTCAGCAGCTGGGCGTAGGCCAGGCGGGTGCGTCGCTCGGCGAGGACCTCGGGCATCAGGTCCATGCCGAGGCGGGCGGCCCCGTGATGTTCGTCGGTGGACAGCGGCAGGCGGGCGACCCAGGCGCGGGCGAACGCCGCGAGCGCCTCGCGGGCCGTGCGGTCCTGGACGGGCGGCGCGTGCGGGGCGTGCTCGGCGAGGCCGGCCAGGACGGCGAAGTAGAGGGCCCGCTTGCCCGGGAAGTTGGAGTAGACGGCGCCCCGGGTGAGGCCGGCCCGGTCGGCGATGTCGTCGATCCTGGCCTCACGAAAACCGCGGTCGGCGAACTCGTCGCGGGCGGCCGACAGCACCTTGGCGCGGTTAAGCTCCTGCGTCTGCGCTCTGGTGAGCCGGCCCATCGTCCCCCCGGGTCCCGGCGGTTTGCCGTCCGCCTCCCGCCAAGATACCGTGACCATCCAGATGATGAGATCATATGACGAGATCATCCCAGCTGGGGAGGAAAGCATGACGGGCGTCCCCGAGATCCACCTCACCGACACGGCGGTGCTGCGCGACCCCTTCACCGCCTACGCCCGCGCCCGCGAGCAGGCGCCACTCGCCCGCATCAGCGCCCCGGGATTCGGCCCCCTGTGGGCGCTGACCCGCCACGAAGGCGCCCGCGCCATGCTCACAGACACCCGCTTCGAGCTCGACGCCACCAGCTACACGCGGCCCGACGTGCCCGCCGACTGCCTGCCGTACATGCGGACCATGGGCGAGATGAACGGCCCCGAGCACGCCCGGCTACGCGGACTGGTCGCACCCGCCTTCACCGCCCGCCGCGCCGCGGAGTTCCGGCCGCGGATCGAACCGATCGCCGAACGGCTGCTCGACGACCTGCCCGGCCACGCCACCGGCGGCCGGGCCGACCTGCTGGCCCACTTCGCCCGCCCACTGCCCATCGACGTCATCTGCGAACTCGTCGGAGTCCCCCAGAGCGACCGGCCACGCTGGCGCGGCTACGGCGCCACCGTCGCCATGGGAGCAGGCCCCGCGTTCGCCGAAGCCATCCCGGGCATCATGGACGCCGCCAAGCACGCCATCGCGCGACGGCGCGGCCAACCCGGCGACGACCTGCTCGACGACCTGATCCGCACCCAGACCCACGACGGCGACGGGCTCGGCGACGACGAGCTGGTCACCCTCGTGTGGCACCTGCTCATCGCCGGGCAGACCCCCGCCAACCTCATCGCCAACGCCGTCGACGAACTGCTGCGCCGCCCCGAGCAGCTCGCCGCGCTCCGCGCCGATCCCGCCCTCATGCCGCGCGCGGTGGAGGAGCTGATCCGCTGGTGCGGCCCCACCCTGCTCACGATCCCCCGCCACGCACGCGAGGACACCGACCTGTACGGCACGCCGATCCGCAAGGGCGACACGGTGACCGTCGCCGTCGCCGCCGCCAACCGTGACCCGCGCGCCTTCCCCGACCCCGACCGGCTCGACCTCACCCGCGCTCCCGGCGGCCACCTCGGCTTCGCCCACGGGCCGCACTTCTGCCTCGGCGCCTCGCTGGCCCGCGTACAGACCGAGGTCGCGCTCACCGCCCTGCTACGCCGCTTCCCCCGCCTGGCGGCGACGGCGACCGCCGAGGAACTGCGCGCCCCCGACCCGGGCACCTGGCGGCTGACCTCACTACCCGTCACCCTGTAGGAGGAGTCTCCCGAGTGGCACGCATCGGCGAACGCGGCGACCTGCTGCGATGCACGTTCTGCGGCAAAGGCCAGGACCAGGTCCGCAAGCTCATCGCGGGCCCGGCCGGCATCCACATCTGCGACGAATGCGTCGGACAGTGCACCGCGCTCCTCCACGAGGAGGAACCGGACACGCCCGCCGTCGCCGGCCGCCCACCGGCGCCACGCGAGATCCACGCCTTCCTCGACCAGTACGTGATCGGCCAGGACCACGCCAAAAGGACGCTCGCGGTCGCGGTCCACAACCACTACAAGCGCCTGCGGCTGGACAGCGGGCGACCGGCCGGACAGCAGGAGCAGGTCGAGCTCGGCACGTCCAACATCCTGCTGATCGGCCCGACCGGCTGCGGCAAGACCCACCTCGCCCAGACGCTCGCCAGAATGCTGGACGTGCCGTTCGCGATGGCCGACGCCACCGCGCTCACCGAAGCCGGCTACGTCGGCGAGGACGTCGAGAACATCCTGCTCACCCTCCTGAACGCCGCCGGCGGCGACGTCCGCAAAGCGCGGACCGGCATCGTCTACATCGACGAGATCGACAAGATCACCCGCCGGAGCGAGAACCCGTCACTCACCCGCGACGTCTCCGGCGAAGGCGTCCAGCAGGCGCTGCTGAAAATCCTCGAGGGCACCGTCGCCGGCGTCCCCGCGCAAGGCGGCCGCAAACACCCCCACCAGGACCTCATCTCCATCGACACCAGCGACGTGCTGTTCATCGCCGGCGGCGCGTTCACCGGCCTGGAACAGATCATCGAGCGGCGCGCCGGCCGCGGCCGCGCCGGGTTCGGCGCCACCCGGCGGCCACCCCGCCAGGACCTCCTCGCACAGGTCATGCCCGCCGACCTGATCGCGTTCGGGCTGATCCCGGAGTTCGTCGGCCGCCTGCCGATCGTGTCGACCTTCCAGCCCATGGACCGCGAGACGCTGACGCGGATCCTCACCGAGCCGCGCAACGCGCCGATCAAGCAGTACCAGCGGCTGTTCGAACTGGACGGGGTCGAGCTGGAGTTCACCGAGGACGCCATCGGCGCGATCGCCGAGCAGGCGCTGCTGCGCCGCACCGGCGCCCGCGCCATCCGCGCGATCCTCGAAGAGGTGCTGCTCAACGTCATGTACGAAGTGCCGAGCCGCGACGACGTGGCCCGGGTCGTCGTCGACCGCGCCACCGTCCTCGGCAACGTCAACCCGGCCCTCATCCCCCGCGACCACCCCGTGAGGGACCAGGAACCCCGCGACAGATCCGCCTGACCCGCCCACGGCGTCCCCGCCCGACCCGGCGCCCACCTGGTCAGGCTGGTGATCAGGCCGCCGAACCCGGCGCCAGACCGCCCGACGGCCCCACCCGACCACCCCGCCCGGTCACGGCGTCAGAGCGGCGGCGAGGAAGTCACGCAAGGCGGCGGTCACCTCGACGGGACGTTCCAGCGGCGGCAGATGGCCGGTCTCCGGCAGGTCGAGGCCGCGAGCGCCCGGAATGCCCGCCGCCAACAGCCCGGACACCTCCTGAATGCCCGGCACGTCCGCCAAACCGTTGATCACCAGGGCGGGCGCGGCGACCTCACGCAGCCGACCGGCGGCCGGCGGGTCGAGCTGCCGCTCGACGGCGCGCGGGCCGCTCCACTCGCGGCGGAACACCTCCCGGCACATCTCCACCGCGGCCTCCCACACCTCGTCGGCCAGGTCGGCGCGGCCACGACCGGGACCGGCCACCTGCCACAGCGTGTGAGCCCGCGCCACAGCCAGCGTGTCGGCCGGGTCGACCCGGCCGGCGGACCCGTCGCCGTAGCGGGCCAGCCGCTCGGCCGGCACCGCGCTGTGCACGCGTTCGCGCGCCTGGGCCAGCATCTCCGGCGGCCACTGATGCCCGGTCAGGCCCGAGCAGATCAGCGCGAGCCCGGCCACCCGCTCCGGCGCCACGAGCGCCGCCTCCAAGGCGTAGGCGCCGCCCATCGACGAGCCCACCAGCACAGCCCGCCGCACCCCCAGCGCGTCGAGCACCGCCAGCAGATCCTCGTGATGGCACACCCACTCGCCGGGATCGCCGGACTCGCCATGGCCGCGGCAGTCGTAACGGATCACCCGATGCCGCCGCGACAACTCCCGGAACTGGTGCTCCCACATGCGCCGATCGGCCACCGCGGCGTGCACGAACACCACCGCCACGTCACCGTCCGGCCCCGCCTCGTCGTACGCGATCCCCAGAGTGTCGATCATCGCCATGCGCGCACCGTACCGCCGGAAAAGTGGCGGAAAGCGGCGCGTTCGCCACAAGCACACCCGTTCATTCCACAGACGAGGGCACCGACCGGCCCGGCCGGCACGCACGATGCCCCCAGCCCCTCTCCGAGATCGACCGCGAGGACGCGTCACACGCCCAAGCCGAGCGCCGCCGCGGCGACCGCGCGCGCACGTGACGGAGCCAGCAGCAACTCCGCCGAATCCGACACCTGGTCCACGTTCCCCACCAACGGCAACACCCTGACCGCCGGATCCGACACCGCCTCCAGCAACGCCCGCGCGAACCGGTCACCCCCGATCACCTGAAACGGCCGATCGTGGAAACCACGCACCCGCTCATCCAGCCGCTCCGCCAGCGCCACCCGGTTCTGCATCGCCGCCACCCGCCCGTACGCCACCGCCAGAGCGCTCTCCCGAGCCCGCCACGACCGCGCCGCCAACGCCGACCCCAGCGCCTCCCCCAGCTCCGCCGACCCCGGCAACCGCGCCAGCGCACTACCGAGCCACTTCGCGTACGGCGGATAACGCCGCCGCAACAGCAACGCCAGCCGCATCACCTCACGCGCCAGCCGCGCCCCCACCACCGCCGACCCCAGCTCGTCACCCACCTCCCCGCACCGCCCCGGAAACGGCTCCTCCTGCGCGATACGCCGCCACTGGCACGCCAGCACATACCGCCACACGTCAGCCGGATACCACCGCAACGCCGCCCGGACCCCCTCCAACCGGCCCAGCCCATCGTGAAAGACCTCACCCCCCGTCACCTCGGCCAGGCTCTGCCACGGCACCGACAACCAGTCGAGCAGCGAAATCCCCCCACTGCCCTCCGGATCGAACCCGAGCCGCCCCTCCAGCCACACCCCCAGATCCGCCACCTCCACCCCCGGCCGCACCACCCCGCGATAGTCGAACACCGTCTCAAAACCGCGAAACCGGCCAGGCAGCCCCGCCGCCACCCTCGCCTCCACGGCCTCCACCGCCTCCGGCGCCGTGAACACCAGCACCCGCGGACCCCAGTCATGGTCGGCCGAGCGGCCCGTGTCGAACGCCAGCACCTCAGACCCCGGCCCGATCAACGCGGCACTGTGCGGCACACCGGCCACCAGCGGCGCCACCACCTCGGCGTAGAACGCACGGGACAACTCAATACCAGGCACAAAATCGGACATCACACCGCCCACTGTGCCTGACGCCCTCCGCAACCTCACCCCAATTAATCCCCCGAACCGTTCGACCCGGGAAGGAGGCCGCGAACGGGCTCAGCGGACCCGCGACACCATCACCGGCGCCCGCCCGTACCCGATCCGCACGTACACCCCGATCGCCGACGGATTGTCGTCGTCCACCATCAGCGCCACCCGCCCATGCGCCGCCACCAGCTCACCCGACACCCACCGGCACACCCGCTCGGCCAGCCCCCGCCCCCGCGAGGACACCGCCGTCGCCACACCCGCCACCAACCCCACCGACGGGGCACTCCACGCGTCGGCCGCCACCGCCACCAGCCGCCCCTCCACCCGCAGACCGGCCCACCGCCGCACCCCGGCCCCACCCGGCACCGCGTACGACCCCGGCGCCGCCTCCCTCAGCAACGCCGCCACCTCACCGTCCTCCTCCGGCCCCAGCCACCCCACGCCACCCGCACCCGCGGCATCGCCGGAACGACCACCACCCCCGCGCACGAAAGACCCGCCAGGCAGGCTCATCCACGAGAACACCGGCCCGGCCTCCAGCCCGCCGACCTTCGGCGTCACCTCGGCCACCAGCCCGGCCCCGCCCAGCAGCCGAAACGACGGCCCCACCTCCGCCAGCGCGTGCCGCACCAACTCCACCGCGTCCGGAACCCCGCCCCACACCGTCAGCCGGTCACGCCGCGCCACCCCCGGCGCCGCCGCCACCACCGCGTCACCGAGCGCCCACGCCCGCGCCCCGCCCGTCAGCCCCTGCGCCCCCCACATGAGCAGATCGTCGTCACCACACGCCGCCCGCACCCGATCCAGCGAGATCAGCTCACGGATCACAAAATCGCTCCCGGACGGTAGGCGGCCGCCTCCGGATACGCCGCCACGACCTCACCCACCTGCTGCGACACCGCCTCCACCTGATCGGCCGCCGCGCCCGTGAACGACACCCGATCAGCCAGCAACCCCTCCAGCGCCGCCCGATCCAGCGGGAACCGCTCATCGGCCGCCAGCCGATCCAGCAACTCGTTGGCCACCCCACGCGACCGCATCGCCAGCGCCGACGCCACCGCGTGCTCCTTGATCAGCTCATGGGCCTGCTCACGGCCCACACCCGCCCGCACCGCCGCCATCAGCATCTTCGTCGTCGCCAGGAACGGCAGGTAACGATCGAGCTCCGCCGCGATCACCGCCGGGAACGCCCCGAACTCGTCCAGCACCGTCAACATCGTCTCCACCAGCCCGTCGAAGGCGAAGAACGCGTCCGGCAGCGCCACCCGGCGCACCACCGAACACGACACGTCGCCCTCGTTCCACTGGTCGCCCGCCAGCTCCCCCACCATCGAGGCGTAACCCCGCAACACCACCGCCAGCCCGTTGACCCGCTCGCACGACCGGGTGTTCATCTTGTGCGGCATCGCCGACGAGCCGACCTGCCCCTCCTTGAACCCCTCGGTCACCAGCTCGTGCCCCGCCATCAACCGGATCGTCTTGGCCAGCGACGACGGCGCCGCCGCCAGCTGCACCAGCGCCGACACCACCTCGAAGTCCAGCGACCGCGGATAGACCTGCCCCACACTCGTCAACCGCCGCTCGAACCCCAGATGCGCCGCCACCCGGCCCTCCAGCTCGGCCAGCTTCGCCCGATCGCCCCCCAGCAGATCGAGCATGTCCTGCGCCGTCCCCACCGGCCCCTTGACGCCCCGCAACGGATAACGGCCGACCAGCTCCTCCAGCCGCCGGAACGCCACCAGCAGCTCGTCGGCGGCCGACGCGAACCGCTTGCCCAGCGTCGTCGCCTGCGCCGCCACATTGTGCGAACGGCCCGCCACCACCGTCGCCTCGTGCTCCTCCGCCAGCGACGCCAGCCGCGCCAGCAACGCCACCACCCGATCACGCACCAGCAGCAGGCTGTCACGCACCTGCAACTGCTCGACGTTCTCCGTCAGGTCACGCGAGGTCATCCCCTTGTGCACCTGCTCGTGCCCCGCCAGCGCGTTGAACTCCTCGATCCGCGCCTTCACGTCGTGCCGGGTCACCCGTTCCCGCGCCGCGATCGACTCCAGGTCGACCCGCTCGACCACCTTCTCGTAATCGGCCACCGCGCCCTCGGGCACAGCCACGCCCAGCTCCGCCTGCGCCCGCAGCACCGCCAGCCACAACCGGCGCTCCGCCACCACCTTGTACTCGGGCGACCACAACCGGGCCAACTCCGGCGAGGCATAGCGAGCGGCCAGGACATCAGGGATACGCGGCTTCGAAGTCACGTCGGACAAGTCTATTCACCCGGCTCCACCCGCACCGCACCAGGCCCGCGACCGCATCGGCCGGCCATCGCACCCCGCCACGATCGGGGTATGACCGTCACCTTGATTCCATGCTCCGCATCGGTGATGCGGTGGTTGTTCTTTTGGTAGGTGTTATTTGCACCATCGACACGGCCTTTACAATGTAGATTTCTCTGCGGTATTCCGCCATACCCGCTGACCGGCGCATCAAGTATTCGCCAATCGGTTGATGAGCGGGCGAGCGCACGGTGAAGCCTTCAAACGAGCACCTGGGACAGCAGGGGGAACGAGCACGATGGAACAGACGATCCTCACACCGCTCCAGTCCGGCGACACCAAGCTTCTGACCGTGAAACTCTTCCTCGAAGAGCTGATCGCGTGGACCGACGCCAACCTCGACACGATCACGGGATGGTGGGCCAACCCGGGAGAGGGCTGGGAGGACTCGCTGAGAACCGCCTTCACGCTGCACCTGCAGAAGAAGTACCTCTGGGCCGACCTGGGGGCTCCGCAGACGCGGAACGTCTACCCCAACGCGAAAATGGCGTGCGACTGGGTGCTCAACGGCACAGTCGCGGCCAGCGGCTCCGACAAGGTCATCATCGAGGTGAAGGTCCAGTCGATCGACGCGGCGAAGAACTTCAGAAGCAACTTCGAAAAGGACATCCAAAAACTCGACAAGGTCGACACGGACTACGCGGACTGCCTACGCCTGGTCATCGGTGTCTTCTTCACCAGGGATTACGACACGAACCAGAACAAGAGCGCGCCAAAGCCGAAAAAGGCCAACGAGCCCGTGGAGTCCGCCGGAACCTCGGAGGGCTTCACGGAATGGCTCAACAAGTTCCACCACGTCTACTTCTCCGACGCGTACGAGCCGGACATGCGAAAGCCGGGATCGGTGACCGAGACGCAGATATTCAAGGCCGGATGGATCGCCAGCAACAAGGGCGGTAAGGGCATCGTCAGAGACGACCGCAAGAAGTGGGAGGGGAGGTTGCGCGTCCCGCTGACGGACAAGGACGTCAGCGAGCTCGGCATCGTCTGGGCCCTGCTCCCCTCGAAGGAGGAGGAGGAGAAGAAGAAGGCGGCGGAGAAGAAGAACGAACTCCTGCGGCAGGAGGAGAAGAAGAAGGCGGCCCAGGAGAAGAGAGGAAAGTCGGAGAAGAGGGCGAGAGAGGAGACGGACTCGAGCCAGGAAGAGGAGTCGAGTTCGTCGGACTCGAGCCAGGAAGAGGAGTCGAGTTCGTCGGACTCGGTGTTCGAGAAGAGGCCGAACAAGCGGGCCAACACCACCGACAAATGATCGACCGGGGTCGTGGACCGGCGAACAGCCTGCCCGGGTGCGCCGGGCAGGCACCGGTGCCCCCTCCCGTGGTGAAACCTCACCCACGAACACAGCAAGCCCCGGCCAGACCGGCCGGGGCTTGCTCGCGAAGGGGTCAGGCCGGCTGGCCGGCCAGGCTCTCCTTACCCGCGCCGTCCACGTCCGGGCCGGACGGGGCACCGGCGTCGGGACGGCGCCGCAGGCGATCCTTGGCCCGCTCCACCATGACGTACAGCGTCGGCACCAGCACCAGCGTCAGCAACGTCGACGTGACCAGCCCGCCGATCACCACGATCGCCAGCGGCTGCGAGATGAACCCGCCCGACCCCGTCACGCCCAACGCCATCGGCGTCAGCGCGCAGATCGTGGCCACCGCCGTCATCAGGATCGGCCGCAACCTGCGCCGGCCGCCCTCGATCACCGCCTCCACGATCCCCATCCCCTGATCCCGGTACTGGTTGATCAGGTCGATCAGCACGATCGCGTTCGTCACCACGATCCCGATCAGCATCAACATGCCGATCAACGCCGGCACGCCCATCGCCGTGTCCGTCACGACCAGCAGCCCGACCGCGCCCGTCGCCGCGAACGGGATCGACACCAGCAGGATCAACGGCTGCACGAAACTCCGGAACGTCGCCACCATGATCATGAACACGATCGCGATCGCCGCCAGCATCGCCAGCCCCAGATCCTTGAACGCCTCCTCCTGGTCCGCCGACGCCCCGCCGATCTCGTACGACGCGCCGCCGCCCAGCGACAGCCCCTTCAGCCGCTCGTTCAGCGCCTGCGTCACACTGCCCAGGTCACTGCTCGTCGTCTTGGCCGACACCGTCGCCGAACGGGCGCCGTCGATCCGCGTCACCTGCGTCGGCCCGCCGACCTGCTTCACCTCGGCCACCGACGACAGCTTCACCAGCCCCGAAGCCGTCGGCAACTGCAGCGCCCCGACCTCCTTGACGTTGGCCGGCGCCTCGCCAACGCGCAGCACCAGATCACTCGCCCGGCCGTCCAGCGTCACCTGGCCCAGCGGCGCCCCGCGGAACGCCTGCGCCACCGACTGACCGACCTGCGCCTCCGACAACCCCTTCGCGGCCGCCTTCGCCCGATCGACCCGCACCTCCACACGCGGCGCGCTCGTCTCCAGGTTGGACGACACGTCACGCAGGCCGGACACCTCGCCCATCTCCGACGCGACCGTCTCCGCCGCCGTCCGCAGCGCCGCGAGGTCCGGCGCCTTCACGATCACCTGAACGGTGTCCGTGGCGAACCCGCCGCCCTGCATGCCGCCGACCTGCACCTCGCCGACGTCCGGCAACGTGGCCAGCCGGTCGCGCAACGCCTGCTCCACCGCCGGCGTGTCGGCGTCCTCGCCGACCGTCACCGAGTACGACGCCCGATCCGCGCCGCCACCGGTGCCGCCCATCATCGCGTTGCCGCCGCCCACGGTCACCTGGTAGGACTCCACCCCGTCCAGGTCCGCGAGCACGTTCTCCACCTGCTGGGCCGCCTTGTCGGTGGTCGCCAGATCGGTGCCGGCCGGCATCCGCTGGCTCACCGAGATCGTGTCCTGCCCCGAGGCGTCCAGGAAGTTCGTCTGCAGTTGCCCGGCCATGCCCATCGTGCCGACGAACACCGCCAACCCGATCAGCACCGTCACCAGCTTGAACCGCGTCGCGAACCGCAACACCGGCAGGTACGCCCGCTGCAACGGACTGCGTAGTTCCTTCGCCTCCGCCTTGGCGCGCTGCGCCCGCGCCTCCTCCGGCGTCAGGTCCGGCGCCTTCAGGAACCAGTACGCCAGCACCGGCACGACCGTCAGCGACACCAGCAGCGACGCCAGCAGCGCCACCGCCACCGTGATCGCGAACGGCGAGAACAGCTCGCCCACCATCCCGCCGACCACCGCGATCGGCGCGAACACCGCCACCGTCGTCAGCGTCGACGCCGTCACCGCGCCCGCCACCTCGCGCACCCCGGTCAGGATGGCCGCGCGCTTCTCCTCGCCGTAACCGAGATGCCGCTTGATGTTCTCCAGCACCACGATCGAGTCGTCCACCACCCGGCCGATCGCGATCGTCATCGCACCCAGCGTCAGCATGTTCAGCGAGTGGTCGCCCACCCACAACGCGATCAACGCGATCACCACCGACAGCGGGATCGACACCGCCGTCACCACCGTCGAACGCACCGACAGCAGGAACACCAGGATGACGAGCACCGCGAACGCGAGCCCCAGCAGGCCCTCGGTGGTCAGGTCCTCGATCGACTTCTCCACGTACGGGGCCTGGTCGAACACCACCTGCACCGCGGTGTCCGACGAGTCGCCCAGCTCCTTGGTCAGCTCCGGCAGCTGCTCGCGCACCTCGTGCGAGATGGCCACCGCGTTGCCGTCCGGCGACATCGTCACCGACACACCGAGGCTCGTCTTACCGCCGGTCCGCGTGATCGTCGTCGGCGCGGCCAGGGCCTGCTCCACCTTGGCGACATCACCGAGCTTGACCGGCTTCAACACCCGCTGCACGGTCTGCGGCTGCCCCGCCTGGGGCTGACCCGACTGCGGCTGGGGCCGGCCGGCCTGCGGTTGCGCCGACTGTGCCGTCTGCGGCTGGCCGGACTGAGGCTGGCCCGACTGGGGCTGTGCCGGCTGCGGCTGCGGCTGCGCGGGCGTCAGGTACAGCGCCTTCAGCTTGGCGATCGAGTCGACCCGCGCGCCCACCTGCACGGTCAGCGACTTGCCGTCGGCGGTCAGCGTGCCCGCCGGGATCGGCGTGCCGTTCGCCTTCAGCACCTCGGGAATCTGCGCCGGTGACACCCCCGCCAGCGCCATCTTCCCCAGGTCGGGCGTGATCGTCACGACCTCCTCACGGGTGCCCGTGACCGCCGCCTCCCGCACACCCTCGATCGCCTGCAACTTCGGCACCATGCTCTGGCTCAGCTTGTCCGCCATCGCGCGCGGATCCCCACCGTCGCCCACCGCCAGCACCATCACCGGGATGTCGTCGGTGCTGCCCGCCACGACCTGCGGCTCCACACCTGCCGGCAACCGCCCCTGGAGCCGGCTCACGGCCTGCTGCATCTTGCTGATCGACGACTCGATGTCCGTGCCGTACTCGAAGGCCACCTGGATCTGCGCCAGGCCCTCCTGGGACGTCGAGGTGATCTGCTCCATGCCTGCGACCCCCTGGAAGGACTCCTCCAGCGGCGCCGTGACCTGCTCCTCCACGATCTCCGGCGACGCGCCGGGATAGGGTGCCACCACGAACGCCCCGGGAAACTCCAACGACGGCAGCAACTGCTGTTTCAACTGCGGGATCGTGAACGCGCCGAACGCGGTGATCACAAGCGCGATCAGGATCACGAGGCTGCGGTTGGCGAGGCTCAACCGGGCGAATGCGGTCATCAGGGTCCTTCCGAGAGTTCGGCCCAGACTAACACTTCGCCTCATACGAATATTTAGCCTCACACGATCTTCCTGATAACCTTCTCAGGAACGAGAGGTGAGCGTGAAGAACGAACGCGATGACCTGATCCGCCGGATCTCAGCAGCCCAGCGTGGCCTCGGCCGGGCCTTCGCCCAGCACGACTCTCCTTTGTTCGCGTCCAACCTCACGATGCGCCAGCTGAAGGTCGTCATGATCCTTTCGATCCACGGCTCGGCCTCCGGCCAGGAGCTCGCCACCGGCCTCGGCGTCGGACTCGGCACGGTCACCGGCATCGTCGACCGCCTCGTCGCCCAGGACCTGGTGAGCAGGCACGAAGACCCCCACGACCGGCGCGTGCGCCGCGTCGAACTGACCGAAGCCGGCGCCAGGCTCATGGAAGAGATCAACAACGCCGGCCTGGAACAGTACAACCTCATCATGCAGCACCTCGACCTCGACACCCTGCGCGCCCTCGACATGGTGCTCGGCCGCATCCGTGCCGTGGCCGACGAGCTGTTCGGCCCGCTGAGGGCTTCTGATGGTGAGGATTGAGGGTGTGAACTCGCCCGCCGCCTTTACTTTGTAGATTTCTGCGTCAGGCGGGACAGAACGCCGGGCAGGTCGCCGTCGTGGACGACCGTCAGGCGCCTGGTCGCCCTGGTCACCGCCACGTACAGGTCCTGGCCACCCATCGGCGACTGGCCGAGGATGCCCGCCGGGTCGACCACCAGCACCGCGTCGAACTCCAGGCCCTTGGCCTGCGTCACCGTCAGCGCCACCACGGCCGCGTCGAGGTCGTGCCCGGGAAACAGCGCCGCCACCTGCGCGTGCCGCGCGTCCGAGGTGATCACGCCGACCGTACCCTCCCCGATGGCCGCGAGCTCCTCCCGCACCAGCGCCGGCAGCTCGGCCACCCCGCCCCGTACGGCACGCGGCTGCGACTCCCCCTCCCGGACCGACTCCGGAGGCACCTGAGCGGGATCCACCGCCCGCAGCACGTCGGCCGCCACCCGCATGATCTCCACCGGCGTGCGGTAGTTGACCAGCAGCCGCTCCTCCCGCCACCGGCCCGCCAGGTGCGGATCCAGCACCTCACCCCACGACCGGGCGCCCGCCGCCGACCCCGTCTGCGCCAGGTCGCCCACCACCGTCAGCGAACGCGCGGGCACCCGGCGCATGACCATCCGCCAGGCCATCGGCGACAGCTCCTGCGCCTCGTCCACGATCACGTGCCCGTACGCCCACGTGCGGTCGGCCGCCGCCCGGTCCGCGGTGGTCAGGTCGTCGTCGGCGCCGGTGTGACGGGCCGCCAGCCGGTCGGCCTCGCCGAAGATGCCCTCCTCCAGCAGCCCGGTCGTCTCCAGCACCTCCCGCGCGAAGAGCTCCTGCTCCTGCCACCCGGCCCGCGCCTCCCTGGCCGCCGCGCGGCGGGCCGAGTCGTCCTCGCCCAGCAGCTCGGCCGCCTCGTCCAGCAGCGGCACGTCGCCCACCGTCCAGCCGGCGTCCGCCGGCCGCACCAGGGCCCGCCAGTCCAGCCCCGCGGGCGAGACCTCCCGCAGCGTCGCAGGCGTGGCCAGCAGCTCGCCGAGCAGCCGCTGCGGCGTCAGCTCCGGCCACAGCCCGTCGACCGCCCGCCGCACCTCCGGCAGCTCCCACAGGCGGCGGCTCGCCAGCTCGATGTCCATCTCGTCCAGGTCGCCCTCGAGGTCGAGCGGCTCGGCCAGCTCCGGGTCCTCCAGCTCCATCTCGTCCAGCCGCAACGCCCCCTCCAGGGCGCGCGCCTCGGCCAGGGCCAGCTCCTTCAGCAACTCGGTGACGTACAGCTTGCGCGCCATGTTGTGCCGCAGCCGCACCGCCCGGGCCCGCTCGCGCAGCCGTGCGCACCTCTCGTGCGGCACCCGCAGGACCAGGCCGTCGAGCTCCACCTCCAGATCGCCGGCCGGCACCCGCTGGCGCTCCCGCACCGCCCCCGCCACCACCTCGGCCATCCGCGGATCCCCCTTGACCACCGCGGCCCGCGGCTCGTCGACGGCCGTCGCCCGCACTCCCGGGAACAGCTCGCCCACCGTCGACATCACCACCTGCGTCTCCCCCAGCGCCGGCAGCACCTGGCCGATGTACCGCAGGAACATCGCGTTCGGCCCCACCACCAGCACCCCGCGCCGCTCCAGCGTGTCTCGATGGGTGTAGAGCAGGTAGGCGGCGCGGTGCAGCGCCGCCACCGTCTTGCCGGTGCCGGGGCCGCCCTGCACCACCAGCGCCCCCTGCCACGAGGCCCGGATCACCCGGTCCTGCTCGGTCTGGATGGTGGCCACCACGTCGCCCATCCGTCCCGTACGGCCACGCCGCAGCGCCGCCAGCAGCGCCGCCTCCCCCACCAGCGTGCGCCGGTCGCCGTCGCTCATCCGCTCCAGGTCGAACACCTCGTCGTCCAGCCCCACCACCGCGCGGTCGCGCAGATGCAGGTGGCGGCGGCGCACCAGCCCGCCCGGATCGCCCGCCGTGGCGACGTAGAACGGGCGGGCGGCCGGCGCCCGCCAGTCGATCAGCACCGACTCGTACTCCTCGTCACGCAGCCCGATCCGCCCGATGTAGACCGTCTGGCCTGCCGCGTCGTCGACGCGGCCGAAGCACAGGCCGCGCTCGACGGCGTTGAGCCGCGCCAGCCGGCGCGCCTGCTCGCCGGCCGCCACGTCGCGCTCCAGTCTGGCCTGGCGGGTGCCGCCCGCTCCGCCGCCGCCGTGCACGCGCGCCAGCGCCGCCTCGGCCCGCGATCGCGCCAGATCGAGCCGGCCGTAGAGCATCGACACGGTCTCCTGCTCGACGTCAAGGGCCTCGGCCAGAACTTCTTGACGATTAGTCATTAGCTGATATACTCCTAACAGGCGGTCTGTTGAATCTCTGCGATTTGCGTCCAAGCGTGTGAGCTTACTCCTCCCGCGCGGCGCCGGGCAAGCCTCTTCCCGTGTGCCCGCCCGGACATGAAGAGGTGCTCATGCCGGGAGCGCCGTCCGGCATTGGCGCCCGGGTGCCCCCTCCCCGATAGTCGGCTTCATGCGCTCCCGCCTGACCGTCGCCATCGTCGGCGACCACGACCCCACGTTCACTCCGCACACCGCCACGGACGACGCCCTGCGTCACACCGCCGAACACCTCGGCGTCCATGTGGACACCCGCTGGGTGCCGACCGCTCCCCTGGAGACCGACCTGTCATCCGTACGGTCCGCCGACGCCCTCTGGTGCGCCCCCGGCAGCCCGTACCAGAGCCTCGACGGGGCGGTGCGCGCGCTGCGGCACGCCCGCGAGCACGGCGTGCCCACGCTGGGCACGTGCGGCGGCTGCCAGCACATGGTGATCGAGTACGCGCGCACCGTGCTGGGCTTCGCCGACGCGCAGCACGCCGAGTACGACCCCTACGCCTCGCGCCTGTTCGTCTCCGAGCTCGCCTGCTCGCTCAAGGGCGCGACCATGCCGGTCGCGCTCGTGCCCGGCTCCACCGCCGCTACCCTGTACGGCGAGGACACGACCGAGGAGCGGTACTACTGCGACTTCGGCCTCAACCCCGAACACCAGCAGGCCCTGCACGACGGCGGCCTGCGAGTGAGCGGCACCGACACCGGCGGCGAGGCCCGCGTCCTCGAACTGCCCGGCCACCCCTTCTACCTGGCCACGCTGTTCGTCCCCCAAGCCCGCTCGCTACCCGGCCGGCCGCACCCGCTGATCACCGGATTCCTGCGGGCGGCGCTCGCCCGATGACGTTCACCCAGCTCCGCATCCTGGTGACGGTCGCCCGCACCGGCAACATGACCCGCGCCGCCGACGAGCTCGCCACCACCCAGTCCGCGGTGAGCCACGCCCTGCGCCTGCTGGAGAGCGAGCTCGGCCTGACCCTGTTCACCAGGAACAACCACGGGGTGACGCCGACCGGCGCCGGCCGCGCCGCGATCCGGCGGGCCGTGCTCATCCTGGCCCAGCTCGACGCCCTCGAACAGGAGGCGGCGGCCGCCCGCGGCGAGTCCCGGGGTCGGCTGCGCGTCGGCGTCATCCCCAGCGCGAACGCCTCACTGCTGCCACGCGTGCTGCGCGCCTTCACCACCGCCCACCCCGGCGTGACCCTGACCGTCCTGGAGGGCTCGGACGAGGAGGTGCTGGACTGGCTGGTGACCGGCGCGGTCGACGTGGCCACTCTCACCACCGTCGCGCCGGGGCCGGCCACCACGCCGTTCGCCCGCGACCGGATGCTCGCCGTCCTGCCCGCCGCCCACCGGCTGAGTTCCCGGCCCACCGTCGCGGTGACCGACCTGGCGCGCCACCCGTTCATCATGTCCACGGGCGGGTGCGAGCCGCTGATCACCGACCTCGTACGGCGGGCCGGCGCGTCCCTGCGCTGCCACTACCGGGTCCGCGACACCGGCAGCATCCTCGCCCTGGTCGCCGAGGACCTCGGTGTGTCGATCATCCCCGAGCTGGCTCTGCCCGCACGCACCACGGGCGTCTGCGCGATCCCGCTCGAACCGGAGGAGACCCGGACCATCCTGCTCGGCCTGCCCGAGGCCGGCGCGGCCTCGCCCATGGCCACCGCCTTGACCGCGCTCGCCCTGGACGAGGTGCCTCCCGCCCACCGCTGCCACTGAGATCGGCCGTAGCGGATGGCGAACCGTGGCTTGACGAACCACCCTTCCCTGATACACGCTATTCCCACTCGACATAGTAGGAAAAGAAGGAAAGGTGGACCCGTGCGCGCGCTCGTCCTGCTCGGTCTGGTCGGCTTCGCCGCCCAGCTCGTCGACGGCAGCCTAGGCATGGCCTACGGCGTGACGTCCACGACCCTCCTGCTGGCCATCGGCACCAACCCGGCCGCCGCGTCGGCCACCGTCCACCTCGCCGAGATCGGCACCACCCTCGCCTCCGGCGTCTCCCACTGGCGCTTCGACAACATCGACTGGAAAGTCGTCGCCAAGATCGGCATCCCCGGCGCCGTCGGCGCCTTCGCCGGAGCCACCTTCCTGTCCAGCCTCTCGACCGACGTGGCCGCCCCGATCATGTCGCTCATCCTGCTGACGCTCGGGATCTACATCCTCATCCGCTTCACCGCCTTCGGCCTGCCCAAGGACAACCTGGGCAAGCCGCTGCGCAAGCGCTTCCTCGGCCCGCTGGGCCTGGTCGCCGGCTTCGTCGACGCAACCGGAGGCGGCGGCTGGGGCCCCGTCGGCACGCCCGCCATCCTGGCCAGCGGCCGCCTGGCGCCCCGCAAGGTCATCGGCTCGATCGACGCCAGCGAGTTCCTCGTCGCCATCGCCGCCAGCATCGGCTTCTTCGTCGGCATCGGCTCGGAGAACATCGACTTCTCCTGGGTCGCCGTCCTGCTCATCGGCGGCGTCATCGCCGCGCCCATCGCCGCCTGGCTCGTGCGCCACATCCCGCCGCGCATCCTCGGCTCCGCCGTGGGCGGTGTCATCATCCTGACCAACGTACGGACCCTGCTGCGCTCCGACTGGATCGACGCCCCCGGCAACGTGCAGACCATCGCCTACATCACCATCGCCGTCATCTGGGCCGGAGCGATCGCCATCTCGGTCCGCGCCTACCGTCGCGCCAAGGCCGAGGAGTCCGTCGAGGCGATCGAGGCCGAGCTGCGAGCCCGACGCGACGAGGAAGAGACGACGTCCGCATCCTGAAGCCGCCCGTGAACGCACGTCACCCGGTCCCGGCTGCCCCGAGCAGCCGGGACCGGCTTCGTCGCAACACCCGGCCGGGACGCCACCCCATCCGTCCCGCGGCGACCGGCCCCGCCGCCCTGCCTTCCCACCGCCCCGCCGCATGATGCGCATGTCCGCCCGCACGCACTACGCCCTGCGTGCCATGGTGGTGCTCGCCGCCGCCGACGGCCCCGTACGCGCCGAACTCATCTCGGCCGGCCAGGACATCCCCCGCCGCTTCTGCGACAACATCCTGCTCCAGCTCCGCCGCTCCGGACTGATCAACAGCCAGCGCGGCCCCGACGGCGGCTACTGGCTGGCCCGCCCCGCGGAGACGATCTCCCTGGCCGACGTGATCCGCGTGACCGAAGGCGTGGAGAGCGGCGTGGGCCACTTCCCCGGCGTCGCCCGCCCGCTGGCCGACGTGTGGGAAGAGATCCGCCGGCACGAGGACGCCCTGCTCAGCGAGATCACCCTGGCCCACATCGTCGCCACCGCCACCGACCCTCCACCGGCCTCCCCCACACCCGGCTGACCCCAGGGTCCGCGTCCGCCCTCTGGTGGAGCACTGCTAGCTTGACGATCCGTGTCTGCCTACCTTCGCGAACTCTTCTCCCTCGACGGCCGCCGCGCCCTGGTGACGGGCGGCAGCTCGGGCATCGGCTACGCCATCGCCGAGGCGCTCGGCCGCGCGGGCGCCGACGTAGTGATCGTCGCCCGCCGGCCGGGCGAGCTCGACAAGGCCACCGAACGGCTGCGCCGCCACGGTGTGACCGCCTCCAGCATCAGCGCCGACCTGGGCCACCGCGATGCCGTCACACACGTCTGCGCCGCCGCCGGCGAGATCGACATCCTGGTCAACGACGCCGCCAACAACATCCGCAAACCCATGGCCGAGCTCACCGAGGACGACTACGAGCAGACCGTCGCCGTCAACCTGACCGCGCCCTACCTGCTCGGCCAGCACTTCGGGCCGCGGATGGCCGAACGCGGCTGGGGCCGCATCATCAACATCGGCTCGCAGCAGAGCGTCAGCGCCTTCGGCGACAGCGGCGTCTACGGCGTGTCCAAGGCCGCCCTCGCCGGGCTGACCCGCTCGCAGGCCGAAGCCTGGTCGGCGCGCGGCGTCTGCGTCAACACGATCATCCCCGGGTTTGTCCTGACCCCGCTCACCGAAGCGGCCCAGGCCGTCCCGGGACGCGTCGAGCACCTCGCCGCCCGCCACATGAGCGGCCGCAACGGCGTGCCCGCCGACTTCGCCGGTGCCGCGGTGTTCCTGGCCGGCGACGCCTCAGCGTTCGTCACCGGCCAGCTGCTGTTCGTCGACGGGGGCTTTTTCGTGCACTAGGGCGCGCCCGAACGGCCCGCCGCCTTTACAATGTAGATCATTTATGCCCGGACCTGCCGGACCCCCGCTCCCTCGTGCCACGCCTCGATGACCAGCTCGTCGCCCTGCACGTGGGTCCACACCACCTCGGACAACTCGACCCGGAACAGGTGCGCGTCGCTGTCCGGCAGGCCGAACGAGGCCAGCGCCTCCCCGTCGCTGATCTCCACCGCGCGCCCCGCCAGCTTGACGTCCCCCTTCCAGGCCGACGGATCGCCCTCGCCAGGGTCGGCGGAGGTGACGTGCAGTGCCATCCGCGGGTCGCGCCGCAGGTCGAGGGCCTTGACCGCCCCTGGCATCGACCCCAGCCACAGATCGCCGTCGCGGAACTGCGACTCGGTGCCGCTCACCCGCGGCGACCCGTCCTTGCGCAGCGTGGCCAGCACCTTGTGCCGGCGCTCGTCCAACAACGCCCGCGCGACCTTCGCCGGCTCCGGCGCCTGCCGCTCGAATTCCTCCCACGAAACCATGGTCGCCATCCCGTCCTCCGCCACCGACAGAATCCACGCGCCTTCGCCGAGCAGATCATCGGCGTACGGCGCCGTTGGGCTCACCGCACCTTCGCCACCAGTCGAAGCGGAGCCCTGGCCGCGGCTCAGGGTGTGCGGGCCGCGCCGGATCGCCGGTCGAGGAGTTGCAGGACGGTCGTGGCCCAGCGCAGGTTCGCCTGCTCGTAGGCACGCCCCCCCATCAGCGTCAGGTACGGCCCGACCCGCTCCGCCTCACGCAGGAACTCCTCCTCGTCGCGACCCTGGAGCAGGTCGTCCCTGAGGCGGTCGTACAGGGCCAGCTTGACCCGCGACCGCTCCATTCGCTCGGTCAGGGCCTTCATGACCGCTTCCACGTCGCCCGTGTCCACGGCCTGCAGCTTGACCAGGAGGTCGTCGCGCATCGCCGTGGGCCGGGCGGCCCGGGCGGTGAACGCGTGGAGTTCATCACGCCCGGCGTCCGTGAGCGTGTAGACGCGCTTGTTCGGCCGGCGGGCCTGCTCGACGACGCGCCCGCTCACCAGGCCGGCGCTTTCGAGCTGCTCCAGCTCGCGGTAGACCTGCTGCGGTGTGGCCGACCAGAAGTTGGCGACCGACACGTCGAAGCGCTTGGCGAGCTGGTAGCCCGAGGCCTCGCCCTCCAGGAGAGCGGTGAGTGCCGCGTGGCGCAACGCCATCTGGTCAACCTCCCTTGTCTGTGATTAGTATCCTATGCAGCTATTCAATTTGTTGACTATAGGGAGAGCGAGTCGATGCACCCCTTCCGTGCTGCCGTCGAGGCCCGCGACATGGCGGCGGCCGTCGCGCTGCTCGCCGATGACGTCGTCTTCTTCAGCCCCATCGTGTTCAAGCCGTACCAGGGGCGGGACACCGTCGCGCCGATCCTGCACGCGGTCCAGCGCGTCTTCGAGGACTTCCGGTACGTACGGGAGGTCGGCGCCGACGACGCCCCCGACCATGCGCTCGTCTTCCGCGCCCGCATCGGCGAGCGCGAGATCGAGGGCGTTGACCTGCTACACCTCGGCGAGGGCGGCTCGGTGGCCGAGCTCACGGTGATGGTCCGCCCGCTGACGGCGGCGCAGGCGCTGGCGGAGGCGATGCGCGCCCAACTCGCCGCCGACAAGGGCGCCATCGGCGCATGAGAACGCCACGGCGAGCCCGCCCCCTGGAGCCCGAAATGCGCCCATCCCATGCCCCTTACCTGGACGAACACGCGATCTTCATCACGGCCGACCGCGACGACGTGTGGCGCGCGATGCTCGAAACGGTCGAGCGGACCTTCTCCCGGCCCCACGCGGCCGGCTACGCCAGGCTCGTCCGGTGCGCCGACCGCGCCGCCTCCGGGCCGCGGCCGCTGGCCGTGGGCTCGGCCGTCCCCGGGTTCCTGGTGACCGCTGCCGATCCGGGGATCGAGCTGGCGCTCGAAGGCCGCCACCGCTTCTCGTCCTATGCGCTGATCTTCCGTATGGAGCCGGCCGGTACGGGCAGGACGCGGCTGCGCGCAGAAACCCGGGCCGTCTTCCCCGGCGTGGCCGGGGGCGCCTACCGGCTGCTTCTCCTCGGGACGGGCGGACACGTGGCCGGCGTGCGGAGCCTGCTCCGCGCCATCGCGGCCCGATCCGGCACACCCGCCTGATCGCCACCGAGGACGACTACGAGCAGACCGTCGCCGTCAACCTGACCGCGCCCTACCTGCTCGGCCAGCACTTCGGGCCGCGGATGGCCGAACGCGGCTGGGGCCGCATCATCAACATCGGCTCGCAGCAGAGCGTCAGCGCCTTCGGCGACAGCGGCGTCTACGGCGTGTCCAAGGCCGCCCTCGCCGGGCTGACCCGCTCGCAGGCCGCCACATGAGCGGCCGCAACGGCGTGCCCGCCGACTTCGCCTGCGCCGCGGTGTTCCTGGCCGGCGACGCCTCAGCGTTCGTCACCGGCCAGCCGCTGTTCGTCGACGGAGGCTTTTTCGTGCATGAGAACGTGCTCGAAACGCTCACAGGATGTGCTCGAATCACCCACCGCCTTTACAAAGTAGATTATTTACGCCGGACCTGCCGGACCCCCCGTCCTTGCGCAGCGTGGCCAGCACCTTGTGCCGGCGCTCGTCCAACAACGCCCGCGCGACCTTCGCCGGCTCCGGCGCCTGCCGCTCGAATTCCTCCCACGAAACCGCGGTCGCCATCCCGTCCTCCGCCACCGACAGAATCCACGCGCCTTCGCCGAGCAGATCATCGGCGTACGGCGACCGCCTGGGCGGAGAGCCACCGCGAACCGCCCGTTGATCGAGGTCCGGTTCGCCGGTCCTCACCCAAGCCCGGCGGCCTCGCGGATCAACGACACAACGGCTGCTGGGCATTCAACGCCGCCGCGCCTGTCCATATCGTCCCGGTCACGCATACGGTCTGATTCGGATCAACCACCATTATCGGGTTTCGGACCTGTACGTGGACCTCCCCAAGATCCCGGGTGACGTGCCGCCCAGGGGGATTCCTCGTTGCGAGGACATCGGACTGCCCGGTACGCGGTAGCACGTCACGCTCACCACAGAGGTCATCCGGTCGTCGGCTCCCATCACGGTCCATCACCTTGACGGCGCTACGATCGGCGGCACGAACGCCGCGCTCGCCCGCGAGTCCCCCACGACCTCTGGACAGGACGACCATGGATGACGTGAGGCTGGAGGCGCTGGCCCGGGAGCTGGCCGCGATCCCCTCGGTGGTGGCCGTGGTGCTCGGCGGCAGCCGGGCACGCGGCACGCACCGCCCCGACTCCGACTACGACCTCGGGCTCTACTATCGCGGTGAGCTCGACGTCACGGCACTCCGGGCCGTGGCCGTGGGGCACGCAGGTGACCAGGCGGAGCTGACGGCGCCGGGCGGCTGGGGGCCGTGGGTCGACGGCGGCGGCTGGCTGACCATCGACGGCGCGCGGGTCGACTGGATCTACCGCGATCTCGACCGTGTCCACCGGGTCTGGGCCGACTGCCAGGCGGGCCGCTACGAGATCGGCGTCCAGGCCGGGCATCCCCTGGGCTTCTACTCGCACGCCTACGCCGGCGAGGTGGCGCTCTGCCGGGTGCTCGCCGATCCCGGCGGGCGGCTCACCGAGCTGCGCGAGCGGGTGCAGCGCTACCCGGCCGCGCTGGGCGAAGCGCTCGTGCGCGGGTTGTGGGAGGCGCACTTCTCCGTAGGCCTGGCGTCGTACGGGGCCTCGGGGCGGGATCCCGTGTACGCCGCCGGCTGCCTCTTCCGGGCCGTCGGCGTCGCCTGCCAGGCCCTGCACGGTCACGCCGGACGCTGGCTGATCAACGAGAAGGGCATGGTGGTCTCGGCCGGTCGGCTGCCCGGCGCCCCGCGCGACTTCGCGGACCGCGCCCGAGAGGTGCTCGGCCGGATCGGCGGCTCAGCCGAGGAGATCGGGCAGGCCGTGGCGGCAGCGGGCGCCCTGGTGGAGGATGTGCGGCGATCCATAACTCCGTAATAGGGATCTTTTGGTATCTAGGTCGAAATTTGCCTAGCGGATAACTTGACAGCACCCCCCACAAAGGAGTGCACATGTCGAGTAAGCGCTGGGCACTGGCAGGCGCCACCATCGTGGCCGTCTGCCTGGCCACTCCCCTCAGCCCCGCCGCTGCCTCCGAACCCCCGTCCCAGCCCGCCGACACGGCGCCGCCCACCATGGTGGACGCCCTCGAACGCGACCTGGGGCTGTCCGAACAGCAGGCCGTCACCCGGCTGGCCAACGAGCAGCGCGCCGCGGCGGCCGAGGCCCGGCTGGCCTCCGCCCTCGGCGCGTCGTACGGCGGCTCCTGGCTGAACGCCGACGCCTCCAAGCTCATGGTCGCCACCACCGACCCCGCCGCCGCTCCAGGCATCGAGGCGCAGGGCGGCCAGCCGATCGTCGTCGCCCGGACGCTCACCCAGCTGAACTCGGTCAAGGACCAGCTCGACCGGGCACCGGAGCAGGCCAAGACCGGCGCGGCCCTCTGGTACGCCGACGTGACCACCAACAGCGTCGTCATCCAGGCTCCCACGCAGCAGGCCGGCGACGCCCTGGCCGCCGCCGCGGGCGTGGACGGCAAGGCGGTCCGCGTGGTCGTCAGCGCCGAGAGCCCTCAGACGTACATCAACCTCATCGGCGGCGCCGCCTACTACATCGGCTCCAGCCGGTGCAGCATCGGCTTCTCCGTCACCCGTGGCAGCACTCCCGGCTTCGTCACCGCGGGCCACTGCCGGATGGCCGGCTCCACGACCAGCAACCCGTCCGGCACCTTCCAGGGCGCGTCGTTCCCGGGCAACGACTACGCGTGGGTCGCCACTCCGGGCCACACCCCGCAGCCGTGGGTACGCGGCTCCGGCGGCTCGAACGTGATCGTGCGCGGATCCACGCAGGCGTCCGTCGGCGCGTCGATCTGCCGCTCCGGCTCGACCACCGGCTGGCGCTGCGGCGTCATCCAGCAGCACAACGCCAGCGTCAGGTACTCGCAGGGCACGGTGACCGGCCTCACCCGCACCAGCGCGTGCGCGCAGCCCGGTGACTCCGGCGGCTCGTTCATCTCCGGCAGCCAGGCCCAGGGTGTGACCTCGGGCGGATCGGGCAACTGCACCGTCGGCGGCACCACCTACCACCAGCCGGTCAACGAGATCCTCGGCGCGTACGGGCTCACCCTGCGTGTCGGCTGATCCCGCCCATCCCAGTCACAGCGCGCCCGGCCACCCTCGGGCGCGCTGTGCCGCGTTCTCCGCGAACCTGGCACCCTCCCGAACCCAGCGCCCCGAACCGGGGTGTCGGTAAGACTCGTGCAGCCAGGTACACGCGATCAAGAGTGGACTTCTTCGCATACCCGCTCAGATCGGTCAACGGCGCACCCGATAGCGCAGGTGAAGCACCCGGTTGCCCTGAATCATCACGTCAGGATCCTCCAACAGGTGCTGCGCGTGGACCGACCCGAAGTAGCGCTTGCCGGACCCGAACACGACGGGTACGACGTCCATGCGCACCTCGTCGACCAGGCCCGCGGCAAGCACCTGGCCACCGACGTCGCCGGCGGCGACCTCGACCATGCGGTCACCCGCAAGCTCCTGCGCCTTGGCCACGGCTGCCTCGACGCCGTCGACGAAGTGGAACGGCGCCTCGGGGTCCCAGCCCTCGGGCTGCGGCCGGTGCGTCACGACGACCACGTGGTCGATCCCGCTCGGAGGCTTTCCGTCCCAGCCGTCCGTCAGGTCGAAGACGTGGCGGCCGGCGATCGTGACTCCGATCTGGTCCCAGTACGAGCGGGTGTGGTCGTAGGAGGTCTGCGACACCTTCAGCTCGCCGCTCTCGTCCAACGGGACGTCACCGCTGGACAACCAGTCGAACAGCGGTCCGGGCTGGTCATTCTCGTCCGCGACGAAGCCGTCCACCGACACCGAGCTGTACATGACCACCTTGCCCACGGGGCTCTCCTCTGCGTTGGGGTGCCCACAAATTAGCGTGTCGTGAGCTGTCGCTCTTGTAAGAAATCAATCGGCCGGCAGCGGCCAGCCGTCCAGCGCGTGGCCGGGATGTTCGCGCAGGAACCGCCGCCGGACTTCGACGTACCGGGTCGGCGTGAGCCCGGTGAACGCCCGGAACTCGTGGCCGAAGTGGGCCTGGTCGAAGTAGCCCGCGCCACCGGCGAGGTCGCCCCAGTCGATCGGCCCGGCGGGGTTGATCGCGAACACGGTGGCGGTGAAGCGGTAGGTGCGGGCCAGCCGCTTCGGCGTGACGCCGATGAGCTCCTTGAACCGCTGTGCCAGATGAGTGCTGCTGACACCGGCTGCCACGCTCAGGTCGCCGATCGCCACCGCCCCGCCGGCCGCCGCGATGACGCTGCTCGTATGGCGGACCAGCCCCAGGCCGGCGGTCTCGCACAGCCGTCGCATCAGCTCCTCCTCGAGCAGCGTCAGCATCTCGTGCGGTCCGTCCGCCGTGGACAGCCGGTCTCGCAGCTCAGCAACGGCGGGCCGGCCCCAAACCTGCTCTACCGTCACCGGCCGGTCACACAGCTCGGCCGCGGGCATCGGCAGGAACGGCGCCAGCCCCCACGGCTTGACGTGCACGCCGACGGACCGGGTCTCCGGCGGATAGCCGAACTCGAAGGCGCGGGTGGGCGTGGTGATCACGCAGCCGTCGGCGTACTCGGCCGTCTCGATGTCGGTGCCGGCGCGGATGCGGAACGGCGCCCCGAGGTTGACGATGAGCAACGCCGACGGACTCGGCGGCAGCGTCAGCCGGGCGTACGGCGGCGCACCCTCCAGGTAGTACAGGTCGTCGATCAGCCCGTCCAGCGGCGGTCGCGGCACTCTGGACACGTACTCCACGCCCACAGTATCGCCGGGATGGTCCAGCCGCGCCGCCGCCGGAACGGGCGAGCGTCCGGCGTTACGCGCCGACCTTGCGGATCGCGTTCAGCTTGAACACCTCCCGCCCGGCCCGTCGGGAACCGGCCGTTCAGCGCGGAACCGCAGAAGCAGCGCGAACCCGAGCCTCGTCGCGCCCCGCCGGCCCGACAGCGGGACGCCCGTCAGAGCGCCGCGGGCAGGACGGGGCGGCCGCGGACGCCGGGGTCCGCGGCGAAGACGGCGCCGGCGTCCGGCTGCCGCGAGCGGTCGACATCGAGGCACGAGGTGGTGATGAACAGCCGGTCGAGCCGCTCGCCGCCGAACGCGACGGCGGTGACCTTGGCGACGGGCAGCCGCACCACGGCGTCGAGTTCGCCCTCGGGGCTGTAGCGGTGCACGGCGCCGCCCTGCCACAGCGCGACCCACACCCCGCCCTCGGCGTCGACGGTCAGCCCGTCGGGCGCTCCCTTGCCGGGGTCCACGACGGCGAACGGCCGGCGTCCGGTGAGGCCCCGCTCGGGGTCGTAGTCGAGCACGTCGACCCGCCCGGTGACCGTGTCGGCGTAGTAGGCGCGACCGCCGTCGGGGCTGAAGTCGAAGCCGTTGGAGATCGTCGTCCCGGAGAGCACCACGCGTAAGGAGCCGTCGGGCTCGACGACGTGCAGGGCGCCGCGTCCCGGGCTCTGGTCGTAGGCCATGGTGCCGACGTAGAGGCGGCCGTCGGGGTCGCAGCCGCCCTCGTTCATCCGGATCGACGGGTCGGTCCACGCCTGGCCGAGCGAGCGCAGCGGCGCGTCGAAGGCGTCGTCGTCGGACACCAGGAGCTCGCGCTCTGCCGCGACCACGAACCCGCCGCCGGTGCGCGGCCTGATGATCGCGGCGACGGCGCCCACGTGCCGGCGCCGGACCGTGCCGTCCGCGCCGAGCTCCAGCAGGTCACCGGCCAGCATGTCGACCCATCGCAGCCCCGCCCAGCGGCCGGACCACACGGGGCCCTCCGCGTGCTCGGCGACGGGCCCGGTCACGGTGTAGGCGGCGATGGTCACGCCGGCCTCCTCTCCTCACGGCAACGTGGCAGTCGATTGTCACGCCCAGGCCCGGCCGAGCGCGACGGTTGAGGCGGAATCGGGACGAAGCATGACACGTTGTCCCTGGTGAGGGGCATGAGGAGGGGGCATGAAGATCAACTCGATTCAGGCCGGGCCGTGCCGCGTCACCCTGTCGCCGCACGGGGTCAGCTACACCTTCAACACCCGCAAGTTCTACGTGACGACGACGCCCGACGGCCGCAAGCAGGTGAAGGTACGGCTGCCCGGCGGCCTCAAGGTCGGTAAGACGTTCGGCAAGGGCCGGTCACACCGTCATGGCTGAATTTTGATAGATCGTCGCTTTTCCGGGTAGCTGGTGGTCCTCGCGATCTCGATGGAGGAAGAGCGATGGGCTGGAGCTACCGGAAGTCGTTCAAGAAGGGGCCGTTCCGGCTGAACCTGTCCCGTGGTGGTGTCGGACATAGCTGGGGCAACCGCCTGTTCAGGGTCACCCGCACCGCCGACGGCCGGCGCACGTTATCGGTCAACCTGCCGGGTGGGCTGCACTGGCGCAAGACGCTGGGCAGCCGTTCCCGGGGTTGATCCCCCGCTGCCCCTGGGGAGGAGGGCCGGAGACGCGTCGCGCGTCTCCGGCCCTTCCCCTGTCAGGGGAGGCCGGCGCTCACATCTCCAGTCCGCCGTCGCGCAGCACCGGCCGCACCTCCACCACCCCGTACGGCGCCTCGGGCAGCCGGGAGCCGATCTCCACGGCCCGCTCGAAGCTTTCGCAGTCGACGAGGAGGATCCCGGCGAGCCGCTCGTCCGCCCCCGGGACGAGCGGCTCGCCCCCGCCCGCCGGCACCCGCCTGGCGAGCGAGGCGTCGGCCAGCGCCGCGGACACGACCAACTCGCCGGACGCCGCCAGGTCACCGGTGACCGCGGCATGGGCCCGCCAGCCCTCCACCAGCCGCTCGTCGGGCAACTCACGCCAGATCCCGCGGGTGACCTGGTTGCCGTAAATCAGGATCATGTACTTCACCTGTGCCTCCACCGGGGTGTCGCGACGCGTCTCACCCTCTGGTCGGCGCCGGCCGCCGGATCTCGACAACCCGCCGACGGCGGGTGACTAGGGCAATCCCCAGGTGCCCTCCTGACGCGCGGCGAGCCGGGCGTGCCCAGCATTGAGGGCCGTCGGCACGGCCGCGACGGTGTCAGGCGTGCCTGCTGTGGCGCTGGGCGCGGCTGACCGGCCACCCCGAGAAGAGCCCCTGCGAAGAGCCTAGGAGCGCCATGCCCGCTTACTCGTACGCCACGGACCTCGTGGAGGAGCTCGCCGCGATGGCCGGAGACGTCCCGGCCGCGATCGACGTGGTGCGGCTCCCCCCGCCCGACCGCGGCACGGTGCGGTCGCGCCTGCGCGCGCTCGTCGAGACCGTTGAGACCATCGCCGGACCGAGCGGCCGGCCGGCGCCGCGCCCGGAGGTGACCGGCCACCCCGACCGCACCGTCGTCCGCCTGCCCGGCCTGCTGCGCGCGACCGGGTTCCACGCGTCGAGCGCGCTGACCGTGCAGCTCGACCTGGCGCCGTTCGAGGACCTGTTCAAGGCCGATCCGGGCGATGACGAGCTGACCGGACTGCTGCGGCAGGCCGGCGAGCGGCTGGGGCTGGCCTCGCTCGTCCCGGCCGGCGACAGGCTGACGTTCGAGCGCCTCTGGCGGATCGGAGGGGCGGGCGGCGGGCGGCCGGGCCGCACGGCCGAGCCGGTGCTGGGCCGCGCCGTCGGCGCCTTCCGCCACTTCGTCCGCGAGATCCCGGTGTACGGCAGGGCGTCGGCCACGGTCGAGGTGGCGGCGGGCGGCAGACTGTCGTCGCTGAGCCTGTCCACGCGCCGTTTCGCCGACGACGGCGGGGGCGAGACGGTCGCGACTCCCGGGACTCGGCGGCCGGGTGAGGCGGCGTGGGAGGTGGCCTCCCGCGTGATGGAGGCGTTCGGCGGGCTGGAGGAACTGCCGGGGACGATCCTGGTGCCGCAGTGGTTCCGCTGGGGGTACCTGAGCCTGGGCCGGCGCCGGGCCCAGGCGCTGCTGGTCCCCTTCTACCTGGCCAGTGTGGGCGTGCGCCGCGAGCACGAGACCTCGGCCCACCTGGTCGCCGTCCCGGCCACCGAGGAGCGGTTCGTCCGCACCCTTCCGCCGGGTCAGCGCTCGGCCGCCCGGTCACGCCAACCGGCCTAGGATCGGCCGTCACGCGGCGGGCCCGGGCCGCCGTGGTGACCGCCGCTTCGGCGCGCCGGGCGTCCACCTGGGCGGTCCGCCCCGTCGTCGTCTCGGCCGGCACCGGGGTGATGTGGGGGAAGGGTGCGGGCATCCGCGTGATCCTCCGTTCAGGTGGGCGGGATGTTGTGAGTGCGGCCGAACAGGTTGCCCGGGTCCCAGGCCCGCTTGACCTCGGTCAGGCGCTCGTGGTCGGCCACGGTGTAGGCGTCGCGTGTTCTGGCGGGGTCGGTGAGGAAGTTCAGGAACGAGCCGCCGGTCGCGTGCGGTCTCAGGCCGGCGGCCAGGTCGCGCAGGCAGGAGAGAGCGGGCTCACCGGATCCGCCGGGAATCGCCGTGGCGATGACGGAGTACGGCACGTCGCGGTGGCCGACCGGGCCGGCGTCCGGCGCCGGCCGGGCCATCGCGCCGCCCCAGTGGCGCAGCTCCACCGCCGCGATGGGCGAGCCGGTCGCGGCCAGGATGGTCTCGATCGCGTCGTCGGGCACCTGGTGGAGCAGTTCCAGGTGCTGCCTGACGGCCATCGGCTCCGGCGCCGGGCCCCCGAAGGCCGTCGCCGCCTCTCCGAAGGTCATCGTGGCGAAACCGCCTGTCGTCACCGGTCCGGCCGCCTCCAGCAGCGGCGCGAGGAGGCGGCGGCCCTCCTCGGCCGGGCCCGCGTGGCAGGCGCGCACGGCCAGCGCCCAGCCGTCCGGGCCGGGCGTGCGCATGAGGATGACCGAGGTGTTCGACTCGTCCGGCTCGCCCGGGGCCCACTCGCGGTAGCGGGCCAGCGTGGCGGCGGCCCGGTCCACGGAGTGCAGCGTCATGCCGGCGTAGACCTCGGCGACCGGGTGGAGCCGGAACTCCAGCGCGGTCACCACGCCGAAGTTGCCACCGCCGCCGCGCAGCGCCCAGAACAGCTCCGGATGCTCCCCCGGACCTGCCGTGACCGTCTCGCCGCCGGCCGTGACGAGTTCGGCGCGCAGCAGGTTGTCGGCCGCGTACCCGTGCAGGCGGGACAGCCAGCCGGTGCCGCCGCCCAGCGTGTAGCCGGTCACGCCGATCGCGGGCGTGCCGGACAGGGGCGCGAGGCCGTACGGGGCGGCGGCGGCGATCACGTCGGACCAGAGCGCGCCGGGCTCGGCCCGCGCGGTGCGGCGCCCGGGATCGACGTGCACGGCGGCCAGCCGCGACGTCTTGAGCAGCAGGCCGCCGTCGGCGGGCACATGGGTGCCGTGGCCGGTGGCCTGGACGGCGAACGGCAGTCCGTGCTCGCGGGCCGTCATGACGGCGGCCCGCACGTCGCGGACGTGCGCGGCCTCGGCCACGATGGCCGGGCGCGGATCGAGGGCGCGGTTCCAGGCGAGCCGTTCGGCGTCGTAGCGTTCGTCGCCGGGCAGGTGCAGGTTTCCGCCGAAGGCTCCGCGCAGATGACCGGCGGCGTCCGTGGTCGTGGGTGTGGCGGTCGAAGGTGTAGTGGTCGTGGACATGAGGAGATCGTCGCCGCTGGAGGGGGGCGCGGTCGTCCTGCGTACGAAGGCATCTGCGGCTACCCGGCCGGGCGTAGGTCCGGGGCGGATACCTCGCCGGGAGTAGTCCCGGGATCCGCCCTTATGCGGAGGATTATGATCGAATCAGGCTCTACTGTTCGGGGATGAGCTCTGAGCGCATGGCCGACGCGGCGCTCGCGCTGACGGTCGCCGTCCTGCTGGAGATCGGCGCGCTGTCGCTGCCCGGAGCGCGGCCCCTCGACCATCTGGTCATCGTGGCGGGTTCGCTGGCGCTGGTCGCCTGGCGGATCGCGCCGCTGGTGGCGCTGACGGTGGCCACGGCGTGCATGCTGGTCTACTCGTCGCGGCTGGATCCTGGCCCGTCGGCGGCGTTTCCGGTGCTGGTGGCGGTGTTCGCCGCCACCCGGAGCGGTCACCGGCTGCCCGCCGCGGCGGCCTCGGCCGTGTTCCTCGGTGTGTGGCTGGCCGGCGACCTGGCCGGAGCCGCGGGCGGGCCCGCGCAGCCGCTCGCCGAACGGACGATCCTGCTGCTGGGCTGGTTCCTGGCGGCCGGGGTGGCGGGCACCGTGTCCCGGCACCGGCGGGCCTACCTGCGTCAGGTCGAGGAACGGGCCGCCGAGGCCGAGCGCACCCGCGAGGAGGCGGCGCTGCGGCGTGCCGGGGAGGAACGCCTGCGCATCGCCAGAGAGCTGCACGACTCGCTCACGCACAGCATCTCGATCATCAAGGTGCAGGCCGGGGTGGCCGTCCACCTGGCCCGCAAGCGGGGCGAGGAGGTGCCCGAGGCGCTGCTGGCCATCCAGGAGGCGAGCGGCGAGGCCATGCGCGAGCTGCGCGCGACACTGGAGGTGCTGCGCGACTCGGCCGGCGATCCGCCGGGCAGCGGGCTGGACCGGCTCGACGAGCTGGTGCGGCGGGCCCGCGCCGCCGGCCTGCCCGTCGGCGTGACCGTCGACGGCCGGCCTGAGCCCCTGCCCGCCGAGGTCGATCAGGCCGCCTACCGGATCGTCCAGGAGGCGCTGACCAACGTGGCCAGGCACGCCGGGCCGGCGTCCGCGTCGGTGCGCATCGGCCACACCGGCGGCCATCTGGTCGTGCAGGTCGACGACGACGGCCGCTCCGGCCCCAGGGCCGCGTCCGAGCCGGGGGTCGGGCTGCGGGGCATGCGGGAGCGCGTCACCGCGCTCGGCGGGCGGCTGCGGGCCGGGCCGCGCCCCGAGGGCGGCTTCACCGTACGCGCCGAACTCCCCCTCACCGAAAGCCCCGCCGCCGCGCCTTCTCTGGAGGAGAGCCTGTGATCCGCGTGCTGCTCGCCGACGACCAGGCGCTGATCCGCGCCGGGTTCCGCGCCCTGCTGAGCGCGGAGGACGACATCGAGGTGGTCGCCGAGGCCGCCGACGGCGAGCAGGCCGTCGCCCTGGCCCTGCGGCACCTGCCCGACGTGGCGCTCGTCGACGTGCAGATGCCGGTGATGGACGGCATCGAGGCGACCCGGCGCATCGCCGCCGACGAGCGGCTGAGCGGGGTGCACGTGGTGATCCTCACCAACTACGGCCTCGACGAGTACGTCTTCGAGGCTCTGCGGGCGGGCGCGGGTGGCTTCCTGGTCAAGGACACCGAGCCCGCCGACCTGCTCCAGGGGGTACGCGTCGCGGCTCGGGGCGACGCGCTGCTCTCTCCCGCGATCACCCGCCGGCTGATCTCCGAGTACGTCGCCCGCCGCCCCGAGCCCTTCCCCGTCGGCCTGGAGATCCTCACCAACCGGGAGCGCGAGGTGGTGGCGCTGGTCGCGCGCGGCCTGTCCAACGACGAGATCGCGGCCCACATGGTGATCAGCCCGGCCACGGCCAAGACGCACGTCAGCCGGGCCATGACCAAGCTGGGCGTCCGCGACCGCGCCCAGCTCGTGGTCCTGGCGTACGAGTCCGGGCTGGTCACTCCACGCGGCCCGCTCACCTGAGACGGCACGCACCTGTGCGTCGATCGGTGGCACGCCCAGGAGCTCGGGCTGCGCCCTGGTGCGCGTGCCGGGCCCGGCGGGGCATCGCCCCTATCCTTGAGACTCCTTAGGCCGGTAGACATCCTTAGGCCGGTAGAGACGAGGAGCGGCATCGTGGTGGTCTTCGCCGGGCAGGGTGACGCG
Source organism: Nonomuraea cavernae (assembly GCF_040655715.1). Lineage (GTDB taxonomy): Bacteria > Actinomycetota > Actinomycetes > Streptosporangiales > Streptosporangiaceae > Nonomuraea > Nonomuraea cavernae_A. The sequence goes on along the minus strand of NZ_JBFAKL010000038.1, from coordinate 1,031 downwards.
CGCCGGTCCATGGCCCTGCTGTGGGGCGCCGGTGACTCCTCCGAGGCGCGCCCGGGGCCCAAGCCCGGTCTCAGCGTCGAGCGCATCGTGGACGCGGCGATCGCCGTCGCCGACGCCGAGGGCATGGCGGCGCTGTCCATGCGGGCCGTGGGCGAGCGGCTCGGCCGCTCGGCGATGGCCCTCTACACGTACGTGCCCGGCAAGGGCGAGCTGGTCGACCTCATGTACGACCGGGCGCTGGGCGAGCTGCCGACCCGCTACGACCTGACGGCGGGCTGGCGGGCGGCGCTGACCGCGTGGGCCGAGGACACCTGCGCCTGCTACCTGCGCCACCCGTGGCTGCTGCTGGTGTCGCAGGCGCGCCCGGTGCTGGGCCCCAACGAGTACCTCACGCTGGAGACCCTGCTGGGCGTCCTGCGCGAGACCGGGCTCGACCGCGACGTGCTGCGGCGCGTGGTGGGCACGCTGTTCCACTTCGTGCGCGGGGCGGCGCAGACGATCGCCGAGGCCCGCCAGGCGGAGGCCGCGACGGGGGTGTCCGACGACGCGTGGTGGCTCGACCGGTCCGGCACGCTGAAGGAGGCCGCGCCCGACTTCGCGGCCCGCTTCCCCAACGTCACCTGGCTGGAGGCCGCCGCCGCCGCGCCGCGCTCGGACGACGAGAGCGGCCCCTACCTGGAGCGCGAGGCCAGGAAGACGTTCCACGGCGGCCTGGCGATCATCCTCGACGGCATCGAGGCCGCCTGACGCGGTCCGCTGGCACAAAACGCGACGCCCACCTCCGTGGCCGGAGGTGGGCGTCGCGGTCGTGGCCGCTACTTCAGCCAGGCGGTGCGCCGGACGATCGGCAGGTTGCCCAGGCCGAGCGTGGTGCCCGCGCCGCCGAGGGCCAGGCCGACCATCACGATCGCGTAGATGATGTGGTCGTCCATGAACGGGTTGGTGGTCAGGGGCAGGGCCGCCGCCCACATCATGACCATCAGGAGGCTGCCGGTTGCGGCGGCGATCCGCAGGCCGACTCCGAGGATGAG
>NZ_JBFAKL010000037.1:0-77515 GCF_040655715.1 Nonomuraea cavernae | reverse complement strand
AGATCGTAGGTGAGGCACAAGGTCACTCGCAGACCATCGCCGATACACCCACAGTCACGCTGGCGAACGACTTAAAGATCTACCGATGTAGTACCGGGACCGGCTCGGTCACGCGGGTCTCTCCCACCCCTGACCCGGATTCGAGATCGAACCTGTCGGACGAACCTTGGGTAGCGTCAGGGGCATGCGGCTTCATGTGGGATGCGCGATGTGGGCGCACGCGTCGTGGCAGGGGCGCTTCCTGCCTCATCCGCTGCCTCCCGGCGAACGCCTGCGGGCCTATGCGAGCTGGTGCAACGCGGTGGAGGGCAACACGACGTTCTACGCGACACCGGCGAAGAGCACGGTGGAGTCATGGGCCCGGCAGTGCTCGCCCGACTTCCGGTTCGTCGTCAAGCTGCCCAAACCGATCACGCACGAGCGCCGTCTCGTCGGCGTGGACGAGGAGCTCCGGTCGTTCCTGGACACGATGGAGCCGCTCGGCCCGCGTGTCCACAGCCTGTGGATCCAGCTGCCCGGATCGTTCGGGCCGAACGACCTCGGCGCCCTCGCGGCCTTCCTGCACCGGCTTCCCCGCTCGCACAGATACGCGGTCGAAGTCCGCCACCGCGCCTTCTTCGAGGACGAGCGTGCCGAACGACTGCTCGAAGGGGTGCTCGCCCGGGCCGAGGCCGAGTGGGTCCCATTCGACACCACCGCGTTCTTCCAGAGCCCTCCGACCAGCGACGCCGAACGGGACGCGTGGGCGAAGAAGCCCCGTGTGCCGCGCCGGTCGTCTGCTCTGACGGACCGTCCGATCGTTCGCTATCTCGGCAGGGACGCCACGGAGCGCACGGTCGAGGGCTGGCAGCCGTGGATCGGGACGGTCGTCGAATGGCTGCGCGAAGGCCGCTCGCCGACCGTGTTCATCCACACTCCTGACAACGCCGACGCGCTGACGCTCGCCCGCCGTTTCCACGACGACGTGCGGAGCCGGCTGCCCGAGCTGGAGCCGCTGCCCGAGCCGATGCCGGCCGAGCCGCTGTCCCTCTTCTGACCGCGCGCCCCGCCTTACACCCGCTCCTCTGACAGGGGCGGGTTCGTGCTGCGAACCGAGGCGTCCCTTCGCGCGTCGAACACCCCGGATACTCACCTCAAAGACTCACCTCAAAGAGTCACTCCGAAGACTTTCGTGTTGGGAGAAATTCGTGATGCACAAGACCCTGGCCGGAGTGACGCTCGGTGCCACCGTCCTGCTGGCCGCCGCCCCCGCCGCAGCGGCCGTCCCCGCCGCGCGGGCCGCGACTGACCGTGACACGGTGGCAGCGCGGACGATCTCCGGCGCCGCCGTGTACGCCGGCTACCAGCGTGGTTACACGGTCTCCAGGAGCCGGCCCGGTGCCGGACTGAGCGCGCTGGCCAAGCCGGGCGACAGCCCGCAGTTCGCGGCCTCGCCCGACGGCCGCAAGGTCGCCTGGATCACGGCCGGCGGGCTGCTGCGGGTGCGCGAGGGCGCCAAGGTCACCACCGCGGCCAGGGGGCTGCAAGGTGGCACGCCCTGCCTGTCTCCCGTCTGGTCGCCCGACTCGCGGCGGGTCGCGTACGTGCACGTGGGCCGCAACCCGGCGGGGTGGGTGAGCGTGGTCAACGCCGATGGCACGGGCGAGCGCATGCTCGGCAGCACCCGCGGCGTGTGTCATCTGGCCTGGTCGCCCGACGGGCGCTACCTGGCGGGCTACGCCGGCACCACCGCGGGCGTCTACCGGCTGGACGTGAAGACCGGGAAGGCGGCCAAGGTCAAGGGTGTCGCCCTGGCCAACCACGTGCAGAGCCTGTCACCGGGCGGCAGGTACGTGGTCGTACGGACGCTGCGGGCCAATGACGACGCCGGCGACGGGTCGTGGCCGCAGTGGTTCACGCCGACGCTGGTCGACACGGTCAGCGGGCGCAAGGTGCCGATCGGCGTGAAGGGGCGGCAGATCGGGGCGTTCCACCTGGCCGACGGACGGCTGGTGGTCAGAGTGGCCGGAAGCGGCGGCAACACCCTGGTGGTGCTGGACGAGCGGGGCCGCGTGGTGCAGCGCCTGTCCGAGCCGGTCGCGGCCAGGAACCAGGCGCTGCTACAGGTGATCCGCTGACGTTCGGCGGATCAGTGGTGTGAGCGGAATCGGCCGAGGAACCGCTTGGCCTTCTGCTGGTTCTGCGGGTCGTTGGCCATCCGTTTGGCCTTCTCGACTGCCTCCTTGCCTTGAGGGCTGCCTAGGTAAGCGCGTACTCGATCGATGATTGTCGCCATACGTGTCCCCCTACCCAGGTCGGCAGGTCGAAAGCAACGGGTGGCCTCTTGCCGGACATTATTCCCGAATGACATTCTGGAATTGCTGTGCAGCGGACGCCGCCCGGCATCCGGCAATCGTGGACACGACCTCCGGAGCACGCATGCCCGTCATCGACAAAGACGCCCTCCGCCGGAAATACCTTGAGGAACGCGACAAGCGTCTCCGTCCCGACGGCAACGACCAGTACCTCCAGATCACCGGCCGGCTCGCGCACTACCTGGACGACCCGTACACCCCGAGGATCGAGCGCGAGCCCAAGACCGACCACGTGACGTTCGCCTTCATCGGGGGCGGCTTCGCCGGCCTGGTCACCGGCGCGCGACTCCGGGAGGCGGGCATCGACGACGTACGCCTCATCGAGAAGGGCGGCGACTTCGGCGGCACCTGGTACTGGAACCGCTACCCGGGCGCGCAGTGCGACACGGCGTCGTTCGTGTACATGCCGCTGCTCGAAGAGACCGGCCACATGCCGACCGAGAAGTACGCGCACGCGCCCGAGATCCTCGAACACTGCCGGCGCATCGGCAAGCACTTCGGCCTGTACGACAACGCGCTGTTTCACACCGAGGTCCAGGACCTCGAATGGGACGGGAGCCGATCCCGCTGGATCATCCGCACGAACCGGGGCGACGAGTTCACCGCCCGATTCGTCGCCATGGGCACCGGGCCGCTGCACGTGCCGAAGCTGCCGGGAATCCCGGGTATCGAGTCGTTCAGAGGACACTCGTTCCACACGAGCCGATGGGACTACGACTACACGGGCGGCGACCCGTCCGGGGCCCCGATGGACCGGCTGGCCGAGCGGCGGGTGGCCGTCATCGGGACGGGCGCGACCGCCGTACAGTGCGTGCCGCACCTGGCGCCGGCCTGCGCGGAGCTGTACGTCTTCCAACGCACGCCCTCCTCGGTGGACGTACGTGACAACCGGCCGACCGATCCCGAGTGGTTCGCCGAGATGGCGACGCCGGGCTGGCAGCAGCGCTGGCTGGAGAACTTCACCGCCAACCAGGCGGGCGGCCTGCCCGAGGACGACCTGGTGATGGACGGCTGGACCGACATCGCCCGCCGAGTCCGCTCCAGGATCATGGCGCTCGCGCCCGAGGACCGGAGCGTGGTCAGGATGCTGGAGGCGTTCGAGGACTACGACTTCGAGAAGATGGAGGAGATCCGGGCCCGCGTCGACTCCATCGTCGAGGATCCGGAGACCGCCCACCGGCTGAAAGCCTGGTATCGCCAGCTGTGCAAGCGGCCCTGCTTCCACGACGAGTACCTCCAGGCCTTCAACGTCCCCGGCACCCACCTGGTCGACACCGACGGCAAAGGCGTGGAGCGGATCACCGAGACCGGGGTGGTCGTCGCCGGCAGGGAGTACGAGGTCGACTGCGTCATCTACGCCTCCGGCTTCGAAGTCGGCACCGAGCACACGCGGCGGGCCGGCTTCGATCTGACCGGCCGCGGCGGCGTCAGGCTCTCCGAGCACTGGGCCGAGGGCATGCGCACGTTGCACGGCATCCACGTACACGGTTTCCCGAACGCCTTCCTGGTGCAGCCGACGCAGGGCGCCAATCTCATCTCCAACATCCCGCACAACCTCACGGAGGCGGGCCGGACGATCGCGGTGCTGGTCAGGCACGCGCTCGACCACGGGTTCGACGAGATCGAGGTGTCGGAGGAGGCCGAGAACGCCTGGGTCGAGCTGCTGCTGTCGGGAGCCGGGATGCTGCTGGGATCGCCGGACTGCACACCGGGCTACTACAACAACGAGGGCCGTGACCCAGGGTCGCGAGGGCGGCTGATGGTCGGCTACCCGCACGGTGCGATGGCGTACTTCAGCTACCTCGACGGATGGCGCGCGTCCGGCGTGTTCGAGGGTCTGGAGTTCCGCTGACAGCACCGGCCGGGGACGGCCGCCACGGCGCGGAGGCGCCTGACCGCGCCGACCGGGGCCGGCGCGGAACCCGAGGCGCGTGACCGCGCCGACCGGGGGTGGCGCGGCACCCGGGGCGCTGATCAGTGGCTCGGCCGGTCCACCCGGTAGAGGAAGTGAACGGGATCGTCGATCGGGTTGTCGGGTTCCAGGTCGCCCACCGCGATGCGGCGCAGCCCGGCCTTCTCCAGCGCCCGCCAGGACGCGCGGTTGGCGGCCGACACGGGCACCAGCACGCAGGTGGCCTCCGGAAGCTCGGCCCAGGTGCGCTCGACGATCGAGCGGATCATGGCCGTGCCGAGGCCACGGCCGACCTGGTGGGGGTCGCCGATCAGGTAGTCGATGGTCACCGCGCCCTCGGGCACGTCGACGATGGGCGCGAGCTCGGCCAGGTAGCCGGGATAGTCGGCCAGACGCGAGCGCTGGACCAGGCCGAGCGGCCGGCCGTCGAGCAGGGCGAGCAGGTCCTCGGACGGTTCCTCGCCCCTGGCCACGGGGCCGAAGTCGCGCTCCACGGCCTCCATCGAGGTCTCGTGGTTCCACCAGCGGGCCACGTGCGGCTGTCGCAGCCATTCGCGCAGCATGGGGAAGTCCCGCTCGTCCAGCCGCCGCCAGGTGATCACCCGGTCTCTTCTCCCTGGAAGGGGCGCACCTCGATCGGCAGGTGTGCCACCGCGCGGGCCATCTTGCGCCCCCATTCGAGCGCGGCGTCCAGGTCGGGGACCCTGATGACGGTGAATCCGCCGATGTGCTCCTTGCCCTCGGTGTAGGGGCCGTCGGTCATGAGCACCTCGCCCTCGCGCAGCCGGAGTACGGTGGCCGAGCTGGGGGAGTGCAGCCCGCCGGAGAAGACCCACACACCGGCGGCCCGCATCTCCTCGCCCACGGCGTCGAGCTCCCGCATGATCGGCTCCAGGACCTCGGCCGGCGGAGGGTCTCCATCGGGCTGGTACACGCTGAGCAGGTACTGCTTCAAACCGAATCCTCCTTGGCGATCAATCGGTGCGCCCCCTTCCCTCTTGATCACGACCTGCTACCTTAAATGGGGCGATTGTTGTCTATGTGGCATAGGTGGGGCTCTGGTGGCAGGCTTCGAGGTCTATTTTGATGCCCTGAGCGATTGTGCGGACAGGGCCCTGCACATCTCCAAACAGTTCAAGGGCATGGCGGACGAGAGCCCTCCGGCGGTCAGCGCCAAGTGTTTCGGGGATCTCAGCGGCAAGTCGGACAAACTGGGCGATGCTGTCAAAAAGCTGGAAGAAATGCTTGATACCGAGACCCGGCATGCCGAGCAGAACCTCCTCAAGGTCGAGGGTGCTCTGCACACGGTGATCAATAACATCAAGAGGTCTGACAACCCGGACAACCCGAACAACCAGGTGAAGAACTAATGGGCCTCTGGGACACTCAACTCGCGGCCCTCAAGCGCATCCTCGATGAGGTGACCAGCGACCAGGGTGAGATCGCGAAAATCTCACAGCGCTGGCGGGCGATGGCGACCGCGGTGACCACGGACACCGGCGCTCTCAACACTGCGGTCCGTACGGTGGACGATGCCTGGAAGGGCGGCGCGGCCGATAATTTCGTCACCTATATGGCGAAATATCCCAAATCCGGGAGCCAGTTGAACGAGGCGCTGACCAGCAGCGCCACCAAGATCGACGAAGCGAGCACCGCGCTGAGGACAGCCCAAAGCGACGTCCAGAAGATCTACACCGAGACGACCACCTGGCTGGCCAAGCAAAGCCCCAAGACTGACGGTGCGATCACATCTATCACCAATCAGGTGAACGCAGCCGTGAAGCGGGCCGATGAGCCGAGGCAACGGGCGATCGACGCCATCGACGCGGCCATCAAAGAGATCAACAGCCATGTCGACGACAAGTTCTTCACCACCATCCTGGCCCCAGGAGACCAGGACTTCTATCCCAAGAACAACCCCAAACTGCACTGGCTCGTCGATCCGCAGTTCAAGCAGAGCGACCCCACCCAACCAGGCGGGCCGAAGGGCAACGAGTCGCCGAACGGCAGTGGCGGTGGCGGTGGCAACGAATCCGGGGCCCCTCCGAACATCCCGCCGGCGGAGTCCCAGGTGCCTCCGGACGCGAAGGACCTCACCGAGAACCCCGGTGCCCAGAAGATCCTCGACTACGCGTTCGACCAGCTCGGCGACCCTTACGTGTGGGGCGCGGAGGGCCCGGACAGCTTCGACTGCTCCGGCCTGACGCAGAAGGCGTACGAAGCGGCCGGGATCGAGATCCCCCGGGTGGCCAACGACCAGTGGGGGGCCGGACCACGCATCCCTGACGGCAACGTTCAGGCCGGAGACCTCATCTTCTTCGACAATGACGGGAACGGCACCGCCGACCATGTCGGCATCGTGGTCGATCCGGAGAAGAAGACGATGGTTCACGCCCCCAACTCGACGACCGTGGTCCAGATCGCGGACTACGGCGGCAGAACCGCACTCGGCTTCACCAGGCCGGGCAACAGCTGACACCCGCACGTCCCTGATCCGAGCGACCCGCCCGTCTCCGCGGCCGGCCGCCGTCTTCCGCCTGCCGTGGCGCGGGACGCGTTGTGAGAGGTGTTCGTGATCACCGGCGGACTCGGCGTTCTGGGCCTGCTGATCCTGATCGGGTGGATGTCGCGCAAGGCCGGGGAAAGACCCGGACAGTGCCGGCTGAGCCCCTGGTTCTGAAAGTTACACGCAGACTCCGGTGCTCGCGCAGGTCGCGAGGCCGTCGTCCGGCGGCAGCCTTTCCGGCGCGGATGACCGCTCTTACGATCTGCGCAGGCGACGACGGGAGCGGAGAATGCGACGGACGGGTGCCCTGCTGGCGGCGATCGTGGCGCTGGTCGGAACGGTGGTGTTCCTGATCGTCACACCGGCCGGAGCCGCCACCGCCAGGATCATGCCACTGGGCGACTCGATCACCGGCTCACCGGGCTGCTGGCGGGCCCTGCTGTGGAGCAGGCTGCAGAGCTCCGGCCACACCGACGTCGACTTCGTCGGCACCCTGCCGCCGCAGGGCTGCTCCATCCCGTACGACGGCGACAACGAGGGCCACGGCGGCGCGCTGGCGACCAATGTGGCGAACCAGAACCAACTGCCCGCCTGGCTGGCCGCGAGCCGGCCCGACATCGTGCTGATGCACTTCGGCACCAACGACGTGTGGAACAACATCGCCCCCGCGACGATCCTGAGCGCGTACACCACGCTGGTGAGCCAGATGCGGGCGGCCAACCCGGCGATGAAGATCCTGGTCGCGAAGATCATCCCGCTGAACCCGCCCACCTGCCCCGACTGCGGCCGGCGCGCGGTGAACCTCAACGACGCCATCCCGGCCTGGGCCGCGGCCACCACGACCCAGCAGTCACCGATCGTCGTCGTCGACCAGTGGACCGGGTTCAACACCGGCACGGACACCTACGACGGTGTGCATCCGAACGCCGCCGGCGACCAGAAGATCTCCGACAGGTGGTTCCCGGCCCTGTCGAGCCTCCTGCCCACCTCCACACCCACACCAACGCCGACACCGACGGTCTCCCCAGGAGGCGGCTGCGCGGCGACGTTCAAGAACGTCGGACAGTGGACGGGCGGCTTCCAGGGCGAGGTCACCGTCACGAACACCGGCAGCGCCGCGACGAGCGCCTGGACCGTGCGCTGGACCTTCGCCAACGGCCAGCAGATCAGCCAGCTCTGGAACGGCGCCCTCACCGCCACCGGCGCCGCCGTGACGGTGCGGAACGTGAGCTGGAACGGCACCCTCGCACCGGGCGCCGCCACCACATTCGGCTTCCTGGCCTCCTGGAACGGCGCCAACCCCGCGCCCGCCCCGACCTGCTCGCCGGCCTAGGGCGTTCAGAGGAACCGGGCGAGCCGGAATCTGCGCACGGTAAGGGGAACGGTGCACCGGCTGATCACCCGGATCTTCCGGAGGCGGGTCTTCTGGTTGATGGTGACCTTCACGCACTTCAACCGGACGTCGTGATGGCCGAGGAGCGTGTAGTAGGAGATGATGACCGCGCGCCGGCCCAGACCCCGGTCGGAGATCCCCAACCCCACCTCCCGGTAGAGCCGCCGCGACCCCTTGAGGGCGAACGCGGTGGAGCCGATGATCGCGTGGTTGGCCGTCGTGGGGCAGTGCACGAAGATCCGGACGACGTCGTTCTGGCGTGGCAGGTCGGGCAGGACTCGCAGGGACGTGATCTTCTTCCAGCCCTTCGGGGGCGAATCGTCGGAGGTCGCCGGCACCGCGTGCGCCTCGGCCGCCGGACTCATGGCGAGAGCGGTGACCAGGGCCATTCCCATGAGGACACGCATCTCTTCCTCCTGCCGGACGGACGCCCAGGCGTGGGCGGTGTGCTCGCGCGGAGCAGCGGAAAACGCCGGTGACGTATGGCGGCCTGGACGAGGACACCCGTTCTGAACAGGCCGTTCGTCTCATTATGTCGATCAGGTGGCGATGGCGGCTGCGCCACGCCGAGGCGCTCTGAGGGCGCAAATCGCTGGTTTCTCTCGTGTCAATTCTGTCCTACTTTTCACCGATATTTGATTCTTTGTCGTGATTCGAGGGCAGGCCCGGAAGAAGTTGGCGCAGCGGTGAGCACGGTTGTCCGAACAGGTCGGTCGGTCGAGGAGGTGAGGCAGATGGCGGACGGAACAGCGGGAGCCGGTCGGCTCAAGGACGCGGCGGGGCGGACAGGACAGGAAGTGGCGGGGAAGGCCGCCGAGACGGCCAAGGGAGCCGCAGGGGCGGTCCAGGACCTCGGCCAGGGGCTTGCCGGCTTGCCGACGGACCGGCTCAAGCAGGAGGTCCGGAACCTGCTGCGGGCGGCGGGCGAGCGGATGCTCAACTCCGCCGGGGACCGGATCGCGGGTCTCACCGGCCGGTTGACCGACTATGCCGAGAGCGGTGGCAAGGGGCTGCTCGGCGCGGTGGCCGATTCGGTGGGCGGCGGAGTGGCGGGCGAAGCCCTGAAGGGCGGACTCACGGGCGGGCTCGCGGGCGGGCTCAAGGGCGCGCTGAAGGGGCTGTTCAGTAAGGGCGGCAAGGGCGGCAAAGGTGAGAAAGGCGGCTTCGAGAAGGTCACCAACATCGTGGAGACGATCGACGTCGGTGCCCCCCGCCGCCTCGTCTACAACCAGTGGACCATGTTCCAGGACTTCCCGAGCTTCATGAAAAAGGTGGAGAACGTCAGTCAGGACTCCGACGAGGAGCTCACCTGGAAGGCGCAGGTCTTCTGGTCGCACCGGAACTGGAAGGCGCACATCGTCGAACAGCTCCCCGACCAGCGCATCATCTGGCGGTCCGAAGGGGCCAAGGGGTACGTCGACGGGGCGGTGACGTTCCACGAGGTCACCCCTGATCTCACCAGGATCCTGCTGGTGCTGGAGTACCACCCGCAGGGCCTGTTCGAGAAGACCGGAAACCTGTGGCGGGCGCAGGGGCGGCGGGCCCGCCTCGAACTCAAGCACTTCAGGCGGCACGTGATGTCGCACCTCCTCTTGCACCCGGAACAGGTGGGCGAGGGCTGGCGCGGGGAGATCCGCGACGGCGAGGTCGTCAAGGACCACGAGACCGCCCTGCGGGAGGAGCAGGAGGCCGAGGAAGCCGCTTCGGAGGGCGGTGGCGAGAAGGCCGCTGAGGAGCACGAGGAAGCAGAACCGGAACAGGCGGAGCCGGAAGAGGCGGAGCCGGACGAGGAAGAAGCCGAGGAGAAAGAGCCCGAAGAGGAAGAAGGCGAGGAGGAAGAAGGCGAGGAGGAGAGGGCCAAGAACACAGGGGCCAAGAAAGAGGACTCCCAGGAAGAGGAGCCCCAGGAAGAGAAGCCCAAGCGGAGGTCCGCGAGCGCGCGCCGCTCCGAGAGGGGAAGCACCCGCCAGCGGGAACGCCCGGTCCGGCGGCGCAACCCCCGCACCGAGTAGGACCCGGCCCCGGAGGAAGAGCCGGGCGATCGATCACCAGGGATACGACATGACCATGCAACCCGCGAATCGCGGAACGACGGCCGGCGGTGGCTCCGCGACGGGCCTGGCGGACGTCATCGACACCATTCTCGACAAGGGCCTGGTCATCGACGCCTTCGTCCGCGTCTCGCTGGTCGGCATCGAGGTGCTGACGATCGACGCGCGGATCGTCGTCGCCAGCGTCGACACCTACCTGCGCTTCGCGGAGGCGGTCAACCGGCTGGACCTTTCGGAGACGGGCGAGAAGGGGCTGCCGGAGCTCGTCAAGGACGTCAAGCAGGTCCGAGCCGTGGACCAGGGCAAGGAGAAGACGGTGCAGGGGACGTTGGAGGCGGCCGGCGAGAGGCTGGAGGGCCTCGGGGCGGATTCCTCCACCGAGCGTGAAGACAAGCCGCGCCGTGCGCACCGGCGAAGGGAGGAGTGAGGTGTCTCGACGCATGCGGTCCACCGAAGCCCAGGAGGCCGATGCCGACGCCGGCGGCAACGGCGTCGGATCCTACGTGTACGGGATCGTGCCCGGCGATGTGGAGGTGACCCCCGGCACCGAGGGAGTGGGAGACCCGCCCGGACAGGTCGAGCTGCTGACCTACGGCGAGATCGGCGCCCTGGTGAGCGACGTGCCGGTGGACCGCCCGCTGGGCAGGCCGAAGGATCTCCAGAGGCACGCGGAGCTGCTGGACGACACCGCCGCCGAGGTGCCCGTGCTGCCGCTGCGGTTCGGCGCGGTGCTCACCGGCCCCGAGGCGGTGGTCGAGGAACTGCTGACCCCCTACCACGACGAGTTCCGCGACGCTCTGGAGGAGCTGGAGGGACGGGCGCAGTACGTGATCAAGGCCAGGTACGTCGAGCGGGCGATCCTGCTGGAGGTGCTCGACGAGAACAAGGAGGCGGCCCGGCTCAGGAAGGAGATCCACGGCCGTCCGGAGGAGGTGACCCGGAACGCCCGGATGCGGCTCGGGGAGATCATCGAACAGACGATCGCGGCCAAGCGCGAGCTGGACACCGACACTCTGCTCGACGAGATCGAGAACCTGAGTGAGGCGGTGGTCATCCGCGAACCCACGCATGAGCGCGACGCCGCGCACGTCTCCGTGCTCATGGAGAGCGACCGCCAGGCCGAGCTCGAACAGGTCCTGGACGAGCTGCGCGACGAATGGGCGGGACGTGTCGAGCTCCGCCTGCTCGGCCCGCTGGCCCCGTACGACTTCGTGGGGACCACGGCGGAGTGAAGGGTGACGGGCGGGAGGAGTGAGATCTGATGGGATTGGGGACGCTGCTCTTTGGCTGGCCGCTCGCGCCGGTCTACGGAGTCATCAAGCTGGGCGAACTCCTGCGTGACCAGGTCGAACGCGAGCTCCACGACCCGGCGGTGGTTCGGCGCCGCCTGGAGGAGGTGGAGGAGGCCAGGGCCGCCGGCCGGATCTCCGAGGAGGAGGAGAGCCAGGCGGTGGACGAGATTCTGCGGAGGATGCTCGGTCAGTGAGGCGCCAAGCGGTGCCGCGCTCGGGGGAAGCGGGGGTGATTTCGTGCCCGTCAGGCATGGAACCAAGCACGAGGACCACGTCGAGGAAGACGACGTTGAGGAAGACGACGTTGAGGAAGAGGACGTTGAGGAGTCGCGAAGGTCGTCGCGGGAGCTGTCGGCCGCCGACGCCGGCGCGGTCGGGTTGCGGCAGGTCAGCGAGCTGACCGGCAAGGACGCCGAGGGAGTCACCCGGGTCGAGCCGACCGACGACGGTTGGCTGGTCGGCGTGGAGATCGTCGAAGACCGCCGGATCCCGTCATCCGGCGACACCCTCGCCCTGTACGAGGCCGACTTCGACATGGAGGGCTACCTGCTGTCCTACCGCCGGGTGCGCCGCTACAAGCGGGGCAGCGGCGACGTCGGCGAGGGTGCCCAGTGAGCGCGCCGGCGAGGTCGAGCCCCTACCTGCGTCAGTCCTCTATCCCGGGCACTCCCGGCGGGCGCGAGTCGGCCAACCTCGGAGACATCCTGGAACGCGTGCTCGACCGGGGCGTGGTGATCGCGGGCGACATCCGGGTCAACCTGCTCGACATCGAGCTGCTGACGATCAAGCTGCGCCTGCTGATCGCCTCGGTCGATACGGCCCGCGAGATGGGCATCGACTGGTGGGAGCACGATCCGTGGCTCACCGGTGGTCACCGCGAGCTGGCCGACGAGAACCGCAGGTTGCGCCGGCGGCTCACGGCGCTGGAGGAGACGCTGGCCCTGCGCGGTGGGGAGGGCCGGAGCGGACGCATCCGCGAGCGTTCGCCGGAGGCGGCCGAGCATGCCGAGTGACGAGGGCGTCTACCTCTACGCGGTCACGCGCGCCGAAGACCAGGCCTGCCCGGAGGGCCTGACCGGCGTGTCCGGCCTGCCCGTGCGGTCGCTCGCGCACCGGGGTCTCGCCGCTCTCTACAGCCTGGTCCCGCTGGCCGAGTTCGGCGAGGAGCGGCTGCGGCGCTCGATGGAGGACCTGTCCTGGCTGGAGGCGACCGCGCGCGGCCACCACCAGGTCGTGGAGGCGCTCGCGCGCATGCTCCCCACGGCCCCGGTCCGGCTCGTGACGGTCTACCACGGCGAAGACCAGCTTCGTCGTCTCCTCGACGAGCGGCGTGACGACTTCGTCGCGGTGCTCTCCCATGTCGCGGGCCGGTCCGAGTGGGCGGTCAAGGCGTACGCCGAGCCGTACGAGAGCGCGCCGGGTGAGGAGAGCGGTCCGGAGGACGACCGGCCGGGGCTCGCCTACCTGAAACGCCGCCGGGCGGGCCTGCGCGGCCGGGAGGCGGTGTGGCGCCGGGCGGCCGCGCGGGCCGAGTTCGTGCACGAGGCCCTGATGTCCGTCGCCGTGGAGGGCCGGCTCCATCGTGCCCAGGATCCCCAGCTCTCCGGCAGGGAGGAGCTGATGGTGCTCAACGGCGCCTACCTCGTGGACGAGGATCGCGCCGACGAGTTCTCCCGCGTCCTCGGCGGTCTCGACGGCGACGGGGTCACCGTGGAGCTGGTCGGTCCCTGGGCGCCCTACTCGTTCACGGCACTGGAGGGTGAGGCGGCGCGCGGTGCCGCTCCCTGAGCCGCGCGGCGAGCGGCTCGCCGCTCAGGGCAGCCTGCCGGTCGAACGGGTGGCGCTCGTCGACCTGCTGGACCGCATGCTGGCGTGCGGGGTGGTCGTGACGGGCGATGTCGTCCTGTCCATTTCCGGCATCGACCTCGTACGGATCTCGCTGCGCGCGCTGCTCGTGTCCGTACGGGAGGCCGACGCGATCGACGGAGGGATGCGCCATGACGGCGTCGAGGAGTGACCCGCGTGGTGCGAACCCGGGTGAGTGGCGGCTGGAGACCGACGCCGACTCCGTGCAGCGCGATCTCAGCCGCCTCGTGCTCACCCTCGTCGAGCTCGTTCGCCAGTTGGTGGAGCGCCAGTGCGTGCGCCGGATGGATCAGGGCGATCTGAACCCCGAGCAGTTGGAAGCTGTCGGCTTGACCCTGATGCGGCTGGAGGAGGCCATGACGGAGTTGTGCGAGCGGTTCGAGCTGTCGCCGTCGGATCTCAACCTCGACCTCGGACCGCTCGGCACCCTCCTACCGGCCGCCGATCAGCCGCCGGCCGCCTGGTAGGTCGCGATCAGCACGCCGGTGGTCGTGGGCTTGCAGTCGACCAGCTCGAACGCGGCCGGAGCCAGGCCGGAGTCGAACAACCGGTGCCCCGAGCCGAGCACCAGCGGGTGGATCAGCAGCACGTACCGGTCGATCAGGTCGTGCCGCATCAACGACCGGATCAGCTCACCGCTGCCCAGGATGACGAGGTCGTCGCCCGGTTCCTCCTTGAGCCGGGCCACGGCCTCCTCCGCGTCGCCCTTGAGCAGCGTGGAGTTGACCCACGGCAGCGGCTCGCTCAGCGTCCGCGACGCCACGTACTTGCGCATCCGGTTGAGCACCGCGGTGAAGGGGTTGGGCTCGGGCTGGTGGGGCCACACGGAGGCGAAGTCCTCGTACGTCCGCCGCCCGAACAGCAGGGCGCCCGATCGGGACATGCCCTCGCCCGCGGCCTGCCCCATGACCGGATCGTTGTACCGCTGAGCCCAGCCGCCGTGCTCGAACCCGCCACGCCGGTCCTCGTCGGGCCGTCCCGGCGCCTGCATGACGCCGTCCAGGGTCACGCTGTTGAACACGGTGATCTCGCGCATGATGCGGGTCCTTCTCTCTCAGGGACGCCCTCCGAGGGCGCTCACCCTCTGTACGAACGGACCACGCCCCGATCGACACCGATTCGTTCAGGTTCGATCAACGAATGAGTAAGGTTCGTGCCATGAACGAGCAGTGGCAGGAGGTCGGTGACCGGGTCTACGTCCGCCGGCACGAGTCGTTCGACCTGAATGTGGGCCTGGTCGTGGGCGACGGGCACTGCCTGGTGGTCGACACCCGCATGTCCCATCGCGAGGCCGCCGACCTGATCGAGGCCATCAGGCGGATCACGAGCAGCCCCTGGACGGTCGTCAACACCCATTCCCACTTCGACCACTTCTTCGGCAACGCGCTGTTCCGCCCCGCCGAGATCTGGGGCCACGTCAGGTGCGTCGAGGAGATCGAGCTGTACGGCGAGCGGCAGCGGGCCGACGTGGCCGGCTTCCTGCCGGCGGACCGGCGTGAGGAGGTGGAGGAGGTCGAGATCGTGCCACCCGACCACACCTTCGCCACCGGGGCCACGCTCGACATCGGTGGCCGGGTCGTCCAGCTGCGCCATTTCGGGCTCGGCCACAGCAGCAACGACGTCGTCACGCACGTGCCCGACGCCGGCGTGGTGTTCGCCGGTGACCTGGTCGAGGAGGGGGCGCCGCCGGCGTTCGGCGACTCCTACCCGCTCGACTGGCCCGGCACGACCGCCGCGATGCTGGCCGAGCTGCCCGACCGGGTGATCGTGCCCGGCCACGGCGCGGTGGTCGGCAGGGCGTTCGTGGAGAGCCAGCACGCAGACCTCGTGGCGGCGGCCGAGCTGGCCAGGCGCGCCCACGTGGAGGGCCTGCGCGACCTGATCGGCCGCTTCCCCTACCCCGAGGACATCACCCGCAAGCTCATCGAGCGCGCCTTCCTCCAGCTCGACGCCCTGCCCGCCTGAGCCGAGCGCTCGTCCCCTTCCCTCGACAGGCGTGTCTCTCCTCGCGGACGCGAAAGTGCGCCCCCGCGACGCGGAGGCGCACTTTCACTCGCGGATCAAGGCATCTTGCGGGATGCCTCTTCCGCCTTGTCGGACACCTTGGAGGTGGCCTGCTCCGCAGAGTCGGCGGTTCGGTCCGCCTTCTCACTGACCCAGCGCGAAGCGTCCGAGGCGGAGTCCTTCATGTGCTCCGTCCACTGCTGGGCATTGCGACGGTAGAACATGTAACCCATCGCACCCAGTGCCACCCCGGTCATCAGGACCATGACCGGCCAGCGCCGCGACTTCGCGGAGTTGGGGTCGATCTTGTGCGCTGCCGTGGTCAGCAGGGAGCTGACCTTGGGAGCGAACTGGTCCTCTACCCGGTGTGCGGCGTCTTCGAGCCTGGGTGCGGCCCAGTAGCGGGCTTCCTCGATGCGCTGGGCGGTGGCCATCTTGGCCTGGTCCGCCATAGGCGCCATGCGTTGGCCGGTTTGCACGGCCTGGGCCTTCATTCGGCCTACCCACGTGGCGGGAACCTCTATGACCACGTGGCGTTTTCTCAGTGTCAGGGACACAACAACCTCCCCTGTCGGTGGGGCCCCGCAGCCTGACCTGCCCTGTGCGAGGCGGCTCAATCATGGACGACCGTGGGAGGATGACTCACGAGGCCATCCGGTCATAGTCATCAAAACACCACAAAACCATCTCTGTGCATAGAGGGGGGCAGCTGTCTCATGGCTGAGAAGCTGATCGCAAACCTGCAGACAAATCGTGGCAACATCAAGGTGGAGCTCTTTCCTAACCAGGCTCCCAAGACAGTGAAAAACTTCGTCGAGCTGGCCGAGGGCAGCCGTGAGTGGACCCACCCGGGCACCAATGAGAAGAGCTCCGATCGCTACTACGACGGCACGATCTTCCATCGGGTGATCTCCGGGTTCATGATCCAGGGCGGTGACCCGCTCGGTCAGGGCATCGGCGGCCCCGGATACGAGTTCGACGACGAGATCCATCCCGATCTCTACTTCAACCGGCCCTACCTGCTGGCCATGGCCAACGCGGGCATCCGCTTCGGCAAGGGCACCAACGGGTCACAGTTCTTCGTCACGGTCGTGCCGACGCCGCATCTCAACGGCAAGCACACCATCTTCGGCGAGGTCATCGAGGGCCAGGACGTCGTTGACGCCATTGCCAAGACCCGCACCGGCCGCAATGACCGGCCGCTCGAGGACGTCGTGATCGAGTCGGTCACCATCGACCGCGTCCAAGGCTGAGGGGATCGGACTGGGCGGCCGGGCAGGGGGATTCGCCGCACACGCGGCACCCTCCGGCAGGCCATAGGCTGCGGTCATGACCAGCCAGCCGCCCAGTCCCCCTCCTCACCAAGAGCCCGCAGAGGCGGTGCCGACGTGTTACCGGCATCCCGACAGGGAGACCTGGGTCCGCTGCCAGCGTTGCGAGCGGCCCATCTGCCCCGACTGCATGCGTGACGCCGCCGTCGGCTTCCAGTGCCCCGAGTGCGTGGCCGAGGGCAACAAGGGCATCCGGCAGGCGAAGACCGCCTTCGGCGGCGCGGTCGTCCGCACCCCCTACGCGACCTGGACCATCCTGGCCCTCAACGTGCTGGTCTTCGGCGCGTCGCTGCTGCTCGGCAATTCGGTCAACATGGGGCTCGGCATGTGGCCCAACGGCGTCGCCCACCTTGACCAGTATCACCGGCTGCTGACGGCGTCCGTGGTGCACGCCAGCTTGATCCACCTGTTGTTCAACTGCTGGGCGATCTACGTCATCGGCCCCTACCTGGAGCGGGCCTTCGGGCACGGCAGGTTCGTGGCCCTCTACCTGCTGAGCGCGCTGGGCGGCTCGGTGCTCAACCTGTGGCTCGACCCGGTCAACACCCTGACCGTGGGAGCTTCGGGCGCGGTCTTCGGCCTGTTCGGGGCGGTCTTCGTGGTGGGTCGCCGGCTCAACCTCGACGTGCGCGGCATCGCCGTGGTCATCGTGCTCAACCTGGTGATCACGTTCGTGCTGCCGGCGTTCTCGGGGCTGCGCATCAGCTGGACAGGCCACGTCGGCGGACTGATCGTGGGCACCCTGCTGGCCGCCGCGCTGGTCTACGCCCCCAAGACCAACAGGGCCCTCTGGCAGGCGCTGACGATCGTGGGAGCGGTGGCCGTGCTCGGCGTGCTCGTGCTGGTCCGGACGGCGTCCATCGTGGCAAGCGCCGGCTGACATCCCCAGCCTGTGGAAAAACTGTGGAAAGAACTAACGCCAGCGGGTGGAAAGCACCACTCCGAAAATGATGAAAACAAACCCGATCAGCAGGTTCCACTGCTGGAGGTCACCGAGGAAGGGGGCGTTGGGCGCCACATACCAGGTGGCGATCCACAGGACGCCGATGATCCATGCCGCGACCATCGTGGGAGCCAGCCAGCGCGGGCTGACCTTGACCTGCTGTGACTTCTGCGGCGGGGTGTAGACCGCCTTCTTGCGAGCCTTGGACTTGGGCACTGGTAACTCCTGCTGAGGGCCTGGGCTTCCGGATCGTCCACAGGCTCTTCGGTAAGCGTAGTCGTAGCGGGGCCCAGGATAGTCGCCACGCGCATGACATGGCGATCCCGGGTCGATGGATCGACCGCGCATACGCTTGATCGAATGAGGGCCATGCTGCGGGCCGTGGGGGAGTCGAGCATCACCGCGGGCCTGATAATCCTGCTGTTCTGCGCCTATCTGCTCTGGGGAACCGGCGCCTACACCGAGGACCAGCAGCTGCTGCTGCAGCGCCAGCTGACCGAGGAACGCCCAGCTGGGACGCCGCTCCTGGGGAAGATCCAGCTCGGCAAAGCCGTGGCCATGCTGCGCATCCCGCGCCTCGGCCGCGACTACCGCTACGCCGTCATCGAGGGCGTGAGCACCGAGGATCTGAAGAAGGGGCCGGGCCACTATCCCGGCAGCGCCCAACCCGGACAGATCGGAAATTTCGTCATATCGGGTCACCGCACCACGTACGCCGCGCCCTTCAAGCGGATCGGCGAGCTGAGACCCGGCGACAAGATCATCGCTGACGCCCACGACGCGCGCTACACCTACCGGGTGACCAGGCAGGAGATCGTGCAACCCGACGCGGTCGAGGTCATCGCGCCGGTCCCCGGCAAACCCGGCGCGCGCCCGTCCCGCGCCGTCATCACGCTGACCACCTGCCATCCCGAATACTCCGCAGCCCAGCGGCTCATCGTCCACGGGGTGCTCAAGCGGCTCGAACTCAGGAAGGACTGACATGTACGGCTGGCTCTGGCGCAGGCTGCCGGGCAACACGCGTGTCAAACCGCTGGTGGCCACCGTGCTGGTCGCCCTCGTGGTGGCCGTACTCTGGTTCGCGGTGTTCCCGCTGCTGGAGCCCGCCGTGACACTCGACGAGGTGACCCTATTCGGATGACCGGAGTGCTGGTCGTGGACAACCACGACAGTTTCGTCCACACCATCGTGCAGTATCTGCGCGAGCTGGGCGCCACATGTGACGTGCGCTCACGCGACGACGTACGGGTCGGCGACGCCGACGGCTTCGACGGCGTCCTCATCAGCCCCGGTCCCGGCACCCCGGAGGCGGCGGGCGTCAGCGTCCCCCTGGTGCGCCACGCGGCCCGCCAGGGGCTGCCCCTGCTCGGCGTCTGCCTGGGGCACCAGGCCATCGCCGTCGCCTACGGAGCCGCCGTCTCGCGCGCCCCCGAGCTCGTCCACGGCCGCACCAGCGCCGTGTCCCATGACGGCCGGGGGGTGTTCGCCACGCTGCCCTCCCCGGTGCGCATGACCCGCTACCACTCGCTCGCCGTACGCCCCGGCACCGTCCCCGCCGAGCTCGACGTGACCGCCCGCACCGCCGACGGCGTGATCATGGGCCTGCGTCACCGTGAGGCGCCCGTCGAGGGCATCCAGTTCCACCCCGAGTCCGTGCTGTCGGAGCACGGCCACCGGCTCCTCGCCAACTGGCTGCGCGCGATCGTGTAACACCCCGCTCCCACCGGACGACTCACCAACGAACGTCCCCGCCGTTGCCCCCGAGCGGCGGGGGCGTTTTCGCTGTCCGAGACTCAGGGGACGTTCTGCCGCCCCGAGACTTGGGAAAACGGCGAGGCCGCCCTCCCGAACGGGAAGGCGGCCCCCTCAACTGGCCTGGCTCAACCGGCCTGGCTCAACCGGTCTGTCTCGGCCGGCCTGGGCTCGTCAGCCGCTGAAGTCGTCGCCGATCGGGTCGTCCTCGATCGGCGGATCCTCCTGGGTGGGCTCGTCGGTCGGGACAGACGGCTCGGGGTCGGCCGTCGGTTGCTCCGTGGGCGTGGTGTCGGGACCCGTGGAGACGACGATCGTGATGGCCGTGCCGGGGTTGAGCTTGGCGCCCTCCTGGGGGTTCTGCTGGATGACCGTGCCCTCGGGCTGGTCGCTGGCCTGCGTCACCACCCTGACCTTGAAGCCGGCACCCTTGAGCACCTTGCTCGCGTCCTGCTCGGTCAGCCCGATCACGCTCGGGACGGCCGTCATCTCCTTGGGCACGAACAGGGTGACGGTGCCACCCTTCTCGATCTGCTCGCCGACCTTGGGATCGGTCTCGATGACCTTGCCCTGCGGCTTGCTGGAGACCTTGGTCTTGACCGTGGAGCTCAGCCCCAGCTCCTCGAGGATCTGGTTGGCGTCCTCGGTCGTCGCCCCGATCAGCCCGTCGGGGACCTTGACCTGCTCGGGCCCCTTGGACACGAACAGCTTGACCGTCGACTCCTTGGGCACCTCGGTGCCACCGTCCGGATCTGTCTTGATCACGGTGCCCTTGTCGTCCTCGGAGCTGAACTCCTGGACCACCTCGAATTTCAGCCCGAGCGCCGTCAGCTGTGACTGCGCGGATTTCTGGGTCTGCGTCGTCAGCGTCGGAACGGTGACCGTCTGGGCGGCCGGAGGCTCGTTGGAGCTGAGGAACGCGTAGCCGATGCCGATGAACGCGCCGATCACCAGCAGCGGAACGATGATCCACGCCGCGGTCTTGAGCGCCCTGTTGTCGCCGCCGTTGCCGGCCCGGCGCCGGCCGCCGCGGCCGCCCCCTTCGCCGTCGGAGTATTCGTAGGGCGGGACCCCGCCGCGCTGCGTGGCCGGGTCGGCCGCCGACTGGGTCGCGGTCATCATGCGCGTGCCCTGACCGTAGTTGCCGGTCATCGCCATCGTCTGGGCGTCGACCGGCATGCCGGACATGGCCCGCTGGATGTCGGCCCGCATCTCGCCGGCGCTCTGGTAGCGGTGAGCCGGGTCCTTGGCCATCGCCTTGAGCACGATCGCGTCGGCCCAGGCGGGGATCTCGCGGTCGATCTGCGACGGCGGGATCGGCTCCTCGCGCACGTGCTGGTAGGCGATCGCGACGGGTGAGTCACCGGTGAACGGCGGCTGGCCGGTCAGCAGCTCGTACAGCACGCAGCCGGTCGAGTAGACGTCGCTGCGGGCGTCGACCCGCTCCCCGCGCGCCTGCTCGGGCGAGAGGTACTGGGCGGTCCCTATCACCTGCGCGGTCTGCGTCATCGTCGCGGCCGAGTCGGCCATCGCGCGGGCGATGCCGAAGTCCATCACCTTGACGTCGCCGGCGCGGGTGATCATCACGTTGGCCGGCTTGATGTCGCGGTGCACGATGCCGCCGCGGTGGCTGTAGTCGAGTGCGCGCAGGATGCCGTCGACCAGCTCGACCGCGCGCTCCGGCAGCAACCGGCGGTCCGCGCGCAGCAGGTCGCGCAGCGTCCGGCCGTCGACGTACTCCATCACGATGTAGGGCACGGGGGCGCCCTCGGAGACGTCCTCGCCCGTGTCGTAGACCGCGACCACGGCCGGATGGTTCAGCGACGCGGCGGACTGCGCCTCACGGCGGAAACGAGCCTGGAACGTGTGGTCGCGCGCGAGGTCGGAGCGGAGGGTCTTGATCGCGACTATGCGGTCCAGCCGGATGTCTCGGGCGCGATACACCTCGGCCATGCCGCCACGCCCGACGACACCGTCGAGCTCGTAGCGACCACCGAGTAGCCGAGGCTGAGTCATTTCCTGCACTGTCCCTTACCGTTCATCTGGGGTACCGGCCTGCTCGGGGGGCCGCCGGTGTCCATCATCGACCCCGTGGCGCGTCACGTCTCCTCCTTTGGCGGGTTTGTGTCACCCGGGTCGGGGGAGGCGCTAGGTGTCGGAGTTGTCGGGGTAGTGGTGGGCGTTGGGGTGGGTGTGGGAGTCGGGGTCGGTGTCGGAGTGGCTTTCGGCGTCGGCGGTTTGGTAGGCGTAGCCGACTTGCTTACCGTAGCCGACGGCGAGGGTACCGGCCGCGTTGACTTCACCGTAACCACCGGGGGTCGACTAGTCCGTGTCTTCGTTTTTGACGGCCGTTGGGTGGGCGTCGGCACCGCCGTCGGTGTGGGCTCGGCGACCTCGGGAGGTCTGACGGGCGTGTCGCGCTGCGCCAGCGTCATGGCGCTGAACCCCACCGCGGCCGCACACCCCGCCGTCGCGACCGCCGCCACGACCCGGATGCGCCCGCGCCGTCTTGGCCGCCCCGGCCGCGGCGGCTGCTCGGGCCCGCGCACCGTGGTGGCCGGGAGAAGGCCGCCGGTCGGCTCGCCGTCGTGGGGTTCGCGCACCCGGAAACCGCCGGGGTCGGTCAGCATGCTGAGCTCGATGCCCTGCCCGACGCCTTGCCCCGCGCCGGCCAGTGACTCGCGCAGAGCGTAAGCCCGGTCGGCCAGCTCCAGCGCCGACTGGGGACGCTGCGCCGCCTCCTTCGCCAGCAATGCCATGACCAGCTCGCGCACCTGGCCCGGCACGTCGACGCCCAGCGGCGGCGGCTGCTCGTTCAGATGCTGGAGCGCGATCGCCACCTGGCTGTCGGCGCGGAAGGGCGTGCGCCCCGCCAGGCACTCGTAGGCCACGATGCCCAGGGAGTAGAGGTCGGTGGCGGGCGTGAGCGGCAGGCCCTGCGCCTGCTCGGGGCTGACGTACTGGGCGGTGCCGAGGACCGTGCCCGACTGGGTCACCGGGGCCGCCTCCAGGGCGCGGGCGATGCCGAAGTCGGTCACCTTGATGTCGCCCTCGGGCGTGACGAGCAGGTTGCTCGGCTTGATGTCGCGGTGGATGACCCCTGAGGAGTGGGCGACGTGCAGCGCCTTGGCCGTCTGATGGAGGACGTCGAGCGCCACCTCGGGCCCCAGCGAGCCGTTGCGCGCCAGGATGGCCGAAAGCGGCTCGCCGTGCACCAGCTCCATCACGAGGTAGGCGACGTTGTCCTGCTCGCCGTAGTCGAAGATCTGTGCGATGCCGGGGTCGGCCAGCGCCGCGGTGATGCGCGCCTCGTTGCGGAATCTCTCGCGGAACGCCGGGTCGGCGTAGATGTGGCTGCGCAGCACCTTGACGGCCACCTCGCGGCCGAGGAGCTCGTCGCGGGCACGCCAGACCTCTCCCATACCGCCCATGGCGATGCGGGAGAGCAGTTGGTAGCGGTTACCGAGCCGCATGATTGAGCACGTTACCGTTGATCACTTGTTCAGCACCGCCTCCAGCACGGCCCTGGCGATCGGCGCGGCGGTGCCGCCGCCCGTCGCCTCGGCGCCGACGTTGGCGGCTCCCGACTCGACCAGCACGGCGAGCGCGATCTGCGGGTCGTCGGCCGGCGCGAACGAGATGAACCACGCGTGTGGCGGCTGGCCGTCGGAGGTCTCCGCGGTGCCGGTCTTGCCGGCCACCTGCACGCCGGAGACCTGCGCCTGGTTGGCGGTGCCGTTGGCGACCACGCTCACCATCATCTCGCGCAGCTTGCCGGCGGTCTCGGAGCTGACCGCCTCGGTCAGCTCCTCGGGCTCGGCCTCGTCGACCGAGTCACCCTTGGCGTCAGTGATCTTGTGCACGAGGTACGGCTTCATCACCGTGCCGTCGTTGGCGATGCCCGCGGCGATCATGGCCATCTGCAGCGGCGTCATCTGGTTGCTGCGCTGGCCGATGGAGGCCATGGCGACCGCCGCCTGGTCCTCCTTCTTGCCGAAGTCGCTCCTGGCCACCGACATCGGGATGCCGAGCTGCTGGCCCATGCCGAACTTCTCGGTCTGCTCCCGCATCTTGTCGTAGCCGAGGTCCATGCCCATGCTGCCGAACGGCGTGTTGCAGGACTTCTCGAGCGCGAAGACCAGCGGCACCTGGCCGCCGCCGCAGGCCGCTCCACCGTAGTTGGGCAGTCTGACGGAGGTGCCGGGCAGCGCCAGCGACTGCGGGGCGTCGACCACCGTGTCGGGGCCGCGGCTGGAGTCGTCCTCCAGGAACGCCGCGGCGGTGACCACCTTGAAGGTGGAGCCGGGCGGGTAGGTGCGGTCGATGTTGCGGTTGAGCAGCGGCTGGGACTTCTCCTTGGCCAGCTCGTCGTAGCGGCTGAACACCTTGCCCTTGTCGGTGCCCGACAGCTCGGCGGGGTCGTAGGTGGGCAGCGAGACCATCGCCAGGATCGCGCCCGTCTTGGGGTTGAGCGCGACCACGGCGCCCCGCTTGCCGCTCTGCCGTAGCGCGTCGTAGGCGGTCTTCTGCGCCTTCGGATTGATCGTGAGGTCGACGTTGGCGCCCCTGGTGGGCTCGCCGGTGAACAGGTCGATGCTGCGCCGCAGCAGCAGGTCGGGGCTGGAGCCGTCGAGCAGGCTGTTGCGGGCCGACTCGATGCCCGAAGCGCTCTCGGGCGAGAAGAAGCCGGTGATGTGGGCGTAGAGCTTGCCGTCGGGATATTCCCTGAGGAACTTGAAGTCGCCCGAGGCTTCTTTGGACTGGGCGAGGATCACCTTGCCGCCCGCCGTGATGCGCCCCCGCTGCACCGCGTAGCGCTCGAAGTAGTTGCGGGTGTTGCGGGCGTCCTCGGACAGGCCTTCGGCGCGAACCGCCTGGAGGTAGTTCACGTTGATCATCAGTAGCGCGAACATGGCCAGGCAGGCCACGGCCGCACGCTTGATCGGACCGTTCATCGCTGGAACACCTGCGTCATTCCTTCGTTCTGGATCGCCTGGGGCGGGGGCCGCCGCGCCGCATCTGACATGCGTACCAAGAGCGCGATAAGGATCCAGTTGGACAGCAGTGCCGAACCACCCTGGGACATGAACGGGGTGACCAGGCCGGTCAGGGGGATGAGGTTGGTGACGCCGCCGACGATGATGAAGATCTGCCAGGCCAGCAGGAACGACAGGCCGGCCGCCAGCAGCTTGGAGAACGGGTCGCGAGCCGCGATCGAGGTGCGCAGGCCGCGTTCGACGAGCAGCGCGTAGAGCATGAGCAGTGCCATCAGCCCGGTGAGGCCCAGCTCCTCGCCGGTGGCGGCGAAGATGAAGTCGGAGAAGGCCAGCGGGATGATCTCAGGGTGGCCCTGGCCGAGCCCGGTCCCGAGGATCCCGCCGGACCCCATGGCGAACAGGCCCTGCATGAGCTGCCCGCTGCCGCCGACCGCGTCGAAGAGCGCGGGATCGCCGGGGTTGAGGAAGACCTCGAAGCGCTGCTGGACGTGGTTGAAGACACTGCCCGCCAGAATGGCGCCGCCCGCGAAGAGCAGGATGCCGATGATGACCCAGGAACTGCGCTGGGTGGCGATGTAGAGCATCGCGACGAACGTGCCGAACAACAGCAGCGAGGACCCCAGGTCCTTCTGCATGACCAGGACGCCCAGGCTGACGCCCCAGGTGATGAGCACGGGGCCGAGGTCGCGGGCGCGCGGCAGGTCGATGAACAGCAGCCGGCGCCCGGCGAGGGCGAGCACGTCGCGCTTGGCCACCAGATAGCCGGCGAAGAAGACGACCAGCGCGAGCTTGGCGAACTCGGCGGGCTGGAGTTGGCCGAGGCCGGGGATGCCGATCCAGATGCGGGCGCCGTTGATCTCCTGCCCGAGGAACGGGATCAGCGGCGAGACCAGCAGGAACAGGCCCAGCGCGCCGGCGGTGTAGGTGAGCCGCTGCAACGCGCGGTGATCGCGCAGGAAGATCAGGGTGAGGCTGAACAGCAGGACGCCGATGAACGTCCACAGCAGCTGGGAGCTGGGTGAGGCGAGCTTGGCGGACGGCAGGGTCGAATCGGACTCGGAGAGCCGGAAGATCATCACCAGGCCCAGCCCGTTGATGAGCGTCACCAGCGGCAGGATCAGCGGATCGGCCCAGGGGGCGAACTTGGCGAGCACCAGGTACGCGGCCAGCATCAGGCCGCCCAGGCTCAAGCCGTAGGTCAGCATGCCCGAGGGGATCTGGCCGTCGATGGCCAGACCCACGTTGGCATAGGCCCCCATGACGATGGCCACCGCGAACGCGAGCATCGCCAACTGGGCCCCACGCCGCTTGGCGGGCATGGGGATGGGGGAGGCGGCGACTTCGCTCATCTACTGCTGCGTCTTCGTCGCGGTGGGGGACGGCGACGCGCTCGCGGGCGGCGTCGTCGCCTTCTGCTCTGTCGTGAACTTCAAACCATTGATCCTCGTCATGCCTTCAGCGACGCTCGTGACCTCGATGCCGTCCTTGATCAGCGCCTGGTCGGGGGGAGAGAGCTTGGACAAGGGCTTGCCGGTGTGCTGTGCGACCGAGAAGAACTGGAACGGGCCCACCTCCTGCTGGATCCCCTGGAACACGACGACCTCGTCGCCCCTGGCTCCGACGAAGAACTGCTCCTGGGTCCACTGCCAGCCGAAGTAACCTCCGACGCCCACCACGGCGGCCCCGAAGCCCAGCACGGAGACCAGCACGGGCCACACCCGACGACGCTTGACCGGCCGCCGGGACGCCTGGGCGCCCGGCTCGTAGTCGTCGTCAGTGATCACCGGCTGGGGCGCGGTCACCGTGCCGTCGCGCCCCGGGGAGGTGTCCTGGGGGCTCGACCGCAGGCGGTTCATGCCCGCCGCGCCGACGACGGCCGCGTCGGTGGGCGGTTGCTGCCCGTCGGTGATCTCCAGCACGTCGGCCAGCACGCAGGTGATGTTGTCGGGCCCGCCGCCCCGGTTGGCCAGGTCGATGAGCTGGCGTACCACCTCTTCGGGGTCGTCGATGTTGGTCAGCGTGGCGTGCAGCGTCTCCGCGCTCACCACACCCGACAGCCCGTCGGAGCAGAGGAGGTAGCGGTCGCCCACCTGCGCCTCGCGCAGCGTGAGGTCGGGATCGACCTCGCCGCTGCCGTCGAGCGCCCGCAACAGGATCGAGCGCTGCGGATGCGTCGCGGCCTCCTCGGGCGTGATGCGCCCGTCGTCGACCAGTTGCTGCACCAGTGTGTGGTCATGGGTGATCTGGTAGAGCTCCCCGCGCCTGAGCAGGTAGGCGCGCGAGTCGCCGACGTGCACCAGGGCCACCTGGGTGCCGTTCCAGAGCATGGCGGTGAGTGTGGTGCCCATGCCTTTGAGGCTCGGGTCCCGGCCCACCATCTCGTGCAGCTTGCGATTGGCGTCGCGTACGGCTGCCTCGATGGCGTTGAGCAGGTCACCGCCCTGCTGGGCCTCCTCAAGGGTGGCCATTGCGGCGATGGCGACGGAGCTCGCCACCTCGCCGTGTGCGTGCCCGCCCATGCCGTCGGCGACGGCGAGCAGGCGGCCGCTAGCGTACGCCGAGTCCTCGTTTCCTTCGCGGAGGAGGCCGACGTCCGAGCGGGCGGCGTAGCGGAGTGCGATGGTCATTTGCGCAATTCAATGACTGTCTTGCCGACACGGATCGGAACACCGAGCGGCACCGGGGTCGGGCGGGTGACTTTCGAGCGGTCGAGATACGTGCCGTTGGTCGAACCGAGATCTTCCACGATCCACTGACCGTCCTGGGGAAAGAGCCGGGCATGTCGGCTGGAAGCGTAGTCATCGCTGACTACGAGCGTGGCGTCGTTCGCCCGGCCAATGGTGATGGGCGTCTCCGTGAGGTTAATGGTGGTGCCTTGGAGCGGGCCACCTGTCACGACAAGCTGGCGTGGCTCGCCTTTCTTGTTCTTCGGCTTTGCCACTGGTTTGGATGGTTTCGCGCTCTTACGCGGGCCGGCGGGGGCCGTGCGTGATCCGAACAAGTCAGTCCGGATCACGCCGACTGCGGCAATGACGAAGAACCACAGCACCGCCAGGAAGGCGAGCCGGATCAGCAGCAGCGTGAGCTCGGACATGGACCGTCTGTCTACCCTCAATCGCGCCGGAACACCAGTGTCGTACGCCCCAGAGTCACTCGCGTGCCGTTCTGGAGCTCGATCCTGCGTACCGGCTGGCCGTTGACGAATGTGCCGTTGGTCGATCCGAGATCGACCAGGTGGACCTGCTGCCCCTCGACGCGCAGCTCCGCGTGATGACGTGAGACCCCAGGATCTACCAGACGAAGATCGCAGTCGGTGCCCCTTCCGAGCAAGGTCACCGGAGTGGTGAGCTCGTAGGAGCGATCGCCCTGAGGGTCGTCCTGGGTGGAGACGAGCAGCCTGGGCCGCCCGCCGAACGCGTTGGGCCTCGACGGAGGCAGATCGCTCGCCGGCTGGCGAATCTCGTCCTGCTCCACCGTCGCGCCGCGGATGACGCCTGACCTGATGCGGAACAATCCCACAGCCAGGTCGGCGGCGGTCTCGAAACGGACCCGGACCGGTCCCACGAAGGAGTAGCCCTGCTCCTTGGCGTACTCCCTGGCGAGGTTGGCCAGCTCGTGGCTGATGCTGTCGGCGTAGACCTCAAGCCGTTCGCTGTCGGTCGTGGAAAGCTCGACCACGAAGTCGTTGGGCACGAGCGTGCGACCCTGTGCGACGATCGCCGCACGCTCATCCATCTCCCGCTGAACCGCGCTGGCGACCTCGACCGGCTGAAGGTCAGATTTGAACGCCCGCGCAAAGGCCCCCTCAACCAAGCCTTCGAGCCTTCGCTCGAAGCGCTGAAGGACTCCCACCGGGTACCTCCCTTCCTCCGTGCATATGATCGCGGCCTACAGACGCTCTCACGCCTGGTGCCCGCTCGTCCCACCGTCGCGGTGATCCCGGCGCTCGTCGGCTGTCGCGCCCAGCTCCTCCGCTCCCGTGTCTTATGCGATCGTATCCGGGTTCAGTACCAGCGGCTGTTCCGTGCTACTGTTTCTCAGCACCCACTCAGGGCGGGTGGCGGAACGGCAGACGCGCACGGTTCAGGTCCGTGTGTCCGAAAGGACGTGAGGGTTCAAATCCCTCCTCGCCCACCTCGCGGTTCAGCCGAAGAATTCGGCAGACCCACACTGACGAAAGACAGCCCCGGTTCGCAAGAGCCGGGGCTTCTTCTTTTCCAAGAACCTGTGTACTGCTCACGCCCTCGGGCGGAATGTAGGCCCGGCCGGTTGCAGTCCACTTTCGGATGGCTATCGGCCGGGCGGTGTGTTTTTGACCACATTCCTGGGGTTGGGGCCGCTATTGCGCGCCGACTTGGTCAGGCCGCCATCGCGCGTGTCGAGCAGGTCGGCGAGCGTCACCACGCCCGCGCCGCCCCCCCGGTGACCTTCCAGCCTCCCTCCAGGCGTCCTCGTCCACACGCGTGTCCGCACAAGTGACCGCATGGGGTCCGGCGCCGAGAATGTCGGGAACCCGGCGGAGGCAGCGGACAGGACATGGGGTGAAGGAGCGAAAGCCGCTCCCTGGCCTGGAAATGAGCGCACCCCATGCGACGAGTCGCACTCCTGCTGACGGTTCCCCTGCTGGCGTTGGCCACGGCCTGCGGCAGCGCCCAGCCCGCCGGCGGTGACGCCGTCGGGGCCCCCACGACCTCGGCCGCGAACGACTCCTACCTCAAGTACGCCAAGTGTCTGCGCGAGCACGGTGTCAAGAACTTCCCCGATGACCCCAAGCAGCTTCCCGCGGGCGGAACGCAGATCCCCGAAGAGGCGGGCAAGGCGTGCGAGAAGGAGATGCAGGGCGTGGCCAAAACGATCGACGGAAAAGACCCGGCCTATCTCGACCGCATGACCCGGCTTGCGAAGTGCATGCGCGGACACGGCATCGACTTCCCCGATCCGGGCCCCGACGGCAAGATGCCCGGCCCCGATTTCAACGGCGGCGATCAGACGAAGTTCGACGCGGCGATGAAGGAATGCTCCGCCGAGGCCGGTGGCCAGTGAAGCGCTCCGTCGTGGTGGCCGCCGTCGTGGCGGTTCTCGCCGCAGCAGCGGGGGCGGCGACGGCCTTCACCGGTGGGCGGGAGACGCCCGTGGCCCAGGCCGTGCCCGTGGCCACCGCCGAGGTCATACGAGGTGATCTCGTCGACACCGTGTCGGTGGAGGGCACGTTGACCTTCACCGGAGAACGCCGGATCAGGACCGGGGCCGCCGGCATGATCACCTGGGTGCCCCGGCCGGAGGCCACGGTCAGGCAGGGTGGCGCCCTGTTCGCCGCCGACCGGCGCTGGACCGTGCTCATGCGCGGCGACGTGCCGCTTTACCGCGCGCTCCGGCAGGGGGTCACCGATGGGCCGGACGTGTTGCAACTGGAAAGAGGCCTCAAGGCGCTCGGATACGGCGACGACATGACGGTCGACCGGCATTTCTCCTATGCGACGGCACAGGCCGTACGGGCCTGGCAGAAGGACCGGGGGTGGAACAGGACCGGCGTGGTGGACGCCTCCCAGGTGGTGTTCCTGCCCGGCACAGTGCGGGTCACGAGGGTGACGGCCGCCGTCGGCGACCTCATGGGGCCGAACGCGGAGGTGCTCACCGCGTCCAGTACGCGGCAGGTCGTGCATCTCGACCTCGACGTCGACAGACAGGACCTGGTGCGCCAGGGTGCCCAGGTCTCGGCCGAGTTGCCGGGCGGCAAGACCGTCAAGGGAAAGGTGATCCGCGTAGGCCCCGTCGTACGGAAGGCGTCCGCTTCTCAGCAGGGCGAGGAGAGCACCGTGGACGTGGAGATCGCCTTGAGCGGCGGGAAGAAGGGCAAGGCATTCGACAAGGACCAGGCGCCGGTCACGGTGACGCTGGAGAGCGAGCGCCGCGAGGACGTCCTCAGCGTGCCGATCGAGGCTCTGCTGGCGCTGCGCGACGGCGGGTTCGGCGTCGAGGTGGTCGAGCCGGGCGAGGCCCGGCGGACCGTGAGCGTGCAGACCGGAGCCTATGGCGGCGGCCGTGTGGAGGTCTCGGCACCAGGGCTGCGAGCCGGGACGAAGGTCAGGGTGCCCGCGTCGTGAGAAGGGTCATCGAGGCACATGGCCTCACCAAGCGCTACAACGGCTCCGTGGACGCCCTGCGCGGCGCGGACCTCATCGTCGAGGAAGGCGAGCTGGTGGCCATCGTCGGCCCGTCCGGCTCAGGCAAGTCCACGCTGCTGCAACTGATCGGCACCCTGGACCGGCCGACTTCGGGCACCGTGAGAATCGACGGCTTCTCTGTCGCCGAGCTGTCGGACCGGCAACTGTCCGGGCTGCGCTCCTCCCGCATCGGGTTCGTCTTCCAGCAGTTCCACCTGGCCGTCGGCACGTCGGCACTGGACAACGTGGCGGACGGGCTGTTGTACTCCGGACGCCCGCTGCGTGAGCGCCGGAGCCGGGCCGAAGAGGCGCTGCGGCGCGTGGGTCTGGGCCACCGGCTCGGCCACCATCCCCAGCAGATGTCCGGCGGAGAGCAGCAGCGCGTCGCCATCGCCCGCGCTGTGGTCGGCGACCCGCCGCTCCTGCTGGCCGACGAGCCGACCGGCAACCTCGACTCGTCCGCCGGGACCGAGGTGCTCAGCCTGCTGCGCGATCTGCACGCCGACGGCACGACGGTGGTCGTCATCACCCACGACCCGGAGATCGCCGCCTGGGCTCCGCGCCGGGTGCGCGTGCGTGACGGGCGCATCGTCTCCGATGACGGGCCGGGCGCCGGGCGTCGGCAGGTGGCGGCGCTGATCAAGAGCGGCCCGGGGGAGGCGTGATGAGCACGACTGTCCCCGCGCCGTCGCGGCTGCGCTTGCGCGATGTCCTCAGGGTCGGCGGCGCGGGGCTGCGGACCCGGCCAGGCCGCGTGTTCCTGTCGGCACTGGGCATCGCCATCGGCATCGCCACCATGATCGCGGTCATCGGCATCTCGGCCTCCGGACAGGAACAGCTCATGCGGCAGCTCGATCGGCTCGGCACCGGCCTGCTACGGGTGGAGGCGGGCAGCACCTTCTCGGGCGAGGAGGCGCGACTGCCCGCCCGCGCGGTCGCGATGGTGCGTGAGGTGGAAGCGGTGCGCCATGCCGGCGCCACTGGAACCATCGCGGTGGCGATCCGGCGCACCGACCGGATCCCCAAGGAACTGACCGGCGGGATCACGGTGCAGGCCGCCACCTTCGACCTGTTGTCCACCCTCGACGGTCAGGTGCGGGCGGGCTCCTGGCTCAACGAGGCCACCGCACGCTATCCCGCGGTGGTGCTCGGCTCGGTGGCCGCGGAACGGCTCGGCGTCACCGGTACGGGGATGCGGGTCTGGATCGGCGACCGGTGGTTCACGGTGATCGGTATCCTCGGCCCGATGCCGCTGGCTCCCGAGATCGAACGCTCCGCGCTGATCGGTTTCGCCGCCGCACAGAAGTACTTCCAGTTCGACGGGCACCCGACGACCATCTACGAACGGTCGGCGGAGGAGTCGGTGGAGGCCGTACGGGCCCTGCTGGCACGCACCGTGAACCCGGAGAACCCCGAACACGTCGCGGTCTCCCGGCCGTCGGACGCGCTCGCGGCCCGGGCGGCCGCCGCGGGCACGTTCACCGGCCTGCTGCTCGGCCTGGGTGCGGTCGCGCTCCTGGTCGGCGGTGTGGGGGTGGCCAACACCATGGTGATCTCGGTGCTCGAACGGCGGCGGGAGATCGGCCTGCGCCGCTCGCTCGGCGCCACGCGGGGCCAGATCCGCATGCAGTTCCTCACCGAATCCCTCATCTTGTCGGTGATCGGCGGAGGCGGCGGACTGGTCATCGGGGTGCTCGTCACCATGGCGTACGCGCTTATGCAGGGGTGGCCCGCGGTGGTGCCGCCCTGGGTGATCGGCGGCACCCTGGCCGCCACGCTCACCGTCAGCCTGATCGCCGGCATTTACCCGGCGGTACGGGCCTCCCGTGTTCCCCCCAGCGTCGCTCTGGCGATGATCTGAATTCGTCCGGAAAATCTCGGAACCCCGAGCAGGCTGCGAACAGGTCTTGAGTATGGACATGGCGACACGAGCCCGGATCCGGGACGGGGACGCGGACGCGTTCGGACAGCTGTACGACGAGTTCGCCCGGACGGTGTACAACCACGCCTTCCGGCTGACCGGCGACTGGTCGACCGCCGAGGACGTGATGTCCCTGACCTTCTTGGAAGCATGGCGGCTGCGTGGGCGCATCGACGCCGACGGCGGCAGCCTGCGGCCCTGGCTCCTGGGCATCGCCACCAACGTGGCGCGCAACACCAGGCGCGCGTCCCGGCGGTACGACAACGCCCTGGCCCGGATGCCGAGAAACGACCAAGTCGCCGACTTCGCCGAGGAGGTGGCGGGACGGCTGGACGACGCCGAGCGGGTGGCCGCGCTACGGCGGGCCTACGCCCTGCTGCGGCGTGCGGAGCGGCCGGCACAGCAGGTGACCGTGACCCGGGTCATGAGGGAGGTCTGACATATGGACGCGAACGAGCGCGCCGAGTGGGGCGAGAACGTGCTACCCGAAGTGGACCCCGTGCTGTCGGAGCGGCGGCGCCAGGAGCTCAAGGAGTTCGTCATGGCGGAGATCCATCACACGGTCCGCCCGGCCAGGCCCAGGTTCCGGCTGCCCCGCCCGGCGATCCTGATCCCGGTGATGACGGCGGCCGCCGCGCTGGTGGTCGCCGCCACCCAGATCATCGGTGGCACGCCCGCCTACGCCATCACCAAGCTGGGCGACGGCACGATCCACGTCACGTTCACCGAAGCCAGAGATCCCGAGGGCCTGCGAGAGGATCTGAGCCGCATGGGAGTGAACGCGGTCGTGGACTTCGTCCCGTCAGGCAAGCGGTGCAGCCCGCAACCGCGCAGCACGAGCCTGCTGTCCGCGCAGGAGGCGCCCTTGGCCGTTCCGCCCGCACCGCAGAGCCAGGAGGAGAACGGCTTCACCATCGACCCCCGCGTGGTCGGGCGCGGGCAGACAGCGGTGATCGAGCTCAACGTCTCCGACGACGATCGCATCGCCAGCATCTGGGCCCGTATCTCCAACGGCCCCGTGGCGGCATGCGAGCTGGTGGACAACGAGGAGGGCTCCATCGGGCCGTCCTGACCGATATCACCGCCGTCGCCGACCTCGTCCAGCTCGCTCCTTCTACCGCCTGCTCAGGCTCGCGTGCGGAATGTGGGCCCGGCCGGTGGCAGTCACTTTCGGATCGCCATCGGCCGGGCGGGTTGTTTCTGACAGTCCTCGGTTCAGCCCGCTATCGCGCGCCGACTTGGTCAGGCCGCCATCGCGCGCGTGTCGAGCAGCTCGCCGAGCAGATCGGTGAGCGTCACCATGCCCACGACCGCGCCGTCCTGCCCGGTGACCAGAGCCAGGTGCGCCCGCGCCTCCTGGAGCGCTGTGACGGCCTCTGGCACCTGCGTGGCGCCGCCCAGCCCGGGCACGGGCCGGACGAGCTCGCCGGCCGTACGGTCGGGCTGGAGCAGCGCGTCGCGGACGTGCAGGACCCCTTGGACGTCACCGGGGGACCCGACGAGCAGCCGCAGGTGGCCGCTGTCCCGGGCGGCCTTCTTGATGCGGATCGTGTCGGCCGACGCCGGGACCATGACGGCCCGGTCGATCGGCACCATCAGCCGCTCGATGCCCTCGGCCTGCAGCCGCAGCGCCCGGGTGAGCAGGTCGTGCTCCTCCCGGTCGAGCAGGCCCATCCGGCCCGACTCGCCGACCAGCATGGCCAGCTGCCGCGGGGTCCTGGTGGTGGCCAGCTCGTTACGCGGCTGGACGCCGAAGACCCGCAGGATCAGGTTGGTCAGGCCGTTCAGCGTCGACAGCAGCGGGGTCATGACCCATACGAAGGCGCGGAAGGGCAGCGTCAGCACCAGGGCCGCCTGCTCGGGATGCGTCAGGGCCCACGACTTGGGCGCCATCTCGCCGATCACCATGTGCAGGAACGTCACCAGCGCCAACGCGATGGTCAGCGAGATCGGCACCTGCAGCGGCTCCGGCACCCCGATCGCGCCGAAGACCGGCTCCAGGAAGTGCTCGATCGCGGGCTCGGTGACGAAGCCGAGGCCCAGCGTGCAGAGCGTGATGCCGAGCTGCGCGCCGGCCAGCATGAGCGACAGCCGCCGGCCGCCGCCCACCGCCGACTTCGCGGTGATCCTGACCAGGCGGTTGCCGCCGCTCGCCATCTCCTCCAGGCGGTGGCGCCGGGAGGAGACGAAGGCGAACTCGGCGGCCACGAACACCGCGTTGAAGATCAGTAGCGCGATACTGAGCAGGATCAGCGTCATCGGGCGGCCTCCGCGTGTCGCACCGGGGCCAGCCGCACCCAGTCGGGCACCCGTCGGTTGAGGGAGAGCACGGTCAGCTCGGCCAGGTGCTCGTCGCCGTCCTCGGCGAACGGGTCGGTCTCGGGCGTGGTGCGCACGATCACGGTGTCACCCGCGTCGGGCAGCCGGCCGAGCTTGGCCAGCACCAGACCGGCGAGGGTGTCGTAGTCGTCGCTCTCGGGCAGCGCGATGCCGGTGGCGCGCTCGACCTCGTCCAGCCGGAGCCGGCCGGGCACGTCCCAGACGCCGTCGGGCCGCTCGACCGCGCCGAGCGGCTCGGGGTCGTTCTCGTCGACGAGCTCGCCGACCAGTTCCTCGGCCAGGTCCTCGATGGTGATGACGCCGGCCAGGCCGCCGTACTCGTCGATGACGCAGACGATGTCGTCCTTGGCCGTGCGCATCTGCCCGAGCACCGCGGGCAGCGGCAGCGAGTCGGGCACCATGGGGGCGGGCCGGGTGACGTCGCTGATCCGGCCCTCCTCCAGGCCGGACGCCAGCAGCTCGCGGACGCCGGTCACGCCCACGACGTCGCCGTCGTCGCGGAGCACGGGGTAGCGGGAGTGGCCGCACTCGCGCATGGCGTCGATGAGCTCGGAGATCGGCTGGGAGTCGCGCAGCGCCACGACGCGGGGGCGGGGCACCATGATCTCCTCGGCGATGCGGTCGCCGAACTCCAGCGCCCGCTCCAGCAGCTCCGACAGCCGCGGTGGCAGCTCGCCCGCCTGGGTGGACTCGGCGATGATCCGCGAGAGCTCCTCGGGGGTCGCGCCGTGCTCCACCTCCTCGACGGGATCGATGCCGACGCGCCTGAGCAGCCCGGTGGCCGCCGAGTCGAACAGGCGGACCACGGGACCGACGACGGCGAGGTAGACCAGGGTCGAGGAGGCCAGGAACTTGGCGACGGCCTCAGGCCGGGCGATGCCGAGGTTCTTGGGCGCCAGCTCGCCCAGGACCATCTGGACCACGGTCGCGACGAAGACGCCGATGGTCACCGACAGTCCGGCGATGACCCCCTCGGACAGCCCGGCCTCGACCAGCCAGGGCCGTACCAGGGTGGCGATGGCGGGCTCGGCCAGGAAGCCGACGATCAGCGCCGTGACCGTGATGCCCAGCTGCGCGCCCGAGAGCATGAACGAGAGGCGGGAGGTGACCTGGAGGGCCTTGGCCGCGGCCTTGTCGCCGGCGGCGGCCTGCTCACGCAGGACGGCCCGGTCGGCGGCCACGTAGGCGAACTCCTGGGCGACGAAGTAGCCGGTCGCCGCGGTGAGAAGGAAGAGGGCAATGAGGCCCAGATAAGCGCTCACCGCAGTGAGCTCTCAGGGGAACCCGTGCTCGTGCACGGGCGACTACTCCATGGGTCCGAGGCGGACACGATCATCCTTTCGCTAGAAGTCGTCCACAAACGTAACGACCGGAATCGCGTCTATGTTTCCGGAGTGGCTACTTGCAAGCTGTGCGTACTTTTCCGTGGGAAAAGCTTGAGGACGGGTCTTCACTGGCCGATGGATCGACGTAGCGTCTATGGCAACCGAGGGGAAGAAGAGCGAAGTGTCTGAGGACGAGCGGACGCGAGCCATGCGCTCGCCTGGTGACGGCCGCCCGCTGCCCCCTAGGCAGGACGGCGGTCTGCGGTCCGGCGGTGCGCCCGCGCACCAGCGCCCGTCCGCTCCGCCCGGGGGCTCGCCCATGGGGCCGCCCGCCGGCGACCCTCCTCGGTCCGGCGGGCGCGTGTACGGCCGGCAACGCTCGGGCGGCGGCCCCGTGAAGCCGTTGGGGCGTTCCAAGGAGCACGCTCCCTCCGGTCCCCGGCCACCGCGGCGGCGGCCGTCGGGCCGTGTGATCCTGCGGATCATCGCCGTCCTGGTGGCGCTGCTTCTGGTCGTGGCCATCGGCCTGTTCTTCTGGATCGACTCGCGGTTGGGCGGCATCGACAAAGCGCTCGACGACTACGAGGGCCGGGTGGCCGACACCCCGGGCACCAACTGGCTGCTCGTCGGCTCCGACAGCCGCGAGGGCCTGTCGGCCGCCCAGCGCCGCAAGCTCGCCACCGGCCGCGCGGCCGGCCAGCGCACCGACTCGATGATGCTGCTGCACGTCTCCGACGCCGGCGACAAGCCCACACTGGTCAGCCTGCCGCGCGACTCGGCGGTCACCGTCCCGGGCAAGGGCCGCCACAAGCTCAACGCCGCCTACGCCATCGGCGGGCCGAGCCTGCTGGTCAAGACCGTCGAGACCGTCACGGGCGTGCGGGTCGACCACTACATGGAGATCGGCTTCGCGGGCTTCGTGGACATCGTCGACGCGGTCGGCGGGGTCGAGATCGACGTCCGCGCGGCGGTCAACGACCCCAAGGCGGGGCTCAAGCTGAAGAAGGGCAAGCAGGTCCTGACCGGCGACCAGGCCCTCGGCTACGTACGCACCCGCAAGGGCGGCGCGCTGCCCGACTTCGAGCGCACCAAGCGCCAGCGTCAGTTCCTGTCGGCCGTGGTGAAGAAGGCGGCCAGTCCCGGTGTCCTGATCAACCCCTTCACCTCGATCCCGCTGGCCATGAGCGCCACCGAGGCGGTCCTGGTCGACGAGGGCACGGGGGCGTTCGACATGCTCTCGCTGGGCCTGGCCATGGGCGACAGCCCGGTGACCACGGTCGTGCCGTTCGGCGGCAACGAGAGCGTCGACGGCGGCACGGCGGTCAAGTGGGACCGAGAGAAGGCACTCGACCTCTTCAACGCGCTGGCCGAGGACAAGCCGGTGCCGAAGGAGATCATCGACGCGGGCTGAGGTCCGGCGCGGGCTGTCGCCGCACCTCCCGATCAATCGCTAGCTGATCGTGGCGGTGACGGCCGCGGTGGTCGCGGTGATCATGATGACCGAGTTGATCGCCGCGATGGTCTTGGCGACGGCGTCGCCCGCCCACGCGCCTTCGGCGATCTCCTTGACGCGTTCCTTGTCGGCTCCCGGGAACGCCTTGCGGTCGAGCTTGGCCGCGTGCATCACGGCGATGAGGACGGCGGTGCGGGCGTCGGGGTCGGTGCCGCCGAGCGCGCCGGCCACGCGCTCCCTGACCTCGGCCTCCACCGAGCCGTCGGCCTCCGGCCAGCGCGTGGTGGGGAAGACGCCGAGCACCTTGCCCCGCTCCTCGGTCAGCACGCCCGCCTCGGCCAGCCTGGTCAGCAGGCGCCTGCGCAGCTTGGCGGAATAGAGCTTCTGGACCCACCAGGCGGGCTTGCGCTCCTTGTTCTCGGCCGCGATCCGGGCCAGCGCCGTGTCGAGCTCCTCGTCGCCGAGGGGCGTGGGGTCCAGGACCGCCACCTTCGTGTCCGACAGGCTGATCCGCTCGTTGACGGCCAGCTCGGCCAGGACGGCGCCCCCGAGCGCGGCGTCGAGCTGCAGGGCGCTGATCAGCTGCTTGCCCTCGTCCTCGCTGAAGGCGAGCAGCAGGAGTTCCTCCGCGATCGTGGCTTTCATGCTTTGACACTAACGTGCGGTTCATGAGCATTGCGGAGAAGTTGCACGCAGTCGGACGGCCGCTCCTGGAAGCCCAGCTGGCGCATCCCACGGTGGTGGGCATCGGCCGTGGTGATCTGCCCGAGCCGGTGTTCCGCTCGTGGCTGGAGCAGGACTACCTGTTCCTGCACGACTACGTACGGGTCTTCGCGCGGCTGGCCTGGCAGGCCCCCGCCGCGCACCTGGGGGATCTCGTGGACCTGGCCCACGCCACCTTCCATGACGAGCTGGACCTGCACCGGTCGTTGTCGGCGGGGTTCGGGGCCGATCTGGAGGGGGCTCGCAAGGGGCCGGCGTGCGCGGCGTACACGTCGTTCCTGCTGGAGTCGGCGGCGGACTATGCCGGAGGGCTTGCGGCGCTTTATCCCTGTATGTGGGGATATTCGACGCTTGGCCGGATATTGGCGGAGAATCCGCCCGCCGAGCCGCGATATCGGGCCTGGGTGGACACCTACGCCGATCCCGGCTTCGCGGCCCTGGCCGGGCGGATCGGCGAGATGATCGACGAGGCCGCTCCGGATCCGGCGCGGGCCGAGGCCCTCTTCGTCGAGGGGATGGCGCACGAGCTGGCGTTCTGGGACGTGCCCTAGAAAGATTTCCACAGGCTGTGGACAGTGTGGTGCGCGCCGTACCCTGGTGGCATGCCGGAGCTTCCCGAAGTCGAGTCACTGGCCGGGTTCCTGCGCGAGCAGGCGGTGGGCCGCACCATCCTGGGCGTCGACGTGGTCGCGTTCCAGGCTCTCAAGACGTTCGACCCGCCGGTCAGCGCGCTCGGCGGGCTGACCGTCACGGGCGTGTCGAGGCACGGCAAGTTCCTCGACCTCGACTGCGACGGTCTCCACCTGGTCTTCCATCTGGCCCGCGCCGGGTGGCTGCGCTGGCGTGACGACCTCTCGGGCGCCAAGCCGGTCCGTCCCGGCAAGAGCCCGCTGGCGGTACGCGTACGGCTCGCGCCCGACGACGAGGGGCTGGCGCCCGGCTTCGAGCTGACCGAAGCCGGGACGCAGAAGCGCCTCGCCGTCTACGTCACGAAAAATCCGGATGAAGTGCCCGGCGTGGCGGCCCTCGGCCCCGACCCACTCGACGAGTCCTTCACCGTGGCGGCCCTGAAGGGCATCGTGGACGGCAACCGCACCCAGATCAAGGGCCTGCTGCGCGACCAGAAGATCATCGCCGGTATCGGCAACGCCTACTCCGACGAGGTCCTGCACGCGGCGAGGATGTCGCCGTACAAGATCGCGGCCACCCTCACCGACGCGCAGATCGCCGACCTGCACGAGGCCATCGTCACCACCCTGCGCGACGCGGTCGAGCGCGCGCACGGGCTGGCGGCCAAAGACCTCAAGGCGGAGAAGAAGTCCGGCCTGCGCGTGCACAACCGCGCCGGCCAGTCCTGCGACGTCTGCGGTGACACCATCCGCGAGGTCTCCTTCGCCGACTCCTCGCTGCAGTACTGCCCCACCTGCCAGACGGGCGGCAAGCCGCTCGCCGACCGCCGCCTGTCCCGCCTGCTGAAGTAGTCAGGCCTTGACGGCCAGCCGCTCCGAGGGCGGAGCGACCCGCTCGCGCACCCCGAAGGCGACGACGACCACGGCGAGCAGCGTGGCGGCCACCGGCACGGCCAGAGCCGTCCGGATGGCGTCCAGCCCGGCCTGAGGAGAGTCGCCGGCGCCCAGCACCGCCACGCTGACCGCCGTGACCGCCGACAGACCGAGCGCGGCGCCGAACTGGAAGGACGTGTTGATCAGGCCACCGGCCAGGCCCTGCTCGTGCTCGGCGACGCCGTCCGTGGCGGCGATGGTGAGCGGGCCGTAGACGAACGCGAACATGGTGCCGATCAGCAGCATCGAGGGCAGCATGGCCGCGTACGTCCAGTCGAGGCCGACTCCCAGGAACAACCCGTAGCCCACCAGCCCGATGAGCAGCCCACCCAGGACCACCCGGGCGTTGCCGTACCTGTTGACCAGCCAGGGGGTGAGCAGGGGCGCCAGCATCACGTCGGCGGCCGCGGCGATCAGCGCGAGGCCGGTCTGGAGCGCGGACCAGCCGCGCAGTTCCTGCAGGTACAGCGTGATGAGGAACTGGAAGCCGAAGAACGAGCTCGTGAGCAGCAGTGCCGCCAGATTGGCCCGTACCAGCGGGCCCGACCTGAGCAGCCCGAGGCGCACCAGCGGCGCGGCCGACCGTCGCTCGATCACCACGAACGCCGCCAGCAGCGCCAGCCCGCCCGCGAAGACGCCGGCGGTCAGCGCCAGGCCCTCACCTGGGTGTTCCAGGCGTACGACGCCGTACGCCAGCAGCATCATCGCGCCGGTCACGCACCCGGCGCCCGCGAGGTCGAAGCCGCCCACGGGACGGCGGTCGACCGCGGGCTCCTTCAGCACCGGGATGGCGACGAGCAGGAGCACCAGCGACAGGACGACCGGCGCGAAGAACACCCAGCGCCAGCCGATCGCCGTCAGCAGCCCGCCGATCACCAGGCCGAGCGCGAACCCGGCGGAGGCGGTGCCCGCGTAGACGAGCAGCGCCCGGTTGCGCTGCCTGCCTTCGGCGAACGTCGTGGTGATCAGTGAGAGCCCGGCGGGCGTCATGAAACCGGCGGCCACCCCGGTCACGAACCTGGCGACCAGCAGCACCCACCCCTCCGTCGCGAACCCGCCCAGCCCGGAGAAGACCAGGAAGACGCCGAGCCAGAGCAGGAACATCCGGCGCCGCCCCAGCAGATCGGCCGCCCGGCCGCCGAGCAGCAGGAAACCGCCGTAGCCGAGCACGTACGCGCTGACCACCCCGCTCAGCATGCCGGTGGAAAGCCCCAGATCGGCCCGGATCGACGGCAGTGCCACGTTCAGCATCGCGACGTCGATGCCTTCGAGAAAGATGGCCCCGCACAGGACCAGCAGCGCGCCCAGCGCGCGCCCGGACAGTCGGTCGGTCGCAGGCATGGTTCAACCCCCGGTTACTTGTAGTTCGGTCGGTTATTTCTTGTAACCAGGAGCATCCTGCGGCACCATGAGGTCCCATGGAAGACGGCACTTTCAAGTCACCCGGTTACTGCGAGGGCACCGTGGACGACTACGACGTCAGGCAGTGGGACACCAGGGAAGACTGCGAGGTCAGGCAGATCCTCGATCGCGTCGCCGACAAGTGGTCGCTGCTGGTCATCGCCCTGCTCGACTGCCAGAGCCTGCGCTTCACCGAGCTCCGCCGCGAGATCGACGGCGTCAGTCAGCGCATGCTCAGTGTCACCCTGCGTCACCTCGAACGCGACGGCCTGGTCACCCGCACCGTCCACCCCGTCGTGCCGCCCCGCGTCGACTACGCCCTCACGCCCCTCGGCCGCACCCTGCACCAGACCATCAAAGCCCTGGTCACCTGGACCGAGGAGCACCAACAGGAGATAGCCCAAGCCCGTGCCGACTACGACACCAGGCGCGAGATGATGGACGTATGACGGTTCCTGAGATCGACGCACGTGACCTGCCCGCCGACGTCTTCCTGCTCGACGTGCGCGAGCACGACGAGTGGGTGGCCGGCCACGCGCCCGAAGCCGTCCACATCCCGATGACCGAGATCCAGATCCGGGTCGCCGAGGTGCCCGAAGACCGGAAGGTCTACGTCATCTGCCGGTCCGGCGCCCGGTCGCTGCAGGTGGCGGCGTGGCTCAACCAGCTCGGCCGCGAGGCCGTCAACGTCGGCGGCGGCATGCGGTCATGGGAGTTCGCCCGGCGGCCGATGGTCAGCGAGACGGGGGGCTCTCCCTTCGTGGCGTGATCGATGGCATAATGCCGGTTGAAAATTACACATACCGCGGGAGCTCGGGGCGTACCGGGCTGAGAGGGTGACCGAGGCCGTCGCCGACCGCATGAACCTGTCCGGGTAATGCCGGCGTAGGGAGAGTGCGATGTCCTCTGTCGTCGACGAAGTTCCGCTGACCCTCGACGGAGAGCCCCCCAAGACCCTCGGAGTCCTCGACCAGGGTGCCCTGTGGGCCAACCTGGCGGTCAGCCTGCTGGGCTTCTCCGGAGCGTTGTTCCTGCTCAACCCCCTCGGCGACGCACCGCTGACCGTGACCGCCGCGCTGGTGGCCGCGCTCGTCGGCAGCCTGATCGGCACCGCGATGGTGGGCCTGGCCGCCATCCCCGGCACGCAGACCGGACGGCCGTCGATGGTGCTGCTGCGCGGCCTGTTCGGGGCGAAGCTGTCCTACATCCCGACCGTGCTCAACATCGTGCAGATGATCGGCTGGGGCGCCTTCGAGCTCTGGGTGATCTCCATGGGCGCGATGGCCATCTTCGGCGACGCCGTGCCGTACGCGGTGTGGGTGGTCGTGGCCGGCATCCTGACGACCGCACTGAGCATCTGGCCGCTCGGCTCGATCCGGCTGCTGCGCCGGTACGTCACGGTCGCCGTGATCATCTCG
This sequence comes from Nonomuraea cavernae, assembly GCF_040655715.1. Classification (GTDB taxonomy): domain Bacteria; phylum Actinomycetota; class Actinomycetes; order Streptosporangiales; family Streptosporangiaceae; genus Nonomuraea; species Nonomuraea cavernae_A. The sequence goes on along the minus strand of NZ_JBFAKL010000037.1, from coordinate 34,807 downwards.
CTGATCTGGTTCGCGGTGGAGTTCCTGGGCGAGGCCACCCCGCAGGACGGCGGCTCCTGGACGGCGTTCGCGCCGGCCGTCGACTACGTGATCGCGCTGTCGGTCTCCTGGGTGCCGATCGCCGCCGACTTCGCCCGGCACTCCAGGTCGAGCCGGGCCGCGTTCACCGGCGTGGTCGGCGGCTACACCCTGGCCCAGGTGGCCTGCCTCGGGCTCGGCGTCTACGCGGTGGCCGTCGCCGGGACGGCCGCGGTGACCGCCGACAGCACCGCGGTGTTCGGCCCGTTCGTCGCGGCGCCGCTGGGGGCGCTGTTCTTCGCGATCCTCGTGCTGCGCGAGGCCGACCAGTCGTTCGCGAACGTCTACTCCACCACGATGTCGCTGCAGAACCTGATGCCGCGCGTCGACCGGCGGATCATCTCGGTCGCCATCGGCGTGCTGACCACTGCCATCGCGCTGGTCGTCAACGTGGCGTCGTACGGCGCGTTCCTGGGCGTGATCGGCGCGGTGTTCGTGCCGATGTTCGCGGTGCTCGCGGTCGACTACTTCCTGCTCGGCGGCGCCCGGCGGTGGAACACCGAGGAGGACGCCCCCGCCCGCTGGTCCATGCTGGTGCCCTGGGCGCTGGGCTTCGCCGCCTACTGGCTGACCACCTCGACCCCGACGGTCGAGCAGTGGGACGGCTTCTGGGCGGTGGCGCGCGAGGCGATCGGCTTCACCCGGGAGCCGTGGATGAACGGCGCGCTGGGCGCGGCACTGGTGGCGGCGCTGGTGACGCTGGCGATCGGCGCGATCAGGCGCGCGACTCGACGGTGATCAGGCGCGTGGCTCGACGGTGATCAGGCGCGGGACTCGATGGTGAGTAGGTGGCGCTTGGCGGCCGCGCCCCCGGGATAGTCGCCGAGCACGGCCTCGCCGGCCACCACCCGGTGGCACGGCACGATCACGCACACGGGGTTGGACACCACCGCGTTGCCGACCGCTCGTAGTGCCCGGGGCCGGCCGATGAGCTCGCCGATCTCGGCCAGTGTCGTGGTCGCGCCGTAGGGCACCGCCATCGTCTTCTGCAGCACCGTACGGGCGAACGGCGTGGTGAGGGCCAGGTCGACCGGCGTGGCGAAGGCCCGGAGGCGGCCCGAGAAGTAGGCGTCGAGCTCTCTGCGCACCGGGTCGAGCCGCCCGGGATTGGGCCCGATGAACGAGCCGACGTGCTTGACCACCCGCTCGAACACGATGTTCTCGTCGTCGAAGCTGCAGGCCACGGTGCCCTTGCCGGACACCGCGAGGACCAGCCGGCCCACGGCCCCGTCGTAGGTGCCGAACGCGATGTCGGGCGGCGCCTCCCCGCGGTAGGTGGTGGAGGTGACCCTGAGCAGTGCGTCGATGTCGCCGCTCGGCATTCCCTCACCCACTTCCCGCCCGGAGAGGCCGTGACCGCAGCGTATCGGACGGATCGCCCGACGGAAGCACCGCACCGCAGGCACTATGGAGGTGTGGGTGACGATTGGGCCGGGAGTGACGACGAGATTGCGCGCGCGGCGCTCGACAGCTCGCCCAACGCGATCATCTCGCTTGACCGTGACCAGACCGTGCTGGTCTGGAATCCGGCGGCGGAGCGGCTCTTCGGCTGGACGGCCGGCGAGATGCTGGGCCGCCGGGCGCCGATCGTGCCGGGGGAGCTGACCGCAGAGCACAACGCGATGCTCGAACACGTCCGCACGGGCGGCCAGGTGACCCTCCGCACCAAGCGGTTACGCCGCGACGGCAGCGTGGTCGATCTCCGGGTCGACGCCAGTGCGCTGCTCATGGGCAACACGGTGGCGGGTTACGTGTGCGTCCACCACCTGACCGAGGCCGACGAGGCGGCTCGCCACCGCATGGAGCGCCGGGTCAGGCTGGTACGCCGGCTCACCGACGTGGTCGGCGACATCAACGCCGAGCTGGAGCTGCCGGCCGTGCTCGACCGGATCGCGGCCAGCCTGACCGAGCTGACCGGCGCCGACGCCGGTGGGTTCGTGCTCATCGACGGCGAGCGGCTGCGCCTGATGAGCGCGCACCACCTGCCCGACTCGCTCAGGGGCGCGACCGCCGATCTCCGCACGAGCCTCGTCGACCGGCTGCTGCGCACCGGCAAGACGGTCCTGCTCGAGTCGGACGGGCTCGACGACCTGGTGTGGGCCCAGCTCGACGGGCTGCACACGATCGCCCTCGGTCTCGCCGCCGTCGGCGGCCGGCCCTATGGCGCGCTCTACGCCCTGTTCGCCAAGCGCAAGCCCGGTCACCTGGAGCTGGAGCTGCTGGAGCTGCTCGCCGGGCATGCCGGCATCGCCGCGGGCAACGCCATGGCCTACCAGGACGCGGTCCGCCAGCGAGCCCAGGAGCGGGCGGTGTTCGACGCGAGCGCCGACGGCATCGCCGTGCTCGACAGCGCGGGCCTGGTGACCCGGTGGAATCCCGCCGCGGCCGAGCTCACCGCGCTGCCCGGCGACGCCGTGGTGGGCGGCCCGCTGCCGTTCCCGTTGCCCGAGCCGGGCGAGAAGATGACCTTCCAGCTGGCGAACGGGCACTGGCTCGACGTGGTCAGCGCCGAGATCGAGGAGACCGGCGAGGTCGTCATCGACTTCCGCGACGTGACCAGGGCCAAGGAGCTGGAGGAGGCCAAGGACCTCTTCCTGGCCACGACCAGCCACGAGCTGCGCACCCCGATCACGATCGTGCGCGGCTTCGCCAGCACGCTCGACTCGCGCTGGGACAAACTGAGCGACGACGAGCGCCGTTCAGCCGTGCACACGATCGCCGAGCGGTCCCGCTCGCTGGGGCAGCTGATGGATCACCTGCTGCTCGGCGCCAGGGCGGGCGCCGACGAGGTGCCGGTCCGGATCGAGTCCTTCGACCTGGCCGAACGCATCCACGCCGCCACGCTGGGCCTGCCCGTGCTGTCCGACAAGCACCGGGTGGAGGTGGTCATCCCCGACGGGCTGCCACCCGTGATGGGCGACGCGCTGGCCACCGACATCGTGCTCGGCCAGCTGCTGGAGAACGCGTTCAAGTACTCACCCAAGGGCGGGCTGATCAGTGTCGAGGCCTGGCCCGAGGACGACTCGGTGGTCGTGGTCGTCGACGACGAGGGGGTCGGCATCGCCCCGGACGACCGCGATCGGGTCTTCGAACGCTTCGTCCAGGTCGACAGCGGCGACCGCCGGAGGTTCGGCGGCGTGGGTCTCGGCCTCTACATCGTGCGCAGCCTCGCCAGGGCCCAGGGCGGCGACGTGAGCGCGCATTCGCGCGTCGGAGGAGGCACCCGGATGCGACTCGTCCTGGCCGCCGCTCCCACTATCGGAACCGACACACCGATGCGGTAACGAGGTGGTCACGGTTGAGCTCATCTATCGTCCGATGTGTACAAGCTGTGATCGGGATGCGGTTTCTGGGGCCGAGTAACGGGGCATTTCGGTCGTACCGGGGAGTGTTCCCGCGGGGGGCACTGGGAGACGGGGAGGTGGGTGTGTCAAGCGTGGTGTTGCTGCCGTACGCGCCGTCCAGTGTCGCCGTTGCCCGCCAGCGTCTAAGCACTGACCTGCGGGATTGCGGGGTTTTCAGTTCCGCCATCGACGACGCCGTGCTGGTGGTCAGCGAGCTTCTCAGCAACGCGCTGCGACACGCGCATCCGCTGCCGTCAGGCATGGTCAAGGTCGCCTGGCTGCGTAACGAGGATCACATCGAGGTAGCGGTGAGCGATGGGGGCGCGGCCACGGAGCCGCGTGCGGGCCGCCCCACGTTGTCCTCGCTGGGGGGCAGAGGGCTGGGCATCGTCGAATACGTCGCGGAGAGCTGGGGGGTTCGCCACGAGGGTGACACGACGACGGTGTGGGCGATCCTGCCCGCTCCCGACGGCACGCTGAACGGGCAGGTCCACGCCCTCAGAGAGGCCGGCTAGCCAGCACGGCCCGCTCGCCCGCGGTCCACGCCGTGGAGATGAGCAGGTAGAGCCCCGCGGCCAGCGGCAGCACCGCGGCGGCCAGCACTGAGCCGAACGGCAGCAGCGGCATGACCCTGCGTAGCGCCTCCGGCTGCTCCTCGGGCATCGAGGCCCGGATCGAACGCGCGGACAGCCAGGCCACCAGCGCTATCAGCACGATGACCGCCGTAAAGACCGAAACCGGCCAACTGATCAGACCGTAATTGGCGATCATCCCGGCGACCTGTTGTCCCAGGGGGGCGCCCAGCAGATCGTGCCCGGCCAGCGCGGTGGGATGCGTGGCGACCCGGTATATCAACCACATGAACGGCAACTGCGCCAACCCAGGAAGAATCCCGGCGAAAGGCGAGGTGCCCTCCTTCGCGTAGAGCGCGGCGGTCTCCTCGCTCAGCCGCCGCGGATTCCGCGCGAACCGCTTGTGCAGCTCGCGTAGTTTCGGCGCCAGCCGTTCCCTCACTCGGGCGCTGCGCGCCTGTCTGACGCCCAGCGGGAGCAGGAGAAGCCGTACGGCCAGAGTGAACAGCACGATGGCGAGCGCGGCGTCGCCTCCGGCGACGCCGATGACGAACGCGACAAGAGAATCGATCATGAGCCCCTCGATCAGGAAGATGGATCGGGGCTCGGCTACGAGCCCCGCTCAGCCGGAAGCGGGGCTCGGTGAGGGTGCTCGTGGACGCGGGCGTCCGGCCGCGTCGGGATCGCGCTGGCGCTGGAAGGCGGTGCGCCGCGCGTAGACCAGCGGAAAGCCCGGCGTCGCGCGCCGGGCCACGGGCAGCATCCTGGCCGCCCAGACGGCCAGCAGCATGATCGCCATCATGGTGACGGCGATCAGCCACGGGTCGAACAGGAACAGCGTCATGTCAGCGCGACGAGGACTTGCCGACCATCGTGACCGCGATGAAGACCAGCAGGCCGACCACTCCGATGATCAGCGCGATCTTCAGCAGACCCACCACCATGGGCAGGATGAAGTTGAACAGCACGAAGAGCGCCAACAGGGCGCCCAACACGAGCATGATGACTCGACTCATGAGTCCACCGTATGTGCTGCGGCCATGATCCGCGAGGCTTACGAACCGATGACGTGGGTGTCGGTTCGGCCTCGTCCCGCCGTACCTTGAGGTTGTGAACACGCGCATCCTGGTGGTCGACGACGATCCGACCGTGTCGGAGGTGGTGGCGCGATACCTGGAGCGCGACGGGCACGAGGTCGAGTGCGTGGGCGACGGCGCGGAGGCGCTGCGGCGCGCGCTGGCCCGGCCACCCGACCTCATGGTGCTCGACCTCATGCTGCCCAAGATCGACGGCCTGCAGGTCTGCAGGAAGCTCAGGGAACGCTGGCCGGTCCCGGTGATCATGCTGACCGCCCTGGGGGAGGAGATCGACCGGGTGGTCGGCCTGGAGACCGGCGCCGACGACTACGTGATCAAGCCGTTCAGCCCGCGCGAGCTGGCTCTCCGGGTCCAGTCGGTGCTGCGCCGCGCGCGCGGCGCGTCCGTCACGGGGGGCACGGGCGTGCTGCGTGACGGCGATCTGGTGGTCGACGTGGGAGCCCACGAGGTACGGCTGCGCGGCGACGAGGTGCTGCTGACGGCGCGCGAGTTCGACCTGCTGGCCTACCTGATGCGCAATCCGCGCCAGGCGTTCAGCCGGTCGGCGCTGCTCGACCAGGTATGGGGCTGGTCGTTCGGCGACTCGTCCACCGTGACCGTGCACGTCAGGCGGCTGCGGGAGAAGATCGAGCCGGACCCGACCGAGCCGCGCAGGATCGTCACGGTATGGGGCGTGGGCTATCGGTACGAACCTCTGGAGACGGGCGATGAACGGGCCGATCATTGACCCGGGCGTCCACGGCCTGACGGTGGGCGCCACGGCGGTGCACGACCTGAGCCTGATCGTGGCGGTCACCGCCGGGCTGGGGCTGGCGGTGGCCCTGCTCGGGGTGTGGGTGATGTGGTGGCTGCGCACCCGCTCGATCGCGATGATGCTCGGCGTCGTGATGGTGGTCTCGATCGTGGCCACCCTGGCGGGCGTCGTGGCGATCACGCTGAAGATGATCATCGACGGCTCGGTCAGGGACATCGTGCTCAGCGTCGTCGCGGTCGGCGGGCTGGTGGGTTTCGGGGTCGCGTTCGTGCTGGCCAGGCGGGTCGTGGGCGAGAGCAGGCGGCTGGTCGCCGCCGTCCGAGACCTGCCCTTCACCGCGCCGCGCGGCCTCCCAGCCGAGCTGCAGACCATCGCCAACACCCTGCAGGAGGCGTACGCCCGCGAAAGCGCGCTGGAAGGCGCCCGCCGCGAGCTGGTGGCCTGGGTGAGCCACGACCTGCGCACCCCGCTGGCCGGCATGCGCGCCATGGCCGAGGCGCTGGAGGACGGGGTGGTGGCCGATTCCGAGACGGTCGGCCGCTACCACACGCAGATCAAGCTGGAGGTGGAACGCCTGTCGGCGATGGTGGACGACCTGTTCGAGCTGTCGCGGATCCACGCCGGGGCGCTCCGGCTCTCCCGGACCCGGATCGGGCTGGCCGACCTGGTGGCCGACACGCTCGCCGGGGCCGAGCCGCTGGCCAGGGTCAAGGGGGTGCGCCTGACCGTAGCCGCCGCCGAGTCGGTGCCCGTGGAGGCCGACGCGGGAGCGCTGGGCCGGGCGCTGGGCAACCTCGTGGTCAACGCCATCCGGCACACCCCGTCGGAACGCGCGGTCGTGCTGCGGGCGGCGGTCGACTCCGGGATGGCCTGCCTGTCGGTTTCGGACTGTTGCGGGGGGATACCGGATGACGACCTGCCCCGGGTGTTCGACGTCGCCTTCCGGGGAGAGGCCGCGCGGACCCCGACCAGGGACGGCGGGGCCGGGCTCGGGCTGGCGATCGCCCAGGGCATCGTCGAGGCCCACGACGGGATGATCGGCGTGGTCAACGAAGGCCCCGGCTGCCGGTTCGAGATCCGCCTCCCCCTGGTCGGCGGACCGGTCGGCTGACCCTCGGCCGCTCTTCGCGGCGGGTGCCGGTTCTTCAGGCGGACTCCGGCAGGATCGTGTCGGGCATCGAGCCGAACGACTCGGACATCGCCCGGTACGTCGGGCAGGGCCAGCGCCACATGCAGCTCCGGCACCGCAGGATCGGATGGGCGGCGTCACTGGTGATGCCCCCCGCGTCGCGCGGCTGGTGCAGGTCGAGCAGGCGCAGCCCCAGCTCCGAGAACGCGAGCAGATTCTCGCGGGCGCCCGAGAGGAAGTCGAGGTCCTCGACCGCGAGCCTGGTGCTGACGGGTACGTAGCCCTCGTGGTTGACGAGGTCACGAAGGCGGCTTGCCTCGTCGTGCCAGGAGGCGGCCTTGTCGGTGCGGATGAAGATGGTCTCCAGATGTTCGCGGAGTCGTTGGCGCTGAGGATCTTCCGGTTGATTTTCTGTGTTCATTGATACGCGGGCCATGGGTCTCGGCCCCAGCCCCTCCTTCGCGGTGAGGTGGTGACCGGATGCGGGGGGCGCCGGGGCGCCCCTTCCGGCCGTACCGGTGTCACAACGTCAAGCTTCGCGTACTCTGCGTTGCCGCGAAGCCTAAACGGATGACAAAAAGCGGGGGTTCACCTATCGGCGTGACAACGTGACCGGAAGGCTCGTCGCCGCTAGCCTGCCCCTGTGGAGCTCAAGGTCTCGACTCGATCACATGCCGGCCATGCACTCGTTGCGATCACCGGCGAAATCGACCTCTATACGGCACCCCACCTGCAGTCCGAGTTCACTCGGCTGCTGCAGGAGGGGCCCAGCCGCGTGGTCATCGACATGTCCGCCGTGGATTTCTGCGATTCCACGGGGATGAACGTCCTGCTGTCCGCGCTCAAACGCATGAAGGAGCAGGGAGGCGCGCTGGACGTCGCCGCCCCTCGCCCCGCCGTGCGTAAGATCCTGCAGGTCACCGGCCTCGACTCGGTCTTCACCGTGCACGACGAGGTGCCGCAGGAGTTCCTCATCGCCGAGGGATCATGACGGCGACCCGGCGCGGCGGGCCCCCGGGCGGCCGGGCGGCCCACCCGAGAAGCGAGGTGTGGTGAGCGACACAGCGGTGATCGTCCCGGCCAAGGACGAAGCCGACCGCATCGGCGCCACCGTCACGGCAGCCCTCACGCTGCCGGGCGTCGACCTCGTCGTGGTGGTCGACGACGGTTCGACCGACCAGACGGGCAGGGTGGCACGGGCTGCCGGGGCACGGGTGATCCGCCACAGCCGCAACCGCGGCAAGGCGGCCGCCATGGAGTCGGGCGCGGAGGCCGTGCGCCTGCTCGACGGTGAGGTCCCGCGCCACTTAGTCTTCCTCGACGCCGATCTCGGGGAGACCGCCCAGGCCGCGGCCGCCCTGATCGAGCCGGTGCGCGAGGGCAGGGCCGACATGACCATCGCCGTGTTCGCCACCCGGGTCAAGCTCGGTGGTCACGGCATGGTCGTCAGGCTCTCGCGCGACGGCATCCGCCGTGCCACCGGGTTCGAGGCGACGCAGCCGCTCAACGGCCAGCGCTGCCTGACCCGCGACGCCTTCGAGGCGGCCCGCCCGCTGGCCCACGGCTTCGGTGTGGAGACCGGCCTGACCATCGACCTCCTGCGCAAGGGCTATCGCGTGACGGAGGTCGAGGTGGAGATGGGCCATCGGGCGACGGGCACCGACTGGCATGCCCAGCTTCACCGTGCCCGTCAACTGCGTGATGTGGCGCTCGCTCTTGCTACCCGAGAGCCGGTAATCACCCAAAACCTCAACAAACTTCGCCCCAAGCGCTGATCCTTCCCCGGCAAACCAGGCAAACGCCGTACTGATCGGTCAAGTGCGGCGTCTACCCCGGAGTTATCCACAGGCTGGGGATGACGGGCGTGAGCGCTGTGGTGAGTGTGCTGGAATTTGCGGGTGACTTCGGAGACGCGGAGCGGCCGGTCGTCCTGCCTGCTCCCGAGGCTGGCCATGGCGGCGATCGGTGGCTCGATCCTGCTGACGATCGGGCTCGGCCTGCTCGGGCCGTCCGCCGTCGTCCCCGCGCTCGGCGGTCCCGCCTGGCACCCGCCCTACTCCTTGGCGCTCCAGCCCGGCCCCCATCTCGTGGTCTCCCTGGCTGCGGCGGCCATCCTCCTCGGCGGCCTGGGCCTGCTCGGGGCGCTCTTCGCCGTTCGGGCCATTCCACCCACCGCAGGGAGGCCGGGCGGCACTTCCGGTCCTCGTGGCGGCAGCGGGGAGACGCCGGGCGGGCCTGGTTCGCGGGGAATGGCCGTCAGGTGGGGCCGATGGCGGGGGATGCCGTCCGCACGGGTCCTCGTGCTCGTCGGCTGCGTCGCCGCCGGCGTGCTCGCGTTCCTGCCGCCGTCAGGGTCGGGCGATCATCTCAACTACGCCGCGTACGGGCGCATGGTGGTCCTCGGCGTTGACCCCTACACCCATGGCGCGGTCGATCTCAGCGGCGACCCGGTCGCCGACGCCGTCGAGGCGCCGTGGCGTGAGGAGCCGAGCGTCTACGGTCCCATCGCGACCGCCGTGCAGGCCCTGGCGAGCTGGGCCGGCGGCGACTCGGTCAGGCTCACCATCTTCGTGCTGGCCCTGTTCAACGCCGGGGCGTTCATCGCGACCGGCCTGCTGATCGACCGCTTCACCCGGGACGACCCCGCCAGGCGGCTGCGCGCGGCCCTGCTGTGGACGGCCAATCCGCTCCTGCTCTACCAACTGGTCGCCGGCATGCACGTCGACACGCTGGCCATCGCGTGCATGGTGGCGGCGCTGCTCGCCCGCGGTCGTCCGGTCGGCTCAGGGCTGCTTCTCGGCGCCGGCGTGGCCATCAAGCTCAACGCGGGCTTGGTCGCCCTCGGGTTGGCCTGGGAGCTGCGCCGCCGGCCGGGCCGCCTGGCGCTGATGGCGGGGGCCGCCGTGGCGGTGGTGGTGGCCGGCTACGCCGTCGTGGGGATCGACGCCGTGGCCCCGGTGACCCGCACCAGCAAGGCCATCTCGCACGCCTCGTTCTGGAAGCTGGTCCAGGGGTGGTTGCAGGAGATCGTGGGGGTGGGTCACGCCTACCGCGGCGAGATCCAGATCGGCTCGCTGGTCGTGCTCGCGCTGGTGGCCTGGTCGCTGTTCCGCCTGGCGTCGCGCGCCCCAGGCAAGGGCTCGCCGATCCTTTCCGTCGGCCCTGCGCAAGGTGGGCTGCCGCCATCTGCTGCCAACGTGCGGGGCGGGCTGCCGCCGTCCGCCGATGACGCGCGGAGTGAGCTGCCGCCGTCCGCCGACGCGAGGCGGGGAGGGTTGCCGTCGTCGGCCGGTGGGGGGCGGGTGGAGTTGTCGGCCGAGGTGGTGGCGGCCGTGCTGGCCTGCGCCTACGTGTTCGCGACGCCGTACGTGCTGCCCTGGTATGACGGGTTGGCGTTCGCGATGCTCGCGCTGGTGACCGCCTCGGCGCTGGACGGGTTCCTCGTGCTGCACTTACTCGTGCTGTCGCTCGCCTACCTGCCGGCGCGGGTGGTGGGGCAGCCGCCCGACCTTGAGTGGTTGAGGACCGTCGTCAGGGCTCAGGTCGTTCCGTGGGTGCTGTTGGGGCTGACGATTGGCCTGGTGTGGTGGGCTTGGCGAGCCGCAGGGCGCGTACGGAGGCGGCCAGAGCCAGCGGCACCGCCACGGTGAGGGCCATGGCCGGGATGGCGATGCCCGAGTCGTTGATGAGGAAGCCGACGAAGGCGCAGGTGAGGGCGCCCAGCAGGCCGGCGCGGAGCGTCGGCGCGGCGGCGTAGGCCTGGCCGAGCGCCGAGGCGCCCCAGCGCGACGGGCGGTCGAGCACCAGGAAGAGGAAGGCGATGGCGACGAGCGAGAGGAGGGTCAGTGACCAGTTCCCCACGGTCACGCCGATCATGGCGCCGAACTTACGCGTGATGACGGTCCAGGCCTGGCCGTCGATGATCTGCTGGACGAAGTTGCCCAGGTGGGTCCGCTGGATGGCCGGGCGCAGCCAGTCGAAGACGGCGATCCCGCCGATGAGCACGGTGCCCGCGAGAGCGACCAGCAGCAGCTTGACCAGGGAGACCCGGCCGCCGTAGAGCATGATCAGGAAGCCGGCCAGCCCGATCACGAAGGCGGGCACGCCACCGAAGTCCGCGCCCCATGACGGCCAGCCGTCGGCGAAGATCGCCAGCGCGCCGTAGGCCCCGCAGCTCAGCACCACGGCGAGCCGGCGGACGCCTCGGCCGAGCAGCCACTGGGCCACGCCGGCCAGGCCGAGGATGGTCCCGGTCGCGTAGACGGCGAAGGCGATGTTGCTGAAGCCGTAGAACCTGCCACCGGTGACGGGCTCGTAGCCGGTCACGGCGTTCACCTGCAGCGTCGAGCCGGTCATCACGTCGAGCAGCAACGCCACCGACGTCACGCCCGCGACCACGGTGAGGGGGCCGAGCACATGCCCGCGCCAGGGGCCGGCGAACGCCAGCGCGCTGATCAGCCCGGCGATCACGAGGATCGTCACGATGAGCGCGAGCATCGGAGCGGGCAGACTCCACCAGGGCACCAGTTGGGCGAGGAACGTCGAGACGGCGATCGACCCGCTGACCACGGCCACGACCTGGACCGTGCCCAGCAGCCGGGAGGTGCTCGCGGCCTCCTGGACGGGCGACGACGCCGGGTCGCGGCGACGGCGCAGGGCCAGCGCGGCGAAGACGTAGAAGATCAGCTGCACCGTGACGAAGACGGCGAAGAACGGCCCGCGCACCTCCCGCAGCACCTGGCTGGCCAGATCGCCGTCGGCCAGCTCCTCGACCGTCTCGGCGGGCGTCGCCGGCGCGGGGCCGTCGCTCCGCCAGGGCCGCCCGACGACCTCGCGCGGCACGTCGAGGCCGAGCGCCGTGATCGCGGTCGCGGTCAGGTCGGTGATCGTGACCAGGGCGTCCTGCCGGGTGGACATCGCGGTGAGGTGCCCGTGCCGGTACGTCCCGCCATCCGGGGAGGGGCCGGTGGCCAGGGCGACGTGCAGATGGGCGTTCGGGGTCACGTCGGAGACGCCCGCCACCAGCACGGTGGTGCCGGCCGGCAGGCGGGTGAGCAGGGTGCCGATCCGGTGGTCCGCCTCGGCCACGGCCGCCATCCTGGTCGCCGCCGGCATCGAGGCCGGCACACCGTACTCGTCCAGTGGCCGCCCGGCCCAGGCGGTGGCCAGCTCGGGGGCGTCGAGGACGATCAGGTGGTAAGGGGTGAGGTCGTCGGGCAGGGACTCGGGATTGTCGACGTATTTGGCGATATTTCCGGCCTTATCGGCAGCAGCGAGTGCCGCGCCCGGCCCGATGGCGGCCACCTGCCCACCGGCGTCGGCGACCAGCTGCCCGAGAGCGCCCACCCGGGCGTCGTAGCCCGTCTCCGACTGGTGAGCGGCCAACTCCGCCCACCCCGGCACCGTGGCGCCCTCTCCGTCGGGCCGAGGAGCCGGGACCGCCGGACACCCCTTGCCCGGCGTGCCCGCCCGCTGGCCCGCCGAGACGGTGAGCCAGCCGGACACCGGGCAGGTGATGCCGCGATCCGGGGGCGGCACGGCCCGCGTCGACAGCGAGGCCGACGCGCCCTCGGCGACGAGCTTCCACAGGTGCGGCGTGCGCGTCTGGTCGAGGTCGCTCCACTCAAGGCCGGGCACCCCGATGAGCGCCACCCGCCCCTGGGGAGCGGTCAACGAGCCGGCGTGGGCGGCGGCGGGCAGCAGGAGGACGGCCAGGACGATGCCCAGAAGGGCGGTGAGGGCTCGCCAGGCCCGATTGGCCGCACTCCACGCCGCCGGCCGTACGAAATCGGGGGCCGCCGCTCTCCAGGCCCCCGCCGGCCGTACGGGATCGGGGGCCGCACTCCACGCCGCCGCCGGCCGTACGAGACCGGCGAGCGCACGGAAGGTGACGTGCGGCATGTGCGAGAACCCCCAGTGTGGTGCTTGGATCAACCGTCGTGCTTCGAGCGGGCAGAGCCACGGTAACGTGCCACACCGTGACAGGTGGCGACGAGCCGTCGATCCGGCGGCAATGGTGGGCGTGGGCAATCGCGGTGCTGGTCATCGTGCTGGCCGTGGCGCCCCTGGTGCGGCACTGGCTGACCAACCCCGGCGACCAGCGCCTGGTCGACCTCGACGTCTACCGCACCGGCGGGCAGATGATCCTCGAGGGCCGCTCTGTCTACGAGTTCTTCACGCCCGCGCCGCAGTTGCTCCCGTTCACCTACCCGCCGATCGCGGCGCTGCTGGCCGCGCTGCTCGCGAAACTGTCGTGGGAGAGCGCCCAGTGGGTGTGGACCGCCGGCGTCTACGTGGCGCTCGGCGTCGCCGTGGCCTACTCCTTCCGCAAGGTGCTGGGCAGGCACGCGCCGTGGGTGTTCGCGTTCCTGATGGTGGCGTGCGCCTATCTGATGCCGATTCGCGACCAGGTGCGGTTCGGCCAGGTCGACATCCTGCTCGTGGCGCTGTGCCTGGCCGATTGCGTGGCGAGGCGGCCGTGGTGGCCGCGCGGGTTCCTGATCGGGCTGGCGACCGCGGTGAAACTCACACCGGGTGTCTTCCTCATCTATCTGATGGTGACGCGGCAGTGGCGGACGTTCTTCATGGCGGCGTTCACGACGGCGCTGCTCACGCTGCTGCCGTTCGCGGTGATCCCGCAGGACGCCGCCGACTTCTGGTTCTCGGCCCTGCTCGACCCCGAACGGCTGGGCGCCAACGCCGCCACCACCAACCAGTCCATCCGCGGCATGCTGATCCGCCTCTACCTTCCCGACGCGCTGACGACCGTGCTCTGGCTGGCGCTGGTGGCGCTCGTCGGCTGGTACGGCTTCCGCGGCGCAGTCCGGGCGAAGGACCCGGTCGCCGCCGTCGGACTGGTCGGGCTGATGGCGGTGCTGCTGTCGCCGGTCGCCTGGATCCACCACCTGGCCTGGGTGGTCGTGGTGCTCGGGGCGATCGTGGGAGACGGCCGTGATCCGGTCAGGCTGCGGGTGGCCACCGGGGTGTGGCTCTACTACGTGCTGCCGATCCCGTGGTGGGGGGTGGCGTTGAAGGCGGCGGAGATCCCGCTCGTCAGCCCGATCCTGGGCAAGATCGTGCAGAACGCCTACGGGCTGGGCGCCGTGGCGCTGGTCTGGCTGCTGGCGTCGTGGCTGCCCGCCCGACGTGCGGAAACGGCGTCACCCGTCCCGGTCTGACCATTACCTCTGTGTCGTGCCGATTACGGTCATTCCGAAGTCGCGCGTAGCTCGCCAACCTGCGGATACTCTGTAGCCATGCCCAGACTCGCCTATCTCGGACCAGAGGGCACCTTCACCGAAGAGGCCCTCAGGCTCCTGGAGCCCGACGCCGAGCGTCTGCCCTGCGCCAACGTCACCGCGGCGCTCAACGCCGCGCGCGGTGGCGAGGCCGACGGCGCGGTCGTCCCGCTGGAAAACTCCCTTGAGGGCGCGATCACCACCACCCTCGACGAGTTCGCCTGGGGCGAGCCCTTGATCATCACGGCCGAGCTGCTGCTGCCGGTGCGTTTCTCGCTGCTGGCCAGGCCCGGCACGGAGCTTCCGCACATCAAGCGGGTCTACACCCATCCCGCGGCCATCACCCAGTGCCGCGCCTACGTCGCCCGTGAGCTGCCTGACGCGGTCGTGGTGTCGGCTCCCTCCACGGCGGCCGCGGCCCAGGAGGTCGCGCTGCCGGGCTCGCCGTACGACGCGGCGATAGCGGCACCCATCGCGGGAGAGCACTACGGGCTGGTGGAGCTCGCCGGCGACATCGGCGACCGGTCCGACACCGTGACCAGGTTCGTCAGGGTGAGCCGCCCTGGCCCGCTGCCCGAGCCGACCGGCTCCGACCGCACCACGCTCGTGGTGTTCCTGGCCGACGACCATCCGGGCGCGCTGCTGGAGATGCTGACCGAGTTCTCGGTGCGGGGCGTCAACCTGAGCCGCATCGAGTCGCGGCCCACCGGCGACGGCATCGGCCGCTATTTCTTCCACTTCGACTTCGAGGGTCACGTCGCCGACGCGCGCGTGGGCGAGGCCATCGCCGGGCTCCACCGCATCTGCGGTGAGGTGCGCTTCCTGGGCAGCTATCCGCGTGCCGACGGGGTGGCGCCGCAGATCAAGCGGGGCACCGCCGACGGCGAGTTCGCCGAGGCCGGCGAATGGCTCGCCCGGGTCCGCGCCGGCCAGGTCTGAGCCGGGGGCCAATTGAGGAGCGCGCGGTCGTCGTGCGCCGGTAGCCTTTCCTTGTGATTGACCTGCGTACCCTTCGTGAGGATCCCGACCGGCTACGGGCGTCGCAGCGTGCCCGCGGTGAGGACGACTCCGTCGTCGACACGCTGCTCGACCTCGACGAGCGCCGTCGCGCCGCGCTGACCAGTTTCGAGTCGCAGCGCGCCGAGCAGAAGAGCCTCGGCAAGTCGGTCTCCCGGGCGCAGGGCGAGGAGAAGGCGGCGCTGCTGCAGCGCGCCAAGGAGCTCGCCGGCCAGGTCAAGGGCGCCGAGACGGAGGCCGAGAAACTGGCCGCCGAGCTCGACGAGGTCCTGCAAACGGTGCCCAACATCGTCGAGGAGGGCGCGCCTCCCGGCGGCGAGGACGACTACGTGGTGCTCGAGACCCATGGCGAGCCGCGCGTGTTCGACTTCGAGCCGAGAGACCACCTGGAGATCGGTGAGCGGCTCGACGCCATCGACATGGAGCGGGGCGCCAAGGTGTCCGGCTCGCGGTTCTTCTTCCTCAAGGGCGTCGGCGCTCGCCTGCAGCTCGGCCTGCTCAACATGGCCATGCAGCAGGCGATCGGCACCGGGTTCACGCCGATGGTCGTGCCGGTGCTGGTCAAGCCGGAGACCATGCAGGGCACGGGCTTCCACGTGGCCCATGACAAGGAGATCTACCGCCTGCCCGATGACGACCTCTACCTGGTCGGCACCTCCGAGGTGTCGCTGGCGGGCTACCACGCCGGGGAGATTCTCGGCGGCGACGAGCTGCCGCTGCGCTACGCGGGCTGGTCGTCCTGCTTCCGGCGTGAGGCCGGCTCCTACGGCAAGGACACGCGGGGCATCATCCGCGTCCACCAGTTCGACAAGGTGGAGATGTTCTCCTACGTACGCCCCGAGCAGGCGCACGAGGAGCACCAGCGGCTGCTGGCCTGGGAGAGGGAGATGCTGGCCAAGATCGAGGTGCCCTACCGGGTCATCGACACGGCGGCGGGCGACCTCGGCATGTCGGCGGCCCGCAAGTTCGACTGCGAGGCGTGGCTCCCGACGCAGGGCCGCTACCGCGAGCTGACCTCGACCTCCAACTGCACGGAGTTCCAGGCGCGCAGGCTGGGCATCCGCTACCGCGACAAGGACGGCCGGCCCCAGCACCTGGCCACGCTCAACGGCACGCTGGCGACCAGCCGGTGGATCGTCGCGATCCTGGAGAACCACCAGCAGGCCGACGGCTCGGTCGTGCTGCCCGAGGCGCTGCGCCCCTATGTGGGGCTCGACGTCCTGGAGCCGGTCAAGTAGGCGTCGCGCCTGAGGAGCACGCCGTACGATCCGGGCACGCCCTGCGTCCAGCCGTAGAAGGGCCCGTAGACGGTGGCGTAGACGAGCGGGGCGGAGCCCAGGCCGACGAGCGCCGCGGTGGGCCGGATGCGTCCCGCCGCGGCCAGGACGAGGCACATGAGGATGCCGATCAGCGTCAGTGAGCCGCCGAGGACCAGGCCGCCGGGGTCGATCCCCGATGCGCGCACCGCCTGGGACGTCGTGTAGAGCAACCCGCCGAGGCCGACCACGGCGAAGATCACATAAGCTGTCCGCAACTGCCTCAGCCCGATCCCCAGAGCGCCCAGCAGCACGGTGACCGCGAGGAAGAACGCGATCCCGCGCTCCTCGCGCACCGAATCGGCCGGTTCGGCCGGCGACGGCGCGAAGAAGGGCCACCCCGCCTGCCGCCAGGCGCCCGAGACGTCCCGTACGAGGATCCCGTCGAGGCCGTCCGCGACCACCACCACGTGTCCTCCGGGCCTGGCCTGTACGGCGAGCGCACGAGGGTGCTGGGGGGCGCCGGGGTCGTCCCCGGGTTTCCACGACTCGTGCCACGTCGCGCCGCCGTCGTCGGACTCGGTCACGATCATCCCGTCGAGAACCTGGTAGCAGCGCTGGGGCTGTCCGGGCACGCAGGCCGCGCTCTGTGGTGGCCGGTCCGGCCTCAGGTGCCACTCGGACCAGGTGACGCCGCCGTCCTCGGAGACCAGGCCGGTGACCCCGTTGGGATCCTCGAACTCGTCGTACATGTGGACGATGACGCGCGGGCCGTCCACCAGGACGGAGTCGGCGTTCGGAGGCGGCGGGGCGGCGGACGTGGCCACCACGGCGAGCAGCGCCGGTGGCATCGCGACCAGCAGCCGCCACCGCCCTGAGCCGGCCCGCAGGCTGCGCCCGCGTATCCACCAGGCCAGTCCGAGCGCGGGCAGCGCCAGCAGGTCCGTGGGATCGGCCAGGACGCGCGATGGGCCGGCCACCAGGGTCCAGAGGTGGGAGGCGGTCTCCGCGCCCGTCTCCGTCGTCTTGACGAGCGTGAAGAGCACTCCTGTCAGCAGGGTGGCCGTGAGGTCGGCCCGGCGCCACAGCAGCAGCGCGAGAAGGGGAGGTGCGACGACCAGGCCGGCGACGTCACTGAGCTTGCCGGTGATGAACCCTGGATGGGCCTGCTTGAGCAGGTGGTCGTTGAGCAGCAGGACGATCACCGCGACCATCGTCACGGGGTGACATAACCACGCGTGCCTCATGCAGGTGTCGATGACCGGGAGAAGCTCCAGGTTCGGCCCGGGGTGAGTCGAGCCATACCTGTGACCGATCCGTCATCTCAACGCGAAAGACCGGGGTCCGCTGGAAGCGAACCCCGGTCTGTCTCGCTGCTACAGGTCAGATGGCACGGACCTGGGAGGCCTGCGGCCCCTTCTGGCCCTGCGTGATCTCGAACTCGACCCGCTGGCCGTCTTCAAGGCTGCGGTAGCCGTTGCCGACGATCTCGGAGAAGTGCACGAACACGTCCGGCGCACCGCCGTCCGGGGCGATGAAGCCGAAGCCCTTCTCGGCGTTGAACCACTTGACGGTTCCCTGAGCCATAAAAGCTCTCCCTCAGGATGTGAATCTATGGGACCCGCACCTCGCGAATCCCGGTGTGTCGTACAGCAAGCACCCGGGGTGGCTCAGACAACTCATGCTGGTTTTCACTACGGGATCAGCTAATACAACGCCATTCATCTAACACCATTCTGGAGGGTTGGTGTTCCCCTCCCCAGGAAGATTTCTGGTCGGCGGCATCACCCGGCAAACTGGAACGTGTTATGCAGAGCTCTCCCGCGCCACGTCTGGTGGCCACCGACCTGGACGGCACCGCCCTGCGCACGGACGGAACCGTCTCTCCCCGTACGGTTGCGGCGTTCACCAAGGTCGAGGCGTCCGGTGCCACGCTCGTCTTCGTCACCGGACGCCCGCCCAGGTGGATGAGCGGCGTGGCCGGCGCCGTGCGCCATCACGGCCTGGCGATCTGCGCTAACGGAGCGCTGATCTATGACCTCCATACAGAGGAGATAGTTGAATCTCACCTCATCTCGGCGGAGGTGCTCGAGGAAGTCGTCGCTCAGCTAAGAGCGAACGTGCCCGAACTCGCCTTTTCGGTCGAGTACGAAGGTGGATTTGCGCATGAGTCGGATTTCCCGCTCGGCGGCTGGGACAGCAAGGCCGTCGGCGGCCTGAACGTGGGCATGACGACGCCGACCTCTCAGACGCTGATCTCTCGACCGTGCGCCAAGCTGCTGGCGCTGCATCCGCACATGGATCCCGACCGCCTCCAGGCGACCGTGGACGACCTCGTGGGGCATCTGGTGACCAGCACGCACTCCAGCGGCCGGAGCCTGATCGAGATGAGCGCGCACGGCGTGACCAAGGCCACCGCCCTCGCGGTGCTGGCGGACCGGCACGAGATCAACCCATCACAGGTGGTGGCATTCGGGGACATGCCGAACGACCTGCCCATGCTGGCTTGGGCAGGGACGTCGTACGCCGTCGCCAACGCGCATCCGAAAGTGCTCGCCGCCGTCGACCACGTGACGGCGGCGAACAACGACGACGGTGTCGCCCTGGTGCTCGAAAAGCTCTACAGGTAGGGGCCGGTGCCGCCGTGCGGGCGGGGCTGGTCGTCATGGGGCACACCGGGCAGCGCCCTGCGCATCTGCTCAAGCTGGGCACGGGCCGCCATCTGCTGCGCGAACAGCGTGGTCTGGATGCCGTGGAACAGACCTTCGAGCCATCCGACCAACTGGGCGTGGGCGATGCGCAATTCGGCCTCGCTGGGCGGAGTGCCGTTTTCGTCGGTGAACGGCAGCGACAGACGCTCCAGCTCGTCGACCAGTTCGGGGGCCAGGCCGTCCTCGAGCTCCTTGATGGAGGACTCGTGGATCTCCTTCAGGCGCTTGCGGCTGGCCTCGTCGAGGGGAGCCGCGCGGACCTCCTCGAGGAGCTGCCTGATCATGCTGCCGATGCGCATCACCTTGGCAGGCTGCTCGACCAGGTTGGCCACCGATCGCTCGTCGTCCTCACCCTTGCCTTGGAAGTCAGGACCGACCACCACGATATGAGGGGTGTTGTTGTCCTCTGCATTCATATCTCTCACCGTACTAGCAGGATCTTGCCGATGTGGTCGCCGGAATCCAACATACGGTGGGCCTCGGCAGCCTCGGACATGGGCACTTCGGCATAGACCACCGGACGCACCGCACCCGCGCTGACCAGCGGCCATACGTTGTCGACGACGCTGCGGGCGATCGCGCCCTTCTCGTCGGCAGGCCGGGCGCGCAGGGTGGTGGCGTGGACGGTGGCTCGCTTGGCGAGAAGGGCGCCGAGGTCGATCTCGGCCTTGCGGCCGCCCTGCAGCCCGATGATCACCAGCCGCCCGCCGTTGGTGAGTGCCCGAATGTTGCCGGACAGGTATTTGGCGCCCATGATGTCGAGAATCACATCGGCGCGCGCCTTGTCGGCGAAGTCCTCCTCGCGGTAGTTGATGACCTCGTCGGCGCCCAACTCCATGACGCGCTCCGCCTTGGCCGCCGAGCCGACCGTCGTGATCACCCGCGAGCCGAGCGCCTTGGCCAGCTGCACCGCGAACGTGCCGATGCCGCTCGCCCCGCCGTGCACCAGCAGCGTCTCGCCCCGGCGCAGCCGCGCGAGCATGAACACGTTGGACCAGACCGTGCACGCCACCTCGGGCAGCGCCGCCGCCCGCACCAGCGAGACGCCCTCGGGCACCGGCATCACCTGCTGCCACGGCACGGCCACCCGCTCGGCATAGCCGCCACCGCTCAGCAGCGCGCACACCTCGTCGCCCGGAGCGAAGCCCTCAACGCCGGCGCCGATCTCGGACACCACGCCGGAGACTTCCAGCCCCGGATAGGGGGAGGCGCCCGGCGGCGGATCGTAGAACCCGTTGCGCTGATGAATATCGGCCCTGTTGACCCCCGCGGCTGTCACGTCGATGATGACTTCGCCCTGCTCAGGTCGTGGATCGGGCACCTCGCGCCACTCCAGGACCTCTGGCCCGCCTGCCTGGGCGATCTCGATGGCTCGCATGGACCAAATGTAGCCGGGCAAGGAAGTTGTGGGTTGGCTGCGTTCATGGGAACACATGGCGTTACCCTGCAAGGTATTTGCTGCCCCTTTAGACCCACCCGAGGGGGAACACGGTGGCAAGACACGATCGCGAAGAATCGCTCGAGGAACAGCTGGCCTGGCTGGACGCAATCAAGGAGACCGAAGAAGCACCTGTCAAGGTCAGCACTCCGGCTCCGGCGTCCCAGGCGGGCGCCTCGACCGGCTCGAACGCGTCGCCCGACGAGCCCGCCGCTTCGCCGTACCCCCAGGATCCGTGGCTGTCGGTGCCCTCCCAGCCGGACACACCGACTCCGCCGCTGTTCCGCGCCGCGGTCGACTCCGTGTACGGCGCGCAGGCCGCCGAGGCCCTGCCCGAGGGGGAGAGCGAGGCCGCCGAGTGGCTGGAGACGGCCTCCTCGGCGGACGACACCGCGCCAGGAGGCCCGACACTGAGCCTGGGCAAGCCGGACGACGCGTTCCTTGCCCCGCTCAAGCCGCTGCCCCGGCCCGACGACACCGACACCTACACGATCTCCTTCGCCGAGCCCGCTCCAGGCTCGGGCTCCGGGCCCGGTACGACAGATCCGACGAAGTGGCCCGAGCCGCCCGATTGGCCGCAGTCGCCGAAGGCGTTCGACGACCAGCGCCCGGCCGACGAACCACGGCGCACCGCCTTCGAGGTGCACCCGTCCGAGCCCGCCGAGGGGGCCTCGTCCGAGGACGCCTCCGACCGGCCGCGTTCCTTCGACGAGTCCGGCGGCTACGGCGGCGCGCGGGCCACCGGCTCCTCACGGGCCGCCGACCCGGCAACGGACGAGCCGGGCTCGCCGGCCGGGCCGCTGCCCCTGGACCAGCCTCCGGCGTTCGGCCGGTCCCGCTCGTTCGACCTCTCGCCACCGCCGCAGCAGCACCCCCTCGACCGCCCCGGTGACCCGTTCGCCGATCAGCCTTCCGCCGACCGGTCTCCCGGCCGGTCGGCCGGTCAGTCCTTCGATCGCTCCAGCGACCGGCCCACCGATCAGTCTCTCGATCGGCCGTCCGACCGGTCCTTCGATCAGTCTCTCGATCGCTCTAGCGACCGGTCCTTCGATCGGCCGTCCGACCGGCCTTCCGATCAGTCCCTCGACCGGCCTTCCGACCGATCCTTCGATCGGTCCGGTGATCGCTCGGCCGATCTGCCTGGCGACCGGCCCGGCGAGCTGTCCTTCGATCGGCCGCGGGCTTTCGGTCCGACAGCCGAGTCGTCCCAGGCCACCGCTGACCAGGCGAAGCCTCCGAGGGTGTCGCGGCGGGGGCGGCCCGTCGACGAGGAGTCGGCCGGCTTCGACGAGCCGCGTACCTACGGCCAGCCACGGCCTGAGCCGACAATGCCCGCCCGGAGCCGGCGCCCCGCCCCGGTGCCCGTGTTCAGCGCGCCGCCGCGCCCGCCCGTGACGGGCAGGCCGACGGCCGAGAGCCTCGACCCCGAGACGCTGCTGCGCGGCCGCCGCAACGCCCCGGCCAAGGGCTGGCGCCGGGTGATCTACAAGGCGTCGGGCGGCTGGATCAAGCCCGGCGAGGCGCCGGAGGTCCGTCGCCGCCGCGAGCTGCTGACCAGGGCCCGCACCCCGGTCGCCACCGGACACCACCGCGTCGCCGTGCTGAGCCTGAAGGGCGGCGTGGGCAAGACCACGACCACGGTCGGGCTGGGCGCGACGCTCGCCCAGGTGCGTGGCGACCGGGTCATCGCGATCGACGCCAACCCCGACCGCGGCACGCTCTCCGACAAGCTCGTCCTGGAGACCTCGGCGACCGTACGTGACCTGCTGAACGAGCGCGACCAGGTCAAGAGGTACGTCGACATCCGGGCGTTCACCTCGCAGGCGCCCTCGCGGCTGGAGGTGCTCGCCTCAGACCGGGACCCGTCGGTGTCGGAGGCGTTCAGCGGCGCCGACTACCAGTCGATCTCCCAGGTGCTGGAGAACTTCTACTCGATCTGCATCACCGACTGCGGCACCGGGCTGCTCCACTCGGCCATGGGCGGCGTGCTCGGCCTGGCCGACCAGATCGTGCTGGTCAGCTCGCCGTCGGTCGACGGCGCCCGAGCGGCCTCGGCGACGCTCGACTGGCTGGAGGCTCACCACTACGGCGACCTGGTCAGCGACGCGACCGTGGTGCTGTGCAGCGTCAGGCCGCGGTCGAAGTCGGCGGTGGACATCAAGAAGCTGGAGGCCCATTTCGCCGCCAGGTGCCGGGCGGTGATCCGCGTGCCGTACGACCCGCATCTGGAGGAGGGCGCCGAGATCGACCTTGAGCGCCTGCAGGAGGCCACGCGCGAGGCCTATCTGCAGCTGGCGGCCAGCGTCGGCGACGGCTTCGCGGGAAGCCAGGGGTAAGCGGAGGGTGTGGGATTCGAACCCACGAGGCCATCGCTGACCTGGCCGCTTTCAAGGCGGCTGCACTCGTCCACTATGCGAACCCTCCAGTGCGCACACCACCATAGCGGCTGTCGCGGCAGGGGTGTTACGTTCGGGCAGCGGTGGATCCCGGCATCGAGCCGGAGGCCCGTGGACGGCCTCCGGTCAGCCGCCGAGCTGTGACAGCAGCCACTTCGGCCCGACGGTGCGCGCTCCCAGTTCGGTGACGCGCTCCTTCAGCCCTCGGTCGGCCGTGACGACCAGCACCCGCTCCCACGGTCGTGCCTGGCGCACCACCTCGACGATCGCGTCGTCGCCGCTGCCCGTCGCGGCCACGACCTGCACCCCGGCGACGGCCGACGCCCCCTTGGCGGCGCCCTCCACGACGGCCACGATCCGCGGATACCACTGCGCGAGCACCGGATGCGCGAGCCTGAGCACCGAGACCTCGTTGAGCAGCCGCGTCGCGGCGCCCAGCCGATCGTTCCACCAGCCGTGCTCAGCCCGCGCGCCGACGATGTTGGCCATGTCGAGCACCAGGGTCTCGGGCTGAAGCTCGATCTGGATCCGGTCCCAGGTCTCGGCGAACCCCGGATGCAGCTTCCGGGCGCCGATCTCGGGCAGCGGCAGCCAGCGCAACTCGACGCTCTCGCCGTTGGCGGGCACGGCGGCCAGCAGCTCCGACGACTCGGCGATCACCGTCTCGAACGTCCACCCGCCGTGGTCGTCGAGGAAGACGCCCTGCACCCGCAGCCCGTCGCCGCCCAGCGCGGCCTCCTCGCGGGCCTCGCGCAGGGCGCTCGCCACGGCGTCCTCGTGGCTGTCGCGCGCGCCACCGGGCAGCCCCCAGGTGCCGCCGTGGTGACTCCACCAGGATCGTTTCTGCATGAGTACGTGCGGAACGCCGGACGGGTCATGGTGAACGGCCAGCAGCCCCGAGGCTCCGTGCAGCCCCCAGTGCCGGTGCCCTCGCCCGCATTCGGCCCAACCGTCGCCGTCCTTGGCAGCCATGACCGGATTCTCTCAGCCTCGGCCCGCGATGCGCCTCATGCGGGTGGCGAAACCGCGGAGCCCGGGGCGTGGAAGAGGAGGGACGGACCCTCACGAGCGACGCCATGTCCTCGGACCTGAGCAGACCGACGAGCGGGCCGGGCACTGGCTTGCCAACGGTCTGTTCTACGGAGCGAGGGTGGCCAGGGCGCGGGCGAAGTCGCGAGACGACAGCCAGAGCTTGTACATGATCGCGGCCTCGAAGACGAGCAGCAGCGCGGCGGCGCCGACGGTGACCGGGACGATCTGGCCGGTCAGCGGGCCGACGACGAACACCGCCATCTGGAACTCGATCCCGCTGACCAGGTGGGTGCGCACCCGGTGGTCGCGCAGCCAGTCGCGGACCCGCATGTACCAGGTGAACCGGGTCCGGAACTCCCGCTGGAAGTCCGATGCCTCGGCCGTCCGGATCCGGATCTCGTCGGAGCCGGTGTCCTCGGGAAACGTGTCCTCGGCCGCCGGCAGTCCGTCCGCCGGGACCACGGAAAGGGCCGGTGAGCCGGTTCCCGACTCCACGATCGCCCTTCTCAGCGTGCGGCGCATCTGACGACGTACCTTCGCCACCTGGAGGGCGTCGACGTACCTGAGCATGTCGAGAAAGACGATCACCGCGGCGAGGACCGGGTAGAGCTCCTGACCGGTCGCCTGGTACTGGCCCCAGGCCAGCGCGAGGGCGCAGGAGAACACGCGAAGCCGGTCGAAGACGTAGTCGAGCCAGCCACCCAGCACGGTGCCAGTGCCCTTGAGCCGCGCGATCTTGCCGTCCACGCAGTCGAGCACGAAGCTCAGGTGATAGGGGACCGCCCCGGCCACCAGCCATGACCAGTCGGCCATCAGGAAGCAGCCGGCCGATCCCAGGCCCAGCACGAAGGCGCCCCAGGTGATCTGGTTGGGCGTGATCGAGGTGCGGTTCGCGGTGCCGACCACCAGCCGTCCGGCCAGCGGATCCACCAGGAACACCGTCCACCAGGCGTCCCGCGCCTTGTAGGTCCTGGTCCGTACCTCTTCCAGCGTGAACGTCACGGGCCTGTCAGAGGTCGTCGTCCAGGTCTTCGAGCTCGTCAACGTCCTCGTCCGGGTCGAGCGCATGCGTGTCATCTCCGAGGTGTGGTTCGTCATAGGCGCCGAACAGCGTCGCGAGCTGTTCGATGATTGTTCTCAGCATCTGGTCCGGTTTCTGGCATGCGGATACACCGGACTTGCCGTCCGGTCGTCTCCGGGGGCGTCCGCGCTGTCGCGTCCTTCGTGGCGGGCCTTCGTGGCGGGCCGTGCGGGGCACGGCCTATTTCACGTCGGGCCTCTCGTCCGTCCAGCCGATCTCTTCGTACGCGGTGAAGGAGCCGATCTGGACCTTTCGGCCGCCCGCGAGCGTGCCGGACCTCATCGACTCCACGGAAAGGAGCTGCCCGCTACCTGGATCGACCACGAGACGCACTTCGTCGGCCAGGTCCGACTCGTAGCCGATCGCCTGCCCGGTGCGCCCGAGCGGGTCGGTCACCTCGCCCTCGGCGGTCATCCCGGGCAGCCCGGCCAAGATCTGGTAGGCGGAGGCCCGTACCTTGGGCGAGACCGCCAGGCCCTGGAGGATGTCCATGCAGCTTCCCTGGAGCCATGAGATCTGTCTTTCCGGATCGACCCCATGGCGCTGGGCCTGGCTCGTGATGCGGGCCTCGAGATAGGTCCGGAGCTCTTCCGGGGTGTCCGGGATCGCCCGCAACTCGGCCCAGGTCATCCGCTGTTTCGTCAGGTGCCCTCCTGCCCCGTTCCATCCACCGCGCAGCCGGAACGCCTCCGGCTCGCGAGGGGAGTCCGTCACGGTCGGCCCCGGGTCCGCGTCGCCGTCCATGCTCGTGACGTTCTTCGGGTACGTCCAGGCGGCCGGTGAGCCCGCCGCGCGCCAGGCCGTCTCGTCCTCCGGAGTCGCGGGTTTCGCGCCGAGGTATCGGTTGATCTTCCAGCTCTGCCCACCCGGCCGGTGCGCCAGCCACACTTCGGTGGAGGAGAGACGGCGGATGACGTAGCGACGATCCGGCGAGAGCGTCAACTGCCCGTCGGCGGTCCGGACCCGCCAGTAGGCGCCCTCCGCCGGAGACTCGGTCACGGCGCTCGCCGCGGCGAGCAGGATCTGCCGGGCGGTCGGCCGGGTGTCCTGCGGCCGGTCGGCGGATTCGACCGGGTTGTGGGAGATGGAGATCGGGGCGTCCGACGGGACGACCGCGACCACGACCAGGAGCGCGGCGGCGGCCGCTCCGGCCAGAACGGTCCCGACCGCCGCCCACCGCCGGGCCGCCCACCGCCGGGCCGCCCGCCGTCGGGCCGCCCGCCGTGGCGCCGCCCGCCCGCGCGCACCGCCCCGGCGCCGCTCACCTGTCCGTTCGTGCTCACCTGCTCGTTCGTGCTCACCTGCTCGTTGGTGCTCACGTGCTCGTTCGTGTTCGCCGGTGCGGTCGTGCTCGCTGGTCTGGTCCGGCTCCTGGGAGAGTGCCGCCAGGAGCCGCGCGCGGCCCGCCATGACCGCGTCGGGCGAGGGCGGGGGGACGGCGAGGAGGTCGCGCACCCTGGTCAGGTCGCTGAGATCATCGGGAAGGGGGGAATCCGCCCGGCCGTTCAGGTCATCCATCGGTTCCTCCGATCACGGGGTTGACGCCTCCCAAGGCGGAGCGGAGCTTCCTGCGCACCCGGTTGAGCCGGGAGCCGACGGTGCCGAAGGGGATGTTCAGGGTCTGCGCGACCTCCTCGTAACTGAGATCGGCCAGCGCGACGAGGAGCAGCACATCGCGATCACCATCCGGGAGGTTCTCGAGCGCCGTCGTGAGCCGCTCCTGCGCGCTCGCCGCGGTGACCCGCGCCGCCACCCTGTCCTCGTGCCCCTCGTCCGCGCCGTCGTCCAGCGGCCTTCGCTGGAACGCGCGCAGCCTGCGGATCTCGCTCCGGCGATGTTGCGCGACGAGGTTGGTGGCGATCCCGTAGAGCCATGGGCGTACGGCGCCGCGGGCCGGGTCGAAGCTGCGGCGCTTATGGAACGCCACCAGGAAGGTCTCCGCGGCCAGGTCGTCGGCGACTTGCGTGCCGAGCCGCCCGGCCGCGTAGCGGTGGATCTCACCGAAGTAGCGGTCGTACAGCGACGCGAACGCGTCCGGGCGTCGCCACGACTGCTCGATGAGCGTGGCGTCATCGACCGTCGCCGGCGCCTCCGGGGGAGCGGGCATCCGTACGGGTCCCTTCTGTGGGCTACACCCTTGTTCCGCCGCAGCCCCGATCCGCCTTCACGCCCGCCCCCGTCCCCCGACTCCGCGGCCCGGCCGCCGGCCGCATTGACGGCGGCTCACCAGGTCATGGACGGGCTCACCAGGTTACGGACGGGCTCACCACAAAACCGGCGAAAACGCTGGTGCCCGGCAGCCGCCAGCCCGCCTGCGCCGCGTACTTCGACCCGTACGGAGGGCGGACCTCGTACCAGCCGCACGTCTGCGTCTGGTCCTCGACCGTGACGAACATCTTGTGGCACTTCAGCTCGCGCGTGACCGCCCGCTCCTGGAACGAGTCGTAGGCCCGGATCACCAGGTCGCTCCTGATGCCGACCGGGCCGCGTAACTGGTTCCTGATGAGCATGCGGCCCTCGCGGACCCGGATGCACGCCTGCAGGAGCACGCCCTGGCCCGCGTTGGTCCACGGGCTGCACTGCTCGCCGTCGGCCGGAGGGTGCTCCTCCGGCTCGCTGGACGGCTGGGCGGCCGTGGACGAGGACCTTCCGACGAACGTACCGGCCAGGAACGAGACCAGCACCAGACCCGCGGCGGCCAGCACGGCGGTCAGGAGCGGCACCGACCTCCGCGAAGGCCGCTCCGCCGCTTCGCCCTCACCGGCCCTCTCACCGGTCTCCTCACGCGAGAGACGCTCGGCCGCCCTGGCCCGCCAGCCGCGCTCCTCTCCCTCCAACTGCCTGCGCAGGTCGTCGATGGTGGCCCCGAGGGCGACCAGCTTCCGCGCCTGATCGGCGGGCAGCTCCAGCCCGGTGGCGATCTCGCGCATCACCTCGGCACCCGGCAGCCGGTTGCGCTCCGCCAGCTGCCGGGCTCCGGACAGCCACCGGGACACGAGCGTGGCGCTGGCGTCGCGGACCCGGTTGATGAGGTACTTCTGCGGCCGCCCCTGCGACCGCAACGCCTCGCGGATGCCTTCGGCGGCTTCGTCCAAAGCCGCGATGAGCCGGTCCGCGAGCTCCTCGAAGGTCCCCATCGCTGTGCCGCCCCTTCTGCGCAATTGTTCGGCACACGGTGAAACCGCACGTCAAGCCCGGTGAAACAGGCGGTGCGAGATCGCACGGATGCTCATATCTGGTGCCCACCGCCGTGGCTCGGCGAGCCTGGCGACAAGCAAACGATCAATGCTCGCACGATGCGAGACAGATAGGGAGGCACCATGCGATCGATGATCATCGGACTCGCCGCCGTCGCCGCGCTGGCCGGGCTGCCCGCAACCTCGGCCGCCGCCACGGTCTCGGCGGGACAGGCGGTCTCGGCGGTCTCGGCCGCCGCCCAGTTGCCGAACTGTTCGGGCACGCGGGTTTTGCGCTTCCCCTTCTACACGCGGGAGATGCTCAAGGCGGCCTACATCCACGTCTTCTACGACTCTCGCACCTCGACGGCCTGCGCCTACCTCAACTCCACGAACGCCACCTGGGGCACGAACAAGCACATGACGATCACCTTGAAGCACTGCGCTCGGCGTAGCGACCGTTATGGGCAGTGCATCGGACAGCTCCAGTCGACGACCGTCCGCGGCTGGTACCCCGGGCGCAGCGACACGGCGCGGCTGAGGGTCGGCCGTGGCTGCCTGATGGCGACGGCCCGGATCTGGTGGGGCAAGAACTACGGCCTGACCTCCACCCGGTCCACGGTGTGCGTCGGCAACACGGCCGGGGCGTGACCGCCCTGATCCGCAGGCGGGGGACGTCCCGGAGCGCTCGGGTCAGATCACGTCGCGGCGCATCGGCTTGAGCAGCGCCGCCGTGCTCGCCAGCACCGTGTATCCGACCAGGAGCAGCCCGCCGGCCAGGGGAGACAGCAGTCGTACGGGTTCGGTGGACAGTTGCTGGGACAGGGCGTCGGCCACGGCGGTGAAGTCGGTCAGGGCCGAGGTCGCGCCGCCGGGCAGCCACGGGTACAGGTGCCGGACGCCCGGGATCATCATGAGCAGCAGCTCCGCTCCGTACAGGTAGCCGATCACCACGCACAGGGCGGCGACCTGATGGCGGATCAGCGCGCCCATGCCCACGCCGAGCACCGTGTAGGCGCCCATCGCGACCGCCAGACGAGCCAGCAGCTCGATGACGGTCGCGGTGGGCAGGCCCAGGCTCACGCCACGGAGCGCGGCCGCGCCGAACAACGCCAGGGCCGCCGTGCTCGACAGAACGAGCCCGTAGATCAGGCCCGCGAAGCCGTACGTGCTCAGTTTGGCGGCCAGCACCCGCCAGCGGTCCGGCGCGAACAGGAACGTGAAGTTGACGGTCCGGTGCCGGTACTCCGAGGTCACGGCCAGGGTGCCGATCGCCGCGGGGATGAAGGCGGTGAAGCCGAGGAAGCCGAGGACCGCTCGCACTCCGGCTTCGGTGTGCAGCCCCGGCATCGGGGGATCGAAGTTCTCGGGGCCGATGACGGCCAGCAGGCCGATCAGGCCGCCGCCGAGAAGGGCGGCCACGAGCAGGGTGCCCAGCCACATCCGGGTCGCCAGCAGCCTGCGGAGCTCCGCGTGGATCAGGGGTCTCATGCCTTCGTCCGTTCGCCGGCCAGGTCGAGGAAGATCTGTTCGAGGCTGGGATGTTCGCTGGTCAGACCATGGATGCGCAGCCCCTGCCCGGCTGCCAGGTCGGCGATGCGGGCGGCGTCGAGCCCGCGCACCCGTAGCTCGTCCGGGCCGTCGGCCCGCACCGCCTGGGCGTGCCGCGTCAGGATCCGGCTCAGCTCGGCGCTGTCGGGACTTCGCACGAGTACGGCCTGCGCCGTGCCGGTGAGCTCGTGCAGCGGGCCGGCGGTCAGCAGCCGCCCCTGCCGGATGACCACCACGTCGTCGGCGATCTGCTGCACCTCGCTGAGCACGTGACTGGAGATCAGAATGGTCCGGCCGTCGTCGGCCAGGTCGCGCAGGAACGAGCGCAGCCAGGCCGTGCCCTCGGGGTCCAGGCCGTTGCTCGGCTCGTCGAGCAGCAGGACGCGGGGATCGCCGAGCAGGGCGGTGGCCAGGTTGAGCCGTTGTCGCATGCCGGTGGAGAAGCCGCCCGTCCTGCGTTCGGCGGCGTCGGCCAGGTCAAGCAGGTTGAGGAGTTCCTGGACCCGGCCGTCGGGATAGCCGCCCATCGCGGCGTAGATCCTCAGGTGGTCGCTGGCCGAGTGGTGGGGGTGGAAGGCGGAGGCGTCGAAGACGGCGCCCACCACGGTGGTCGGACGCGGGATGTCCCGGTAGCGCAGTCCGCCGATGGTCACGCTGCCGGAGGTGGGTGCGACGTGGTCGATCATCATGCGCATCGTGGTGGTCTTGCCGGCTCCGTTGGGACCGAGGAACGCGGTCACGGCTCCCGGCCTGACGGTGAAGCTGAGGGTGTCGACGGCGGTGATCGGGCCGTACCTCTTGGTCAGGTTTCGTACCTCGATGCCGGTCACCTGGCGGCCTCCCGGATGGCCTCGACGAGCCGGTCGGCGTCGGGGACCGAGAGGACGACCTCGTCGAACTCGTCGCCGGACCTCGCGCGGTCCAGCAGCAGGTGCACCCCGGGCAGGTTGCGGTTGGCCGACACCAGTTGGCGCGGGCCGCCGTAGATGCCCCAAACGCCGATCTTGGTGTGACCGGACACCGTCAGTCCCTTTCGCGCGCCGCGCGGAACGCGCAGCGGCTGATCCGTGATGACGGCCTGCCGTACCGCCGGCAGGGGGATCGTGTGCCGGGCTCGCCCGGTGAAGATCCGCTCCCAGGAGCCGAACTCGACAGTGACCGAATCACCGGTGATCATGACCGTTGCCATGGGTCAGCCTTTCGTCAGGGGGCGGAGACAGGGGGAGGAGAATCGTGGCCAGCAGACGGGGTGACCGGTTTTCTCCCGGCTCGTTCGCGAGCAGGGGTCGTACGAGTTCGGCGAAACCCTGCGCGAAGCGGACGAACTCCTCGTCATCCAGGTGAAGCACCAACTGCTGGTAGCCGACGCCGTCGGCTACCAGGTCGATGTGCTCTCTGGCCAGGTAGCGCGAGAACTCCGACAGCAGGCTGGACACGAACGCGGTGAAATACCGCGTGTGTTCCTCTGGGGACGCGGAGGCCAGCGATTCGGCGGTCGGTGTCACCCCGCCCTCCGGCAGCGCGTACACCCGCTCCGTCGCGCCTCCGACCTTGCGCTCCTCCACCACGACCAGCAGGCCGGCCTTGGCGAGAGTGGCGATCTGCCGGTAGAGCGTGGCCTGCGGCACGTCGGGCAGCAGGCCGGCCAGGTCGGATGGCGTGCGCCGAGCGCCGGCGACGGCGCCCAGGATCCGGATGCGCACGGGGTGCAGCGCCAGTTCGGCCCAGCGCTCTGTCGAAGCTCTCACAGACCCAACGTTATCATTATCGATAATGAGAACGCCATGCGGGAGCGGTCGGGATCGCCCTCGCGGGCCTCGTCGGAGTCGACCGAACGCCCTCCCGGCCGCTGAGGCGGCCAGGAGGGCGATCAGGACTGATCCGGGTCGGGCCCGCTCAGTTCAGGCGCTTGAGGTAGCCGTGGTCGATGAGCCAGCTGATCGGCAGCTCGCCCTTGTCATTCCCCACCGACCCAGGGATGTACTTGACGAGGGTGTGGTACTGCCGCCCCACGCCCTGCTGCTGGAATGCCGAGGCCGCCGGGCCGGCGTCGGCCTGGAACGGCTTCTCCACCTGGTAGGCGTGGTAGTTGCAGAGGTGCTGGGGATCGCCGCCGAACGTGTTGAGACTGCTCGGCGGCAGAGCCCGCTTCACGAACGGTGTCCCGTACGGGGCGAGGAACGCGCCGCTCTCACCGCCGAACCGGTCGAGCTTCAGCCCCTGCGGAAGCGTCACGGTGGTGATGAGCGGCTTGGCGTTGGAATATCCCCCGGCGTGGGCGAAGCCGAAGTCCTGCGGGTAACGCCACCCGTCGATGGTCCGGTAGCGGTCGAGGAAGGTCGCCGGAGGGAGGCCTCCGTACCGGACATAGCCACGCAGGATCGAGCCGAGCCAGCTGGTGCGCGGGAGATACTTCGGGCCGAGGTTCGGGTCGCCGAACACGTACGGCGGGCCGCAGACCGCGATGGCGGGATCCCGCGTCGTCCTCGTGTGGCGGACGTTCGCGGGGTGGGCCTTGCTGGGGCGCGCTTTCGCGTCGTGCGTGGTGAGCGCGGGCGGCTCGGGGGTGGGGGCGTACGTGGTGGCCTGGGCCGAGCCGCCCGCGAAGGACGTGGCGGCGATGGCGAAGGCGGCGACCAGTGGCGCTCGTCGAGAAAAGGGATGCACGGACTCTCCTGAAAGAACTCACACGGAGTGCGATCGGACATATCCGCATCAATTCGCAATTCATAGAAGATGTCGAACAATAACTGCTGACCCTTCGTATGAATGCTCTGGATGCGCTGGATCCGTGCGTACCCGGCCATTCTTCAGGCGCATCGCAAGGAATTCGCCAGAGCGTCAAAAAGGTGCTCCCAGCAGCCGGTCGAAAGACGCGTGAAGGGCAGTATGTCGCGACATTTAGAATTCGACTCACGAATGGCGAAGAAAGCGCGTACTTTATCCGGAATATGGGGGTGGCCAGGAGATAAGCGTCATTTCAGCAGGGATGGCCGCGAACCTCGCGGCGAGACGCCGGACGTCAACCGGTCTCCTCTGCTGTGTCCGGGAAAGACCCTGTCTCCGCCGTACGCGGAGTCGTACCGATGAGTTCGTCCGCCTTTCGTTGTTCTAACATGCGTCAACGCGCTGATCTCTTTGGAGGCGGATCATGAGCAAACTGCTGTACTCGGTCACCATGTCGGCGGACGGCTTCATCGCCGGACCGGGAGGCGACATGTCCTGGCTGTCCGAGCACCTCGGCCCCAACCCGCTGGTCGACGAGCTCATCGGCCAGATCGGCGCGCTGCTCGTCGGCAACCGCACCTTTCGTGGCGACGACCCGCACAAGGACACGGAGAGTGAGGGCAAGGCATTCGGCGGCGGGTGGGAGGGCCCGCAGTTCGTGCTGACCCACCACGCCCCCGATGCGCAGGTGCCAGGCGTCACCTTCGTCAACGCCCTGGACGAGGCCGTCGCCGCGGCCAAGACCGCCGCGGGCGGCAAGTACGTCAACGTGCTCGGCGCCGACGTGGCCCGGCAGTGCCTTGAGGCGGGCGTACTGGACGAGATCCTGACGTTCGTGACGCCCGTCCTGCTCGGCGACGGCGTCCGCCTCTTCGACCACCCGGGCGGGACCAACGTCAAGCTCGAACGCGTCAGGCTCGACGAGATGCCCCACACCACCAGCCTTTGGTACCGCGTCACCGGTTGACGCGAACGGGCACCAATCTCTCGCGAGATCCGTTGTCCCGGGCAGGGAGGAACGGTGATCCTCGACAGGCGCCCCGCACTCGCCCTCGCTGGAGGCGGTGTGATCCTCGCCGGCGTCGCGGTGGCTCTCGTCGCCCGGCCCCTCTGGCACGCGACGCACACACCCCATGTTCTCGGGGGCGGCGTCATCGGAGCGGACATTGTCATCATCCCCGCCGTCCTGGGGCGCGTTTCACGGAGCTTCCGGATGACGTTCGGCTTGGCGGCCGTGGGCGGCGGCGGGGTGCTGATGACCTTCACACTCCTGGCGCACCTGCTCGGTTCGGGTTCGTCTCTCATGGAGGAGCCTTCGGACGCGGCCTTCCTCGGAACGCTCGGAGGACTGATGGCGGGGGGAGGGATGGTGCTGGTGGCGACGGCTGTCCTTCTCCTGCGCGAGGCAGGTACGGAACACGTCGGCTGGGCGGAGGAACGGACCGGAACCGGAGGCGGTGCGGGATACGTGGCGGTCTGTGACTGTGGTTGGGAGGGGAGCCCTCGACAGGACCCGTCGCAGGCCCTTGCGGAAGCAGGAGATCACGCGGGCAGAGTCCGACCCGCGGTTCGCCGGGCGGAGCGCGGGCCATCCGGCGATCCGCCGTCCGGATGATGTCTGGAGCCGGTCGCGAAGAGTCCACTACAGGTGCAACGCCCGGATCTGGCCAAGCTGACTCAGGAAACGGCCCGCACTCACCGTGTTGCAGGCGTCGGCAATGCGGAAATCTTGTGGGGATGATGCTTATGGGCGATCATTGATGAGTTCTGGTGTTTTATTCCTGGCAGCGTGTGGAGCGAACGATGACCTTGAGCCTCGTCAATACGGTGATGCCCTACATCGTTGTCGCCATCAGCCTGTGGTTGATACTTACCGGTCGCCTGACCTATGTGAAGGGAGGTCTTTCGCGTCCCGATCCCTCTCGTGCCGGCACCTTCTCTGTCCCCGTAGAAGCACAGGAGCGGGCTCGTGAGCTCGTGATGGCGGGCAAGCGGGTCGAAGCGATAAGAGAAATCCGCCGGGCGACGAATCTTCCGCTTGATTCCGCACTCGACATAATAGAGGCGCTTCGGCAAGGTGATTCGCTACCGGACAAGATTGTGGAAGGATCGCCTTCCTAGTACGGCAGTCGTAGATCGTGATCTGGTCATTGGCGAGTGAGGCGGGTTCGTTGGTGGAACCAGCGGGCGCGGGCTTGGTGACGTCGGCG
>NZ_JBFAKL010000036.1:0-79099 GCF_040655715.1 Nonomuraea cavernae | reverse complement strand
CCGAGGAGTTCGAGGCGATCTACTACGCTCAGCATCACCCCAACGAAGCCCTAGCAATCAACCGCTGAGGTCTCCATCAAAACCGGGGCGGTTCAGAACGCGGATCACCCATCCTCTGACACGAGCGCTCCCGATTCCATGGCGACCCAAATCTTGCCGTCGGGCCCCACCGCCAGGCCGTGCGGCTCGGCGCCGTCCAGCGGAAACTCCTCGATCTTGCCGTCAACGGTGATGCGCCCCAGCTTGCCGATGCCCCATTCGGTGAACCAGAGGGCGCCGTCGGAGCCGGTCACGATGGCGTGCGGCCGCGCCGTTCGATCAGGCAGTGGATACTCGGTGATATTTCCTGACAGGTCGATGCGGCCGACCTGCCCCGCACCGATCTCCACGAACCACAGCGCCAGGTCGGGGCCGGCGCAGATGCCCACCGGCGCCGCCCCCTCGGTGGGCAGGGGGTAGAGAGAGAGCTCGCCCTCCACCGTGATGCGCCCGATCGCGTTGCCCTGGTTGAGGGTGAACCAGAGCGCCCCATCAGGCCCGGCTGCGATCGCCGACGGCATCGTGTTCTCGGTAGGCAGCTCGAAGTAGCGCACCTCGCCCGCCGCGTCGAGCCGGCCGATCCTGTCGCCCTGAACCTGCGTGAACCACATCCCGCCGTCTGGGCCGGCGGCGATGCCGTACGGCGAGGTGACCTCGAACGAGGTGACCGCCCCGTCAACGGTGATCCGTCCTATCCGGCCGCCGACGAACTCGGTGAACCACAGCGCGCCGTCATTCCCGACGGTGATCACCGTGGGCTGGCCGTCGGCCGGGTCAAGCTGGAAGATCGCGTACTCCTCTCCCGGCACGACCCGCCCTATCTGCCCCTGATGCACCAGCGTGAACCACAGGGCCCCATCAGGCCCGGTGACGACACCGTACGGAGAACCATTGATCAACATACGTAACCTCCCGAAAGTGAAATCTGCTTGCCGGTGAAGCGCTGCCGCAGCGCACGGTCGTGCGTGACCACGACCAATGCCCCGCCGTAGCTGTCGAGCGCCTGTTCGAGCTCCTCGACCAGGGCGAGCGAGAAATGGTTGGTCGGCTCGTCGAGCAGGAGCAGGTCGTGGTCGCCGGCCAGCAGGATGGCCAGCGCCAGCCTGCGCCGCTGGCCCACCGAGAGGGCAACGACGTCAAGGGCGAGCGCCTCTGGCCGGAACAGGCCGGTGGCCAGCAGTGCTTCAGCGTCGCGCGGATAGGTTTCGAGGACCGTCTTCCCGGGCGCGAAGTCCACCTCTTGCGGTAGGTATCCGGCGCGTGACCTTGCGGCCGTATGGATCGCCCGCAGCAGCGTGGACTTGCCCGCGCCATTGTCGCCGTGGACGAGCAGCCGGTCGCGCGGGCCGATCGTCAGCGACTCCACGTGCAGCCGGTCCTCGACATGCAGGTCGCGCAGCTCCACCAGCGTTCCCTGGGAACCGGCGGTCCTGGCGAAGACGCCGCGGAAGCGCAGAGGCTCGGGCGGGCGCGGCACCGGATCTTCCTTCAGACGGCGCAGCCGTTCCTGAGCCTGGCGCACCCGCGAGGCCACCGAGCTCTGCACGCGCCCGGCGTTGCGGTCGTAGGCCATCTTGTTGTTGTCCTTCATCGCCCGGCCCTGGGCGACGCGATGCGCGGTGGTCGCGGCGTACTCCTTGACCTGCCTGATCTCCTCGTGCCAGTCGGCGTAGGCCTGCTCCCAGCGCTGTCTGGCCGCCGCCTTCTCCGCCAGGAACCCGCTGTAGCCGCCGCCGAACCGGGTGATCGTGCCGCCCTCGACCTCGAGGATCGCGGTGGCCACCCTGTCGAGGAAGATTCGGTCGTGCGAGACGACCACCACGGTGCCCCGGTGCTCGCCAAGCCGGTCCTCCAGCCAGGTCATCGCCGGCTCGTCGAGGTGGTTGGTCGGCTCGTCGAGCAGCAGGATCTCTGGTGAGGCCGCCAGCAGGCAGGCCAGCCCAAGCCGGGCCTGCTCACCGCCGGACAGGCTCGACAGCACCCGCGAGCGCCCGACGTGCGCCAGGCCCAGCCCGTGCATGGCCTTGTCCACGCGGCTGTCGGCCTCGTAGCCGCCCCTGGCCTCGAAGTCGGTGAGCAGCTCGCCGTACGCCGCCAAATCCTCGGCCTCCGCCGCCCGCTGCATGCCCTGCTCCAACGTGCGCAGTTCGGCCAAAGCGGCGTCGACGGCCTGCTGGACGGTGTGGTCGCCGGGCAGGCCGAGGGTCTGCCCCAGGTAGCCGACGCCGCCAGCGGCGCTGACGGTCACCTCGCCGTGGTCGGGCGCGTCCACCCCGGCGATCATGCGGAGGAGCGTGGACTTGCCCGAACCGTTCTCGCCCACGATGCCTGCGCGCTCGCCAGGGCGGACGCTGAAGGTGAGGTGGGCGAGAATGTGCCGCTCGCCGTAAGACTTGGTGACGCCCTTGAGGGAGAGCTGTGTGGTCAGAACGGACCCCAATCGCCACTTGTGTAGCTTTAAGCTAGCAATACAGTTAGGCTTAACGCAACTGGAGTAGATTTTGGAGCAACGTCCCGGAGGCCGCAGTTCCCGCGTACGCGACGCCGTACGCCAGGCCACCCTCGCTGAGCTGGCTGAACACGGCTACAACGGGCTGACCGTGGAGAACGTGGCGACCCGGTCGGGCGTCCACAAGACGACCGTCTACCGCCGCTGGAAGAACGCCGAAGGGCTGATCGCCGACGCGTTGGAGCTCGCTCGGGACGAGCCGTGGCCGATTCCCGACACCGGTTCCGTCCAGGAGGACCTGCGGGAGATCGTCCGGCTGGTCCAGGGCAGCTTCAGTGATCCCATCGAGGGCCCGATCTCCAGCGCCTTCGTAGTGGCGGCCGTACAGAGCAGCGATGCCGCGCGTTCGCTGCACACCTTCTTCGTCGCCCGCCACGAGCAGGCAGCGGCAGTGGTACGGCGGGCCGTCGAGCGCGGCGAGCTGCCCGAGGGCACGGACATCGCCGACGTGATCAGGATGGCCGTCGCGCCGATCTACTACCGGCTCTTCATCACGCACGAGCCCGTGACCGAGCGCGACGCCGAGCGGGCGGCCGACGCCGCCGTCGCCGCGGCCCACGCCGGAGTCATCTAGGGAGTGTCTCGTGGATCATTCCCGGAGCGTCGCATCAGCAGGGTGGTTGTGGCTGAGTGCTTCGGCTGGTCGTGCGCTGGGAAGTTGGTCACTCCTCCTGGTGTGCGAGGCCAGCTGGTGGGCCGCTCAGTGCGGCTCGGAGAGCAGTGCGTTGAGTTCGGGAAAGGCGATGCCTTCAGCTAGGGAGGCGTAGTCGCCGGTGCCGAGGAGTTCCTGCGCGGCGCGGCGGGTGGCAGCGTAGGCGGCTTGCGCCACGCCTGAGCCGAGACTGACGCGAGCACTCCGAGGGCGCCGAGCTCGGCAACGGTCGGGGCGCCAGGGACGGCCATGACGTTCAGCGGTACGGAGATGTCCCTGGCCAGCGCCGCGATGGTGGCGGTGTCGGTGATGCCGGGGACGAAGATGCCGTCCGCGCCCGCATCGACGTACATGTGCGCCCGGGCCAGGGTTTCCTTCAGTCGGGTGTCCGGGTTGCCGAGCCCGAGTAGGAAGGTATCGATACGGGCGTTGAGGAACAGGCCCGCGCCTGCTCGGTCGGCGGTCTGCCGGGCCGCGGCCAGCCGCGTCGCGAGCTCTATCGGTGGCCGGGTGCCGTCCTCGATGTTGACGCCGACGGCGCCCGTCGCGAGCACCCCGGCGACGGTTCCGGCAACGCCGGTGGCGTCCTTCCCGTACCCGCCCTCGATGTCAGCGGTGACCGGAACCACGACGGCAGCGACGATCCGGGCGATCAGTTTCAGCGCCCGTCGCGGGTAAGGATGTCGCCGTCTGGAGAACCCAGCGACCAGGCGACGCCGGCACTGGTGGTGGCGATCGCGGGGGCGCCCGCGGCCTCGATGACGCGGGCGCTCGCGACATCCCAGGCGTTGGCGAGCGCGAGGGGTACAGCTGGGGTGTGCAGGGAGCGGAAGAGGTGGGCATTGTTCGGCCGTGTGATGGTCACGGACGTACTCAACCATCGACTGCCGCCCACCTTCTGGCAGGGATCGGACATGGACGTCGACCTCGGGTCGGCGGGGGAAAAACGACCCCAGGTAGGGGCAAAGTAGCCATCTGGATACCCTTGGCCGTCCCGTCCCTACCCATGGCCGACGCGGATGCGCATCGAGCACTACCTCGCCAACACCGGCCTGCCGTACATCGGCTGAGGGCGAACGCCAGCAGCGCCGGATCATCCATGCCGCGGGCGATCCGCTCGGCCTCCGTCGCCGCCGCGCGCGACGGCCCCGCCGCGTGACTCGATGGCGATGGTCGCCGGCAGGCGGGCCCGTACGCCGGGGGCCGTGTCCGGGAGAAGACGGACCAGCGTACGCTCGGCGGCGGTCACCACCCGGTGGGCCTGCGCGGGATCGTCGGACCGGGTCCAGTTCGCCGGGACGTCATAGGCGCCGATCACCCGCGCGACCAGGTCGGCGTCGCCCAGTTCCTCGGCCACCTCGACGGCGCCGGCACGGTGCTCACGTGCCGCGAGGAGGCCGCTCGGCCCGGTCACCGCAAGACCTCGCATGAGCCCGACGGTCGCCTCCAGCCGCAGGCGCGCGTCGGCCTGCCGCCCGGACCGGTACAGCGCCAACGCCAGCAGCCGCCATGCCTCCTCCCGCCAGGGATGACCCTGAGCGTGGGCGTCCAGACCGGGCATCGCCTCGGCGGCGCGGCCCAGATCCAGCAGCGCTTGGGCACGGCGCTCTACCGCGCGCAGCCGCAGCTCCGACAGCCGTGTCCGCTCGGACAGCGCCCATGGCGCCTCGCCGAACTCGGCGTAGGCCGGCCCCCGCCACAACGACAGCACCGAATCCAGCTCGGCGAGCAGCCTGGCGGGTGGCTCCACGGCCTCGACCGCCTGCTCGAACCGCCAGGCGTCGACGTCGTCCACCGCCGCGCGCAGCGCGTACCCGGTCCCGACGGTGACGATCAGGCTGGGCGGGGTCCGAGGCGGCTGGTCGGGCTCCAGCGCCCGCCGCAACGCGCCGACAAACGTACGGATCGAACCGACCGCACCCTCCGGAGGGTCCTCCCAAAGGTCGACGGCCAGCAGGTCGACCGGCCGCGCGACTCCTTCCAACTCGGCGCGGAGCTCCGCCACCAGCCGGGTCTTACCGATCCCGGCCTCACCCTCGATCAGGACCACGGCCGGGAGCCAGCGATGCCGGCCAGCAGCCGCCGCAGCTCGTCCTCCCCTGCCGACCAGGTGTCCGGTGCCGCTGGCATTGCGGGAGTGCACGTCGTCGATCTCGTACTCACATCGGCGGGGACTGGAGCGGGTGCTACCGGCGGCTGGGGCATGAGCGGAGCTCGTGCGCGATCTGCTCACGGATCTCGTCCGGCAGTCCCGTGTACGTGGCCAGTCGCGTCAGGGCCGCACGGCTCTCGGGCACGGCCTTGGTGCAGCGGAGTGCCCACACGGCCTGCTCGGCAGCCATCCCCCGTTGCACGTACAGCTCCGCGAGGTCCATGAGCCAGGGCGTGAGCGCCTTTTCGTCATCGACCATGAGGCCGCACCAGTGCAGGGTCTGCTCGGCGATCCAGGCGATGATGCGCCGGGTCCAGATCTCCTCGAAGTCCGTGGTCTCGATGCCCTGGCGGGCGCACTCGGCCTTGGCGCCGGCCATGCGCTCGGCGGTGACGTGCCGGGCGTAGGGCATGCGTTCGCGCAGAATGGCCCGGATCCCGGCCCACTCGGGGTACTCCTCGTCCTCGCGATCCCAGACGATCGGCTCCTCCCGGGGCTCAGGCGAGGCGGGCACGGCCTGGGGCAGGCATGCTTCGAGCACGGCCTGCGCGTAGGTCAGATTCTCCTCGCTCTCCTCTGTTTCCGGTGGCCAGATGAAGCCGAAGCGCCAGGAGAACGGGTAGGCCCGGACCACGCCCGGCAGCAGCGGTGTTTCGTCCGAGATCATGTGACTCCCAGGGATCGCATCGCGCTCTTGGGTCCTGCGCCTTGCCGGAGCCGGGGCTGCCGGCTCCCCGGCATGCGAAGTCAGCAGCATGGAGCATCTTGATCGCGAATGGAAGAGTGCCAGAGGCGTCAATGTGGAGGGTCTTCTTGTGTACGCCGTCCTTTGTACGGGTGTCACAAGCGCTGCGCCACGGCCAAGCAGCGGAGCGACGTCGAGATGTTCCTGAAGTCCACGCCTGAGGTGACCGAGGTGCGTTTCGTGAGCCGGGCCTCGGCGTATGCGAGCTTCCGTCGGGAGTTCGCCGGCCAGAAGAAGGTGCTGGCGAGCGTGCGGGCCAGGGACCTGCCGGAGTCGTTCCG
The DNA here is from genome assembly GCF_040655715.1 of Nonomuraea cavernae. GTDB lineage: Bacteria > Actinomycetota > Actinomycetes > Streptosporangiales > Streptosporangiaceae > Nonomuraea > Nonomuraea cavernae_A. The sequence goes on along the minus strand of NZ_JBFAKL010000036.1, from coordinate 72,721 downwards.
CGTGCGGGTGTCGGGAGTGGCCGACCGCGTCAGGAAGTGCTCATGTCCGCTACCAGGGTGTCGGACATGTCCGAGTCCTATCGACTGTCGATGCGGCCGGAGGCCGACTGGGACACCCCGATCCGTCGGCTGGCGCGCATGTCGGGGGTGAGCTGGGTGTCTGACCGAAGATGCCAGCTCCGGAATGTGAGGTTCTGGTCGGAGTACGGGTTCCAGCGCAGTAGCTGCGAGTAGGTGACTTGGATGATGTCCCGCAGAGTGGTGTAGTTCTTCACCTCGTCCGAGATCATGTGACTCTGGTGAAGCCAGGACCGCCGCGCACGCGACGAACGAGGTCGTCGGCGGCCTCCGGCCACTGAGCATGTTCGAAGGTGAAGCCCGCTTCGAGCAGGCGGCCGGGGACGACTCTACGGCTTTTCAACAGGAGTTCGGTGTCCGAGCCCAGCACGAACGCCCCGAGCTTGGCCATCCACTTCGTTGCGGGAAGTCCCACCGGAACACCCCATGCGGCACGCAGTACGCGCATGAACGTGCGCTGTGGCAGAGGAACGGGGGCGGCGAGGTTCATCGGGCCGGCGAGGTCGTCCCGGTCGGCCAAGAACTCGACGGCGTTGACGAAATCGCGGTCGTGGATCCAGGACACGTACTGGGCGCCACCCGCGACCGGGCCGCCGAGGCCGAGCCGCGCCAGCCGCAGCAAGACGTCGAAGACGCCGCCGCGATCGGGACTCATCACCATGGCACAGCGCATGCTGACCTTGCGCGTGTGCGGGGTTTCGGCTCGCTCCTGCGTCCGCTCCCACGCTTTTGCGATTTCGGCGCTGTAGGCCCAGTAGCCCGGAACGCCGGACTCAGTGCCGCCGAGCACGCCGATCGCCTCGTCGTTGGGCGCGTCGAAGCGGTGGGAGTAGATAGTGGCGGTGCTCATCTGCAACCAGACCCGGGGAGGTCGCACGGCGGTTGCGATCGCCTCACCCACGACCCGGGCGGAGTGCACACGCGAATCCATCATGGCCTGCAGATTGGCCGCGGTGTAGCGACAGTTGACGCTTCGTCCGGCCAGATTGACCACGATGTCGCTGCCGTCGATCTGCTCCGCCCATGGCCCCAAGGCCTGACCGTCCCAGTGGACTTCACGGTCGCGCAGCGGCCGTCTGGTCAGGATCACAACGTCATGACCAGCGGCGGTCAGTGCCCGTTTGAGGATCGTGCCTACCTGCCCGGTTCCACCAGGGATCACTATCTTCATCAGGTTTCCCTTGGTTGTGTGGGGCGAGCTTAGCGCGGAGTTGAACGCGTTCAAAGGTGAGTCGATCGCCCCCTCGAGGAAAGCCGGCACGGTTGTGGGCTACGGAGCCGGAATGGCCGCAATCTGTTAAGGCCTTTGGGTGCTGGATCAGGTCATCGGGTGACCATTGAGGGTGATCTCGAGCGTGATCACGGACAGCGTGGAGCCGATCACGCGGCCGGGTGTCGTGGCGGCCTCAGCGGGGCATTGCCCGAGCGTGCTGCGCCGAGAGCGCCGTCCATCGTTCGACGTCGCGTACCTGGACACCTGGCGGCCATATTGAATGCCCGCTCACCTGAACATCCCTCCAGCCGCCGTCGTTCGCCTCAGGCACGGGAAGTTCTGCTCCGCCGCGCTCGATGAGCACCAGAGCCGTCGCTATGAAGCCCTCCATGAGGGAGTGCAGGATCGGATGGTTCGAACGCTCGTAGCGCGCGACGAGTGCACTCACGAAGGCCGCGAAGGCGGCCAGATCGATTTCACATTCGTCGTTCTCCATAGGGCCGAGCCCCGTCGGCGATCCCGTCTCGGGGGCGAGCGCCTCCGCTGATCGCATGAACAGGCCGGCGACTCCATTCGAGGGGTTCCAGAGGACTTGATCGCCGACCTGGAAATACTGGCTCATGCTCTCCCTCGTTCGGCCGTCCGGTGTTCAGCGCCCCAGAGGTGCCCTCTGGGGCGCGGTTGGGGGCGGTCAGCTGAAGCGCTCGGCCGTCCACGCCTCCCAGGTGGACTGCTCGTCGCGGCCGGCGAAGTTCTGGTGGCCGAGCACGAGGGCGTCGCCGCGGTCGGTGCCGGAGTGGATGAACCGGTAGAGGCCCTCGTCGGTCCGGACGCCCAGGTTGACGGGCAGGTTGGCGTAGAAGACGACCCCGGCGGAGCCGTCCGGGAGGCGCACGCCGTCGCCCTCGCTCACGTCGGGCGTGACGCCCAGCGACTCCGTGACCGTCTTCCAGATGGCGTCCGGGCCGCCCGCCCCGGGCCGGACGACCGTGGTGACCGACGGGGCGCGGCCGGTGAAGTGCGTGAGGTACTGCTTGAGGGTCTCCACGTAGATGGGCCAGCCGGCCTGCAGCGCCTCGAACTCGTTCTCCCAGTCGTCGCCGAGCATGCCGCTCTGCACGACCCGCAGCACGGTCGTGCCGCCGCCACGTCCCTCGATGAGGTATTCGGTCGCCATGAACTGGCCGTCGGGGGCCTCCGCGCTGCGGCACACGAGACGGGTGCCCGGCTCGTAGGCGGTGATCGTGGCCTGCTCGGTCTGGCCCATCATGGTCAGGTTGGCCGGACCGCCCACAGCGGTGCCCAGCTCGGTGTGTCCCATGAACCAGGAGTCGACGCCCGGCCCGGTCGCGATCGCGTCCCAGACCTGCTCGGGGCTGGCGTTGAGCTCGATCTCCTGGCTCATGCTGAACGGGTGCGTCATCGGTTTTCCTTCGTGCTCGGGTGGACGGCGACGACGATGCGATGGTCGCGGCCGTGCTCGGCGGACTCGTCGTGATACTTGGACACCAGGGCCGTGACGGCTCCGGCGAGCTCCTGGGCGAAGGCGGCCCGGTCGGCGGCCGAGGCGAAGCGCACCTCGCCGTCGATCGCGAAGGTCGCAATCCGCTTGCGCGCCCGGGTGGCGCCGGTGATGAGGGCTCCGACGTCGCGGACCAGCCGGGCCGCGACGGCCAGCAGCCAGCTCGCCGACAGCTGGTCGGGGGAGCGGGCCGGGTCGGGCTCGACCGACGCCAGCGCGGCTGGGGAGATCACGTAGGAGGCGGCGGTCGCGCGCATGATGCGCTCGTTGACGTTGCCCTTGCGCCGCTCCTCGATCATCTCGACGAGCCCGTGCGCCTCCAGCGTCTTCAGGTGGTAGTTGACCTTCTGCCGGGGCAGGCCGACCTTGGCGGCCAGCATGGTCGCGGAGCCGGGCTCGATCAGCTCGGCCAGCAGCCGGGCCCGGATGGGGTCCAGTGAGATCTCGGCGGCTGCCGGGTCCTCGATCACGGCGATGTCCTGCATGCCCCAAACGCTATCGCCGACAAATATTATTGTCAAGGAAGTCTTATTTGCCGGAGGTGGAGGCCACTGGTCATGACGGTTCGCTCACGGGTGCCTGCGACGCGTACCGCACGATGGCCTCCTCGACCAGGCGCTCGGCGGACTCACGAGGCTCCCAGCCGCGCGCGTTGGCGGACTTTCCGGGCTCCAGGTCTTTGTAGACGCGGAAGAAGTGCCCGATCTCGGCTCTTACGTGCACCGGCACGTCGTCCAGGTCCCGGTAGTGGCCGAAGCGCAGATCACCCGCCGGCACGCAGAGGATCTTGGCGTCCGGGCCCTGCTCGTCGAGCATCCAGAAGACCGCGACCGGGCGGGCCCGGATCACGCACCCGGGGAACGTCGGCGCCTCGCCGAGAACCAGCGCGTCCAGCGGGTCGCTGTCCTCGGCCAGGGTGTCGGGCAGGAAACCGTAGTCGTAGGGATAGGCGGTGGCGGTGAACAGCAGCCGATCCAGCCGGATCCGCTGCTTCACGGGGTCCATCTCGTACTTGTTCCGCGAGCCCCCCGGTGTCTCCACGATGACGTCGAACCGCATCTCGCCATCTCCCCAGACCTTCGGCGACCTGTCTGGAGGCCACTGCTCGCAACTGGGGCGAATAAACCCCCTGCTGAACTGGGGCGATCCCGGTGAAAGATCTCCACGGGCATGGGATTCGCCGGTCACTCTCCGGTAAGCGGACCATGCGGGGGAGCGAGATGCGAGGACGCGCACGGGAATGGCGTGCTGTCGACCACCTGCTCCGGACGGTCGAGGGCGGCGAAGGCGGGACGCTGCTGGTGGACGGCGAGCCTGGAGCAGGCCGGACACGGCTGCTCGCCGAAGCCGCCGCGGCCGCGTCGGAGCGGGGCATCGGCGTGGCCCGCGCCGGGCCGGAGGAACTGGGCGAGCTGATCCCGTGCGGCGTCCTGTTCGAGGCACTGGACCTGCCGCTGCCGCCGGACCGACCCGAGCCGGACGCCGGGCACGACGAGGCCTTCGCCCTGCTCGACCCGCGGGCGCGGACGCTGGAACGCTTGCGGGCGGGCTTCGAGGAACGGGCCGCGACACCGATGCTGGTGGTGCTCGACGATCTGCACGGGGCGGATCCGGCGACGCTGATGGCGCTGCGCACGCTCCACCACCTGCTCGCTCCGCGGCCGGTCGGCTGGCTGCTGAGCCGTTCGACCGCCGTGGACGAGGGCCGGAGCGCCGCTCTGTTCGACCTGCTGGAGCAGGAAGGGGCCGTCCGGGTGGCACTCGCCCCGCTCTCCCCGGACGCGGTGACCGAGCTGCTGCGGGATCTGCTGGGAGCGTCGTTCGGTCCGGCGCCGCCGGCCATCGTGGGCGCGGCCGGCGGCAGTCCGCTGCTGATCACCGAACTTCTCGCCGGCCTGCGCGAGGAAGGTCACCTGCGGGTCACCGGCGACCGGATCGTCCTGCCGTCCGCGCACGTTCCCGACCGGGTCCGTACGGTGGTGCGGCGCTGGATCGACGCGCTGAGCCCGGATGCCAGAAACCTGATCGAGACGGCGGCCGTGCTCGGCCGGGCGTTCTCGCCGGAGCAGGTCGCGTCGCTGCTCGGCGTCACACCGGCCGCGCTGCTCCCGTCGGTGGAGGAGGCCATGGCGGCGGGCATCCTGGCGGTCACCGCGCACGGTCTCGCGTTCCGCCACGAGCTGGTGAGACACGTCGTCACCACCCGGATCCCGCGACCGATACGGCACGCGCTGCTGGACCAGATCGGCACGCTCATGTGCCCGGAAGCGGCGCCCCGGTCACAGACCGTGCCCCGTCCCGGCCACACCATCGCCTTCATCGACACGGCCATCGGAGCGGGCCGGTTGCGCGAGGCCGAGCAGATGGTCAGGGGACGCCTCAACGGCCACGGCTCGGCCCAGGGCGTGGCCGAGTTGCGCTGCGCGCTGTCGGACATCATGTACCTGACCGGCAGGATCGACGAGGCGGTCCGGGAGGCCGAGACGGCGCTGGCCGTACCCGAGCTTCCCGCTCATGTGCGCGAGCGGGCGACCCTGGCGCGCCTGTACGCCATGACCGGCCGGCCGCAGGACGGCGGGGCGGCGCGGGCGTACGCGAACCAGGTCCTCGAAGGGGGCTCTCGGCAGGGCACGGCCGCCACGGTCGGCGCTCTGATCGTGCTCGCGGCGTCCGAGTGGGACAAGGGCCGGCTCTCCCGCGCGTTGCGGCTCGCCGGAGACGCCCGGCGCCTGGCCGACGCGAACGAGACGGCGGCGCACCGCTACGAGTCCCGTCTCGTGTCCGCCGCGATGCTCACCGAGGTTCACCGGCTCGACGAGGCGGCGGCGATCCTACGGGAGGCGCGCGACGAGATGTCCGCCCGTGGCCATCTGGCCTGGACGGCGGACGCCGCCGCGCTGCAGGCCCGGGTCGACCTGGTCGCGGGCCGGTTGGACGGCGCCGTCACCGAGGCGGAGCGGGCGCTGGACCTCGCCACCGCGCTGCGCACGCCCCTGTCCGTGGCGGCGGCCGGTTCGGTGCTGGCCACCGTCGCGCTGCGGCGTGGCGACCTGCGCGCGGCGGCGCGGTATGTCACGGCCATGCCCGGCGGGCCCCTCGACGGCCGGGCCCGCCACGCTCTGCTGTCGGCGCGGGTCGCGGAGGTGCGCGACGGCCCGTCGAGCGCGATGACCCTGCTCGCCGGGTTTCCCGGCCCGCTCGGGTGGCAACGCTCGATGCTCATGACGGAACCCACGGCGAGCGCGTGGCTGGTCCGCGTCGCCCTCACCGTGGACGACCGCGCGGCGGCCGAGGCCGTGGTCGCCGCCGCGGAGGCACTCAGCCGGGCCAACCCGGAGTTCTCCGCGCTGGTCGCCGCCGCCGCGCACGCCCGGGGCCTGCTCGACGGCGACCGCGTCGCCCTCGCCCAGGCCGCCGAGCAGGCGGAGGACGTATGGGCGCGGGCCTCGGCCGCGGAGGACCTCGGCGTGCTGCTCATCGCGGCCGGACGGCGTGAGGACGCGGTCGGCAGCCTGGACCGCGCGCTCGCGATCTACCACGACACCGGGTCGCTCAGGGACTCGGCACGGGTCCGCCAGAGGCTGCGTGGCGTGGGCGTGTGCCACCGGCACTGGAGCTACGCCGACCGGCCGGTCTCCGGCTGGGACAGCCTGACCGAGACCGAACGCAACGTCTCGTTGCTCGTCGCCGACGGCTGGACGAACCGGCAGGTGGCCGAGCAGATGTACATCAGCGTGCACACGGTCGCCTTCCACCTGAGGCACGTCTACCGCAAACTGCACATCAACTCCCGGGTCGAGCTGGCGCGGCTCGCGGTGACGCAGGGACGGATCGACCCTGAGCCACCGTCCGCCGCGATACCAGGCTGAACCGCCGCCACCGCCGCTGTCGGGCGGGCGCCGGGGCCGGTACTACCCATCTGGGGGATGTGGCCGTGAAACACCCGGAGAAGTCTCAAGGTGTGGGCGCCGAATTCCATCAAGGAGGTCGCCATGGCACTGCTCGTCACGCGCCGTAGGAGCGGCGAGACGCTTCCATCCCGCGAGTTCGAGGACGTGTACGACCGGCTGGGGCAGCTCATGAGCGCGGCCCTGGGAGGGGTCGAGGACGGAGTCGTGGGCCCGTGGATTCCCATGGCGGACATCTCGGAGACCGAGGACTCGTTCGTCGTCGAGGTCGACGTTCCGGGCGTGAACAAGGACCAGATCGACATCCAGCTCTCCGAGCGTGAGCTGATCGTCAGCGGAAGCATCGAGGAGCGCGAGCACGAGCGCAGGCACCGCAAGACACGCAGGACCGGCAGCTTCGAGCTGCGAACCCTGCTCCCGGGTGACGTCGACGCCGAACGGGTCGACGCGCGTCTGCACGACGGTGTGCTGACCCTCAGCCTCCCCAAGGCCGAAGCCGCCAAGCCCCGGCACATCGAGGTGTCCGCCTGAGGGCGGCGAAGGAGGAGCCCATGTCCGTCGCCGGGTCTGGTCCCGTCACCGCCAACCGGGTGCCGATAGCCAGCTACAGGACGTACGAGGAAGCGCAGAGGGCCGTCGACCACCTGTCGGACCAGCAGTTCCCGGTGAAGGGGACGCTGATCGTGGGGGCCGGTCTGCATCTGGTGGAGCAGGTGGTCGCGCGCATGACGTACCTGCGTGCCATCGGGATGGGCGCCGGGGGCGGAGCCTGGTTCGGGCTGCTCATCGGCCTGTTCCTGGGGATCTTCGCGCCCACTGTCGGCTCCATGGCCGGTCTGGTGCTGTGGGGGCTGGTGTGGGGCATTGTCGCCGGGGCGATCTACGGCCTGATCTCGCACGCCGTACAGGGCGGCCGGCGGGACTTCGTCTCCCGAAGCAGCCTGGTCGCCGACAAGTACGAGGTTCTCGTCGAGTCCGAGCACGCGGCCAGAGCCCATGAACTGCTCGGCAAGCTGAGCGGCTAGCACGAGTCGGCCGGCGAAGATGAGCGGCTGGCGAAGATGAGCGGCTAGCGAGATGAACGGCTAGGCAGCCAAGGGGGAAGCGAGTAATGGCGAAAGCAGTCGGCATCGATCTCGGCACCACCAACTCGGTGATCGCCGCCACGGAGGACGGGCAGCCCAAGGTCATTCCCAACGCGGAAGGCTCCCGGACGACGCCGTCGGTGGTGGCGTTCACCGACCAGGGCGAGCGGCTGGTCGGCCAGCTCGCGCGCCGTCAGGCCATCCTCAACCCGAAGGGGACGATCTACTCCGCCAAGCGTTTCATCGGCCGCCGGTACGACGAGGTCGCGAGCGAGCTCAACGCCGTCTCCTTCGACGTGGTGGAGGGGCCGGACGGAGCCGTCCGCTTCCAGGTCGGCGACAAGCAGTACGCGCCGGAGGAGGTCTCGGCCCTCGTGCTGCGCAAGCTCGCCTCCGACGCGGCCAAGTACCTCGGCGAGAAGGTGACCGAGGCGGTCATCACCGTCCCCGCGTACTTCAACGACGCCCAGCGCCAGGCGACCAAGGACGCGGGGCGCATCGCCGGGCTGGAGGTCCTCCGGATCATCAACGAGCCGACCGCCGCCGCGCTGGCCTACGGGCTGGAGAAGAAGGGGAACGAGACCGTGCTGGTCTTCGACCTGGGCGGCGGCACGTTCGACGTCAGCATCCTGGACATCGGCGAGGGGGTCATCGAGGTCCGCTCCACGTCCGGCGACGGGCACCTCGGCGGCGACGACTTCGACCGCAGGATCGTCGACCACCTGGCCGACGAGTTCCAGCGCGAGCAGGGCATCGACCTGCGGCGCGACCCGCAGGCCCTGCAACGTCTCTTCGAGGCGGCGGAGAAGGCCAAGACGGAACTGTCCGAGGTGACCCAGACCACGATCAGCCTGCCGTTCATCACGGCCGACGCCTCGGGGCCGAAGCACCTCAACACCACGCTCATGCGGTCCACGTTCGAGCAGATCACCGCCGACCTGGTCGAACGCTGCATCCACCCCGTCGAGCAGGCGATGGAGGACGCCAAGCTCCGGCCGGCCGACATCGACGAGGTGATCCTCGTCGGCGGGTCCACCCGGATGCCGGCCGTGCAGAGTCTCGTGCGCCGGCTCACCGGCGGCAAGGACCCCAACATGACGGTGAACCCGGACGAGGTGGTGGCCATCGGCGCCGCCGCTCAGGCGGGCATCATCAAGGGCGAGGTCGAGGACGTCGTGCTGCTCGACGTCACGCCCCTCTCACTGGGCGTCGAGACCCTCGGCGGCCTCATGACCAAGGTCATCGAGCGCAACACCACGATCCCGGCTCGCCGGACCGAGACCTTCAGCACGGCCGAGGACGACCAGAACGCCGTCGACATCGTGATCCTGCAAGGGGAGCGGGACCGCGCGGCCGACAACCGGGTGCTCGGCCGCTTCCGGCTGGAGAACATCCGCCCGGCGCCGCGTGGAACACCGCAGATCGAGGTCACGTTCGACATCGACGCCAACGGCATCCTCAACGTGACCGCCCGCGACAAGGACACCGGCACCGAGCAGCGGATCACCATCAGCGAGAGCTCCAACCTGGACAAGTCGGAGATCGAGCGGATGGTCGCGGACGCCGAGCAGCACCGCGCCGAGGATGTCCGGCTCCGGGAGGCGATCGACGCGCGCAACGAGCTCGACTCGGTCGCCTACCAGGTGGAACGCCGGCTGCAGGAGCTCGGCGACACGGTGGCCGTGCACGAGAAGGCGCGGGCCGAGCAGCTCGTCGCGGACGCCCGGCAGGCGATCAAGGAGGAGGCGCCGATCGACCGGCTGCGGTCGCTCAGCGGCGAGCTCCAGCAGGTGTACCACGGCCTCGGGGCCGCGACCGCCGGCCGGCAGGAAGGGGCTCCACAGGGCCCAGCGCAGGGCGCGCAGGGCGACGAAGACGTGATCGACGCCGAGTTCACCTCCTCCGACTCCGACTCCGGGACTTGACGCGACATGAACGGTCACGAGGACACACCGGGAACCGCCGGCCGGCCGGTCGGCGGTCCGGAAAAGCGCGCGCGGCCCGAGGAAGAGCCCCGGGAAGCCGCGGCCGCCCGAACGGAGGACGCCCAGGCCGAGAACGTCCAGGCCGAGGACGTCCAGCAGGAGGCTCAGCAGGAGGCTCAGACGGAGACGGACGCCAAGGTCGCGGAGCTGGAGGACCGCTGGCTGCGCGCCGTCGCCGACCTGGACAACCTCCGCAAGCGCTTCGCCCGTGACGCCGAACGGCTGCGGGCCGAGGCACAGGACCGGGTGGCCGCCGAGTGGCTGCCCGTCCTGGACAATCTGGAGCTCGCGCTCAGTCACGCGGGCGACGGCGACGAGGAGGGCGGCGCGGCCCCGATCGTCAACGGGATCCGCGCGGTGCGCGACCAGGCCGTCGCCGTGCTGGCCCGGCTCGGCTACACCCGGCACGACGAGACCGGCGTGCCGTTCGATCCGGCCCACCACGACGCGATGGCGACCGTCGCGCGGCCGGACGTCGAGCCGGGCACCGTCGTGCAGGTGGTGCGGCCCGGCTACGGCGACGGCCGGCGGCAGCTGCGTCCCGCTGTCGTGGTGGTCGCGAAAAAGGCGGACTGATGGCCCCACGGCGGGATTTCTACGAGGTGCTGGGCGTGGACCGGAACGCCGACCAGGACGAGATCCAGCGGGCCTACCGCAAGCTCGTACGCGCCTACCATCCCGACGTCAACAAGGATCCTGGGGCGGAGGACACGTTCAAGGAGGTCTCCGAGGCATACTCCGTGCTGTCCGATCCCGAGACGCGCCGCCGGTACGACGCGTTCGGGCACGACTTCCGCCAGGTGCCGCCCGACGTGGATCCCGCGCAGTGGGCGCGCGCCCGGGCGGGGGCGGGCGCCCGGGCGGGCGCCGGTGGGCCGCGAGGCTCGGCCCGCGCCGAGGACTTCGGCTTCGGCGGCGCGGAGGGGGTCGACCTGGAGGACCTGCTGGGCGGCATGTTCGGCGGACGCGGCAGGCGGCGCTGGGGGCCCGTGCCCGGAGCCGACCAGGAGGCGGAGCTGACGCTCACGGTGGAGGAGGCCTACCACGGCGGGCGGCGCGCCATCACGCTGTCCGGGGGCCGGCGGCTGGACGTCACGATCCCGGCCGGGGTCACGAACGGCCAGCGCATCAGGCTCGCCGGTCAAGGCGGTCAGGGCGCCGAAGGGGGAAGCCCGGGTGACCTCTACCTGATCGTGCGGATCGCCGATCATGCCCGCTACCGCGTGGAGGGCCGCGACCTCCACACCTCCCTGCCGCTCGCGCCGTGGGAGGCGGCGCTGGGTGCCACGGTCGCCGTCGACACGCCGGGCGGCGAGGCCAAGGTGAAGGTGCCGCCGGGCTCCTCGACCGGCCGCCGCCTGCGGCTTCGCGGGCGCGGCATGCCCAACCCGCGCGGTACCGCCGGTGACCTCTTCGCCGAGGTGCGGATCATGGTGCCGCAGCGGCCCACCGACGAGGAGCGGCGCCTGTTCGAGCAGCTCGCCGCCGCGTCACGGTTCGACCCGAGGGGGCGTTCATGACCTACGCGCTCGTCCGGCCGGTACGGCTGGACCTGAACTCCTACGCGCGCGCCACCGGGCTGCACCCGGAGGTCGTGCGCCGCCTGGTGGTGCTGGGCCTGCTCGAACCGGTCCGGGACGCCAGGGGAGAGCTGTGCTTCTCTCCCGCGCAGGTGGCGGTGGCCGCGCGGATCCGGAGGCTGCACGACGGCCTGTCGATCAACTACGCCGCGATCGGCCTGGTGATCGATCTGCTCGACCGCATCGACACGCTGGAGGCCGCCCTGCGCACGGCCGCACCACGACACTAAAGGGGACTCGCAGTGGATCCGAACCGGTTGACGCAGAAATCCCAGGAGGCGCTGCACGACGCCCAGACCAAGGCCCTGCGTTACGGGCACACCGAGGTCGACGGCGAACACCTCCTGCTGGCCCTGCTCGAACAGCGGGAAGGGCTCGCCTCCCGGCTGATCGAGCAGGCGGGAGCCGACCTGAAGGGCCTCCGCACCGAGCTGGAGGGGGAGCTGTCACGCCGCCCCCGGGTCAGCGGGCCGGGCGCCGAACCCGGCCAAGTCTTCATCACCCAGCGCCTGTCCCGGCTGCTCGACACCGCGGACCGGGAGGCGAAACGGCTCAAGGACGAGTACGTCTCGGTCGAGCACCTGCTGCTGGCCCTGATCGAGGAGGGGGACGGGACCGCGGCGGGCCGGCTGCTGCACGGGCAGGGGCTGACCCGTGACCGGTTCCTGCAGGCGCTCACGGCAGTCCGGGGCCACCAGCGGGTCACCTCGGCCATGCCCGAGGTGGCCTACGAGGCGCTGGAGAAGTACGGGCGCGACCTGGTGGCCGACGCCCGCGCGGACAAGCTCGACCCGGTCGTCGGCCGCGACACGGAGATCCGCCGCGTGATCCAGATCCTCTCCCGCAAGACCAAGAACAACCCGGTGCTGATCGGCGACCCCGGCGTCGGCAAGACGGCCATCGTCGAGGGGCTCGCCCAGCGGATCGTGCGCGGCGACGTGCCCGAGGGACTTCGGGACAAGACCATCTTCAGCCTGGACATGGGCTCGCTGCTGGCCGGCGCCAAATACCGAGGGGAGTTCGAGGAGCGGCTGAAGGCCGTGCTGAACGAGGTGAAGGCGGCGGAGGGACAGATTCTGCTGTTCGTCGACGAGCTCCACACGGTGGTCGGAGCCGGCGCGGCCGAGGGAGCCATGGACGCCGGCAACATGCTCAAGCCGATGCTCGCGCGCGGCGAGCTGCACATGATCGGCGCGACCACGATCCAGGAGTACCGCCAGCACATCGAGAAGGACGCGGCCCTGGAGCGCAGGTTCCAGCCGGTGCTCATCGAGGAGCCGTCGGTCGAGGACGCCATCTCGATCCTGCGGGGACTGCGCGAGCGGCTGGAGGTCTTCCACGGCGTCAAGATCCAGGACAGCGCGCTCGTCGCCGCGGTGACGCTGAGCCACCGCTACATCGCCGACCGCTTCCTGCCGGACAAGGCGATCGACCTGGTCGACGAGGCGTGTGCGATGATCCGGACCGAGATCGACTCCATGCCCGCCGAGCTCGACGAGCTGACCCGGCGTGTACGGCGGCTGGAGATCGAGGAGGCCGCGCTGGCCAAGGAAGAAGAAGACCCCGCGAGCCAGGTCCGGCTCGCCGACCTGCGCAAGGAGCTGATCGGCCTGCGCGCCGAGGCCGACGCGATGCGGGCGCAGTGGGAGGCCGAGCGCTCGGCCCTGCGCAAGGTCCAGGCCCTGAGGGAGGAACTGGAGCACGTACGCAGGGAGGCCGAGCAGGCCGAACGCGCCTACGACCTCAACCGGGCCGCCGAGTTGCGCCACGGCAGGCTGCCCGAGCTGGAACGCCGGCTTTGGGCCGAGGAGGAACGGCTGGGCACCCGGCAGAACGGGCATCGGTTGCTGCGCGAGGTGGTGACCGAGGAGGAGATCGCGGCCATCGTCTCCCGCTGGACCGGCATCCCGGTGAGCCGCCTGCAGGAGGGCGAGCGGGAGAAGCTGCTCCGGCTGGACCAGATCCTGCACGAGCGGGTCATCGGGCAGGACGAGGCCGTGCGGCTCGTGGCCGACGCCGTCATCCGGGCCCGCTCCGGCATCAAGGATCCCCGGCGCCCGATCGGGTCGTTCCTCTTCCTCGGCCCGACCGGGGTGGGCAAGACCGAGCTGGCCAAGGCTCTCGCGGCGGCGCTGTTCGACACCGAGGAGAACATGGTCCGCGTCGACATGAGCGAATACCAGGAGCGGCACACGGTCAGTCGCCTCATGGGCGCCCCTCCCGGCTACATCGGCTACGAGGAGGGCGGCCAGCTCACCGAGGCCGTGCGGCGCAAGCCGTACTCGGTGGTGCTGTTCGACGAGATCGAGAAGGCGCACGCGGACGTGTTCAACACGCTGCTGCAGGTCCTCGACGACGGACGGCTGACTGACGCGCAGGGCCGTACGGTCGACTTCCGCAACACGGTGGTCATCATGACCTCGAACATCGGCTCCCAGTATCTCCTCGACGAGGTCACTCCCGACGGCGAGATCAAGCCCGAGGGGCGCGAGCTGGTGATGGGCGAGCTACGCCGGCACTTCCGGCCGGAGTTCCTCAACAGGGTCGACGACATCGTGCTGTTCAAGCCGCTGACGGAGGCCGAGATCGAGCGGATCGTCGAGCTGATGTTCACCGACATCAGGAAGCGGCTGGCGGACCGGCGGCTGACCCTGGAGGTCACCGACGAGGCGCGCCGCCTCATCGCCACCGAGGGGTACGACCCGGTCTACGGCGCCCGGCCGCTGCGCCGCTTCATCTCCCGCGAGGTCGAGACGAGGATCGGGCGCGCTCTGCTCGCCGGTGACGTTCCGGACGGGTCGGTCATCACGGTCGACGCCGACCAGGGCGAGCTGAGCGTCGTCTTCCACGAGCCGGCGAGCTGAGATCGCCCCGCGGCTTTCCCCCGGCAGTCTCCGGCGATGTCAGGCGACGTCCGCCGTGCCGCCCAGGCCGCGCACCGCCGTGTAGTAGGTGTCGGCCGTCCTGCGGCAGATGACGCCCTTGTACGACTGGAGCCCCGAGTACTTGCGGCACACGTCGTACATGTCGTCCTTGAAGTTCTGGTCGATGTCGCCGCGTACGTCCTCGTTGAACCGGCCCTGGCGCTTGTAGTTGCGGTAACCGAAGTCGTGACGCTGGCAGGAGGGCAGGAAGTTGAACCCCTCCGGCTTGTCCGGCGCCCACGAGCAGCCGTCGGAGGACCAGTCGATCTGGTCGGCCCACGGCCGCGCGCTCCGGTTGGTGAGGAAGGTGTCGATGGAGACGCCGAACAGGAAGTCGTCGGTCTTCTGCCGGAGTTCGGTCTCCGACAGCGTCTCCATCAGTGCCGAATCCGCGTGGGCCGGGATGGCGACGGCCAAGCCGGCGACCGTCATCACCGTGGCGGCGATGACCCCCGCTAAACCATTTCTCATGGGTACGGACATTCCTTTCGCGGCAGTTCTCGGGGTGATCCGGCTACCAGGGACGAACCGCTCACAGGTCGGTGGCGATGATCCGCTCGATGTTCCGTTCGGCCAGCGCCGTGATGGTGACGAACGGGTTGACGCTGGTGTTGCCGGGGATCAGTGAACCGTCGATGACGTACAGGCCGGGGTAGGCGGTGAGGCGGCCGTAGTTGTCGGTGGCCTTGTTCAGCACCGCGCCGCCGAGCGGGTGGTAGGTGAGGCCGTCGCCCCAGATCTTGTTCGTGCCGAAGAGGTCGGACCGGTAGATCGTCCCCTCCTTGGAGTTGATCTTGTCGAAGATCGTCTTGGCCATGGTGATGGCCGGTTGCTTCCAGGCGGTCTGCCAGTTCAGGTCGACCCGGCCCGTCGCCGCGTTCCAGGAGAACTGGGCGCGGTTCGGGTTCTTGGTGATCGACAGGTAGAACGAGGCGTACGTCTCGATGCCGGTGGGCAGCGGCGCGACCTCGGCGAACGCGCCGCCCGCGGCCCAGTTGTCGATGCCGGAGCAGGGAATGGTCGACTGGAGCTTGCCGGTCGGGTCCCACAGGTGGTTGGCCCGGCCGCACATGACGTTGCCGTTGTCGCCCCAGCCCTTGCCGATCTCACTGTTCAGGTTGGGCAGGGCGCCGGTGGCTTTCAGCTTGACCAGCAGCTTGCTGGTGCCGACGCTGCCGGCGGCGAAGAACACCCGGTCCGCGGTGACGGTCTTGGTGGCCGTGGTGTCGCCGTTGGTGTTGAGCTGGGCGATGACGACCGTGTAGCCGCCGCCCGACGCCGGAGCGACCGAGGTGACCTGGTGCAGGGCCGAGATGGTGACCCTGCCGGTGGCCTTGGCCTGGGCGAGATAGGTCTTCTGCAGGGACTTCTTGCCGTGGTTGTTGCCGTAGAGGATCTCGCCGGCCAGCGCCGACTTGGTGACGGTGCCGGCCGCCTCCTGCTTCATGTAGTCCCAGTCGTACACGTCGGGGACGAAGACCCACGGGAAGCCGGACCGCTGGGCGTGCTTGCGGCCGACGCGGGAGTACTGGTAGCAGGCGGTGGTGTCGAACCAGGCCGGGTCGATGGAGCCGACGCCGAGCCCGGCGTTGGCGCGCGGGTAGTAGATGTCGTACATCTCGTCGGCGTTCACCGACGGGAGGATGGCGGCGAAGTTCTCGCGCTTGGGAGTGACCGCCATGCCGCCGTTGACCAGCGAGCCGCCGCCGACCCCGCGGCCCTGGTAGACCGTGATGCCGCTGAAGTCCTCGGCATCCAGGATGCCGGTGTAGCGAGAGATGTCCCGATCGATCGGGAAGCCGAGGAAGTAGTTGAGGGGCGCCTTGGTCCTGGTACGCAGCCAGTAGGAGCGGTGGTCCGGCTCCACCGTGTTGCAGAAGATCTTGCCGTCGGAGCCGGGAGTGTCCCAGGCCATGCCCATCTCGATCAGGTGCACGTCGACCCCCGCCTGGGCGAGGCGCAGGGCGGCGACGGAGCCGCCGTACCCGGTGCCGATCACCAGGGCGGGGACGTGCGCCCCGTTGGAGATCGGGCCGGCGGCGGCCCTGGCCGGGGTGGCGCGGCCAGACAGAGCCGCGAGCCCCAGGACGGAGCCGGTGCCGGCGATGAACCCACGACGGGAGACGCTGTTGGAACCAGGGACGGTGCCGCTCATCGGTCCTCACTCTCGAAACAGGACGGGTTCTACCTGGTGGGCAGCTTGCAGGCGGTGTCGAGGCCCAGTACGTGGTTGAGCCGGCCGAAGGCCAGCCAGGAGCCGATGCTCATGCTCAGCTCGACGATCTCCATCTGGCTGTAGCAGGCGGTCATCCGGGCCCAGAACTCGTCGTCGAGGCCGTGGTGGTCCAGCGCGTACCGCTCGGCGTACTCGGCGGCCAGCCGGGTGCGGTCGTCGAACGCGGCGGTGGTGCGCCAGTCGGTCACCGCGTCGGCGAACTCCTCCTCGACCTTCTGCCCGTCCCGTTCGGTCCGCCAGTCGAGGCAGAAGGCGCACCCGTTGATCTGCGCGATCCGCAGCCGCGCCGCCTCGAACTCGCGCAGGCCGAGGGTCGTGTGGGTGTAGACCGACATGGAGAACTTCGAGGCGGCGATCCCGATGCCGGGGACCATCTCGCCCCACACGTACGCGATCGGGTCCTGGCCCTCGGGGACGTCGATGTTCACGCGTGCTTCCTTCCGAGCCGGCCGGCCGCGGGACGCAGGGGGACGTCGAGCGCGTCGTAGAGCCCGGGTTTCGCGTCCACGAGCCAGTCGATGGCGTTCACCAGCCGGCCCGCCGCGGTGGCGTTGCCGCCCGCCGCTCGGTTGCCGTCCTCGTCGGTGGCCTCGACCGTGACCTCGATGCGCGGGCGGCCCTCGATGATCACTCGGTGCGCCCCGTCGCCGTCGGGCGGCGCCGGCCAGTCGGGCGCGCAGGACGGGTGGATGCGGGTGACGTGCTCGATCACGATGCGCGGCTCGCCCTCGACGATGCCCTGCACCTCGAACCGCACCGCGCCCTGGGTGCCGGCCTCGAACTCGCCCATCGACCGCGTGCTCACCGTGGAGTCGAGCGGGCGCCGGTCGAGGGTCTCGCGGATCTCGTCGAGCTCGACGCCGAGGGCCCTGGCCATCAGGCGTACCTGGCCGCCCCACACCATGGTCGGGACCGTCGGCGCGAGCATCGGCGGCTCGTAGTCCATCGGCTGGCCCATGCCGACCAGATAGCGGACCGAGTCGGGCTGGTCGTAGGTGGAGTAGTCGAAGATCTCCTGGCAGCGGACCACGTCCACGGTGGCGCCGAGCCCGCTGATCAGCAGCGGTAACACGTCGTTGCCCCAGCCGGGGTCCACGCCGGAGACGAACAATGAGCCGCCGCCGTCGACGATCGCGTCCAGCACCTGGCCGCGCAGCTCGGGCGGGGCGCTGCGGTGGTCGTAGAGGGCGTACAGGGCGGGGGTGACGACGACGGCGCCGGCGCGGATGGCCCGGACGACGTCGGCGAGGGCCTCGTCGGGACGGATGTCGCCGGACGCGGCGTACACCACGGCGCGAGGACCGGTGGCCAGCACCGCGTCGACGTCGCCGGTGGCCGCGACTCCCAGATCGTGGCCGAGGCCGCCGAGCTCGCCGGCGTCGCGGCCTGTCTTGCCGGGGTCGTGCACGAGTACGGCGGTGAGTTCCAGTGCCGGATGGGCCTCGACGGCGCGGATGGCCGCGCGGCCGACGTTGCCGGTGCCCCAAACGATCGTGGTGACCATGGCCGGAGCGTAACAAGCGCTTGGTTAGGTGTATAGCGTGCTTCCCAGACTCGCTCACAAGCGGGGGTTTGCGAAGTTTGCGGTGCTCTACTACGCGAAGATCAACCCAGCTATTCTCGCCACTGCAGGTTGACCCTGTCTCCACCAGGCCCTACGGACGCAATCTCGTATCGGAGCAGAGATGAACGATCGTCGCCCGACCGAAGCAGGCCACTCGGGAAGGCAGAGCCTTCCCTCTTGGAGTGAGCCCGCGCCTTCGTTGTCCGGTCGCGGGATGTCGGAAGACGAGAGTGTCCAGGTCACGATCGGCTCGAACGGGCTGGTCGAGCGCATCAAGATGGATCCCCGTGTGATGCGCGGAGGACCGGAAGAGGTCGCCGGGCTCGCCCGTGACGCGATGCGAAACGCCCAGCAGGACTGGTTCCGCCAGCTCGCCCAGGTGAAGGCCGCGCACGCGTCGGAGGCGCGGAAGGTCGAGGAGCGCCTGTAGAAGACCGGACGGGACCGCGCGAGATCCGAGCAAGGGTCCGTGATCGGTCAGGCGCGGCCGGCCTCGCGGAGGGTGTACTGGCCGGGGGTGCAGCCGTACTTCTTGGCGAAGGCGCTGATGAAGGCCGACGGCGTGGCGTACCCGACACGATGCGCGACCTCGGTCACCGGCTGGGTCTCCAGCAGCACGCAGGACGTGCGCAACCGGAGTTCGGTACGCCACCGTGAATACGGCATGCCGAACTCGCGGACGAAGTCGCGCTGCAGCGTCTTGACGCTGACATGCAGGCGTTCGGCCCATTCGTCGAGGCGGACCTGGGCGCCAGGGTCGTGCGACAGCGCGCGGGCGACCGTCATGGCGAAGCCGATGCCGGTGGCGTGGTGGCGCACGTAGTCGCGGGTGGAGGCGCCGAGCCCGGTCAGGATGCGTTCGCGGGCGGCGAGCGCGTCCTGCTCGTCGTATCCCGGAGCGGTGATCGCCTGGACGAGCCGCGCCGCCTCGTCGTCGATGGACACCGCGCCCGCGCGCAGCCCGCCGAGGGCCGGCGGCACCTGGCGCAGGCAGATCCGGTAGACGGTCTGCCAGTCGGCGGCGCGCACGTCGTGGCTCACGGCGCGCTGCGCCCAGAAGGCCTCGCCCGGCCCGACGAACCGCGCGTCGGCTCCGTGCCTGGTCGAAAGGACGCCGTCGGGCGACCAGTAGAGCTGGTGCAGGAAGTCCTGCCGGGGCTGGCCGAACTCGAGCACGGCGGCCGAGCGGTACTTGAGCACCAGGATGCCGTCGAGCCGGCCGAGGCCGTAGCCGTACTCCTCACAGCTCAGCGGGTCCGTGTAGTGACTTCCCGTCGACATTGGCTGACCTCCCAGCGACATCACCAGAAACTTAGGGAAGGGTAACCTAAGTACGTCTCGCTGATGAGATCAGCCCCCTCCTGACCTGCGACTCCCCTGAAGGAACCACCATGTCCTCACGACAGCCCAGACGCCTGGCCGCCCTGGCACTCATGTTCGCCCTGGTGACCGGTTGCGGTTCCACCGGCTCCGGTGAGGAATCCGGTGGCAAGGCCGAGGCCGGCGTCGCCGAGACCCGCGTCTTCACCGCCGACAACGGCGACGTCACGATCCCCGCCAAGCCGGAGCGCGTCGTGGCGACCGGTTACGCGGTTCCGGTGCTCATCGAGGTCAAGGCCCCGCTGGTCGGCATCTCCAGTTGGAAGCGCGGTCTCACGATGATGACCGACGAGGATCGCGCGACGTACGACTCCCTCACCAAGATCGCCGGGGAGACGGCCGCCGATACCAACTACGAGGCCGTCGCCCAGGCCAAGCCGGACCTGATCATCATCGGCGTGCCCAAGCCGGCGCTCGCCGACATCGACATGGACCGCCTCAAGTCCATCGCCCCCGTCGTCGCCATCGGGCCGAGCACCCCGGACGCGTGGCGCGAGCTGTCGCGACGCCAGTCCGACGCGGCGGGCGCGCTCGGCTCCTTCGAGACCGCCAAGACCGAGTACGAGAAGAAGGCGGCCGAGCTCGCCGCGAAGTACAAGACGGCCCTGGACGGCCTGAAGTTCGGCCACGTGGGCGCCTACGGCGAGGTCGCCAAGGGAACGTTCCACCGGGAGTTCGCCAGGTCGTGGGGCACCAACATCGCCGGGGACGTCGGCGTCACCTACTACGGCGAGGTCAAGGAGAAGGGCGGCAACGCCAGCGACATGTCGGAGTACCCGTCGATCGAGGAGCTGCCCGCGAGCCTCGGCGAGGCCGACGCCATCACCTACACGGTGGAGCCGGACGGCTCGGTCGGCGAGCCGGTGCAGTACGTGCTCGACTCCAAGCTGTGGAAGAACCTGCCCGCGGTCAAGGCCGGCAAGGCCTTCCCGCTGCGCTACACCGAGGCGGCGACGTACGCCTCGGCGCTCAAGACGCTGGACGCGATCGACGAGGCGCTCGCGCCGGTGCTCGCGAAATGAGCAGCGCGAGAACGAGCATCGACCGGCATGACCCGCGTGAACGGGTGGCGGCCCATCACCGCGAAGGCAAGGGCACCGTACGGATCGGCTACCCCATCGGAGTCCGCGAGCTCTCCGTCCTCGCGCGGGAGTACGTGACATCGCGCATGCTGCGCCTGACGCTCGGCGGGCCGGAGCTCGACGGGTTCCACACCTACCAGGCCGACGACCACATCAAGCTCGTGTTCCCCGACCCCGACGGCACCCGCCGGGTCCCGGTGCCCAACGACGAGCTGTCCCTCGACTGGCCCACGCCGTCGCCCGCCTCGCGCAAGTACACCGTGCGGCGCTTCGACCCCGACGCCGGCGAGCTCGACCTGGACTTCGTGCTCCACGACGGCGGACTCGCCTCGACCTGGGCGACCTCCGCCGAGGTGGGCGACCGGATCGTGATCGCCGGCCCGCCCGGGGCCAAGGCCTTCCCGCACACCTACGGCCACTACGTCTTCGCGGTCGACGCCACCGCGCTCCCCGCGCTCGCCCGCTGGCTGGAGGAGTCTCCGGCCGACGTGTCGGCCGACGTCGTGATCGAGACCGACGACGCCGACGAGCACGGCTACCCGCTGGCGTCGCGCGGCGGGGTGCGGGTCACCTGGCTCGTCCGCGAGGGCACGCGCAGCTCGCTCGCGGAGACCGTACAGGGACTGAGCCTGCCCGAGCGGCGGACCTTCCTGTTCGCGGCCGGGGAGGCGGGTGACATCAAACCGCTGCGCTCATGGAGCAAGGGCCGGCTCGACTCGCTGTTCACCGGCTACTGGAAGCGTGGAGTAGCCGGACTTGAGGACTGACGCGCCGACGCAGGCCGCGATCCTCGCCGGGTCCGCCGTGCTGCTCGTCGCCGTGGCGGGTGCCAGCGTGAGCGTCGGCGCGCACGCGGTCCCGCCGGCGGAGATCTGGCGAGCGTTCGCCGACTTCGCCGGCACCGACGACCACCTGATCGTCCGCGACGTGCGCGTGCCGCGGACGATCCTCGGCATCTGCGTGGGCGCCGCTCTCGGCGCCTCGGGCACCCTGATTCAGACGCTGACACGCAACCCGCTGGCCGAGCCCGGCGTCCTCGGCGTGACCGCGGGCGCCGGCTTCGCGATCACCCTGGGCGGCGTGCTCGGGCTCGCCGGGTCGCAGCCCGCCCAGTTGCTGCTCGCGGCCCTCGGCTCGGCGCTCGCCGCGCTCGTGGTCTACGCCGTCGGCCGGACCTCTCCGCTGCGGCTGGTCCTGGCCGGCGTCGCCCTCAGCTCCGTGCTCGCCGGCCTCTCGCTCGGCCTGCGGCTCATGCTGCCCGACGTGTTCGACACGTTCAGGTTCTGGTCCGTCGGGTCGCTGGCCGGCCGCGAGCAGGTCTCCCTCACTCTCCCGCTGGCCGCGATCGCCGTCGCGCTGGTCGCCGCACTGCTGGTGACCCGGCCACTGAACGCCATGGTGCTGGGGGAGCAGGTCGCCCACGCGCTCGGCGGTCACACCGTACGGACTCGGGTCGGCGTGCTGGTGATCGTCACCCTGCTCGCCGGGGCCGCCACGGCCGTGGCCGGGCCGATCGCCTTCGTCGGCCTCATGGTCCCGCACCTGGCCCGGCGGCTGTCCGCCGGATCGATCCCCTGGCTCATGGCCCACACGGTGGTGCTCGGCCCCGTCATGCTGCTGGTGTCGGACATCGCCTCGCGGGTCCTGCTGCCGACGGGTGAGGTGCCGGTCGCCATCGTCACCGCCTTCCTCGGCGGCCCGGTGCTCATTTGGGTCGTCCGGCGCTACGGGGCGGTATCTCTGTGAACACCATCGTGCTGCGCGTGGGCCGGTACTCCGTCCTGGTCGAACGGCGGACCGTCCTGGTGTCGCTCGCGCTCGCCGGCGCCGGGCTGGCCCTCGCTCTCGTCGGGCTCTGCCACGGCGCCTCCTGGGCCACGCCGTCGGAGGTGCTCTCGGCGCTCGCCGGCCGCGGCGACTCGGTGGTGGTGATCCGCGACTGGCGGCTGCCCCGCGTGGCCGCCGCGCTGGTCTTCGGCGCCTCGCTGGGGCTGGCCGGCGCGATCTTCCAGAACCTCACCCGCAACGCGCTCGGCAGCCCGGACGTCATCGGCCTCGACGCCGGGGCCTACACCGGCGCGCTGTTCGCGATCACCGTGCTGAGCGGGACCGCCGCGCAGCTCGCCATCGGCTCGGTGATCGGCGGGCTGCTGACCGCGCTGCTCATCTACGTCCTGTCGCTGAAGTCCGGGCTCAGCGGGCTGCGGTTGATCGTCATCGGCATCGCCGTGAACGCCATCCTGACCGCGGTCAACTCCTGGATCGAGCTGCGCGCGGAGCTGGACGTGGCCATCGCCGCGACCGGATGGAGCGCCGGTTCGCTGAACGGCATCGACTGGGATGAGGTCTACCTGCCGTTCCTCATCATCGGCGGGCTCATGCTGGTGCTCGTCACGCTGTCGCACGCCATGCACCAGGCCGCGCTCGGCGACGAACTCGCCGTCACCTCGGGCGTGAGCCTGAACCGGCTCCGGCTGCTGATCGTCCTGGTCGGCGTCGGCTGCACCGCCACGGTGACCGCGATCGCCGGGCCGATCGTGTTCATCGCGCTCGCCGCGCCCCAGATCGGCCGCCGCCTGGCCGGCGCGGCCGGCGTGACCCTGGTGCCCGCCGCGTTGACCGGCGCGGCGCTGCTCATGGCCGCCGACCTCGTCGCCCAACTGCTGCTGGCGCCGATGGCGCTGCCGGTCGGCGTGGTGACGACCGCGATCGGCGGGTGCTATCTCATCTGGCTGCTCTTCAGGGAAGTGAAGCGACCGTGACCACACGCCCGACCACACGCCCATCCACACGTCCGGCCGCGCCTTCGGCCACGCGGCTCGCCGCCCGGGACGTCACCCTCGCGTACGGCGAGCGGGTGGTCTCGGCGAACGTCGACCTCGACATCATGGACGGCGCGTTCACCGCCATCATCGGCCCCAACGCCTGCGGAAAGTCGACCATGCTCCGGTCCTTCGTGCGGCTGCTCAAGCCCACGACCGGCACGATCTCCTTCGACGGCCGCGACATCTCCGGCTACAAGCCCAAGTCCATCGCCCGGGAGGTCGGATTCCTGCCCCAGCAGCTCGCCGCCCCGGAGAACATCGCCGTCAAACGGCTCGTCGCCCGTGGCCGCTACCCGCACCAGTCGCTGCTGTCCACCTGGTCGGCGGAGGACGAGCGGGCCGTGACCGGGGCTCTCGCCGCGGCCGGCGTCGAGGAGCTGGCCGAGCGGCTGGTGGAGGAGCTGTCCGGCGGCCAGCGCCAGCGGGTGTGGGTCGCGATGGTGCTGGCCCAGGAGACGCCCTACCTCCTGCTCGACGAGCCCACGACGTTTCTCGACATCACGCACCAGTACGAGTTGCTCGCCCTGTTCGCCCGGCTGCGTGACGAGGGACGCACGGTCATCGCCGTGCTGCACGACATCAACCAGGCCTGCCGGTTCGCCGACCACCTCGTGGCCATGAAGGACGGGCGGGTCGTCGCCCAGGGCGCACCGGCCGACATCGTGGACGCGGCCCTCATCCAGGAGGTGTTCGACCTGCCGTGCATCGTGGTGCCCGACCCCGCCGTCGGCACCCCCATGATCGTGCCCACCCCCTGAAGTCTCCGAGCCTGGCGCGAGCGGTCCAGAAGTCGGGTAGTCTTATCTCAGCGACGCGGGGTGGAGCAGTTCGGTAGCTCGCTGGGCTCATAACCCAGAGGTCGTAGGTTCAAATCCTGCCCCCGCTACCAATCGAAACGCCCTCCGGGAGATCCTCCCGGAGGGCGTTTCGCATGTCAGCCTGGCCGATGGGTGCACGGCCCGGAGAGCCGGGCCGCGCCGGTGGGTGTGGTCAGCCGGTTCAGACGCCGGGGAACTGCGCGTCCGGGCAGCACTTCAGCTGGAAGTCCTTGAACCGCTTCACCGTCGCCTGCCGGGCGGCTTTCTTCTGCTCCGGCGTCATCTGGCTCCAGGGGGTCCCTTGGGTCTTCGCGCCGCCGTGGGCCATCGTGAAGGACTGGTAGCGCTTGTAGCAGTCACGTCCCTGCGCGGTCCTGTCCTGCCTGAAGGCGCGGACGCAGGTACGCTCCGCCGCCTGCCAGGCGGCGATCTTCTTGGAGTCGGGGCCCGAACGGTCGTGATCGTGGTCCCGGTCCCGGTTCTGGTCCCGGCCACGGTCGTGGTCCCAGTCACGGCCCCGGTCCTGGTCGTGGTCATGGTCACGATCCTGGTTCGGGCCACGGCCCTGGTCCCGGCCATGGTCGTGGTCATGGCCATGGTCCTGGTTCGGGCCACGGTCATGGTCGTGGTCACGGCCCCGGTCCTGGTTCGGGCCACGGCCACGGTCACGGTCACGGTCGTGGTCATGGTCGGACACGGAGGACGCCGGCTGCGGCGCCGCGCCCGCGCACACGGGGCCCTGCGTCTGGGCGTAGGCGGCGCCGGATCCGAAGCCGGGGACGGCGCAGGAGGTGAGCACGATGGCGCCGACCACCCGGGTAAGCGCGGGCATGAGATTTTTGTTGTTCATGCACCTTGCTTGTAGTGACCCTGGTGGCCGGCCTCACCTCGGGCGCGCGTGCCGGGGCCGATTCTTGGCGGCGGCTTGGGGAGCGTGTGAGGGTGGGGCGGGGTAAACGTCCCGATCAGTCGCGGATGGCGCACAGCAGGCGGTTGTTACCGCGCTGCCACAGGGTGCCGGTTTCGCGGAACCCCGACTCGCGGAGGGCGTCGACGTGGGTGGACAGCAGGCGCGACTCGGAGCCGTGGTGATCGGCGCCCGCGGTGGCGCGCTCGGCGTGGAGGCCGGCGAAGGCGGGGTCGGCGGCGATCGCGTCCCACCACTGGCGCCAGTCCTCGGGGCGGTCACCGGCGAACCTGCGCTCGGTCTCCCGGTCGTGTACGGCGAGTTCGAGGCGGGCGATGGCCGGGGTGGTGTCGTCGGTGTCGAGGTGGTCGCCGTTGAGCAGCAGACCGCCGGGGCGTAGGACACCGGCCAGTTCGGCGTACATCGGCCGGAGGTCCTGCTCGGAGATCCAGTGCAGCGCCGTGGTGCTCACCGCGGCGTCGGCGGGCCGGTCCAGGCCGAGCGACCGTGACCAGCCGGGGCTGCGCAGGTCGGCGGAGACGAACGTGAGCCGAGGGTAGGCGGCCCGCCCGAGCCCGAGCAGCAGCGGGTCGGCGTCGACCGAGATGACGGTGGCCTTGGGCAGCCGGTCGAGCAGTCGGGCGGAGAGCGATCCGGGGCCGCAGCCGAGGTCGATGACCAGCGGATCGGGGCGGTCAAGGGCCTCGACCGCGTCGATCAGCGCGGTGAAGCGCTCCTCGCGGTCGGGCAGGTAACCCTCCTGCTGGCGGTCCCAGCGCGCGATCCAGTCGAGTGCGGCATCGTGGGTGAGCACAATCGTCTCCTTGTAACTGTCGTTTAAGCTTGCAACAGTCACAAGCTAGAACACAAAGGTGTAACCGGTCAATTGAACTTCAACAGTCACACGGATCTGGTCGTGCGGGTGGCGGTGGAGCTGGTCAACGCGCTGACCCCAGGCGAGGGGCATGGCCGGGCCGTCCCACCGAGCGGCGAGCGCGCCGCGGTCGCCAACAGCGCCCTGCGCGCCGTCTACCCGAGCCATCGCGAAGTCACCGAGGCGGAGGCCGGCGAGCTCGCCGCGACCGCGGCCCGGCTCCGCGCCGTCTTCGAGGCGGTCGCGCGGGGCGACCTCGACGCGGCCGCTCAGCAGGTCAACGACCTGCTGGAGGAGACCCATGCCCGGCCCATGCTCGAACGGCACGACGGCGAGCCCTGGCATCTGCACTTCCACGGGCCCGGCGGCACCATGGCCGGCGACTGGGCGGCGAGCTGTGCCACCGGGCTCGCGATGGTGCTGGGCAGTGAGTTCGGCGACCGCCTCGGCGTGTGCACGGCGCCACACTGCGACCGCGTGTACGTGGACGTCTCACGCAACGGCACCCGCCGGTTCTGCTCCACGACCTGCCAGAACCGGGTCAAGACGGCGGCCTTCCGGGCCAGGGGCAGAGCGTGACCGGGGCCGGTCCCCCTGCTCCAGCTCCCCGGAGTGCGGCCGGGGAGCTGGAGCCCGTTTCATTCAGCGGCGAGCCGCTCCGCCTCTTCGTGCAGGGCCACGATCAGGACCAGCTCCAGCTGGATCGCTTCGAGATCGGACACCGCGAGGCCGTCTAGGACGCGCATGGTGGGCCTCCCTGGTCATAGGACGCCCCATGAGTCACATCGGTTTACCGTCGCTGGAGGAGTTCATTACCTGAAGCGTTCCCAGGCCGACTGGCGCGTCATGCCGAGGGAGGCGCCGATGCGCTCCCAGCTGACGTCGCGGGTGCGCAGAACGTCAGGCCACGCCTGACAAGCGAGTGACCCGCTCGCGTTCCATCTGGGCCTGGATGATCTCCTGCCGTTCCTCGTTGATCTTGCGGCAGATCGTCACGTAGGCGTTGAGCACCTTGCGGTACGCCTGGCGTGCCTCGTCGAGCTGGGAGGTGAGCATGAGGATCCGTACGGGATCGCCCTCCTGCTCGGCCTCGGCGAGCAGTGCCCGCGCCTCGTCCACGATCTCCTCCGCCCGCACCCTTGTACGGCGAAGCAGCGCCGAGCACTCGTGGAGCTCTCCCAGCCGCGCTGAGGAGACGATGAACTCGGCAGTGTGCACGGCCGAGCCGGACGCCATCCGGCTACGCAGATCAGGTCCCAATTCCGCCACCTCCCCGGTCAAGGTTGCCTAAGCGTAGACGCGCCGGGGCCCCCAATGGATCACCTGCGATCCCGGAGGGTAAGGCACCCCTCCCGGTGGAGAAAGTTCTCCACTCCGGGTGGGAAAACACCGTCCCCGCAGGTGATTCGCTGGTCACTAATTGTGGTATTTGGCGGATTTACCTGCGCTGATCTGTGCTTCACGGCGAATCGTCCGGGACGGGAAATGCGGAGGACGAAGACCGGCGATCGACCCCCCGAGAACCGGCGTTGGTCACATACTGAAACGAGTCGGAAGCGAATCGTAACGGCTGAGGGGCACGGCTGTGACAGTGACGACATCGGGCAACGGCGAAGGGGCGGTGGATGTCAGCGTCGTCATCCCGGCTCGCAACGCCCGCCCCTACCTGGACCGATGCCTTACCTCGGCGCTCGTCCAGCGGGTGCGCAAGGAGATCGTGGTCGTCGACGACGGGTCCACGGACGGCACCGCCGAGCTGCTGGAGCTCTATGCCTCCTATCACCGCGAGGCCGTCAAGGTGGTCCACCTCGACGGCCTCGCGGGCAGAGGCGCCGGACGGCCGCGCAACGTCGGCCTCCAGCACGCCACCGGGCGCTACGTCTTCTTCTGCGACGCCGACGACTACCTCGGCGCCGAAGCCCTGGAGCGGATGGTCGCCATGGCCGACCGCAACGGCTCCGACATCGTGCTCGGCCGGATCGCCGGCCACGGCCGCCGGGCCCCGGTCTCGATGTTCACGCGCGACACCGAGCGGGCCGGCTTAGCCGACAGCGCCGTCTACAACAGCCTGTGCTGCTTCAAGCTCTACCGCCGCGACCTGCTCGAACGGCATCGCATCAGGTTCGCCGAGGGCATGCTCGTCGGCGAGGACCTCCACTTCACCGTGCACGCCTACTGTCACGCCGGCGTCATCTCCGTCGTCGCCGACTACGACTGCTATCACCTGGTCGACCGGCCCGACGGCAGCAGCATCATGCAGCAGCCCGCCAGCAGGGACCCGGTCGACTGGCTGGCGATGATCAGGGGCCCGATCCGGCTGATGACCGAGCACATCGCGCCCGGGCCGCTGCGCGACCACCTGCTCGTCCGGCACTTCCGGCTCGACGCGCTGGCCCAGCTCGGCGCCCCGTTCCTGGCGGCCGACGAGGTGCGGCGCAAGGACATCGCCGAAGGCGTGGCCGTGCTCTGCGACGAGTGGCTGACCCCGGGTGTCTACGAGCGGCTGGGCCGCACCGACCGGGAGCGGCTGGCGGCCCTCGGCGATGTCGACCGGCTGGCGCGGCTGGCCCGCATCGAGAACGCCGCCGTGCGCCGCCGCCTCACCGGGCTGCGCTGGGAGGCCGACCGGCTGGTGGTCTCCGGCACGGCCGCGCTCGACGGCATGCGCGTGCACCACGGCATCTCCGTGGTGCTGCGGGCCCGGCGCGAGCCGGCGGCCGAGGTGGTGGTGCCCGCCGGCTACGACGGCGACGAGTTCACCGCCCTGGTCGACGTGGGCGCGCTCGACTCCGGGATCTGGGACCTGCGGGTCGCGATCGAGCTGGAGGGCGTCGTCAGGTCCGGCCGGCTGGGCGCCGACCGTGACGACGACGTGGTCCGGCCCGCGCCCCGGCTCATCGACGGACTCATCACCATGCCGTACTTCACCAGGGACAACGGCAACCTCAGCATCGACGTCGGCGGGCACCTGCGGGCGGTGCCCGGCAACGCGCGGCTGACCAGGACCAGGTGGTCGCTCGGCCACCGGCTGGCGATGGACGGCGAGGTCACGGTCGCCGGGGCGGCTCCCGAGGCGGCGGCCGTGCGCCGGGTGGTCTGGCGCGAGCGGCACACGGGCAGCGAGCACGCCGAGCCGGTGGTGGCCCTGCCGGGCGGCGGTTTCGCGGCCCGGCCCGCGGTGGGCAGGTTAGCGCCCGGCACCTGGGACGCCTATCTGGAGCTGGAGCTGGGCGGGCCGCCGGCGAGGTTCAGGATCGCGGCCGACGCGGAGACGGTCACCGGTCCGTGCCGGTTGCGGACGGCGGCCCTGCTCAGGAGCGTGCGGCCGTACGTCACCCAGGGCAAGGGGAGATTGAGTGCCGTTGTGCGGAAGATCACGGCTCGTGCCCTGGTGAGAAGGTTCCTTCGCTAATTGCCATCTATGTGCAACTGCAAGGCGATGTCCTAAAGTAGGCCCTGTTCTTCTCGCCTCTTTCGGAGGATGTCGTGCACGTACCCGATGGCTTCTTCAACGCGGCCGTGTCCATCTCGGCCGGAGCGGTCGCGGCCGCCGGTGTCGCGGTGTGCCTGCGCGGCGCCAAGCGCGAGCTCGACGACCGCACCGCGCCCATGGCGGGTCTCGTCGCCGCGTTCATCTTCGCCGTCCAGATGCTCAACTTCCCGGTCGCCGCGGGCACCAGCGGCCACCTGCTCGGAGGCGCGCTGGCCGCGATACTCGTCGGGCCATACACAGGTGTCCTGTGCATGGCCGTGGTCCTGCTCGTGCAGGGCGTGTTCTTCGCCGACGGCGGGCTGACGGCGCTGGGCGTCAATGTCACGATCATGGGCGTCGTCACCGTGCTGGTCGGCTGGGGCGTCTTCCTGCTCGTCAGTCGCGTGGCCAGAGGCAAGGGCGCCATCACGGTGGCCGCGTTCCTCGCCGCGCTGGTCTCGGTGCCCGCCTCCGCGCTGGCGTTCACGCTGCTGTTCTGGATCGGCGGCACCGCGCCGATCGAGGTGTCCGCGGTGGCCGCCGCGATGGGCGGGGTGCACGTGCTGATCGGCGTCGGCGAGGCCGTGATCACCGCGCTCACCGTGGGCGCGGTGCTGGCCGTCCGGCCCGACCTGGTGTACGGCGCGCGCGGGCTGGCCGCACCGCTGGTGCTGCGGGGCGCCGAGGGCACCACGACGGTGCAGCCCGAGCAGCCGGTGGCCACGGGCGGCGGGATCAGGCCGTTCCTGCTGGGTGGCCTCGGCGTGACGGCGGTGCTGGCCGGTGTGGTGTCCTTCTTCGCCTCCTCCAGCCCCGACGGGCTCGAATCGGTCGCCGAGGAGAAGGGCTTCCTCGGCCAGGCCACCGACCACCTGTTCGGGTCATGGGCGCTGGCCGACTACGGTGACGTGGGCGGCATCCCGGTGGGCGTCGCGGGGATCCTCGGCGTGGGCCTGGTGCTGCTCATCGCCGGAGCCGTGGTTTACGCCGCGCGCGGCCGCGACAGGGTCAAGGTCTGAGCACGTGAACGAGAGACGGTGAATGGTGGGCGCGGGGCATCGGCATCAGCTCTATCTGCCGGGTGATTCGGCCGTGCACCGGCTGCCGCCGCAGTGCAAGCTGCTCGCCGTCTTCTCCTTCGCCCTCGTGGTCGTCGCCACGCCGAGGGAGCGGTTCTGGGCGTTCGCGGTCTACGCCGTGATGCTGGTGGCGGTCGCGCTGCTCGCCAGGGTGCCCCTGCCCTACGTCCTGCGGCGGATGGTGATCGAGCTGCCCTTCGTGCTGTTCGCCTTCCTCATCCCCGTCATCGGGATGGGGGAGCGCACCACGGTGCTCGGGCTCTCGCTGAGCGTCGAAGGGCTCTGGGCGGCGTGGAACATCCTGGCCAAGGCGACCCTCGGCGTGGTCGCCTCCATCCTGCTGGCCGCCACGACCGAGCCGCGCGTCATTCTGCTCGGCGCCCAGCGGCTCCGGCTGCCGAGCCTGCTGGTGCAGATCGCCATGTTCATGCTCCGCTATCTGGACGTGATCCTGGACGAGATGCGGCGGATGAAGGTGGCCCGGGAGTCCCGGGGGTTCGAAGCACGAAATTTCCGGCACATCCCGGTGATCGCCCGGTCGGCCGGTGCCCTGTTCATCCGCTCGTACGAGCGGGGTGAGAGGGTGCATCTGGCGATGCTGAGCCGCGGCTATTCGGGCCAGATGCCGATAATCGGCGAAATTTCGGCATCTGCTAAGCAGTGGGGAGCCGCGCTCGCCCTGCCGATCCTCGCTCTAGCGGTGTTGGGACTGTCGCTGTGAACTCTCTCGAAGTAAGCCGGCTCGCCTACGCCTACCCCGACGGGACCCAGGCCCTGTTCGGCGTCGACTTCACGATCGGCAGGGGAGAGCGGGTCGCGCTGCTCGGCCCCAACGGCGCCGGCAAGACCACGCTGGTCATGCACCTCAACGGCATCCTCTCCGCCGGGCACGGCACGGTCGCCGTGGCCGGCACTCCCGTGCGCAAGGACACGCTCAAGGAGATCAGGCAGCGCGTCGGCCTGGTCTTCCAGGATCCCGACGACCAGCTCTTCATGCCCACGGTCAGGGACGACGTCGCCTTCGGCCCGGCCAACTCGGGCCTCGCCGGCGAGGAGCTGGAACGCGTCGTCAAGGAGGCTCTCGACCGGGTCGGCATGCTCGACGCCATCGACCGGCCGCCCCACCACCTGTCGTACGGCCAGCGCCGCAGGGTGGCCGTGGCGACCGTGCTGGCGATGGCGCCCGAGATCCTGGTGCTGGACGAGCCGTCGTCCAACCTCGACCCGGCCGCCCGCCGGGAGCTGGCCGAGATCCTGCGCTCGCTCGACGTCACCGTGCTCATGGTCACCCACGACCTGCCGTACGCGCTGGAGCTCTGCGACCGCTCGCTCATCCTGTCGGACGGTGTGATCGCCGCCGACGGGCCCACCCGCGACCTGCTGGCCGACGCCGAGCTGCTCGCCGCCCACCGCCTGGAGCTGCCGTACGGCTTCGCTATTCCGGCGGCGGAACGTGGATGACCACGAGCCGGTCGCCGGCCAGGAGCGTTGAGACGCGCGGGTCGGCGTAGGTCATGACCTCGCGGCCCCTGACCACGGCCACCACGATCTCGTCGCACGCGGTCGGCGACTTGCCGACCTCCTCGGGCGCCACCGCGCGCTCGAGCAGGTCGAGCCCCTTGCCGTAGGCGAGGAAGTCCTCGATCAGGGTGCTGACCGCCGGGCTCTGGGTGGCCACGCCGAGCATCCGGCCCGCGGCCTCGGACGAGGTGATCACCACGTCGGCGCCGCTCTGCCGTACCAGCGGGTCGTTCTCGGCCTCCCGGACGGCGGCCACGATCGTCGCGGTGGGGTTGAGGCTGCGGGCCGTGAGCGTCACCAGCGCCGAGGTGTCGTCGCGCTGGGTGGCGACGATGACCTCCCTGGCGGTGCCGATCCGGGCGCGGTTGAGCACGTGACTGCGGGTGCCGTCGCCGACGACCCCGACGAACCCGTCGGCCGTGGCCTCGTCGATCATCGCCGGCTGGGGGTCGACCACCACGATCGAGTCGGGGGTCCGCTCGTTCTCCAGCAGCGTGCGGATCGCCGCACGGCCCTTGGTGCCGTAGCCGATGATCACCGTGTGATCGTGCAACCTGGCCCTCCAGCGTTCGATCCTGATGGCGTCACGGGTGCGCCTGGTGAGAACCTCAAGGGTGGTGCCCACGAGGACGACGAGGAACGCGATGCGCAACGGGGTGACGGCCACGATGTTGACGATCCTGGCCTCGGCGCTGACCGGGGTGATGTCACCGTAACCCGTGGTGGAGATCGACACCGTGACGTAGTAGAGCGCGTCGAGCAGCGACACCTTGCCGTCGGCGGTGTCGCGGTAGCCGTCCAGATCCATCGCCACCAGCGCGAACATGGCGGCCACGATCGCCGCCGCGATCGCCATCCGGCGCAACACCGCTCGCAGCGGGCTCAACGGGATGGACGGAAGGCGCACTCCCGTATCCGACTCGTCCTCCCGCATGCGACTGATCGTAGTTGTGCATGCCCGGTATCCGGGGATGTCGAAGTACAGTGGCTCATCGAGGAGGGGCCAATGAAGCTGCGGCTTGCGCGACATGCCCTGGGTGACGCCGTGGTGGTGGCCGTTGAGGGCGAGCTCGATCTGTTCACCGCCCCGTTCCTCCGCGACGAGGTCCGAGACGCCATCAAGCAGGACGGCGCCCGGCTCGTCCTCGACCTCCAGCAACTGTCGTTCATGGATTCCAGCGGCCTGTCCGTGCTGATCGAGGCCTGGCGGCTGGCCACCGGCGAGGGCGGCGGGGTCTCGCTGGCCGCTCCGCAGGCGCCCGTGGCCCGCATCCTGCGCACGACGGGGCTCGATCGGCGGATAAAGGTCTACTCCGATGTCGACAGCGCCGTGGGTGAGATTTAACCGCCCCCGAGTAGAACTTCATTCGGTACGCGGGTTAGGGTCCCGGTTATGGACGTGAACGGATCTGCAGCAATAATCTCCGGCGGTGCCAGCGGCCTTGGTGAGGCCACCGCCCGTGAGCTCGCGCGACAGGGCGCGACAGTGGTCATCGCCGATCTCAACGAGGAGCGCGGCAAGGCCGTCGCCGACGAGCTCGGCGGGGTCTTCGCCAAGACCGACGTGTCGGACGACGAGCAGGTGCAGGCGGCCGTGGACGCCGCCGTCGCCACCGGCAAGCCGCTGCGCGTGGTCGTCAACAGCGCGGGCATCGGCTGGGCCGAGCGCACGGTCAACCGTGACGGTTCCCCGCACAACCCGGCCTCCTACCGCAAGGTCATCGAGGTCAACCTGATCGGCACGTTCAACCTCATGCGCATCGGCGCGGCCGCGATCTCCAAGACCGAGCCGGTCGACGCCGACGGGCAGCGGGGCGTGGTCGTCAACACCGCCTCCGTGGCCGCCCTCGAAGGGCAGACGGGCCAGCTGGCCTACTCCGCCTCCAAGGGCGGCATCGTGGGCATGACGCTGCCCGCTGCCCGCGACCTGGCGGCGATCGGCGTGCGGGTCAACACGATCTGCCCCGGCATCATCGACACGCCTATCTACGGCTTCTCGGCCAACGCCGACGACTTCAAGGCCAAGCTGGTGGCGCCCGTGGTGTTCCCCAAGCGCATGGGCCGGGCCGACGAGTTCGCGCACCTGGTGCGCTCCCTGGTGGAGAACGACTACATGAACGGCGAAGTCATCCGCTTCGACGGTGGCATCCGCTTCCAGCCCAAGTGAGGTTTCGTGTCTGACGAAGTGCTCGTCGAAGAGTCCGATGGCGTCGCCGTCATCACGATCAACCGTCCCAAGGCGCGCAACGCCGTCAACGGGGCGGTGGCGCGAGGCATCGCCGAAGCGGTCGACGCGCTCGACGCCCGCCCCGAGGTCTCCGCCTACGTCCTGACCGGCGCGGGCGGCACGTTCTGCGCGGGCATGGACCTCAAGGGGTTCCTGACCGGTGACGTGCCCATCGTCGAAGGGCGCGGCTTCGGCGGCCTGACCGAGGCGCCGGCCAAGAAACCGCTGGTGGCGGCCATCGAGGGCTACGCCCTGGCGGGCGGGTTCGAGCTGGCTCTGGCCTGCGACGTCATCGTGGCGTCGTCGGAGTCCAGGTTCGGCCTGCCCGAGCCCAAGCGGGGCCTGGTGGCCGGCGCGGGCGGCATCATGCGCCTGCCGCGCCGCATCCCCTACCACGTCGCCATGGAGATCGCCCTGACCGGCGACCACTACTCGGCCGCCCGGCTGTACGAGCTGGGCCTGGTCAACCGGATCACCGAGCCGGGCGCGGCGCTGGACGGAGCGGTCGAGCTGGCCCGCAAGATCGCGGCCAACGCGCCGCTGGCGGTCGCCGCCACCAAGAAGGTGATCATCGAGTCCCAGGACTGGTCCCTGGAGGAGATGTTCAGCAAGCAGGGCGCCATCGTCAACCCGGTGTTCGGGACGAAGGACGCCATGGAGGGCGCGGCGGCCTTCGCCGAAAAGCGCGCCCCCCAATGGAAGGGCGAGTAGCCCTGCCACGCCCCCTCCCTGCCGGGGAGGGGGATTCTTTTACGCATGCATGACTTGCGGCCCGTACGGTAAAAGAGAGGACGGTCTAGCAGGAGGAGCGCATGAGCGACTATTCGAGGTCCGCGTTCGAGTCGGCCAAGCGCGGCGCGGGCACCCTCCTGACGGGAGCCGCGAGCGCGCTCGTCATCATGATCGGCGTGCTGGGCGTCATGTGGGGCGTCGAGATCGTCGACTACCTGCTCAACGGCACCCTCGACCACCAGTTCGGCATCGTCGGCTGGGACCCTGACGGGCTCGTCGGCATCGTCTTCGCGCCGTTCCTGCACGTCGGCTTCGGCCACCTGATGGCCAACTCGCTGCCGCTGCTCATCCTCGGCTTCCTGGCCGCGCTCCGCGGCGTCGGCAAGTTCCTGGCGGCCAGCGCGGTCATCATCGTCATCGGCGGCTTCGGCACCTGGTTCACCAGCCCCGGTGTGATCACGGTCGGGGCCAGCGGGCTGGTGTTCGGCTACTTCGGCTTCGTCGTGGCCCGTGGCCTGTTCGACCGTCGCGTCCTCGACATCGTGCTCGCCATCGGGGTGGCGATCGCCTACTACTCGATCCTGTGGGGCCTGTTGCCCAACCAGCAGGGCATCTCGTGGCAGGGCCACCTGTTCGGGCTGATCGGCGGGGTCATCGCCGCCTGGTTCCTGCGGCGCAAGCGGCCCGAAAGCCCCTATTCCGCCTACTGAGCCACCAGCGGTGCGAGGCGCCGCACACCGGCCCCGCTGCCGTGGTGGGCGCGGCCCTGGTGCTGGAGGCGCCGTACGCCGCCCCTGGCGGGCTGCCAGGGGCCTTCCTCGCGCGGCGCGTCGAGGAAGACGACGCGGCACCCTCCTCGACAAGCTGTCACGCGGGACGCGTCAGAGGCGCTCGACCACGTAGTCGACGCACACCGTCAGCGCCTCGACGTCGGCCGGGTCGATCGCCGGGAACATCGCGATGCGCAGCTGGTTGCGGCCGAGCTTGCGGTAGGGCTCGGTGTCGACGATGCCGTTGGCGCGCAGCACCTTGGCCACGGCCGCCGCGTCGACCTCGTCCGCGAAGTCGATCGTGCCGACCACCTGGGACCGGAACTCGGGCGCCGCGAACGGCGTGGTGTAGGACGTCTTGTCGGCCCAGGTGTAGAGGCGCTGGGCGGAGTCGGCGGTGCGGGCGGTGGTCCAGGCCAGGCCGCCGTTGCCGTTCATCCAGTCGAGCTGGTCGGCCAGCAGGAACAGCGTCGCCACGGCCGGGGTGTTGTAGGTCTGGTCCTTGGCGGAGTTGTCGACCGCGACCGGCAGGCTGAAGAACTCGGGCACGTAGCGGCCCGACGCGGCGATCTCCTCGACCCTGGCCAGGGCGCGCGGCGACATGAGCGCGATCCACAGGCCGCCGTCGGAGGCGAAGCTCTTCTGCGGCGCGAAGTAGTAGACGTCGGTCTCCGCCACGGAGACGGGCAGGCCGCCCGCTCCGGAGGTGGCGTCGACGAGCACCAGCGCGTCGTCGGAGCCCACCCGCGTGATCGGCATCGCGACGCCGGTCGAGGTCTCGTTGTGGGTGAGCGCGTAGACGTCGACGCCGTCCTCGGCCACCGCGGTGGGGTGGGTGCCGACCTCGGAGGCGATCACCGTGGGCTCGCCCAGCCACGGCGCCTTCTTGGCGACGGTGGCGAACTTCGAGGAGAACTCCCCGAAGGACAGGTGCTGCGACCTGTCGCGGATGAGCCCGAAGGCGGCGATGTCCCAGAACGCGGTCGTGCCGCCGTTGCCCAGGACGACCTGATAGCCCTCAGGCAGCGAGAACAGGTCGGCGAGCCCGGAACGCACCCGGCCGACCAGGTTCTTGACCGGCTTCTGGCGGTGGGAGGTGCCCATGAGGCTCGCGCCGGAGGCGGCGAGCGCGGCCAGTTGCTCGGGACGGACCTTCGAGGGCCCGCAGCCGAAGCGGCCGTCGGCGGGCTTGATGTCAGCGGGAATCACGATGTCAGCCACCTGACCAGGGTACTGACGTGCCGCTGATGCCTTGGACCAAGTCCGGATTGTGAGACGCGTGGCGTGAAACTTTCCTGATTTCGCTCCGGATGGAAGAGCCCGTTACCGGCCCAACGTCCCGCTACCGCCCCAACGTAACGAAACGGCCCGCCGGTGGTCGGCGGGCCGTTCGCGGGGTCGAAGTCAGGCGGGGATTCAGACGGTGCCGGCGACCTCGGCGGCGCCGGGCACGTCGGACAGCGGCCGCGAGGCCGGGCCGATGTAGTCGGCGCTGGGACGGACGAGCCGGCCAGTGCGCTTCTGCTCCAGGATGTGCGCGGCCCAACCGGCCGTGCGGGCGCAGGTGAACATCGAGGTGAACATGTGCGAGGGCACCTCGGCGAAGTCCAGGACCACGGCGGCCCAGTACTCGACGTTGGTGGCCAGCACGCGGTCGGGCTTGCGCGCGGACAGCTCCTCGAGCGCCGCCTGCTCCAGTGCCGCCGCCACCTCGTAGCGAGGCGCGTCGAGCTCCTTGGCGGTGCGGCGGAGCACCCGGGCACGCGGGTCCTCGGCACGGTAGACGCGGTGGCCGAAGCCCATCAGGCGCTGGCCCTTGTCGAGCTCGCTCCGCACGTACTTCTTGGCGTCGCCCATCTGCTCGACGCCCTCGATCATGTGCAGGACGCGGGCCGGGGCGCCGCCGTGCAGCGGGCCGGACATGGCGCCGACCGCGCCCGAGAGCGCCGCGGCCACGTCGGCGCCGGTGGAGGCGATGACGCGGGCGGTGAACGTCGAGGCGTTCATGCCGTGCTCGGCGGCGGAGGTCCAGTAGGCGTCGATGGCCTTGACGTGCTTGGGATCAGGCTCACCGCGCCAGCGGATCATGAAACGCTCGACGATGGTGCTGGCCTCGTCGACGCGGCTCTGGGGCACCATCGGCAGGCCGAGGCCACGTGCCGACTGCGCCACGAACGACAGCGCCATCACCGAGGCGCGCGCGAGCTGGTCGCGGGCCTCCTCGTCGGTGATGTCGTGCAGCGCCTGGAAGCCGTAGGCCGGAGCCAGCATGGCGAGCGCGCTCTGCACGTCTACCCGGATGTCACCGGAGTGGACAGGAATGGGGTACGGCTCTGCCGGGGGGAGGCCCGGCTGGAACTTGTTGTCGACCAGCAAGCCCCACACGTGCCCGAAGGGGACGCGACCGACCAGCTCCTCGATGTCGACGCCCCGGTACCGCAGGGCGCCCCCTTCCTTGTCCGGTTCCGCGATCTCGGTCTCGAAAGCCACAACACCTTCGAGGCCGGGTTTGAAGTCGGACATGTCTGGCCGCCTCCCTTTCTTGCCATGTTCCGGCAATGCCTTGATGTCGAGATACCGGCGGGTCAATTTAACCCCCTGCCAGTTCGTGCTCGGTCTCCGGACCCGGTCGAACGGCATAACCGCTGGTAGGAGGCGTTGCGTGGGATCTGCCACTAAGCGCGACACAATACCCTCTCGTGGATACATCCTCTCGGCCGCCCTCCCTGGCAGGGCTGCGCCGCACCTACGAAGGTCAGCCTCTGCTCGAGTCCGGCATGGCGACCGACCCCATCACGCAGTTCACCGTGTGGTTCGAGGAGGCCCTGTCCGCCGGGCTGACGGAGCCCAACGCCATGGTGCTGGCCACCGCCTCGGCGCAGGGACGCCCCAGCGCGAGGACCGTCCTGCTCAAGGGCTACGACGAGCGCGGCTTCGTCTTCTACACGAACTACGCCTCGCGCAAGGGCCGCGACCTGACCGCGAACCCGTACGCCTCGCTGTTGTTCCCGTGGCATCCGATCCGCCGCCAGGTGCGCGTCGAGGGCTCGGTGGAGGCGCTCGCGCGCGAGGAGTCGGCCGACTACTACCACTCCAGGCCGTACGGATCGCGGATCGGGGCCTGGGCGTCGCGCCAGTCCGAGGTGGTGAGCTCGCGCGAGGAGCTCGACGCCCGCTACGAGGAACTGGCCGCCCGCTGGCCGGAGGAGCCGCCGATGCCCGACTTCTGGGGAGGGTTCCGGGTCGTGCCGTCCGAGCTGGAGTTCTGGCAGGGACAGCTCGACCGGATGCACGACCGGCTCCGCTACCGGCGGCTGAACTCCGGTTGGGCCCTGGAGAGACTCGCCCCCTAATCTGCCTAGGTGCATTTAGCGGAACTGGTCAAACGGCACCTTGTAGACACCCGGCCCTTGGCCGTCCCCGCCTACCGCCGGCTCTGGTTCGGCCAGGCCGTCTCGCACGCCGGCCTGGCCGTGACCGTCATCGCCGTCAGCCAGCAGGTCTGGGAGCTCACCCACTCCTCCCTCTGGGTCGGCATGCTGGGCCTGGCCAACCTGATCCCGCTGGTCGTGTTCGGGCTGTGGGGTGGCGCGATCGCCGACGCGGTCGACCGCCGCCGGCTGCTGATCGTCGGCTCGCTCATCGCCTGGGCGAGCACCCTGTTCATCCTGGTGCAGGCCCTGCTCGGCCTGAACAACGTGTACGTGCTGCTCGGCGCGGTCGCGCTGGGCGCCACCGGCTTCGCGATCACCTCGCCCACCCGGGGCGCGATCATCCCCAGGCTGCTGAGCCAGGAGCTGGTGCCGGCCGCCAACGCCCTCAACTCGCTGGTCTTCAGCATGGGCGCGGTCGTCGGCCCGATGATCGGCGGCGTCGTGCTGGCCGTCGCCGGCTTCGCGGCGGCCTACGCGGTCGACGCCCTGCTCTTCAGCGCCAGCCTGTACGCCGCGCTGCGGCTGCCCGCCCTGCCGCCGCTCGGCGAGGTCACCAGGCCGGGCGCCAGGGCGGTGTTCGACGGCCTGAGGTTCATCCTGGGCAGCCCGGTGCTGCTGATGTCGTTCGTCGTCGACATCATCGCGATGGTGCTCGCCATGCCCAGGGCCCTGTTCCCCGAGCTGGCCGACGAGCGCTTCGGCGGCTCCCCGATCGCGCTCGGCTGGCTGAACTCCGCCATGGCGATCGGCTCGGTCGCCGGCGCGGTGTTCTCCGGCTGGGTCGGCCGGGTCAGACGGCAGGGGCTCGCGCTGGTCGTCGTCATCGCCGTCTGGGGGCTCGCGGTGGCGGCGGCGGGGCTCGCCCACGCGTTGTGGCTGGTGGTGGCGTTCATGGCGGTGGGCGGCGCGGCCGACGTGGTGTCCTCGGTGTGGCGGCAGTCCATCCTGCAGCTGTACGCGCCCGACGAGATGCGCGGGCGGCTGCAGGGCGCCTTCATGGTGGTCGTGGCCGGCGGCCCGCGGCTGGGCGACCTGCGGGCCGGCGCCTCGGCCGTGGCGTTCGGCGTGACCGGGGCCTGGGTCGGCGGCGGTCTCGCGTGCGCGGCGGTCGTGCTGGCCGTGGGGTTGTCCGTCACCCGGTTCAGGGATTATCGGTCGGGCTGAGCCGTACCGGCAGGGGGCTCAGGCGAGCGCGTTGTTCCCGTCCGGTGCCATCGTGGGTCCTTCTCACAAGTAGGGTCTCGGGTGACCCCTGTGCCCGAGGCGGACGGGCTCAGTCCTTGCCACCAGCGGCGTAGCATTTGAGTTGGGAGGAGCCTTGACCGCACACGGCCTGATCGACACGACGGAGATGTACCTCCGTACGATTTACGAGCTCGAGGAGGAGGGCATCATCCCTCTTCGCGCGCGCATCGCCGAGCGGCTTCAGCAGAGCGGCCCCACCGTGAGCCAGACTGTGGCCCGCATGGAGCGCGACGGCCTGGTCCGGGTCGAAGGTGATCGGCACCTGTCGATGACCGACCTCGGACGCACCCTCGCCACCCGCGTCATGCGCAAGCATCGGCTCGCGGAGTGCCTGCTGATCGACGTCGTCGGATTGCCCTGGGAGGAGGTGCACATCGAGGCCTGCCGGTGGGAGCACGTGATGTCGGAGTCCGTGGAGGCGAGGCTGGTGATGTTGCTCAACAACCCCACGGTCTGCCCGCACGGCAACCCCATTCCCGGGCTGGCCGAGCTGGGCGTGGCGGAGGCGGGTGAGGGTGGCACCGGCGTGCTGATGTCCATGTCCGACCTTGCCGGGCCCCGTGACATCCCTGTGGTGGTGCGACGAATTAGCGAACAAGTGCAAAGCGACCCCGCCGTGATGCTTAAACTCAAGCAAGTTGGGATACAACCCGGACGCGAGGTCACGCTCGCGGCGAGCGACGACGGTGTGCGGGTGACAGGTGACGGAGACGCAAAGGACACTCCTGCGGAGCTTCCGCGGGATGTCGCCGCGCACGTTTTCGTCTCCAAGCGGTGACGCCCGCACTGCTGCTTGGTTGAATCCCTCCAGGGAGACCCCCAACTCCCCGCCGGTCAAGACTGTTGCAGGAGCGCCCGTGGTTCGCTTTGCGCACATGCCTCCCCTAGGAGTGGTCTCCGGATGAAGCGCTGGGGGGATCTGTCACAGGACGCGGCTGATCATCTGACCGCCGCCTCCGTGCTTGATCATGCGGAGATGGCCGTCGTCGTGACGGACCGCTTCAGCAACCTGCTCTATTGGAATCCTTTCGCGGAGAAGCTGTTCGGTCGTGCCGGCAAGACGCCGTCCCGGGAGACGACGGTGCTGTCTCTCGGGATCATGGAGAAGGACCACCCGCTCGCCGTCGAGTTGGCCAAGCACGTGCTGAAGGGCGGTGTCTGGGAGGGCACCTTCGACGTGCGCCGCGGCGACGGCACCATCGTCTACGTGCGCGCCCAGGCCGTGCCGCTGCGCCACCCCTCCGGCTCGGTGACCGGCATCGTCATCACCGCCCGCGAGGCGCTGCGCAGCAACGAGCGCGAGAAGGACCGCTTCGGCCTGCTCGAACGCATCGGCGAGCGGCTCGCCGGCTCCCTCTACGTCGAGGAGACGCTCAAGCGCGTCGCCGAGATGCTCGTCCCGCAGTTCGCCGACCACTGCTTCATCGAGTTGATGGAGGGCGACCGGCTGGTCCGGCGGGTGTCGCAGCACGTACAAGGCTGGGCGCCTCCGCCCGGCACGTGGAAGCCGGTCGGCGCGGAGATCCGCTACCCGCCCGCCCACTACGCCAACACCGCGATGCGCCGCCAGGAGACGATCCTGGTCGAGGACTTCGCCACCAGCAACTACCCCAGCCCCTCCGAGAGCGGCGCCAAGCTGTGCGGCGAGGTCGGCATGACCTCGGCCATCGTGGCCCCGCTCTGCGTGCGAGGCGAGACGCTCGGCCAGATGTACCTCGGGCTGTCCAACCTCACCGACCGGCGCAGCCCTCACTACGACGCGTTCGACCGCGACTTCGTCGGCGCCATCGCCACCCGGGTCGCGCTCGCCATCGACAACGCGCTGCTGTTCGAGGAGGAGCGGCACACCGCCGAGTCGTTTCAGAAGCACCTGCTGCCCCGGGCGTTGCCGCAGCTCGACGGCCTCGACATCGCGGTCCGCTACTACCCGGCGGCGCCGCTCGCCTCCCACGGTCAGGGCATCCAGACCCAGGTCGGCGGCGACTGGTACGACGTGATCCCGCTCTCGGCCGGCCGGGTCGGCATCGTCATCGGCGACGTCGAGGGCAGAGGCGCCAAGGCCGCGGCCATCATGGGCCAGCTCCGGGCCGCGCTGCGGGCCTTCGCCCAGGACGACAAGTCACCCGCCGACATCCTGGCCAGGCTCGACGAGTGGACCCGCATCATCGCCATTCCCGAGAAGGACGACAGCGGCGCCGACGTCAGCATCCCGCCCATCGTGACCTGCCAGTACCTCGTCTACGACGCCTGGTCGCGGCAGCTGTCCTTCGCCAACGCCGGTCACGCCCCGCCGCTGCTGCTGGTCGACGGCAAGTGCGTGGAGCTGGAGATCGAGGAGGTCGGCCAGCCGCTCGGCGTGCGGGCCAAGGGCCTGCACGCCGATCTGGTCTACAAGGAGGAGACACGGACCCTCCCGCCGGGCGCGGCGCTGCTCCTCTACACCGACGGCCTGGTCGACCGGCGTCCCAGCCGCGACGGCCGGATGCCCAGCGACGCCGAGACGCTCGCGGTGCTGCGCGAGAAGCTGGCCAAGGTGGCCGACGCCGAGGTCGAGCGGGTGGCCGAAGCCGCCACGGTCGCGGTGCCCGGCGAGATCGACGACGACATGGCGATCCTGGTGGTCCGCTCCACCCAGGCCGACCTCGACGTCGAGGAGCGCACCTTCCCCGCCCAGCCGATCATGGTCGGTGAGGCCCGCCGGATGGCGTCCGAGGCCTTCTCCAGCTGGAATGTGCCCGAGGAGCGGGCCGAGCTGGCCTGTCTGCTCGTCTCCGAGGTCGTCACCAACGTGGTGCTGCACGCCGCGAGCGCGAGCGTGCCGCGCAGGGAGCTGGTCGTCGGAGGGCCGCCGCTGCCGTTCGAGGAGTCCTGGGACGTGCCCGGCTTCGAGGACGAGGTGGTGGGCGACAAGGAGTTCACGCTGAGGCTGCGCAGGGGCGAGGAGTCGGTCTGGGTCGAGGTGTTCGACCAGGACCTCCGCCTGCCGCGCATCCGCAGCGCGGGCGAGAACGACGAGGGGGGCCGCGGCCTCTACCTGGTCGATCAGCTCGCCCGGCGCTGGGGCTCGCGACCCACCAGGGAAGGCAAAGCCGTCTGGTTCGAGATTCCCACGCGCAGTCGTTAGTGATTCACTCGTCGCCATGGACCTGGCCTTTGAACGGCGTGGCGCCGGCGCGCCGCTGATCCTCATCCACGGCATCGGGCATCACTGGCAGGCGTGGCTCCCGGTCCTCGACCGGCTCGCCGCCTCGCGGACGGTGATCGCCCTTGATCTGCCCGGTTTCGGCGTCTCGCCGGGGTTGCCGCACGGCACCCCCTACACCGCGGAGACCCTGGCCGACGCGGTCGAGTCGTTCTGCGCGCTGCTCGGGGTGCGCGAGCCGCATGTGGCGGGCAACTCACTCGGCGGCTACATCGCGCTGGAGCTGGCCTCGCGCGGGGTCGTCCGCACCGCCACCGCGCTGTCGCCCGCGGGTTTCTGGTCGCGTCCGGAGCTGCTCTACTGCCAGACGGTGCTGCGCGGGGTGCGCGCCTCCGCCACGTCGATGCCGCCCGAGCAGGCCATCAAGGTCGCCGAGAACCCGATCGGCCGGGCGCTGTCCTCCGCGCTGCTGGTCGCCCACCCGTCCCGGCTCCCGCCGACCGCGCTGGTGGCGGCCACGCAGGCGCTCGGCGCCTCAGCGGGGTTCGACGAGACGCTGGAGTCGTTCGCCGGCATGATGCCGCCCGCGCCGCCGAAGGCGCCCATCACGATCGCCTGGGGAGAGCGCGACCGGCTGCTCCTGCGCCGTCAGGCCGTACGGGCCGCCAAGTGGTCGGGGCAGCGGGTCAAGCTGCTCAAGGGCTGCGGCCACGTGCCGATGAGCGACGACCCCGAGCTGGTCGCGAAGGTGCTGCTGGAGGCCAGCGCCGGTTAGCCGGTCTGGGGGCTAGGCGTACTGCTGGCCATAGATGAGCAGCATCACGATGACGAAGACGATCACCACCCCGGCGTAACCCACGGGCCCCAGTCGTAGCGCA
Organism: Nonomuraea cavernae; assembly: GCF_040655715.1. Classification (GTDB taxonomy): domain Bacteria; phylum Actinomycetota; class Actinomycetes; order Streptosporangiales; family Streptosporangiaceae; genus Nonomuraea; species Nonomuraea cavernae_A. The sequence goes on along the minus strand of NZ_JBFAKL010000036.1, from coordinate 28,240 downwards.
CGGCGCACGCGATTGAGGCCCCAGGCGAACAACAAGGCCAGGAAAACAAGGAGAATCAGGCCGCCGTCCATCTGACCAGTATGCGTCGCCAGGTCGCGGCCCGCGCGCTCTCAGAAGCCGAAGGACCGGCCGATGATCTCCTTCATGATCTCGGTGGTGCCGCCGTAGATCGTCTGGACGCGGCTGTCGATCCAGGCCTTGGCGACCGGATACTCCATCATGTAGCCATAGCCGCCGTGCAGTTGGAGGCAGCGGTCGATGACCTTGGTCTGCAGCTCGGTGGTCCACCACTTGGCCTTGGCCGCGTCGACCACGGTCAGCGTGCCGGCGTTGAGCGCCCGGATGCACTTGTCCACGTAGTGGCGGGCGATCTCGGTCTCGGTGGCCAGCTCCGCGAGGACGAACCGGGTGTTCTGGAAGGATCCGATGCTGCGTCCGAACGCCTGGCGGGTCCTGCAGTATTCGATGGTCTGCTCCAGCACGGTCTCGGCCGCGGCCACCGCCGCCACCGCGATCGTCAGGCGTTCCTGGGGCAGGTTGCGCATCAGCTGGAAGAAGCCTTCGCCGTCGTTCGGGCCGAGCCGGTTGGCCACCGGCACCCGGACGTTCTGGAAGAACAGCTCGGCCGTGTCCTGTGCCTTCATCCCGATCTTGTCGAGGTTGCGGCCTCGGCCGAACCCCTCCATCCCGCGCTCGACGACCAGCAGCGTGGTGCCCCGTGCCCCGGCGTCCGGGTCGGTCTTGGCCACCACCACGACCAGGTCGGCGTTGATGCCGTTGGTGATGAACGTCTTCTGCCCGTTGACCACGTAGTGGTCGCCCTCGCGGACCGCTGTGGCCCGGATGCCCTGCAGGTCGCTCCCGGCGCCCGGCTCGGTCATCGCGATCGCGGTGATGAGCTCGCCGCTGACGAACCCGGGCAGCCAGCGCTGCTTCTGCTCCTCGTCGGTCAGCTCGACGAGGTACGGGGCCATGACGTCGTTGTGCAGCGTGAAGCCGAGGCCGGAGGCGCCGTTCCGGATGATCTCCTCGGCGATCACCGCGTTGTACCTGAAGTCCGTGATGCCCGCTCCGCCGTACTCTTCGGGGACGGAGAATCCGAACATGCCGATCTCGCCGGCCTTCTTCCAGACCTCGCGGGGGACCACGCCGTCCTTCTCCCAGCCGCCGTGGTGGGGCACGACCTCACGGGCCATGAACTCGCGCACGGTCTCACGGAAGAGCAGGTGCTCCTCGTCGAAGAGGTCTCGCTCCATCGGTCGCCTCCAAGCAGGGGTGTGATGGACGACAGAATACGATTCGGTTACTGCGAGGTATACCCGGTTTCCAGTACGGGTCGCAGGGGGACACGGGTTCATCACAAGTGTCATGAGGCGCTCTGATTGCCGGACTCGCTGGCTCTAAGATCTACCTTCGGTCTAGGTGTGAGCGGAGTGTCCGGTGAAACGGTGGCGCAAGGCGTTGATCGCCGCATCGGTCGGAGCGGCGGCGTCGGCCGCTTTGGTGGCGATTCCCGCGAGAGCGGACACGTTCAGCCTCGTAGTCGACTACAGCTGCACAGGCGGCGTCGCCGGATCGGCTGAGGTCAAGCTGAGGGCCCGGGTGCAGATCCCGACCACGGTGCAGCAGGGCGGCATGCTCAAGCTGGGCTGGGCGATCGAGCACGTCAACGCGCCCAGGTTCAAGTCGCCCGACTACTACGCCGAGGGCGCCAAGGTCTCGCTGATCGGCAACGTCAAGCTCGACGGGGCGTGGAACGGCACTCTTGAGGCGCACGGCAGCGAGGACCAGGGGGCGCTCAAGCCCAACCAGCCCCTCACGTCGCCCGAGGGCATGTCCTCCGAGGCGCACATGACCGAGACCGGGGTCATCAAGCTCAGGCCGCAGGCGATGACCGTCGACTTCGTCCCGCCCGCGGGAGAGATCGTCGTCAACAACGACGACCCCCGCGTGATCTACCGCAACGCGTGGACTCACGACACGGCCACCCGCCCCGAGTACGGCGACTGGCTGCGCGACGTCCACACCACCACCACGCGCACGGACGAAGCGATCATCCGTTTCCGGGGCACCGGGTTCGAGTACATCGGGCGGGAGATGCCCGATGTGGGCCGGGTGCGGGTGATCATCGACGGGGTCGACGGCCACGACGACTCGGCCATCGTGGACCCGACGAAGGACGGCAACGGCAACCCCACCAACGCGACCAAGGGCAACATCTCCCTCTGGGAGCGCAAGGACCTGTCCTACGGGCAGCACACGCTCCGGATCAGGAGCATCGACGACGGCAAGCCGGTCCACCTGGACGCCTTCAAGCTGCACACGCGCGAGATGATCGACCCGCCGACGGAGCACAGGTCCACCTGCGTGATCACCAACAACCCGGGCGCGGTCGAGATCACCGTGGGAGGCGCGAGCTCGCCGACGCCCTCGGGCACTCCCACCGTCACTGACGACCCCACCGACGACCCCACCGACGACCCGACCAGCACTCCCAGCGGCACGCCCACGACCAGCGGGAGTGCCACGCCGACGACCTCGCAGGGCCAGCCCATCGGCGACCACGTCGGCGTGGTGATCGGGGGAGTGACGACCGTCAGCCCGTCGGCGACGCCGACGACCACGGTGACCAAGACCGTCAAGCCGCAGGTGGTCAAGACGCCCAAGGGCGGGGTGGACACGGGTGAGGCGCCCGAGAGGCCGGAGAGTGGGTCGTACGGGCTGATAGCGGGCGGGTCGCTGCTCCTGATGGGCAGTGCCACCGGCGGGCTGCTGCTACGGCGGCGGCGTGCCGCACACGCGGGAGGAGCGAACCGATGACCGAGCAGAAGTCGCCGACGAACAGGGCCATGCCGGCCCTGCTGATCGCCGGTTCGCTGGGCGGCGTGGGCGCCATCATGGTGGGGCTGCTGTCGCTGGCCCCCGCCGTCGACGACGGCTCGGGCCCCGGCCCGGCCGCGCAGCCCGCGCCGAGCACCGTCCAGATCCAGAACGCGGGCGCGTTCGTCCTCCCGCCGACGGTCGGTCCGGGCGGCAAGAACACCCCGCTGACCCCGGCCCGCCTGGACGCGCCGCCCCCGCTGGCCGCGGAGCCGCTCGTGGCCCCGATCCCGGCGCCCAAGAAGGCGGCGGGGGTCAAGGCCAAGAAGGTCACGCCGACCCGGATCAAGATCCCCAAGCTCAAGGTCAACGCGGTCATCGGGGCGGTCACGCTCGACAAGAAGGGCAATCTGACCACTCCGCCCCTGAGCAAGCCGAACCGCACGGGCTGGTACCGCTACTCGCCGCTGCCCGGTGAGCTGGGCCCGTCGGTGATCAACGGGCATGTCAGCACGCGCAAGGGCGCGGCCGTGTTCAGCCGTCTCCGCGAGCTGGCCAAGGGCGACCACATCTACGTCTACCGGTCGGACAAGAAGGTCACCCGCTTCACGGTGAGCGGGATCGAGCAGGTCAGCAAGTCGACCTTCCCGACCAGCAGGGTCTACGGCAACACCGACAGCTCGCAGATCCGGCTCATCACCTGCGGTGGCATCTACAACAAGAAGGCCCACAGCTATACCGACAACATCGTGGTGTACGCGACATTGTCCAAGAAAAAGGGCTGATGAGAAGTTAATGTAGGTTTTGCCGTTTGCAGGAGATTCACAGAGAGAGTACGTAGGATCTCAACCTAACCGTGACCAATGGCTGCGAGTCTGGTACGCCTGTTGGAACCTGCCCGCTGAAACGGAGAAGGACAGTGCTGACGTCCAAGGCGCGGTGTCGCCGCCTCGCCCTCAAGACATCTGCCCTGGCCATTGGAGTGGCTGCGACAGTCATCGGAGTACCCGCTCTGGCGCAGTCCCTGGTGCCGAAACCCGTAACCTATGTGTGCTCGGAGGGGGCCGGGACCGGCGACCCCGGCACCGAGTACAAGTTCCAGATGGACTTAGCGGGTCCTCTCTCGGCTCCGACGCCCAGCTCCACCGCTGTGGTGACGTGGAAGATAGGGCAGCCGGTCGCCTCGGAATCAGCTCTTCCTGTGCCTTCGCAGATCAGCACGACGGACCGAGTGGTTATCCAGGCGACCGTAGTGATCACCGGGACGCCGAACCCATCACCCACAGAGACGCGTGGAGCCACCGCGTCCATGACTACGTCGGCCTCCCCCCAAGCCACCATGCCCATTCCACAGGTGCTGATCTCGCTCACGCCGAGGGCCACGGGCGTGATCGCCGTTGTGCCCGACGACTTCGTTCTCCAGGTCGGCCCGACGAGCGGGACGACAGGCGCCAACTGGTACACATGCAAGGTCAAGGCCGGGTCGGAGGCCGAGGCGACTGCGGCTGCCGCCTTGATCACTGTAGGCACTGGGACGCCAAGCAACACCCCAACGAGCACCCCAACGAGCACCCCGACTAATACTCCAACGAGCACCCCGACTAGTACCCCAACGAGCACCCCGAAGCCCACGAAGACGACGACGGTCACGGTGACCGAGACGCCGAGCGGGAGCAAGACCACGACGCGGTCGTCCAAGACGCCGAAGGCCGGGGCCGACACCGGAGCCGGTGGGGAGATGGGGCCTGATGGCAGGTTGTTCGTCCTGACCGGGTCGATGCTGATCCTGGCCGCCGGGGCGGGTGGCCTGATGATGCGTCGTCGTACGATCGGCAAGGGCTGACCGGTGATGGCGCCTCAGCATCCGTACGGCGGCGGGCCCGACCCCGACAAGGGCGGCACCGCGCTCAGGTCCGTGCTGATCCTGGCGGCGGTCGCCGGAGTGGTGACGGTCATCGCCGGGATGCTGATCGTGGTGAGCTCGCCCGAGCAGTACGGCCTGGCCAGTCAGCGCGACCAGCTGACGGTCGACACGCAGCCCGGCGGGGGGCAGCCCGCGCAGGCCCTGTTCCAGGCCGCGCCCACGGTGCCGCCGCCGCTGCCGCAGATCCAGGCGGCGCCTCCGATGCAGCCCTCGACCCCGGTGCGCATCGTGATCTCGAAGCTGGGCGTCAACGCCCCCGTGAAGTCGGTCGGCCTGGCCAAGAACGGCACGATCCAGGTGCCGCCGGCCGACAATCCCAACCTCGCGGGCTGGTACCGCAACATGTCCACCCCGGGCGAGGTAGGCCCGGCGGTGATCCTGGGCCACAAGGACACCCGCACCCGCAGTGCGGTGTTCAGCCGCGTGCACGAGCTGCGCCACGGCGACACCATCGAGGTCAAGCGCCAGGACGGGACGACCGCGGTGTTCACCGTGGGCGGCGTGGAGCAGGCCAGCAAGCAGACGTTCCCCACCCAGCGCGTCTACGGCGACCAGGCCAACGCCCAGCTCCACCTCATCACCTGCGGCGGCACGTACAACCGCAACACCGGTCACTACACCGACAACGTCATCGTGTATGCGACGATGACGAGCTCCTATCGAAGCTGATCGCGGAGGCGAGGCGCGCATGGGCTGGATGGCGAAGCGGAGACTGCGGACTGGCCCCACGGCGGCGTTGCCCGCCAAGCCGAGCCAGTCGGAGCTCCTGCGGATCGTACGGCTGGCCGATCCCGACGCCCGCGCCGACGGCGACGACGTGGTGGCGGTGGACGTCCGGGTCCACGCCCCGGTTGAGGCCGAGCCCGAGCTGGTGGGCGGCGAGCTGGAGAAGGTCTGGGCGTGCCGGGTGACGGCCGAGGGCCCGATGCCGTTCGACTTCTTCGACCGCCATCTGGCCGAGGGCATCGCGTTCCGGCTCGGTGGGCTGGCGGTCTGCAGGGGCGAGGTGACCGATCCCGCCGACCGGGGCGAGGCCGACCGGGGCGGTCCTGCCGTGATCCTGCCGGTGCGTCCCGCCGCCGACGAGCTGCTGCCGCTGCTCGACGGTGAGGTCGTCGAGCAGGAGGAGGAGTTCGTCTACACGGTCGACGGCGTCCGGGTCCTGGTCGTGCCGGAGAAGGGCCGGCCGCCGGCCGTGCAGGAGTTGCTGCCGTTCGCGACCGAGCTGACCGCGATCGAGCTGCGCGGTGACGACCCGGCTCAGCTCGGCGCGCTCGCGTTGCGGCTGGCCGACGCCCTGAACGGCCTGGTCGTGGACCGGTGGCGGTTCCGGGTGGACGCGGCGGAGGATGTTCTACCGCCTGCGTGAGCGGGCACAGAGCATCGTTCTGTTGTAGTCTCTCCTTTAATAACCGAATAATGCTCGGTTTCAGGAGGCACTGTGGCAGAGGCGTACATCGTCGGGGCGGTCCGCACCCCCGTCGGCAAGAAGAAGGGCGGCCTTTCCACCGTCCATCCCACTGATCTTGCCGCTCACACACTCAAGGCGCTGATGGAGCGCACCGGCGTCGACCCGGCGGCGGTGGAAGACGTCATCATGGGCTGCGTCATGCAGTTCGGGCCCCAGAGCATGGACATCGCCCGCAACGCGTGGCTGTCCGCGGGCCTGCCGGAGACCACCGCCGGCGTCACGATCGACCGCCAGTGCGGCTCCTCGCAGCAGTCGATCCACTTCGCCGCGCAGGGCGTCATGTCCGGCACCCAGGACCTGGTCGTGGCGGCCGGGGTCGAGTCGATGAGCATCGTGCCCATGGGCGCCTCCATCACCGCCGCCCTGGAGAAGGGCATGCCGTTCCCGTTCGGCGAGGGATGGGTCGAGCGCTACGGCAAGCAGGAGATCTCGCAGTTCCGCGGCGCGGAGCTGATGTGCGAGAAGTGGGGCTTCACGCGCGACGAGCTTGAGCGGTTCGCCTACGAGTCCCACCAGCGGGCGGCCAAGGCCATCGCCAACGGCTACTTCAAGGACCAGATCGCCCCGATCAACGGGGTCTCCGACGACGAGGGGCCGCGGCCCGACTCGACGCTGGAGAAGCTGGCCGGGCTCAAGACCCTGAAGGAGGGCGGCCAGATCACCGCGGCCACCTCCTCGCAGATCTCCGACGGCTCGGGCGCGGTGCTGATCGCCTCCGAGCAGGCCGTACGCGACCACGGCCTGACGCCGCGGGCCCGCATCCACCAGCTGGCCCTGGTCGGCGACGACCCGGTGTACATGCTCACGGCGCCGATCCCGGCGACCCAGAAGGCGCTCAAGAAGGCCGGCATGTCCATCGACGAGATCGACGTGACGGAGATCAACGAGGCGTTCGCGCCGGTGCCGCTGTCCTGGATCAAGGAGCTCGGCGCCGACCCGGCCAAGGTCAACCCCAACGGCGGCGCCATCGCCCTCGGTCACCCGCTCGGCGGCACCGGGGCCATCCTGATGACCAAGCTGCTGCACGAGTTGGAGCGCACCGGCGGCAGGTACGGCCTGCAGACGATGTGCGAGGGCGGCGGCCAGGCCAACGTCACCATCATCGAGCGTCTCTGACCTCAGCGAAGGCTCGTCAGGGTGGAGCGGGCGCCCTCGCCGGGGGCTCCGGCGGGCTCCTCCGCGCCGGGCTCGCCCGGACCGCCCCTGACGTGACGGTGTCCCGGCCCTTCGGATCCGAAGGGCCGGGACACCACCTGTTTCAGCCGCCCGCGATGGCTGGTTTCCGGGGATTCTCCGAGGACGCCCCGGTTCCTCGGAGTGAGGAACCGGGGCATTAGGTGTGCGGGGGCCCGGGCGTATGGGGGCCGCGCGCCGCACTCACTACCATCCTGGTAGTGGTCTAGCGTCCCTTGGGCGGGATGCGCCTCGGCGGGGCGATCGGCCGCTGAGGCAGCTGCCGTGGCGCCGGAGGCAGGTCCCGTCCGGGAATTCCGGGGACGTTCTTCTTACCGTGCTTCTTCTCGCCTGCGCGTACTCGCATGGAGTGCTCCTTTACGTGACTCGTGACGCGGCCGGGGGCCGGTCGACAAGCTCAGCTGCCGCGTCGGGACGGACTTCGGCGGGGTGTGACACCGCCGGGCGGTTCGGCTGAGTAACCGGGCTGATCCAGGTCAGCCCCGGCGTTCTACTGGTAAAGGCGCATGTCTCAGACAGTACGGACACGGCGCGACAGGGCGCAACCGATTAATCCTGCCTACACAGGAAAGCTCGGGACGCGTAGCGTCGGCGGGAGGATGCCATGAGCGAGTACGCCAAGGCAAGAGAGCTCGGCGAGCAGGCCCGCGAACAGGAATGGACGCGGCCGAGCTTCGCGAAACAGCTGTTCCTGGGGGATTTCCGGCTGGATCTGGTCCATCCCGCGCCCACGCTGGGCGACGAGGCGACCAAGCGGGGTGAGGAGTTCGTCAGGGCGGTGCGCAGGTTCCTCGACGCGCACGTCGATCCGGCGGCGATCGAGCGGACCGCGCAGGTGCCCGACGACGTGGTGAAGGGGCTGGCCGCGCTCGGCGCGTTCGGGATCACGATCAGCGAGAAGTACGGCGGGCTGGGCCTGCCCTACCTCTACTACTGCCGGACGCTGATGCTCGTCGGTTCCTACTGCCCGGCGCTGGCGACGCTGCTGTCGGCGCACCAGTCGATCGGGGTGCCGCAGCCGCTCAAGCTGTTCGGCTCCGAGGAGCAGAAGCGTGAGTTCCTGCCCCGGTGCGCGCGCGGGGAGATCTCGGCGTTCCTGCTGACCGAGCCCGACGTCGGCTCCGACCCCGCCCGGCTGGCGACCACCGCGGTCAGGGACGGCGACGAGTACGTGATCGACGGCGTCAAGCTGTGGACCACCAACGGCGTCGTCGCCGACCTGCTCGTGGTCATGGCGCGGACGGGCAAGAAGATCAGTGCTTTCGTCGTCGAGGCCGACTCTCCCGGCATCACGGTCAAGCGGCGCAACCAGTTCATGGGCCTGCGCGGCATCGAGAACGGCGTGACCGAGTTCGCCCAGGTCAGGGTCCCGGCGCGCAACCTCATCGGCCGTGAGGGCGAAGGGCTGAAGATCGCCCTCACCACGCTGAACACCGGCCGCCTGTCCCTGCCCGCCACCTGCGCGGGCAACGCCAAGTGGGCGGTGAAGATCGCCCGCGAGTGGGGCAACGCGCGGGTGCAGTGGGGACGCAAGGTCGGCGAGCACGAGGCGGTGGCCACGAAGATCGCCTTCATCGCGGCCACGGCCTACGCGCTGGAGGCCGTCAGCGACCTGACCGGCCGGATGGCCGACGACCAGCGCAACGACATCAGGATCGAGGCCGCGCTGGCCAAGCTGTACGCCACCGAACTGTCCTACCAGGCGCTCGACGAGCTGGTCCAGATCAGGGGCGGGCGCGGCTACGAGACCGCCGAGTCGCTGGCCGCGCGCGGCGAGCGGGGCGTGCCCGTGGAGCAGATGCTGCGCGACTCCCGGATCAACCGCATCTTCGAGGGCTCCTCCGAGATCATGCGGTTGCTGATCACCCGTGAGGCGGTCGACGCGCACCTGTCGGCCGCCGGGGAGCTGATCAACCCGGAGGCGTCCCGCCAGGAACGCGCCCAGGCGCTCAGGCGGGCCGGCGGCTTCTACGCCCGCTGGCTGCCGACCCTGCTGGCGGGCGGCGGCAACCTGCCCACGGCCTACGCGTCGTTCGGGCCGCTGGCGGCCCACCTGCGCTTCGTGGAGCGGACCAGCAGGAAACTGGCCCGGTCCATCTTCTACGGCATGTCCCGCTGGCAGGGGCGGCTGGAGCATCGGCAGGCGTTCCTCGGCCGGATCGTCGACATCGGGGCGGAGCTGTTCGCGATGACGGCCGTGTGCGTCAGGGCCGACGAGGACTCGGGCGACCTCGGCCGCCGGCCGTACGAGCTGGCCGACACGTTCTGCGGGCAGGCCAGACGGCGGGTGGGCGCGCTGTTCGACCGGCTCTGGGACAACGGCGACAGCGAGGACACGCGGCTCGCGCGGTACGTGCTGGAGGGCCGCTACACCTTCGTGGAGGAGGGCATTCTCGACCCGTCCATCGAGGGTCCGTGGATCGGCGTGCCGGAGGGTGGGGAGAACCTCCGTCGTACGATCATTTGACCTGTGGTCTAGACCGGTTGCGCGGATCCGACCGCATCCTTGTTGTGGAACCGCAATCAACCGGTATAGACCGGCTGCTGAACAGAGGCTTACTCTGGCGCAAACGTGTGGAGCTATGGCTCCACACGTCCCCAGTCCCACGGGGCGGCGTCGGCAGCTGGTACGGACCAGCAGGGACGGCCCGTCCGACGAGAAGGCGGTACTTAACGGTGAACATCAAGCTTGTGGGCGGCGCCGCTCTCGGCCTGGCGACCATGCTGGTCCTGTCCAGCTGCGGCTCCGGCGACTCCGGCACGGCGACCGGTGACCAGGCCGCGGAGGGCGGCCAGGTCACGCTGAAGATGGTCGCCGCCGACTACGGCGACGGCCCCGGCAAGCCGAACTCGGGTGAGACGTTCTGGAAGGGCGTCGTGGACGAGTTCCAGGCGGCCAACCCCACCATCAAGGTGGACGTCCAGGTCATCAACTGGAACGACATCGACAAGCAGGTCGCCACCATGGTCCAGAACGGCCAGGTGCCCGACATCCTGCAGACCGGCGACTACTCCGGCTTCGTCCAGGACGGCCTGCTGCACAAGGTCGACGAGGTGCTCTCGCCGAACGTCTCCGGCGACCTGCTGCAGAAGTTCGCCGACTTCGGCAAGGTCGACAGCACCGCCTACGGCATCCCGTTCGTCTCCTCGGCCCGCGCCCTGTTCTACAACAAGGAACTGTTCACCAAGGCCGGCATCGCCGAGCCGCCGAAGACCTGGGACGAGCTCAAGGCCGCCGCCGAGAAGCTGAAGGCGGCCGGCGTGAGCCAGCCGTTCGGTCTCCCGCTCGGCCAGGAGGAGGCCCAGGGCGAGTCGTTCCTGTGGATGCTGGGCAACGGCGGCGGCTACAAGGACGCCTCCGGCAAGTGGGCGATCAACTCCCCGCAGAACGTCGAGACCTTCGGCTACCTCAAGGGCCTGGTCGACGCGGGCCTGACCACCCCCAACCCCGGCACCAAGGACCGCAAGACGGTCTGGGAGGACTTCGGCGCGGGCAAGGTCGGCATGGTCAACGGCGGCCCCATGTCGATCCCGATCTTCGACGCGGCCGGCCTCAAGGACTACGGCGTCACGGCGATCCCCGGCAAGGCCGGCCCGCTCGACACCACCCTCGGCGTCATGGACTGGATCATGGCGTTCAACAAGAACGGCCACCCCGCCGAGATCAAGAAGTTCCTCGACTTCTTCTACACCGGCTCCGCCGCGCAGAAGATCAGCGACACCTACAAGCTGCTGCCCGTCACCAACGGCGGCATCGAGAAGCTGTCGGGCGACGAGAAGCTCAAGCCGTTCCTCGACGCGCTGCCCAACGCCAGCTTCTACCCGTTCCAGGACCCGAAGTGGGCCGTGGTGAACCCGCAGATCAAGCAGATCATCGGCGGGGCCGTCAAGGACGACCCGGCCAAGGTCCTCGGTGAGCTCCAGAAGACCGCCGAGAGCAGCTGATCCATCGGGGATCCGTACGGCCGGCGCCCAGTTTCCCGGGGCCGCCGGCCGTACCGTTCATGGAAGGTTCCGCATGAGAAGGTTGCGCGCCCTGGAGCCCCTCGCCTGGGTAGGGCCGGCCATCGTGCTGATCGCGGTGGTCGTGCTCTGGCCGGTCGTCGAGATGATCAGGTCGTCGTTCCTGAAGATCAGCCGGTTCGGCGTGGTGCAGGGCTCCAACGGCCTGGCCAACTACGAGAAGCTGTTCGGCGAGAAGGACTTCGCGGACATCATGGTCCGCAGCGTGATCTGGGTGGTGGCCGTCGTCGTCCTCACCGTGCTGATCTCGCTGGCCCTCGCCCAGTTGTTCAACCAGAGTTTCCCCGGCCGCAAGTTCGCCCGCTGGGCGCTGATCGCGCCGTGGGCCGCCTCGGTGCTGATGACGGCGATCATCTTCAAGTGGATGCTCGACCCCGAGGTCGGGGTGATCAACCAGATCCGGGTCAAGCTCGGGCTCATCGACGCGCTCGGCGGGGCCTCGGCCGACCAGCTGGGCGACGCCGCGACCGCGATGCCGTGGCTGGTGTTCGTCGCGGTATTCGTGTCGGTGCCGTTCACGACGTACGCGCTGCTGGCGGGCCTGGCCACGATCCCCGCTGACGTCTACGAGGCGGCCAAGATGGACGGCGCCTCCTGGATCCGGACGTACTGGTCGATCACGCTGCCGCTGCTGCGCCCGGCGCTCACCGTGGCCGCGCTGATCAACGTGATGAACGTCTTCAACAGCTTTCCGATCATCTGGGCGATGACGCACGGCCAGCCCGGCTACTCGACGGCCACCTCGACGATCTTCATGTTCATCCTCAAGGGCTCCGACATCGGCGAGTCCGCCGCGATGTCGGTCGTGAACTTCGGCATGGTGATCGTCCTGACCGTCATCTTCCTCAAGGTGTCCCGCTGGAACAAGGAGGTGGCGTGATGGCCGTCAAGACCGCCTCCCGCCCTGCCGCGCACCACCACCACGCCAGGCTCCGGCCCGCGTCCGCCCGGCGGCTGCCCAGGATCAGGACCGTGCTCGTCGCGGGCCTGGCCTACGTCGTCGCGTTCATCTTCCTGTTCCCGTACCTGGTGATGCTGCTCACCTCGCTACGGCCACAGGACTCGCTGCGCGACGCGACGTTCTTCCCGTCGGAGTGGGAGTGGTCCAACCTCGCCAACTTCTGGAGCAGCGGCCTGGCCGGCAACCTCGTCGTCACGCTCCAGGTGGCGGCCGGGTCGACGATCCTGGTGCTGCTCGTCGCGCTGCCGGCGGCGTACTACTCGGCCCGGCACAACTTCAGGGGGCGTACGGCCTTCCTGATCCTGGTGCTGATCACCCAGATGTTCCAGCCGACGGCCATGCTGGTCGGCATCTACCGGGAGTTCTTCCAGTTCGGGCTGGTGGACTCGATCTGGTCGCTGATCCTGGTCAACGGCGGGTTCAACCTGGCGTTCGCGGTGTGGATCCTCAACGCCTACTTCTCCTCGATCCCGCGCGAACTGGAGGAGGCCGCCTTCATCGACGGCAACGGGAGGTTCGGGGCGTTGTTCCGGATCACGCTGCCGCTCGCCATGCCCGGCGTGATCACCGCGCTGATCTTCACGTTCATCGCCGCCTGGAACGAGTTCGTGGTGGCCCTGACCCTGACCACCACCCCCGCCAACCAGCCGCTGACCGTGGCGCTCAACTCGTTCATCGGGCAATACCAGGTCGACTGGCAGAACCTGTTCGCCGGCTCGGTGATCGCCACCATCCCGGTGATCATCCTCTTCGCCCTGATCGAGCGGAAGGTCGTCGGCGGCCTGACCGCCGGCTCCATCAAGTGACCGGCAGGCCCCGGGTGCTCAGGAGGGCACCCGGGCCACGCAGAAGACCGTCTGGCCGAACGGCGGGCGGATGAACCGCTCGATCAGCCGAGTCGCGGGCACCACCGTGCGGTCGTAGATCTTGACCAGGCGCGGGTCGGGGTAGCCGACCCCGCCGCGGCGTACCGCGGCCCACCAGGCGATTCCGCCGAGGAAGTTGATCGGCTTGAGCACGTCGACGTCGAGGCCCGCCCTGGCGACCGTCGCGGAGAGGGTCTTGGGGGTGTAGCGCTGGACATGGCCGACCTTGCGGTCGAAATCTCCGTAGAGCTGCATGTAGCCGGGCACCCAGATGATGATGCGCCCGCCCGGCTGGGTGACGCGGGCCAGCGAGCGCAGCGCCTCGGCGTCGTCCTCGATGTGCTCCAGGACGTTCATCATGACGACCGTGTCGACCTTGTCCTCAAGGGGGATGTCGGTCGGCAGGCCGAACTGCAGCACGTCGATGTCGTCGCGCCCGGCGAACCGCTGCCGGAGCTGTTCGACGCAGTAGGGGTCGAAGTCGGACACCACGAGCCGGTCGAGCCGCGGCAGGAACTGCTCGGCGAAGTGGCCCAGCCCCGAGCCGATCTCCAGCATCGAACGGCCGACATGCGGGGCGACCATGTCGAACTCGTACTGCCGGTAGTTCTTCGCCTCGTCCCCGCCGAGGTGGTTCTCCAGGGCCTCGTCACCGGCCGCCGGTTGCACTACGCGGTCATACCCAGAAGACATAGTCCCGTTCCTTCGAGGGCTCGTGAATCTGCCAGAGTCTAGTGCCCGGCGCGGCTCCGGGCTCACCTGATCGGCTCGACGCCCTTCCCTTGGCGCCCTGTTCTGGGATGGAATCTGACTCGCTATGGACGACGACGAGGCGATCGGCCGCTCACTCGCCGGTGACCTGACCGCCTACGAGGCGCTGGTCACCCGCTACAGCGCGCTCGCCCACCGTACGGCCGCCCTGCTGGGAGCGGGGGACGAGGCGGAGGACGTGGTGCAGGAGGCGTTCGTCAAGGCGTTCCGGCACCTGTCGTCGTTCCGCCGTGACGCGCCGTTCCGGCCGTGGCTGCTGCGCATCGTGGCCAACGAGACGCACAACCTCAACCGTTCGCGCGGGCGCAGGTCCGAGCTGACCGCGCGCCTCGGCGTCACGGCCGAGGTCGCGGCCCCCGACGACCCGGCGGGCACCGCGGTGGCCACCGACCGCCGCGCCCGCCTCCTGGAAGCGGTGCGCCGGCTGCCCGAACGGGAACGCCAGGTGCTGGTCTGCCGGTACTTCTTACAGCTGTCCGAAGCGGAGACCGCCCAGGTGCTCGACTGGCCCCTGGGCACCGTCAAGTCCAGCACCCATCGCGGTCTGGCCCGGCTCAGAGAGGGGGTGGGCGATGAGCTCGCATGAGTCCTTCGACGACCTCGAAGCCCAGCTCCTCGACCTGGGCGCCTCCCTGGACGTCCCCGCGCCGCCGCCCGCCGACGTGGCCGCCGCGGTCCGCGCCCGCCTCGCCGCCGAGCCGACCCCGGACACCGCGTCCGAGCCCGCGTCTCAGACTCCGCCGTCTGAGACCCCGCCGTCTGAGACCCCGCCGTCTGAGACCCCGCCCGAGGCCGTGCCCGAGAGCGCGCCCGAGGTGGTCCGGAAGCGGCGGCCGGCTCGACGCGCCCGGCGCAGGAGGTGGACGGTCGTCGTGGCCGTGGTGCTCGCCGTCGTCGCCGTCACGGCCGCCACCCCTCAGGGGCGGGCGGCGGTCACCGCGATCCTCAGGTACGCCGGGATCGAGCTGCGCCTCGGCGGGACCCCGACGCCGGTGATCACCCCCACCACACTGCCGGGAGAGCGCGACGTCGAGCCGGGCAGGCTGGGCTCCCTCGTCACCTTCCCCGTCAGGACCCCGGCCGCCCTGGGCCCGCCCGCCGCGGCGACGGTCGGCGACAACGGGCGGGTGGCGTCGATGTTCTGGCCGGGCGGCATCCGGCTCGACCAGTTCGACGGCACCATGGAGCCCTTCTTCTTCAAGCGGCTGGGCCCGCCCTACCCCCAGGACGTGCCGCTCGGCGCCACCACGGCCTGGTGGATCGGCGGCAGCCACCCGCTCGGCTACATCGAGCGCGAGGACGGCACGCCGGTCCCGCTGCGCCAGGCGGCCCCGACCCTCATCTGGCAGTCGGGCCCCGTCGGCTACCGCCTAGAAGGCGCCGGGACCAAGGAACGAGCCGCGGAGATCGCCGCCTCACTCCGCTGACGGCTCTGGTGAGGACTCCGGTGGGGGAGACACCAGCCAGTCGTCGATCTCCTTCACCAGCTCCTTGCGCAGCGCCTCCGGCGCGGACGACGACCTGATCGACTGCCGCGCCAGCTCGGCGATCTCGGCGTCGCGGAAGGCGTACACGTCGCGTGCCAGCTCGTACTGCCGCAACAGCCGCGAACCGAACAGCAGCGGGTCGTCGGAGCCCAGCGCGATCGGCACCCCCGCGTCGAACAGCCGCCGCACCGGCACGTCGGCGGCCCGCTCGGCCACCCCGAGCCCGACGTTGGAGGTGGGGCAGACCTCGCAGCAGATCTGCCGGTCGGCCAGCCGCTCCATCAGCCGCTGGTCCTCGGCCGCCCGGATCCCGTGGCCCACGCGGTCGGCCTCCAGGTCGTCGACGCACTGCGCGATGCTCCGCGGACCGAGCAACTCGCCCCCGTGCGGCACGGCCAGCAGCCCCGCCCTCTTGGCGATCCGGAACGCCCGGTCGAAGTCGCGAGCCTGCCCGCGCCGCTCGTCGTTGGACAGCCCGAACCCGACGACGCCCTTGCCGGCGTACTGGGCGGCCAGCCGGGCCAGCGTGTTGGCGTCGAGCGGATGCTTGGTCCGGTTGGCCGCGACGACCACCGCCATCCCGATGCCCGCCCGCTCGGCCGCCCCGGCCGCCGCGTCCAGCACGAGCTCCAGCGTGGCCGTCAGCCCACCGAACCGTTGCGCGTAGCCCGAGGGATCGACCTGGATCTCCAGCCACCTGGACCCGGCGGTCGCCTCGTCCTCGGCCGTCTCCCGGAGCAGCCGGTAGACGTGCTCGGGCTTGGACAGCACCGACCGGGCGATGTCGTACAGCCGCTGGAACCTGAACCAGCCCCGCTCGTCGGTGGCCCGCAACCGAGGCGGCCAGTCCTGTTCGAGCGCGTCGGGTAGGTGCAGCCCCTGCTCCCTGGCCAGCTCGATCAACGTCGAGTGCCGCATGGACCCGGTGAAGTGCAGGTGCAGATGTGCCTTGGGCAGCTTGTCTAGCGGACGTGGCATTTCCATATCCTGCCACTCAACCCGGGGGAGGATTCGTGCGTTGAGGAGGGCGAAGGGAGGCCCTTGCCTATGACGGACGAAGACGAAGCGGCATTCGACGAGTTCCTCGCCGCGCGGAGCACCTCGCTCCTGCGTACGGCGATCCTGGTCTGCGGTGCGACCAGGCATGATGCCGAGGACCTCGTCCAGCACGCCCTGGAGAAGGCGTACCGGCACTGGTCCCGGATCCGGCACGACAACCCCGAGGCGTACACCCGCAGGATCGTCGTGAACGCGGCCATCAGCAGGGCGCGCCGGAACCGGGTGATCCAGGAGATCACGTTCGCCCGGCCACCCGACACCGCCGCGAAATCTCCCGACCTCGACCTGCGCGACGCGCTCATCGAGGAGCTGCGCAGGCTGCCGCCGAAGATGCGGGCCGTGCTCGTGCTGCGCTATTGGGAGGACCAGTCGGAGGCGTCGACCGCCGCCCAGCTGGGCTGCTCGGTCGGCACCGTGAAGTCCCAGGCCGCGCGCGGCCTGGCCCGGATCCGCGAACGCATGCACATCACAGAAGGAGCGTTGCAATGAAGGCAGAGGAGGCGCTCGCGCAGGCCATGGCCGACCACGTCGCCGACGTGCAGGCCGCTCCCACGCTGGGCGGGGCCGTGCGCCGCGGCCACCGCGCGCACGTGGTCAGATTCCGTACGGCCGGCGCCGCGCTCGTCACCGCGGCCGCCGCCGTGGCCGTGCCGCTGGCGCTGAACACCGGACAGCCGGTCGCGGGGCCCGCCGCGTCGTACGCCACCGGCGAGGACCGGGCGGTGATCGCGACGGTGAAGGTGCCGTCAGTCGTGGGCATGGACGTCGCCGACGCGGTGAAGACGCTGCGGGACGCCGGGCTGGTGGTGAACGACCCCGAGACGGAGACCGCCAAGGGGAACGTGAGCGGACAGGAGCCCGCCGCGGACACGGAGGTGGCCAGGGGAGAGGTCGTCATGCTGACCGTCGGGTCGCCCGGCTCGATGCCTCAGGACCTGGGCGACCTGGGCGACGGGCGGACGTTCGGCGGCATCCACCTCGGCTACCTGCCCGAGGGCCTGGCCTGGAGCAGGTGGTCGGGCAAGGACGGGTTCGGGGAGAAGAGCTACACCACCTCGTTCGCCCCGGGCGGTGACGAGAAGGACGGTTACGGCATCCAGGTCGTGGTGTTCGAGGGCCAGGCGACCCGGCACGTCCGGCAGCGGCTCGCCACCTTCCCCGGCCGCGTGGACATCGGCGGCAAGAAGGGTTATCTGACCAGCGTCACCGAGGGCGGCGAGTCCATGCAGGAGGCGGCCGACGACACGACCCTCACGATCGGCTGGATCCCGCGGGCCGGGCTGGCCGTCGAGGTGTACCTGAGCCCGGGCTACGCCGGACGGGTCGACGGACCCGCCGAGCTGAGGAAGGTCGCCGAGGGGATCGAACTCCGCGAGTAAACTCCTGGGGCACCTGATGTCAAGCCGGGGTCGGTCGTCCATGATGCCTGAGGGTCCGAGGAGTGGTGAGTGGCGGCGGGCCGCCCTCGCGTTCGGCGCCTTCGGCGCCACCGCCCTGATCATCTATGGGCTGTTCTCCTCGGGGTTCGGGCGGCCGTCGCAGACGGCCGTGGCGTCGCCCACGCCCGTCCCGGCCGTCGAGCCCGCTCCGGCGGCGACCAGCGGTCCCGGCAGGGCCGCGGCGGGGCGCCCCCGCGTCGCCGCCGCCCCGAAGGCCACGCTCGCGGTGGTCGCCGGTGACTTCTGGCTCACCTATCTGCCCCCGGGTCTGCGGCGTACGGGCGGGGGAGCGATTCCGCCCGGCCCAGGCGTCGAAGGCGCCTGGGCCAGGTTCGGCTCCGCCGGCCGGTTCGTCGAGGCGCAGGTCGAGCGCGGTACGGTAGCAGCGGACTGGGAGTCCTATCGCGAGCGGGTCTCCCTGGCGGACGCCAGGGGCGCCACGATCCGTGGCAGGCCCGCCCTGGTCGGCCGGCCTCCGAGCGGTGGCCGGATGATCGTCTGGCTGGAGCGGGTCGGCACCGGGGCGTGGATCCGGGTGAGCGAATCACTTGGCAAGGAGCTTCTTCCTCTTGCCGCCTCGGTACGGGCTCCTGTAGGAGACTAAGGCTTTTCCCTGGTCATCCACTCGTATAGCCAAGGGGGGCTGATGCGGCGCCTGGCACCGGTGCTTCTCGTGCTGACACTGGCCGGATGCGGCGCACCGGCGGCCGAGCCCAGCCTCGCCCGCTCCAGCCCCGTCGCGGCGCCCGCCGCCGAGGAGGGCCCCACCCTGACCTGCGGGGCCGGGCCCTTGACGATCACCTACCTGCCCGAGGGGCTGACCCGGGGCCGGGGGTTCGCGCAGATCAGTTCGCTCACCGAACCACTCAAGGTGCGGGGAGCCTCGTGGCGCGGCGGCGGCGAGGAACTGCGCGTCGGCGTGGTGTGCGGGGTGCGCTCCGCCGAGAGGTTCGCCTCGCTGGTCACCCGCTCCGCCCTCACCGCCCACCTGGGCAAGCCCGCGCTGCGCTGGCACACGCGCGGCGATGTGCGCAACTACCTGTGGCTCGAACGGCCCGGCACCGCGGTCTACGTCTCCGTCACGCCAGGACTCGCCCGCGAGCTGGACCGCGTCGCCGCCGGGGTCGTCCCCAAGGAAGACTCCTGAGCCGGGTCAGCGCGCCTCGGCGAGCAGCTTGGCCAGCCGGCTGACGCCCTCGACCAGGTCGTCGTCGCCCAGCGCGTAGGACAGGCGGAAGTAGCCGGGAGTGCCGAACGCCTCGCCCGGGACGACCGCGACCTCGGCCTCCTCCAGGATCAGCTCGGCCAGCTCCGCCGACGACCGCGGACGCCTGCCGCGCAGCTCCTTGCCGATGAGCTCCTTGACCGACGGATAGGCGTAGAACGCGCCCTTCGGCTCGGGACAGAACACGCCCGGGATCTCGTTGAGCATGCGCACCATCGTCTGGCGGCGCCGGTCGAACGCCTCGCGCATCCGCTCCACGGCCGACAGGTCACCCGAGACGGCGGCCAGCGCGGCCATCTGGGACACGTTCGCGACGTTGGAGGTGGCGTGCGACTGCAGGTTGGTCGCCGCCTTGACGACGTCGGGCGGGCCGATCAGCCAGCCGACGCGCCAGCCCGTCATCGCGTAGGTCTTGGCCACCCCGTTGAGGATGACGACCCGGTCGCCCAGCTCGGGAACGGCCGTGGCGATGCTGGTGAACTCGGCGTCGCCGTACACGAGATGCTCGTAGATCTCGTCGGTGACGACCCAGAGGCCGTGCTCGGCCGCCCAGCGGCCGATCGCCGCGGTCTCCTCGGGGGAGTAGACGGCTCCCGTCGGGTTGGACGGCGAGACGAACAGCAGCACCTTGGTGCGCTCGGTGCGCGCCGCCTCCAACTGCTCGACGCTCGCCAGGTAACCGGTCGTCTCGTCGGTGACGACGTCGACCTGGACGCCGCCGGCCAGCTTGATCGCCTCGGGGTAGGTCGTCCAGTAGGGCGCCACGACCAGGACCTCGTCACCCGGGTCGAGCAGCGTGGCGAACGCCTCGTAGACGGCCTGCTTGCCGCCGTTGGTGATCAGCACCTGGGACGGCTCGACCCGGTAGCCGGAGTCACGCAGCGTCTTGGCGGCCACTGCCTGCTTGAGCTCGGGCAGGCCGCCGGCCGGGGTGTACTTGTGGAAGCGGGGCTCGCGCGCCGCCGCCACCGCCGCCTCGACGATGTAACCGGGCGTCGGGAAGTCGGGCTCGCCCGCGCCGAAGCCGATGACCGGACGGCCCGCCGCCTTCATGGCCTTGGCCTTGGCGTCCACGGCGAGCGTGGCGGACTCGGAAATCGCGGAGATCCGTGTGGAGACACGGGGTCGAGTGGACATGTATTCATGCTCCCACGCGGCCCCTATGAGCGGCATGACCTGCGCGATCAGGTTCTGGTTCGACGTGACGGCCTTTACCCCGATACACTTTGGCCTGGTCGTGCCGCCGCATGTCGACGTGCGGTTCGGTCCAGGCAGTGAGCCGATCAGGGTAGTGTGGTTGGCGACATAGGGCACTGGCGCAATTGGTAGCGCACCGGTCTCCAAAACCGGCGGTTGGGGGTTCGAGTCCCTCGTGCCCTGCGAGTGCGGTCCGCGCAATGAAGGCGTGTAAGCGCGCCGCAACCTGCGTTGGATACCGACAGATTCAGGTGAGGACTGTGGCGATCGACACGCGCGGCGAGACCGCAGACAAGCCTAGTGGCGAGAAGAAGACTCGCACGACTCCTGCCCTTTTCTACCGGCAGGTCGTCAACGAGCTCCGCAAGGTCATCTGGCCGACACGCAAGGATCTCATCACCTACACCACGGTCGTTCTGATATTCGTTCTGATCATGGTCGCCATTGTGTACGGACTCGACGCCGCTCTTGGGTGGGCTGTCCTCCGCATCTTCGGCGGGTCCTGACCTGACGCCGCCGGAGACACCTGACGGAGTCGCCGTTCGATTCGACGAAAGAGGAAGAGTCACCGTGTCCGAGTCTTCAGTGCCGGCGGAGGAGCCCCGCGACAAGTGGGGCGACGAGTCGGAAGAGGCCGTCGAGGCCACTGAGGAGACCGTCGACGCCGAGGTCGCGGAGAGCGACGAGGCCACCGACGAGTCTCCCGCCGTCGACGAAGACGGTGACGTCCTGCCCGACGTCGACCCAGTCGAAGAGTTCAAGCGTTCCCTGCGCGGCCAGCTCGGCGAGTGGTACGTGATCCACTCCTACGCCGGCTACGAGAACCGCGTGAAGTCCAACATCGAGAGCCGCAACGTGTCGCTCAACATGGAGGACTACATCTACCAGGTCGAGGTGCCGACGCACACCGTCCAGGAGTTCAAGAGCGGCAAGAAGGTGCCGGTCAAGGAGCGCGTGCTGCCCGGCTACGTGCTGGTGCGCATGGAGCTGACCGACGAGTCGTGGGCCGCGGTGCGCAACACGCCCGGGGTGACCGGCTTCGTGGGTCTGTCCAACAAGCCGAGCCCGCTCAGCATCGACGAGGTGGCCAAGCTGCTCGCCCCGGAGCCCTCCGAGGAGAGCAAGAAGGCCGCGGCCAAGACCGCCACCGGCCCCACGGTCGAGTTCGAGATCGGCGAGTCGGTCACGGTCATGGACGGCCCGTTCGCCACGCTGCCCGCCTCGGTGAGCGAGATCAGCCCCGAGTCGCAGAAGCTCAAGGTGCTCGTCTCGATCTTCGGCCGCGAGACCCCGGTGGAGCTGTCCTTCAACCAGGTCTCAAAGATCTAAGACGATCACATACACTAGCTAGTCGTCCTCACGCCTGTGGGGGTGAGCCGATCTCGGGCGTCGCCAACGTCCAGCTCCCGGCCTCACTCCGCGCCTGTGGGGGTTTCATGTAATCCAGGACCCGGAGAGTTCAACCATGCCTCCAAAGAAGAAAGTGGCGGCCCTGGTCAAGGTCCAGCTTCCCGCTGGCCAGGCCACGCCCGCTCCGCCTGTCGGCACCGCCCTCGGTCCGCACGGCGTCAACATCATGGACTTCGTCAAGCAGTACAACGCTGCGACGGAGGCCCAGCGGGGCAACATCATCCCCGTTGAGATCACCATCTTCGAAGACCGCAGCTTCACCTTCATCACGAAGACGCCCCCGGCGCCTGAGCTGATCAAGAAGGCTCTGGGCATCGACAAGGGCAGCGCGGTCCCGCACAAGGACAAGGTCGGCAAGCTCAGCCGCGAGCAGCTTCGCAGCATCGCCGAGACCAAGATGCCCGACCTCAACGCCAACGACGTCGAGGCCGCCGAGAAGATCATCGCCGGCACCGCCCGGTCGATGGGCATCACCGTCGCCGACTGAGACTTTTTCGACCCGTGGGAGGGCCGGCTCGGCCCGCGCACCACTAGGAGACAGACATGCAGCGCAGCAAGGCGCACAAGGACGCCGCGGCGAAGATCGACCGCGACAAGCTCTACTCACCCGCCGAGGCGGCGAAGCTCGCCAAGGAGACCTCGGCCACCAAGTTCGACGCCACCGTTGAGGTGGCGCTGCGACTGGGTGTCGACCCTCGCAAGGCCGACCAGATCGTGCGCGGCACGGTCAACCTTCCGCACGGCACCGGCAAGACCGCCCGGGTCCTGGTCTTCGCGACCGGTGACCGTGCCGAGGCGGCCCGCGAGGCGGGCGCCGACATCGTCGGCGCTGACGAGCTGATCGACGAGATCGCCAAGGGCAACCGGCTGGGCGAGTTCGACGCGGTCGTGGCCACGCCCGACCTCATGGGCAAGGTCGGCCGCCTCGGCCGGGTCCTCGGCCCCCGCGGTCTCATGCCCAACCCCAAGACCGGCACCGTGACGCCCGACGTCGCCAAGGCCGTGACCGAGATCAAGGGCGGCAAGATCGAGTTCCGCACCGACCGGCAGGCCAACCTGCACTTCATCATCGGCAAGACGTCGTTCGGTGACCGCCAGCTCATCGAGAACTACGCCGCCGCTCTCGACGAGGTGCTCCGGCTCAAGCCGTCGGCCGCCAAGGGCCGCTACGTCAAGAAGGTCACCTTCTCGACGACCATGGGCCCCGGCGTCCCGGTCGACCCCAACGCCACCCGCGGCCTCACCGCCGACCTGGAGGCGTGAGCGGGTTCACGCGCACCCCTGAACGGCCCTCGCCTGATCGTCCGGGTGGGGGCCGTTCGCGTTCCCGGCATCACGGCGGTCCGGGATGACCCTGGGTTTTCCCCGAGATCTTGCGGGAAGTCGCCATGTTCCGAGCGCCTACACGTAGGGTCAAAACATGCTGAAGCGCAGGATCAATCTCGCCACCGCCGCGGCCGGTGCCGCACTGGTCGCGGTTGCCGTAGCCGGTTGCGGGTCGAACGCGCAACCCATCCAGGTCAACCTGGCCGCCTCCGAGGTGCTCGCGCAGGCCGCGCAGAAGACCGCGGAGGTCACCAGCTACACCGTCGACGCCGTCGTCGAAACGGCGCACCCCCAGGAGAGCAAGGGCAAGGTCCAGGGCCGGATGCTCTACCAGAGCAAGCCGCAGCTCGCCGCCGACCTCACCCTCGACACCGTCGACATGGGCGGCAAGGGCCTGCCCGGCGGCGTGCGCGCCGTCCTCCAGGGCGACGTCGTCTACGTCAAGGTCGAGGCGCTCAAGGAGCTCGTCGGCGCGACCAAGCCGTGGATCAAGGTGTCGCTCTCCGAGATGGGTGGCTCCGGTGAGGTGAAGCAGTACCTCGACCAGATCCAGCAGTTCGACCTGGCCAGCGTCACCAAGATGGTCACGGCGTCCAAGGACGTGAAGTCCGTCGGCACCGAGAGCGTCGACGGCGCCGACACCACCCACTACAGCGGCTCGTTCCCCGTGGACGTGGCGGTCCAGCAGCTCCCCGCCGACCAGCGGGAGCAGGCGAGCCGCAACCTGGCGGAGCTCAAGGACGTCAAGTTCGACATCTGGGTCGACAGTGACGGCCTGCCCCGCAAGCTCGCGCTGAGCGGCGCCAAGGAGGGTGCCACGCTCAACGCCTCCCTGTTCTTCAAGGGCTTCAACGAGCCGGTGAAGATCGAGGCTCCGCCCGCCGACCAGGTCGGTGAGCTGCCGAAGGGCACCACCAACTGAGAACGATTTGGAAACTCGGCGGCCAGGCCGTAGTCTGGTCGATGCCAAAGACCGTCGGTCGTCGTCAGGTGCCTCATGACCTGGCGACCGAAGGATCCGCTTTCTGCGGACGGCCCACGCAGGTGTGAATACGAGTTTCCCGCATGGTGATCCATGCGTGTGAGCCCCGTGTGCGCCCTGCGCCCGGGGCTGTTCTCATTTCTCGGGACTTCGCCGGCGGCACATCTGGAAGGAGGCCCATGGCGAGGGCGGATAAGGCGACAGCGGTTGCCGAGCTCAAGAGCGAGTTCGAAGGCAGCGCTGCCGCCGTTCTGACCGAGTACCGCGGTCTCACCGTCGCCCAGCTCAAGCAGCTGCGCGTCTCTCTCGGTGAGAATGCGAAGTTCGCCGTGGCGAAGAACACCCTGACAAAGATCGCGGCCAACGAGGCGGGAGTGTCGAGTCTCGACGACCTGCTCACCGGTCCCACCGCGATCGCCTTCGTCAACGGCGACGTTGTCGAGGCGGCCAAGGGTCTGCGTGACTTCGCCAAGGCCAATCCCCTTCTGGTGATCAAGGGCGGCGTCCTCGACGGCAAGAAGCTGGACGCAGCCGAGATCACCAAGCTCGCCGACCTCGAGTCCCGCGAGG
Organism: Nonomuraea cavernae; assembly: GCF_040655715.1. Taxonomy (GTDB): domain Bacteria; phylum Actinomycetota; class Actinomycetes; order Streptosporangiales; family Streptosporangiaceae; genus Nonomuraea; species Nonomuraea cavernae_A. Next base: position 3,515 of record NZ_JBFAKL010000036.1, on the reverse strand, counting down.
TTCTCCTCGCGAAGCTTGCTGGCGCGATCAAGGCGAAGCAGAGCGCTGCTGCCGCGATGTTCGCCGCATTGCCCACCAACATGGCTCAGCTGGCCGACGCCCTTCGCGCCAAGCGCGAAGAGGCGGGCGAGTAACACGGGGATTGCCGCAAAACCCGCGGTCCCGTTCCTAAATTTCGCAAGTCCCATACGGAGGAAATCATCATGGCGAAGCTCAGCACCGACGAGCTGCTCGACGCGTTCAAGGAGATGACCCTCCTTGAGCTCTCCGAGTTCGTGAAGCAGTTCGAGGAGGTCTTCGACGTCAAGGCCGCCGCCCCCGTCGCGGTTGCCGCCGCCGCCCCGGCCGCCGCCGAGGCCGTCGCCGCCGAGGAGCAGGACGAGTTCGACGTCATCCTCGAGGCCGCCGGCGACAAGAAGATCCAGGTCATCAAGGAGATCCGCGCCCTCACGTCCCTCGGCCTCAAGGAGGCCAAGGACCTGGTGGACGGCGCTCCGAAGAACGTCTTCGACGGCAAGGTCAACAAGGAGCAGGCGGAGAAGGCCAAGGCCGCCCTTGAGGGCGCCGGCGCGTCCGTCACCGTCAAGTAACACCTCTCGCGGCGCCGTTTCCCGGCGCTCACCGAGATCGTTTCATCCAGGAGGGGCGGTCACACCCAGGTGCCGGGTGTGACCGCCCCTTTTGCATGCCCGGACTTTGTAGCCGCCCGGACTTTCATCGCCGACGTGGCCGGCGCGGTGGCGGCATGGGCGGCTCGGGCTCCGTGCGCTCACTGACGGAGATGTCCCATAACCACCCCGCAACAAGTTATTAGAATAGGTTCCAATTCCCCCGAACGTCGCTAGCGTGATGGCAACCTGTATCCCCCTGCGACGGGAAGGTGACCGGTGGGCGTCGAAGTAGTGGTCGACGGGCTGACCAAGTCGTTCGGACGGCAGGTCATCTGGGAGGACGTCTCGCTCACCCTGCCCGCGGGTGAGATCTCGGTGTTGCTGGGCCCCTCCGGCACGGGCAAGTCGGTCTTCCTGAAGACGCTGGTCGGGCTGCTGAGGCCGGACCGCGGGCACATCTGGATCGACGGCCACGACCTGGCCAACTGCAACGAGAACAAGCTCTACGAGCTGCGCCGGCTGTTCGGCGTGCTGTTCCAGGACGGCGCCCTGTTCGGCTCGCTGAGCCTGTACGACAACGTCGCCTTCCCGCTGCGCGAGCACACCAGGAGATCCGAGTCCCAGATCCGCCAGATCGTGATGGAGAAGATGGAGCTCGTCGGCCTGGTCGGGGCCGAGGGCAAGCTGCCCGGCGAGATCTCCGGCGGGATGCGCAAGCGGGCCGGCCTGGCCAGGGCACTGGTGCTCGACCCGGAGATCATCCTGTTCGACGAGCCCGACTCCGGCCTCGATCCGGTGCGCACCGCGTACCTGAACCAGCTCATCGTCGACCTCAACGCCGAGATCGAGGCGACGTTCCTGATCGTCACGCACGACATCAACACCGCGCGCACGGTCCCCGACGACATCGGGCTGCTGTTCAGGCGTGAGCTGATCATGTTCGGGCCGCGCGAGATGCTGCTGTCCAGCGACGAGCCGGTGGTGCGGCAGTTCCTCAACGCCCGCAAGCACGGTCCCATCGGCATGTCGGAGGAGAAGGACATCTCCGAGCTGGAGGCGGAGGCGCAGCAGGGCCACGACCCGGGTACGCTGCCGCCGATCCCGCCGCAGCTGATGCCGAGCGGCAACCGGCTGCGCCGCACCCAGCGTCCGCCGGGCACCTGGCTGGCCGCCAACGGCGTGATCCCGCCGCAGGGCTCGTTCGTGGACGACCGCGGCCGCAACTGGCTGGAGGAGTATCCCCGCCTGATCAACGCTCATCTCAACGGCGTCAGGTAGCCGCCGCCTTTCCAACCGCCTCGGCAGAATGCCGGTCTGGCGGTGGCTCGCGCGTTATGATCCCGGCGACCGGCTGGAAGGGGTGAGCAAACGTGGCAGGCGTCCCCGTTCGGCCGGCTCCGGTGCTCGTCGCGGTGCTGGCCGTGCTCGCGGTGCTGCTGGTGGGGGCGGGTGTGTGGATCGGCGCGCAGGCGCGCGATGAGCAGGCGAGGGCGGACGACCGGCGGGCCGTCCTCGACGCGGCGGGCACCCACGCGGTCAACCTGCTCTCCTTGCACTACAAGACCATCGACACCGATGTACGGCGCATTCTGGCCACCTCGACCGGCGGAGCCCGCGAGGAGTACGAGAGCAACCTCCAGCGGCTGAAGAGCACCACGGTCGCCAACAAGGTGAAGCAGGAAGGCGTGCTGCGCGCCACCGGCCTGGTCTCGCTGTCGGAGGGCAGCGCCAGCGTGCTGGTCGTGGCTGACGTGGACATCCGGTGGGAGGGGTCCAAGACGCCCCCGCAGGACCGGTTCTACCGATGGTCGATGGAGCTGACCAAGGTCGGGAGCGTCTGGCTGGTGTCGAAGGCGGTGCAGGTGCCGTGAGGACGGTCACGATCGGGCTGATGGCCGTCGTCACGGTTCTGGGCGTGGTGGTCGGGATGATGTGGTTCGACCTGAAGGCCATGCGCGACGCCGACGCCGCGGGGGTGGAGGCGATGGCCGCGGCCCGCTCGATGGCGCCCGACCTGCTCTCGTACGACTACCAGACGGTCGAGCAGGACCTGGCCCGGGCGGCCGGGCACACCACGGGCGCGCTGACCACCCAGTACAGAGAGCTCGCCGCGACTCTGGTGAGCAAGGCCAGGGCACAGAAGACGGTGCAGACGGCGGTCGTCGTCGCGGCGGCCGTGGGGCGGGCCGAAGCCGACCGGGTGGAGGTTCTGCTCTTCGTGAACACGGCTACGGTCAAGGAGGTCCCCGGCAAGGCGGAGCCCCAGCGGCAGATCAGCCAGAACCGAGCCAGGTTCGTCGTGGTCCGGCAGGAGGCCCGCTGGCTCGTGGCCGACCTGTCGACGCTGATCGGCACCGCTTGAGTGCTTTGGGCGCGGCGCGTCCTTCAATTGTTACCAAAAAACGAGTTTGGTGAACGCCATGCCAGGGGTACCTGAGTCACAACCACACCGGTTGTCGGCATGGGTTCGACCCTCGGTGTGACGGAGCGTTAGCCGTCCCCGTTCGCGGGTATCGTCTTGGGCCTGACGGTGGGCGCCCGGTCACACAGGGGAGAAAACCCAGCGTCCGGGCCCATAGTCGGCGAAAAGTACGGCTAGCGGGCTTGACGTATCCGCTCGAACGGGCGATGCTGCGACCAACGTGAAGCATGCAGCGAGAGCGAAGTGGACAGGCGTGTGCCGTTCGGCTACACTGCCCCTTTGCGCTGCCCTTTGACGACCCGCTCCGCTTGCTCACGTTGCGAGGTTGTCTGGCGTGCGTGTAGTCAGTCCGCCGCGAGCCCTCGGAAGGACATCTGTTGGCAGCCTCGCGCAACGCCTCCGCCGTACCCGCCGGTCCCCGTCGCGTCTCTTTTTCGCGCATCCAGGAGCCCCTCGAAGTTCCTGACCTTCTCGCCCTGCAG
>NZ_JBFAKL010000035.1:0-89969 GCF_040655715.1 Nonomuraea cavernae | reverse complement strand
CAGACGCGCACGAACAGACGTGGGGACTTAAAACTGGCCACCAGCGGTGACCTCAACCCGGCCACCTGCGGCTACTTTTGCACGGCCACGGACACACAGCGCGGGCCGGTCGCCGTAGCCGTGGCCATCGTCGGCGAGCGGCTCATTCTGAGCCGCTCGCCGGGAGCAGAGTCAGCCGAAGGTGGCCCATTCCTTTCCGCGGAATGGCGAGTAGTCGTGTGGCACCGAGCCGTCGAGCTGGACCCTCAGGCGTAGATTGGCCGGGGCGTCGGAGCCATTGACCTGGCCGACACGAAGCGTCATATTCCCTGCATCCCGCACATGGTGCACATAGTCGAGTAGGAGGTCTGGCACCCAGCCGAGCTCGTCACCTTCGCGCGTGACCAGCAACGCGTGACGGTTCGCCGGGTTCGTCGGATCATCGCGGAGGCCAAGGTCATCACCCACGCTGAGCAGGGAAATCCGCGACTCCGCGCCCGCCATGTGGCGAAGGCCGTGTACGAAGAACACCGAGGAGGTGTGGCCCTCCGGATCAACGTATGGCTCAGGGACAAGGAAGATTGAATCTCCGGCGCGTCGGCCGCCGGATCGGCCAAGCACCGTCAACGGCGGCGAACCGCTGGTCAGACCCAGCACCATAAGGTACTTGCCGTAATCAGACCGCTGGGGATTCATCAGGCGCTGGCTGAACAAGGGGAAGAGAGTGGGGGAAGCGTAGCGGCGTTCCAGGTCTGCGAACCCGAACAGAGGCCTGAAGCCTGGCATGTCCATGACCCGACGCAGGTAGGCGAACGCGAAGCCCTCGTCGGTCTTCTCCAGGAAGCCGACCGGAGCGATCTGACGCGACCTACGGTCCTGTAGGGCGACCACCAGTCGAGGGGAGCTGGTCGTTCCGTATGTGTGCAAGGACGGGGAGTGAGTCGAGCGAGCCATCGAGTAGCCTCCTCCTGTTTGCGTCTACGAGCTCCAGCGCGAACGTACGCGCTGCCGCCGACATTTCTGGGACTCGCGCAACCAGCTCACTCATGCGATCTTTTCCGCATGCCTCCACGCGGTCAAGCCAGTAGGTGCGGACCGGTGCGCTGACCAGGTTCAATGCCGCTCTGGCGAAGTCCGTTAGGGTCCTTACGGCATCCTTCGAATCGCCAGGCGGTGCCTCTTCGAAGGAACGCTTCCCAGTCTCTCGCTGTCCGGAGGATTCGGTGCCGCCTTGCATCTGTGAGGCTGAATCCGAGACTTGTCGCGTGATCATAAGAAGGGCACAGGAGCGAATCGCCAGACTCAGGGCCGATCAGAACGGCCCAGTTTGCCGGATGTCGATCGCGATTGGCGATTAGAGCATCGAGGACCGTATAACCGGCGAATACGTCGAAGGCGTTGAACGTGACTGGACCGTTGAACCCCGGCGGCTGTCCATAGCCATGGAGGGCGTCACGAACATTCGGCAAAGTGTGCCCACTGTGTCGTTTGTCCATTGGGTCGTGATTCTCTCCCAGGAATTCGGTGAGCAGGAGGAAGCCGGGCTGTAGCTGCCAGTCGCAAGGTTTGACATCGTAGGACACGCATCCCCGACGGCCGGACCTGACGGCTAGATCAACATCAGCTCTGGGCACATTCAGCGCCGTCGCTATTTCCGAGGCGAGCTTCTCAGGCCAATGATCTGCCTGTTCGGCGGTGTCGTTGCGGACATTTGGCTTGAACAGGGCACGACGACGCGCACCTCCATGCTCGACGAGCCAGATCTTTTCCTCTGAGCCGTCAGCCTCATAAAGATCAACTGCCCAGTCGGTGACATTCACCACTGAAAAAGGTCCGGCCACGAGTGGAACCGTACACGAATATTTCGCCGGAAAAGCTAAATCATCAGCGGCCTGAACGTCGGTATGGATTTTCGTCCAAGAAGGGGAGATGCTGCCGATTTCATCTCATAGCCGTGTATGTCATTGGTGGTCAAATGGCCCAATATTGTGCGTCGTCGGCCTTCTGCCATTGTGACGCTGGGCTTGAGAGCGTGCGGGCTGTGATTCGGTCAGAGGGTCTGGGTCAGGCGGCGGGTGAGCATGGTGTTGCGGGGGCGGCCGAGGCGGGCTACCGCGAGCTCCAGGGCCCTGCGGTCGCCGACGAGCACCACCCACGAGCGGGCCCGGGTGACGAGGGTGTAGAGGAGCCTGCGGCGCAGCATGATGCCGCCGGCCTCGGCGACGACGGGCGCCACCACGAACGGGTATTCGCTGCCCTGTGAGCGGTGCACGCTGATGGCGTAGGCGTGGGTGAGGTCGTCGAGCTCGTCGAAGCCGTAGGTGACCGGGTCGCCGTCGTCGATGACGAGCTCGACCTGGCGCTGCTCCTGGTCGATCCGGGTGACCGTGCCGGTCTCGCCGTTGAAGACGCCCTTGTCGTAGTTGTTGCGGATGGGCATCACGCGGTCGCCGACGCGGAAGACGGAGGCGCCGGACCAGTGTTCGGGTTGCCCGTCGCGGGCCGGGTTGAGGCGTTCCTGGATCATGCGGCCGAGTTCGGCGGTGCCGGCCGCGCCCCTGCGCATCGGGCACAGCACCTGCACCTGGCCGGGGTCCACCCGCTGCTTGCGCGGGATCGCCACGGTCGCCAGGTGGACGACGCGTTCGGCGACGGCCTCGGGGGTGTCCACCTCTTCGAACCAGAAGCCGCCACCGCCCGGGATCGCGGGCAACTCCCCGGATCGGATGCGGTGGGCGCTCGCGATGATGCCGCTGCCGTCGGCCTGGCGGAAGACGTGCGTCAGCCGTACCCGGGGGATCTCCTCGACCCGCAGCAGGTCGGACAGCACGCTGCCGGGGCCGATGCTCGGGAGCTGGTCGCTGTCGCCGACGAGCAGCAGGTGGCTGCCCGAGGGCACCGCCGAGCAGAGCCGGGTGGCCAGGTGCAGGTCGAGCATGGACGCCTCGTCGACCACGATCAGGTCGGCCTGCGCGGGCACCTGGTCGAACAGGGCGTCGGGGTCGGGCTCGTGGGCCAGCATCCGGTGCACGGTCATCGCCGGCAGGCCGGTGAGCTCCGACAGGCGCTTGGCCGCCTTGCCGGTGGGCGCGGCCAGCGTCACCCTGCCGCCCATGGCCCGCGCGGTGGCCGCGAGCACCCGGACCGTGTGGCTCTTGCCGCAGCCCGGCCCACCGGTGAGCACGGAGACGGTGCTGGTCAACGCCATGGTCACGGCCGCGCGCTGGTCGTCGTGCAGGTCGGGGTCCTCGCGGAAGTCGCGCATCGGCAGCGTCGATCGGGCCTGCCAGAGCCGGGCCAGTTGCTCGGCCAGCCTGACCTCGCGGCTGTGCAACTCCTTGGAGTAGACGACGACCTGGTCGGGCGCCGCCTCCACGGCGATCCGCCGCTCGGCCGTGAGCACGTCGATCACCGGCCGCACCAGGTCCTGGTCCTGGTCGATGAGCTCGGCGGTCTGCGTGAGCAGCGCGGTCATCGACAGGTAGCAGTGGCCGCCGCTCGCCGCCGCCGACTCCAGCCGGTCGAGGATCGCCGCCCGGATGCGCTGCGGGCTGCGTTCGGACACGCCCGACTGCAGCGCGATCCGGTCGGCCGTGTGGAAGGCGATGCCCCTGACCTGGCCGATGAGCTGGTAGGGGTCGGACTTGAGGATGGTGGCCGAGTCGGAGCCGTACACCTGGTAGATCTTGGTGGCGAGCAGCGGGCTGATGCCGAAACCCTGGAGGACCACCATCAGCGCGGCGATCTCCTTCTGCTCCCGCCACGCCTCGACGATCTGCGCCTGCCGGGCCGGGCCGATGTTGACGACCTCCGTCAGCCGCCCCGGCTCGGTGTCGATGACGGTGAGCGTCTTGTCGCCGAAGTGAGAGACGATGGCCTGCGCGAGGCGCGGGCCGATGCCGCGGATCAGGCCCGAGCCGAGGTAGAGCTGGATGGCCCGGACCGTCGACGGGACGACCCGCTCGCAGGTCGCCACCTGGAAGCGGCGGCCGTGACGCGCGTGCTCACCCCACTCGCCGGTGAGTCGGAGCGTCTCCCCGGGCTGCACCCCGGCCAGTGCCCGCCCGGTGGCGACGAACCCGGCCCCGTGCTCGTCGGTCATCCGGGCGACGGTGTATTCGTCCTCGCGGACGTACACGAGCTGCTCGACCGAGGCGTCCACGGCAAGAATCCAATCATCCCTGTACGGCTTCGCAGCTTAGAAGACCCCACCGACAGACCTCGCCGGACCGCCCCGGGACCTACGTCGGCGGCGGAGGGTAGCGGTGTATCTCGGCCCGGTGGCCCGCCGAGCCGGCGAACTTCGCGTCGTCGGTGAGCAACGGCACTCCCAGCAGTTCGGCGAGGGCGACGTACATGCCGTCATAGGCGGTGAGGTTGTTCCTCAGCTCCAGCACGCGCGGCTGTAGAGGCAGCATGGGATGACGGACGATCTTGAGCTGAGCGTAGCGCTCCAGCATGACCTGCGCCCTCGCCTCGGAGATGCGCACCTCCGGCTTGCTGGTGATCACATGCCCACGTACGACTGAAGCGATCTCGACATCGATCAGGGCCGGGGCGTGCAGCCTGCGAGCCAGCCGCTGCCGTAGAAGGTCATCGCCCTTCACATTGGCCAGCAGGCGGAAGATGATCGACGCGTCGACGACCAGGCTCACCGACCGCCCTCGCGCATCGTCTCGCGGACGAAGTCGGGATCGTATGGCACCGGCTCGTCAGTGGCGATCCTGGCCATCACCTCATCCAGCGTCGGCGTGGCCGCCTCCTCGTTCAGAAGGTCGCGCACGAAGGCGGTCAAGGACTTGCCTTCGCGCTCGGCCCGCGCCTTCAGCGTCCGCTCCGTCATATCAGGGACGTCCCTGATCTGTATGGTTCCCATGCCATCAGATTAGCATGCACCTTGCATGCATACTTTCGCGGAGGCGGCTCGATCCCTCGAATCCGTTCTGACGGGTGGTCAGGGAAGGGGGCCTTGGACTGGTTCTTGAGGGACGTTCGCCTCGGGTGTGAACCGGCGGCTGGGAGGATGGTGGGGTAAACGGCGATGTTGTGGCGTGATGGGAGGAATGTCGTGATCGTTGTCGGAGTGGACGGGTCCCGGGCCGGGCTGGAGGCCGCTGGATGGGCCGCGAGGGAGGCGGCGCTGCGCGAGGTGCCGCTGACCGTGGCGCACGCGATAGCCGCGTGGGCCGTCGACACGCGTGAAGGCCGCTTCGCCGAGGTGGCCCGGTGGATGCGCGAGGGCGGCACGACGGTCCTGGCGTCCGGCGAGGAGCGGGTCCGGCGCGAGGCGCCCAAGGTGACCGTCGAGACGACGCTGCTGCCCGGCGATCCGCGCGCGGCCCTGATCAAGGCGGCGGCCGGCGCCGAACTGCTGGTGGTCGGCAACCACGGGCTGGGCGGCGTGCGCGGGATGCTGGTCGGTTCGGTCGCCTACGGTGTGGCCGGGCACGCGTCCTGCGACGTCGTGGTCGTGCGCGAGCTGCCTTCGTCCCCGCGCCCCGAGGTGGTCGTCGGCGTCGACGGTTCGGCCGCCGGTGAGCGTGCCCTCGACTTCGCCTTCGCCGAGGCGTCGATGCGCGGGGCGCGGTTGCGCGCCGTGCACGCTCGCACCTGGCCGGACGTGCCCGAGCCGACTTCGGTCGGTGGCGAGCTCGACCTGCTCAAGGAGAAGGTGGCCGGCCGGAGCGAGCGCCACCCCGGCGTGACCGTGATCGAGGAGGTCGTGCAGGGCCATCCGGTCGAGGTGCTGCGCCAGGCCGCCGAGGGCGCCGCCCTGCTGGTCGTCGGCTCCCACGGGCATGGCGTGCTGGCGGGCATGATGCTCGGCTCCGTCAGCAACGCCATGTTGCAGCATGCGCCATGCCCGCTGGCCATCGTCCGCAGCGGCAGGTGACTCAGTCGCCCGACTTCCACTGGGCGATCAGCTTGTCGTAGTCGAGCGTCTCCGGCTTGCCGCGCTCGTCGGCGAGCTTCGGCACCGGGGCGCCCGGCTGGTCCAGCCAGTGCTGGGCGGACTGCTCCGGGTTCAGCTTCGGCGCGCAGGCGCCGCCGTAACCGCGACGCTCCAGCCGGGACAGGATGTCGTCCTGCTGCTTGGCGAGGTTGTCCATCGACTGCTGGGCGGTGGTCTCACCGGTGACGGCGGTGGCGACGTTCTGCCACCACAGCTGGGCCAGTTTCGGGTAGTCGGGCACGTTGGTGCCGGTCGGGGTCCACTGCTTGCGGGCCGGTGAGCCGTAGAACTCGATCAGGCCGCCGTACTTCGCGGCGTTGTCGGAGAAGTAGTCGCTCTTGATGTCGGAGTCGCGGATGAAGGTCAGACCGGCGATCGACTTCTTCAGCGAGACCGTCTTGGACGTCACGAACTGCGCGTACAGCCAGGCCGCGGCCCTGCGCTCCTTCGGCGTGCTCTTCAGCAGCGTCCACGAGCCGGCGTCCTGGTAGCCGAGCTTGTTGCCGTCCTTCCAGTACGCGCCGTGCGGGCTCGGGGCGATGCGCCACTTGGGCGTGCCGTCCGCGTTGACGATCGACAACCCGGGTTTGGTCATGTCGGCGGTGAACGACGTGTACCAGAAGACCTGCTGGGCGATGTGGCCCTGGGCGGGGACCGGCCCGGCCTCGCTGAAGTTCATGCCCGCGGCTTCCTTGGGGGCGTACTTCTTCAGCCAGTCGACGTACTTCGTGAGCGCGTAGACCGCCGCCGGGCCGTTGGTGTCGCCGCCACGGGTCACCGACGAGCCGACCGGGCGGCAGTTCTCCACCCGGATGCCCCAGTCGTCCACCGGCAGGCCGTTGGGGATGCCGGCGTCGCCGTTGCCCGCCATGGACAGCCACGCGTCGGTGAAGCGCCAGCCCAGCGACGGGTCCTTGCGGCCGTAGTCCATGTGGCCGTAGACCTTCTTGCCGTCGACGGTGCCGTTGCCGTTGACCTTGTTGGTGAAGAAGTCGGCGATGTCCTCGTACGCCGCCCAGTTGACCGGCACGCCCAGGTCGTAGCCGTAAGCGTCCTTGAACTGCTTCTTGATGTCCGGGTCGGTGAACCAGTCGTAGCGGAACCAGTAGAGGTTCGCGAACTGCTGGTCGGGCAGCTGGTAGAGCTTCTTGTCCGGCCCGGTGGTGAAGCTGATGCCGATGAAGTCGTCCAGGTCGAGCGTGGGCGAGGTGACGGCCTTGCCCTCCCCGGCCATGTAGTCGGACAGCGGCAGCACGTAGTCACCGCGCGAATGGGTGCCGATCAGGTCGGAGTCGTTGACGTAGGCGTCGTAGATGTTCTGGTCGCCCTGGATCTGGGTCTGCAGCTTCTCGATGACGTCACCTTCCTGGATCAGGTCGTGCTTGAGCCTGATCCCGGTGATCTCGGTGAACGCCTTGGCGAGCTGACGTGACTCGTACTCGTGCGTGGTGATCGTCTCGGACACCACGTTGATCTCCATGCCCCGGTACGGCGCGGCGGCCTTGATGAACCAGTCCATCTCGGCGAGTTGCTGATCCTTGGACAGGGTGCTCGGCGTGAACTCCTGGGAGACCCACTTCTGCGCGGCGGCCTTGCCGCCGGCCTCGGTGTAGTCGCTCTGCCCGGGGCCGTCGCCCTGCGAACAGGCGGCCGCGAGGAGGATCAGCGCGGCCGCGGTGGCCGTCGCCCGTCCTCGTGGGACTTTCCTGTGGAACGGCATGATCGGGTCCCTCCTGTGTCAACCCCAGATACCGATGACCACCGCCACCAGCAGCGCGCACGCCAGTGCGAGCCACATGGACAGGTCGGTGACGGCGATCCACCCCGCGAGCACGACGGCCGCACTGATGAGGCCGATGTAGAGCCGGTCCCCCCGATCGGTTTCGATGCGCAGAAAGCCCCGCCGCGCGACCGGCGGGGAGAAGTGGGCCCATGCCGCCATGACGCAGAGCAGCAGGGCGAGGCCGATGAACACCAGGGCCGTGGGAGGCGTCCAGACCATCCAGTCGAGCATCGTCAGACCCTCCCCAGCGCGAAGCCCTTGGCCACGTAGTTGCGCACGAACCAGATGACGACGGCGCCCGGGATGATCGTCAGCACGCCCGCCGCCGCGAGCAGCCCCCAGTCGACGCCCGCCGCGCTCACGGTGCGCGTCATGGTGGCGGCGATCGGTTTGGCGTTGACCGAGGTGATGGTGCGGGCGATGAGCAGTTCGACCCAGCTGAACATGAAGCAGAAGAACGCGGTGACCCCGATGGCGGAGCGGATCATCGGCAGGAAGATCCGGATGAAGAACCGGGGCAGGGAGTAGCCGTCGATCGCGGCCGTCTCGTCGATCTCGCGCGGGATCCCGGACATGAACCCTTCCAGGATCCAGACCGCGAGCGGCACGTTGAACAGCATGTGCGCGATGGCCACGCCGAGGTGCGTGTCGAACAGCCCGACGCTCTGGTAGATCTGGAAGAACGGCAGCAGGAACACGGCCGGCGGGGCCATCCGGTTGGTCAGCAGCCAGAAGAACAGGTGCTTGTCCCCGGCGAACCTGAACCTGGAGAACGCGTAGGCGGCCGGGATCGCCACGATCAGCGACATGACGGCGTTCATCGAGGTGTAGATGATCGAGTTGAGGTAGCTGGAGTACCACGCCGGGTCGGTGAAGAAGGTCTGGTAGTTCTCCAGGGTCGCCCGTTGCGGGATGAGCGAGAAACTGCCCAGGATGTCCTCGTTCGGGCGGATGGACATGCCGAACATCCACAGCAGCGGCAGCATCAGCGTGGCGGCGTAGAGCCAGAAGACGGTACGCGCCCAGGGGAGCTGCCGCCGGGCCCGTCTGGCCGTCGCGACCCGCTCTCCGGCCCGCTCTCCGGTCATCGCGCTCACCTCCCGGTCCTGGTCAGCACGGTGAAGAAGACGTACGAGACGATCTGCACGATGAGGAAGTAGAGCAGCGAGAAGGCGCCCGCCGGCCCCAGGTCGAACTGACCGACGGCGATCTTCGACAGCAGGACGCTGAGGAACGACGTGGCGTTGCCGGGCCCGCCGCCGGTCACCACGAACGGTTCGGTGTAGATCATGAAGCTGTCCATGAACCTGAGCAGGATCGCGATCGTCAGCACTCCGCGCAGCCGGGGCAGTTGGATGCGGCGGAACGTGGCCCAGGCCGAGGCGCCGTCGATCTGCGCGGCCTGGAAGTAGGGGTCGGGGATCGACCTCAGCGCCGCGTAGGCGAGCAGCGCCACCAGCGGCGTCCAGTGCCACACGTCCATGATCAGCACGGTGAGCCAGGCGTCGGTGGAGTCCAGCGTGTAGTTGAAGTCGATGCCCAGCACGTGGTTGATCGTCCAGCCGCCGAGCCCGATGTCGGCGCGGGCGAAGATCTGCCAGATGGTGCCGACCACGTTCCACGGGATGAGCAGCGGCAACGCGACGACGACCAGGGCCACCGACACCCAGAACCCGCGGCGCGGCATCGCGACCGCGATCGCCACCCCCAGCGGGATCTCTATGAGCAGCACCTGCGCCGAGAACAGCAGGGTCCGCAGGAACGCGGCGCGGATCTCCGGATCGCGCGTCACGGCGCGGAACCACTCCAGCCCGACGAAGATCCGGTCGTTCGGGCTGAAGATGTCCTGCACCGAGTAGTTGACGACGGTCATCAGCGGGATCAGCGCCGTGAACGTCACGGACACGACGACCGGCAGCACGAGCAGCCAGGCCCGGTTGTTCCTGGGCTTGGCGTCCGCCCGCCGGTCGGGCTCGTCGCGCGGCGCGGCGGCTCCGCCGTCCGTGGCGTCGGTGATCTGGTCGGTCACTCCTCACCCCTCCCGTTCAGGGGGGCGACCGTGCCGCACCTGACGGCGTCGCGGAACAGGAACGCCCGGTCGGCGGCGAACCGCACGAACCCGGCGTCGCCCGGCTCGAACCGGCTGCCGGCCTCCGTCTTCACGACCAGCGGGTGCCCGGCGTTCCCGTCCTGGTCGCTTCGTCCGGTGGTTCGTCCGGTGGTTCGTCCGGTGGTTCGTTCGGTGGGCGGAGGTCCGTCCCGCTCGGCCGGCGGGGGCTCGTCGTGGCCGTTCACGAGGACGTGTACGAGGTCGTACGAACCCATGCGGTCCACGCCGGTCACCCGGCCGGCCACTCCCGGCGTGGACCCGGCGGAGTCGAGCACGGCGAACTCCGGCCGGATCCCGATCCGCACGGGACCGGCCGGCAGGTCGCCCACCGCCCGCCCGACGGCCGCCCGCCCGACCCGGACCAGACCGTCCAAGATTTCGGCCGGCAGCACGTTCATGCCCGGTGAGCCGATGAAGTGGCCGACGAACTCGTGCGCCGGGGACAGGAACAGCTCGGTCGGCTCGCCGGCCTGCACGATCTCGCCGTCCTTGACGACCACCACCTCGTCGGCGAAGGTCAGCGCCTCGGTCTGGTCGTGGGTGACGTAGATGAAGGTGTGCCCGGTGTCGCGGTGGATCTCCTTGAGCGTGCTGCGCAGTGTCCACTTCATGGCCGGGTCGACCACGGTGAGCGGCTCGTCCAGGAGCACCGCGGCCACGCCCGACCGGACCAGCCCCCGGCCCAGGCTGACGATCTGCTGCCGCCCCGGATCCAGCCGCCGTGACCTGCGGCGCAGGTGGTCGTCCAGCCCGAGCATCCCGGACACCCGGCGGACCCGCCGGTCGACCTCCGCCTTCGGGTACTTCCGGTTGCGCAGCGGGAAGGCGAGGTTGTCGTAGACCGACATCTCCTCGTACAGGACGGGAAACTGGAAGACCTGCGCGATGTCGCGGCCGGCGGTGGGCACGGTCGTCACCTCGCGGTCGTCGAACCAGATGCGGCCCGTCGTCGGGGTGAGCAGGCCCGAGATGATGTTCAGCAGCGTGGTCTTGCCGCACCCGCTCGGGCCGAGCAGCGCGTACGCCCTGCCGCTCCGCCAGGTCCAGGTCATCGGCTTCAGGGCCCAGGTGCGGCCGCCGTCGTAGCTGTGGCCCACGCCTTCGAGGCGGATGTCAGCCATGCAGGTCGACCTCCGCGGTGGAGGCGGTGGAGACGGCTGAGACGGCTGAGGCGGCGAGCAGGCGGCCCCCGTTCTCGTCGAAGACGAAGAGGTGCGCCGGGTCGACGAAGGCGGTGGTCGACTCGCCGGGGACGAACAGCTGGGTGCCCGGCAGCTGGGCGACGAGGTGCAGCCGTCCGGCCAGCAGGAGGTGCAGGAACGTGGCGCTGCCCGTCACCTCCGCGAGCCTGATCTCGGCGGGGAACGCGAGCGTGCCCGGCCCGCCGCCGCCGATGGTGACGTGGTGCGGCCGCACGGCCAGAACGACGTCCTGAGCGGGGCCGTCCTGAGCGGGGTCGTCCTGAGCGGGGGAGTGGGCGGGGGGATGAGCGGGCGGCGCGGGGAAGGAGGTGCCGAGGCACTCCACCCGGCCTGCCCGCACGACTCCCGGCAGCAGGTTGAGCGGCGGGTCGCTGAGCGCCGCAGCGACTGCCAGCGTCGGTGGCCGGGCGTACATCTCGGCGACTTCGCCGACGTGCCGCACCCGGCCCTCGCCGAGGACGACCGTCGGCGCGGCGAAGGTCAGCGCCTCGGCCGGGTCGGCCGTGGAGTAGAGGACCACGCTGGACGACCCCTGGAACATGCTTCTGAGGTCGGCCCGCAGCTGCTCGCGGAGCTTGAAGTCGAGGTTGGCCAGCGGCTCGTCCAGCAGCAGCACGTCGACGGGCCGGGCCAGCGCGCGGGCGATCGCGGTGCGCTGCTGCTGGCCGCCGGACAGCTCCGCGGGCCTGCGGCCGAGCAGGTCGCCGATGCCCATGAGCTCGGCGACCTCGCGCACCCGCCGGTCGATGCCCGCCCGGGGCAGGTCGCGGGCCAGGCGCAGCGGGGAGGCGATGTTCTCGTACACCGACAGCGAGGGGTAGTTGATGAACTGCTGGTAGACGAAGGCGACGGACCTCTTGCGCACCGAAACGGAGGTGACGTCCGTCCCGTTGACGGTGATCCGGCCGGCGTCGGGCGGGAGCAGCCCCGCGACGACCCGCATGAGTGTCGTCTTTCCCGCCGACATGGGCCCGACGAGCATGGTCATTCCGCTCGATAATTCGAGGGAGATGTCGTCGAGCCAAATCTCTCCGCGCCGCCGGAGGCGGACCCCGTCGAGAATCAGCGCCATGTACCTGGTCCTCTCCGCCGGTGCATGATCAATCGTGCGCCGACAGCGAATGCGAGGTCAGCGCGGTGATCGCGACAGTCGAGACGCCCTGCAACCCCATCTAACATGCTTCACATCTGCCTGCAAAGGGCAAAGTTGATGTTGAATTGCATTCGAGGCATGGTGCATTAACCGGGAAACGGACAGTCCACGTCGTACGGCCCGCGCCGGCAAGGACGCGGGCCGTACGGATTTGGTGGATGGACGTTCGTGACGGGCGCTCGTGACGGGCGCTCGTCACCGGCGGATCTCGTTACCGGCTGATGCGCACCGCGTCCGCGATGACGTAGCCGGTGCCGGCGGTCCACCGGCTGACGCCCACGACGTTCTGGGTGCCCGCGGCGAACGAGAACGAGCCGATGGTGCGCCAGGCTCCGCCGCCCGATCTCTGGTCGACGTAGACGGTCTGGTTGCCGCCCGTCGCCGCCACGATGTAGGGCGCCGAGCTGTTGTATCCGGCGTCCGCCGGATACCAGACCTCGACCTTGTAGGTGCCGGCGCTCGGGATGTCGGCCTGGAACCAGGCCGCGTCACTGCTCGACACCGGGGTCGCGAACCGGTAGTCCGCGCCGTTGCGCTGGCTGGAGTAGGAGGAGGTGCCCCAGTTGGCGCTGGCGGTGAACTGGCCGGCCGTGGCGTTGTCGACCGTGGTCGTCCACGACGGCGGCGTGGTGCCGCCACCGGTCACGTAGTTCATGTACGTGGTCCAGTTCCAGTGCGAGCCCGGGTCGGTGTGCGTGGCCCCGGGCACCTGGTTGTGGCCGATGATGTGGGTGCGGTCCTTCGGGATGCCGTACTTGTCGCACATGTAGCGGGTCAGCGCGGCCGAGGCCCGGTACATCGCGTCGGTGAACCAGGAGGCGTCGCTGACGAAGCCCTCGTGCTCGATGCCGATGGACCGGGTGTTGTAGTTCCAGTTGCCGGCGTGCCAGGCGACGTCCTTGTCGCGCACCATCTGGGTGACGGCGCCGTTGGACGACTTGATCACGTAGTGCGCAGACACCTGGGCGCTCGGGTTCTGGAACCAGGAGATGGTGCCCGCGTACGAGCCCTGGGTGACGTGGATGACCACCCGGTCGATGGCGTAGCTCGACTCGCGGCTGGACGCGGTGTAGTTGCTGGAGCTGGCCGCGACCCAGGCCGCGGGCGGGTAGTCGGTGCTCTGCACCTCGGCCTGCGCGTTCAGGTCGCGGGCCTTGGCGTAGGCGCCCCGGTCGGCGGTGACCTCCTGCGCCTTGACCGTCACGCCGCGCGCCTCCAGGCCGAGGCCGAGCAGCTCGTAGACGGCGTCGGCGTACAGGCGGGCGAGCTCGGGGGAGGAGGCGTTGCCGTACTTGGCGACGGCCTGGTACCAGCGGCCGGCGTCCTTCCTGGCGGTCTCGTCGAGACCCAGCTCGTCGGCGTAGGCGCGCAGGACCGCGGCGCCGCCGAGGATGTTGGCCTCGTCGTCGGAGCGCAGCTCGGCCACCGGCAGTTTGGTGAGCTCGGCGGCCTTTTCGAGCGTGTGCGAGGTGGGGTTGCTGACCAGGTGCATGAGGCCGTAGCCGTTGCTGGCGCTGGGCTTGCCCTGGTGGCCGTCGAGGTGGGTCTCGGCGTACCCGAGCGCGACGAGCAGGTCGCGCGGGACGTCGTGTTCGGCGGCGGCCCGGTCGAAGGCGGCGGGCAGGGGCGCCTCCTTGGCGGCCAGGGCGGGTGGGGCGCCGGTGACCAGGAGGGCAGCGAGGGCGGTGGCGACGAGAGCTGCTAATCGCGTGCGGGCGAATGTCATGAGGAGCTCCTCGTTGGGGGGCAACGGCATGCACATTAGGTGAGTTCGCTGACAAATGTCGATAATTGACATTGCTGGGGAGTTAGAAGAAACTTTTCGCCCGCGCGGACAGGCTGTGAAGGCGGGTGTAGGAGTCAAGGGTGCCCGGTGTGTCCCGGAAGCGAAGTTGGGCCCCCGGATCGTGTGAAAACTATTGCGCTACCAATGATCGGTAGTGAAACTTCTCTTCGTGACCATGCAACGCGGGAGCCGGTCAAGACGGCTCGTCGAGACCATCGCGGGCGCCGTCCCGCGCGTCGTCCTGGCGGCCCTCACCGCCGCACTCCTCTGCGCCGTCGCGCCCGCCCCCTCGGCGACGGCCACCCCGGCCGCCGTGTCGGCGGCCTGCGCCACCGACCCCGCGAAGCCGAAACGGCAGCTCCGCGCGATGTGGATCTCCTCCGTCGCCAACATCGACTGGCCGAGCCGTACCGGCCTCAGCGTGGCGGCCCAGCAGGCGGAGTTCCGCGCCTGGCTCGACCTCGCCGTGCAGAAGCGGATGAACGCCGTCATGGTGCAGGTCAGGCCGACGGCCGACGCGTTCTGGCCGTCGTCGTACGAGCCGTGGTCGCAGTGGCTGACCGGAACCCAGGGCGGCAACCCCGGCTACGACCCGCTCGCCTTCATGGTCAGCGAGGCCCACGCCCGCAACCTCGAACTGCACGCGTGGTTCAACCCGTACCGGATCGCCAACCACGACGACCCCAGCAAGCTGGTGGCGAGCCACCCCGCCCGGCAGCACCCCGAATGGCGCTTCGCCTACGGCGGCAAGCTCTTTTACAACCCCGGCATCCCCGCCGTCCGCGCCTTCATCGAGGACGCCATCATGGACGCCGTCACCAGGTACGACCTCGACGGCGTGCATCTCGACGACTACTTCTACCCCTATCCGGTGAGCGGCCAGGCCATCCCCGACTCCGCCACCTACGCCCAGTACGGCAGCGGCTTCGCCAACATCGGCGACTGGCGGCGCGAGAACGTCAACCTGCTCATCAAGGAGCTTGACCAGCGCATCCACGCCGCCAAGTCCTGGGTCTCCTTCGGCATCAGCCCGTTCGGCATCTGGCGCAACGCCTCCACCGACCCGCTCGGCTCGGCCACCTCGGGGCTGCAGTCCTACGACGCGATCTACGCCGACAGCAGGCGCTGGGTGAAGCAGGGCTGGGTCGACTACCTCGCCCCGCAGATCTACTGGCACATCGGGTTCGGCACGGCCGACTACGCGGTGCTCACCGCCTGGTGGTCGAGCGTGGTGCGCGGCACCGGGGTCCAACTCGTCATCGGCCAGGCCGCCTACCGGGCGGGCGTCTCCGGCCAGGGCGACGCCTGGCAGGACCCCGCCGAGCTCAGCGATCACCTGACCGTCAACCGGCAGCATCCCGAAGTGTCCGGCGACATCTACTTCAGCGCCAAGGACGTCAGGGCCGACCGGATCAGCGCGTTCACCACCCTGGCGAACGCCCACTACACCCGGCGGTCCCTGCTCCCCGCCCGCGGCTCCGCCGCCGCGCCGGCCGCGCCGTCGATCACCTCGGCCACCCGTGGGTCGAGCGGCGTCGCGGTCTCCTGGCAGGGCTCGGCCACCTCCTACGCCGTCTACCGCGTGGACGGCACCCCCGGCGCGGCAGATCCCTGCTTCTTCGCCGACGCGAGCAAGCTCGTCGGCACCACCCGGCAGACCTCCTTCACCGACACCACCGCCTCGGCCACCGCCCCCTACACCTACTACGTGACCGCGCTCAACCGGACCCACCAGGAGAGCGCGGCGAGCGCCGGCAAGGCCGCGACCGGCACCGGCACCGGGTTCAGCGTCATCGTGGACAACGCCGGCACCGGCTTCACCGCCGGCTCCGCATGGGGCACCTCCACCTACTCCACGCAGTTGTACGGCACCGACTACCGCTTCGCCGACCCCGTCGCGGCCAGCGACCCCGCCTGGTTCAGGACGGCCATCCCCAGCGCGGGCAGCTACCGGGTGGAGATCTGGCATCCGGCCAACACCGGCTACAACAGCGCGGCCCCGTTCATCGTGGCGGCCAGTGGCGGCAACCAGACGATCACCGTCGACCAGCGCGCAGGCGGCGGCCAGTGGCGTTCCCTCGGCACCTTCACCCTCGCCGCGGGCACCTACGACGTGGTCGGCGTCAGTCGCTGGACCTCGGCCACCGGCTACGTCATCGCCGACGCGGTCCGCATCACCCGGCTCTGACCGCGACCACCTCGGCCGTGTTCACGGCCGCCCCGCCACCCCGGCCGTGAACACGGCCACCCCGCCACCCCGGGCCGCGAACGGCCGCTCGCTACCGTGACTACCTCGGCAGCGAGCGGCCGTTCGCGTCGAGGTAGTCGCGCCACGAGCGCTTCGGACGCCAGCCGAGCAGGCGCGCCGCCTTCGCGCAGGAGATGCCCGAGGCGTCGGGGCGGGCGAGGGGGCGCAGCTCGATCCGGTCGCCGTACTGCTCCCGCAGCACCGTGGCGAAGTCGTGCCCGCCGGCGTTGTCCAGCGAGGCGAGGTAGAGCACCTCGTGACCCGGCAGGTCGGACTCCGCCGCCAGCACGATCGCGTCGGCCAGGTCGTGGACGTCGATGTAGCCCCACAGCCCGGCGGCCTGCTCGGCCGCGTCGCGAACCAGCGGGCCTAGATTGCGCTCGTAGTTGCCCTCGTGCTGCACCCAGCTCGGCCGCAGCGACAGGCACCGGATGTCGGACCGGCGCACGGCCGCGTCCATGAGCTGCTCGCCGAAATGCTTCGCGATGGCGTACGGGTCCTGGGGCCGGATCGGATGCTCCTCGTCCACCGGCGCGTAGTCGGGCAGGCAGGGCCGGTCGGCGAAGAAGAAACCGGGCACGGCCTCGCTGGAGATGTTCACGAAGCGGGCGACGCCGAACCTGATGGCGGCCTCCAGCACGTTGAAGGTGGACATCAGGTTGTTCTGGAAGAGCACGTGCGGGGCGTTGCCGGTCGGGTCGGGGATCGCGGCGGCGTGCACGACCGCGTCGGCGCCCCGGACGGCCGCGTACGCCTGCCCGGCGTCGGTCAGGTCGGCCTGGAAGTAGTGCGGAGCGCCGGGCTCGGGCCGCTCGAACACCGGCCGGCCGACGTCGACGGCGGTCACCTCGTGACCGGCGTCGAGCAGTGCCTGGGTGGCGGCGCGCCCGACCTTGCCGTGCGCACCGGTGACGACGACGTTCATGGGCCACTCCCTGGAAGTCGTGCCTACGTCAGAAGTCGTGCCTGTTGTGTCGCGCGTCCCCGGCCGGAGCGGGGGTGCGGTTGTGTCGCGCCTGTCCGGCCGTGCGGGGCGTCCAGCATAGGCCGAGTAAACCTTGACCCGCGGCTCGGCCGGACCAGTGCCCCGAGCGGGCTGGGGGAAGTGGCGCTAGCCTTCGGTCATGTCGACGCACGAACGGGAGATAACGGCCCGTACCGACCTGTGTCTGCCCAACGGGCGGCTCAATCCGGAGGCGGTCGGGTGGACGCGGCGCCCGCTGCACCGGGGCAACCTGCGCGGCTGGGGCCGGGCCAAGCGCTGGGAATACTGGGGGATCGTCACCCCCACGCACGTGATCGGGCTCGTGGCGTCGTCACTCGACTACGCGGGCGTCCACGGCGTCTACGTCCTCGACCGCGCCACCGGGGTCGAGCTGTCGAAGGACGCCGTGGTGCCGCTGGCCCGAGGGGCCGTCTTCCCCGACCGCAGCGGCGAGGGCACGGCCCGCGTCAGCGGCGGCGGCGTGACCATCGACATCGTCCAGTCACCCGGCGGCACCTCGCTGCGCGCCGTCGCGACCGGCATCGAGCTGGACGTCGAGGTCCCGCTGCCGGAGGGCCACGAGTCGCTCGGCGTGGTGGTGCCCTGGGGGCCGTCCCGGTTCCAGTACACGGTCAAGGACCTCGGCCGGCCTGTAAGCGGCGTGCTGCGGCTGGAGTCGGGGGAGCACCGGCTGGCCGAGACCGACTCGTTCGCGGTGCTCGACCACGGGCGCGGCAAGTGGCCCTACTCCATGACCTGGAACTGGGCCGCCGGTTGCGCGCCCGGCCTGGCGATCCAGCTCGGCGGCAAGTGGACCGACGGCACCGGCATGACCGAGAACGCGCTGTTCGTGGACGGCCGGCTGCACAAGATCGGCGAAGAGCTGACCTGGACCTACGATCGCGGCGACTGGCTGCGCCCGTGGCGGATCACCGGTGAGCGGGTCGAGGTGGAGTTCACGCCCTTCCACGACAAGATCTCGCGGACCGAGCTGGGCGTGGTGGGCAGCCTGACGCACCAGTGCTTCGGCCACTTCACCGGCCGGGCGCGCTCCGACGACGGCGGCTGGATCGAGTTCGACGGCCTGACCGGCTGGGCCGAGGAGGCGCGCCAGCGCTGGTGATCACCTTGCCGGGACCGGCCGTCTCGCCCGAACCGGCCGGTTCCGGCAGAACCCGCCGTCCCGCCGGGACCGGCTGTCCATCGGGATCGGCGATCCCGCCCTGGGCCTGCCGTGCCTCAGCCGAAGCCGGTCGTGTCACCCCAGTTGGGCCGTGAGGGCTCGGGCGAGCCGGAGAACGCGGCCGGTGCCCCTGCGGGCCGCGAAGGCGGTCAGGGGCGGGAGCTCGCCACGCGCCTCTGACCAGCGGGCCACCCGCGCGGCCAGATCGACCAGGTCGATGTGCGCCTTGGTCGGGTGGGCGGTGTTCTCGGGAAGCAGAGGCGGCATCGCCGTGGTGAGGATCCGCCACACCTCGTGGTGCATGCCGTGGCGGGCCTCCGCGTCCAGCCTGTCGACGAGTACGCGCAGGGTGATCTCATCGCTGAGTACCCTCTGTGCGAGCACGGCGCCCAGGTGCTCGGCGGGGAGGTCGCCGGCGGCGGCCAGCCGGCGCAGGGCGCGCAGCGGGGGCGCCGTGTCGTTCTCGGAGTACGGCCGGGGGAAGATCCGGTACGCCAGCAGGAGAGCGAGGGCCGATCCGGCGGGCCCAGCGGTCTCGGCCAGGTCGCGCAGGACACCGGACGGCATCTGCGCCGGCGGCGGGAGCGGCTGGTGCCCGATCAGGTGGGCCGCCACGACCTCGCGGTGCGATGGCAGGATCGCGGGCCAGCGGTCCAGCATCCCGCCGAGGTGCCCGTCGAACACGGAGTGGACGTGCCGGGGCTGTTCGGCGAGCAGTTCGTCGACCAGCGGCAGGCCGGTGGGCGCGGCCTCGACCGTGGTCGACATCCAGATCCCGTAGCCCATGCCGTCGAACGGTCCCGCCTGGGTGACCCGGACGACGGGGTCGGGCAGGCCGTCGCCCGCCAGCCAGCGGGCCGCCCGGCGACCCGGGTCCGACGCGAGTCGCGCGGCGCGTGCGGCCACGGCCGGGTCGATCTCGCGGGGCAGCCGGAGCAACGCCTGCTGGAAGTCCGCGGGCAGCGGTTCGATTCCCGCTGCCTCCAAGGTCTCCAGCCCGGCCACCAGCTCGTCCGGATCGACGTGACCGGTCGACAGGGCGGGTCTGGCGAGCAGCAGCGGCGGCAGAGTCCCGGCACGTGCCGCGGTGCGGATCTCGTCGTACCTGCGCAGGATGAACCTGTGCATCGGCGAGGCGCGCTTGGGCTCCGGCAGCCGGTCGGGCTCGTCGTGGACGACCGGCGGCAGCCCTTTCTCACGGCGCAGCTGGTTGATGACCACGTGGCTCTGGGTCTCGAGTGCGCGACCCGGATACACCAGGTCGCGGGCGAGAACGAGCATCCAGGTGCCGTGCTCCCGCCACTCCTCCCGGGTGAGGCGCCAGTCGTCGGTCTCGGCGACGGGGGCCAGCGCCGTGCGCAGCGCCTCGGGGGCGCGGGTGGCGAGGTGCACGAAGGCGGCGAGCGTTCGTTCGGCCGCCTGGGGGGTCTCGTCCAGGCACAGCTCGGCCAGCTCCCTCGCGGTGCCCGGAGGCGCGACTGCCGGGACCGGCATGCGTGGCGCGGGCAGTCGCTGGGGGACGAACACCTCCTCGGGGTCCGGCACGGGCTCCGTCTCCTCGACCGGCTCGCCGCCGATGGCGGCGGCCAGCCGGTTGTGCAGGTCGGGCGGCAGCGTGCCGGTGCCCTCCCGCAGGGTCTCCAGGCCGGCCTCCGTGAAGTGCCGGGCGTGCCGGACCACGAGCCGCACCGCCGTCTCCTGTACGGTCCACGACTCGTGGCCGAAGGCCATGGCCAGGGCGGGCGACAGGTCGTCGGCCCGTTTCGGCGCGTGCTGTAACGACTCCCGCAGCCAGCTCAGCCCGGCGCGGACCAGGCCGGCCTCCGCTCGGAACAGCAGCCCCTCCAGCGCCTCCACCACGTCGGCCGGGTCGAGGGCGGGCAGCGCGCGCAGGTGCCGCAGCGACAGCTCGGCCACCGGTCCCGGCGCGGTGGGCAGCAGCCGCGCGTAGTCGATGGCGTGCGGCGCGAGCTCGGCGGGCGTGGGTTCGAGCTGCTCGTGCAGCCGGGCGAAGAACCGCAGGTCAGGGCCGTCTCCGCCGCGCAGGAAGCGGCGGCGGCAGCCGTCGAGCAGCAGGTCGCGGCTCACCTCGCCCTTGGCGGCGAGGCCGCACAGGAACGAGAGCCACGCGCGGTCGTCGCGGAGCCGTCGCCCGACGCCCTCGGCCTCGAAGATCCGCGGCACCAGGTGGTCGCGCAGCGGATCGTCCCGCCTCGGCTCCTCGGACACCCACCCGACGACCAGCGGGTCGTGCTCGGGCGGCGTCGCCCCTGTGCGGCGGAACAGGGCCAGGGACAGTGGGAGGTTCAGGTTCCGAGGGTCGCGGCGGCGCGTGGGACGAAGGCGGAGCGCCAGCCGGGCGGCCAGGTCGGCCTGCCAGGCGGCGGGACGCGCGGCGATCACCTCGATCAGCGGTTCGAATGCGGCCGTGGGATCGCCGGCGAGGTCCCAGCGGTCGAAGTCGCGGCGGTTGATCCAGGTCACCACGGCCTTGGCGGAGCTGATGGTGCCCGCGCCGGCGATCCGCATCGGCTCTATCCACCCGTTGGTGTCGGGCAGGCCGTAGTCAGGCTTCGGGCCGTGATAGATCCAGATCATGGACCATGACTGCTCGAACTCGTGCTGGGAGATCTCGCCACGTTCCTTCCTGCCCAGCAACTCCTCCTGCGTGGCCAGGAGCGCGCGCTCGCGCGCCGCCTCGTTGTTCGCGCGGGGCTGGTAGGCCCGCTGCCGGGCCACGGCGATGTGGCCGGGCAGCTCGGCGGCCACCTCGCGCCGGGCGGGTTCGTCCAGCGTCGTCACGGTCTCGACGAGCTTGGCCAGCTCGCCGGCGTCGATGAGCTCGCGCACCACGGTCCAGGCGGCGGGGTCGGATGGCATGGCGCGGTCTCCTCTGGTCGGTGCGCGGAGTCGTGATCTTGCCAGGGGCCGCCGACATTTCCCGGCTTGTCGTGAACAAAAGTCGATCAGCATCGCACAAACGCGCGAGACCGGGTATGTGCGGGTATGTGCGACAACGGGTTCGGCTCATTCTCTGGTTAGTCGTGATCTTCGCGGCGGGCGCGGCCGTGGTGCCGGACGTCGGCGCCGCCGGCGAGGCCGCGTGCCCGCCGAGGGACACCCGCGTCACGGCCCCGTACGCGATCAGTGGCTACTGGGTGGTGCCCCGCGCCGATCTGTGCCTGACCCGGCGCACCGTGGAGGCGATGCACGCGGTGGGCGGCGACACGATCATCACGTTCGGCCCCCGGTTCGCGCTGAGCACCGTCGACGCCGACGGGCGGGTACGCACCAAGGGCGAGCCCACCCCGGGCTTCGCCGGCTGCCAGGAGAACGGAAAGCCCTGCTACCTCGCCGCCCGCGACGCGATCCCCGGCAAGAAGATCCGCCGCGTCTTCACGTACGTGACCAGCGAGCATTTCGGGCCCGGCGTGCTCCGCTGCGACGGGCTGGACCGGCGGATCGAGAGCGGTGGGCGCGTCTACTACCGGCTGCTGCTCGGCCGCTCCTGCGACGACAACGTGTACGACCTCGTCCTGGTGGCGACGGACGGCGACGGCGTGGGCAACCTGCTGACCGAGGCCGCGGGCTACGGCATGAAGGTCTATCCGGGGCTGCCCGCCGCCCCGCAGGACCCGGACAAGCCATGGCTGCCCGACCTCGCGCACCTGGACGTGCTCAACGCCTTCACCGGCCGGGTGCTGGCCGACTACCGGAACAGGTACGGCACGTGGCCGTCGCTGGGCGGGGTGTACCAGTCGTTCGAGCTGGCCATGCGGGACCGGGCGCCCCGCGACGAGGTCCTCACCCTGTACGCCGCCCAGCACGCGGTGGTCACCGCCACGCTGCCCGGCCGGACGATCACGGTCAGCCCCTACTGGGACGCGCGCAGGTCACGGGGGTTCCCGCCGGAGTCGGTGGGCCGGGGCTTCGCGGAGATCGCGGCCACCCGGGCCGGAGCGCCCATGGCCATCGCCATCCAGGACGGTCGCGGCGTGGGCAAGGTGCCCGTCCACGGCCCCGACGAGACCGACGCCCAGGTGGCCGAGCGGCTGGTGCCGGTCGTGGGCAGGCTGACGAACCGGCAGGCCTACCACGGTTCCACCCGCGACTACGTCGAGGCGGCGGCCCGGCAGGTGACGCCGGGGGTGGAGCTCTGGGTGAACGTGGAGGTGTTCGAGCCCACCCCGGTGGCCGGCGAGTGCGGCAGGTCCGATCCGCTGCCGTTGCGCGGCCGGGCCGCGAAGAGCCGGGTGGACCGCCAGATCATGGCGGTGGGCCGGCACGCCACCAAGATCATCGCCTATGGCTGGGACCCGTTCCTGACCTGCCGGCTGAACTGGGACACGCCCTCGCTGAGCGACGACCTCGCGGCGGGCTGGCAGGAGCCGATCATCGTGCACGCCGCCCTGGAGGGAGGCGGCCTCGCGGTCGAAGGCCACAACCTGCGCGGCGGCACGCTCCAGATCGTCTACCGGCAGGCGGGGGCGGGCGAGGTGCGCGTGGACGTTCCCCAGGCGGCGCACACCTCGCGCGGCGGGCTGGAGTCGGCCCGCGCGCCCTTCGTTCCCGACCGGCTGGATCCCGCTCACCCTTGGATCACGGTCAAGGCCGTGAACGGCGCGGGCCGTACCAGCACGAGCGGTCACACCTTTCGCGGCTGAGAGCTGACCGGGCACGCGATCCGTGCGGCCGGATCGCGTGGTGGAGGTCGCTCAGGTCAACGTGGCTTCGTGTGGGTTCCAGTCAGGGGGCAGTGGCTCGGGGATCGGGCACGTGGACTCGACCGGGCGGAACTCACCCCGCTCGGCCGACCCCTCGATGGCCGTCATGAGTTCCAGGACGTGCAGCGCGAGCGCCCCCGACGCCCGGTGCGGGGTCCCGGCCCGGAGCGACCGCGCCAGGTCGAGCACCCCGATGCCGCGCCCGGCGGTGGTGCCCGCGAGGGGCAGCTCACGCCAGTCGGCGTCGCGCGGGCCACGGGCCAGCAGCGGGCCGTCGAAGGTGTTGGGATCGGGCAGCGACAGGGCGCCCTCCGTGCCGATGACCTCGATCATCCTCCGGTTGACCGGGGAGTCGAAGCTGAAGGTGGTGGCCGCCGTGGCGGTGCCGGGGAAGTCGATCAGGGCGTTGACGTGCGTGGGCACCTCCACCGGGAAGGCCGTGCCCGCCTTCGGGCCGGAGCCGATGACGCGCTCCGGGCGGGCCCGGCGGGCGCCGGCCGCCACCCGCGAGGCCGGGCCCAGCAGGGCGACCAGCGTGGTCAGGTAGTAGGGGCCCAGGTCGAACAGCGGCCCGGCGCCGCGCTGGTAGAGGAACTCCGGGCTGGGGTGCCACGACTCCGGGCCGAGACTCTGGGTGGCGGCGGTGACCGCGACCGGGACGCCGATCAGCCCCGAGCGCACCGCGTGGATCGTCGACTGGATCCCGGCGCCGAGGAACGTGTCGGGCGCGTTGCCCACGCGCAGGCCCAGGCCGTCGGCCTCCGCCAGCACCTTGGCCGCCTCGTCCAGGTCGAGCGCCAGCGGCTTCTCGCCGTACACGTGCTTGCCCGCGCGTAACGCCCGGAGCGCGACGGACGCGTGCGCGGCCGGGATCGTCAGGTTGACCACGATCTCCACCTCGGGGATCGCGAGCACGGTCTCGACCGGGCCGGACACGGGCACGCCGTGCTCCTCGGCCACCTCGGCCGCCCGCGCCGGTTCGAGGTCGGCCACACCCAGCACCCGGACGTCCGGGAACGCGTTGAGGTGACGGAGGTACTGGCCGCTGATCACACCGGCGCCGACGACGGCGACGCCCACGGGCCCGCTGCTCAAGAGACCTCCAGCGAGGTGAGGTAGGCATGGCTGCCGGCCAGGGCGTCGAAGACGTCGCCCGCGCAGCTGTCCAGCTCGACGATCCGCCAGGCGCCGGGGGCGGCGGCGAGGATCTCGGGCACCGGCATGACGCCCTGCCCGACGGCCGTGTGCGGCTCCTCCTTGACGCCGGGCCCGTCCTTGACGTGCAGCGCGAGCACCCGGTCGGCCAGCCGGCCGAGCAGGCCGGGCACGTCCGCGCCGCCCACCGCGGCCCAGTACGTGTCGATCTCCAGGAACACCTCGGGCGCCAGCAGGTCGGCCAGCGCCTCCAGGGCGTGCCGGCCGTCGATCCTCGGCTCGATCTCCCACCAGTGGTTGTGGTACCCGAGCCGCATCCCGTGAGCGGCGGCCTGCCCGGCCAGGCCGTTCAGCAGATCGGCGGTCCGGGCCAGGCCGTCGTGGGAGGTGAACTCCTCGTGCGCGATGCCGCCGGGGATGATGACCAGGTCGGTGCCGATCGTGGCGATCGCCTCTAAGACCGCCGCCGGCTCCTCGCTGAGCAGCGCGTACGCGTGTGTGCTGGAGACGGTCAGCCCCAGGTCGTCCACCACCTGGCGGAAGCCCTTGGGATCAGTGGTCGGATCGTACGGCTCGACGGCGCCGTACCCGAGACCGGCGATCCGGCTCAGCGTGCCGTCCCGGTCGGCCGCGAGCCGGTCCCTGACGGTGTAGAGCTGCACGCTCAGCGGCCTGGTCATCGGCCCACCCCGCCCCGCACGCCCAGCAGGTGCTCCAGGGCGAGCTGGTTGAGGTGGCTGAAGTGGTAGCCCCGCTCGGCCGCCGTGTCCGGGTCGAAGTCGTCGGCCGCGAGATCGGCGAGCGTCTCGCCCTCGGCCAGCGTGGGCACGGCCAGCTGGTCGACGCGCGAGGCCCGCAACGCGTCCTGCACCTCCGGGTCCGCCCGGAAGGCGCGCGCCTTCTCGCGCAGGATGAGGTAGGTGCGCATGTTCGCCGCGGCCGACACCCACACGTCGCCAGGGTCCTCGGTGCGCAGCGGCTTGTAGTCGAAGTGCCTGGGCCCGTCGTAGCCGCCGTGCTCCAACAGGTCGACCAGGAAGAACGCGCTCTTCACGTCGCCGTGGCCGAACACCAGGTCCTGGTCGTACTTCGGCCCGTGCTGCCCGTTGAGGTCGATGTGGAACAGCTTGCCGTGCCACAGCGCCTGCGCGATGCCGTGCACGAAGTTCAGCCCGGCCATCTGCTCGTGCCCCACCTCGGGGTTGAGCCCTACCATTTCCGGATGTTCCAGCTCGTTGATGAAGGCCAGCGCGTGCCCGATCGTGGGCAGCAGGATGTCGCCGCGCGGCTCGTTCGGCTTGGGCTCGATCGCGAACCTGATCTCGTACCCCTGGTCGAGCACGTAGCCGCTGAGCAGGTCGAGCGCCTCCTTGTACCTGGCCAGCGCCGAGCGCACGTCCTTGGCCGCGTCCGACTCGGCGCCCTCGCGGCCACCCCAGCACACGTACGTCCGCGCGCCCAGCGACGCGGCCAGGTCCAGGTTGCGCATGACCTTGCGGATCGCGTACCGCCGCACGTCGCGGTCGTTGCTGGTGAACGCGCCGTCGCGGAAGACGGGGTGGGTGAAGAGGTTCGTGGTGGCCATCGGCACCTTCAGCCCGGTCTCGCCGATCGCCTTGCGGAACGCCGCGACGGCCTTCTCCCGGTCGGGCTCGACGGCGAGCAGGTCGTCGTCGTGGAACGTGACGCCGTACGCGCCGAGCTCGGCGAGGCGGTGGACGCTCTCCACCGGGTCGAGCGGCGGGCGGCTGGCGTCGCCGAACGGGTCGCGCGCCTGCCAGCCGACGGTCCACAGTCCGAAGGTGAAGCGGTCGTCGGGGATTGGCACGAACGCGGTCATGGTGGGACCTCCCGCAGCTTTACCATTAAGTCCACAATCTGCACATAATCCTCGGAGGCGGATGTGGGATCGTCAAGAGGCGTGCGGCACGATTCCATGCGTGCCCGCAATCTCGCCGTGGTGCTCGGCGAGATCCGCGACGCGGGCCCGCTCACGAGGGCCGCGCTCGCCGAGCGGACCGGGCTGACCAAGACCACCGTGTCCAAGCTCGTGTCCGACCTGCTCGACGCGGGTGTGGTGGCGGAGAACGGCGCCGTGCGCGACGGCGAACGCGGCCGTCCCGGCGTCGCGGTGCGCCTCAGCGGCCACCGGGTGGCCACGCTCGGCCTGGAGATCAACGTCGACTACCTCGCCGTCTGCGTCGTGGACCTCACCCTCGCGGTACGGCTGCGCCGTACGAAATGGGCCGGCAACCGTGACTCCCGCCCGGAACACATCCTCGGAGAGCTGCGCTCGCTGGCCGAGTCGGTCGTGGCGGAGGCGGAGGCCGCCGGGCTGCGGATCAGCGGCGCGGCGCTGGCCGTGCCGGGTCCGGTCGAGCATGGGCTGCTGCGTACGGCCCCGCATCTCGGCTGGCGCGACGTCCGGGTGGCGGACCTGCTCGATCTGCCATTCAAGGTGGACGACTTCGAGGTGGACAACGAGGCCAACCTGGCGGCCCTGGGCGAGCTCTGGTTCGGCTCCGGGGCCAGGGACTTCCTCTACGTCTCCGGGGAGATCGGCATCGGCGCCGGACTGGTGGTGGACGGCTCGGTCTTCCGAGGCACGTACGGGCTGGCCGGGGAGCTCGGCCACGTGGTCGTCGAGCCCGACGGTCCCGCCTGCCGGTGCGGCGGACGGGGCTGCCTGGAGGTCTACGCGGGCCAGGACGCGCTGCTCGGAAAGGTGGGCTCGATCCCCGAGTTGGTCGCGCGGCTGGAGGCGGGCGACCCGGCGGCGCTGGCGGCCTGCGACCGGGCGGGGCGGGCGCTCGGGCTGGCCCTCACCTCGGCCGTCCACCTGCTCGACCCCGGGATGATCGTCCTGGGCGGCGTCTTCGCGCCGCTGTTTCCCTGGCTGGAGGAGCCCGCTGGGGAGACCCTGTCCACCCGGCTCGGCCAGATGCGCCGCACCCCACCCCGCCTCGCCGTTTCGGCGATCGGCGCGGACGCCGCGATTCTGGGCGCGGCGGGCCTGGTCATCCAGCGGGTCGTCGCCGACCCGGCCCGAGCGCTCGGCCTCTGACCTGACCCAGCCAAGGACGATCAACGTCTGAAGGGCGTGCACGGTCGTGGGGGCGCGGGCGGCTGGGGGCGGCTGGGGGCCGCGTCAAACGTTGTGGTTCGGACGCCGACAGCCCTGTCACTTCTTGCCAAGGATCGCCCGTTGTGGCGAGGACCTTGATCTCGTAGCGTGGGTCAAGTCATCAAAAAGCTCACTTTTTGGGGAAAAGTGCTCATGAAGATCCGCACAGCCCGCGTGTTAGCCATCCTGGCCACAGCCGCCCTTTCCTCGGCCGTGCTGGGGTCATCGTCCGCGGCCCAGGCCATCCCGTCATCGTGCAGCTACGGCTTCTACAACACCAACTCGGCGAGTTACGCCTCGTGCAGCGTGGGCACCGGGCAGTTCCGGGCCAAGCTCAGGTGCGACATCCCGTGGGGCATCGACACGGTCGCGCGCGGGCACTGGCTGAACGTCACAGTGCCGCCCAGCAACAGCATCGCGACCTGCCCGCCGGACGCGCGCAAAGGTTACGAGCCGGGCATCGAACGGCAATAACGCCTGATCAGGCTCCGACCCGAGGTTCTTGCCGGGTCGGAGCCCATTCCGGGCCGGACGCGGGCGGCCGGCGACAGAGGTCAGGTGGCGAGGGTTTCGGCAAGGATGTCCACCAGCAGGGCGGCCTGGGAGCCGTCCTCGTCCAGGTCGGGGTCGTAGATCGTGAGCTGCAGCCCGGCGGCTCCCGGCAGGTCGAGCAGCCCCCGGAGCAGCCTCACCAGGCCGGTGGCGTCGAGCCCGCCAGGGGTGGGTGAGTCGACGGCCGTCAGCACCGACGAGTCCAGCACGTCGGCGTCGACGTGGATCCAGAAACCGTCGAGGTCATCACGGACCAGCACCTTCCTGGCCGCCTCCAGGCCGCCCATCTCCGGGTCGGTCACGTGGGCGATGCCGGTGTCCGCGAAATCCCGCAGATCCTCCTCGTCCCGCACGCCCAGCACGATCACGTCCTCGTCGCGGACGTACGGCCGCAACCCGTCGAGGTCCGTCAGGTAGTCGTCGCCGCGCCCGGTCGCCAGCGCCAGATCCTCCCCGGCCGCCGAACCCACGTGCGGGGAGTTGCCCAGGTGCCGGAAGTCGGAGTGCGCGTCCAGGTACGCCAGGCCGTAGCGGCCCGTCCTGCGCAGCGCCAGCGCCGAGCCCAGCAGGATCGAGCAGTCACCGCCCAGCACGACCGGGAACCGTCCCGCCTCCCTGATCTCCGCGACCCGCTCCGCCAGCTTCCGCGTGTAGCGGGCGATGGCCGGGCCGTTCCTGACGCCGTCGCCCGGCTGCCACGTGGCCACGTACCGGGGCGGCACCACGGCTCCCGCGTCGCTCGCCCTGATCCGCTCCAGCAGGCCGGCATCGCGGAGCGCCCACGGCGCCTTGTAGCACCCGGGGGCCACTCCCTCAGCCGGAGGCCGCAGACCCAGGTTCGACGGTGCATCGAGTACGGCCAGTCGTCTGTCAGTGGTTACAATGCTCATAGTCCTGACGTTAGCAAGGGGAGGCTCGATGCGCCAGCTGGCCGAAACGGGATGGGTGGCGTTGGACCTGGCCAACACCTGGGACGAATACCTCGACTCGCCAGAACGCCTGCCGGACGTCGCCGCCCTCCGCCGCTTCTGTCACGAACTGATCGCGGACCAGGTGACAGGGCGGCCGAGCGAGCCGGACGTGCCGGCGCAGGCCCCGGCCGTGTCGGATGTGCCGGACGGGTTCGAGACGGCCGAAGAGGTGGGGGAGGACGACCTGGTCGCGGTGCGGGCGATGCGAGACCGGTTGCGGGCCGTGCTGGCGGCCGAGCCGCGCGAGCGGGCGCGCGCCCTGGCGTCGTGGGTCGCCGAGTTGCCCGTACGTGCGACCGTCGAGGAGCTGGACGGCGTGCCCGAGCTGCGCCTCGCTCCCGCCCGCGACGCCGGTCTCGCCGAACGGTTCGCCGTGCGCGCGATCCGCGAGCTGCTGGACCTAGCCGCCAAGGGCGACTGGGCACGGGTACGGCTCTGCGCGGCCACGCCCTGCCGCGACGCCTTCGTGGACCGCAGCCGGCCGGGACGACGCCAGTTCTGCTCCACCCGCTGCGCTAACCGCGCCCACGCCGCCGCATCTCGTGCCCGTCGCACCCCCTGAGAGGGCGTCCCGGGGAGCGGCGGTGTCATGCGGAGTACGGCGAGGCGAATAGTGCAATGTCACATTCCATGCAGTCATCGGCGACGGTATTGTCATCCTTTGCCAGCTATTGCCCGTTGTGGTGACCACCTTGATCTCGTAGCGTGG
Source organism: Nonomuraea cavernae (assembly GCF_040655715.1). Taxonomy (GTDB): domain Bacteria; phylum Actinomycetota; class Actinomycetes; order Streptosporangiales; family Streptosporangiaceae; genus Nonomuraea; species Nonomuraea cavernae_A. The sequence goes on along the minus strand of NZ_JBFAKL010000035.1, from coordinate 60,352 downwards.
TCGACGGCATTGAACGGTTACTTCTTGGGGGAAGTGTTCATGAAGATTCGCTCGGCTCGTGTGGTGAGCTTTCTGGTCGCGGCTGCCGCCGCCTCAGTCGTCCTGGGGGCGTCAAACCCTGCCCAGGCCCTTCCGTCATCGTGTAGCTACGACTTTTACAACAGCAGCATGTCGAGTTACGCCTCCTGCAGCGTAGGCACCGGGAAGTTCCGCGCCAAGCTCAAATGTGACATCCCGTGGGGGATCGACACCGTCGCGTACGGGCGCTGGCTGAACGTCACAGTGCCGCCCAGCAACAGCATCGCGACCTGCCCCTCGAACGCACGCAAGGGTTACGAACCGAACATCGAGCGAAGCTCCTGATCGAGGCTCCGACCTGCTTCGCGTCGGGACGGAGCCCTCATCGCGGCGACGGGTGGTCACCTGTCGCCGCGAACGGCCCGGGACAACACCTCGGTCGTGTCGATCCAGCCCACTCCGCGCGCGACCCTGACGCGCACCACGTCTCCCTCCGACAGCAGCGCCCACTGCTCCCCGGCCATCCCGTACGCCCTGAGCTCGCGGCCGGTGCCCTCGTCGATGGCGCACCAGTGGACGTACTTCGGCTGGTTCTCGTTGCCGCCGGACCGCTGCCTGCGCAGCCGTACGATCTGGCCTTCGGCCCAGCCGTGGCCGCCGAGGAGCGCGCGGGCGGTGGGGACGGCGGCCACCACGAAGCCGACGGCGAAGGCGCCGGGCTGCACCAGCCCGCGCGGCCACAGGTCGAACGCCGAGAGGATCAGCAGCCCGATCCACGTCCAGAAGCCCAGGAAGAAGCCCGCGACCAGGCTCCTGCCCACGACGTGCAGCGGTTCGCGGCCCCAGATGAGGCGGGCCGGGTAGCGCACCTCGACGGCGTGCCACCTGCCGCCGTAGTCGGACCAGGCGCGCCGGTCGTCGGCGGGCACGCTCACCGGCAGGCTGCGCACCGCGTGGGGCGCGAGCCCGAGCGCGGCGGCGTAGGCGAGCGGACGGCCCCAGATGGTGACGGACGCGGCGGGCTGCTCGGCGAACCGACCGGCGGCCAGGTGGGCGCGGACGCCCAGCCAGTGCGCCGCCGCCTGGGCTCCCAGCTCGGTGCCGCGTTCGCGGTTGAGCCGGCGCGTCAGGACCATCAGCCCGAGGAAGGTGAGCAGGCCGGCCCCGAGCCCGCCCTCGTGCTCGGGGTCGGCCAGGGTGACGGCGACGGCGATCACTACGGCGGGCACGGCGGCGGCGGCCGTCAGCAGCGCGAGCTGGGCCCGGCTCCAGCGGGGCTGCGACAGGCCCCGCTGCCGCGCGTCGGCGATGACCTGCTTGCGGAAGCGCTTCCACCAGCTCTTGAGGTCGCGGGCGCCTTCGGCCAGCGCCCCGGTGGCGACGACGCCGTCCCGCGAGAGCGATCGGACGTGGTCGTGGACGAGCCGCTCGTACGGGTTCAGCCCGTCGGCCTGGCGGAGCCGTACCAGGGACAGCTCGGGACCGATCTCCTCGATCTGGACGGCGCCCCTGGCCGCGAGGTCGAGCAGCGTGGCCGCGGCGGCCTCCTCGCACAGCCGCCAGCCGCCGGTGATCAGGTCGACCACGGCGGGCGGCTCGGCGGCGAAGACGCTGGTCGGCGGCACCGGATCGGCGTCAGGAGTGCGGGTGGCGAGCGCCAGGGCGAGCAGAAGCAGCGCCCACAGAGCCAGGGCCGCGGCGGCGGCCGGCCAGAGCAGCATCAGAACCGCACCCGCGCCGGCCCGCGCTCCTCGCCCGGCGCCTGGAAGTAGTCGCGGCTCGCGAACCCGCCGAGACCCGCGACGAGGTTGGCCGGGACGGTCTGGATCGCGTTGTTGTAGGTGAGGACGGCGTCGTTGTAGTACTGCCGGGAGTAGGCGATCCGGTTCTCGGTGGTGGCCAGCTCCTCCTGCAGTTCGGCGAAGTTACGGCTGGCCTTCAGGTCGGGGTAGGACTCGACGACGGCGAGCAGGCCGCGCAGCGCGCCGGTCAGCATGTGCTCGGCGTTCGCCTGCTCGGCGGGGGTGCTCGCGCCGACGGCCTGGGTGCGGGCGGCGGTGACGGCGGCCAGGGTCTGCCGCTCGTGGCCCGCGTAGCCGCGTACGGTCTCCACCAGGTTGGGCACCAGGTCATGACGGCGCTTGAGCTGCACGTCGACCTGCGCCCAGGCGTTGTCCACGGCGTTGCGCCTGCGCACGAGCCCGTTGTAGACGGCGATGACGCCGACGAGGGCGAGTAAAACGAGAGCGCTGATGACTACAACCATGATCACGACGGCCTCCACTGGGGGGTGAGTGGGCTCATCTGAACAGGTGCGGCTTGCAGCCCGCTGTACGGCGGACGTTTTCGGCGATCTTCAGCCGAACAGCGCGCGCCCCCAGTGGTCGCCCGCGTCGCGGACTCCGGGCGGGCAGGCGAACAGGCCGCTGGAGACGTGCTTGATGTACTCGTTGAGGGGGTCGGCCTTGGCCAGGCGCATCTGCACGGGCACGAACTGGGTGCGCGGATCGCGCTGGTAGGCGATGAAGAACAGCCCGGCGTCGAGGCGGCCCAGCCCGTCGGAGCCGTCCACGAAGTTGTAGCCGCGCCGCAGCAGGTGGGCGCCGCCGTTGCTGGTCGGGTGGGCGAGCCGGATGTGGGCGTCGTCCTTGATGTACGGCACGCCGTCCGGGCCCTTGGCGGTGAAGTCGAGCGGATCGAACTCCGCCTTGAGCCCCAGCGGCGCGCCCTCGCCCTTGTCCCTGCCGAAGATCTGCTCCTGCTCGGCGAGGGAGGTGCGGTCCCAGGTCTCGACCGTCATGCGGATCTTCCTGGTCACCAGGTAGCTGCCGCCCGCCATCCAGTCGTGGCCCGAGGCCCAGAGGTGGTCGCGCAGCAGCGTGGAATCCTCAAGTTTGAGGTTGTTGGTGCCGTCCTTGAAGCCCATCAGGTTGCGCGGCGTCGCCTGAGCGCGCGAGGTGGAGGAGGTGCGGCCGAAGCCGAGCTGAGACCACTTCACCGACACCCTGCCGAAACCGATCCTGGCCAGGTTGCGGATGGCGTGCACGGCGACCTGGGGATCGTGGGCGCACGCCTGCACACAGATGTCGCCGCCGGAGATCTCGGGGTCGAGCTGCTCGCCGGGGAACTTCGGCAGGTCGGCCAGGGCCGCCGGACGCCTGTCCGCCAGGCCGTACCTGTCGTCGAACAGCGACGCCCCGAACCCGACCGTCAGCGTCAGCCCGGAGGCGGGCAGGCCGAGCGCCTCGCCGGTGTCGTCGGGCGCGGCCTCGGCGGCTCCGCCGACCGCGCCGTAGGCGCCCGCCTCCTTGCCCTGGGTCAGCCTGGCCGCGGCGGCGGTCCACTCCTGCAGCAGCTCCACCAGCTCGGCCCGCTTGTCCGTGGTGACGTCGAACGAGACGAAGTGCAGCCGGTCCTGGGCGGGCGTGACGATGCCCGCCTGGTGCTCGCCGTAGAACGGGACGGGATCGGCGGTCGAGCTCGCGTGGGCGAGCGGCGGCTCGTCGACCAGCGCGCGCGTGGCGACCGCGCCGGCGCCCAGCACCGCCGCCCCCGCCGCGCCCAGCCCGAACAGCTTCCTGCGGCTCATGCGCTCGCCCATTGCTGCCTCCCGCTACTTCGCGACGATCGGAGCGATCTTGCTGATCGGTTCGCCGAGCGCGTTGATCGCGTCCGACAGCGTCTTCAGCTCGGCCTTGGACAGCTCGTCGTGCAGTCGCCAGCCGTCGCCCTTCTGGTGGACGCCGAGGGCGGCCTCGGCCGCGGCGAACTCCTCGTCCAGAGTCTTGACCAGGTCGGGCGCCCGCTCTTCGAGCACCGGACGGAGGGCCTGGACCGCGGCCTTGGAGCCTTCGAGGTTGGCGTCGAAGTCCCACAGGTCGGTGTGCGACCAGATGTCCTCCTCGCCGGTGATCTTCCCGGTCGCGACCTCGTCGAGCAGTTCCTTGGCGCCGTTGGCGAGGTTGAGCGGGGTGAGCTCGGTGGCGTTCGCCTTGTCCACGATGGTCTTGACGTCGGCGATCAGCTTGTCGGCGATCGGGCCGTCCTCGCTGATGTCCTTGGTGATCCAGAGATCCTTCTCGATCTTGTGGAAGCCGGTCCACTCCTCGCCCTCGGCCAGGTCGGCCTCGCGGGCGTCGATGGCCGGGTCGAGGTCGCCGAAGATCTCCGCCACCGGCTCGATCCGCTCCCAGTACGTACGGGCCACCGGGAAGAGCGCCTTGGCCTCCTCGATCTTCCCCGCCTTGACCGCGTCGACGAACTCCTGGGTCTTGACCAGCAGCGTGTCGCTCTGGGACTTCACGTAGCGCTGGTAGTCGGCGGTCGCCTGGGCCAGCTTGGCGTCGGCGGTGAGCGGCTTGTGCTCGCCCGTCACCTTGAGCGCGTTGCGGATGCCCTTGCCCACCATGCCGGGCTTGCAGGCCGTCTCGTACGAGCCCGCCGGCAACTCGGCGATGAGCTCACGGGTCAGGCCGGGCACGATGTTCTCCACCTCGGCCATCACCCGGTCGCCCGGGGCGTACACGTAGAACTCGGTGACCTTGGCGCCGCCGTTGGTGATCGCGAACGTGGTGGTGCCGGCCGCCACCTCGGCGACGGCCACCTCGCACGCGGTGTCGGACGCGGCGACGGAGACCTTGCCGGGCTTGCCCTGGGCGGCGGGGCCGGTCGGGTCAGGATCGCCGGAGCCACAGGCGGTCAGGCCGGCGAGCGCCAGCATGCCGAATGTCAGGCCGAGACCCCGGAGAGTGGAGGGGGACATGGCTGCTCCTGTTCAGACTGCTGAGGGGGAGGACTCGGGCGATGGGACCCGCTGGGCGCGTGGCGGGAGCAGGAAGAGGATCAGCGTGGGAACGAGGTAGAGCGCCCAGGTGGCGGCCTCCAGCACGCTCGGCTGCGGCGTGATGTTGAACATCCCGGACAGTAGCGTCCCGTACCAGGAGTCGGCCGGGAGCGCCGCGCTGATGTCGAACGCGTGGGTGTTCAGGCCGGGCAGCACGCCGGCCTCCTGCAGGTCGTGCACCCCGTACTTGAAGATGCCGCCGGCCACCAGGATCAGCAGCAGCCCCGTCCAGGTGAAGAACCTCGTCAGGTTGATCCGCAGCGCGCTGCGGTAGAGGCCCCAGCCGATCGCCACGGCCGTCAGCAGGCCGAGGCCGATGCCGACCAGCGGCTGGGCGTTGACCGTGGCGCCCTGGACGGAGGCGAAGAACAGCAGCGCCGTCTCCAGCCCTTCGCGGGCCACGGCCAGGAAGGCCATCACGACGACGGCCAGTGAGCCGAGTTGGAGCGCGTCGCCGAGCCGGTCCCTCAGTTCGCCGGAGAGCGCGCGGGCGGTGCGGCGCATCCAGAAGATCATCCAGGTGACGAACACCACGGCGAGCAGCGAGGTGATGGCCTCGAACAGCTCCTGGCTGGTGAAGTCGAGCTGGGCCGCGGTGAAGGTCAGCAGGGCGCCGAACCCGACGGACAGCACGACGGCCGCCGCGACTCCCACCCACACATGGAGAAGCCTGTCCTTGCGGTCGCTCTTGACGAGGAACGCGACGAGGACGGAGACGACGAGCGTCGCCTCCAGGCCTTCGCGGAGTCCGATGAGATAGCTGGCTAACACGGGCCGCTCCTGCCAGTAGGTAAGCCTTGCCTAAATTACGGCAGTCCGAAGGCGGCATGGCAAGCGGCTGTGCCGGATGGGCTCGTGCGGACGGATGCCCGGGTGACGGTCTATGGGGACCTATTTCACCGCGCATATCAGGTAAAGGCGCGTGGTGCGACGTTCCCCCCAGCCAGGGGGAGAAAGGAAGGTGTCGCCAGGAGTCCACACAGCAGGAGTCCACACAAGGGGAGCACCATGGACTATCGGGTGGGTGAGGTCTTCGGCGTGCGGGTGGCGGGACTACCGGTCGGCGAGCTGGACGCGCTGAGGTTCGCGCGCACCTGGGAACTGGTCGACGGGCTCGTCGCCAACGGAGAGGAGCCCGACACCGAGCTGTCACGGGTGCTGGCCGCCGAGACGGCCGGCCGGACCGAGGCGCTGCGTCTCCTGGCCTGTGACGAGGACTTCCGGCGCGGGCTGGCCGCCGCGAACCCCGTGCTCTCCGCCGAGTTGGACGGCTGGCTCGCCCGGCCCGACGAGCCGCCCGAGCGGGCCGTGCTCGCCCGCCTGGTCAGGTACGCGGCCCGCCTCGCCACCAGGACCAGCCCGGACGCTCCCTCCACGATCAGCGGCCTGGGCCGGTGGGACGACGACGGCGACGCCCCGGCCGCGACGACATCCGACGAGCTGCGCCGTTGCGTCGTCCCCGAGTCCGATCTCGCCACGGTGGGACGTATCTGGGACGCGCTCGCGACGCGCCCCGGCCTGCGCGAGGCCGTGCGGGTGCGGGTCAATCCGAGCCTGCGGCAGGAGGACGGCTGGCTCTGGTTCCTGGGCAGTGGCCCGGAGGAGACGCCGGTCCGCATGCCGGCCGAGCCCATGCTGGCCGGGTTGCTGTCCTGGGTGCGCAACACGTCCGATCCCACGGTCGGCGGGCTCGAACGCGCCGCCGCCTCGCCCGGCCTGGTGGCCCGGCTGCTGGCGGCCGGGCTGATGGAGCGCCGGCGGCCGTTCGCCGACCAGTCCCTCGATCCGCTCGCCGACCTGGCCGCCTGGGTCGAGGAGGTGCTGCCCGGCGACTCGCCGGACCGGCCCTGGCTGCCCACCGCGCTTCGCGAGGTGGAGCAGGCGCCGTACGAGCGGATCCGGGACGTGACCGGCTGGCTGCTCGCCCGGCTCGGCGACCAGACCGAGCTCACGGTCAGGAACGTGCGGCTGGAGACCGCGGTGTCGCCCGAGCCGGTGGCCGTCTGCGGACGTGCCGCCTGGGAGCCGGTGCTGCGCGACCTCGACACCGTGCGCCGGCTGGCCGCCGTGTTCGACCCCGACCTGCCGGTCAAGCTCGCGCTGGCCGAGCACTTCGTACGCTGCCACGGCGAGCGGGCCACCGTCCCGTTCGTCCGCTTCTATCACGACGCGCACCTGGTCGACCGCGACTCCGTGCCGGCCGGTCCGGCGGTGCGCGAGCTCGCCAGACTCCGCCGGGAGACCTGCGAGATCCTGTACGGCGGGTCGCCCGATGAGCGGGGCGCGATCGTCGCCGCCCCCGACCTGGTGGACAAGATGGCGGCCGCCTGGCCCAAACACCTCCGTCCACCCGGCTCCATCACCTGCCACGGTCACCTTCTGCCGGGACCGGAGTTCGTGCTCGACTCCGTCACCGCCGGCTACGGCCGGGGCATCGGCCGGATCCGCCACCTGCTGGCCCTCGCCGGCGCCGACACGCCTGCCGTGGAGCCGCGGCCGGTGGCCGAGTGCCTGGGCGGCTTCGGCGCCCACCTCAACCTGCGGCCCTCCTCGGGCGTCACCGTCGACTACCCGTTCACCGTCACCGGCTGGCCGGGCCCGCCGGTGGCCGACCTGCACGTCTCCTACGATCCGGGCAGCCTGCGCCTGCTGCTGTCCGACGGTGACGGCAATCCGGTGCGGCCCGCCCACCTGGGGCTGGCGCCCGAGGCGACGCTGCCGCCCGCCTGGTCGTTCCTGGTCCGTGTCTTCGGCGAGCCGTGCGTCGCCCTGCCCGACCCGTGGGAGATCGGCGGGAGCGCGGAGGAGCCGCACGCCTGGCCGCGGCTGCGGGTGGGGCGGGTCGTGCTGGTCCGCGCCGGCTGGCGGATGAGCGCGGCCGACCTGCCCGTCCCGGTCGCCGGCGAGCCGGACGCCGCCTACCTGACGCGGACGGCCCGGTGGCTGGAGCGGCACCGGCTGCCGCACCGCTTCTTCGCCCGCCTGGCCGGTGCCCGCCCCGGCTCGCTCCGCAGGCCGTTCTACGTGGACGTGACCGACCACTTCCTGCTGTTGTCGCTGGCCAGGGCCGCCGCCCGCCGGGGCGGACCGGTCGTGCTGGAGGAGGCCCTGCCGGACCCGGCCGCCGCGCCCTCATACGGCCCGCACGGGCAGCGGGTGACCGAATACACGCTGGACATCTCGGCCGGTTGAGCGTCGATGGCCGCCGAACTCCCGGTCAGCCGTCGGACAGCGGCTGTCGGAGGTCGCCTCGCCTGAAGTGGGCTCAGGCCGGCTTGTGGCGTTGGTAGTGGCGGGCGACGCGGACGCGGTTGCCGCAGCGGGCGGCCGAGCACCAGCGGCGGCGCGGGTGGGCGGGCAGGAACAGCAGCACGCAGTCGTCGGCCGCGCACTGGCGGACCATGGAGACTGCCGGGTCCGCCAGCAGCTCGGCCACCGCCTCGGCCAACCACGCCATCAGGAGGGTTCCGGGCGGGCCGGTGCGGCGGCGGGTCGCGGTCACCGCTCCGCCGTCCCAGGCGAGCTCGGCGATGGGCGGTGCGGCGCGCTGGGCCCGGTTGAGAGCCTCCAGGTCGTCCGTCGAGGGCTGCTCGCCACGACGGACGTGGTCGAGGACGCGTGCGGTGCGGTCGCGTAGGTCGTGCACGGCGGCCAGGTCGGCGTCGTTGAGCTCGGCGGCGAAGAGATCCCGGGCCTCGGGGAACCGGTCGGCCTGGAGTTCCAGCCAGGTGCGCAGGCCGTGGGGGGTGTCCAGCGCGTCATCGGCGGCCGAACGGGTGTTGAGGAGATCCAGGGCCAGGGGTTCCCCGGTCAGAGGAACGAGATCCTTCACACTCCTAATGCTACAACGCGGGGTTGACATGTTAGGCGGGAAATCACTATACGTAATGCAATAATCTCCATGAAAGGCATTAGTGATGGCCGCCTCCCCGATACCCCGCACTGCCCACCGCCACGTGGAGGTCGAGGGCGTCCGCGTCTTCTACCGAGAGTCGCTGCCGGAGCGGGAGGACGCGCCGGTGCTGCTGCTGTTGCACGGCTTCCCCTCGGCCTCACACCAGTTCCGCCGCCTCATCGACGGGCTCGGCACGCGCTACCGGCTGATCGCTCCCGATTACCCCGGCTTCGGCCGCACCGAGGCCCCGGCCCACTTCACCTACTCCTTCGACCGGCTCGCCGACATCACCGCGGGCTTCGTGCGGGGGCTCGGCCTGACCAGGTTCGTGATGTACATGTTCGATTTCGGCGCACCGGTCGGCTTCCGCCTCGCCGAACGGCACCCTGAGTGGATCGCGGGCCTGGTCGTACAGAACGGAAACGCCTACGTCGAGGGTTTGTCGGACGGCGCCCGCGACTTCATCGCGCTGCGCCCGGAGACGCCCGGCGCCGAGGAGACGATCCGAGGTCTGCTCACCCCGGAGGGCACGCGCGGACAGTACGAGCTCGGCGTCGCCGACCTCACCCTGATCGCTCCGGACGGTTGGACGCTCGACCAGCACTTCCTCGATCTGCCCGGCCGCAGGCAGGCGCAGGTGGCGCTGGCGTTCGACTATCACTCCAACGTTGAGCGGTACGACCGCTGGCAGGCGTGGCTGCGTGAGCACACCCCGCCCACTCTCATCACGTGGGGCGTCGGTGACCCGTTCTTCCCCGAGCCCGGCGCTCGCGCCTACCTGCGCGACGTCCCGGACGCCGAACTCCACCTGTTCGGCACCGGTCACTTCGCCCTCGAAACCCACCTGCCGGAGATCGCCCCGCTCATCGCCGGTTTCCTGGACCGGGTCTGGGACGCGCGGTGAGCAGGTCGCCCGACGCTGGGCCGGCCCTGCTGTTCGCGGCGGGCAACGCCCTGAGGGCTCTCCTCAGGCCAAGAGTTTCGTGGACTCCCCGATACTTTCGCTGCCAGGAGCAGACGCGACCAGCGTGCCACGTGTTCGACAACGGGATTGGCAGCGTTTCCGGTCCGAAAGTTTCGGTACACTCCCGACCATGCCAGCGAAGAGGCGGGTGACGATCGCCCTGATAGCCGAGGAGGCCGGGGTCTCGATCCCCACGGTTTCCAAGGTCGTCAACGGCCGCCCCGAGGTCGCGCCCGCGACCCGGCACCGAATCGAGCGCTTGCTGCGCGAGCACGGTTACCAGCGGCGGGCCAGCCAGGGCGACGCCCCGGCCGGGCTGGTCGACCTGGTCTTCGCCGAGGTCGAGTCGCCCTGGGCGATGGAGATCGTGCGCGGCGCCGAGACCGTGGCCTACGAGGCGGGGGCCAGCCTGGTGATCTCCGTGCTGCACACGCACGCGGGCCCCGGCCGCGACTGGCTGGAGCGCCTGGCCGCGCGCCGCACCGATGGCGTGGTGATCGTCGCCTCACGTCTGTCGGCCGGAGTGCAGTCGCAGCTCAGCGCCCGGTCGCTGCCGTTCGTCGTGGTCGATCCGGAGGGCGAGCCCGCGCCCGGCGTCGTCTCGGTGGGCGCCACCAACTGGAACGGCGGGCTGGCCGCCACCCGCCACCTGGTCGAGCTGGGCCATCAGCGGATCGGGATGATCAGCGGCCCCGCCGACATGCTGTGCAGTCAGGCCCGGATCGACGGCTACCGGGCGGCCCTGGAGACCGCCGGAAGGCCGCCCGCGCCCGAGCTGATCCGGCGCGGCACCTTCCTGGTCGACTCGGGCCACGACGAGGGCCACGCGCTGCTCTCACTCGACGACCCGCCCACGGCCATCTTCGCGGGCAGCGACCTGCAGGCGTTCGGCGTCTTCGAGGCGGCGCGCCAGCGCGGCCTGCGGGTGCCCGAGGATCTCAGCGTGGTGGGATTCGACGACCTGCCGCTGGCCAAGTCGGCCTGGCCGCCGCTGACCACGGTGCGCCAGCCGCTGCAGGAGATGGCCGCGCTGGCCACCCGCACGGTGCTGGGCATGGGGCGCGGCGAGGTGCCGGAGAGCCGCCGGGTGGAGCTGGCCACGGAGCTGATCGTCCGTGAGAGCACGGCCCCACCCGGGTGAGCGGCTCAGGCGGGAGTGGAGACGCCGTCGCCGGCGGGCTTGCGGCCGAGTTCCTCGGTCGGCACGTGGGCGGTCTCCTTGGCCGTCAGGACCGCGACCGCGCTGATCGCGCAGAGGATGCCGGTGAAGATGGCCACCCCGGTCCAGCCCTGCAGGCCGAGCCAGCCTGACGGCGAGACGATCCCGGCGGCCGAGGCCACCGCGAACCCCGCGATGGCGAAGCCGATCTGGGTGCCGATCGCCATGCCCGACAGACGCACCCTGGTGGTGAACATCTCGCCGTACAACGACGGCCAGATGCCGTTGGAGGCGCTGTAGACGACGCCGAGCGTCAGGATGCCGACCAGGAAGATCAGCGGGTAGCTCTTGGAGTTGATCGCCGCCAGGTAGACGAAGATCATGATCGGGCTGCCGATGGCGCCGATCAGGAAGACGGGCCGGCGGCCGATCCGGTCCGACAGCTTCGCCCAGAGCGGGATCGTCACGAGGGCCACGCCGTTGGCGGCGACGCCGACCCACAGCATGGTGGCCTTGTCGAGCCCGATCGCGTCGCTGGTGGCGTAGTTGAGCGCCCAGACGGTGAAGATCGTGCTGACCGTGGCGATCAGGGCCGCGCAGACGACGCGCAGCACGCTCGCCCAGTGATCGCGGAAGAGCAGGGAGAGCGGCATCTTCGGCACGGTGCCCTCGGCCACCTCACGCTCGAAGGCGGGGGTCTCGTCCAGCTTGCGGCGGATGATCCAGCCGGCGACCGCGACGGCCACGCTGAGCCAGAACGGCACCCGCCAGCCCCAGCTGAGCAACTGCTCCTCCGGCAGGGCGGCGACCGGGATGAACGCGAAGGTGGCCAGGATCTGGCCGAACTGCGTGCCGTTGAGCGTGAAGCTGGTGTAGTAGCCGCGCCGGTGAGCGGGGGAGTGCTCCAGCGTCATGGAGTTGGCGCTGGCCTGCTCGCCGGCCGCCGACAGCCCCTGCAGCACGCGCAGCAGCACCAGCAGCACCGGGGCCAGGCCGCCGATCTGGTCGCGGGTCGGCAGGCAGCCGATGAGGAAGGTCGAGACGCCCATCAGCATCAGCGTGAAGACCATGATCTTCTTGCGGCCGAACCTGTCGCCGACGTGCCCGAGGATGAAGGCGCCGACCGGCCTGGCCGCGTAGGCCACACCGAAGCTGGCCAGCGACTGGAGAGTGGCGGTGGCGGGGTCCGAATCGTCGAAGAACACCTTCGAGAAGATCAGGGCCGCCGCACTGCCGTAGATGAAGAAGTCGTAGTACTCCAGCGCGCTGCCGATCCAGGCGGCGAGTGCCGCCTTGCGCGGCGTGCCCTGCTGGTCGCCGGGTGATCGATCGGTCACGAGTGCTCCTTGCGGCTTCGATGGAGGTGGTCGGCTGCCCCCCGGCGCGCGTCGTGAGAGGCCGGGGCTCCCGCCACGCGAGTCCGCCTTCCAGAGATTTCCGGCGAGTTACGAACTAGATAGTTAATTGCTGATGCTGCAGTGACTCATTTCACCTGTCAAGAGCCGGGACGGAGAACCAGCGGAGAACCAGAGGGAAGCCGGGAAGAAGCCGCCCCTTTCCTCCTGGCCCGGGATGAGATATGACTAACTCACTAGTTCGTACATTGAGGCGAGGGTGGATGACCTCCTATCTGATCGGGCTGATCGGCGCCGGCATCGGCGCCTCTCTCAGCCCTGCCCTGCACGAGCGCGAGGCACGCTTCCACGGCCTGCACTACACCTACCGGCTGATCGACCTCGCCGTCCTCGGGCTCACCGCCGACGACGTGGGAGACCTGGTCCGTACGGCCAGGCGACTCGGCTACGACGGGCTGAACATCACCCATCCCGCCAAGCAGACCGTCATCCCGCACCTCGACGGCCTGTCGGAGGACGCGGCGGTCCTCGGCGCGGTCAACACCATCGTCTTCGACGGCGACCGGGCCATCGGGCACAACACCGACTGGACCGGCTTCGCCGAGTCCTTCGCCCGCGACCTGCCCGACGCGCCCACCCGGGAGGTCGTGCAACTCGGCGCGGGAGGCGCGGGCGCCGCGGTCGCCCACGCGCTGCTCACGCACGGAGCCGGCCGGTTGACCGTCGTCGACGCCGACCCCGCCAGGGCCGGCTCGCTGGCCGCCGAGCTGGAACGCCGGTTCGGGACCGGCCGAGCCCGCGCCGCCGACCGCGCCGACCAGGCCGGACTCGCCACGGCCGACGGCCTGGTGCACGCGACGCCCACCGGCATGGCCCACCACCCCGGGCTCGCGCTGCCCGCCGAGCTGCTGCACCCCGGGCTCTGGGTGGCCGACATCGTCTACCTGCCGCTGGAGACCGAGCTGCTGCGGACGGCGCGGGCGATCGGCTGCCGGACCCTGAACGGGGGTGGGATGGCCATGTCACAGGCGGCCCACTCCTTCCGCCTCTTCACCGGCAAGGAGCCCGACGCCGCCCGGATGCTGACCCACCTGACCGACCTCGTCACCGCCTGACAGGAGCACGGCATGCGCAAGTCCATCGCCACGGTCTCGGTGAGCGGCACCCTGGCCGAGAAGCTGGACGCGATCGCGGCCGCCGGCTTCGACGGTGTGGAGATCTTCGAGAACGACCTCGTCGCCAGCCCGCTGTCGCCCGAGCAGGTCCGCGCACGGGCCGCAGACCTGGGGCTGGGCATCGACCTCTACCAGCCGCTGCGCGACTTCGAGGCGGTGCCCGCCGAGGTGCTGGCCGCCAACCTGCGCCGGGCCGAGCGCAAGTTCGACCTCATGCGGCGGCTCGGCGCCGACCTGCTGCTCGTCTGCTCCAGCGTCTCGCCCGACGGCATCGGCGACGACGACCTGGCCGCCGAGCAGCTCCACCTGCTCGCCGACCGGGCCGCCCGGCACGGGATCCGGATCGCGTACGAGGCCCTGGCATGGGGCCGGCACGTCAGCGACTACCTGCACGCCTGGCGCATCGTCCAGCTCGCCGGCCACCCCAACCTCGGCACCTGCCTCGACAGCTTCCACATCCTGTCGCGCGGGTCCGACCCGATCGGCATCGAGGCGATCCCCGGAGACAAGATCTTCTTCCTCCAGCTCGCCGACGCGCCCCGGCTGGCGATGGACGTGCTGCAGTGGAGCCGCCACTACCGCTGCTTCCCCGGCCAGGGCGGGTTCGACCTGGCCGGGCTGGTGACCCACGTGCTCAAGGCCGGCTACGACGGGCCGCTGTCGCTGGAGGTGTTCAACGACGTCTTCCGCCAGGCTGACACCGGCCGTACGGCCAGGGACGCGATGCGCTCGCTGCTCGCCCTGGAGGAGGCGGTCGGCCTGGCTCCCCAGATCCCGCCTCCCGTCATCCCCACCGGCTTCGCCTTCGCCGAGCTGACCGCCTCCGCATCCGGGCTGACCGCCCCCGAGCCGGGGCTGACCGCCTCCGTATCCAGGCCGGGTGACTCCGACGGCGACCGGCTGCGTGACCTCCTCGCCGCGCTCGGCTTCGCGCGCACCGGCAGGCACACCGCCAAGCCGGTGGAGCTGTGGGAACAGCGCGAGGCCCGGATCCTCCTCAATGCCACCGGCACGGACTCCGCCCCGGAGCGCGCGGCTTCCGGCCCGCAGTCCGACTCGGAGCCCGTGGCTTCAGCGCCGGAGTCCACGCGGGTGGCGCCCGCGCTTGCGGCTCTCGGGTTGGAGAGTCCCGATCCGGCGGGCTCGGCCGCGCGCGCCAGGTCGCTGCTCGCACCCGTGCTGCCGCGCGAGCGTGGACCGGACGAGGCGGCGCTCGACGCCATCGCCGCGCCCGACGGCACCAGGCTCTTCTTCTGCCACACGGACCGACCCGGCCCACCGGACCGACCCGGCCTATCGGACCTATCTGGTCTATCGGACCTATCTGGTCTATCAGACCTATCTGGTCTGCCGGACCTATCTGGTCTGCCGGATCGAGCCGATCAAGGCGGTCTGTTGGGCGACTTGACGAGGGCGAGCTGGGTGGGGGACTTCGGGCCGCGTGAGCCGGTCGGCGGGCCCGTCTCGCACATCGACCACGTGGCGCTCACCCAGCCGTTGCACCACTTCGACGAGGCCGCCTTGTTCTACCGAGGCGTGCTGGGGCTGCGCCCGCTGCCGAGCCTCGAACTGCCCGACCCGTACGGCCTGCTGCGCAGCAAGGCGATGGCCAGCGACGACGGCTCGGTGCGAATGGTGCTCAACATCGCGCAGGTCGGCGGGCAGCACGTGCCGTGGCAGCACATCGCGCTGGCCTGCGACGACCTCGTGACCACGGCGCGCGGGCTGCGCGAGGCCCGTCCGGACCTGCTGCTGCCGATCCCGGGCAACTACTACGACGACCTGGAGGCCCGGCACGACGTGCCGCCGGAGCTGAGGGAGCTCGGGCTGTTGTACGACCGGGACGAGCACGGGGAGTTCCTGCACCTCTACACGATCACGGTGGGGCGGGTCTTCTTCGAGCTGGTCCAGCGGCTGGGTGGCTACCGAGGCTACGGCGCCGGCAACGCGCCCGTGCGGCTGGCCGTACAGCATGCCGGAACTCGTGGGTGAGCCCGCGACCTTAGGATAGGGCGGACCGGTCCGACAGCTTCGTGGAGCCCCATGACCTCGCAGCCCGCCAGCCCAGCCGCGGGAGAGCGCCGGCGTGACGCCGACCGCACCAGGGCCGAGATCCTCGAGGTGGCCCAGCGGGAGTTCGCCCGGGCGGGCTACGCCGGAGCGAGGGTCGACGAGATCGCGGAGCTGACGCGCACCACCAAGCGCATGATCTACTACTACTTCGGCAGCAAGGAACGGCTCTACATCGCGGCCCTGGAGAATGCCTACTCCGAGGTGCGCGAGGTCGAGCGCACCCTCGACGTGGAGCACCTGGCGCCCGTCGAGGCGATCCGCACACTGGCGGAGCTGACGTTCGACCACCACGAGGCCCATCCCGACTTCATCAAGCTCGTCGCGATCGAGAACATCCATGAGGCCGAGCACATCCGCAAGTCCGAGGCACTGGCCAACCTGGGCACCCCGGTGCTTGACGTCATCTCGCGCATCCTGGAGGCGGGCCGCCGGAGCGGCGACTTCGTCACCGAGGCCGACGCGGTCGACGTGCACATCATGATCAGCGCGTTCTGCTACTTCCGGGTCGCCAACCAGCACACGTTCGGCGCGCTGTTCGGCCGCGACATGACGGCGCCGGAGCACCGGGCGCGGCTGCGCGCCATGGTCGGTGAGATGGTCGTGGCCTACCTGCGAGGCGCCGGCACCCCCTGACAGCCGGCCCCCCTGACAGCCGGCACCCCCTGACGCCACGCCCGAGGGCGATCTCCGGGTCCGCCGCCGTCGCCGCCTGAAGATCGTTCCGCTGGCCTGCGGTTTCCCGGCCGGTCCGAAGGGCAGCCGATCCTGATGATGCGAAATCTTGTCAAAGGGGCCGCGAGCGGGGCGCTGGCCACGGCGGTGATGAGCGCCGTGATGGTCGCCGGGGAGCGCGCCGGGCTCATGGGCGGTCAGCCGCCCAAGCACATCGTCCGATCCTTCCTGCCGGGCAGCGAACGCAAGCGCAAACCGGGCGAGGGGGCGCTGGCCGCCGTCGCCCACTTCGGTTTCGGGATCGGCTCGGGTGCGCTGTTCGGGCTGATGGCCCGCCGCCGTCGCGCCCGGGTGCCGGCGGGCATCGCCTACGGCCTGATGATCTGGGTGGTGAGCTACGCGGGCTGGGTGCCCAAGATGACCGTCCTGCCGCCGATCCACCGCGACCGGCCCGGCCGTCCGATCGTGATGGCCGCCGGTCATGTCGTGTACGGCACCGCCCTGGCCTGCGCGCTCAACCGCCTGGACCAGCCGAAGAAGTGACCGGGTGGGCCCACCGGCCGAGGGCGGCGGCGTAGGCGTCGTCGAGGTAGTAGTCGGAGTGGCGGCGCAGCACCCTGTCGGCGTCGCCCCGCACGGGATCGTCGAGACGCTGGTCGAGGTCCTCGGGGCCGGGCGGGGCGCCGGGCCCCGGCCGGTGGAGCACCGGGCCGCCGATGGGATCGGTCAGCCGGTAGAGGTTGCTCCACCGGCCGTTCGGCATGAGGTCGCGGAGCGCCCCCAGCGCGGCCGGGCCGAAGTAACCGGGGAAGAACCGCGCGTACAGGCGGCACAGTGGCGAGCCGTGCGTGAGCAGGCGGACGCGTGGCCTCCTGGCGGGGTCGAGCTGCATCACGACGACCGTGGCGATGACGCTGCCCTGACTGTGACCCGAGATGACGACGCGGTCGTCCGGACCGGCGACCAGTTGCTCCACGTACGTCACCAGCTCCGGGACGACCCGTTCGGCGTAGCAGGGGGGAGCGAGCGGGTGGCTGGCCCGCGGCCAGAAGGTCGTGACGTCCCACAGCACGCCCACGGTTCTGCGCAGTGTGGCGTTGCCGTACGCCCGCCAGCCCAGCAGGACGAGCACGACGGCGAAGACGATGAGCAGGAAGACCCCGACCGGCACCAGCGGGCCGGGCGGCACGGTCGTGGGCCCGATGGCGAGGACGACCCCGATCGTGGCGGCGGCGGCGAACGCGACGGCCGCCAGCGCGACGAGGACGGTGTCGACGCTGTCCGTCAGCGTCGCGGCCGTCAGGGCCCTGCGGTCGCGTGGGTCCGCGACCCCGTCGCGCAGGCCGGCCGACACCCGCCGGCACCGCAGCGCGAGGAGCACGGTCACCGCTGCCACCGCGGCGAGGGCCAGCAGCCCGGCCGGCGCCGCCCACCAGTACGGCATCGGCAACACGATGCCGCCCCCGGCGGCGCCCGGGTAGGACGGCGTGCCCATGACCTCCGCGACGGTGAAGGCCAGCCCGACGGAGAACGCCTTGGCCAGCGCCCACGACAGCATGAGCACCACCGGCCCGCCGAACCCGCCCAGCACCCTGCCGTACGCGAGCGCGGGCTCGTTCTCCCGGGCGGCCCGCCTGGCCAGGAAGAACGTTCCGGCGGCGACGGCGGTCAGCGCGGCCATCTGGACGCCGAACAGCCAGACCAGCAGGTGAGGAAAGCCGGGCAGTCCGGAGGCGCCGGGGCCGGGGCGTTCGGCGGTCAGCGCCGCGGCGAACACGACGACGTACAGGGCGAGGCCGAGGAGCAGCAGGGCCAGGCAGAACAGGTTGAGCACGCGCGACCAGGACGGTTCGGCGTTCGGGGCGTACCTGGTGGCGACGTGCGGCACGCAGGTCAGCACGACGGCGACGACCAGCACGGCGAGAGCGGCGACCCGGAACTCCGGGAAGAAGGGGGCGGCCAGCGCGAGCGCGATCAGCGCGAAGCCGGCCGCCACGTGGATGGAGCGCAGCCGGCCCACCGGGTGGCCGCCGTTCCACATCCGGCGGCGCGCCAGCGGGAGCGCGTCCGTGTCATCGCGGGACTTGTCACGCTCGAACGAGCAGCGGTCGGTGCGCCTCCAGGTCACCTGGGCGATCAGCCACATCACCACGAGGGCGAGCGCGGGCACCAGGGAGGCGAGCGCGATCCGCTGGGCGTGGTCGCCGCTCCCCGCCCGCATCAGCCAGTCGATCACCGTCAGCGTGGAGCCTCCGTCCGGCCTCGCCGACTGCCAGCCGACGACGTCCATCGAGACGCCGACGAGGGCGAGCACGACCGCGCCCGTGAGGCAGAGCGCGAAGAGCCGGTGCCCCGCCTCGACCACGAGCCGGACCGTTTTGGCCGGCCGGCCCGTCTGGTCGGCCCGGGGCGTCATGTAGAACGCGATGTTGGCCAGCGCGAAGGGCAGCAGCAACAGCCACAGCGCCCTGAAGGGGCTGCCCGAGGTGAGCGTGCCCCACACGTACGCCTCCCGCCGGAAGAAGGGCGGCTCGGCCGGGTCGGGGCGCGCGGGCGTGTAGATGCCGACCACGCCCTCGCGCGGGGGGCGCACCTGGTCGGGGAACAGGACCGACTCGGGTGACGCCCCCGCGACCCCGTGGATGCGCAGTTCGGTGGCCTTCGCGGACATGTCAGTAGCGGTCGAGCTCGGGCGAGTAGGGACGGATGCCGCGAGCCTGCGGCACTTCCTGGGACAGACCCGGGTGGCCGGAGAGCAGCGTCTCCGCGGCCTCCTGGACGTTCGTGTCCTGCGCCATGGCGACGGCCACCATCGCGCCGGCCACGTACGCGGCGGACGCGGACGTGCCCGGCCAGTTGGCGACGCCACCGAAGTTCACCGGCTTGCGCTCGACGTTGGAGATCAGCGCGCCGTGCGCGTCGCGGGTGAGGAGGGAGGCCCGCTCCAGGAACAGGCCGTCGTGCGCGCCCGGCGCCATGAGGCTGATCCACGGCCCCGACTGAGAGTAGCCGGCGCGTCCGCCGTCGCCGGCCAGGGCGCCCACGGCGATCACGCCGGGCAGGGCGGCGGGGAAGATCGCGCTGTCGCGGGTCGGGCTGGGGTACGGGCGCGGCCGCGGGACCTCGCCCCAGTTGCCGGCGCTGGCGACGTGCACGCAGCCCAGCCGCGACTCGGCCCGCTCCAGCACGAACGGCGGCTTGTCGTCCCAGGTCGCCCCGCCGAGCGAGGTGAGCAGGAGGTCCACCTCGCCGCTGAAGCGGACCATCGCCTTGGCCAGCGTCCAGGAGTCGACCTCGTTGGAGGCGTCGAGCGCCTGGCGGATCACCAGGTCGGCGCCGGGCGCCTGCCGGGCCACGATGCCGGCCAGGTGGACGGCGTGGCCCAGCGTGGCCGGCGGGTCGGTGTGGTCGGCCACACCGAACACGGAGGAGTCGGCGAGATAGTGCCCGGCGAGCTGCGGGTGGCGGTAGAGCGCGCCGTCCAGGATGCCGATCGTGAACCGGGGTCCCCGGTAGGACTCGCGTGGTTCGATGACCACCTCGGCCTTGGCAGCCAGTTGCTCCGGGTCGCCCTGGCCGCCGCCCGTGTAGGGCGTGCCCTCGGCGTACATGCGGATCTTGGCCATCCGGGGCACCCACTGCTTCGTCGTCTTGAACCTCTCGCGCAGGTGGTACAGCACCCGGTCGAGGTCGCTCGGCTGCGCGCCGCGCGTGGCGGCGCCCGCCTCGGCCCGCATCCGTGCGTCGAGGTCGGGGTCGAACGGGAAGCGGTCGAGGGCGTCGAGCCTGATGCGGGTCAGCCCGAGCACGAGGTCGCCGTCGGGCTCTCCGCTGACGAACCCGTCGAGCTCGGCCAGCAGCAGCCTCTCGTCCCGGGACTCCACCACGATCTCGTGGGAGAGGTATCGGTCGGTGGGGGTGGTCGCGTCCGAGTACGGCATGGTCTCTCCTTCGATGGCTCTGTACTGACAGAGGACGAGGAGAGCCGCCTGATACAGGAGGAGGGACCCGCCTACAGGGTGATCCAGCTCGTCGCCACGCTGATGCCGTCGGAGGTGCGGCACTGCAGGTGGAACGGGTGATCGGGGATCGGCCGGATGGCGAACCCGCCGACCTCGTCCGTGCGGACCGTGGCGGTCACCCCGGACAGGACCCGTACGTGGATGTCGGCCACCTGGCTCGGCACCACCTGGCCGATCAGGGCGTCGCCGGCCACTTCGAGCTCGATGGTCAGCGACCGGCAGACGAAGGTCATGGCCCGCAGCGGGGCGGACTCCGAGCGGGTGAGCGCCCCGGCGGGCTCGCCGTCCACCTCGGAGTCGTAGGCGAGCCGGGCGAGCTCGTCGTCGATGTCACGCCAGGCGAACGCCGCCCGCGCCGCCTCGACGACCTCGCGGGGGATCTCCTCGGCCGCGCGCATCGCCGAGGCGAGCTCGTCCAGGAGCCTGTCGTCGCTCCATCGGCGTTCAGACATCGCCGCCGCCTTCTCCCGTCAGGTAGCCGTGCAGGTAGGGGCTCTGGCGCAGCTTGGCCAGGCATCGGGCACGCGTGGGGCCGATCCCGCCGACCGGGGTGCCGAGCCGGTCGCCGATCTCGGCGTACGAAGGAGGCGGGTCGCGCATGAGCAGCGTGAGCAGCTTCCGGCACAGCGCCGGCAACTGGGCGAAGGCCGCACGCAGCGCCGCCTGCCGCTCCGCCCGTTCCAGCTCGTGTTCGATCATCGTGGTGGCCTCGTCATCGGCTGCCAGGTCGACGATCATGGGTTGCTCGGCGACCTCGCGCCTGCGTACTGCCCGCAGAACGCGGACGCATTCGCGCTGGGTGGTGACGGCGATCCAGCCGGGCAGCGCGGCGGGGGTGCGCAGCACGGCGAGATGCTCGACCAGGCGCAGGCAGACGGTCTGGGCCACGTCGTCGGCGTCGGGGCGGCTCAGCCGGTGCCGGAGGCAGATCGACCAGATCAGCGGGAGGTAGCGCTCCACGAGCTCGTTCCAGGCGTTCTGGTCGCCCTTGCGCGCCCGGGCGACCAGTGCGATGACGGTCGGGTCGTCACGCATCTGGCGCCTCCCATGCCTAGAGCTCGTATTGTCGGGATTTTCGGTGCGGACGGCAACAGCGCGCCCGGTCCGGCCCCGGACGGTTTGTCTCCCGGCTGATACATCACAGACGTGGGCTCGTCCGCCACACTGCGGAAGGTGAGCCGGACCCCAACCGACTCGGCCGAGGCCATGCTGCGCCTCGCCGAGGCCGACCCCGCCCAGCTGACGTCCGTCGCGGCCGGCGCGGCCCGCCGGGCCCGCGCACGAGGGGACACCGCGCTGGAGTCGGTCGCGGAGCGGGCCATGGGGGTGGCGGCCACCCACCTGCTCGACCTGGCCACCGCGACCCGCCATCTGCGCGCCGCGATGCGGCTCGGCGAGCGGGCGGGTTCGCCGGAGCTGGCCGCCGAGGCCAGGATCAGGCTCGCCTTCGTGGCCAGCCTGCGCGGCCGGCCCCACCACGCGCTGGACGAGATCGAGAGCGTGCTCCCCACGGTGCACGGCGTCCTGCGCGCCCGGGCCGAGGCCCAGCGGGCGGCGATCTTCAACCACCTCGGCCGCGGTGACGACGCGCTGGCCGGATACCGCCTGGCCGTTCCGGCGCTGCGCCGCGCCGGGGATCGGCTCTGGCTGCAGCGGGTGCTGTCCAACCGGGGCATCGTGCACGGCTACCGGCACGAGTTCACCGCCGCCGAGACCGACCTGCGCGAGGCCGAGGAGCTGTGCACCGAGCTCGGCCTGGACCTCTCGCTGGCCATCGTCAGGCTGAACCTGGGGTGGGTCAGCGCCCTGCGCGGCGACGTGCCGTCCGCCCTCGCCTACTTCGACGGCGCCGAGGAGCGCTTCCGGGCGCTCGGCACGCACCAGCTCGGCTGGCTGCTCGCCGACCGGGGCGAGTTGCTGCTCTCGGTGGGCCTGGTGTCGGAGGCCCGGCTCGCCGCGCGCGAGGCGGTCGAGCAGTTGAAGCGCAACCGCCGCGCGATCGGGCTGCCGGAGGTACGGCTGCTTCTCGCCCGTACGGCCGGCCTGGAAGGGGACGACGACGAGTCCGTACGGGAGGCGAGGCGGGCCGTCACCGAGTTCACCCGGCAGGGCAGGCCGGAATGGGCGGCGCTGGCCAGGTTCGCGGTGCTGCGCTCGCCGGCCATGGGCCGGACCCGCGCTCCGGCGGCGGCGCTGCTGGAACGGGTCGCGGTCGACCTGACCGCCGCGGGCTGGCCCGGCGCGGCCGTGGAGGCCCGGATTCTCGCCGCCCAGCTCTCCTTGCGGCGCGGCCGGACGGAACAGGCCCGCAAGCAGTTGGAGCAGGCGGCCAGGGCACGCTTTCGCGGCCCCGCCCTGCTGCGGGCCAGGGCCTGGCACGCCACCGCGCTGCTGCGGCTGAGCAGGGACAACCAGCGGGGCGCGGTGACGGCGGCCAGGGCCGGATTGCGGGTGCTCGACGAGCACCGCGCCACCCTGGGCGCGACCGACCTGCGCGCCTACAGCGGCCAGTACCGGTTGGACCTGGCCGGGCTCGGGCTGGGCATGGCCCTGCGCACCGGCCGGGCCGACGCGGTGCTCGCCTGGGCCGAGGAGGGCCGGGCCAGCCACCTGCTGATGCCGCCGGTTCACCCGCCGGACGACCCCTACCTGGCCGGGGCGATGGCCGAGCTGCGCGCGGTGATGAGCGAGATCAACGAGCGGCGGCGGGCGGGGCAGGGCACCGGGCGGCTGGGCCAGCGCCAGCTGGCTCTGGAACGTGACATCCGCGACTACCGCCGCCGCCAGCCGGCGGTCCGCTCGCCGATGGGCGCCCGCCCCGTCGGGGTGTCCACACTGGTCGGCGCGCTCGCGGACGCGGCACTCGTCGAGTTCGTGCTGCTCGACGGTGAGCTGCACGCCGTCACGGTCGCGCGCGGCCGGCCGTCGCTGCACCGGCTCGGAGCCGCCGCGCCGGTCAGGGACCTGATCGACCGCGTTCCCTTCGCGCTGCGCCGCCTGTCCGGCCGTGCCCACGGGGTCAACCGGGTCGCGGCCGGCCGGATGCTGCGGCACGCCGCCGAGCACCTGGACCGGATGCTGTTCGGCCCGCTGGCGCGGGTCATCGGCGACCGGCCGCTCGTGGTGATCCCCACCGGCTTCCTGCAGGCGTTGCCGTGGTCGATCCTGCCCTCCTGCGCCGGGCGGCCCGTCACCGTCTCGCCCTCGGCGACGCTGTGGCACGCCGCCGCCGACGCGCCCGGCGAGAGCGGGCACGTGCTGGCCGTGGCGGGGCCGGGGCTGCCGGGGGCGCGGGCGGAGGCCGAGGCCGTCGCGGGCATCCACGAGGCGGCCGTGCTGGCCGGCGCCGAGGCCAACGCCGAGGCCGTGCTCACCGGGCTCGACGGCGCCCGCCTGGCCCACCTGGCCGCGCACGGGCGGCTGCACGCCACCAACCCGCTGTTCTCCTCGCTGCACCTGTCGGACGGCCCGCTCACGCTCTACGACCTCGAACGGCTCCGCCGCTCGCCGCAGATCGTGGTCCTCGCGGCGTGCGACAGCGGGCGCTCCATCGTGCGCGCCGGAGACGAGCTGCTCGGGCTCAGCGCCACGTTCCTCGCCCACGGCGCGCGTACGATCATCGGCTCGGTGGTCTCCGTCCCCGACGCCGAGACCGCCGAGCCCATGATCGCCCTGCACCGGCTGCTGGCCGCCGGTCACTCCGCGGCCACCGCGCTGGCCGAGGCGCAGCGCGCCACCTCCGGTGAACTGCTGGCCGCTTCTGCCGGTTTCGTGTGCATCGGGGCGGACGTGGTCCTTCAGGATGACCCGACCTCCGAGGCGCCGTAAGGACCGCTCATGGGTAGCCCTTCTGTCGTGGAGTTCGCCGTCACCCTCCCGGAGGGCGGCGCGCGCCGTCTGATACCTGTCTCCGGCTCGCGCCCGATAGGCTCGCCTGGCGTGAGCATCGAGTTGGAACGGCTGGCCGTGCGGTTGAGCGAGTTCGCCCGAGTCAGAGACTGGGAGCGGTTCCACACCCCGAAGAACCTGGCGATGGCCCTGTCCGGTGAGGTCGGCGAGCTGGTGGCCGAGCTGCAGTGGCTCACCCCCGACGAGTCCCGCGACCTCGACCCCGCCACCCTGGCCAGGGTGCGCGCCGAGCTCGGCGACGTCACCGCCTACCTGGTCCGCCTGGCCGACGTGCTGGGCGTCGACCTGGTGGCGGAGGCCAACACCAGGCTCGACGTCAACGACCGGCGCTACGACCCCGAGCGCTACCGCGGCTCGATGCGCAAGGCGCCCCCGCTCGACCCCTGACCGCCTCGTCCGTTCACGTGGTCACCCGCTCCTCCACGGTGTGCCGCCTGAGCAGCGCGACCGTGACCACCGCGAGCCCGGCGAAGATCAGCGCGCCGGTCAGCGCCACGACGTTGAGACCCGTCGTGAAGGCGGCGCGGGCGATGTCCAGCACCTCGGGCACGCGCAGGGCGGCGGTGATGCTCTCGCGGGCGCTCTCCGAGGGCAGCGTCTCCGGCAGCGTCGCGCGGTAGACGGCGGTGCCCAGGCTGCCCAGCACGGCCACGCCCACGGCCACCCCGAACTCGCCGCCGGTCTCCGACAGCGCCGCCGCCGAACCCGCCTTCTCCGGCGGGGCCGCCGTCATGATCACGCTGTTGCC
Organism: Nonomuraea cavernae; assembly: GCF_040655715.1. Classification (GTDB taxonomy): domain Bacteria; phylum Actinomycetota; class Actinomycetes; order Streptosporangiales; family Streptosporangiaceae; genus Nonomuraea; species Nonomuraea cavernae_A. The sequence continues at coordinate 35,519 of NZ_JBFAKL010000035.1, read as the reverse complement.
CACGCTCATCGGCAGCGCGATGCCGGCCGAGGCCAGCGCGAGGCCGATCACCAGCAACCCGGTGCCGCCCGAACTGGGCACCTGGGTGTGCACGAGCAGCCCGAGCGTCGCCACCAGCAGCCCGAGGCCCATCACGTACGCGGGACGCATCCAGCGCGTCAGCGCCGGGCCGAGCGCCAGAGCGACGATCATGGCGAAGTTCTGCGGCAGCAGCCAGAGCCCCGCCTGGAGCGGCGACAGCCCTTCGACCATCTGGAGGTACATCGTGGACATCAACGTGGTGCCCGCCATGACGATGCCGCCGAGCAGCAGCAGCGAGAGCGTGGTCGCGAAGGCACGGTTGTCGAACAACCGCAGGTCCAGCAGGGGACTCGCCAGGGTGCGCTGCCGTCGTACGAACATCACACCGAGCACCAGCCCGGCCACGACGGCGCCGAGGGGCAGGATCTGCCAGCCGCTCCTGGCCACCTCCTTCAGCCCGTAGATGATCGGCAGGATGGTCCCCAGCGACAGGGCGACGCTGACCAGGTCGAGCCGGCCCGCCTCCGGGGAGCGATATTCGGGCAGCAGCGTCCGGCCGGTGAGCAGCAGCACGACCATGAACGGCACGCCGAGCAGGAACGCCGACCCCCACCAGAAGTGCTCCAGCAGCAGCCCGCCGACGAGCGGCCCGAGCGCCATGCCCACCATGAAGCAGCCGAACCACAGCCCGATCGCCGCGCCCATCTGCTTGGTGTCGGTGAACATGTTGCGGATCAACGCCATGGACGACGGCATCAACGTCGCCCCGGCGATCCCCAGCAGCGCCCGGTTCACGATCAGCATCTCGGCGCTCGTGGAGTAGGCGGCGGCCACGGAGGCCACGCCGAACGCCACCGCCCCGATCATCAGCAGCCTCCGGCGGCCGATCCGGTCTCCCAGCGTGCCCATCGTGACCAGGAAACCGGCCAGCAGGAACGAGTAGATGTCCATGATCCACAATTGCTGGGGCGCGGTGGCCCCGAGGTCCGCGCTGAGATGTGGCAGTGCCAGGTAGAGCACGCTGACGTCGAGCGACAGCAACAGGGCGACCGAGGCCAGCACGGCCAGACCGATCCACTCCCGCCGTCCTGCCAGGGGTGCGGTGTCCATCAGGTTTCCCTTTCCCATACGGCAAACAGTTGCGGCAAACGGTGAGGGAAAGGGCTTAAGGACTTCTTCTCGTCGGCTTAAGGTGCCCCATAAAATATCGAACATGCGTTTCAGTGTTCTCGGGCCGCTGGCCGTCTGGACCGACGCCGGGGACACCGTCACGGTCCCGGGCCTGAAGGTGCGCGCGCTCTTGGCCGACCTGCTCGTTCACGAGGGACGGGTCGTTTCGGCCGACCAGCTGGTCGACGACCTGTGGGGTGGTGAGCCGCCGGGCAACCCGGCCGCGGCGCTTCAGGTGCGCGTCTCGCAGCTGCGCCGCGTGCTGGAGGAGGCCGAGCCGGGTGGCAGGCGCCTGGTGGTCTCCCGCGCCCCCGGCTACCTGCTCGACGCCGGCGCGGTCGACGCCACCCGGTTCGCCGCGCTGCTGGCCCGCGCCGAGACCGCCGAGAGCCCGCGTGCCAGGGCCGATCTGCTGGCCGAGGCGCTCGGGCTGTGGCGCGGCCCGGCGTACGCCGACTTCGCCGACGAGGAGTTCACCCGCATCGCGATAGCCCGGTTGGAGGAGCAGCGGCTGTCCGCGCTGGAACAACACGCCGATGCCCGTATCGACCTCGGCGAGCACGGCCTGCTCGTGGGCGAGCTGGCCGACCTGGTGGCCCGCCACCCGCTCAGGGAACGCCTGCGCGCCGCGCACATGCGCGCCCTCTACCGCGCCGGCCGGCAGGGCGAGGCGCTCGCCGGCTACGGCGAGCTGCGCGAACTGCTCGCCGTCGAGCTCGGCCTCGACCCCGGGCCCGAGCTCGCCGGCCTGCACCAGGCGATCCTCGGGCAGGACCCCACGCTGATCGGTGGCGCCGAGCGGCCCACCACCAACCTGCCCGCCTCGCTCAGCGAGCTGATCGGCCGGGACGGCGCGGTGGCCGAGGTGCGCTCGCTGCTGCGCGCCAACCGGCTCGTGACCCTCACCGGCACCGGCGGCGTGGGCAAGACGCGGCTCGCGCTGGAGGTCTCCGCCCGGTCACTCGGCGACTTCCCGGACGGGGTGTGGCTGGTCGAGCTGGGCCCGCTCGACTCGGGCACGGGCTCCCCGGCCGAGGTCGTCATGGCGGCGCTCGACATCCGCGACGGCGCCGAGCAGGCGGATCCGGCCGACCGGCTGGCCGAGGCGCTGCGGTCCCGGCGGCTGCTGCTCGTCCTGGACAACTGCGAGCACCTGGTCGAGGAGGTCGCCGCCCTGACGGAGCGGCTCCTGCGCGCGGCTCCCGGCCTGCGCGTCGTGGCCACGAGCCGCGAGCCGCTGGCCGTGTCCGGCGAGGCCCTGTGGAGCGTTCCGCCGCTCAGCCTCCCCACGCCCGATCCCGGCCCGTCCCCCGACGCGGAGTCTCGTATAGAGGTCGAGCGGGTCGAGCGGGTGGGGCGGTCCGACGCGGTGCGGTTGTTCGTGGCGCGGGCCGCCGCCTCCGCGCCCGGGTTCGCGCTGGAGGAGGAGAACGCCGGCGCGGTCGCCGAGCTGTGCCACCGGCTCGACGGGATCCCGCTGGCGCTGGAGCTGGCGGCGACCCGGGTGCGGGCGCTCGGCGTGCGCGAGGTGCTCGCCCGGCTCGACGACCGGTTCCGGCTGCTCGCCTCCGGCCGGCGCGGCGCCCCCCAGCGCCAGCGGACGCTCACGGCGGTGATCGACTGGAGCTGGCAGCTGCTGACCGAACCCGAACGCGTCGTGCTGCGCCGCCTCGCCGTCCACGCCGGCGGCTGCACGCTGGAGGCGGCCGAGGAGGTCTGCGGCGGCGACGGGCTCGACGTGCTCGACCTGATCGCCCGGCTGGTCGACCGCTCGCTGGTGGTCGTCACCGACAGCCCGGCGGGTGTCCGCTACCGGCTGCTGGAGTCGGTGGCCGCCTACTGCCTCGACCGCCTGTCCGACGCGGGCGAGCTGGAGCCGGTACGACACGCGCACGCCCGCCACTACCTGGCGCTGGCCCTGCGGGCGGAGCCCGCCCTTTACGGCCCCGAGCAGGGCACATGGCTGCGGCGACTCGACGCGGAAGCGGCCAACCTGCGGGCGGCGCTCGACACGGCGGCCCGCGAGCGCGACGCCGACGACGCGATTCGGCTGGCGAACGCGCTGACCTGGTACTGGTTCCTGCGCGGCAGACTGGCCGACGCCCGGCGGTCCCTGGAGGCGGCACTGGCCGTCGAAGGCGAGGCGCCCGGCCGGGCCAGGGCCGCCGCGTGGCACGCGGGGTTCGCGCTGATGCACGACCAGGACGTCACCTGGGACACGAGGGCGGTGCGCGACCCGCGCGAGCGGGCCCGCGCCGAGCTGTTCCTGGCGCTGTCCGCCGCGGAGATGTTCGTGGAGCACGACCTGGTCACCAGCGCGCTGGCCACCTGCCGCGCCATCGGCGACGAGTGGGGCATCGCGGCGGCGCTGAGCAGGCGAGCTCGCAACGCCTACACGCAACGCGACCTGACCGCCCTCGAACGCGACGGCGGGGAGAGCCTGCGCCTGTTCAGGAAGCTCGGTGACCGCTGGGGACAGCTCCAGGCCATGGAGTGGCTGGCCGGAGAGGCCGAGATCGCGGGCGACACCGAACGAGCCGCCCGGCTGTTCACCGAGAGCCTGCGCCTGGCCGAGGAGCTGGGCCTGTGGCCCGAGGCCGCCCGGCGCACCTCCTGGCTGGGCTGGGTCGCGCTGCGGAGCGGGGCGTACGAGCGGGCGATGGAGCTGTGCGGGCGCGCACTGCGCCTTTCGATCGAGCAGGGCTACCGGGAGGGGCGGCTCATGGCCGGGATGGGGCTGGGCTGCGCCGCGCGCCGCGCCGGGCGGCTCGACCTGGCCGAGACCCACCTGATGGGGCTGCTCGACGGAGTGTCGCGCGATCCGGCCGACCAGCCCGCCCTGCAGCTCCCCACCGTCCTGATCGAGCTGGGTTTCATCCGGGCGACGCGGGGCGACCCGGAGGGGGCCAGGGAGCTGCATCTGGAGGCGTACGCCGCCTCGAGGAAGATCGGTGATCCGCGTTCGATCGTGCGGGCCGTGGAGGGGCTGGCCGCCGCGCTGGCCGCGACCGGCCGCCACGATGGGGCCGCCCGGCTGCTCGGCCTGGCCGCCGAGGCCAGGCGGGCCAACCAGACTCCCGCCGCGCCGCCCGACTACCCCGAGATCGACCAGGCCACCACCCTGGCCCGCGAGGCGCTGGGCGAGGGGGCGTTCGCCGAGGCGTACGAGCAGGGCGCCCGCCTCAAGCTCGACGACGCCGAGAACCTGGCCTGACCTGCCCGGCGGACCAGCGCGCGGGCATGGGTCATCCCGCCTCCGTGCGTGGGCGCGGTCAGGCCGCCTTACCCGCGAGACCGGCTCTGGCTGCCTACACGCGGGCCTGCGGCCTACGCGGGCGGTCAGGCTGCTTCGACCAGCGGGTCAGCGGCGAGGTAGCCGGGGTAGTCGGGGTCGTCGGGACGGGCCAGCACGTGGTGCACCCAGGCCCGCCGCTCGTGGTCGATGGCCAGCAGCTCCCACACGCACGCGGCCGGCCCGTCGGCCGGAACCCGTACCAGGTCGGTGGTGCCGAGATCGGCCCGCCACACCCGGTGATAGAGGATGTCGGCCTGCCACCAGCAGATGTTCGCGCACAGCGCCTCGGTGCCGCGGTGCACCACGACGAACGCGATGCCCGCCCGCTCGGGGAGCTCCCGCTCGGCCGCCAGCATCGCGGCCTCCACCTCGAAGTCGTCGGGCAGGTCCTGGCCTGCCGAGATGCCGATGACCTTCACGTTCCATCCGCGTGTCTCGGTCACCCCGAGAGAGCGGGTCCGGCGTGGGCGATAGGGGGTCAAATCACTGCTCCAGTACGGTCATGGGTCAGACGAACCCCGCACGAGGCGGGGAACAGAAGGCATTCACCTTCCTTGTTGGACGCCGCAACCGCCCCGTTAGCTCGCACCCGACCCGAAACCGTTCCTGGAATCGTTCGCCGGTCCTCGCCTGGACGCGTGACCACCCGCGGCGCTGGAGGCGCTCGCCGCCGCGCTCACCGCCATCTCCAAGGGCGGCACGCTCGGCGCGCTGCCCACGCTCTGGGTGCACGGGGCCGACGACCAGCTCGTGCCGCTCGCGGGCAGCCGCATCGGCATCGAGGAGATCCGTGGCGGTGACCTGACCGAGCGGATCTATCCGGAGGCCAGGCATGAGGTGTTCAACGAGACGAACAAGGACGAGGTGCTCGACGCGGTCACCGGCTTCGCCGAGCGGGTGTTGTCGCGCTGAGCCGGGCTCGGTTGAACGCGAACGCTATTCCGATGTGGTGACCGTCCTGTCGAATCTTCCGGCTCTCGGGTCACAAGTGCCGCCGCACGTCGCACGTTTCAAATGGTTATTTATGATCGACAAATAAAATATAGGATCATACTCAGGACAATGAGCCAGATAATTCCGCCTATCACGCACATGACCAGGCATCCGGTCACGACTGTGCGTTTTCTGCCGCGATCGTCCCATTCGTGGAGACCGCCGGGTGGATCCATGACCTTAAGGGTACGTCAGGCGAAAATAGTGATGTGCGGCAATTGTAGGTGAAGGGCGATAGGGAATTGCTGGATCCAAGGGGCGAGTGTCTGCAATTGCGACATAGGGTGCGTGCCCCTTTGCCTGGCTGATCTCTCCTCTCCCGACCGCTCGCCGCCCGGGTCGTTGCCCGGTGTCCGATGACTTCCTCGCGCCCGAGTTGTCTGTACACGTGACGAGGAGGTGGAGATGGGAGAGTCGCACACCTGGCCCGGCACCGTCGCGGCCACAGCCGTCGCGCGCCCCGGTGGTGGGCGGTCCGGTGGTAGGCGGTCCGGCCCGGCGGCGGACGAGGGCATCGGCCATGAGGCCGAGGCGACCGGAATCACCCTGGCGTTCCGGCCCTTCGGGGTGACGCCGTGATGACCGGCTCGATGCTCGAAGGGGTGAGCCTGCTCGAACGCGCCATCGGCTACGCGCTGGGGAGCCTGCGCGTCATCACCCGAGACGACCTGCACCGCGCCACCCCCTGCCGCGACTGGGACGTGGGAGATCTGCTGGCCCACCTGGACGACTCTCTTACGACCCTGAACGAGGCGGCCGACTTCGCTCAGATCACCCTCGGTGAAGGGCCCCGGATCACCCTCCGCGATGGGGCTCGGATCACCCCCTGTGCTGAAGGGAATGGAGGACCGGGAGCTGAAGGGAATGGAGGACCAGGCGGCGAGGGGGATGGAGCAGCAGGAGCTGAAGGGGATGGAGAACCAGGAGCTACGGGGAATGGAGAACCAGGCAGCGAGGGGAGTAGGGAAGCCGGGGCTGAGGGGAGTGGGGGAGCCGGTGGTGGGGTGAGTGAGGAAGCGAGTGGTGGTCGTGGGCTCCGGGCTGGAGGTTGGGAGCGGGATCCGGTGTTGGTGTTGCGGGATCGGGCGGCCGAGCTGCTCGGCGCGTGGGCCCATCAGGTACGCGATCACGTCGTGACCGTCGAGGGGTGCCCGATGACGGCGAGGGCGGTGGCGGAGGTCGGTGCCGTCGAGGTGGCCGTGCACGCGTGGGACCTCGCCCGTGCCTGCGGACGATCCCGCCCGATGCCGGCCCTGATGGCGGCCGAGTTGCTCGGCCGCGTCCATGCCCTCGTCACGGACGCCGACCGCCCGGAGCGCTTCGCCGAGCCGTTCGACCAGCCGTGGCGAGCCTCCGCGGAAGACCGGTTGCTGGCCTTCCTGGGCCGGGACCCCGGCTGGAGCCCGCCCTGCCGCTTCTGACCCCGAGCAGTGGCGGGAAGCAACGGCTCGCGGGGTACCCATTGACGAAAAGGGAACACGCCGCTCATATGGACAGAAGTGCAGGATGCACGCTTGGTCCGGCTAATGTGGAATGAGCTGATCGCCGAAGTGGCGAGCAGCGCGGTGGCGACGACCGTTCTTCGTGCGGCCGTCGCCACCCCTCAGAGCCCCCGCGAAGCCCTTCCGAAGCCGCGAGGCCACCCTCAGGGCGTCTCCCGGAGTCGCTTTCAGAGCCTCTCGGGGCCACCTCGGGCACTTCTTCGGAGCCACTTCGAGTGGGCCGTCACCGCAGCCGCCCACTCCGGGCGGAGGTCAGGAAGACGCGAGCGTCTCCAGGACCTGCTCACCGTATTTGGCCAGTTTGTTCTCGCCCACGCCGCTGATCCGGCCCAGGTCGGCCAGTGACGCGGGCGAAACCGTGGCGATCTCGCGCAGCGTGGCATCGTGGAAGATCACGTAGGTGGGCACGCCCTGCTCCTTGGCCGTGGCGGCCCGCCAGGCGCGGAGCCGTTCGAACACCGGCGCCGCCTCCTGGGGCAGCTCCACCACGGGACGGGCACCGGCGCCGCCGCCGGAGGACTTGGCACGGGCCGGCCGCTGGGCGTCGCGGCGCAACCGCACCTGGCGCTCGCCGCGCAGCACGTCGGCGCTGGCGTCGGTGAGCACCAGCGCGCCATAGTCGGACTCGACCGCCAGCAGCCCCTGCGCCAGCAGTTGGCGCGCCACTCCGTGCCACTCGGTGTTGGTCAGCTCGGTGCCGACGCCGAACACGGTCAGCGACTCGTGGCCGAACTGGAGCACCTTGGCGGTCTTCTTGCCGAGCAGGATGTCGACGATCTGGCCGACCCCGAACTTCTGCCGCCGCTCGCGGGCCAGCCGCAGCACGGTCGAGAGCACCTTCTGGGCGGCGACGGTGCCGTCCCACGACTCAGGCGGTGTCTGGCAGGTGTCGCAGTTGCCGCACGGCTCGGAATCTCGCTGGCCGAAGTAGTCGAGCAGCATGACGCGGCGGCACGCGACGGTCTCGCACAGGGCCAGCATCGCGTCGAGGTGGAGCACCTGGCGCCGCCGGTGGGCCTCGTCGCCCTCCATGGCCAGCCGCCGGTGCTGCACGACGTCCTGCAGGCCGTAGGCCAGCCAGGCGGTGGCGGGCAGGCCGTCGCGCCCGGCCCGGCCGGTCTCCTGGTAGTAGCCCTCGACCGACTTGGGCAGGTCGAGATGGGCCACGAAACGCACGTCGGGCTTGTCGATGCCCATGCCGAACGCGATCGTCGCGACCACGATCATCCCGTCTTCGCGCAGGAACCTGGCCTGGTGGGCGGCGCGGGTGCGGGCGTCGAGACCGGCGTGGTAGGGGACGGCGGCGATGCCGTTGTCGACCAGGAAGTCGGCGATCTTGTCGACCGAGGACCGGGACAGGCAGTAGACGATGCCCGCCTCGCCGGGGTGTTCGGTCCGCAGGAACTCCAGCAACTGCCGCTTGGGCTCGTTCTTGGACGAGATGCGGTAGTGGATGTTGGGCCGGTCGAAACTCGCCACGAAGTGGCGGGCCTGCTCCAGGCCGAGCCGCGAGGAGATCTCGGCGTGCGTGGCCGGCGTGGCGGTCGCGGTCAGCGCGATGCGCGGCACCTCGGGCCAGCGCTCGTGCAGCTCGGACAGCGCGAGGTAGTCGGGCCGGAAGTCGTGCCCCCACGACGAGACGCAGTGCGCCTCGTCGATGGCGAACAGCGAGATCTCGCCCTTGGCCAGCAGCCGCAGCGTCGAGTCGACCCGGAGCCGCTCGGGCGCGAGGTAGAGCAGGTCGAGCTCGCCCGCCAGGAACGCCGCCTCGACCCGCTGCCGCTCGTCGAACTCCTGGGTCGAGTTGAGGAACCCCGCCCGCACGCCGAGCGCCGTCAGCGCGTCGACCTGGTCCTGCATGAGCGCGATCAGCGGCGAGACGACCACCCCGACCCCGGGGCGCACCAGCGCCGGGATCTGGTAGCACAGCGACTTGCCGCCACCGGTCGGCATGAGCACGAGCGCGTCGCCGCCCGCCACGACGTGCTCGATGATCTCCTGCTGGCCGGCCCGGAACGAGTCGTAACCGAACACGCGACCCAGGACCTCGATGGGGGTATCCATACGGCTACCTTACGTGTTCGCCCGCGGGCGCCGGTCCTGTTCGCCCATGGCGATCGTAGGCCACCAGCGACACCGCGCCGAGCGCGCACGCGGCCCCCACCGCGCCCATCACCGCCGGGTATCCGGCCACCTGGGCCAGCCCGGCCGCGAGCAGCGGGGCCACCGCTTTGGCGAGCGTGATGGGCAGGGCCAGCGCCCCGCTCAGCGCCCCGTACGCGGCGGTGCCGTACCTCTCGGTGAGCAGGGCCGGACGGGCGATCGTGCCCACGCCGAAACCCAGCCCGAACAGCACGACGGAGCCGACCGCGCCCGGCACGCCGCGCCCGGTCAGCGGCAGGAGGACCGCCGCGACGCCCTGCAGCCCGAACACCACCGCGGTGATCCGCGAGACCGGCCAGCGGGCCTGCAGGCCGGTGGTGAGCACCCGGCCCGTCACTGACAGCACGCCGAGCAGCCCCGCGACGGCGGCGGCGAAGACGGGCGGGTGACCGAGCGCGATCAGGTACGTCACGAGCAGCACCCCCATGACCGCCACGGCGCCCGTCTGCGTCAGGAACGCGGCGGCCAGCAGCCAGAACGGGCGTTCGCGGACCGCCGAGCCGACGATCTCGCCCCGGCGGGCGGAGACCGGGACGGGGCGCCCGCGTACGGCCAGGCCGTGCAGGGGGATCGTGGTCACCGCGTAGCCGGCGGCCAGCACGACCAGGGCGTGCCGCCAGCCGTACCTGTCGACGAGGAAGCCGGTGAGGGGCAGGAAGATGCTGGAGGCGAAGCCCGCGACGACGGTCACCGCGAGCAGCGCGCGTGCCCGGCGGGCCGCGTCGAACCAGGCGACGATCACCGCGAACGCGGCCTCGTACAGGACCATGGCGGAGGCGACGCCGAGGACAGCGCAGACCAGGTAGAGCTGCGCGACCGTCTGGACCTGCGACCAGGCGAGCACGGCGGCCGCGCCGAGCACCGAGCCGGCCGTCATCAGGCCGCGCCCGCCGTGGCGGTCGAGCCACCGTCCGACGAGCGGCGCCACCAGCCCCGAGATCAGCACGGCCAGCGTGATCGCGCCGGTGAGCTGGGCCACCCCGGCGTCGAGGTCGCGGGCCATCGGGCCGATGAACACCGAGAACGCGTAGTAGAGCACGCCGTATCCGGCGGTCTGGGTGATCGCGAGTGCGACGACCAGGCGGAGGGACGCTCGTGGGTCGGCGATCACACCTGGACCACTTCCCCGTCCGCCGTCCAGGAATGCGGTGATACGTGTCACGTCAGCTGGATAACGTATTGATCATGGAGCTTTCGTACGTAGTGACCGGTGGAGGACGAGGCATCGGCCGGGCGGTCGTCGAGCGGCTGTCCGGCAAGGGGACGGTGGTGGCGGTCGAGCGTGACGCCGGCGCGCCGGCGTGGACCGGCTCCGGTGTCATCACGGTCGTCGGGGACGCCTCGGACGAGGCCGTCGTCGAGCGCGCGGCCGACCTCGCGCAGGACGCGGGCACGCTGGCCGGCTGGGTCAACAACGCCGCCGTCTTCCGCGACGCCTCGGTCCACACCGCCTCCACGGCCGAGATCCGCGCGCTGATCACCGCCAACCTCGACCTCGCCGTCGTCGGCTGCGCCACCGCCGTGCGCCGCTTCCTGGCGGCTGGCACGCCGGGCGCGATCGTGAACGTCACCTCGCACCAGGCGCGCCGCCCGGTGCCGGGCAGCCTGCCCTACTCTACGGCCAAGGCCGCCGTCGAGGGTCTGACCAGGGCGCTCGCGGTGGAGTACGGCAAGCGGGGGATCCGGGTCAACGCCGTCGCCCCGGGATCGGTGGCCACGGAGAGGTACGAGGAGTTCCTGGCGCTCGCGACTCCCGAGGCGGCGGAGGGGGTCTCGCGGGACATGGCGCGGCTGCACCCGCTCGGCCGGGTGGCGCGGGCGGACGAGATCGCCGCGGCCGTGGCCTACCTCCTGTCGGATGACGCCGCCTTCGTCAACGGCGTGACGCTGGCCGTGGACGGCGGCCGGTCCGTCCTCGGCCTGGACCCCGAGGCGAAGGATTGACGACCCTGGTCATCCGGGGAACGTGGGGCGAAGGCGATTTTGTCCCGGCTGCCGCCTACGTTTCCGCTTTGGGCGGTTACTTGTGGGTATGAGGTTTTAACGGGCCTCTGGGCAATGGTGATCGCGATGAGTCTCTCCGAGCGGGAACGCCGCATCCTCGCTGAGATCGAGCATGCCCTCCTCGCGGACGACCCCGCACTGGCCAAGCGGGTCGCGAAGATCAACCGCGCCGGGGCGACCGGGAACTCGGTCCCGCGCCTGCGCCTGTGGGTGACGGGGCGCGTCTGGCTGATCGTGGTGTGCGCACTCGTCGTCCTCGTGCTCCTGGTCGTAGCCGTACTGATCGCGTGACCCGGGTGGCCCGCGTGACCCGCGTGACCCGCGTGAGTCGGTGGCCGTACTGGTCGCGTGACCGGCCTAATCACGCGAGCGGCGGTGCCTGATCACCGCCAGGTCCACGGCGGCGATGATGGTTACGGCGGCCGCGATCGCGGCCTCCCAGACCCAGACGTCCGCACCGGTGATCATGGCGCGCGTGACGAAGAAGACCGTCGCCAGCACGCCGATCAACAGCGCCACCAGCGACAGTGTCCGCCGGGCGCCCAGCGGACTGCGAGCGTTCAACGGTTCGGTGCCCTGACGGTCGCGTAGCCACATGTCGTCTCCCCTCAGGCCAGGCACCTCAGCCTGGCGATGAGTCGCGGATCGACCCCATGCCCGGCGGGCAACCGCCCAACCGTCGCCTCGACGAACTCCGGGAAGGGCAGCGACGCGCTCTCTCCGCCGGCGTGGACCCACATCTGCTCGCCGGTCGGCTCCACCTGGACGTCGGCCCCCTGCTCCGCCAGCACGAACCGGCCGACCTCGGCCCGCCAGTACCACCGGCCATCGGCCTCCTCCGCGGAGACCGGGGCGCCGACGTCGTCGGCGTGGGTGGCGTACTCGGAGTCGTAGTGGAAGGTCTGCAGCCCCACGGGGTACGGCCCGGCCATCGTGTCGATCAGGCCGTCGCGGCCGAGCAGCCGCATGCGGTGGCGCGTCTCGCCGTTCTCGGCGCGCCACTCCCGCAGCACGTCCTCCACGGGCACCGTACGGCGTTGCCGTACGGACCACTCGTTGAAGTCGTGGAAGCCGTCGATCCCCTCACGCGCCAGCCGGGCGAGCAGGACCTGGACGTTGCCGTCGAGGCAGGCGTGGTTGTAGAGCTCCTCGCCCGCCAGGTGGCCGAGAACGTCGCGGACCGTCCAGCCCTCGCAGCGGGACGGCCGCCCCCAGCCCTCGTCGTCGAGACCGGAGAAGAACCGGTCGAGCCTGGCCGCCTCAGCGTCGAAGATGTCGAACGGATCGAACCCCTTCAGCGGATCGTCAACCATAATTCGACGCTACCCCCAGAACGGCCACTCAGACCGGCCGGGGAAACGAACGGGCCCGGCCCCCCGAAGAGGGGGACCGGGCCGCGCTCAGATGTGGTTACCGGTGGTGGTGCCACCGGCTGCCGTAGATGGTGTGGTTACCGGTGGTGGTGCCACCGGCTGCCGTAGACCCGCACGTAGTCAGTGCGGCTCTCGGCGCCCTGGAGCTTCCAGTTGCCGGAGTAGGCGGCCTTGAAGGTGCCGCTCTTGTAGGCACGCGACTTGGCCACGAACTTGCCGCCCCATGTCGTCTTGGTGGAGGCGACCCACTTCCAGCCGCTGGAGCCGTTGGCCCGGTAGAGGACCTTGACCTGCTGGCCGCGCAGGCCCTCCCAGCCGTGGTCGTCGACCTGCAGACGACCGGAGAAGTAGATCGACTTGCCCTTGCGGACCTTGGACGGGTCAGCGTTGAAGCGCGTGATCCGCGTGTCGGCCTTGCCCTTGCGGACGTCGACGTAGAAGTACGCCGTGTCGGACACGGCCTTGCCGTCCTTGTCGACTCCGCTGGCCGTGGCCTTCCACTTGCCCTCGGGGTCGTACTTGTTGAACGGAACGGCGAAGCGCCAGCTCTCCAGCGCCTTGACGTCCTTGGCGCGCAGGGTGTGGAAGCCCTGCGGCTCGACGGTGAGCGTGACCTTCTCGACGTCGGAGCTGGCCGCGACCTTGAAGAAGGCCTCGGTCTCGTTGTTGCCCCTGACGACGACCGGGTTGGGCGAGATGTTCTGGATCTCGACCGTCGGCGCCTTCGTCTGCGCGGACGCAGCGGCACCTCCGGACACGAGCATGGTTCCGCCCACCAGGGCGGAGACGATTCCTAATGCGATTTTTCTCATGAGGGTGCTGATTCCTCTCCCCGTATCGCTGGAGCCGGCTCGGGATCGCGCGGCTCCTCTACTACTGTGAGGCACTAAATAGGGAAAAAGTTCGCTAAAAGTACGGATAAAGTTTGATCACGGCGCTCACCTGCACCATTGGCGCGAAAAATTTTTGGGGCAGGAGCCGACCCGCTAGAGTCGCGCCATGGCTGACGTCTACACCCTCGGCGAGGCACTGGGAGTCGTGTCCAGCGGCCGCGTCCGCCACGACGACGACGCCAGACTCGACGTCGGCGGGCCGGAGTTCACCCTGGCGATCGGCCTGGCGAGGCTCGGGCACCGGGCGTGCTTCCTGGGCAAGGTCGGCAGTGACGAGCTCGGTGCCAGAGCGCTCACCACGCTGCGGGGCGAGGGCGTCGACGTGGCGGACACCCGGGTCGTCGAGGGCGTGCGCACCGGGCTGCTGCTGCGGGAGTCACGCGTGGGCCGCGAGCCGTGCGTCACCCACTACCGCGCCGGCTCGGCCGGCTCCGCCCTGTCGCCGGGCAACGTGCCCATCGACCGCATCGCCGCCTCCAAGATCCTGCACGTCACCGGCGTCACGGCCGGGCTGGGCAGGGACGCGCTCGACGCGGTCCGCGCCGCCGTGAGCGCCGCCCGGACCGCCGAGGTGCTGATCTCGTTCGCCGTCCGGTACGTGCCCGAGCTCTGGCCGTCGGTACGCGAGGCCGAGGACGTGCTGAGCGAGCTGGCCTGTGATTCCCACCTGCTGTTCCTCGGCCAGGACGAGCTCGACCTGGTCAAGCCCGCGCTCACGCCCGAGCGCGAGGTCGTGGTGGACCGCGGGCCGAAGGGCGCGAGCGTGCGGGCCGACCGGATGCGTTACGACGTGCCCGCCCCGCAGGTGCCCGTGGTGGATCCGGCGGGTTCGGGCGACGCGTTCGTGGCCGGCTATCTCAGCGCGGCTCTCGACGGGCTGACCCCGCAGGAGCGCCTGCACCGGGGGACGCTGCTCAGCGCCGCCGCGGTGACCAGCGCCAGCGACTGGCAGGGGCTGCCCACCCGGGCCGAGCTGTAACGCCGCTTCGGCGACGGCCGCCCATGGCTGCCGCCGCCGGAGGGCGACTCAGCCGCCCATGCCATCCATGCCGCCCATGCCGCCCATGTCTTCGAACCCGTCGAATCCATCGAACCCGTCGAGGCCGTCGAGCCCGTCGCCGGTCCCTGCCGGGTCGCCGGCCAGCGCCGGGGCGTCGTCGCCGGTGGCCTCGTCCGCGCTCGCGTCGTCGTCCGGGGCGGGCGCCACCGGCCGGCAGTTCTGGGCGCAGCCGCCGAACCGGGCCGAGTCGATCGGGGTGAACGACGACGGCTCGACCTTGCTCAGCGCCGCCAGCATCGTGTCCTTCCAGATCGGCCCGGGGATGCTGGCGCCGACCACGGAGCCGTAGTAGCGGCCGCCGATCGTGATGCCGATCAGTTTGTTGTCCTGCGAGCCGCCCGGGTCGCCGATGCTCACCGCCCCGGCCAGGTCGGGGGTGAACCCGGCGAACCAGGCGGAGGCGTAGCTGTCGGTGGTGCCCGTCTTGCCCGCCGCATCGCGGCCGATGCCTCCGACGGCACGCATCGTGCCCTGGGTGAACACGCCGGAGAGCACGTCGGCCGCGGCGTCGGCGACCTCGGGCTCGATCGCCTGCCGGCAACTGGGCTTGATCTTGGTCGTCTTGCCGTCGCGGTCGGTGATCCGGCTGATCGCCATCGGCTCGCAGTACCTGCCCCGGGCGGCGATCGCGGCATAGGCGTTGGCCACCGTCACCGGGTCCATCTCGTTGATGCCGAGGGTGAACGTCTCGTACTCCCGGAGCTTCTGCCCGTCGGAGCGGTGGATGCCCAGGGACTTGGCCAGGGTGACCGTTTCGCAGAGCCCGACCTGCTGCGACAGCGTCATGAAGAAGGTGTTGACCGAGCCCCAGGTGCCGGTGCGCAGCGTCTTCCAGCCGGGCGTGCCCTCGTCGTTGGTGACGGTGTGGGTGGGGTCGCCGATGTTCTCGTTCTTGCAGTTCTTGAACGCCGAGTAGCCCGACGCGCGGTAACCCGCGCCGACGGTGAAGCCGTCGTCGACCTTCATGCCCTTCTGCAGCGCGGCGAGCAGGGTGAACGTCTTGAAGGTCGACCCGGCCTGGAAGCCCACGCCACCGCCGTGGGCGGCGTCGGCGACGAGGTTGTAGGAGATCTCGTTCTTGGCCGGGTCGAGGCCGTACTTCTTGCTGGCCGCCATCGCCTTGATGGCCCCGGTGCCCGGCTCGACCAGGGCCTCGGAGGCGACCGGCGCGTCGCTCGGGTGCACCCACGTCCGGATCGCCTTGTCCGCCGCGGCCTGCATGGCGGTGTCGAGCGTGGTCCTGATCGTCAGCCCGCCTCGGTTGAGCAGGGCGAGCCGGTCCTTGGCGGTCGCGCCGAAGTCGGGGTTGTTGAGGATCTCGTTGCGCACATAAATGCAGAAGTACGGATATTTGCTGGATTCGCAGCCACCGGGGAGCTTTGTGCCCTTGTAGCCGAGTCCGGCGGCCTTCGCCTTGGCCGCCTCGGCCTGGGTGATCTTGCCCAGCTCCGCCATCCGGCCCAGCACGACGTCACGCCGGCTCCGGAGCCGCTCGCGCTGCTTCCGGCCCAGGTTGGGGTCGGTCGCGTTGGGATCCTGCACGGCGCCGGCCAGGGTCGCCGCCTGCGGCAGGGTGAGCTCGGCCGCCTTCACGCCGAAGAACCGCTTGGCCGCCGCCTCCACCCCGTAGGCGCCTGCGCCGAAGTAGGCGATGTTCAGATATTTCCCCAGGATCTCGTCCTTGGAGTACTTCTCCTCCACGGCCATCGCGTGCCGCAGCTCCTTGAGCTTGCGCGCGTAGCTCGCCTCCAGCGCCTTGTTCCGCTCCTGGTCGGTGCCCGCGGAGTTGAGCAGCACCTGCTTGACGTACTGCTGGGTGATGCTCGACCCGCCCTGGCTCACCCCGCCCGCCTGGAGGTTCTTGGCGAACGCGCGGATCGTGCCCTCCAGGTCGATCGCGCCGTGCTCGTAGAACCGGTAGTCCTCGATCGAGATGATCGCCGTCTTCATGACGTCGGCCACCTTGTCGAGGCCGACGACCTCGCGATACTCCTCGTAGAAGCGGGCGATCTCGGCGCCCTTGGCGTCCTGCACGATCGTGACCTCGGCCGGTGGCGGCTCGACGAGCTCGGCCGGCGTCAGGTCGACCGCGTCGGTCGCCGACTTGAGCCCGAAGCCCACACCTCCTACGGCGGGCAGCGAGATCCCCGCCACCAGCACTCCCGCCGCCATCCCCACCCCGGCTAGCCGCACGATCTTGGACACGGCACCTGATCTGTCCTCACCCCGGTCTCGCATGAGCGTGAGCCAAGCAGATGTGATCGGTCGATGTCCAATATCGGTATCCATGACAGACCGATATCTAGGGAAAGATGATCGCAGGTCAGAAGGGGTGCCCGATCAGGATCAGTTGACCGGGCGCCGCCGCAGGAGCAGGCCGCCGGCTCCGGCGGCCATGATCAGCGCCGACCCGGTGAGCACGAACGCCCGCCCGTCGGGCCCCGCCTCGCCGCCGGCGCCGGTGTCGACCCCGTCCTTGGGCGTCGAGGACTTCTCGCTCGTCGGCTCGGGCGACTCCGACGTGGGCGTGTCGGATGGAGTGGACGAGGGCGACTCGGAGGGAGTCGAGGCGCCGCCCGCGCCGATGGTCAGGGGATAGGTGACGAGGGTGGTCGCGTTCTTCACCTCGCACTCGATGAGCGGCGAGGTGGGCAGGCCGCCGATGTTGATGGCGGCGGGCTTCACCCGTGCGGTGCCGGCCTTCTGCGAGGTCGTCTTCATGCTCACGGCGGTGGTCGGCAGGGTGATCGTCTGGCCGGCGGTGATCGTGCCCAGCGTGCCCACGCCGGTCGCCGAGGTCAGGCCCGGCAGCCCGGAGATCGAGGCGTAGGTGTAGAGCTTGACGCCCGGCGTCAGCCCCTCGGCCGGCGCCTTGAGCTCGGACCCTGTCTCGTACACGCCGGACCAGCCGATCGAGAACTGCTCGCCGGCCCGGGGATCGGTGGCCGGCAGCGTGAGCGTGACCTTGATCTTGACGTCCTGGACCGTGCCGGAGTCGCTGGTGCACGCGTAGTCGACGAGCTGTGTCCCGGTGCCCGGGCCGCCCCCGTCGTCGTCGCCCTGGCCGACCGTGACCACCACGCTCTCGGTGCCGGTGGTCGTGCACGAGGTCACCTCGGAGGGGGCGCTGACCAGGCCCAGTTTCAGGCTGCCCGCCTGAGTGGACGGCTTGATCGTCACCTGGCCGCCCGTGCTGGCGGTCACCGTCACCGTGCTGGTCACCTTGGCCGCGGGCACGGTCGTGGACCCGGCCGTGACGTTCGCGCCCGGCCCGCTGAGGTCCGTGTGCGTCCCGCCGGTCACGACCAGCTCGCCGGCCGCCAGGACCTGCGTGGCCGTGGTGGGCGCGGTCCGCAACGTCAGCGTCGGCAGGCTCCACTCGACGTCGAACGTGCCGCTCGCCGTGTCCGGCACGACGATCGGCACGGTCATCGAGGTGGTGCTGAACGGCCCGCCCGTACAGGTGAAGCTCACGCTGAGTGTTCTGTCCGCCGCCCGCGCGGGCGACGGCAGGGCCAGGAACGAGCCGGCGAGGACGGCCAGCAGGCCTGCTAAGGCGGATGCCCACCCGAGGGTGGCCCGGGGCTTCGGCACTGTCCATCTCCCAACGGAGGCCAACTTGACAGAACGCACAGACTTTCAGCCCTGGGTCACAGTTGGGTGGAGTTCGCCAGAAAACCGGCGTAAATCAGGGGGCGAGGGCGCCCGTTGCGGCCGAAGGGTGTGGATGCGACATCTGGGCATGAAGGGGGTGAGGGGGGGGAGGGTGGCGCGTGAAGGGGATCATCGACCTGATCGGTGAGGCGCTGGATTTCGTCGGCGTGCTCGTGATCGCGGCCGGCACCCTCATCGCCGGCGTCACGTTCGCCCTCCGGTACGTGCGCACCCGCCGGGCGACCGGCTTCTATCCGGCGTTCCGGCAGGGCGTGGGCCGGGCCATCCTCCTCGGGCTGGAGCTCCTGGTTGCGGCCGACATCATCCGCACCGTGGCGGTCTCGCCCACCTTCCAGAGCGTGGGCGTCCTGGCCGTGATCGTGGCGGTGCGGACGTTCCTCAGCTTCTCGCTCCAGGTCGAGCTGGAGGGCCGCCTGCCCTGGCAGCCGCGCCCGGCCGCCGGGCCGCCACCCTCCGGCGGCTAGGAAGGCGGGCGCGGATCGATCACCATGGTGAGGTGGCCGACATTCGCGTGGAGGTGCCTCGTGGCTGATTTCACCTTCGATCCGCTGACCCCCGCCTCGTTCCTGGCCAGGTCGTCGGCCGTGTTCCGGGACCGGATCGCGGTGGTCGACGGCGAGCGCGAGCTGAGCTACGCGGAGTTCGGCCGGCGGTCGAGGGCGGTCACCGGCCTGCTCGCGGGCCTCGGCGTCGGGCCGGGGGACCGGGTCGCCACCCTGTGCGCCAACAGCCACGTGCAGCTCGAACTCCACCACGGCGTGCCGCTGAGCGGGGCGGTCCTCGTGGCGCTCAACTTCCGGTTGTCCGCCCAGGAGCTGACCTACATCGTCCGGCACTCCGGAGCCCGCGTCCTCCTCGCCACCACGGAGTACGCCGGCAAGGCGCACGAAATCGCCGAGGCCACCGGCGCGCGCCTCGTCCTGGCCGGCCAGGACGGCGACGACGAGTACGAGACGCTGCTGGCGACCGCCGAGCCGGCGCCCGCCGAGCGGATCGACGAACGCGGCCTGCTGGCGATCAACTACACGAGCGGCACCACCGGCCCGCCCAAGGGCGTCATGTACCACCACCGCGGCGCGTTCCTCCAGGCGCTGGCCATGGCCTTCCACGCCCGGCTCGACTCGGCGACGCGTTACCTGTGGACGTTGCCGATGTTCCACTGCAACGGCTGGTGCTTCACCTGGGCCGTGACGGCGGCGGGCGGCACCCACGTGTGCCTGCGCGCGGTCGAACCCGAGCACATCTGGCGGCTCCTGCACGAGCAGGGCATCACCCACCTCAGCGGCGCGCCGACCGTGCTGTCCATGATCGCGAACCATCCGGGCGCCGACGAGAAGCCGCTCGACTCGACCGTGCGGATCAGCACCGGAGGCGCCCCGCCCACCCCGACGCTGCTGGCCAGGCTGCGCGAGCTGCGCATGGACGTGATGCACCTGTACGGGCTCACCGAGACCTTCGGCCCCCTCGCCGTCAACGAATGGCAGCCCCCCTGGGACGAGCGGGCCCCGGACGAGCAGGCCGCCCTCCGCGCCCGGCAGGGCGTGGCCAACGTCATCGCCGCCCCGCTGCGCGTCATCGACGACCACGGCGCCGACGTGCCCGCGGACGGGGCCACGCTCGGCGAGATCGCCGCCCGTGGCAACGACGTCATGCTCGGCTACTACCGCGACGAGGCGGCGACCGAGGCCGTGACGACGGACGGCTGGTTCCGCACCGGCGACCTGGCCGTCATGCATCCCGACGGCTACGTCGAGATCCGCGACCGCCGCAAGGACATCATCATCTCCGGCGGCGAGAACATCAGCTCCGTCGAGGTCGAGCAGGTCCTGGCCCGCCACCCCGCGGTGCTGGAGAGCGCCGTGGTGGCCACGCCCGACGACCACTGGGGCGAGGTGCCGGTCGCCTTCGTCACCCTGCGCCCCGGAGCCGCCGCCACCGCCCAGGACCTGATCGACCACGTACGCGCCGAGCTCGCCGGCTTCAAGGCCCCCAAGCGCGTCGTCTTCGCCGACCTCCCCAAGACCTCCACCGGCAAGATCCAGAAGAACGTCCTGCGCGACCGGACCACCGCGAACTGAGGCTCAGGCGGACTCGCGGACGATCAGCTCGGTGGGCAGGATGACCGGGTCGGACGGGCCGCCGGCGAACAGGCCGAGCAGGAGACGCACCAGGGCGGCCGTCTGCTCCATGACCGGATGGCGCATCGTGGTCAGCGGCGGCTCGGTGTACTTCGCCGCGTCGATGTCGTCGAAGCCCACCACCGCCACGTCGTCGGGCACCCGGCGCCCCGCCTGCCGGAGCGCCTGGAGGGCGCCGACCGCCATCAGGTCGTTGGCCACGAAGACGGCGTCCAGCGCGGGATCGTCGCGCAGGAGCTGGCGCATGGCGGCCGAGCCCGACTCGCGGGTGAAGTCGCCGACCGCGACGATCGAGCGGTGGTCGGAGTCGCGCAGCACGTTGCGGTAGCCCGTCAGCCGGTCCTGGCCGGCGATCATGTCAAGCGGCCCGGCGATCGTGGCGATGCGGCGGCGGCCCGAGGACAGCAGGTGACGCACCGCAGCCTCGGCGCCGCCCACGTTGTCGTTGTCGACGAACGGGATGTCGACGGGGACGGCCGGCCTGCCGTACGAGACGACGGGGACACGCAGGCGGGACAGCGCGGTCGGGAGCGGGTCGGCGCCGTGCATCGAGATGAGCATGACGCCGTCGACGTGGCCGCCCGCGATGTAACGCTCCAGCCGCGCGTGGCTCTTGGCGGACGACGCCAGCATCAGCACGACCTGTTTGTTGACCGCCTCCAGCTCCACGCTGGCCGAGCGGATCACCGTGGAGAACAGGGGATCCTCGGAGAACACCCGGGTCGGCGACTCGGACACCACCAGGGCGATCGAGTCGGTGCGCTGGGTGACCAGGCTGCGCGCCGCGGAGTTGGGCACGTAGCCCAGCTCGTCGATCGCGCGTTCAACGGCGTCGCGGATCTGCGGCGCGACGGTCGTCTGACCGTTGACGACCCGGGACGCGGTGGCGCGGGAGACGCCCGCCCGGGCGGCGACCGCCTCCAGGGTCGGACGTCTCAACTTATCTCCTTGAGCACGAAAGGAATCTACAGCCCGTTCCTGACGATCACATCGCGATACCACAGAGCACTGTCTTTAAGCACCCGTGTCTGGGTGGAGTAGTCGACGTGCACGATGCCGAACCTACGCCGGTAGCCCTCGGCCCACTCGAAGTTGTCCAGCAGTGACCACACCAGGTAGCCGCGCAGGTCGGCGCCCGCCTCGATGGCGCGGTGCACCTCGCGCAGGTGGCGGTCGAGGTAGGACACCCGGTCCGCGTCGTGCACCCGGCCGTCCTTCACGACGTCGTCGAAGGCCGCGCCGTTCTCGGTGACCATGAGGCCGACCTGGGGATAGTCCTGCGAGAGCCGGATCAGCAGCCTGGACAGGCCGTCCGGCACGATCGGCCAGCCCATCGCGGTGGTGGGGGCGTCGGCTGCGGCGAACCTGACGCCCTCGGAGCCCGGCCAGGCGGCGTCGGCGGGTTCTCCCGGTCCCGCCTCGACCACGCAGGGGTTGTAGTAGTTGATGCCGATCTGGTCGATCGGCGCGGCGATCGTCTCCAGGTCGCCGTCCTTGATGTGGCCGGTGCCGCCGTTGCGCTCGGCGGTGGCGAGCACCTCCTCCGGGTAGCGGCCGTAGAGGGCGGGGTCCAGGAACTGCCTGGTCAGCAGCGCGTGGATGAGATGCGTGGCGGCGGCGTCGGCCGGGGTCGCGACCGCGTCCGGGTCGTTGACCTGGGCGGGGGTGAGCGCCGGCGCGGAGTTGATCACGAGCATGAGCTCCTCCGCACCCAGCTCGCGCAGCCGCCTGGCGGCCAGGCCGTGGCCGAGGAGCAGGTGGTGCGCGGCGCGCATGGCGCTCGCCGGGTCGCGGCGTCCTGGCGCGTGCACGCCGTTGCCGTAGCCGAGGAAGGCCGCGACCCACGGCTCGTTGAGCGTCGCCCAGTGGCCGACCCGGTCGCCGAGCCGACCGTGCACGGCCTCCGCGTACTCGGCGAACCGATACGCGGTGTCGCGGTCGGTCCACCCGCCGCGCTCTTCCAGACCTTGTGGCAGGTCCCAGTGATAAAGCGTGACGTACGGCGAGATCCCGGCTTCCAGCAGCTTGTCGACCAGCCTGTCGTAGAAGGCGAGCCCCTTGGGGTTGGCCGGGCCGGTGCCGTCCGGCTGGACGCGCGGCCAGGCCACGGAGAACCGGTAGGCCGCCAGTCGCAGCTCGCGCATCAGCGCGACGTCGTCGGCGTAGCGGTGGTAGTGGTCGCAGGCCACGTCCCCGGTGTCGCCGTCGGCCACGTTCCCGGGGGAGTGGGAGAAGGTGTCCCAGATCGACTGGCCTCGCCCGTCCTCCTTGACCGCCCCCTCGATCTGGTAGGAGGCCGTGGCGGCGCCCCAGACGAAGCTCTCCGGGAAAATCATCCTTTTACCGCTCCTTGCATGATTCCACCAATGATCTGTTTGCCGAACAGGACGAAGGCGAGGACGAGCGGCAGGGTCCCCACCGCGGTGCCCGCCAGGCCCAGCACGTAGTCGTTGACGTAGCCGCTGGCCAGGGTCGACAGGGCCACCTGCACCGTCGGGCTGTCCGGGTTGAGCACGACCAGCGGCCAGAAGTAGTCGTTCCAGGCCGACATGAACGTGAGCATGCCGAGCACGGCCGCCGCGGGCCGTGCGGCCGGCAGCACGACGTGCCAGAACAGCCCCCAGGTCGTGCACCCGTCGACCCGGCCCGCCTCCAGCAGCTCGGTCGGCAGCGCCCGCGTCAGGTACTGCGTCATGAAGAACACGCCGAACGCGTTGACCAGGGCCGGCACGATCAGCGCGTAGTTGGTGCCGGTCCACTCCAGCTTCACCATGAGCAGGTAGAGCGGGATGATGCCGAGCTGGACCGGGACCATCATGGTCGCGACCGTGATCAGCAGCATGATGTTGCGGCCTCTGAACTTCAGCTTGGCGAACGCGAACCCGGCCAGCGTCGAGAAGAACATGACCGCGATCGAGATCGAGCCCGCCACGATGACCGAGTTGAGCAGCGCCAGCCCGAACGGCACGGTGTCGAAGACCCGCGCCACGTTGGCGAAGAAGTTGCCGCCCGGCAGCATCGGCGGCGGCACCTCCGCCAGCGCCGAGTTGTGCCGGGAGGCCACGACCACGCTGTAGTAGAGCGGGAACGCGGAGAAGAAGGCCACCGCGGTCAGCGTCAGATACCTCAGTCTCATACCAGGCCGCCCTTCACCCGGCGCGTGATCAGGAAGTTGATCCCCGCGACGATCACCACGGCCAGGAACATCAGCCACGACGCCGCGGAGGCGTAGCCGAAGTCGAACTTGGTGAACCCCTGCTCGTAGACGAACAGCGCCAGCGTCTGGAACTGCCGGTCGGGCCCGCCGTTGGCCGCGCCGCCCTGGGCGACACCGGTGCTGGCGCCGAACAGCAGGGGCTCGGCGATGATCTGCATGGCGCCGATCGTCGAGACGATGACGACGAAGATGATCGTGGGCCGGATCATCGGCACGGTGATCCGGCGGAGCTGGGTGAAGTTGCTCGCCCCGTCGATCGTGGCCGCCTCGTACAGCTCACGGGGTACGGCCTGCATGGCCGCGAGGAAGATCAGCGCGTTGTATCCCGTCCAGCGCCACATGATCATCGTGGAGAGCGCGATGTGCGAGGTCGCCGTGCCCGCCGCCCAGTCGATGGCCCCCGCGCCGAACCAGGAGAGCACCCAGTTGATCATGCCGAAGTCGCGGCCGTACAACTGGCTGAAGATCACCACCACGGCCACCACGCTGGTCACGTTGGGCAACAGCAGCGAGACCCGGAACAACGTCTGGAAGCGCAGCCTGCGGTTCAGCAGGTGCGCCAGCCAGATGGCCAGCACCAGCTGCGGCACGGTCGACAGCACCCCGATGGACAGCGTGTTGAACGTCGCGTTCCAGAAGTAGCCGTCGGCGAGCAGCGTGCCGAAGTTGTCCATCCCGACGAACGTGTGCTCGTCGGACAGCAGCGTCCACTCGTGCAGGCTCACCCAGGCCGTGTAGACCAGCGGGAACAGCCCGAAGGCGCAGAACAGCAGGAAGAAGGGCGCGACGTAGGCGTACGGCGACACCCTCACGTCGAGGGTGTGCCGCATGCCCCGCCTGCGCCGCCGGCCGGGGACGGCGAGCGGGAGAGAACTCATTTGATCTTCTTGACGTCCTCGAGCACCTGCGCCCAGGCCTGGTCGGGGGTCTGCTTGCCCTGCTCGACCCGGCCCAGCCCGTCGCCGATCACCACGCGGACCTCGGCCTCCTTGGGGCCGAGGTGCTGCGGCTTGAGCGCCTTGGCCGCCTCGGAGTAGATCTTGCCGATGGGGGCGTCACCGAAGAACGGCTTGGTGAAGTTCTGGATCGACGGGTCGTCGTAGAGCGACGGGATCGACGGGAACGTGCCCTCCTCCTTGAAGACCTTGGCCTGGTTCTCCTTGGAGGTGAGGAAGTCGATCAGCTCGGCGGCCTCCTTGGGGTGCTTGCTCTGCTTGGGGATCATCAGGTGCGAGCCGCCGCTGTTGCCCGACCCGCCGGGAACGGTCGCGATGTCCCACTTGCCGGACGCGTCCTTGGCCTGCTCCTGGATGAACCCGGTCATCCAGGCCGGGCAGATGATCGTGGCGAACGAGCCCTTGGCGAAGCCGGTGTTCCACGGCGGCGAGAAGGCGGCCAGCTTGGCGGTCAGCTTCTCGGCGGTGAGCTGGTTGGACAGGTCCCACGCCTTCTTCACGTCGGGGTTGGAGCCCACGATGATCTGGTCCTGGGCGTCGTACAGGCCGGTCGGCGCCTGGTTGACCATGGCCCGGAAGATCTCACCGGGGCTGTCCACGAACTTCGCGCCGGCCACGTCGGCCGCGGCGAACTTCTTGCCCGTCTCGATGTACTGCTCCCACGTCGGCCAGAGCGCCGCCACCTCGGTCCGGTCGGCCGGCAGCCCCGCCTTCTCGAACAGGTCCTTGCGGTAGCACATGGCCAGGCCGCCCACGTCGGTGCCGAGGCCCAGCACCTGGCCGCCCTGCTTGCTCAGGCCCTGCTGCCACTTCCAGTCGAGGTAGTCGCCCTGCCGCTTGTCCAGCCCGTACTGCTTGAGGTCCTGGAACTTGGCGGGCTGCGCGGTGAACGTGCTGATGTAGCCGACCTCGACGGCCTCGATGTCCCCCGCTCCGGCGTTGGTGGCCAGCCGCTTCACCAGGTTGTTGTGGTGGTCGTTGAACTGCGTGACGTTCTCGACGATCTCGACGTTCGGGTGCGTCTTCTTGTACTCCTCGTACAGCGGCTTGAAGCCGAAGTCGCCGAAGAGGCCGATCGTGAGCTTGACCTTCTCTCCGGGCTTGGCGGCGGTGTCGGCTGCGCCGGCGGTGTCGTTCCCGCCGCCGCCTCCGCAGGCCGCCGACGCGAGGACGAGCACGGACGCGGTGAGCAGGGGCACGGCGAGCCGACGGATACGAGGGGTCATGGAAACCCTCCAGAGTTCGTGCTAGGGGGATGTGGAGAGAGCGCTCTCTCATGAGGTTCGTAGCCTTCACACCCTGGTGTCAACGGAAGTTGGATAACGATAGGGTTGCCGGAGAGAGCGCGTTCTCGAATCCGTCAAGCTCCGGAGAGGGGCGGCGCCGTTACGCGGCCCGGCGCCGGGTGCGGAGCCTGCGGGCGTACTCCTTGACGGCCAGAGCGGCGGCGAGCGTCTGAGGGCTGAGGAGCAGGGCGGCGCAGAGGAGGGAGTACCAGAACCGGCCCGTGAGGGGGCCCAGGGCCAGACCGGCGACGGTCCACTGGAGCACGGTCACGATGACGGGAAGCAGGAAGAACGCGAACCAGCCGAGAACTCCGGCGAACCCCGCCAGCCACACCCAGCGGAACCAGCGGCCGGCCCGCCGGTCGGCGGGAGACGCCTGAGCCAGCTCCTCGGCCTGGCCGGGGGTGAGGCGGCCGAACGCACGCCGCAGCATCAACGACTTGACCCGCCACAGGTCGCGGCAGCCCAGGGCGTTCGCCAGCACCGCGTACAGGTCGGTGCGGAGGAAGATCATGCACTGCCACAGGAACCCGGTCAGGTTCACGTACACCCACACCGCGAGCACGGCGTCCACCGGCGGCGGGGGCGTCCACAGGCCCGCCTGGATCAGCAGGCGTCCGCTCAGCAGCAGGCCGAGCACCACCACGTCCACCGCCAGCCCGCCGAGCAGCGGGCCGTACCTCTGCCGGCGGGGCACCGTCCACACCTGGGTGAGGTCGGTCTCGAAGACGAGCAGCATCATCCGGCGGTCGATCCCGAAGCGGGACCTGACACCGATCGCGCGGGCGGCCAGCCAGTGCCCGCACTCGTGCAGGGCCGTCGAGGCCAGGGCGAAGGGCACAAGGAGGAGCGCGCTCAGGCCGATGTCGCCGAGCAGGAACGCGTCCTGCGCGGGCTGGGGGACCAGCGATGGCGAGGCGACGAAGACACCGGTGCAGAACAGCGCGCAGGCGGCGTAGACGATCCAGGCCACCGGGCCGAAGAACGGGCGGGCCAGCCTCTGGCTTACGCCGCCCATCCAGCGGCGGACCTGGATGGGCGCGGTGCGTACGGCTTCGCGCTCCTCGCCGGAGCGGTCATCGACGAAGCCGAGCTCGGTGAGGACCTCAACGAACGCCGGCACGTCGACCGGCTCACCCGCGAACGCCTCGGCTTCGGCGGCCGCCTCGTCGGTCGTCGCGCCGCGCCGCAACGCGGAGATCACCACCCCGCCCACCGCGGGAACGGTCACGAACGTGCCGGTCTCGGGGTCACCGACCACGACCTCGTCGCCTTCGGGCACCAGGGTCAGTGCGCGCAGCGCTACCGTCGTACCGCTCACCGCGGGACCAACGCGCACGCCGGGCAGCCGGGATCGCGGGGGAACGGCTCCCAGGAGGCGCTGAGCCCGTCGCGGAGGTCGAGCGTGACCCGCCCGCCGGCGGCCCTGGGCGGTTCGAAGCCGGTGAGGTAACGCAGGGCCTCGAAGGCGATCAGCGAGCCGACCTGCATGGCCATCGGCCCGGTGAGCCCGTTGTTCAGTCGCAGTCCCCGGGCGAGCCGATGGGCGACGCCCCTCGGGGTGGTCTCGGTCAGGGAGGGCCGGTCCGAGTCGTCGCACCGGAGGCACGGGCTCTTGCCCGGATCGACCGAGCAGTAGATCAGCTGGGTTCGCGTCATCCCGCCGGAGACCAGTGGGGCGCCGGCCCGCAGGGCGGCCTCGTTCACCCAGAGGTGGGCGTCGCGCTCCCCGTCCAGGCCACCCGCCACCAGGTCCACGCCGCCGAACAGATCCTTGAGGTCGTCCGGTCCGGAGATCCACCGGTCGACTGCCCGGACCTCGATGCCGGGGTCGTACGCGTGCACCCACGCGGCGGCCCGTTCCACCTTCGACCGCCCGATGTCGGCATGCCGGTAGAGGAACTGCCGGGCGAAGTTGCGCGGTGCGACGTCGTCGCGGTCCACCAGCGTCATCGCGCCCACACCCAGCCCGGCCAGGCACTGCACGAGGGAGGAGCCGCCACCGCCGACGCCGAGGACCAGGACGTGGGAGTCGCGCAGCCGCCGGACGAACTCCGCCCGGGACCGCTCCAGCGTCGCGAAGGAACCGAAGAAGGTGAGATTGGAGAAGTGGCGCTCGTCGGCGGCGGCGTCACCCAGCCATCGCTCGGCGGCGTTCTCGATCAGCCCGAGGGAATCGAGCCCGGCCAGGCCCTCCTGGATTTCAGCGACGGTGACCTCGACGCCCCGGGCGGCCAGGGCTGAGGACAGCTCGGCGGCCGAGGCCGGGCCCCGGCCGAGTTCGTCGAGGAGTGCCGCGACCCGCCCCTCGGGGTCGGCCAGCGTGAGCGCCTCCCTGGGGTCGTGGACCACGATGAGGTCATCGCCGAGGGACTCCCAGGCGCACTCTTTCAACATGACGCGCATCGCCACTCCGATCCATCACGGGGACAGGGGCGGGGGGCGGCTGGGCCGCCCCCCGTCTGGTAGGTAAAGGCAACGCGTCAGATGGGCGCGTTGGCGGTGGCCTTGACGGCCTCGACCTTGCGAACCTCGATCTTCATTGAGCACCTCCTTCCGTGTCCTTCACGATCAAGAGTTCTAGGCAGCGCCACAAAACCTCTATAAGGTCGCCACAGAACTTCCGTGGTCCTCAGCTCGGGGGCAGTGTGGATTTCGCGATCCTCGGGCCGGTTCGTGTCCTGGATTCAGGGCGTCCGGTGCGATTACCAGCCAAGCCGCGAGCGGTGCTCAGCACTCTTCTGCTGCATCCGAACACCGTCGTCTCCAAGGACCGCCTGATCATGTCGGTCTGGGACGATCCGCCCCGATCGGCCCGGTCCAACCTGCAGAACTACGTGTCCCTGCTCCGCCGGGCGGCGATCGAGGTGGAGACCCACGAGCAGGGCTACCGTCTCTCCCTGGACCCCGCCCGGCTCGACCTCCTGGCCTTCGGCGACGCGGTAGGGCAGGCCCGGCGGCAGGCCGCTGTCGAGAACGCGGCTGAGGCCCTCCGTCTGTTCGAGCAGGCGTTCCTGCTGTGGCGCGGCAGACCGGCGGAGGGGGTTCTGCTCGGCGCGGCGGTGACTCCGCGCATCAGCGAGTTGGAGGAGCAGGCGACGAGCGCCCGGCTCGACTGGATCGACCTACGGCTGTGGTCGGGCCGGCACGGCGAGCTGGTCAGCGAGTTGACGGCCTTGGTGGAGGCCACGCCGCTCAGCGAGCGGCTGTGGCATCAACTGATGCTGGCGCTGCACCGGGCGGGACGGCGGGCGGAGGCGCTGGAAACCTACCGGCGGGCGCGGTCCGTGCTCGTCTCGGAGCTGGGCGTCGAGCCCGGCCAGTTGCTGCGCGACCTGCACGCCGCGATTCTCGACGACGCCCCACTCGACCTTCCCGCGCAGGGGCGGGTCGTCCTGAGTCCGTCCGTGCCTCCACCAGCGCCGAAGGGAGGCGAGCGGAAGGGGACCGGTTGGACGGGCGCCTGCCTGCTCCCCGCGGACGTCGCCGACTTCGTCGGGCGTGATCGCGAATCGCGCGCCATGGTCAAGGCGTTGCGAGGGGCCGATGGCCGCGCCGAAGCGCGTTCCGCCGCACCACCGATCGTGGTCGTGTCCGGCCCGCCCGGTGTGGGCAAGAGCACGCTGGCCGTACACGTCTCCCACCGGATGCGGGAGCACTATCCGGACGGACAGCTGTTCGTCCGGATGGACGGCGCCTCACCCTCACCTCGCGACCCCGCCGACCTGCTCGCCGAACTGCTCAGAGCGCTCGGGGTGGACGGCTCCACGATGCCCGCGGCCACCGAGGCCCGCGCCGCGCTGTACCGGGCCAGGATCGCCGACCGGGCCGTCCTCGTGCTGCTCGACGACGCGGGCAGCGAGGCTCAGGTGCAGCCTCTGCTCCCGGGCACGTCGAGGTCGGCGTTGGTGGTCACGTCCCGGGGGCCCCTGCCCATGCTCGCGGGTGCCACCGCGCTGATGTTGGACGTCCCGTCGCACGCCGACGCCCGTCAGCTCCTCGCGAAGGTGGCCGGCGCCGCCCGTGTCGAGAGCGCCGCCGAGGCGGCCGAGACCATCGTGCGGGCATGCGGCCGCCTCCCGCTGGCGCTCCGCATCGCCGGGGCGCGGCTCGTCACCCGCCCGGCATGGCCGCTGACCGAGCTGGCCCAGCGGCTCATGGACGGCTCGGCATGCCTGGACGAGCTCCGGTCCGGGCGGCTGAGCATCCGCCGGCCCTTCGCGATGAGCTACGCGACGCTGTCCGCCGAAGCGCGACGCGCGTTCCGGGCGTTCGGGCACCTCGGAGTCGACGGTGTGGCCGCCTGGTCCATCGGCGCCCTGCTGGGGGAGCCGGCCGGCGTCGTGGACCACGCCCTGGAGGAACTCGCCGCCGCGGGCCTCGTCACCGCCGACGAGATCGACGGAGCCGCGCAGCCCAGGTATCGCATGCACGACCTGCTGCTGCGCTTCGCCTCCGAACTGTCCGCCGCCGAGGAGGGTAAGGAACGCCGGTCGGCTTCGCTGGGCCGGCTCGCCGCAGAGGCGCTCGACAGGGTCACCGCCGCTTCGTGGGAGCTTCCCCAGGCCGTCGCCCCGCCGCGCGAGGGAGTTCGGACCCGGACAACGTCGCCCCTCGCCGAGGGACACGCCTGGTTGCTCGCGGAACGCGCGGTCCTCATCTCGATCATCGAGGCGACGGCTGGGGCGGGCATGGTGTCCCTCGCGACCGACCTCGCCTACGCGTTCTCCGTTTTCGGCACCGTGCGCGGGTTCCACGACGACACGGGTCACGTGCTGGACACCGTGATCCGAGCCGCCCGGCGGCGCGGCGACACGGACACCGAGATGCGTGCGCGGCTGGTGCGGGCCGACGTCGAGATCGACCGGCGTCGCAGCCGCACCGTCGAGTCGGAGCTCCGCGCGCTGGTGACGCACTTCGAGTCCGTCGCCGACCGCCATGCGGGCGGCTACGCGCTCGTCGGGCTCGCCTCCTGCCGGATCGCGGCAGGGGACCTCACGTCGGCGTTGTCCGACGCCTCGAAGGCGCTCTCCTCGTTCCGCTCGGTCGGCGACGCCCACGGGCTGCTGTTGGCCTGGATGGTCGTGGTCGGGGCGCAGGTCTATCAGGCCCGCTACGACGCCACCGAACGGACCTGCCACCGTGCGCTGAAGGTCGCGACCGACGACAAGAGCAGGGTGCATCGCGCGGGATTCCTTCGCTGCCTCGGTATCGCGTGCTACGAGATGGGTCGGGTGGAGGAGGCGATCGGCCACTACCAGGCCAGCCTCGACATCAGCCGCGAGCTCCAGTGGCCCAAGGGCGAACGGATGGCCCTGCGCCGACTCGGCGAGGCCCATGCCGCGCTCGGGCGTTTCGACCGCGCGGAGGGCATGCTGCAGGAGTGCATGGAGATGTTCGCCCGAGCGGGTGACGAGCAGGGCGAGGCCCTGACGGCCTACGCCCTCGGCGAGGTCTTCCGCTGGAATGGGGACGAGCGCAGAGCCCTTGAATACTTCACCGTCTGCCAGGCGCGTCTCGGCTCCCACTCCGACCGCGTGTGGCGGACGCGTACCGAGCACCAGATCGCCTGCTCGCTGACCGCACTCTTAAAGCCGTCCCCATGACAGGTCCGATCGCGCGGCGAGTTGGCCGCCCCGGTCGTGGGCGCACCTCTGGCCCGGCCTGGTCGATGGGCGAGGCCGTCGTTCACCTCAGGCCGCAGGCTCGCAGGGACTCGTCCAGCCGGCGAACGTAGGCAGTGGCCGCCCAGGGCTCCAGCCGGGTTCGCGCCTGGCTGATCTCATACGTCAGCCGGGCCGAGCTGTGTTGCCTGGTGAGGTCGGCGGCCTCCGTCAGCCTGGCCACCGCCTCGGGGATCTCCTTGGCCACCGTCAAGGCGCTCGCGTAACGGGCGAGCACCAGCCCATGACGCCTCTTGAACATCGGGTCAAGTCCAGTCAGAAACCGCTCGGCCGCCATGACGACAGGTCCCACAGCAGGTCCGGGGTGGTTCAGCCGGACCAGCGAGGCGCACCTCCCAAGTTCCAACGCCAATGGCGAAATCCAGTGCAGGAACGCCGGTTCGTTGTCCTTCGGTGCTTCCGACGACACGAGTGCGCGGTCATGCGCGCGAACACTCGCTGCAGCATTACCCTCGGCAGCGTAGGCGACCGAAAACAGCGATTCGTGCAGCGGCACCAGCAGCTTGCTCGGGGACCTGGAGGCCCAGCTCTTGACGGCGAGGGCATGGTCCAGAACCGTAGCCGTCCGGTCCCGGTCAGCGGCCAGCCTGCCCAGCCAGTAGTGCATATAGGCGATCAATGTCGGGTCCCCGAGGTCGAGTGCCGCGCGCAGCCCGTCACTCAGCGGTTGTTCAGCCGCCAGGTAATCGCGTAGGTCATAGGCGAGGAAGCCTGCTAGCTGCGACATCTGCGCATACGTACCAAGGAGCCGGTCGCGCAAGCTCGGCTGCATCGACTCGCGGGCGAGGAGCCGCGCGACCGCCTCTCGCTGTCTGTTGACGACCGGCAACAGCGTGGCCGGTCCGGATCGGTCGTCGGCCTGCTGCGCCTGCATCGAGAGTTTCTCGAACGTGCACACCGCCGATTCGTCCACCCTCCAAGTGCTGCGCAGCACCCCGGCCAGGCGTTCCTCCTCCTCCAGAGTGAGCGCGCGCAGCAGGTCCAGCGCCTTGCTGCCGCCCAGCACCAAGGCCAGTTCGAAGAGCAACTCCCGTCGCTTCACGTCGGTCTCCTCGACGCCGATGGCACGCAGCAACCGCACGCACTCCGGGGCGTCCACGAGCGACTTGTCAGTGGGCACGGCTTCTGCGCTCGATCCCATCGTGACACGGCTTCCCCGGTCCAGGGATGGCGGCCGGTTGGCGTCCAGGTCGCGGAAGTCCGCACCGCAGATCACGTCACGATCAGCAGCGCTGTACGAGCTGACAACCTCATCGCTGACCAAGCTCTGGGCGGCGGTCTCATACATCTTGGCCAGCACGGCGAGCAGACGCGCCGAAGGCCGGCGCCCCGCCTCCGGCCAGGACTCGAACTCATACAGTCGCGACTCGCGCAGCGCGGCTGTGCCCGCCGGATCGGCGTCGTTGACCATGGCCACCACGTTGGCGGCGGTGCGGCCGTGTGCCAGCCGATACAGCCGCAACGGGCTCACCTGGTGGGTGAGCGCGAGCACAGCGGCGATCTGGTCCCACGTGAAGCCCTTCTCCCGAAGGTGCCGACTCCAAGAGCGAGCCTGAAGCAGCACCCGGTAGCCCTCACCGGACATCGGCACCCCCTCCACACTGGGATCATGCACTTACTGTAAAGCGATGGTCACATTCTGTGCGAGTGAACAGGGGATCGACCAGGTCGGAGCGGGATGCCGATCACGAAAGCCGGCAGATGCGCGCAGGTCAGCGGCGATATCGCTGGGATGGTCCATGCGGATGCGGTGGGGGTCCACGCGGCGCACTCGACCAGGCAGCGTAGAGGTATCGAATCAACTCGTCATGTGTTCACGGAGGGGTCCCAGTGCTCAACACCACCGAATGGGCGGACGTGCCTGCTCGCCTGCTCATTCCCCGGCAGCGCGAGCAGGGCCCGAGCGCCGCCCCATTCTGCCCGGTCCTCCGCGAACAGACCGACGCGATGATCGACCTGCACCCCGGCGGACTGACCTGGAGACGAACCTTCCCTGGCGTGCTCCACCAGATCCCCCACGCCCGCCACTTCGCCCGCTACCTCCTGGCCGACTCCGACTGCCAGGACGACGCCGGACTGATCGTCACCGAACTCGCGGCCAACGCTGTACGGCACACTGCCAGCGGCGGCCCCAACGGGACCTACATCGTCGAGCTCGCCCGCACGACCGCCGCGATCACCGTCGCGGTCTACGACTGCGGCTGGGGCGGCGTACCGCGTTTCGACATCCCCTGCAGGACCGACGCGGAGTGCGGTCGAGGGCTGGCGGTCGTCGCCGCGCTCGCCGACCAGGTCGGATACGAAGGCGACGACGAGGTGGGCCACAAGGTGTGGGCGAAGATCCACACTCACTCTCACGCCACAGAGGCGGCCCCGGCCCACTTGCCCTCATCCCTCATCCCCCTTCAGCGGGGCGAGTAGATCTCGAGTTTCCAGTGTTCGCGGATCCTGACGGCCGCACAAGATGACCACGTCATGGTGCAAAGATCACAGGGCGGCGCTCGCGTCGTCCATGGCGCCTTCGCCGTTGCGTCGCTCGGCGAGTTGGTCGATCTGGTCGTGGGCGCCGAACTCGACAGCCGGTAGCACGCCTGCAGTCCCTCATTGGCCGCATTGTGCTCTCGTCACGCTCTGGCCGGCGAGGCTGCCTGCTGAGGGTCTCACAGCCTCCCGATCTCCCCGGCCTCGACGATTGTCCCTTCAGTCGTAGATCGCCGTGGCTCTGGGAGATCCCTGCGTCGGTGGGGGGCTGGCGGTAACCTGCCGGGCTCGGTGACAGGCACGGGCAACGGCTTGGTGGCGACGTCTCCAGCGGGACCAGGCCAGCGCGTGCTGCAGTCGTACGCTCGGGCTGGGCAAGGGCGTGACCGCGAGGAGAAGGCGACGGACCTCATAGATGGAGTACCCCACCGGCTCAACGTGGCTGGAGAGCGTGGAGGTGCTGGTGGTAGATGAGGCGAGAACCCCTGTGTAGGTGGCGGTGCCGTCGCCGTCGCAGTGGGGATCACCCCCGGCCTCGGCCGTGGTGGCCTGTTGGACGGCGAGGAACGCGGCGGCTAACTGGGCCAGGGTGATGTGCCGGTATGAGCCGTGGTAGGAACGGACCTCGTAGTCGGCCAGGCTTCAGGCGGATTTGCCGAGCATGATGGCTTCTACCGCCACCGGGCGCCGGGTACGAGAACCAGTTCCTCGATGGGTGTGTCGGGTGACCCCCAGGCCAGGTAGTAACGCGGTCGGCCGGGGGCTCGGGGCGACATTGGGCGATCACCCAGCGGGCCCAGCAGCCGGGATCGGCGGCTGCCTACCGGTCATCCGCGCCGATACCGGCCTCCGGGTCGGGCAGGCGGCGGACCCACCACTGACAGGTACGGGTGTCCAGTTGGGACGGCCCGGCCGGCAGGCTCAACCAGTCGGCGATCCGGCCGATGAGGCGGGCCACGTCGGAAACCCGGCCGATCCAGCCCTTCTGGTTGGCCTGGATGGTCACCGCGTAGGGCAAGCCACGCTCTTCCAGGTTGACCACAGTGCCCGCGGCGCCCGTGTACTGGCGGGCCACTCCGGCCGAGCTGTGGCCCCGCTTCTCAAACCCTGTCTCGCCGATCACCAGGACTCCGGCGCCACCCGGACCCGCGCCCGGCATCGCCAGCCCCTCCAGCACGTAACGGCGCACGAAATCCCGCAGTGCGTCGGGCTCCCACACCGCTCGCGACAGCAGGTGTTGCAGCCCTCAGGCGTGCTCGTCACCGATGTACTCGGCCAACTGCCAGCCGTTCTTACGCGAGATCGGCCCCAGCAATCCCCGGACGAGGTCAGCGGCCCGACGCTGCACCTCCACCCGCGGAAAGATCTCACCCACCTCGACCAGCAGATTCTTCAACTGATCCGACCACTCCTCGGTCCACTGCTGATCGGTGACGACCGAGCCGATCTCCATCAGCGGTGCACGCATACCCGCAGCCTCTACCCGGCCCAGCAGCGGCAAGAACTACCGTAACCTCGGCTATTCAGCCGGAATTTCGTCCTGAAGATCGTTAATAGAGAAAGGTGCCTCCGACCTGCGATGATCGGATTGCCTAGATCACGAGATCG
>NZ_JBFAKL010000034.1:0-90385 GCF_040655715.1 Nonomuraea cavernae | reverse complement strand
GACGACCTGGTGCGCGGCGCGATCGGCGCGGTGGTGCTGGTCGACACGCGCAGGCTGGCCGACAGCTTCCCGGCGATCGACTACTTCGAAGAGGCGCAGTTGCCCTTCGTCGTAGGGATCAACGGCTGGGACGGCCAATATGGGCACAGTGACGGGGAGGTGCGTGACGCTTTGACACTCGCGCCGCACATTCCGCTGATCCGGTTGGACGCGCGCTCGAAGGACTCGGTCAAGAGCGCGTTGATCAACCTCGTCGAACACGCGCTCACCGTCCGGATGGCCGTACCAGGCTGGAGCGGCTAGCGAAGCGGATAGGCTGAGCGCAGACCTATTTTCGCTTCGAGGACTGGCCAACCACGTGTTCGAGACGCTATCCGACCGGCTGACATCGGTCTTCTCCTCCCTCCGATCCAAGGGTCGGCTGTCCGACGCCGACATCGACGCAACCGCCCGCGAGATCCGCATCGCGCTGCTCGAGGCCGATGTCGCGCTGCCGGTGGTCAAGGCATTCGTCGCCCAGGTCAAGGAACGCGCCCGCGGCGCCGAGGTCTCCCAGGCGCTCAACCCGGCGCAGCAGGTCGTCAAGATCGTCAATGACGAGCTGATCGAGATCCTCGGCGGCGAGACACGCCGGCTCCGCTACGCCAAGACCCCGCCGACCGTCATCATGCTCGCGGGTCTGCAGGGCGCCGGCAAGACCACGCTGGCGGGCAAGCTCGCCAGGTGGCTGCGCGAGCAGGGCCACACGCCGATGCTCGTCGCCGCCGACCTCCAGCGGCCCAACGCCGTGCAGCAGCTCCAGGTCGTGGGCGAGCGCGCGGAGGTCGCCGTTTACGCCCCCGAGCCGGGCAACGGCGTCGGCGACCCGGTCGAGGTCGCCCGCCGCTCGATCGACGAGGCCAAGCGTCAGCAGTACGACATCGTCATCATCGACACCGCCGGCCGTCTCGGCATCGACCAGGAGATGATGCGGCAGGCCGCCGACATCCGCGACGCGGTCTCGCCCGACGAGGTCCTGTTCGTGGTCGACGCCATGATCGGCCAGGACGCCGTGACCACGGCCCAGGCCTTCATGGAGGGCGTCGGCTTCGACGGCGTCGTGCTCACCAAGCTCGACGGCGACGCCCGCGGTGGCGCCGCCCTGTCGGTCCGGCACATCACCGGCCGGCCGATCATGTTCGCCTCCACGGGCGAGAAGGCGGAGGACTTCGACGCCTTCCACCCTGACCGGATGGCCTCCCGGATCCTCGACATGGGTGACATCCTCACCCTGATCGAGCAGGCCCAGAAGACGTTCGACGAGGACCAGGCCGCCAAGATGGCGGGCAAGCTCACCTCGGGCGAGAGCTTCACGCTGGACGACTTCCTCGAGCAGATGATGATGGTCCAGAAGATGGGCCCGATCAAAAACCTGCTCGGCATGATGCCCGGCATGGGGCAGATGCGCGACCAGCTCAACTCCATCGACGACCGCGACCTCGACCGCATCGCCGCCATCATCCGGTCGATGACGCCCGGTGAGCGTCAGGACCCCAAGATCATCAACGGGTCGCGACGAGCGCGCATCGCGGCCGGCTCCGGCGTGACGGTCAGCGCGGTCAACAACCTGGTCACCCGCTTCTTCGAGGCCCAGAAGATGATGAAGCGGATGGCCGGCGGGATGGGCATCCCCGGTATGCCGGGCGGGCGAGGCAAGGCGACCAAGGCCCAGAAGAAGGGCAAGAAGGGGCGCCGCGTGAGCGGAGACCCGCGCAAGGCCGCCCTGGGCAAGGCGTCCTCCGCCTCCGACGAGACCGAGCCCGCGCCGCCCAAGCAGAGTGGGGTGCTCGGCAACCTCGGCGGCAAGCTGCCGCCGGGCATGCAGCTCCCGCCCGGGTTCGACCCCTCCAAGCTCAACCTCCCCGGCCCGAAGTAGTCCCCGGGCCTCCCGGAGAGGTCGGCGTGTGGGTCGCGTCGCTGACAGTGGCCCGCGTCTGGCACAATGACATGTTGGAACATCGTGACCAGGTGGGTGCCCTCTCACCTCCCGCCGGTCACGCCTGTCCCTGGAGCGAGCATCCCGTCGTGCCCCACTCGATGAGGTGCCGCTCACCCGCGCTCGAATGCAGGAGAGACCACACCCGTGGCAGTCAAGATCAAGCTCAAGCGGCTCGGCATGATCCGCAACGCTCAATACCGCATCGTCGTCGCCGACAGCCGCACCAAGCGTGACGGCCGGGCGATCGAAGAGATCGGCCTGTACCACCCGAAGCAAGACCCTTCGCGCATCGAGATCAACGCCGAGCGCGCGGCCTACTGGCTGGGTGTCGGCGCGCAGCCGACCGAGCCGGTGCTCAAGCTGCTCAAGCTCACCGGCGACTGGCAGAAGTACAAGGGCGAGCCCGCCCCTGCCCCGATGAAGGTCGCCGAGCCGGCGCCCGACCGTCACGCCGTCTACGAGGCCGCGGCCAAGGAGGCGCTGTCCGGTGGAGACACCGGCTCGGTCGCCACCACGCCCAAGAAGGCCAAGAAGAAGGAAGAAGTAGAGGCTCCCGCCGAGACCCAGGCCGAGGGCGAGGCCTGACGTGCTCGAGGAGGCTCTCGAGCACCTCGTTAAGGGCATCGTCGAACATCCAGACGATGTCCGGGTCCGCGCTCGCCGCATTCGCAGCGGGCGCGTCCTGGAGGTCCGGGTGCACCCCGAGGACCTGGGCAAGGTCATCGGTCGCGGCGGGCGCACCGCCAAGGCGCTGCGCACGGTCGTGAACGCCCTGGCCGACGGGAAGTACGTACGGGTCGATCTGCTCGATCTGCACGAAGCGGTCCGTTAGCGTCAGGTAATCGCGCCCTCATCGGTTCGTCCGGTGGGGGCGCTTGCGGTTGGAAAAGGGCTCGTGGTGAGAAGGGTAGGTGCACGTGCAGCTGGTCGTCGGCCGGATCGGTCGTCCCCACGGGGTTCGCGGAGAAGTGACCGTGGAGGTGCGCACCGACGATCCTGAGCTGCGCCTCGCCGTGGGCGCGTCCGTCGAGACCGACCCCGCCGACAGGGGGCCGCTCGTCATCGAGAGCCGCCGCTGGCACAAGAACATGCTGCTGCTCGCCTTCGCCGGGGTCGCCGACCGCGGCGCCGCCGACGAGCTGCGGGGCACCATGCTGGTCATCGACTCGGCCCAGGTGGCGCCGTCCGACGACCCCGACGAGTTCCACGACCACCAGCTGATCGGGCTCACCGTCGAGACCGGCTCCGGCGAGGTCGTCGGTGAGGTCACCGACGTGCTCCACCACGGCCAGGACCTCCTCGTCGTACGTCGTGGCGGTCAGGACGACGCGCTCATCCCGTTCGTCAAGCCCCTCGTGCCCGAAGTCGACCTGGAGCGCGGCAGGCTCGTGATCACACCGCCCGAGGGGCTGCTGTGACGCGCGCACCCGAGGGCGGCACCCGGCTCGACATCATCTCGATCTTCCCCGAATACTTCACGCCGCTCGACGTCTCGCTGATCGGCAAGGCCAGGGAGCGCGGCACCCTCGACGTGCGGCTGCACCAACTGCGCGACTGGGCGCACGACGTGCACAAGACCGTCGACGACACCCCCTACGGCGGGGGGCCCGGCATGGTCATGAAGCCCGAGATCTGGGGCGCGGCCATCGACTCGGTGATCGGTGACGGTGCGCCCCGGATGATCGTGCCCACGCCGAGCGGCAGGCCGTTCACGCAGGAGCTGGCCCAGGAGCTGGCGGCCGAGCCCTGGCTGCTGTTCGCGTGCGGCCGCTACGAGGGCATCGACTCGCGCGTCATGCTCGACTACGGCGCCCGCCTGCGGGTCGACGAGGTGAGCATCGGCGACTACGTGCTGGCCGGCGGCGAGGTGGCGGTGCTGGTGATGGTGGAGGCCATCGGCAGGCTGTTGCCCGGGGTGCTGGGCAACGTCCATTCGGCCGTCGACGACTCGTTCGCTCCAGGCGCCATGCGCAACCTGCTCGAAGGCCCCGTCTACACCAAGCCGCCGGTCTGGCGGGGGCACGAGGTGCCGGCCGTGCTCCTGTCCGGCCACCACGGCAAGGTGGCCAGGTGGCGCAGGGACGAGGCGCTGCGCCGGACGATCGCCAACCGGCCCGACCTGGTGGCGGCGATCGACCCCGAGACGCTCGACAAGCGCGACCGGGAGCTCCTCGACGAGCTCTCGTTTCGCTTCGGGCCGGAAGATATGGCAAACTGAAGCGCTGCCAACCGTCTTGCGGTTGGTCTGTCATGCCTGGGAAACGGTCCCGGGTTCATCACATCAGCAGGCGCGTCCGCCGCGAGCCATGGCCGGGTGGACCTCCGCGTGCTCGCGAGACTTTGAGGACATCTCTCATGCACACGAAGATCCAGGAGCTCGAGAAGGCGACCCTGCGCAGCGATGTGCCGGACTTCCGTCCCGGCGACACGCTCGAGGTTCACGTCCGCGTCATCGAGGGCAACCGCTCCCGCGTCCAGGTGTTCAAGGGCTTCGTGCTCCGCCGTCAGGGCAGTGGCGCCCGCGAGACCTTCACGGTCCGCAAGGTCAGCTACAGCGTCGGCGTCGAGCGCACCTTCCCGGTGCACAGCCCGATCATCGAGAAGATCGTGCTCGTGACCCGCGGTGACGTGCGCCGGGCCAAGCTCTACTACATGCGTGACCTGCGCGGCAAGGCCGCTCGCATCCGCGAGAAGCGTGAGGCGGCGCCCGCCAAGTAGCGATCCGCCCCCCGGCCGGATGGTCGCCGGGGTTACCGGACCGTCTTTTACGCACGTACCGGCTTCGCCGAATGGCCCGCGTGATGCGCGGGCCATTCGGCTTTGCTACGGCGTTTCCTTTATGTGGAGCGACCCGGGCGCGGGTGTAACGTCGGTCGAGGCTTGTCGGGCCTGTGCATCATCTAGGCTCATCAGCGATGACTAGCGAGAGTCAGGAGTACGGCGCGGCGCGCCGCCCTGCCAAGGACGAGGTGGACGTGGTCGCCGAAGAGACTCAGAAGCCGGCCAAGGGCGACAAGAAAGACAAGAAGGGGTCGTTCTGGAAGGAACTTCCCGTCTTGGTAGTCGTGGCGCTGGTGCTGGCGCTGATCATCAAGACCTTCGTGATCCAGGCCTTCTACATCCCGTCCGAGTCGATGGAGAACACTCTCCTCAAGAACGACCGGGTCCTGGTCAACAAGCTCGTCTACCACACGCGCGACATCGAGCGCGGGGACGTGGTGGTGTTCTCCGGCGTCGACTCCTGGGACGGAGAGTTCCAGCTGGAGGAGCCGTCCAACCCGGTCGCGGCCTTCTTCCGCTGGGTCGGCACCGCGTTCGGCGTGGTGCCCGGCGAGAAGGACTACATCAAGCGGGTCATCGGCGTCGGCGGCGACAGCGTCAAGTGCTGCGACTCCAAGGGGCGCATCACGGTCAACGGGGTCCCCATCGACGAGGGCGGCTACCTCTACCCCGGCAACGAGCCGTCCGACAGGTTCTTCGACGTCAAGGTGCCCGAGGGGCGGCTCTGGGTGATGGGCGACCACCGTCTGGTCTCCCTTGACTCGCGGGCCCACCAGGGTGATCCCGGCGGCGGCTCGATCCCCGAGAGCCAGGTCATCGGCCGGGCGTTCGTGATCGTGTGGCCGTTCAACAGGGCGGGCACGCTGCCCATCCCCGACACGTTCGCACAGCCGGCCCTCCAGGCGCTCGGCGGGTCGGTCCCGTTGGTCGCGGGGTTCGCGCTGGCCGTACCCTTGGTTCTGGTCCGTCGGCGGCTGCTCGTCAAGAAGCGCTGATGGCCGTCACCAAGAAGGCGGAGGCAGTGCAGGAGAAGAAGAAAAAGGGCACCTTCCGCGAGACGGTTCTCCTGCTGGTGCTGGGCGTGGGCCTCGCCTTGGTGCTGCAGCAGTTCGTGGTCGGGTCGTTCTACATCCCGTCCGAGTCGATGGAGAACACCCTGCAGATCAACGACCGGGTGTTCGTCAACAAGCTCGCCGGCAAGCCCGAACGCGGTGACATCATCGTCTTCAAGGGATGGAACGGCGAAGACACCATCAAGCGGGTCATCGGCGTCGGCGGCGACAAGGTGGTGTGCTGCGACTCCAAGCGGCGGATCACGGTCAACGGCACACCGCTGGAGGAGTCGTCCTACCTCTATCCCGACGACTATCCGTCCGGCGACGAGTTCAAGGTGACCGTGCCCGCGGGCAAGCTCTGGCTGATGGGTGACCATCGCAGCGCCTCGGCCGACTCGCGCAGCCACATGCAGGAGCCCGGCGGCGGTTTCATCTCCGAGGACGCGGTGGTGGGCAAGGCGGTGCTGCGCTACTGGCCGCTGTCACGAGGGCTGATCTTCACCAAGCCCGAGACCTTCGACAAGGTCAAGTAGGTGCGCTTTCGGTCGCGGTTTGCGGTGATTGAGGCGTACGCTGCCTCTTGTCATGACAGTTGTGTTCCGCCCTCGACCGAGCGTCGTCCGGCGCGATTCCGGACTCTACGCCTATGAGCGAGCGCTGGCCCGCCGCGGCCTGACCCCGATCGCGGGCGTCGACGAGGCAGGCCGGGGGGCCTGCGCCGGTCCGCTGGTCGTCGCCGCGGTCATCCTGCGCCGGCGGATCGACGGGCTCGGCGACTCGAAGCTGCTCGCGCCCGCCGTACGCGAGCGGCTCTACGAGCAGATCATGCGGTCGGCGGACATCGGCATGGTGGTCATTCCGCCGGGGGAGATCGACGCCAGGGGCCTGCACAAGAGCAACGTGTCCGGAATGCGGCGCGCGGTCGCGCAATTGCCCCGTGACCCTGGGTACATCCTCACGGATGGCTTTCCGGTGCCGGGATTGCCGGCTCCGTCGCTGGCGGTGTGGAAGGGGGATCAGGTGGCGGCGTGCATGGCCGCGGCGTCGATCGTGGCCAAGGTGACCAGGGACCGGTTGATGGTCGCGCTGGACACCGAATTTCCCCTTTACGGTTTCGCCGACCATAAGGGGTATGTCACGGCAAACCACCGCTTGGCGCTGGCGACGTACGGCCCGTGCTCGCACCACCGGTACTCGTTCGTCACGGTGGCAAGGGAGATGGGCGAGAATGAAATGGGGGCTGGGGTTGCCTGACCAGGCAAACCGGGGGACCGGTACGACAGGAGGACCGCGATGAGCGCAGAGGATCTCGAAAAGTACGAAACCGAGATGGAGCTGCAGCTTTACCGCGAATACCGCGATGTCGTCGGGCTGTTTACGTATGTCGTGGAGACGGAGCGGCGCTTCTACCTGACCAACTCCGTGGACCTCGATGTCCGCACCGCCGAGAACGGTGATGTGTTCTTCGACGTGAAGATGCAGGACGCCTGGGTGTGGGACATGTACCGACCGGCGCGGTTCGTGAAGAACGTTCGCGTGGTCACGTTCAAGGACGTCAATGTGGAAGAGCTGGCCAAGGCCGATCTGGAGATGCCCAAGGAGGGGTTCTCGGGGTCCTGAGCCCGCCCGGTCCCGGGGGGTGACGCGGTCCCGGATCGCATCTTGTGATCTGGCGCCGTCGTTCTGGTCGGTCGTGCGGTCGTGTGCGGGGTGGCGGGGTGCTGCGACCGGGCGTTCGCCGGTCGATATCCACAGGCGCGCGGCAGGCTGTGGAGTTATCCACAGAATGCCGTTCGGCTCGTAAGGGCTCGCTGCGGGTGCGCGAAAGTCGTGCCCGGAGGTGCTACATGGCCGCGAGAAACGCACTCGGCAGGCACGGCGAGCAACTGGCCGTCGACTATCTCAAATCCGAGGGCATGACGATCCTCGAGCGCAACTGGCGCTGCCGTCACGGTGAGATCGACATCATCGCCGAAGACGGTCCCACCCTGGTCGTGGTGGAGGTGAAAACCCGGTCGGGGCGGTCACATGGCACAGCTCTCGAATCCGTGAGACCGGCCAAGATGACCAGGCTGCGGCTGCTGGCCGCCAGGTGGCTGGCCGGTCAGCCCCGCACGTTCCCCGCCGTCAGGGTCGACGTGATCGCCCTGGAGCGGTTCGCGGGCGACTACTCCCTGCGCCATGTCCGGGGGGCGTTCTAGATGGCAGTGGCACGCACCCGCAGCGTGGCCCTTGTCGGCGTGACCGGCCGCACGGTCGAGGTCGAGGCCGACGTGGGCAACGGCCTGGCGGGCATCCACCTCATCGGCCTGCCCGACGCCGCCCTGAGCGAGTCCCGCGAGCGGGTCAGATCGGCGATGGTCAACAGCCGGTTCCCCTGGCCCGACGCCCGCATCACCGTGAGCCTCTTCCCGGCCAGCCAGCCCAAGCGCGGCAGCCAGTTCGACCTCGCCATCGCGATCGCCATCCTGGGGGCCGCGGGCATGGTCCCGGCCGACCGCATCGCCGAGCCGTTCTTCCTGGGCGAGCTCGGTCTCGACGGGCGGCTCAGGCCCGTTCGCGGCGTGCTTCCGTCGGTGCTGAGCGCGGCCGAACACGGTGACATCACCGTGGTGATCCCGTCGGCCAACGCGGCGGAGGCCGCCCTGGTGCCCGGCGTGAAAGCGGTGCCCATGGCCGACCTGCGTCAGCTCGTGGAGTGGCTGCGCACGGGCGAGGAGCC
This sequence comes from Nonomuraea cavernae, assembly GCF_040655715.1. GTDB lineage: Bacteria > Actinomycetota > Actinomycetes > Streptosporangiales > Streptosporangiaceae > Nonomuraea > Nonomuraea cavernae_A. The sequence goes on along the minus strand of NZ_JBFAKL010000034.1, from coordinate 81,849 downwards.
GCCTGAGCTCGAAGCCCACCAGCTCAGCGAGCCGCCGCCGTCGATCATTCGTCCCGCGCTCGACCTGTCCGACGTGGTCGGCCAGCCGGTGGCGCGCCGCGCGCTGGAGATCTGCGCGGCCGGCGGTCACAACCTCTGGATGGTCGGGCCACCCGGCACGGGCAAGACCCTGCTGGCCGAGCGCCTGCCGACCCTCCTGCCCGACCTGGACCTCGACCACGCGCTGGAGGTGACGGCCATCCACTCCGTCGCGGGCATCCTCCCGCCCGACAGCCCCATGATGAGCAGGCCGCCCTTCGTCGCCCCGCACCACACGGCCACGGCCGCGGCCATCATCGGCGGTGGCAGCGGCGTCGTGCGGCCGGGCGCGGTGTCCCTCGCGCACAGGGGTGTCCTCTTCATGGACGAGGCACCTGAGTTCCCGAGGCATGTGCTCGACTCGCTGCGCCAGCCGCTGGAGTCCGGACGCGTGACGGTGTCCCGGGTGGCCGGCTCCGTCACCTTCCCCGCCAGGTTCATGCTGGTGCTCGCCGCCAATCCCTGTCCATGTGCCCAGCCCCAGGACCAGAGCGAGAGCTGCCGGTGCACGCCGACCGTGAGGCGTCGCTACCTGGGCAGGCTCTCTGGGCCCCTCCTCGACCGCATCGACATGAAGGTCACCGTGGCTCGCTCGTCCAGGCGCGAGCTGATGGCCGACCGCCAGTTCGTCGAGTCCAGCGAGAGCGTTGCCCTGCGGGTCCTCGCGGCCAGGGAGCGTGCCGCCAAACGCCTGTCCGTCACCCCCTGGCGTACGAACGCGGAGATCCCGTCCGCCGCCCTCCACGCGGACCTCCGCCCGTCCACCCAGGCGATGAGACCGCTGACGGCCTGCCTCGACTCAGGCGCCCTCAGCGCCCGCGGGCTCGACCGCGTGGTCAGAGTCGCCTGGACCCTCGCCGACCTGGCCGGTCACGACCAACCTCGGCAGGACGAGACCGCGACCGCCCTCGCCCTCTGGTTGGGGACGAACACATGATCATTACAGTCACATGCCCCTTGTTCTTCCGGGAGCCGAGATGAGCGACACCGAGCTCGAGGCCAGGGCAGCTCTCATGCGAGCCGCCGACGTCGGTGACGCGACCATGGGCCGTCTCGTGGCGTGCCGCGGCGCGGCCGGTGCCGTCGAGGCGATCGCAGCCGGGGCGCTTCCGGCCGACTTCGTCGCCGAGGAGGGACGACAGGAACGTTCCCCCGACCTCGGCCGACGGCTCGGCACCTGGCATGCCCGGCTCACGGCGGCCGACCCCGCGGCCGATCTCGTCGCGGGAGAGCGGGCGGGAGCCAGGCTCATCGTGCCGGGGAGCGCCGAGTGGCCGACCCAGCTCGACCAGCTGGGCGCCGGCCGTCCGCTCGGGCTGTGGCTCCACGGCTCGGCCGACCTGCGCTTCTCCTGCCTGCGTTCCGTGGCCGTGGTCGGGGCCAGGGCCGCCAGCGCGTACGGCGCGCATGTGGCCGCGGAGTTCGGCGTCGGTCTCAGTGAGGCGGGGTGGACTGTGGTCTCGGGTGGCGCTTTCGGCATCGACGGCGCGGCTCACCGAGGAGCCCTGGCCTCGGATTCGCCCACGGTGGTGGTGCTCGCCTGTGGTGTCGACATCGCCTACCCGAGCGCGCATCATTCGCTGTTCGCCGCGGCCCGCGAGCAGGGGGTGGTCGTCAGCGAATGCCCGCCGGGGGTTCATCCCACCCGCGCCCGGTTCCTCATTCGCAACCGCCTGATCGCCGCCCTGTCACGGGGCACGGTCGTCGTGGAGGCGGCGCTGCGCAGCGGCGCTCTCAACACGGCCTCCCATGCCCTCACGCTGAACCGCCATCTGGCCGCGGTGCCCGGACCCGTTACGTCCGAGGTGTCCGCCGGATGCCACCGGTTGCTACGCGAGCGCAAGGCCACCTGTGTCACCACTCCCGAGGAGATGATCGACCTGGTGGGGGTGATCGGAGACGACCTTGCCCCCGCTCCCCGCTGTCCGGCGCTCCCGCGCGACAGGCTCAGCGAGGTCAGCCGCAAGGTTCTCGACGCCATTCCCAGCCGGGGTGGTGCGGGCCCCGCCTCGATCGCGCTGGCCGCCGGTGTCTCGCTGGACACCACGCTGAGTTCGCTCGGGGGCCTGGCGGCGGCCGGTTACATCGAACGCGTGGAGAAGGGCTGGCGTCTTCGCAGGGCCGTGCCCACCGCCTACCGGAAGGCCGAGGCCCTGCCGGATCCGGTCGACTCGTCAGGCGCCGACACCTTCGGCGAGGCGGCGCTCTTCCCGATCAGCCCGCTGGAGGGGTGAGCCGAGGTGGCGATGCGGCGGGTGGCGGCGCGGGGAGCGGTGAGGAACATGGTAAAATTTGTTCAGGTGTGGTTGACATTGCTGGTTGATGCGTCGAATCAAGTGTCTTGGTCCGGCTCCATCCGGCGTAATCCCGGCCTTCAGCGTTGCTGGTTGCCAGTAGCGCGACTCGCTTACCGATAGTCGCTCCACGATGCCCGCCTGGTTCCGACGCTGTGCTTATCCGGTGAAGAGGTTCCAGCGTGTGGGGTGTGCCATCCGGCACTGATGTGCCCGTGTCATGTGACGGTTCTCGTCGAGATATTCAAAATGTCTGATGATCGACTGGTGCAGAGTCCACTTATGGACATCAATGATTTTCCCCGGCAGATCGCCCGCACTCAGCGGTTCTCCCTCGGCGTTCCGCGCGCCTTCACCCTGTCTCCCGACGGCCGGCGAGTGCTCTTCCTCCGCTCGCGCGGAGGCGAGGACCGTACGAGCTGCCTGTGGCTGCTGGACGGCGACCAGGAGCGGCTGCTCGTCGCCCCGGAGGAACTCGGCGCGGCCGGGGTGGTTCCCGAGGAGGAGAGGGTCCGCAGGGAGCGAGCACGTGAGCGGGCGACGGGCGTGGTCGCCTACGCCACCGACGCCGAGATGCGCACCGCCTTCTTCGCCGTGGACGGCCGGTTGTGGGCGGTGGACACGGCAGGAGGCGACCCACGGCCCGTGCCCACGGCCGGGCCGGTCATCGACCCGCGTCCCGACCCCACCGGAAGCCGGGTCGCGTACGTGACGGGCGGTGCCCTGCACGTGGTGGAGCTTTCCGACGGCAGTGACCGGCCACTGGCCTCACCGGACCATGCGGAGGTGGTCTGGGGGCTCGCCGAGCATGTGGCGGCCGAGTCCATGGGCCGCATGCGCGGCCACTGGTGGTCACCCGACGGCACCCGGCTGCTGGCCGCCCGGGTCGACACGACGCCGGTGCAGCGGTGGTGGATCGCCGACCCGGCCAACCCGTCCAGGCCACCCCGCGAGATCGCCTACCCGGCCGCCGGCACCGCCAACGCCGACGTTTCGCTGCACGTGCTGGGCCTCGACGGGCGAGCCGTGGAGCTCGACTGGGATCGCAAGGCGTACGAGTACGTCGCCGCCGCGGGCTGGGACGCGCACGGGCCATTGGTCAGCGTCCAGAGCCGCGACCAGCGCACGCTGCTGGTGCTGGCGGCCGATCCGGACACCGGTGAGACGACCCTCCTGCACGAGCAGCGCGATCCCGCCTGGGTCGAGCTGATCGCGGGCACCCCCGCGCGGACCGCGTCCGGCACCCTCGTGCACACCGCGGACCTCGACGACACGCGGCGCCTGCTGGTGGACGGCCGGCCGGTCACGCCCGAGGGGCTGCAGATCCGTGAAGTCCTCGACGTGACAGGCGAATCCGTGCTCTTCACCGCCAACGACGAGCCCACCGAGAACCACCTGTGGGCCTACCACCCGGAGCACGGACCGGTCCGCTGGAGCGACGGCCCGGGCCTGCACACCGGCCGGCGCGCGGGTGACACCCTGTTGATCGCCTCGCACACCGAGGATGGTCATGCCGTCCGCGTGTCGCGAGTCCGGCCGTCTGATGCCCGCACCGTCTCGCCCGCCGAGGCCGATCACACGGCAGGAGGGGCGCCGAGCGGGCGGCATCACACGGAGATCGCGTCGCTGGGTGTCCAACCGCTGCTTCTCCCGCGCATCACCTGGTTGCGCGCGGGGGAGCGAGAGATCCGCACAGCACTGCTGCTGCCGTCCTGGCACCAGCCCGGTGGTGATCCCTTGCCGGTGTTGATGGCCCCATACGCCGGGCCGGGCATGCTGCTGGCGATCCGGGCCCGGCACTGGTGGCTGTGCGAGGCGCAGTGGTTCGCCGAAGCAGGATTCGCGGTTGTGGTCGCCGATGGGCGCGGCACTCCGGGACGCGGTCCCGCCTGGGAGAAAGCCGTCCATCGTGACACCCTCACCGCGCCGCTGGAAGACCAGGTGGCGGCCCTGCACGCCGCCGCCGGGCACTGCCCCGACCTCGACCTGAGTCGTGTGGGCATCCGCGGTTGGAGCTACGGCGGCACTTTGGCCGCGGCGGCGGTGCTGCGGATGCCAGAGGTCTTCCACGCCGGCGTGTCAGGGGCGGCACCGAGCGATCAGCGACTGTACGACACGCACTGGAAGGAACGGTTCCTCGGTCACCCGGATGAGGAGCCGGAGAACTATGAGCTCTCCTCGCCGATCGGCGACGCGGCCCGGCTGCGCCGCCCGTTGCTGCTGGTGCACGGCCTGGCCGACGACAACGTGGTGGCCGCGCACACGCTCCGGATGTCGGCCGCTCTTCTCGCCGCCGGCCGTCCGCACCAGGTGCTGCCGTTGTCCGGGGCCACCCACATGCCGACGGCCGAGGCGGCCGTCGAGGGGTTGCTCCGGCACCAACTGCAGTTCCTGCGTGGGGCGTTGACGGTCCCTGCCACCTCCTCGGCCTGACCCAGATCGTAGGTCGCGTGCCCGGGTGTCACCCGGGTACGCGCCTGGCCATGGGTTCATGCGCGCCTGGGGCCCGTGCTTGGCCATCGGCTCGTGCCTGACCATGGTCCTGTGCCTGACTAGTTGACATCCTCCCGGCTCTGAAGAACCGGGATTCCAACCGTCGCCGGTTGGGCTTCCTGCTTCACCGCCGGTCGCCCGCCCGAGAGAGGACTCTCGTTGAGGTCTTACACCGGCTCCACAGGCGTTTCGCCTCTCCGCAAGCCCTGCGGCGAGGGTGTTTCCGATCGTTCGTCCGGTGGCTTGGTTCTCGCCGCCGTCGAACACACTACCGAACCGTGCGGTGTCGTGCGGCGTTTCGACGGCGGTCCGCCTGGCGGCGGATCGCCTGCCCCTGCCCTGCTCCGCAGGGGTCCGATTCCTCCCTCGCCTGAAGGCGGGGGTCTCCTCGGAGGTTCCCGATGAGCGGACAGGTTCACCGGGTTCACCTCGGCCCGTGTGGAGAGGCACAACCGGGCAGGGATGGACGCGGCCCCCTCTCGCCGGAGGACTCGAAGTTGTCTGGGTGGGCTAACTCAAAGGTCCTTCATCAGGTCCCAGAAGGACCTTTGACGGATGGCACCGGCCAGCCAGGCCGCGAGAAGCCAGGCCTCCCACTCACCATCAGAGGTCATGACGTGAGGGTTGAGAAGAAGGTCGCCATCCCACTGCCCGACCAGAAGGGTGCCGGCCAGATATTCCCCTCTGATGGCGTGGCGGTTCTGCTCCTTTCCATAGATGAAGTAAAGGTCATCGGGCACGCTCAGAGGCTCTTCAGCTTTGGGTGATGACCAGGCTTCGACCGTTGAGGGCTCGACGTCACGGAGCCAGCCGACTTCCGTGACCGGCAGCAGGGAGTACTCATCGACGCCCCAGCCGTTGGAGAACAGGAGGAACTGCCGATAGCTCGGGGGCAGGCTCATGCCCAACCGCTCTTCGAGCTGACTGACTTCCACCTCGCCGGCCGGTGGGTGGAGACCGTGGTCCGGTCCTAACGGCGGGCGGTCAGGGCCTTCGGCCACCGGCTCCTCTTCCGGGAAGAGATCAGACCATGCGTACGCGGTACTCATGGTGGGCGACGATATTCGTCACGACTGACTGTTCATCAGCCGTAGGGCACCGCAACACCAGTTGGGCAATGCTCGATGCGAAGCGCACGAAGATCAGGGACGGTTCAGGCTGTAGTGATGGGGGTGAAACAGGGAGGCTGGGGAACCCGTATGCGTCCTGGACTGAATTGGTGGGAGGAGGCCCGTGGACGAGGGGGAGCTGGATGTGGATGAGGTGGTCGCCGAGTTCGGTCGCTACCTGCGGTTCGAACGTGATCTTTCGCCGCACACGGTGCGGGCCTACCTGTCGGATGTCGCGGCCTTGATCGACCACCTGGATGGACGGCTCGAAGGCATGGACATCGGGGCTTTGCGGGAATGGCTGGCGGAGCAGCATGCCGAAGGCAAGGCGAGGGCGACGCTGGCGCGGAGAACGGCCTGCGTCCGCACGTTCACCGCCTACTGTCACCGCCGGGGCTGGCTGCCTGACGATCCTGGACTGTTGCTGGGGAGCGCCAAGGCGCCTCGGCCGTTGCCCGCGGTGCTCGACCAGGAGCAGGTTCAGGCCGCGCTTGAGGTGCCGATGACCGGGGAGCCCAAGGAACTGAGGGACCAGGCGATCCTGGAGTTGTTGTACGCGACGGGCGTGCGCGTGAGTGAACTGTGCGCGCTCGACGTCGACGACGTGGACCGGGATCGGCACGTCATCAGGGTCCTGGGTAAGGGACGTAAGGAAAGGTCTGTGCCGTTCGGGTTGCCTGCTCTGCGTGCGCTCGACAAGTGGTGCGTGCATGGGCGTCCGTTGTGGATACGGGCGGGTTCGGGAGCGGCGTTGTTCCTCGGGGTGAGGGGTGGACGGATCGACGCGGGGACGGTGCGACGGGTGGTGCATGCCCGGCTGAGGCAGGTGGAAGGCGCGCCGGATATGGGGCCGCACGGTTTGCGCCACTCCGCGGCGACCCATCTGCTGGAGGGCGGCGCCGATCTGCGGAGTGTTCAGGAGCTGCTGGGACACGCGTCGCTCAACACCACGCAGATCTACACACACGTCTCGATCGAGCGGCTCCGAGCCGCCTACCGGCAGGCCCATCCCAGAGCTTGAACCCGGCCTGTGATCCGTGGTGGTCGCTTCAGGCGCCCGGGTTCTCGGTACATGAATTGATGTCCTCAGCGCCGGGCTGCAGGGCTCAGGCCGGGCGCCCGGCTGGGCGGGGTCAGGCAGGGCGGTGTGATCGTGGGCGGGCGCGTTTCGGGGGTGACCGCCTTTGTGAGGCCTTGCGGTGCTGGCCTCGTGCTGGGCTCGGCCTGCCCTTTCGGGTCCGCCGGTGCAGGCACAGGAGTGTGATCAGGAGCAGGTTTCCGAGGAACGCGGCGACCCCGAGGGCCGGGATCGCCGGAGTTGTCGTCGTCGCCAGTGGCACGAAGTGGTGCACCTGCTCGATCGGAGAGCCCGTGGGCAAGGGCGATGCGGGGGCTATGGGCTGTTCGGATGCCGAAGTGGAAGTCGGCGTGGAATGAGGAAAGGCATTCTCCGATGCCGATGCCGATGCTGGTGCTGGTGCTGGTGCCGTTGGCGTTCGGGCTGGTGCTGGGGTCGGCTCTCGGTAGGGCGTGAGCGTTCGGGCCGGCGCTCTCGCCGGCTCTCGGAATGTTGAGCGTGGAAGCGAGGCTGGGACCCCGGCATGGGGTTGAAGGTGGGCCGGCCGTAGGGGCGAGCGGGCGTTGCTGGTCGGGGGAGCCGGTGGGGTGGCGTCCGTCGTCGTCAGCGCGGTGGGCGAAGGCCTCAGCGCGGCGGGTGAAGGCTTGGGGATGAGGGTGTGCTGCTCGCGGACCGGTGCGTCCCAGAAGGGGAGGAGGCGGATGTGAGCCTGGCCCAGGAGAAGGAGCGGGTCAAGGTAGCGAGGCGGGCGCAGGAGCCCCCAGTGCAGGCAGGACTCCTGGCAGTGGCCCGGTGAGTCCTCGATGATGCCCAGCCGGTCTCCCGGCGCGACTCGCTGGCCCGTTAGGACTGAGGCGTCGACCGGAAGATAGGTGGTGCGCAGGCCGCTGGAGTGGTCTATCGACACCACGCCCCGGCCTGCGAGGGAGCCGGCGTAGCGGACCGTGCCCGCACCTGCGGCCAGGACCGGGGTGGCGGGTGGGGCGACCAGGTCGATGCCTCGGTGGCCCGCCAGCCAGGGGGCTGGAGGTGGGGTGAAGCGGCGCAGGACGCGCGGCTCGCCGTCCAGGGGCCAGCGCCAGACCGGGCGGTCGAACTTGGCGTCCTTGGCACGAGCGGGCGTCGGCGACCGCGCCTGGCCGGGCTCGATCATGCTCGTGGAGCCGGCTGCGGCTGGTCTCGCGCAGACGAGGCATGCGCCTGCCACGAGGACGACGATCGTGAGCGCTCTGGTTGCCGCCGGCATGAGAGGTGGGTGCCGCCTCGCCGGGGGGTGCGAAAGCAGGGAGGCGGACGGCTGGGATGTGGCCATGGCGGGAGTTTGCAGAAGCGGCAAGGAGGGTGAGCGGGGCGAATGAGATTCTGTTGATAAGGGTGCGCCAGATGGTGAGCCTGTGGATAAGTGCCCGCATTGAGGCATGGACAGGTTTCGGGACGGCGCTGTGCCCGCGCGGTGTCAGTTCGTCGGCAGCGGAGCTGGCGGGGTCGAGCGGCGTGGGCGTAGGGGAGAGGCCCAGATCCAGATCGTGCTGAAGGCGATGCCGACCGCGGAGACGAGAATGACGGGACGGATTCCGACGAGTTCGGCCAGGAGGCCGCCGGTCAGACTGCCGAGGGCCAGCACCCCCTGCACGGCGAACGTCATGGTGGCGTTGACGCGGCCACGCAGCTCGGGAGAGGTCTCGCGCAGAATGATCGCTCCCATGCAGGTGGCGAAGGCGACCACGATGCCGCCCGTGACGATGCCCATGATGGCGAGCACGGCCAGCTTCCACCAGAGCGGGCCAGTGAGCAGACCGACCGCGAGGATTTCGATCGGGAAGAACAAGACGGAGAAGAGAAGCACACGGTTCTCGCCGTACTTCTTGGCCATGCGGGTGGTGATCCAGGCGCCGAGCAGGCCACCGAGGCCGCTGAGTGCGATGAGGACACCGATCAGACCCTTGGGAATCTCCAGTGTGTTGATCATGTAGAGCATGTAGATGGCCGTGTAGGTCATGGCGAAGAAGTTGATCGTCACGCCTGCGCCGAGCACCGCACGCAGCACGGGATGCGTGGCGCTGGCGCGGAGCCCTTCGACCACGTCCCGCCACATGCCGCGAGAGGGTGCGGGCTCGTTGTGTTCCGGGGTGCGGATGGAGCGCAGCAGCAGTGCCGACGCTAGGAACGACAGTGCCTCGGCCAGTACGGCGATCGGAGCCGTGAGGAGCTGTACGAGCAGACCGGCCAGGCCGGGCCCGCCGACCGACGCGACGGAGTAGGACGCCTGGAAGCCGGCCATGGCCTCGGTCCGCTGGTGGGGCGCGACGACCGAGGCCACGTGTGGGAAGTTCGCGGCTCGGAAAAGCACGCCGGCTGTACCGATGACCAGGGCGACGACGACCAGCCAGAGGATGTTCAACACGCCGAACAGCCAGGCCAGCGGCACGGTAAGGGCCGCGGCACACGAGACCAGTTCGCAGACGATCATGAGCGGGCGATGCCGGATGAGCCGGTCCGCGATGGCGCCTGACTGCAGGCCGAACAGCAGGGCCGGTACGAAGGCGGCAGCGGTGAGCACTCCCATCTCCGACGGGGACGCTGTCAGGAGCATGACGGCGGTGAGGGGGATGGCCAGCTTCGACACCTCCGACCCGGTGATGGAAATGGTCCGCGCGGTCCAGAGCAGGCGGTAGTCGCGCTGCTTGCGCAGAGGGGCGGGGGATTTATCGATGGGTGTGCCGGCGGGAGGTGGAGCGGACTGGGCGGACGCGCGCCGGCGATTGTGAAAGGTTCGCTTCATAGATGTGAAAGTAAGGCTTTAGAGTTATGAAGGCAATGCTTCACGTTTGATCCGAGTACCTTGGGGCGCATGACGCGGGAAAGGGAGAGCCTCAGCGACCCCAAGGCCATGCGGGCGCTGGCGCACCCCGCGAGGTTGGCGATCCTGAACAAGCTCAACGTGGGTGGAAGCGCCACGGCCACCGAGGTCGCCGAGATCGCGGGCATCACTCCCAGCGCAGCCAGCTATCACCTGCGCATGCTCGCCAAGTACGGCTTCGTGGAGGACGCCCCGGCTCGTGGGGACGGCAGGGAGCGCCTGTGGAAGGCCACGGACAAGCCGCTCATGATCGGGATGCTGCCCGACGACCAGCCGGAGGTGCGTGAGGCAAAGGACCTGCTCATCCAGGCGGTCCGCAGAGAGGCCGAGGAGGAGGTGCGACGCGCCCTGTCCGGGTATGACCGGGAACCGAAGGAGTGGCGTGACGTGATCCGCTTCAATCGCACCCTCCTGCGGGTCGACGCCGCTGAGATGGCGCGGCTGAACGAGGAGATCGAGAAGCTGCTCCAGCCGTACATCGCCCGTTACCGCAGTGAGGAAGCCGCGCCGAGCGGAGCCAGGATCGCCGAGGCCCAGGTCAACCTCTTTCCGCTCGCGGGAAGGATCGTGCCGGGCCTGCCCACCGAGGATCACGACGCCGGCTGAGCTCGGGCCCCCACGCGCGCCGTACCGCCCAGCCGTGCCGTACCGCCCAGCCGTGCCGAGCCGTACCGCCGTGCCGCGCCGTGCTCGCTGGGCCGTCCGAACAAGGCGGGGGAGGTGGGCCGGACGGAGACGGTCAGGTCGGGGCGGCGTGGGAGGTAGACTTTTCGATGGCCTGTGACCACAGGCCGACTTCGCATGCCTCATCACGGACCGCCCCTTCGGTCCGGGCCATGGCCCGGCTGGAGCGGTTCGGGGCATCAGGGCGGCAGCGACGGCTGCCGCGACACAACCGAGAATCGCGCCCCGCGGGGCGCCCAGACCTGGAGGACCAGCACATGGCCCCCGTCGTCACCATGCGACAGCTGCTCGAAAGCGGCGTTCACTTCGGTCACCAGACTCGGCGCTGGAACCCGAAGATGAAGCGCTTCATCTTCACCGAGCGCAACGGCATCTACATCATCGACCTGCAGAAGTCGCTGTCCTACATCGACCGCGCCTACGACTTCGTCAAGGAGACCGTCGCCCACGGCGGCACGATCCTGTTCATCGGCACGAAGAAGCAGGCCCAGGAAGCGATTTCGGAGCAGGCGGCCCGCGTCGGCATGCCGTACGTCAACCAGCGCTGGCTGGGCGGCATGCTCACCAACTTCTCCACCGTGCACAAGAGGCTTCAGCGCCTGAAGGAGCTCGAGGAGCTCGACTTCGACAACGTCGCCGCCTCGGGGCTCACCAAGAAGGAGCTCCTCATGCGCCGGCGTGAGAAGGACAAGCTGGAGCGCACGCTCGGCGGCATCCGCGACATGGGCCGCGTGCCCAGCGCCGTGTGGATCGTCGACACCAAGAAGGAGCACATCGCGATCAGTGAGGCCAAGAAGCTTGGCATCCCGGTCGTCGCGATCCTTGACACCAACTGTGACCCCGACGAGGTCGACTACCCGATCCCGGGCAACGACGACGCCATCCGCGCCGTCGGCCTGCTGACCAGGGTCGTCGCCGACGGTGTCGCCGCCGGCCTGATGGCCCGCTCGGGCGCCGCCCGCGGTGACGAGAAGCCCGCCGCCGCCGAGCCGCTGGCCGAGTGGGAGCGCGAGCTGATCGAGCAGGGCACGGGCGAGCGCGCGGCCGCCGAGACCGCCGCTCCCGAGGCGGCTCCGGTGGTCGAGGTCGTCAGCGAGGAGGCCGCGACCGAGGCTCCGGCCGAAGCCGCTGCCGAGGTTGCCGCCGAGGCTCCGGCTGAGGCTCCCGCCGAGGCGCCGGCCGCCGAGGGTGAGACCGAGCAGCAGGCCTGACGGGCTCGGGCCGAGCGTAAACCGCCGCGCCCGCTCCGCGTTCCGGCCCTGGTGAGGGCCGGAGGCGCGGGCTCGGGCCGGCGGTCACAGGCTCGGGGCAGTCGGCCCGAGCAGGCCGAGGCTCCCCATACGGAAAGCGCCGGCCGTTTCAACCGAGGGTGGGCGCCGGATCCCGGTGCCCACCCGATCCACGACGAAATCCCACGAGGAAAAAGCATGGCTTCCGTGAACATGGCCGACGTCAAGCGGCTTCGCGAGATCACCGCTGCCGGCATGATGGACTGCAAGAAGGCGCTTGAGGAGTCCAGCGGCGACTTCGACCGCGCCATCGAGCTGCTGCGCCTCAAGGGCGCCAAGGACGTGGGCAAGCGCGAGGCGCGCACGGCCTCCAACGGCCTGGTCGCGCTTCAGCAGGACGGTGACTCCGCCGCGGCGCTGCTCGAGCTCAACTGCGAGACCGACTTCGTGGCGAAGGGCGAGCGTTTCCAGGAGCTGGCCGGGCAGGTCGTCGCGCACGTGCTGGCCACCAAGCCGGCCGACGTCCCGGCGCTGCTCGACTCCTCCTTCGACGGCAAGACCGTCAAGGAGCACCTCGACGTCGCCAACGCCGCGCTGGGCGAGAAGATCGAGATCCGCCGCTTCGCGGTGCTCGAGGGCGGCTACGTCGGCGCCTATATGCACCGCACCGACCCGGCGCTGCCGCCGGCCGTCGGCGTGCTCGTGCAGCTCGACAAGCCCAACGCCGAGGTGGCCAAGGACATCGCGCAGCACGCCGCGGCGATGGCCCCGCAGTACCTCAAGCCCGAGTCCGTCCCCGCCGACGTCGTCGAGAAGGAGCGCAAGCTCTTCGAGGAGATGACCCGCGAGGAAGGCAAGCCCGAGGCCGCCATCGGCAAGATCGTCGAGGGCCGGGTCAACGGCTGGTACAAAGACTTCACCCTGGTTCAGCAGGCTTTCGTCAAGGACAGCAAGAAGACCGTGGGCAAGTACGCCACCGAGAACGGCGTCGAGGTCCTGGCCTTCGTCCGCTTCAAGGTCGGTCAGGCTTAGGCTTGAACAAGCTTCCAGCCCAACACACCGCCTAAGAGGGAGGCCGCCGCCGTGCAGGAGAATCAGGAGCCCGCTACGTCGGCGGCTTCTTCACACTCGGATCCGCCGCAGAGTCCTCTGCGGTGGAAAAGGGTGATGCTGAAGCTGTCGGGTGAGGCATTCGCCGGTGGCGAGCCGCTGGGGATCGACCCGTTGGTGGTCGATCATCTGGCCGACTCGATCGCCGAGGCGGTGCGTGAGGGCGTGCAGGTCGCCGTCGTGGTCGGCGGGGGCAACATGTTCCGCGGCGCCGCGTTGTCAGAGCAGGGCATCGACCGGGCCCGCGCCGACTACATGGGCATGCTGGGCACGGTCATCAACTGCCTGGCCTTGCAGGACTTTCTGGAGAGGCGTGGCGTCGAGACCAGGGTCCAGACCGCCATCACGATGCAGCAGGTGGCCGAGCCGTTCCTGCCTCGCCGGGCGATCAGGCACCTGGAGAAGGGCCGCGTGGTCATCTTCGGTGCGGGGCTCGGTTCGCCGTTCTTCTCCACCGACACGGCCGCGTCCCAGCGGGCCCTGGAGATCGGCGCGGAGGCACTGCTCAAGGGCACCCAGGTGGACGGCGTGTACGACTCCGATCCGCGCAAGAACCCCGACGCGGTGCGGTTCGACCACCTCGACTACGGTGAGGTGCTCATCCGCGACCTGCAGGTCATGGACGCCACCGCGATCAGCCTGTGCAAGGACAATGACCTGCCGATCGTCGTATTCGACCTGATGGGTGAGGGCAACATCCTGCGTGCGGTGCGCGGTGAGAAAATCGGCACGCTGGTGAGCCCCGCAGGCAAATAGGGAGCGAGCCCGATCGCCAGCCAGTAGACAGGGAGCCGCTGTGATCGACGAAACCCTCCTCGAAGCCGAGGACAAGATGGACAAGGCCGTGTCGGTCGCGAAGGAGGACTTCGCGGCCATTCGCACGGGCCGAGTCACCCCCTCCATGTTCAACAAGATCAATGCTGACTACTACGGTTCGCCGACCCCGATCCAGCAGTTGGCCTCGTTCCACGTGCCCGAGGCCCGCATGGTCATCATCCAGCCTTACGACAAGAGCTCGATGGCCGCGATCGAGAAGGCGATCCGCGACTCCGACCTGGGCGTCAACCCGGGCAATGACGGCGCGGTGATCCGGGTGTCGTTCCCCGAGCTCTCGGAGGAGCGGCGCAGGGAGTACATCAAGGTCGCCAGGAACAAGGGCGAGCACGCGAAGGTGTCCGTGCGCAACATCCGCCGCACCGCCAAGGAGATCCTCGACAAGATGATCAAGGATGGCGACGCGGGCGAGGACGAGATCCGGCGCGCGGAGAAGGAGCTCGACGACATCACCCAGAAGCACGTCGCCAAGATCGACGAGCTGCTTAAGCACAAGGAAGCCGAGCTGCTCGAGGTCTGAGCGGCCCGCCGCACGGCCCTCGCCTGATGGCGGGGGCCGTGGCATATGGAGAGACTGTGGAAGAACGTACGGCCGGCGGCAGCCCGGATGGCGGCAGCCGCGCCGGGCGCAACCTGCCCGCCGCGATCGCGGTGGGCGCGGGGCTGGGCGCACTGGTCATCGGTTCGCTCTACACCATCAAGGAGTTGTTCCTCCTGGTGGTCGTGGTGGCCGTGGGCATCGGGGTGCTGGAGCTGACCCGGGCGTTCGCGACCCGTGGCATCCGGGTGCCGGCGCCGGCGGTGCTCGCCGGGCTGGCGGCCATGGAGGCCGGCGCCTACTGGGGTGGTCCGGTCTGGCTGCTGGGCACGTTCGTGGTGTTCGTGTTCGTGTCGCTGATCTGGCGGATGTTCAGCGAGGGCATCAGCGGTTACGTTCGCGACGCGTCGGCCTCGGTGTTCATCCTGGTGTATCCGGCGTTGCTGGCGGGGTTCGTGGGGTTGCTGCTGGCTCCCGACGATGGCCGTGACCGGGTCGTCATCTTCATCGCGGTCACCGTGGCCAGCGACATCGGCGGCTACATCGCGGGCGTGCTGTTCGGCAGGCACAGGCTGACGGTGATCAGCCCGAAGAAGACCTGGGAGGGTCTCGCCGGTTCGGTCATCGGGAGCACGGCCGTCGGCGCCTGGCTGGTCGTGTGGCTGATGGGCGGCGAGATCTGGCAGGGTGCGCTGATCGGCGCGCTCGCCGCGCTGCTGGCGACCGTGGGCGACCTGATCGAGTCGATGATCAAACGCGATCTCGACATCAAGGATCTGGGCTCGATCCTGCCCGGCCACGGCGGGCTGATGGACCGGCTCGACTCGCTGGTGACCACGCTGGTGCCGGTCTGGCTGCTAATGGCGTTGTTCTTCTAGCTCCTCGGCCGTGATGGGGGTGAGCCACAGCCACCGTACGGCCTCACCTCCGAAGCCGAACCCTGACATGTCGGGCATGTCGGAGGGGTCGGCCAGCATGAGCACCCCCGAGTACTCCGGCCCTAATGGGAACGTGGACGGCTCGTGATACCACTTCGCGGTGTGCCCGTGGCCGAGCCAGGTGACCGAGTGCCAGGGATACTGCGACAGCCATACCAGCAGCAGCGCCGCGTCGCGCGGGTCTTGACGGGTGGCCACGGCCAGCTCGATCCGGGCGTAGGCGCCGGGTTTGTCGAGCCACTGCTCGACCGTCGGCATCCGCTGGCAGCTCATGCCGACCGTCGACAGCACGGTGAAGTCACGGCCCTCGCGCGGCGTGCGTTCGGTGATGCCGACGGTCGGCAGCCGCTCACCGCTCGCGTCCCAGTAGCGGGCCGCCGGCCCGAGCACCCGGTCGAGGTGTCCCATGACGAACTGCTGGAACGACGACCACGCGCCCTCACCGTGCCGCCAGCGCCAGTAGGACCGGGCGTTGGAGATGCGCGGCGCGAGCCCTTCGAGCGCCTCGGACAGCGCCCACGCGAACGGTGACTCGCCCACGGCGTCGCGCGCGTAGCCGGGCATGCCCCTGCTCATGTCGGCCCAGCCCGGGATCACCGCCAGCAGCTCGTCGTCCTCGTAGACGGCGACGCCGTCGCCTTCCTCGAACCAGAGCGCGGCCAGCCGGCCCAGCGGGCGGCGACCCTCGGGGTGTGTGGTGCCGGTCATGGGCATGAGCGGCGGACGGCCCGAATTGACCCTGGCCAGCTCGATGACCGGCGGAGCGGGGCGGTGGTTGGCCAGCCACACCGCGCCGTGCACGGTGCCGTCGGGCGCGCACAGGTAGGCCACCGAGGCGTCCTCGTCGCGCTCGACCACGAGCGTCCGGCTACCGTAGGGGTTGCCGGCGGTGAGGACGACCTCGGTCCGCCCCTCGCCAGACGCGGACCGGAAAATCGCCATCACGCCCTCCCGAGGGGACCGTCGCCTTTAGGCGACGGGGGAATCGGGAGCGGGAGGGCCGCCAGGGCCTGAGCATGCCCTCGCCGGTCAGGTCTGTGCATCGGCATTCTCCTATCGTCGCGCGTGAGATGAATGGTGCCGTTGTAATGATCGTGTGACTCGTCAGGTGCGCGCCTCCCTTGGCGCGGCGTCACCACCAGCGACGTCGAACGTCTGGACAACCCAACGCGGCGATCAACATCCTCAGGGCAGGGCTTGCCCTTCGTCAGGCTGCGCAAGCGGCTTAGCGAGAAGCCGCTCCCTTCAGGAAGCGGAGGAGTCACACGAGTTGACTGTAGAGCCGGCCGTGGGCGACCTCTGTGCGAGCCAGATCGTCACCGAGCTCCGTGATGGAATGACACTTCCGGCCCTGGCGTTCACTACCCTGGTGCGTAACCCCTAGCAGAAGGCAGTCCCGTGTCCCAGCAGCCAGGCCAGCTCACCTTCGTCGCGCCGCGCAGGGCCAAGCCGGCCCGGCACCTGGCCGACCTGTCCATGGCCGACCGCCGCGTCGCGGTCACGGAGCTGGGCGAGAAGGCGTTCCGCGCCGACCAGCTGTCGCGCCACTACTTCGAGCGCCTGACCACCGACGTGGGGGCGATGACCGACCTGCCGGCCGCCTCTCGCGACAAGCTCGCCGCGCTGCTTCCCGCGCTGCTCACGCCGGTCAAGGAGCTCACCACCGACGGGGGCACCACGCGCAAGACGCTGTGGCGGCTGTTCGACGGCGCGCTGGTCGAGTCGGTGCTCATGCGCTACCCCGACCGCGCCACGATATGCGTGTCGTCGCAGGCGGGCTGCGGCATGAACTGCCCGTTCTGCGCCACCGGCCAGGCCGGGCTGACCCGCAACATGTCCACCGCCGAGATCGTCGAGCAGGTGGTCTCGGGCGCCCGCGCGCTGGCTGCCGGTGAGGTGCCCGGCGGGCCGGGCCGGGTCAACAACGTGGTCTTCATGGGCATGGGCGAGCCGCTGGCCAACTACAAGCAGGTGATCGGCGCGGTGCGCCGTCTGGTGGAGCCGGCTCCCGACGGGCTCGGCATCTCGGCCCGCGGCGTCACGGTCTCCACGGTCGGCCTGGTCCCGGCGATCGGCAAGCTCGCCGACGAGGGCCTGCCGGTGACGCTCGCGCTGTCGCTGCACGCGCCCGACGACGAGCTGCGCGACACGCTGGTGCCCATCAACACGCGCTGGAAGGTGTCCGAGGTCCTTGGCGCGGCCTGGGACTACGCGGCCAGGACCAAGCGGCGGGTCTCGATCGAGTACGCCCTGATCAAGGACATCAACGACCAGGAGTGGCGGGCCGACCTGCTCGGCAAGCTGGTCAAGAACAAACTGGTGCACGTCAATCTGATCCCGCTCAACCCCACCCCTGGCTCCAAATGGACCGCCTCCCGGCCGGAGGATGAGCGCGCGTTCGTGCGCCGGCTGCAGTTCCACGGCGTCCCGGTCACGGTCCGCGACACCCGGGGCCGCGAGATCGACGGCGCCTGCGGCCAGCTCGCCGCGGCCGAGTGATCGCCGCTCCTGAGGCCAGGGCCGGGTACGCCTAGCAGGAGGCCGTACCCAGCCCTGAGGTCAGGGCCGCGTACGACGCAGGAGGCCGTACCCAACGAGGGCGACCAGGCACCAGCCCAGCGAGACGGCCGCGAGGTGGGGCAACTCGGCGGCCAGCCGGTCGGCGTCCGCTGCCCTCATCCAGGCGGTGACCGGCACCGTCAGCCAGTAGACCGGTGAGGAGCCGACCAGCAGCATGGCCAGGTAGCCCGACACCAGCCCCATGGTCGACAGCGCGGGCGACGGCAGGATCGGGCGGCTGGTGAGGGCGCCCAGCGCGAGGCCGGCCAGCACCGCGAGCCCGTGCAGGGCCACGGCCATGGCCAGCACGGCGGGCGGCGGAGTGGCCGACAGGCCGAGCAGCAGGCCGCATCCCAGGGCGAGTGCCGCGAAGGCGAGAGACGTCACCAGGGAGGCCAGCAGTCCCGCGACCTCTTCACGCAGGGGGGAGCCGGCACCGGTGGCCGAGATGACGCGCTGCCGGCCGGGCTCGGTGTCGAGCAGACTCCTGACCGACCAGGCCAGGAACGGGATGATCAGCACCGCGGAGGCGGTCAGCGCCGCTGCCTCCTCGCCTTGGGGCGCGCGCACGGAGTAGATGATCGCGAGCATCGCCAGGATGGGCAGCAGTGCCTGGTAGACGCGGTGCGAGCGCACGTACGCGGCGACGCGGAAAGCCGTCAGGGCGATCATGTGGCCTCCTCGCGAGCGACGGCGCGAGCCGGGTAACCCTCGTCGCGCATCCGGCCCAGGAACGCCTCCACTTCGCCGGCCGGCACCGTGACCTCCACGGCCGAGGTGGAATCGGAGAACGCCGGGCCGGGGGAGAGAGGGGCCGGACGGACGATCAGCTGGGCACCGGACAACGACCAGTGGCGGATGGCGGGAAGGTCGCGCAGGACGCCCTGGTGGTCGCTGACGACGGCGATGCCGCCGCGGGCGGTCACCTCGGCCAGAATCCCGGGCAGGACGGCGCGGGTGCTGTCGTCCAGGCCCGCGAAGGGCTCGTCGAGGATCAGCAGGCCGGCGTCGGCCATCAGGGCCTGGGCGAGCCCGACCTTGTGGGCGCTGCCCTTGGACAGCTCTCCCAGCCGGACGTCGAGCAGGTGGGTCATGCTCAGGCGTTCGGTCCAGGGCTCCCAGCGGGCGCCGCCGCGGACGCGGGACATCCACCGCAGGTAGCCGGCCACCGTGAACGGTTGCTCGGCCGGGAAGCGGTCAGGGGCGAACGCCACCACGGGCGGCCGGTCAGTGATCGTGCCCGAGGTGGGCCTGGCGACCCCGGCCAGCAGACGCAGCAGGGTGGACTTTCCCGCGCCGTTGACCCCGGTCAGTTCGACCAGCTCACCCGGTAAGAGACGGGCGTGGACGTCTTCGATGACGTAACGTTCACGTCTTCGGTAGCGAAATGAAACCTTGGACAGCCGCATGGTGCTGTAACGGTATAAGGCGACTCGCTTTGTCGTGATAAAGAGCCCCACAATATAGACGGACCCCCGCACAACTCAGGAGGAGTGGGCTTGAACCGCTTTCCGCGCGTCATGGGTATGCGTTCAGGCTATGACCCAGTCGACGTCGATGCCCTCATCGGGCGGATCGAGTCGACACTGGGCAGGGGATCACGCGACGTCGAACCCGTGACCGCCGACGACGTGCGCCATGCGACGTTCCGCGCGAAGCGCGGCGGCTACCAGGAGACCGCCGTCGACTTCGCGCTGGAGGCGTTCGTGGTGGCCTTGGAGACGAAGGCCAGGAGTCCCGTACGGCTGGCCATGACCGAGCCGACCGGTGAGATGCTGCGCGAGCAGTGGTTCGAGACCCAGGCGGCGCGGGTCGAACGCGTGGGGTTCCGGCCTGGCCGGATGGGCACCGGCTACAACGAGGACGAGGTCGACGCCTTGCTCGACCGGATCGTGGCCACGCTGCGCGGCACCACCGACTACCCGGTGACGGCCAAGGAGGTGCGTGAGGCTAAGTTCTCGACCGTGCTGCTGAGGTCGGGCTACCTGATCGCCGATGTGGACACGTTCCTGGCCGGCATCGCCGACGTTCTGGAGCAGCGCGGCTGACCCGCCTCGCGCGGTGGATCCGGCCGATGTGGTGACGACGTCCGCGGATCCGGCCGAGGCGGTGACGACGTTCGCGGATCTGGCCGAGGCGTGACGACGTCCGCGAGTCAGGCCGACGTGGCGACGACGTCCGCGAGGCCGCGCAGGTCGGGGCGGACCGCCTGGAGGACCGACGGGTCCTCGGGGTGTTCGCCGAGGCGGTTGATCCAGACGCGGCTGATGCCCAGCTGGTGGGCGGGCACCAGGTCGTGTGTGTAGCTCTGCGCGACGTGCACCCACCGCTCGGGCTCGTACGAGCGGCTGAAGGTGTCGAAGTGGGCGTGGGACGGCTTGTAGGCGCCGGCGTCCTCGGCCGTCACCACCGCGTCGAACCGCACCGGCAGCCGCCGCTGCGTCTCGCCGATCAGGTCGCGGTCGCAGTTGGTGAGCAGGGCCAGCCGCCAGCCGTCCTCGCGCAGCGCGGTGAGCTCGTCGCCGACGTCCGGGAAGACCGGCCAGTAGGGGAGCGTGGTGGCCAGCACCGAGGCGTCGTCGGGGGCGAGCGGCACCTTCTCCTCGGCGCAGGCCCGGCGCAGCGACTCGGCCAGCACCTCGCGGTAACGCAGCCCCGGTGACTCGGCCTGCACCTCGCGCTCGTGCTTGCCGTAGGCGTCGAGCAGCCGGCGCCCATGGCCGGGCGCGACCAGGTCGGCGCTGGTCCAGATGCCGTGCCGCCAGTCGACCAGCGTGCCGAAACAGTCGAAAGTCACCCATCGCATGAGGTCCATACTGGACCCAAGGCGATCTCCGTGCGACCCGTCGAGCCCGCTGATCTTCCTGAAGCGACCCGTGTCCTGACCGCCGGCTGGGGCGCATCGCGATCAGGCACGAGCTGGAGCTGGAGCTCCGCCTCCCAGGATGTCGCGGTTCCTGAGCAGGGCGACGATCACCGAGGCGACGGGCGCGGCCAGGAACGCCCCGGTGATCCCGGCGAGAAGGCTGCCCACGGCGATGGCCACGAGGATCACCGCGCCGGGCAGGTCGAGCGTCCGGCCGTAGATCTGGGGCGCCAGCACGTGCCCCTCGATCTGCTGCACCAGCAAGGTCACCGCGACGACGATCAGCGCGATCAACCAGCCCTTGGCCACGAACGCCACCACCGCGGCCAGCAACCCCGCTAGGAACGCCCCGACGATCGGCAGGAACGCGCCCACGAACGTCAGCACCGCGAGCGGCAGCGCGATCGGCACGCCCAGGATCCACAGCGCCAGCCCGATGAAGAACCCGTCGACCAGGCCCACCAGGGCCACGCCGCGGATGTAGCGCCCGATCACGTCGAAGATCAGCTCACCGGTGGCGCGGACCCGTCTCCGGGCCGAGACCGGGATCAGCTCCAGCAGCCATTGGAAGAGCCGGTCGCCGCCGTGCACGAAGTAGATCGACAGGATGACGGCCAGCACGGCGCCGACGACGATCTCACCCACGGTCCGGGCGCCGGTCAGCGCGGTGGTGGTGATCTGCTGCCCTCGCTTGGACACATAGTCTCCGGCCTGCGCGGCCAGGTGCTCGGTGTCGATGCCGAGCCGGGCGCCGAGGCCCTGCAGCTCCCGCGCCGCCTTGCCGAGGCTGTCGCTCATCTCGGTGACGCCGCTGACGGTGGGCGGGACGAGCAGCGCGATCAGCGCCGCGGCCAGCAGCAGCCCGCCCACGAAGACCACCGTGGTGGCCAGTCCCCTGCCCAGGCCGCGCCTGCGCAGCCACCGGGCGGGGGGCAGCAGCAGCGTGGTGAAGAACACGCCGATGATGATCGGCATGATCACGGTGTGCACAAGGACCACGCAGTAGAGCACCACCGCGATGATCACGATCCAGCCGACCGCGCGCCACGGCTTCATCGCCGCCTCCCCCCTGAGCCCTTTGAGCCCCGTGAGCCCGGAGGGAGGCGTTCCCCTTGACGATCTCCGGCAACCACCGAGCTGCCGGAAAACCCGAGGTCAGGGTGGTGTGAGGCGGCGGTACTGCCCCTGCTTGGCCGACTCGTACGCCGTGCGGGCGTCCTGGCCGGCCGGTGTGGTGGAGACCTCTGCCACGGGGACGTCCCACCACGCCTCGGACGACGGGGTGTCGAGGGCGGGATCGGTGCGGACGTACACGACCGTGGTCTCCCTGGCCGCGCGGGCCGTGTCGAGGGCCTTACGGAGCTCGGCGAGCGAGTCGGGGCGCAGCACGGTCGCGCCGAGGCTCGCGGCGTTGGCCGCCAGGTCCACCGGCAGCGGCCCGCCGTCGAAGCGGCCGGTGCCGCGGAAGCCGTAGGACGTGCCCAGGCGTTCGGCGCCGACGCTCTCGGACAGGCGGCCGATCGAGGCGAAGCCGGAGTTGTCGACGAGGACCACGACCAGCTTGACGCCCTCGGAGATCGCCGTGACGAGCTCCTGGGCCATCATCAGGTAGGACCCGTCGCCCACCATGACGAACACCTCGCGCTCGGGCGCCGCCAGCTTGACGCCCAGCCCGCCGGCGATCTCGTAGCCCATGCACGAGTAGCCGTATTCGACGTGGTAGGCGCCCGGGCCGCTCGGCCGCCAGAGCTTGTGCAGGTCGCCAGGCATGGAGCCGGCGGCGCAGACCACCACCCCGTCGTCGCCGGCGGCCGCGTTGACGGCGCCGATCACGGCCGACTGCGGCAGCGGCGAGCCGTCCAGGGCGTAGGCGGCGTCGACCGTGGTGTCCCAGGCGCGGCTCAGCTCGGCGGCCTCGGAGCGGTAGGCGCCGGAGGTGGCCCAGCCCGCGCAGGCTCCGGACAGGTCGGCCAGGCCCTCCCGGGCGTCGGCCACGAGTTGCAGGCCCGACAGCTTGGCCGCGTCGAAGCCCGTGATGTTGAGGTTGACGAAGTGGGCGCCGGGCGCGAACAGCGAATGGGAGGCGGTGGTGAAGTCGCTGTAACGGGTGCCGACCCCGATGATCAGGTCGGCCTGGCGGGCGAGCGCATTGGCGGCGGTGGTGCCGGTGGCGCCCACGGCCCCCATGGCGAGCGGGTGCCCGTGGGGAAGCGCGCCCTTGCCCGCCTGGGTCTCGGCCACCGGGACGCCGTGGGTCTCGGCGAAGATCCGCAGCTGCTCGGCGGCCTCGCTGTAGATCACGCCGCCACCGGCCACGATGAGCGGCCGGGTGGCCGACCTCACCAGTTCGGCCGCTCGCGTCAGCGCGGCCCGCTCGGGGCGGGGCCGGGGGATGTGCCACACGCGCCGCGCGAACAGTTCCTCCGGCCAGTCGTACGCCTCGGCCTGGACGTCCTGGGGCAGCGCCAGCGTCACCGCGCCCGTCTCGGCCGGGTCGGTGAGCACCCGCATGGCGGCCAGCAGCGCGGACGGCAGCTGCTCAGGGCGGTTGATCCGGTCCCAGTAGCGGGAGACCGGCTTGAAGCAGTCGTTGACCGAGACGTCGTAGGAGTGGGTGTCCTCCAGCTCCTGCAGCACGGGGTTGGCCACGCGGGTGGCGAAGATGTCACCGGGCAGTAGCAGCACCGGCAGCCGGTTGATCGTCGCGCCGGCCGCGCCGGTCACCATGTTGGTCGCGCCGGGGCCGATCGAGGTGGTGCAGGCCAGGGTGGACAGCCGGTTGGCGGCCCGCGCGTAGCCGGCGGCGGCGTGCACCATGGCCTGCTCGTTGCGGCTCAGATGGTAGGGCAGGTCGGCGGCCGAGGTGGCGAGCGCCTGGCCGAGCCCGGCCACGTTGCCGTGGCCGAAGATGCCGAAGCAGCCGCCGAAGAACCGGTGCTCGGCGCCGTCGCGCTCGGTCCACTGCTCGGCCAGGAAGCGCACCACGGCCTGGGCGACGGTCAACCGGGTCATCGGGCCCTCCCGAACGGAACTCTGGGATCGATCTCCTGGCCCTCCCACGAGGAGCGGATCCAGGTGTGGCGGGGGTCGTCGCAGAACGCCATCGACCGCTCCTCGGCGGGGCCGGCCAGGACGTTCAGGTAGTAGAGGTCGTAGCCGGGCGCGGCCATCGAGGGGCCGTGGTAGCCGTACGGCACCAGCACCACGTCACCGGAGGAGACCTCGGCGAGGGTGTCGATGTGGCCTCGCTCGGAGGTGTAGACGCGCTGGTAGCCCTGTCCCTGGCGGGCGACCTCGAAGTAGTAGATCTCCTCCAGCACGGCCTCGTCCTCGTGCGGGGTGTCGTGCTTGTGCGGGGGATAGGAGGACCAGTTGCCGCCGGGGGTGAGCACCTCGACGGCCATGAGCTTGTCGCACGCGAAGACGCCGGGGGCGCAGAAGTTGTTCACCTGGCGGGTGGCCTGGCCGGCGCCCCGGATCTCCACGGGCACCTCGGAGGCGGGTACGTGGCGGGGGGCCAGCCGGTGGGTGGCCCGGGCCGACGGGAAGGCGATCCGTCCCCGGCCGGTCACCGTCACCTGCGTATAAATCGGGATATAGGCGAAATCTGAGGGGCCGTCGAAGACGGACGCGCGCCCGGCCAGCTCCCAGCTCACGGACGGCTCGCCCGCCGCGGAGCAGGTGACCGTGCACGAGCCGGAGAGGGGGAGGACCAGCGTCTCCTCCTCGCCCGTGTCGAACGACACCGGATCGCCGTCGAGGTCGGCGACCCGGAGCCCCGCATAGGTCCAGCCCGCCACGGCCGGGGTGATCTCCACCGACCACGGTCCGGCGGCCGCCTTGCCGTACTGAAGGTAGGTCATCGCATCTCCACTATGGTCACGGGCGCGCCTCCCGCACCAGGGCGGCGGCGCCGTCCACGACCGCCGCGACGTCGTCGTCCGCGGGGTAGAGCAGGGCGCGGCCGACCACGAGCCCGCGCACGCCGGGCAGGCGCAGCGCGCGGCCCCAGTCGGCGTAGGCGGCGTCGATGTCGGGCGGGTCGCCGCCGAGCAGCAGCGCGGGCAGCGTGGTCGCGGCCATGACGCGCTCCATCTCCGCCACGGCGGGGATCTTGAGCCAGGTGTAGGCCGAGGTGACGCCGAGCGCCTGCGCGACGCTGATCGACTTGATGACCGCCTCGGGCGACAGGTCGTTGCGCAGGGCTCCGGTGTCGGAGCGCCGCGACCAGAACGGCTCCACCATGGCCGTGAGCCGCCTGCCGGCCAGGCTGGTCACCGCGTGGGCGCACGATTCGAGCGTCGCGACCGTCGCGGGGTCGCCCGGGTCGATGCGGCAGAGCATCTTGCCGCCGTCGAGCCCCATCGCGTCGATCGAGGCCGCGTCGAAGCCGGTGAACCGGTCGTCCAGCTCGAAGACGGAGCCCATCAGGCCGCCGCGGTTCATCGAGCCGAAGGCCAGCTTGCCGTCGAGCGCGCCGAGCAGCAGCAGGTCCTCCATCACGTCGGGCGAGGCGAGGATCCCGTCGACGCCCGGCCGTGAGAGCGCCAGCCGCAGCCGGTCCAGGAGGTCGGTGCGGCTGGCCATGGCGAGTGGCCGGTCGCGCACGGCGAGCGCGCCCCGTGCGGGGTGGTCGGCCGCGATGATCAGCAGCCGCTCGCCCGCGCGCGGCAGGCCGCGCCGCGGCCTCTTGGCCGCGGCCAGCGCGATCTCCTCCGGACGCGTCGCGCGGATGTCGGTGAGCCGCTCGTACGGGGACGTTCGGGGCAGGGTGATGTCACTCATAGCAGGGCGAGCACCTCGTCCGTGGTCGGCATGGCTTCGGCGCAGGCCAGGCGCGCGGCGACGTGCGCGCCCGCCGCGTTGGCGAACCGTACGGCCCGCTCCAGTGGCCATCCACTGAGCAGTCCGTGGCAGAGCGCGCCGCCGAACGCGTCGCCCGCGCCCAGTCCGTTGACCACCTCAACGGCGACCGGCTCCACCACGACATGCTCGTCCTTGCCGCGGGCCAGCACGCCGTCGGGGCCCATCTTGACGACGGCCACCTCCATGCCGGCGTCGAGCAGCGCCTGGGCGGCGGCCTCCGGCTCGCGGACGCCCACGGCGATCTCCACCTCGTCGAGGTTGCCGACGGCCACGTTGGCGTAGGGCAGCGCCTGCCGCACGGCCTGGCGGGCGGCCTCGGGCGACTCCCAGAGCATCGGCCGGTAGTCGAGGTCGAACACCGTCCAGCCCGAGGCGCGGGCCTCCAGGGCGGCGGTGTGGGCCGAGCGGCTGGGCTCCTGGCTCAGGCCGGTGCCGGTGAACCAGAACACCCGGGCCTCGCTGATCGCGCCGAGATCCAGGGAGCCGGCGGTGACGCGCAGGTCGGGGGGATGCTCGCCGCGGTAGAAGTAGATCGGGAAGTGGTCGGGCGGGAAGATCTCACAGAAGGTCACCGGGGTCGGTGGTCCCTCGATCGTGGCCACGAAGGAGTCGTCCACGCCGAATCCCCGGATCGCCTGGCGTACCCACTCCCCGAAGGGATCGGCTCCCACGGCGGTGATCACCGCGGCGCGCACTCCGTGGCGGGAGGCCGCCACCGCGACGTTCGTCGGGCTGCCGCCGAGGAACTTGCCGAAGGTCTCGACATGGGCCAGGTCTACTCCGGTCTGCAACGGGTAGATGTCGACGCCGCAGCGGCCGATCGTGATCAGGTCGAACAACGCACCTCCAGGGATGGAGCCTTCGTGCACACTATGGCATATTGTCATGACATACGGATGTCCGCTATGTTACGGAGCGTCCTGGAACCGGCTGCCGACAAACGTACAGGTCAAGTCCGTACTTTTCCCATGATGTCCGGACCGTCTGTGCTCCGTCGACCGCCGGGTCCCGGCAGGTGAAGACACTCCAGATATTTGGCCAAAGCTTTACGTCATCCGCATGTCATGACATATTGGCTGAACTCCTGCCTTTTCGGACGTCTCGGAGGGTTTGAATGGGATTGCATAAAAGGCCGGTGGCTGTTGTCGCCGTGCTGGCCATATCGGGCTTAGGGCTCGTCGCCTGCGGCGAGTCGTCGTCCGGCGGCGGGGACACGATCGAGCTGACGATCGCCCAGAACGCCATCGCGGGCGGCAAGAACGCCAGGTCGGCCGGCCACCTCGTCGACTGGGTGATCCCCAAGTTCGTGGAGGCCCAGAAGGCCAAGGGCAAGGACGTCACGGTCAAGTTCGTTCCCAGCGGCGTCGACGACGAGCAGTACAAGACCAAGCTCTCCCTGGACCTGAAGTCAGGCAAGGGCGCGGACGTGATCGACATCGACGGCATCTGGGCCGGTGAGTTCGCCGAGGCGGGCTACGTCAAGCCGCTGGCCGACGTGGTCGGCCCCGAGGCCGAGAGCTGGGACGGCTGGGCGCAGATCCCCGAGGCCGTCCAGGGGCTCGCCACCTACAACGGCAAGAAGCACGCGCTGCCGGTCGGCACCGACGGCCGGGTCCTCTACTTCAACAAGACTTTGTTCGGCAAGGCCGGGCTGCCGGCCGACTGGCAGCCGAAGAGCTGGCAGGAGGTGCTCGACGCGGGCACCAAGCTCAAGTCGTCCGGCGTTCCGGTGCCGATCCAGATCAACGCGGGCACCGCGATGGGCGAGGCCACCGCGATGCAGGGCGTGCTGCCGCTGCTCGCGGGCGCGGGCGGCGAGCTCCAGCGCGACGGCAAGTGGACCGGCGCCTCGCAGCCGCTCAAGGACGCGCTCGGCCTCTACCAGAAGATCTACGGCGGCGGCCTCGGCGACCCCAAGCTCCAGCAGGAGGCCAAGGGCCGCGACAAGTCGTTCCAGCAGTTCGCCGAGGGCAAGATCGGCATCCTGATGGAGGGCGACTACTTCTGGCGCGGCGTCGTCAACCCCACGGACGGCGTGGCCAAGATGGCCGACCGCGACGAGGTCGTCGGATACACCAAGATCCCGGCCATGGAGCCCGGCAAGGGAGTGCGCGGCCAGGACTTCGTCAGCATGTCGGGCGGCGCGCTGCGCACCGTCAACCCCAACAGCAAGCATCCGAAGGAAGCCTTCGAACTGCTCGCCTTCACCCTCTCGCCGGAGGCGCTGAAGGAGGAGACCAAGGACGGCAACGTGCGCATCACTCCGCGCACCGACGTCAACAAGGAGATCCTGGCCGGTCAGCCGCTGCTGACGTACATCTCGGAGGAGGTGCTGCCGCTGACGGCCTTCCGTCCGCCGGTGGCCGTCTACCCGCAGGTGTCGGCAGCCCTCCAGGAGGCGACGGCCGCTGTGGTCAGCGGCAAGACGCCTGACGAGGCCGCCGCCGGTTACCAGCAGAAGCTCGAAGGAATCGTCGGTGGCGCAGGCAACATCGCCTCCTGAGGTTCGCGACGACGCCCCTGCCCGCCGCTACAGCGTGGACGCGGCGGGCCTGGGCCGCCTGCGGGCGGGCGCCTTCGTGGCGCCCGCGCTGGCGCTCATCACGGTGTTCCTCGTGTTCCCCGCCCTCTGGGTCATCTACCTGGGGCTGATGAACTACCGGCTCACCGGCGTCGAGGCGGTCAACCCCAAGATGGTCGGGGCGGACAACTTCATCAAGGCGATCAGCGACTCCGCCTTCTGGGACTCCACCTGGCTGACCTTCCAGTTCGTGCTGGGCTCGGCGGTCATCGGGCAGGTCGTGCTCGGCTTCTCGATCGCCTGGATGCTGCGCGACCGGCGCGGGACGCTGAAGAGCGTGGTCGAGGGCCTGGTCATCCTGGCCTGGATTCTGCCCGGCGCCGTCGTGGCGTTCCTGTGGGTGGCCCTGCTCGACCGCGACAGCGGCACGCTCAACGCGCTGCTCGGCATCCCGGGCTTCCCCTGGCTACTCGACCACCCGATGCTGTCGATCATCATCTTCAACACCTGGCGCGGCACCGCGTTCTCGATGATGTTGTACGGCGCGGCCCTCGGGAACGTGCCGCCCTCGCATCTGGAGAGCGCCCGCCTGGCCGGTGCGTCCGGCTGGCAGCAACTCCGTGACGTGGTGTTCCCGCACATCAGAGGGCACATCCTGACCAACCTGCTGCTGATCAGCCTGTGGACGTTCAACGACTTCAGCCCCTTCCTGCTGACCGCGGGCGGCCCCGACGGCAAGTCCGAGGTGCTGGCCGTGCACGTCTACAAGGTCGCGCTCCAGGGTGGCGACCTGGGCTACGGCGCCGCGATCTCCACGGTCATCCTGCTGATCAACCTGGTCGTGGCGGTGTTCTACCTGCGGCTGCTCAGGAGCAAGAAATGACACGGTTCGTCGCGGGCCGGATCGGCTTCTACACCCTGATCGCGGTGCTGCTGGCCTTCTTCACGATTCCGCTGCTGTGGCTGGCCACGGCACCGTTCACCTCGGACCCGACGTACGAGGTCCGGATGCCGGACTTCACCTTCGAGAACTTCCAGATGATCATCGACCATCCGTACGCGCTCTGGTCGCTGGTCAACTCACTGGTGCTGGCGGTCGGGACCGCCGTGCTCGTCGTGGTGCTGTCGGCGCTGGCCGCGTACGCGCTCAGCCGGGTGCGGCTGCCGGGGCGCGACGCCCTGCTCTACGCGCTGCTGCTGCTCTCCTCGATCATCACCGGCACGGCCGCGATGGTGCCGCTCTTCCAGCTCGCCATCGAGCTTGGCCTGATCGACTCGCAGACCGGGCTGATCCTGATCCTGAGCGGCGGCCTGCTGCCGGCGGCGATCTTCATGATCAAGGACTTCATGGACTCCACGCCGAAGTCGTACGAGGAGTCGGCCCGGGTCTTCGGCGCGTCACCGCTGCAGATCGTCCGTCACGTGGTCGTCCCCCTGGTGCGGCCCGGTCTGGCGACGATCGCGGTCTGGACCGTCGCCAACGTGTGGGGCAACTTCCTGATGCCCTTCCTGCTGCTCAGCGACGTCGAGAAGCAGCCCGCCGCGGTGATCATGTACACCCTCTACACCGAGGGCGGCCAGGCCAACCTCAAGGTGCTGTCCACGTTCGGCCTGCTGTACTCGGTCCCCGTGGTGCTCATGTACCTGTTCGTCAGCAAAAAGTACGGCTTCCGGTTCCACGGAGGGATCAAGCGGTAATGGCGGCAATCGAACTGCGAGGCCTGACCAAGGTCTACCCCGGTGGCGTGAAAGCGCTCGACTCGCTCGACCTGGTCATCCCCGACGGGGAGTTCTTCGCCCTGCTCGGCCCCTCCGGGTGCGGCAAGACGACCCTGCTGCGCACGCTCGCCGGGCTGGAGACCGCCACCGGTGGCTCGGTCGTCATCGGCGAGCGCGACGTCACCGGGGTCCAGCCGGGCGGACGGGACGTCGCGATGGTCTTCCAGGACTACGCGCTGTTCCCGCACATGAACGTCACCGACAACATCGCCTACCCGCTGCGCATCAAGAAGGTCGGCAAGACCGAGCGGCAGGAGAAGGCCGCCGAGGTCGGCGCCCGGCTCGGCCTCGACCAGCTGATGGACCGGCGCCCCGGTCAGCTCTCCGGCGGCCAGCAGCAGCGCGTCGCGCTCGCTCGCGTCATGGCCACGCAGGCGCAGGCGTTCCTGTTCGACGAACCGCTGTCCAACCTCGACGCGAGGCTCCGGCTGGAGGCTCGTACGTTCCTGAAGAAGCTCCAGCGCGAGCTGGGCGTCACCACCGTGTTCGTCACCCACGACCAGGCCGAGGCGCTGGCCATGGCCGACCGGATGGCCATCATGGAGGCCGGCCACATCCGGCAGATCGGCACGCCCGCCGAGGTGTTCCAGCGGCCCGCCAACACGTTCGTCGCCGCCTTCATCGGATCCACGCCCATGAACCTGCTGGACGCCGTCGTCCACGGTGACACTCTGGAAGTGGCCGGGTGCAAGGTGCCCGTCCCGGCGTCGGCCGAGGGGCTGCTGACCGAGGGCGAGCGCCTCGTGTACGGCGTGCGGCCCGAGTACAACACCTACTCGGCCGAGCCCGCCGAAGGCTCCCTGGGAGGGAGGGTGTCGATCGTGGAGAACCTTGGCGCGTCCCATCTGGTGACGCTGGAGGTCAACGATGTGGCCGTGCAGGCCGTCGTCCCCGAGGGCGACGAGCCGGCGGTCGGCGACGAGGGCTTCGCCGTGCCCCGGCGCGACCGCGCCCTCGTCTACCGCGACGGTGAGCTGGTGTCGGCATGAACGTGATCCGGGGGACCTGGAACCTGGACGACCGGCTGGAGCGGATCCTGCGGGAGGTGCCCTTCGAGGTGCCCGCCGGCGCCGAGGCCGTCACCGTACGGCTGCGCTACGACCGGTCGGCAGGCGTGCTCGACCTCGGATGCGGCGATCCCCAGGGGTTTCGCGGCTGGTCGGGCGGCGCACGCGACGAATACACGATCACCGCCGACTGGGCCACGCCCGGCTACCTGCCGGGGCCGGTGCGGGAGGGGACCTGGCAGGTCTGGCTGCGGCTGCACCGGGTGCCGCCGCAGGGGCTCGACTACACGCTGGAGATCGTCACCGCCTCCGCGCCCCCGGCGCGACCGGTCACCGAGGAGCCGCCCGCCGGGGAGCGCCCGCCGCGCCGCGACATCCCCGACCTCGACGGCCTGCGCTGGTACGCCGGCGACTTCCACGCGCACACCCTGCACAGCGACGGCTCGCTGACCATCGCCGAGCTGGCGAGCCTGGCCAGGGGTCGCGGCCTGGACTTCCTGGCCGTCACCGACCACAACACCGTCAGCCACCACCCCGAACTGGCCAAGGCCGACCGGGGCATCGCGCTGCTGCCCGGCCAGGAGGTCACCACCGACCGCGGCCACGCCAACGTGTTCGGCGACGTCGGCTGGGTCGACTTCCGGCAGCCCGCCGACGCGTGGGTGCGGCACGCGGAGCGCGAGGGCGGCCTCATCTCCATCAACCATCCGCTGGGCGCCGACTGCGCCTGGCTGCAGCCGGTGACCGAACGCCCCCGCATCGCGGAGGTCTGGCACTCCGGCTGGTGGGACCGGCGCTGGGGCGCGCCCCTGGCCTGGGCCGACGCCTGGCACGACGACCTGGTCGCGATCGGCGCCAGCGACTTCCACCGGCCCGGCTCCGACGGCCTGCCCGGCTCGCCCACGACCTGGGTGCTGGCCGCCGACACCAGCCTGGTCTTCGACGCCGTCTCCGCCGGACGCACCGCGATCTCGGCGGGCCCCGGTGAGCCGCTGCTGCTCCGGCTGGGCGACGAACTGCTCGCTCTGGACGCCGACGGCCTGGTCCTGGTCCGCCCCGGTGGCGCCCGCCAGGTGATCCGCGGCGACCGGGTGCTGGTGCCCGCCGGGCAGGGCCGGCACCGTCTGGAAACCTACGAGAACGAGGTGATGGCGCTGTGCGCGTGACGAGTGTCGCCAACGCTCCGGTGAGTTTCGGGGTGTTCGAGCTGAGCGACGGGCCGCCGCCGCTGACCGCCGACGAGATGGTGCGCGCCATCGCCGACGCCGGCTACGCGGGCATCGACCTGGGCCCCATCGGCTACCTGGGCACCGGTGACGCGCTGGTCGAGCGGCTCGACGGGCTGCTGCTCGCCGGAGGCTGGGCCGACCTGCCCTACAACGCCCCCGAGGCGTTCCGGGAGAGGCTGCCCACGCTCGACGCGACGCTGGACGTGTTCGCCGCGGTGCCCGCCGCCCCCGAGCACCTGGCGCCTCGGCCGACGCTCGGCTGCTCGGGCTCGCCCGAGCGGTTCGCCCGTCCCGGCGGGAACGCTCCCGGGCTGGCGGCCGGCGAGTGGGCGGGCTACGCGGCCCGCGTCCAGGAGGCGGCCGACCGCTGCCGCGAGCGCGGCTTCGAGCCCGCCTTCCACCACCACCTCGGCACCTACGTCGAGACGCCGGACGAGGTCGAACGGCTGCTGGAGCTGACCGACGTGCAGCTCTGTCTCGACACCGGTCACCTGCTGGTCGCCGGCGGCGACCCGGTGACCGCGCTGCGCGACTGGGCGAGCCGGATCGGCCACGTGCACATCAAGGACGGCGATCGGAGCATCCTCGCCCAGGCGCTCGCCGACGGAGTGGACCTGCGCGAGCTGATGGGCCGGGGCGGCTTCGCGTCCCTCGGAGAGGGCGAGCTGGACCTGCCGGGCGTGGTCCGCGCGCTGGACGAGATCGGCTACCAGGGCTGGGTCATCGTCGAGCAGGACACGCTGCCCGGCCGCCGCTCGGTCGAGCGGAACATCGCCGACCAGGCCGCGAACCGCGAGAAGCTGAGAGAACTGGGACTATGACACCACGCTGGAGGAGCGGGCTGTGAAGATCGCGCTGGTCGGATGCGGCGCCGTCACGCAGGCGGTCTACGTGCCACTGCTGTCGAGGCGACGCGACCTGTTCGAGGTGACGGCCGTCTGTGACCTGTCGCCGACACTCGCCGACGCCGTCGGCGACCGGCTGGGCGCACCCCGCCGCTACACCAGCCTCGGCGGGTTGCTGGCCGACGGCGGGTTCGAGGCCGTGGTCATGCTCGCGTCCGGCTCCCACGGCGACGCGGTGCGACAGGCGCTGACCGCCGGCTACGCCGTGCTGTGCGAGAAGCCGCTGGCGCTGACCCGGGCGGAGGTCGCGGCGCTGCCCGAGGGGCGGCTGATGGTCGGCTACATGAAGCAGTACGACCCGGCCGTCCGACGGGCCGAGGAACTGCTGGCCGAGCTGGGCGGCGCGGCCGTGATCAGGTCGGTCGAGGTGAGCGTGCTGCACCCGAGCGGCGAATCGCAACTGGCGTTCGCCAACCTGACCCGGGCCCGCGACGTGGACCCGGAGCTGCTGGCCTCGCTGCGCGCCGCAGAGGACGTCCTGGTGTCGCGGGCTCTCGGCGAGGAGGCTCCGGACTCCGTGCGCGCCCTGTACGGGGTGGCGCTCGGCTCGATCTGCCACGACCTGTCGCTCCTGCGGCGTTTCACCGGGTCGCCGGAGGAGATCTCCCACGTCGAGACCTGGGGCCCGGCGCCCGGCTCGATCGAGATCTCCGGCCCGCTGCCCGTGACCGGCAGGTTCGCGATCCGGTGGCACTACCTGGAGGACTACCCCGCCTACCGCGAGACCGTGACCGTCCACCACGACCGCGGCTCGCTGGAGCTCGTCTTCCCCACGCCCTACCTGATGAACGCGCCCACCACGCTGACCGTGGTGTCCGAGGGTGAGAGCCGCACCGAGTGGCGTGACGTCACCGAGGCGTTCGAGGTGCAACTGGCCGCCTTCCACGCGTACGTCAACGACGGCAAGCCGCCGCTCACCGGCGCGGCCGGTGGGCTGGAGGACATCGTCACGGCCCAGCGCATCGCGGCCCGCTACGCCGTACACCATGGTCTGCCGATCGGAGGGGAGGCAGCGTGAGCACGGAGCGCGCCGCCGAGATCGTCGTCGTCCCGCACACCCACTGGGACCGGGAGTGGTACGAGCCGTTCCAGCGCTTCCGGCTGCGGCTGGTCGCGCTGATGGACGAGGTGCTCGACACGATGGAGCACGAGCCCGACTACCACTTCACCCTCGACGGGCAGCTCGCCTGCGTCGACGACTACCTGGAGGTGCGGCCGGAGAACCGTGACCGCGTCGCCGCGCTGGTCGAGTCGGGGCGGCTCGCCGTCGGGCCGTGGCAGATCCTGCTCGACGAGTTCCTCTGCTCCGGCGAGAACATCGTGCGCAACCTGGAGCTCGGCCTGGACCGGGCCGGCAAGCTCGGCGGGGCCATGCCGGTGGGCTACCTGCCGGATATGTTCGGCCATACGGCGCAGATGCCGCAGATCCTGCGGCGGGCCGGGCTGCTGCACGCCTGCGTCTACCGGGGAGTGCCGTCCTCTGTGGTGACCGACGCCTTCGCCTGGGTCGCGCCCGACGGCACGGCCCTGCGGACGCAGTATCTGCCGGTCGGCGGCTACGGCAACGGGGCCCACCTGTTCGAGGATCCCGCGCACCTGGCCGAGCGGGCCGCCGAGTTCACCCACCGGATGCGCGAGTGGCACGGGCCGGACGGGCCCCTGCTGGCGATGTACGGCACCGACCACTCGGCGCCCGTGCGCGGACTGCCCGCCATGGTGGCCGCGATCGGCGCCCGGATGGACACCCTGTCCGGATATATCGGTGCATATTCGGGCGATGTGGACGGCCTGCCGCGCGTCAACGGCGAGCTGCGCTCCCACGCCCGGGCCAACATCCTGCCCGGCGTCATCTCCGTGCGCGCCCACGTCAAGCAGGCCATGGGCCGGGCCGAGCGGATGGTCGAGCGCTACGCCGAGCCGCTGGCCACGCTCTGGGGCGACGACTGGCCGGGACGCTTCCTCGACATGGCCTGGTGGCGCCTGGTCGACGCCAGCGGCCACGACTCCGTCACCGGCTGCGGCGTGGACGAGACCGCCCAGCAGGTGGCCGCCCGCATCGCCGAGGCCGAACACCTCGGACAGGCCGTGCGCGACATGGTGACCGCCAGGCTGGCCGCCGCCGTCCCGTCGGACGGCGTGCTGATCGTCAACCCCACGCCCGCCACCCGGCGCGGGGTCGTGTGCGTGGACGTGGCGGGCGACGACCCGCTGGTGGACCCATCGGGCGCGGCCGTGCCCGTCCAGCCGCTGGAGTACGCGCCGACCCTGCTGCTGGACGAGGAGATGGACCCGGCGACGGCGCTCACCTTCGTCCACGGCACCGAGCTGTACGGCCGGCACATCACCGGCTGGTCGGTCGAGGACGACGTGCTGACCTTCACGGTCGCCCGCGAGTCGTCGGCCCCGTTCAACGTGGCCCAGCTCCGGGACGCGCTCGACGGGGTGACCCGCGTGCGCATCCTCGCCGAGCCGCGCCGCACCGTGGCCGCGCTCGTCGAGGTGCCTCCCCTCGGCCACACGAGCGTCCGCCCGGCGCCGTACGAGACCGTGTACGGACAGGGCGCCTCCGGCGCCGCGGCGACCTCGGCCGGGGTGCGAGCCGACGGGCGGGTGCTCGACAACGGGCTGCTGCGGGTCGAGGTGGCCGCCGACGGCACCCTCTCGCTGACCGGACCCGGCGGCGTGACCCTCACCGGCGCCGGCCGGATCGTCGACGGCGGCGACGTCGGCGACAGTTACAACCACGCGCCCCCGGCCGAGGACCTGATCGTCTCGGAGCCCGAGTCGGTCGAGGTCACCACGGTCTGCTCCGGCCCGCTGCTGGCCGCGCTCGACGTCCGGCGGGTCTACCACTGGCCGGCCGCCGGCGCCGGGATCGAGGGCACCCCCGAGATCCCCGCCCCGTCGCGGACCGAGGAGACCGAGCGGACCGTCGTCGACACCCGGGTCGAGCTGCGGGCGGGCGAGCCGTACGTGCGGCTGCGCGTCGAGTTCGACAACCGCTGCTCCGACCACCGGGTCCGGCTGCACGTGCCGCTGCCCTCCCCGGCGACCGCCTCGCACGCCGAGGGTCAGTTCGCCGTCGTCACCCGTGGCCTGACAGCCGAGGGCGGGTGCGGCGAGGAGCCGCTGCCCACCTTCCCGGCCTCCTCGTGGGTGGCCGCCGGGGGAGTCGCGGCGCTGCTGGAGCACGTCACCGAGTACGAGCTGGTGGACGAGGGCGGCGAACTGGCCCTCACCCTGCTGCGCTCGATCGGCTACCTGTCGCGCAACCGCCACGCCCTGCGCCCCGAACCGGCCGGCCCCCAGCTGCCGACCCCGGCCGCGCAGTCCCGGGGCCAGCGCTCGGTCAGCCTGGCGCTGATGCCGTACGACGGGAGCTGGGAGGCCGTGCCGCCGGCGGCGGAGACCTTCCGGCACGACCTGCTGCCGGTCTCCGGCATGGGCGCGCCGTCACTCGACCTGCCCCCGGCCGCGGCGGGCCTGTCGGTGACGGGCGACGGAGTCGTCATGACGTCGCTCCGGAACCGCGACGGATGGCAGGAGCTCCGCGTCGTGGCCCTCACCGACTCCGGCACCGAGGCGGTCGTCGAGGGCGCCTTCACCCAGGCCCGCCACGCCGACCTCCGCGGCCGCCCCGGCGACCCGCTGCCGGTCACGGACGGCGTCCTTCGCCTGCCTCTGCGCCCCTGGGAGATCGCCACCGTCCAGCTCTCGGACTGAGCGTGAGGACCCGTGGTCACTGGTCGTGCAGGCCGAGCTGGCGGGCGGCCTGGATGGCCAGCCAGACCTCGGCGAAGGCGGCGCTGGAGGTCAGGTCGCGGCCCGTCAGGAGGGTGAAACGGCGCAGCCGGTAGGCCAGCGTGTTGGGGTGGATGTGGAGCGCGGCGGCGGCCTCGTCGGTGCGGCGGTTCCGTTCCATCCAGGTGCGCGCCGAGCCGAGCAGCTGGGAGTCGTGGGCCTCGTCGTAGGCCAGCACCTCGCCGAGGACGTGCTCGACCAGGGCGGTGAGCGTCGCGGGGTCGTCGGGCAGCCACCTGCCCGTGGTGTCGTCGCCGTAGTGGACCAGGGTCCGGCCTGACTCGGCGGCCCGGCCGGCGGCCCAGACCGCCTCGCGCTGGGCGACCAAGGTCGGCTCGCCCGGCGCGAAGGGGCGGCTCATCCCGGCGTGGACGTCCGGCAGGGTGGCGACGGCGGCGCCGAGTGTGGCCGGGCCGAGGACGTAGTGGTCGTCGCCGCGCCGCAGCATCAGGTGCGGACGGTCGTCCAGCGCACGGCGCAGGGCCGCGCCGTCGGCGTCGCGCACCACCAGCAGCACGGCGTCGCCGTCGAGGGGCAGGCCCAGCCGGGCCAGCCGGCGGCGGGCCGTGGACGGGGCGAGCACGTCCTGGAGCAGCTCGGCCAGCGTCTCCGCGCCCTCGCGGCGCAGGGTCTCGCGCTCGTTGCGGGCCATGGCGACCTGCAGGGCGGCCACGGTGGCGATGTGCTGGACCACCGCCAGCCCGGCGGGCCGGGCGCCCTCACGTTCGAACGCCACCAGGAAGCCCGCCGGACCTCCGGGGGCGGGCACGGGCAGCACGAAGCCGCCGGGGATCGTCGGCGGCGCGTCGGGCTCCGAGGGCAGCACGTCGACCGACGGCGTCGGGACACCGGGCAGCAGCGCGCGGCCCTGCGGAGTGCACAGATAGACGTCGTAGCCGGACAGCCGTTCCAGCCGCCTGAACAGCGTCGCCGTGTCGAGGTCCTCGGCCGCCAGCCAGCGCAGCGCGCCGAACACCTGGAGCTGCGCGCCCAGCCGGTGCCGGGCGTCCTCCTGCACGGCCGCCGCGACCTCCTGCGCGATCGCGATGAACGGCACGGCCAGCGGCACCTCCAGCAGCGGCATCCCGCGCTCCTCGGCGACGTCGAACAACGCCCGGTGCAGGGGCGGCACGTGCAGCTGCGCGGACAGGGCCAGCGCCGACACCCCGGCGTCGTCCAGCCGTTCGAGGTAGGCCCGCTGCGCGGCCGCGGTGCGCGGCACGCCGATGCCCGTCGTCATGATCACTTCTGCGCCCAGCAGCCAGGGGGTCGGGTCGTCGAGCTCGCTCACGTGCGCCCAGGACACGGATCGTCCGAGCCCGGCCTCACCCGCGAGCAGGCGGAGCTGGAGGGCGGGGGAGCGGAGCAGGTCCTCGACCGTCAGTTTGTGGTCAGCCACAACACACACCGTAGTACTTTGTTTACGGAACAATTGTCGCAGGTCAGAGGCTTGACGAAACTTCGAGCATGAGAAAAGGTCCCGTCGACTCAGCCCGGGTCCCCCGCTTCGCCGGGCCCGCCACGTTCGCCCGGTTGCCCCGGCTGGACGAGGTGGGACAGGCGGACGTGGCCGTCGTGGGCGTGCCGTTCGACAGCGGTGTGTCCTACCGGCCGGGCGCCCGGTTCGGTCCCTCGGCGGTCCGGGAGTCGTCCCGGCTGCTCCGCCCCTACCACCCCGGTCTCGACGTCTCGCCGTTCGAGCGCGTGCAGGTCGCCGACGCGGGCGACATCGTGGCCAACCCGTTCGACATCCCCGAGGCCATCGAGATGATCGAGGCCGCCGCCGGCTCGATGGACGCGCGGCTGGTCACCATCGGCGGCGACCACACGATCGCGCTGCCCCTGCTGCGCGCGGTGGCCAGGCGGCACGGCCCGGTGGCGTTGCTGCACTTCGACGCCCACCTGGACACCTGGGACACCTACTTCGGCGCCGAATACACCCACGGCACCCCGTTCAGGCGGGCCGTCGAGGAGGGCATCCTCGACACCGAGGCGCTCAGCCACGTGGGCATCCGCGGCCCGCTCTACGGCAAGAGGGACCTGGAGGAGGACCGCAGGCTGGGGTTCGGCATCCTGACCGCCGCCGACGTGCTCCACCGCGGCGTGCGCGAGGTGGTCGACGTGCTGCGGCAGCGCATCGGTGACCGCCCGTTGTACGTGTCGGTCGACATCGACGTCCTCGACCCCGCTCACGCCCCGGGCACCGGCACTCCCGAGGCGGGCGGCCTGACCAGCCGCGAGCTGCTGGAGATCCTGCGCGGGCTGGCCGGCTGTCACCTCGTCGGCGCCGACGTGGTCGAGGTGGCTCCGGCCTACGACCACGCCGAGATCACCGCGGTCGCCGCCTCCCACGTCGCCTACGACCTCGTCAGCTTGCTGGCCCTGCAGGAGAAGCAATGAGCACCAGCATCACCGAGATCGAGACCTACGGCGTCGACCGCATCGCCGACGCGGACCGCACCGCCAGGCCGTTCGACCTGTTCAGGGTGGCCTTCGGCGGCGCCAACACCTTCGCCACCTGTGTTCTCGGCGCCTTTCCCATCCTCTTCGGGCTGTCGTTCTGGCAGGGCCTGGCCGCGACCGTGCTCGGGCTCGTGGTCGGCTCACTCATCCTGGCCCCGCTCGCGCTGTTCGGGCCGCTCAACGGCACCAACAACGCCGTCTCCTCCTCCGCCCACCTGGGCGTGCACGGCAGGGTCGTCGGCTCGTTCCTGTCGCTGCTGACCGCGATCGCGTTCTTCTCCATCTCCGTGTGGTCGTCCGGCGACGCGCTCGTCGGCGGGGCGCACCGGATGGTCGGCCTGCCGGACACCGACTTCTCGTACGGCGTCGCCTACGCGCTGTTCGCCGGGCTCGTCCTCATCGTGTGCGTGTACGGGTTCCGGTTCATGCTGTTCGTCAACAAGATCGCGGTGGCGGCGGCGTCGCTGATGTTCGTGCTGGGCGCGTTCGCGTTCGCGGGCGACTTCGACCCGTCCTACCCGGGCATGCTGGCGGCCGGAGACCCGTTGTTCTGGCCGTCGTTCATCGGGGCGGCGCTGATCGTGCTGTCCAACCCGGTGTCCTTCGGCGCCTTCCTGGGCGACTGGTCGCGCTACATCCCCGCCGCGACGCCGCGCAAGAAGGTGATGGCGGCGGCGTTCATGTCGCAGATCGCCACCTTCCTGCCGTTCTTCTTCGGCCTGTCCACCGCCTCGATCATCGCCGCGAAGGCCGCCGAGTACATGGACCCGGCCGCCCCCAACTACGTCGGCGGTCTGCTGGCCATCGCGCCGACCTGGTATTTCGTGCCTGTCTGCCTGATCGCGCTGATCGGCGGCATGTCCACCGGCACCACCTCCCTTTACGGCACCGGCCTCGACTTCTCCAGCGTCTTCCCGCGCTTCTCCCGGGTGCGGGCCACGGTGGTCATCGGCACGATGTCGATCGCGTTCATCTTCATCGGCCGCTTCGCCGCCAACCTGACGCAGAGCATCTCGACGTTCGCGACGCTGATCATCACCTGCACCGCCCCCTGGATGGTGATCATGATGATCGGCTACGTGACCCGCAGGGGCTGGTACGACCCCGACGCGCTGCAGGTGTTCAACCGCCGCCAGCGGGGCGGGCGCTACTGGTTCACTCATGGCTGGAACTGGCGTGGCCTGATCGCCTGGATGACCTCGGCCGGGCTGGCGCTGATGTTCGTCAACCTGCCGGGCCAGTTCGTCGGCCCGCTGGGCGACCTGGCCGGCGGCGTGGACATCTCGCTGCCCGTCGGCCTGGGCGTGGTCGCGGTGCTCTACCTGGCGCTGCTCGCGCTGTTCCCCGAGCCGCGTGAGGTGTACGGCCCGGCCGGGCCGCGTCTGGTGCGCGCGGTGGACACGCCCGTCCCGCCGATCGTCAGTGTGGTTCCCGAGCCCGTCGTGTGACGATGCCCGGCATGGAGCTCATCGATCTGTCGGTGCCGATCGTGACCGGGATGCCCGTCTACCCCGGGGATCCCGAGGTCACGATCGGGTCCGCGCTCACCGTCGCGCGGGACGGCGTCAACGTGCTGGGCCTGCACCTGGGCTCCCAGTCGGGCACGCACGTCGACGCGCCGTTCCACATCGACGACGCGTTGCCCACGCTCGACGAGCTCCCGCTGGAGCGCTTCGTGGGCCCGGCCGTGGTGGTGGACGCTCGCGGGCTGGAGCCGCGTTCGGCCATCGGGCCGTCGGTGTTCGAGGAGGTGTTCGAGGAGGTGTCCGGGCAGGTGTCCGGAGAGGTGTCCGGGCAGGTGCGGGCCGCCTCGATCGTGCTGGTGGCCACCGGCTGGTCGGCGCACTGGGGCACCGACGCCTACCTGGCGCA
This sequence comes from Nonomuraea cavernae, assembly GCF_040655715.1. Lineage (GTDB taxonomy): Bacteria > Actinomycetota > Actinomycetes > Streptosporangiales > Streptosporangiaceae > Nonomuraea > Nonomuraea cavernae_A. Next base: position 40,736 of record NZ_JBFAKL010000034.1, on the reverse strand, counting down.
CCCGTACCTGACCGAGGAGGCGGCCGCGCTCCTGGTCGGGAGGGGCGTGCGGACCGTGGGGATCGACGCGCTGAGCGTCGACCCCACTCCGGCGCCGGACCTTCCGGCGCATCGCGTGCTGTGCGGCGCCCACGCCGTCATCGCCGAGAACCTGACCGGTCTCGACCGCCTGCTCCGCGCGCAGGCGGACGGCCTGTCAGTGGAGGTGTCGATGCTGCCGATCCGGCTCGGCGGTGCCGACGGCGCGCCCGTGCGCGCGGTGGCCCGGTTGACGGGCCAGGCTCAGCGGGTGCCCCAGGAGTAGGTCTGCTTGCGCAGCTTCAGGTAGACGAACGACTCGGTCGCTCGGACGGCGGGGATGTCGCGGATCTTGCTGAGGATCTCCAGCAGATGCCGGTCGCCCTCGCAGACCACCTCGACGATCAGGTCGAACGAGCCGGCCGTGAGCACGACGTAGTCGATCTCGTCGATGGCGGCCAGTTCGTCGGCCACCGTCTCCAGGTTGCCCTCGCAGTTGACGCCGATCATCGCCTGCCGTGGGAAGCCGAGGGTGAGCGGGTCGGTGACGGCGACGATCTGCATGACCCCGGCGTCCTGTAACCGCTGGACCCGCTGCCGGACCGCCGCCTCGGAGAGGCCGACGGCCTTGCCGATCGCCGCGTAGGGCATCCGTCCGTCGCTCTGGAGTTGCTCGATGATCTGCTTGGACAGCTCGTCCAGCACGACCGCCGGTCCGGGGACCGCGTCGCTGCTTCGGCGTACGCGCGGCGGCGTCGACATCGTGGGGCTCCTCCTAGCGGTCCAGCATTACGGGAAGGTTCCCGCTGCACTGCCGTCCTGGTGCGACATGCTGTCAGCTCTCAACAGTCTGTCAAGCGATTTCGTAGCAATTTGGTATATTCACCACGAAATCCCTTGTCTAGATGCAAACACTCTGTCAGAGTCGCCACAACTCAGCCACCTCACGAGGAGGTCATCCATGACCGAGCTTGCCGAGGTCATCGATAGATACAGCACCTCGGTCATGCGACCGATGAAGGAGGGCGCATGACCACCCGTCTGCAGAACTTCATCAACGGTGAGCTCGTGGACGCCAGGAGCGGCCGATACTCCGACGTCGTCGATCCCTGCACCGGCGAGGTCTACCTCCAGGCCCCGATCTCCGGAGCCGAGGACATCGACGCCGCCTACGCCGCCGCGGCCGCCGCGTTCGAGTCATGGGGACGTACCACCCCGGGTGAGCGGGCCAACCTGCTGCTCAAGGTCGCCGACGCGATCGACGCGCGGGCCGACGAGATCAACGAGGCCGAGTGCCTCAACACCGGCAAGCCGCGCGCCCGGATGGCCGAGGACGAGACCCCTGTCGCCTCCGACCACTTCCGCTTCTTCGCCGGCGCCGCCCGCACGCTGGAGGGGCCGACGGCCGGGGAGTTCCTCGCCGAGCACACCAGCGTCATCCGGCACGAGCCGGTCGGCGTGATCGGCCAGGTCACGCCGTGGAACTACCCGATGATGATGGCGGTCTGGAAGATCGCCCCGGCCCTGGCCGCGGGCAACACGATCGTGCTCAAGCCGTCCGACACCACCCCGGCCTCCACGCTCAAGCTGGCCGAGATCGTCGGCAGCGTGCTGCCCCCCGGCGTCTTCAACGTCGTCACCGGCGACCGCGAGTCCGGCGCGCTGGTCGTGAGCCACCCGACGGCCGCGATGGTGGCGATCACCGGCTCGGTCGGCGCGGGCATGTCGGTCGCCAAGAGCGCCGCCGACGACCTCAAGCGGGTCCACCTGGAGCTCGGCGGCAAGGCGCCCGTCGTGGTCTTCGAGGACGTCAAGGACCTGGGCAGGGCCGCCGCGGACATCGCCACCGCCGGCCTCTACAACGCCGGCCAGGACTGCACCGCCGCCTGCCGCGTGCTCGTGCAGGAGAGCGTCCACGACGAGTTCGTCGCCGCGCTCACCGAGGCCGCCGCCGGCACCGTGACCGGCGACCTGTCCAACGAGGACGCCCTGTACGGCCCGCTCAACAACGAGAACCAGCTGACCAGGGTCCAGGGCTTCATCGACCGGGCTCCGGCGCACGCCAAGGTGCTCACCGGCGGCCACCGGGTCGGCGACAAGGGCTACTTCTTCGCCCCCACCGTCGTCGACGGCCTGAAGCAGGACGACGAGATGGTGCAGAACGAGGTCTTCGGCCCCGTCATCACCGTCCAGACGTTCACCGACGAGGCCGACGCGCTGGCCAAGGCCAACGACGTCAAGTACGGCCTGAGCGGCTCGGTCTGGACCTCTGACCACGGCCGCGCCATGCGGATGTCCAACCGGCTCGACTTCGGCGTGGTCTGGGTCAACACACACATCCCGTTCGTCTCGGAGATGCCGCACGGCGGATTCAAGCACTCGGGCTACGGCAAGGACCTCTCGGTGTTCGGTCTGCATGACTACACCCGGGTCAAGCACGTCATGCACTACATCGGCGAATAACTCGCGAAGGACAGTTCCTGGAAATGACCGAACTGAATGCGATAGCGCTCGAGGGCGTCGTCAAGGAGTACCTCTCGCACGGTGAGGTCGTCCAGGCGGTGAAGGGCATCACCCTGGACATCGCCGAGGGGGAGTTCTTCTCCCTCCTCGGCCCGTCCGGGTGCGGCAAGACCACGACGATGCGGATGATCGCCGGCTTCGAGGAGCCCTCGAAGGGCGTGGTCAGGCTGCACGGCCAGGACGTCACGAACGTGCCGCCGAACAAGCGCGACGTCAACATGGTCTTCCAGTCCTACGCGCTGTTCCCGCACATGAGCGTCTGGGACAACGTGGCGTTCGGCCTCAAGCAGCGGAAGACGCCGCAGGCCGAGATCAAGCAGCGGGTCGGCGAGATCCTGGAGATCGTCGACCTCGTCGGCCGGGAGAAGCGCCGGCCCCGCGAGATGTCGGGCGGCCAGCAGCAGCGGGTCGCGCTGGCCCGCGCCCTGGTCAACCGGCCGCGGGCGCTCCTGCTCGACGAACCGCTCGGCGCGCTCGACCTCAAGCTCCGCCAGGCGATGCAGATCGAGCTGAAGCGGATCCAGCGCGAGGTCGGCATCACCTTCGTGTACGTCACGCACGACCAGAGCGAGGCGCTGACGATGAGCGACCGGATCGCCGTCATGAACGACGGCCTGGTCGAGCAGCTCGCCGGGCCCCGCGAGATCTACGAGCGCCCGGCCACGGCGTTCGTCGCGGGTTTCATCGGCACCTCCAATCTGCTGGCCGGCACCGCGACCGGCGGCACGCTGGAGCTCGGCGGCGGCAAGGTCCTGGTGCCGGACCTGGACGGCCCGGTCACGGTGACCGTCCGGCCGGAGAAGATCACGATCTCCACCGACAAGCCCGGCGGCGACGTGAGCGTCGTTCCGGGGACCGTGGCCGAGGTGGTCTACCTGGGGACCTACAACAGCTACGCCGTGAGTCTCGCGGACGGGGCCGAGGTCACGGTGTTCCAGCAGAACGCGCACGACTCGACGACCACCGCGGAGCGGGGCGACTCCGTCTGGCTGTCGTGGCAGGCGCGGCACTCATACGCGATAGGAAGTTGACAGCACCTCATGGATCCTCTGCACAACCCCGCCCTGCTCAGGGGCGTCACCCAGCCCCGTACTCGTCGTGAGGCGTTCCGGATCGCCGGCCTGTCGGCCGCGGCCCTCGCTCTGGCCGCCTGCGGCGTCCAGGGCCAGAAGGCGGCGCCGCCCAAGGCAGACGCGGTCAAGGACTTCTGGTCGAAGCAGACCAAGCACGGCAAGGTGGTGTTCGCCAACTGGCCGGAGTACATGCCCGAGGACAAGGCTCCGCTGGAGGCCTTCGCCAAGGCCACCGGGATCTCCTACGAGTACAAGGAGGTCATCAACGAGAACGCCGAGTTCTTCGGCAAGGCCGACCCGGTGCTCCGGGCCGGGCAGTCGCTGGGCTACGACATCGTCGTGATGACCAACGGCGTGCAGCTCCAGCACATGTTCGAGCTGGGCTACGCGACGGCGCTCGACCACTCGCAGCTGCCGAACTTCGCGGCCAACGCGGGCGCCAAGTACAAGGAGCGGTCGTACGACCCGGGCAACACCTACACGCTTCCCTACATGTCCGGGATAACGGGCATCGCGTACAACACCAAGTACGTCAAGGACGACATCACCAGCATCGAGGCCCTCTTCGATCCGAAGTACAAGGGCCGGGTCGGCATGATGGCCGATGCCCAGGAGATCGCCAACTTCGGGATGTTCGCCCTCGGCATCGACCCGGAGAAGTCCACCGAGGCCGACTGGCAGAAGGCCGGGGAGAAGCTCAAGGCCCAGCGCGACAACGGAATCGTGCGGAAATATTACGATCAATCGTACATTGATGCCGTTTCCAAGGGCGACGTCTGGCTGACCATGGCCTGGTCGGGCGACGTCTTCCAGCGCCAGCTCGCCGGTGAGCCGGTCAAGTTCGTGGTGCCCCAGGAGGGCGGCACGATCTGGACCGACAACATGCTCATCCCCAAGGGCGCCGCCAACCCCGTTGACGCGCTCATCCTCATGGACTACCTCTACCAGCCGGCCGTCGCCGCCGAGCTCGATGAGTTCGTCCAGTTCGTCACGCCGGTCCCGGCGGTGCAGGACCTGCTCAAGGAGAAGCTCGCGACGGCCGAGGGCGAGGACAAGAAGGCCCTTGAGGCCCTGGTCGCCAGCCCCCTGGTGTTCCCGACCGAGGCCGACTACGCCAAGCTGCGCAGCTACACGCCGCTCACCACGGCGCAGGAGCAGGTCTTCAACCCGATCTTCCAGTCGATCACGCAGGCCTAGCCGATGCGGCGCCTGACCCCCTACCTCCTGGCACTGCCGAGCTGGATGTGGCTGTCGATCTTCCTGGTGGTGCCGCTGGCCGCGATGGCCTCGGTGTCGCTGCAGACCGGCAACGCCATCGACGGCTTCGCGATGACGTTCAGCTTCTCCAACTACGCCGACGCGCTGAGCACGTACAGTCCGCAGCTCTTCCGCTCACTCGGGTACGGCGCGCTCGCGACGGTGGCGATGCTGCTGATCGGCTATCCGGTGGCCTACTGGATCGCCTTCAAGGGTGGCCGCCGCAAGTCGGTCTACCTGTTCCTGCTGCTGCTGCCGTTCTTCGTGTCGTTCGTGCTGCGGACCATCTCGTGGGGGTTCCTGCTGTCCGACGACGGGATCCTGCTCGGCACGCTGAAGAGCTGGGGCCTGCTGCCCACCGGCTTCCACGTGCTGGCCACCACGTTCGCCGTGGTCGCCGGGCTGACCTACAACTGGCTGCCGTTCATGATCCTGCCGATCTACGTCTCGCTGGAGCGGGTCGATCCGCGGACCGTGGAGGCGGCCCAGGACCTGTACGCCTCGCGGGCGGCGGCCTTCCGCCGGGTGGTGCTCCCGCTGTCGCTGCCGGGGGTGTTCGCCGGAGTGCTGATGACGTTCGTGCCCGCCACGGCCGACCCGGTCAACGCCCAGGTGCTCGGCGGCACGGGCAACACCATGATCGGCAACATCATCCAGACCGAGTATCTGACCAACCTCGACTACCCGACGGCCTCGGCGCTGTCGTTCACGCTCATGGCCATGCTGCTGGTGGGGATCTTCGTCTACGCCAAGGCACTCGGCACCGAGAACGTCCTTGAGGCGGCGGCCCGATGAGGAGCAGAGGCGGCAGGGTCGGCGACCGGCTGCTGCACGTCTACACCTGGCTGGTGATCATCTGGCTGTCCTCGCCGATCGCGGTCATGATCATGTTCGGCTTCAACGACACGCCGAGCAAGTCCAACACCAGCTGGCACGGCTTCACCCTCAAGTGGTACCAGCAGCTCTTCGAGATCTCCGACCTGACCACGGCGCTGCGCAACTCGATCTACATCGCGTTGATCAGCACGATCATCACGGTCGTGATCGGCACCATGCTGGGGCTGGCGCTCGGCAAGCACCGCTTCCGGGGGCAGGGGGCGACCAACTTCCTGGTCTTCGCCGCCATCTCCACCCCCGAACTGGTCATGGGCGCGTCGCTGCTGTCGCTGTTCGTCTCGGCCAACCTGCCGCGTGACGCCATCACCATCACGATCGCGCACGTGCTGTTCTCGCTCTCCTTCGTCACGGTCACCGTGCGGGCGCGGGTCGTCACGCTCGACCCGTCGATGGAGGAGGCGGCCAGGGACCTCGGGGCGACCACGTGGGGAACGTTCAGGCAGGTCACGCTGCCGGCCATCCTGCCGGGCGTGCTGGCGGGCGCGATGCTGGCGTTCGCGTTGTCGATCGACGACTACGTGGTCACCAGCTTCGTCAACGGCTCGACCCTCACCTTCCCGCTGTGGATCGTCGGGTCGGTGAAGACGGGCATCCCGCCGCAGGTCAACGTCATGGGTACGTTGATCTTCGGCCTGGGCGTGCTCATCGCGATCGGCAACGCGGTCGCGGCTCGCCGCCGCACCTGAGACCATGCGTCGTGATCCCCTCGCGATGGCGGGGGGATCGGCGTTCTCCGCTACAGAAACGGTTCTCCGGTAGAGAAACAGTTCTCCGAAAAAGAACAGGGAGGCGAGATCGGAGCTCGGCGGGGGGAACCCGCGCGTGATCACCATTCTGAGAAGATCCCGCAATTTTAAGATCATATATTTCGTAGGGAAGTGGGATTTGTGGATCCGCTGAAGGCTCTTGCTGACGCGGAGCGCAAGCCGTACTGGCTGGACAATCCGGCCAGGCCCGAGCCGCGACCGCGGCTCGACGGCGACACCGACGCCGACCTGGTCGTCGTCGGCGGAGGCTTCTCGGGGCTGTGGGCCGCCCTGATGGCCAAGGAACGTGACCCCTCGCAGGACGTCGTCCTGCTCGAAGGACGCCGCATCGGCTGGGCGGCCTCCGGCCGCAACGGCGGGTTCTGCATGGCGACCCTCACCCACGGGCTGCTCAACGGGCTGGAGCGCTGGCCGGACGAGATCGACCGGCTCGAACGCATGGGCGTCGAGAACCTCGACGAGATCGAGCGGACCCTCCAGCGCTACGGCGTCGACTGCTCGTTCGAACGCACCGGCGAGCTCAACGTCGCCACCGAGCCCTGGCAACTGGAGGCGCTGCACGAGCACCTCGACGTCGTCTCCGAGCTGGGCCTCGACCATGTGCCGCTGGACCGCGACCAGCTCCGGGCCGAGATCGACTCGCCGACCTACCTCGGCGGCTTCTGGGATCGCCGCGGCTGCGCCATGGTCGACCCGGCCCGCCTGGCGTGGGGGCTGCGCGAGGTGTGCCTGCGGCTCGGCGTACGGGTCTACGAGCGCAGCCCGGTCCGCTCGATGGCCGACGACGGCACGACGATCAGCCTGCGCACCCCGCACGGCGTGGCCACCGGCCGCCGGGTGGCCCTGGCCACCGGGGTGTTCCCGCCGCTGCTGCGCCGGCTCAAGCACTTCGTGGTGCCGGTGTACGACTACGCGCTGATGACGGAGCCGCTGTCGCAGGGGCAGCTCGACGAGGTGGGCTGGCGCAACCGGCAGGGCGTCGGCGACGCGGCCAACCAGTTCCACTACTACCGGCTGACCGACGACAACCGCGTGCTGTGGGGCGGCTACGACGCCGTCTACTACAACGGCGGCCTGGTCAAGCCCGAGTACGACCAGCGCGACGAGACCTTCGTCAAGCTGGCCGAGCACTTCGCCACCACGTTCCCGCAACTGGCGGAGGTGCGGTTCACGCACCGCTGGGGCGGCGTGATCGACACCTGCAGCCGGTTCAGCGCCTTCTACGGCCAGGCGCACGGCGGGCGCCTGGCCTACGCGGTCGGCTACACCGGCATGGGCGTGGGCGCCACCCGGTTCGGCGCCAACGTGATGCTCGACCTGCTCGCGGGCGAGCGTACGGAGCGCACCGAGCTGCGCATGGTGAAGGAGAAGCCGGTCCCGTTCCCGCCGGAGCCGGTGCGGTCCGGGGTGATCCAGTTCACCCGGTGGTCGATCGCCCAGGCCGACCGGCACCAGGGCAGGCGCAACCTCTGGCTGCGCACGCTCGACCGGATGGGGCTGGGGTTCGACTCCTGACGGGCGCGGCGGCCGGGCCACGCCCGGCCGCCGCGGCCTTCAGACTGATGGCATGAGAATCGACTTCGAGGCCGGCGGGGTCACGCTGGCCGGCGACCTGCGCCTGCCCGAGGGAGCGGGGCCGCGTCCGGCGCTGGTGTTCACCGGGCCGTTCACGGGAGTGCGCGACCAGGTCTGCGGGCTGTACGCCGAGCGGCTGACCGGGGAGGGTTACGTCACCCTGGCCTTCGACCATCGCAACTGGGGTGAGTCGGGCGGCGAGCCGCGACGGCACGAGGATCCGCAGGGCAAGCTGCACGACCTGCGGGCCGCGGTGTCGTTCCTGCGGTCACGGCCGGAGGTCGACGGGGAGCGGATCGGGATCGTCGGGATCTGCCTGGGCGCCGGATATGCCCTGAAATTTGCGGCTTTCGAGCCTCGGGTGAAGGTGTTCGCCGGCATCGCCGGGGCCTACAACAACCCCTACACGATGCGGGCCGGCATGGACTACCAGGCCGCGCTGGCCGATCTCGGCGAGGTGCTGGAGCGCCAGGACCAGGGCGGCCCGGTCGAGTACGTTCGCGCCGTGGCCGAGGAGGGAGAGGCCGCCATGCCGGGCGACGAGCCGTACGCCTACTACGGCACCGAGCGCGGCGCCTCCCCGCACTGGGCGAACGAGGTCACCCGGGCCGGCCTGCGCGAGCTGATCACTTTGGACAACATGATGGGCGCCGACTTCCTGTCACCCAGACCGGCGCTGATCGTGCACGGCGTGATCGACCGGTTCTGCTCTCCGGAGGGCGCCGAGGAGGCGTACCGGCGGCTGGACGAGCCGAAGCGGATCGTCTGGATCGACGCCAAGCGGCACACCGACCTCTACGACGCCGAGCCGTACGTCACCCAGGCGGTCGAGGCGACCGCAGGCTTCCTGCGCGAGCACCTGTGACGGGCAATGGCCGGTCGGTTTTGCAATAAAATAGGCTTTTGTCGCGTTTGATGGCTCGAACGCATTGATAGACCGCTCGGCGGCCGACCTGTGTCGGTATCACCCCGGTCGAAGCCCACCTGACGGGTGCGCTCCTCCGGGAAGGCTCCGTCTTGACCTGGACGGAGACCCTTGAAGTCCTACCTGAACGTGCTGGCCACCCCCGGCGCGTGGCGCTTCCTGCTGCCCGCGCTCGTGGCGCGACTGCCGTTCGCGATGCTGCAGCTCGGCATCCTGCTCCTGGTGGAGTGGGCCACCGGCTCGTACGGCGCGGCCGGCGTCGCCGCCGCGGCCGCCGCGGTCTCGCAGGCGATCGTCGGACCGCAGACCGGACGCCTGGCCGACCGGCACGGCCAGGCCAGGCTGCTGGTGCCGCAGCTCGTCCTGCACGGCCTCGCCCTCGGCACGCTGCTGGCGCTGGCCACCGCCCAGGCGCCCATCCCGCTGCTCGTGGTCACCGCGGCGCTGGCCGGAGCCTCGGTGCCGCAGGTGGGGGCGATGGTCAGAGCCCGCTGGGCGCACCGGCTGGGCGGCACGGCTCAGCTGAACACCGCGTTCGCGGTCGAGTCCATCACCGACGAGCTGATGTTCACACTGGCCCCCGTGCTGCTCGTGCTGCTGTCCACCGGATACTCGCCGGTCGTCGCGCTGCTCGTGGCCCTGGTGCTGGTCGTCGTGGGCACCGCCGTGTTCGCGGGCGTCCGGACCGGCAGGCCCGAGCCGAGGCCGGTCCGCGCCGGCTCGGCCGGGGGAGTGCTCCGGCTGCGCGGCGTGATGCCACTGGCGACCGCCTTCCTGGCGATGGGCTCGGTCTTCGGCAGCCTCCAGGTGGGCGTCACCTCGCTCACCGCCGCGCTCGGCGCGCCCGCCTCGGCGGGCGCGATCTACGGCACCTTCTCGGGCGCCAGCGTGCTCGGCGGCCTGCTGTACGGCGCCATCCCCTGGCGGATCTCCGCCACGGCCAGGCTCACGGCGGGCCTCGCCCTGCTCGCGGCCGCCACCAGCACCCTCACCTTCGCCGGGACCATCCCCCTCCTGTACGGCACGGCCGCCTTGGCCGGTCTGGTCATCGCCCCGGTGGTGATCACCGGCTACACCATCATCGACGGCCTCGTCCCCGAGGAGGTCCGCACCGAGTCGTTCACCTGGCTGGGCGGCGCCATCGGGCTGGGCATCGCCACCGGCGCCTCGGTCGCCGGGCAACTGGTCGACCGGTTCGGTCCGTCCCTGGCCTTCGTGGTGCCGCCCCTGCTCACCGGCCTGGCGGCGCTCCTGGTGCTGGCCCGGCGGCGCAGCCTGCGGGCCGGGCCGCCGGCCGTCACGCGTGCGCCCGAGCCGGCACCTCTTCCGGGATGACCTTGGGCACGCCGCGCAGCCCGACGAACGCGAGCACCGCCACCACGACCAGCATCGCCGCCGCGCTGAGCCCGGTGACGTGCACCCCCTCGACGAACGCCACCCGTGCCGCGTGGATGAGTGGCGCGCCCTGCTCGGGAGGCAGGCTCGCGGCCACGTGCATCGCCCCGGCGATGGACTCCCGCGCCGCCTCGCCGGGGATGCCCGCAGGCACCCGCAGGCCGGCGCTGTAGGTGCTGTTCAGCACCGTGCCCAGGATCGCGATGCCGAGCGAGCCACCCAGCTCGAACGAGGTCTCCGACACCGCGGCGGCCGCGCCCGCGCGCTCCTTCGGCACCGTGGCGAGGATGGTGTCATTGTTGACGGTGAAGGCGAAGCCGATCCCCATACCACCGATGATCATGGGGATGAGCAGGACGAGATAGTCGACCTCCAGCCCGAGGGTGCTGTACCAGAGGAACGAGCCGGCGTTCATGGTCAGGCCGAGTGCCACGACGCCGTTCCGGCCGATGAAGCCGATCAGCTTGGCCGCCACGAACCCACCGACCGCCCCGCTGAGGCCGCCCGGCAGGCCCGCGAGCCCGGCCTGCAGCGGCGACCAGCCGAGCACGAGCTGGAAGTACCAGGCGAAGATCAGCGACATGGCCATCATCGTGAAGATCGCCAGCAGGTTGGTGCCGATCGACGCGCTGAACGCCCGGCGCCTGAAGAGCCGTACGTCGATGAGCGGATCGGTGAGCCGGGTCTGCCGCCACAGGAAGTACGCCAGGCAGGCCACCCCCAGCACGCCCGCCACCTGCACGTCGCCCTGCCCCAGCCCGTCGTGCGCGGCCTCCTTGATCGCGTAGATGACCGCCACGATGCCGGTGAAGGAGAGCGCCACGCTCGGCAGGTCGATGCCGCCGGCGTCGGGGTTGCGCGACTCCGGCAGCACCAGGATGCCGCCGACCAGGACCAGCGCCATGATCGGCAGGTTGATCAGGAAGACCGAGCCCCACCAGAAGTGGTCGAGCAGCAGGCCGCCGACGACCGGGCCCAGGGCGAACCCGGCGGCGTTCATCCCGCTCCAGATGCCGATCGCGGCCGTCCGTTCGCCGGGATCGGTGAAGACGTTGCGCAGGATCGACAGGGTCGACGGCATGATCATCGCGCCGGCGACGCCGAGCAGCACCCGGGCGGCGATGAGCAGCTCGGCGCTGGGGGCGTACGCGGTCACCACCGAGGCGGCGCTGAACGCGACCGCGCCGATGAGCAGCAGGCGCTTGCGGCCGATCCGGTCGCCGAGGTTGCCCATCGTGATGAGCAGGCCCGCGACCGCGAAGCCGTACACGTCGCCGATCCAGAGCAACTGCGTGGCGCTGGCGCCGAGGTCGCCGACCAGCATCGGCAGCGCGAGATGCAGGACGGTGAGGTCGAGGGAGAGCAGCAGTGTGGCCAGGCAGGCGATGACCAGACTGGCCCATTTGTTCTTCATGCCGCCACCCTCGGCGGGGCCGCTGACCGATCGCCTACCGTTCGCTGACGAGCCGCGCGAGCGCCTCCCGCCCGTCGCGGATGCGCTCGCGGATGCTGTGCACGCTGTACCAGCCGTCGGGGCAGTCGGCCTCGGCCTGCGCCAGGCTGGCACGCGCCTGTTCGACATCATGGTGCAGCATCGCCACCTCCCCCAGCCCCACCTGCGCCCACGCCATCGTGTCGCCCGAGCCTGCCCGCCGCGACAGCTCCGCGGCCCGCAGGTAGCCGGCCCGCGCGGCGGCCAGGTCACCCATGCGGCTGACCGCGTCGGCGCCGCGGCACAGGCTTTCCGCCATGTCGGGCAGCGAGCCGAGCTCCCGTGACACCTCCAGCATCTGCTCGGCCAGGGCGTGCGAGGTGGCGTAGTCGCCTTGCTCGAAGGCCAGGTCGCCGAGTCCCGCCAGCACCAGCGTGATGCCCCACCGCTCGCCGAGCTCCCTGAAGATGGCCAGCGCCCGCTCGAACTCGGATCTGGCCTCCTCGGGCTGGCCGGCATCCTGCAGCATGAAGGCCATCCCGCACGCGCTCAGCGCCCGCTGCCACGGCGGCAGGAACTCGCCCGAGCTCTTGAACAGCGCCAGCACGACCTCGATGTCACCGGGCGGCCCGGTGAACATCGACCGCATCATCGTCAGGAACTCCAACTTCCCGGGCATGTAGTCCAGAGGGGAGGCGCGCCGCAGGCCGTCCAGGGGCCCGCGCAGCGCGTCGTCCGGCTCGCCGCTCCAGGCGGCGACCAGCACGGACAGCGTGTACTCCTCCTCCAGACCCTCGGGGGCGCCGAGCGGCATCGTGGCCAGCAGCTCGTGGGCCAGGCGGGCACTGGCCTGCCGGTGCCCCCGCATCCACCAGTAGCAGGCGGCGTTGGCCAGCAGCCGCAGGCCGAGCTCGCCGCGGCCCGACTGCGCCGTCCACCGTACGGCCGCGATCACGTCGTCGCTCTCGTCGTCGAGCAGGGCCAGCCACTCCATCTGCTCGCTCCGGCGCAGGTGAGAATCGGCCTCGGCCACCAGCTCCGCGTAGTGGACGGCATGAGCCTCGCGCATCGCGTCCGTCTCGTCCGCCTCGACCAGCCGTTCGGCGCAGTACGCGCGGATCGTCTCCAGCATCCGGTAGCGGCCGTCGACCACCTCGACCAGTGACTTCTCCGCCAGCGCGAACAAGGTCTCCTCCGGCAGCCCGCAGACCCGCTCCGCCGCGGCGGGCGTCGCGCCGTTGACGAACACGGTCAGCCGGGCGGCCAGCCGCTGCTCGCTCTCGTCGAGCAGGTCCCAGCTCCACGCCACGACCGCCCGCAGCGTCTGGTGACGGGGGAGTGCGGTGCGGCTGCCACGGGCCAGCAGCCGGAACCTGTCATCCAGCCGGTCGGCCACGTCGGCCAGGGTCAGCGTGCGCAGCCGGGCCGCGGCCAGCTCGATGGCCAGCGGCAGCCCGTCGAGCGCCCGGCAGATGCTCACCACCCGGTCGGCGTTGTCCTCGCCGACCGCGAACCCCGGCCGCACGGCGGCGGCCCGGTCGGCGAACAGTCTCACGGCCGGGTAGTCGAGCGGATTCGGGGCGCCGGACGGCGGCAGCCGCAGCGGCGCCACCGGCAGGATCGACTCGCCGGTGATGCCGAGCGCCTCGCGGCTGGTCGCCAGCACCCGCAGCCCCGGGCAGGCGGCCAGCAACCGGTCGGCCAGCTCCGCGGCGGCGGCCACGACGTGCTCACAGTTGTCCAGGACCAGCAGCAGCTCGCGGCCGGCGAGCGCGGCCGTCAGGCGGGCGACCGGGTCGACCGGCGGACGCTCGGCGCCCGAGAGCAGCGCGTCATGCAGGTCGAGCGAGGCCAGCGCGGCCTTCGGCACGTCCGCGTCGTCGGTGACGGGTGCCAGCGGCACCACGCACACGTCGCCGTCGGCCCGCTCGGCCGCCTCCATGGCCAGCCGCGTCTTGCCGGCACCGCCCGCGCCGATCAGCGTGACCAGCCTGTCCCCGCGCAGCCGGGCGTCGACCTGGCCCAGCTCCTCGGAGCGGCCCACGAAGCTGGTGAGCTGGGCGCGCAGGCCCTGCCTGGACACGCCGGCCGCGGCGCTCGGTGCCCGATCGCCTCCGGCCACGGCCCCACCCGTGCCCAGTGCCGGATCGGCCCTGAGCACCGCCAGATGGGCGGCCGACAGCTCGGCGCCCGGCTTGAGGCCCAGCTCCTCGTCCAGGAGGCGCCTGGCCTCCTGGTAGACGGTCAGTGCCTCGGCCTGGCGGCCGCTGCCGTAGAGGGCGCGCATCAGCTGAGCGCGCAGCCGCTCGCGCAACGGGTGGGCGGCGGCCAGCTGCCGCAGCTCGGCCACCAGCTCGCGATGGCGGCCCAGCTCCAGATCGGCCTGGACCCGGTCCTCCGTGGCGGCCAGGCGCAGCTCCGCCAGCCCGGCCGCGGCCGCCTCGGCGAGCGGAGCATCGGTCAGCGGGCGGCCGCGCCACAATGCCAGCGCCTCACGCAACAGCGCGGCCGCGTGCCGGGCCTCGCCCGCGGCCAGTGCCCGCCGGCCCTCGCCCGCCAGCCGTTCGAACCGCCGCGCGTCGACGTCCTCCGGGTCGGCCGCCAACCGGTAGCCCGCCGGGTGGAACTCGACCCGGTCCCTGCCCAGCGCCCTGCGCAACCGCGACACCTGCGACTGCAGCGCGTTGGCCACGCCCTCGGGTGGCCGCTCGCCGTACAGGTGGTCGACGAGGTGCTCCGCGCCGACGACGCGCCCCGCGTCGAGCGCCAGCAGGGTGAGCAGCCCGCGCACCCGGGGACCGCCGAGCGAGACCGGCTCGCCGTCGTCGCCCAGGACCTTGGCCGGGCCAAGGATTTCGAAGCGCATGTCCCGATTATCGTGGCTGAGGCAGGATCGCGGCGATCTCGCCATAGGTCGCTATCGGTGGCGCAGCCCCACCCTGTACGGCGAGCACGGCGGTCAGCGCGCCCCGCAGCGAGGCCCGGTACAACAGCGACCCGGTGCTCACCCTGGCCACCCCGGCGCCGGCCAGCTCCGCCAGCGTCGGCCCGTCCGGCTGGTACAGCACGTTGACCGGCAGCGACGTGCTCTCCACCACCCCGGCGATCTCCTTCAGATCGGTCAGACCGGGCACGAAGACGCCGTCGGCGTGCCCGTACGCGCTCACCCGCTCCCGAGTGTCGCCGGTCCCCAGCCAGCACGTGTCCGTACGGGCGTTGACGAACACGCCGTGGCCCAGCGCGCCCCCGATGATCTCGCGCTGGGTCTCGATCGGGCGCAGCGTGCCGTCAGGGCGGCCGTCCTCCAGGTTGACGCCCGCCACACCCAGCGCGGCCAGCGTCGCGACCAGGTCGGACACCTCGGCCGGGTCGTCGCTGAAGCCGCCCTCGACGTCCACGGTGATCGGCACGCCGAGGCCCGTGAGCTTCCCGGCCAGCTCGATCGTCTCGGCCTTCGTGGCGCCCGCCGCGTCGGGCTTGCCGTGCACGGCGGCCACGCCGAGACTCGTGGTCCCGATCGCCGCGAACCCGTGGGCCGCCAGCACCGCCGCCGAACCGTAGTCCCAGGCGTTGGGCAGCAGCAGCGGATCGCCTGGCCGATGCAGGTCACGAAATCTCACAACTCCTCCGATCCATCGACTTCGGCCGCATCGACTTCGGCCGTGTGGATCCCGGCCGTGTGGATCCCGGCTCCCTCCGAACTGGCACGCAGCCGGACGTCGAGCACTCCGGCCGCCAGCGCCAACGCGTGCGCCGAGCCGGGACAGGGCCGTACCCCGGCGCCGAACGTCAGGTGCGGCGTCGGCCCCCGCGAGCCGTCGAACCGCCCAGGATCGGCGAACACCCCGGGATCCCGGTTCGCGGCCACCAAGTCGATCACCACCTCGTCCCCGGTCACCCGGTCGACCCTGCGTGTGACCTGGAGCGGCGGATCATGCCGCAACGTCTCGTGCAGCAGTCCGCCGACGCCCCAGTCCACCGGCCCGGAGGCGGGCTCCTGGCGCCGGTGATTTCCGCGGTGATCGTGCTCGGGCGCGCCGCTTCCGGCGGAGGCGTGGGCCAGGGCGTTGCGGATCAGTCCCTCCGTGGCGGCGTGCGCCTGGAGCAGGATCGTCAGCACGGCAACGCCGTCGCCGTAATGCTGGTCGCTGTCGTCGCTCACGTCGCTCACGTCGGCAGCGTCGGCGGCGCCGGCGGCGTGGAGGTCGGCGGCGTGGTGGTCGGTGGTGAGGAGGGAGAGCAGCGAGGCGACCGCGGCGTCCGCGGCGGGACTCTCCTCGCCGGACAGGTAGCCGGCCGCCACGGCCTCGACCAGCGGCACGGGGACGGGAACCCCGAGCGCCGCGGCGAGCACGGCCGTGGGAACCCCCTCCCAGGATCCGCCGCGTGCCAGGGTCGCGTCGCGGGCGGCCCGTCTCAGCGCGGCCGGGTCGACCGCGGCCAGCCGTTCGACCAGCGCCCGCCGCCGCTCCGCGTGCACCTGCCCGCTGCTGAACCTGGAGACCCGCTCCCGCAGCCAGCCCAGCGTGTACGGCGCAGCCCCCCGGCGCACGGGCGGCGGCACGTAACGAGGGTCGGAGAGGATCGCGACGGCCTCGTCGTGACGTGTGATGACCATGCGGCCCACGCTAGGCCGGGATCCCTTCGTCCCCCGTCGAAGCATGTCAGGCGGCGAGACGACGCTCAGAGCGCTCGCTCCGCCGGCCGGGCTCGGCGACGGCGGCGGCAGCGACGGGCCGGGCACGCGCGGACGTCAACGCCATGACCACGATCAGCCCGATCTCCGACAGCACGAGACCGCGTTCGAGCAGCCCGTAGTAGGCGCCCCCGTTGATCAGGGACGAGACGAACGAGCCCGGATGCGCGGCCAGGTAGGCGGCCAGCGTCAGCCCGGACGTCAGGCTGACGGCCCTGACCAGGTTCCAGCGCGGCAGGACCTCGCGCGCCCTGGCCAGCGTCCACCCGGCGACGGGCAGCGCGGTGAAGACGACGGCGGCGGACCACCGGTGGATCTCCCCGCCCAGCGAGTTGACCTCCGAGAAGGCGGGATCGGTGGGGAAGAGGGCGCTCAGCATCAGACCCGCCGCGGTGGCCAGCAGCAGCACCCGGGTGGCGGCGGTGCGGGCGGCCTCGCGGGCCGCCAAGCCGTACGCCAGGAACAGGCAGGCGGCCGCGAGGGCCAGCATGCCGATCAGCACGGGCGTCATGCCACCGGGGACGAGGGCGTAGTCGCTGATCAGCGTCTGTCCGGGCAGCGTCACCTCCGTGTAGGTGAGGCAGGCCGTGGCGGCCAGGGCGCTGAGCACGGTGGCCCAGGTGGTGCCTCTGGGGGTCATCGCGTCACCTCGTCGTAGATTTGCTCGAACCGGGCGAGTGAGGTCTGGTGGTCGTGCGTCAGGGCGAGCTCGCGGCTGGCCCGGCCGAGACGGGCGCGCAGCTCGTCGTCGGTCAGGATGGCGGTGAGGTGACCGGCCAGCCCCATGACGTCGCCGGGCTCGAACAGATAGCCGTTGCCGTTCACCAGGTGCGGCAGCGCCATCGCGTCGGCCGCGACCACCGGCAGGCCGCTGGCCATGGCCTCCAGGGTGGCGATGCTCTGCAGCTCGGCCACCCCCGGCATGGCGAAGACGTCGGCCGCGGCGAACGCCTGGGGCATGTTCTCGTCGGCCACGAAACCGAGGAAGGACACCCGCTCGCCGATCCCGATCCGTCCGGCCAGCCGTTCCAGCTCCGCCCGCTGACCGCCCTGCCCGACGATCGCGACCTGGGCGTCGGTGTCGTTGAGCACGTACGGCAGTGCGCGCAGCAGCTCGGTGAGGCGCTTCTCCTCGTCGAGCCGGCCGACGAACAGCACGGTGGGGCGGTCGGGCAGCCCGAACAGCTTGCGCGCCCACGCCTTGGGTTCGGCGTGCGGGCGGAACCGGGCCAGGTCGATGCCGCAGGAGACCGGCTCCACCTCGCGGGTGAAGCCCTTGTCGCCGAGCAGCTTGGCGGCCAGTGGCGTGGGCGTGGTGACGCGGTCGGCGCGGCTGAAGATCCGGCTGAAGTCGCGCCAGGCCAGCCGGCCGGCCCGTTCCCTCAGCCGGTCGGGGATGTGTCCGAACTGGAAGAGGTTGTCCGGCATGAAGTGGTTGGTGGCCACCACCGGCACCCCGCGGCGGCGGGCGGCGGCGATGGCGGCCCGGCCGACCACGAAGTGGCCCTGGGCGTGCAGCACGTCAGGGGCGATGGCCGACACCAGACGGTCCAGCCGGGTCGGGACCGCGACCCGCATGGTGGGGTGGACGAGCAGCGGAGCCGAGCGCAGCCGGTGCACGATCACGTCGTCGACCACCTCGGTGGTGGCCGGTCCCTCGTCCGACTGGCAGATGACGTGCACCTCGTTGCCGCGGCCGGCCAGGCCCGTGGCCAGGCGGTGGGTGAAGTAGGCGGCGCCGTTCACGTCGGGCGGATAGGTGTCGGTGGAGATCAGCACCCGGCGCGGGCGTGAGGGGACGGGGGCGAGGTCGGGGACGTCGGCGACGGTGCTGTGCAGGGGCATGGCCATGGGGAGGACTCCAGTTGGGAGGCGCCGGCCGGCCGGGGGCCGGAGCGCGGGTCACGAGGAAGGGGGGACGTGATCGGGCTGGTCAGTGGCGAGCCTCCAGCGGGGTGGTCCTGGCCAGCGCGACGGTCCCCGCCGCGGCCAGCGCCGCTGCGGCGACCGGGATGACACCCGTCGGCAGCGGCTCGCCGAGCAGCAGCGCGCCGAACGCGACCGCGGTGAGCGGGTCGGCGATCTGCAGCGAGGCGAACGAGACGCCGAAGTGGCCGACGGCGTAGGCCCGCTGCAGCATCGCCAGCGCCAGCAGCGCGGGCACCGGCAGGGCCAGCAGGTACCACCAGTTCCAGGTGCCGTCCACCAGCACCCGCACGAGCGTGGCGGTGGCGCCGTAGAGCACGCCCGAGCCGGTGGCCAGCAGCGCGGCCCGGCCCGCCGCGGAGGCGATCTTCGAGCCGGCCCACAGCAGCACCGACGCGGCGCCGGAGACGGCCAGCAGCGTGACCACCCCGGACGGGCCGAGGTGGGTCGGCCCGTCCGACTCGGGCACCAGCAGGACCAGGCCGATCAGCCCGGCCGCCACCACGCCGGCCGCGGCCAGCTCACGGCGCGAGGGCCTGCGGCCGTGCAGCGCGGCCGCGATGGGCAGCGCGAAGAGGAGGCTGGCCACGCCCATGGGCTGCACGACGGTCAGCGGGCCCAGCCCGAGAGCGACGATGTGCAGGCCGCCGCCGGTCAGGATGGACGCTCCGCCGATCAGCCAGCGCGGCTTGCGCAGCAGCGCACGCAGCCCGGCCGTGGTGCCGGCCGCCTCGTGCTGCTGCAGGGCAGCCCCGAGCGCGAAGAACAGCGAACCGACCAGTGCGATCACCGCGGCCAGCGCAGTCATCCCGACTCCTCTCAGCTGGATGGTTACCGGGCAGGGTCAAACGGACGTGTCCGCCGGGAGGCGCTCCGGGGAAGCCTGGATGGCGCGTCGGCGCCGGATCCAGCGCACGGCCTCGACGACCCCCGTGACGGACAGCGCGACGCCGAGGCCGAGCAGCAGCCCCTTGAGGGGGTCGTTCTCGAAGGCCATCCCGCCGAAGAACCCGATCAGGCCGGAGTACACCGCCCACGAGGAGGCGGCGATCGCGTCGAAGAAGGTGAACGAGCGCAGCGGATACTCGACGGCGCCCATGGTCAGGGTGGTGGCGGTGCGCCCGCCCGGGATGTAGCGGGCGACCACGAGGACCTGCCCGCCCCGCACGGCCAGTGCTTTCCGCGCCCAGACGAACGGCCCGCGCTCGCGCAGCCTGCCCGCCGACCGGTAGCCCAGCAGGTAGGAGACGTGGTCACCCGCGAACGCGCCGAGGGCGGACACGAGCATCACCAGCGCCAGATTCGTCTCCCCGGACGCCGCGAACACCCCGGCGGTGATCACGGCCGTCTCGGCGGGCACGACCGGAAAGAACCCGTCGAGCAGGGCCAGCGCGAACAACGCCACGTACAGCCAGGGTGACGACATCGCCTGCTGGACCAGGTCCAGGACGGCGTGCGACATAAGCGAGAACTCCGATCGTCGGGGCAGTATGTAAAGCCTGTCTGCGCGCGACCCGTACGACATCGGGGACACCCCCGATCGAACGCGGGATCCATCCCCGAGAGAGATCAGGGCTCCCGCCCCCTGAACCCTCGTCAGGGCCGGCGTCGCGAACGCCGGTGACATGTTCGATCAAACCGCCTGGGACGGCTGAACACAGGAGTGCACGTATCCGCATTCGTGGTGGGGCTGGCCCTACCGCGGTAGAGGATCTCGCCCCACCTCCACCTCGCGGAGCAGTCGCGCGAGGATGTGCGGACATATGCGGGGAGACACCCCGGCGAGCTGACCGCCGAGGGGATCGCGGGCAGGACAGCCGCCCGGTGGCGACGGCCTGGCAGCGGGATGCCGGACGGTGGACCGGCTATGACGCCGACGTACCTCGACGATGCATGGACGTTAAGGAATGTGCTGAAGCAGGTGCCACACCGGTCAAGAATCGAGAAGCGTGGCCCTCCACACCGCACCTAGCGTTGCCCGCATGCACATCACCGTTCACTCCAGCGTCCTCCCGCATGACGACCCCCTGCTACCGCGACACTCCCGGTAAGGAGTCACCTATGGTCCTCAAGCTCGACGTCATCACCCTCGGGGCGCCCGAGGTGCGGGCCGCGCGCGGGTTCTACGCCACCGCGTTCTCACCCGCCATCGCCGACGACGGTGACTCGGTGAGCCTCGACCTGCACGGCACCGGGCAACTCGAACTGTCCGAGATGGCGAACCTCGCCGCCGGCGTGGGCGCGGCACCGGCGACCTCCGGGTTCCGCGGCTACCTGCTGACCTACACCGTCAACCAGCCCACCGAGGTCAAGATCCTGATGGACGCCGCCGTCCGCAGCGGCGCGGAGGTTCTCAAGCCCGCGAAGAAGGCCCTGTTCGGTTCGTTCTCAGGGGTGTTCCGGGCACCGGACGGCGCCATCTGGAAACTGGTGAGGCCACCAACAAGGACACCGGACGCGCAGCGGAAGCTCCGTTGCCGACCGAGACCACCGTCATCCTCGGCGTCTCCGCGCCGAAGGCGTCCAAGGTCTTCTACGAAGCCCTGGGCATGACGACCGACCGGGACTACGGCAACAAGTACATCGACTTCCTCCCAGCCAAGGCGGCCGCCAGGCTCTGCCTGATGGAACGCGGAGTCCTCGCGAGAGACGCGGGCACCACCAAGGAAGGCGACGGCTTCCCGGCGATGGTCCTCACCCACACCGCCGAGTCCCATACGGAAGTCGACGCCCTCCTGACGGCTGCTGCCGCCGCTGGCGGCCGCGTCACGGCCACCGCCGCGGACGGACGTTCCGGCTACTTCACGGATCCGGACGGCTTCCTGTGGCGAGTGACGCACTGAGCCCCGCCAGTCATGCACCTGTCCGATCCGGAGTACGTTCCGCGCCTTGGACCGACCCCGGACGGACTGTGCGGAAGATGACCACGACAACCGACAAAGGAGCAGAACGTACGATGAGCGCTGAATCGAAAGCCAGTGAGAAGAACAAGCGGAGCAAGGCCTCTGGCGAGGGCTTCTCCGAGGGAGAGCGGACCGCCATCAAAGAGCGTGCCGCGGAGCTGAGGGCGGATGCTCGCCGGAGCAGGAGCGCGGACAAGGCGGCAGCAGATGAACGAGACGTGCTCGCCAAGATCGCCGAGATGGCGCCACCGGATCGCGAGCTGGCCGAACGCGTCCACGCCATCGTCATGACCGCCGCTCCGGACCTGGCGCCGAAACTCTGGTACGGCCAGCCCGCCTACTGCAAAGAGGGAAAGCCGGTGTGCTTCTTCCGCAGCGGCAACGTGGACAAGCAGCGCTACTCCTCGTTCGGCTTCAGCGTGCAGGCGAACCTCGACGACGACGACGGCATGTGGCCGACGTCTTACGCCCTGACGGAGCTGAGCGAAGCCGGCGAGGCGAAGATCAGGGACCTGGTGAAGAAGGCGGTGAGCTGAGGTTCCCGGCCGCCTTGTCGGCGGCCGGCCCCGAACCCGTCCCAGCCCGGCACTATCAGCGCGGACCAGAGGACGGTTCCTTCGAGAGAATTCCCGCTATGGAGCCAAGCTCAGGGCTTTCGCGTCAGCAGCCTTCTGTCCACTGGCCTGAAATGCCATGACACTATCGTGAGCGCTAGAAGAAAGAGCGCCGGAAGCAGCTGATACCAGGCGTCGCCTGAGGCGATATGCGAGAACATCCCTCCCGTGAGCAGGAAGAAGAGGCCCGCATATGCCCATTCCTTGAGTAGCGGGTATTTGGGGAGAAGAATCGCTACCGCCCCCAAGAGTTTCCATAAGCCGAGTATCGTCAGAATATAGGTGGGGTATCCCAGCTCCACGATGCCCCATGCATAGGGCGGCGCCAACGCCCCTTCGCCTTCCGTCCTCAACAATTGCTGAACCCCGGAGCCGGTCAATCCCGATGCGAGCCCAACAGTGGAAAGCCAGTAGATGATCTTGTGCTTGCTCGCCATATCGCATTGACTCCTTGCCGACTTGATCTCCATGGCCACATGCGCTGCCGCTTGCGCTCGGACAGGCGTTTTGCTTGTCCTGATGCGGCGCACTCGTCAAGTTATTGCGAGCCTGTCGGTCCGCGCTTCTCGATTCTTGATCGATCCGACCCGCGCCGACCGACCGGTCGGGGCGCCGAGGTCTTCGGCACCTGGGGGGGCTGATCCAGCGCTCAGGCGTGGGCCACGTGCAGGCGGCGCAGCAGTCGCTTGAAGGCGAAGATCGAGAAGGTGATCGCGAGCCCGCTGATCACGGCCACGGCTGACGTCCGCAGCAGCATGAAGGTGCCGAGCGACTGGTGCAGGGCCAGCCAGATGCTCACCGTCGAGTTGGCCAGCAGCACGAACGCCCACAGCAGCGTGATCCTGGCGAAGAATCTGCGTACCCGCTCGTGCCGGAGCACCGCCGACGGCAGGTGGATGTAGTCGAGCGTGAGCTTCTGCACGAGCGGCCGGTTCAGCCGCACCGAGGCCAGGAACGCCATGCTGATGCAGATCGTGCCGAGCTCGGGCTGGATGAAGTAGACCACCCAGCTCCCGGTCCAGAACCCCACGGCCGCCCGGGCGGTGATCGCGATCGCGGCCAGGATCATCGTGGCCGGCACCCGGATTCCTTTGATCAGCCGCCACGCCACCCCCAGGTAGACCCAGGAGACGGCCGCGATCAGCGCACCGGTGAGACCCAGCACCGCGAGGGCCACGTAGAAGACGGCGAGCGGCGCCACCACTCCTTCGAGCAGCCGGGGGATCGCCTGACGCGCGAGCGTGCTGAGGCGTGGCAGGGCCACCGGGGCATGGTTCAAGGCTACTCCGCAGATAGGTCGATGACCGGCGACTACCCGGGCTTCGGAGGACCAGGCTTGCCGGATGGACCGCTCGGGGTTACCTCAAGGTCACCCCGGCGCGTGTGGCGGTGCACCGCGGGCTTACCGTACCTGACGGATAGCGGGGCCGCTGCCTCTTTTGGCGCGCTCCAACTGAGTCGATCTACCCGGACAAATCACCACACATCCCGTACGACTCCCGCGCCGGGCGGCCACCTGCCCGCGGCCTGCGGCTCCGGCTCAGCTCAGCGACGTGGTGGCGAGCTTGGCCCCGAAGCCGAGGAACACCGCGCCCACCCCTGAGGTGAGCCCGGCGCCCAGGCGGCGGCGCGAGCGGAACTGGCGGGCCAGGAAGGTGCCGCCGAAGATCAGGGCCGTCAGGTAGAGAACGCTGAAGACCTGGATGATCGCCCCCAGGATGAGGAACGACAGCGCAGGCGTGGCGTAGCCCGGGTCGACGAACTGGATGAAGAACGAGACGAAGAACAGGATCGCCTTCGGATTGAGCAGGCTGATCGTGAGTGCCTTGCGGAACGGCCGCGGATGCCGGGAGACGACCGGCGGCCCGGCCGTCTCGTCGGCCGACGGCTCGGCGCGCCAAGCCCGCCAGGCGCCATGGATCATCTGGAAGCCGATCCACGCCAGATACCCGGCGCCCGCGTACTTCACGATCGTGAACAGCACCGGGTTCGACCGCAGCAGCGAGGCCGCCCCCGCCGCGGCGAGCGCCATGAGCACGGTGTCACCGACGAACACGCCCGCCGCGGCCCGGTAGCCCTGGCGGACGCCCTGTTGTGCGGCGAGGCTGAGCACGTACACCGAGTTCGGGCCCGGCAGCAGGATGATGAAGAACGCGCCGGCGATGTACGTCCAGAGGTCGGTGATACCGAAGAACATGCTGGTAGCTCCCGGAGAAGTGATGACAAGTCACGATAGCCGGGAGCGCTTGCCGGCCGCTCTCCCGGGAGCCGGTGACCCGCAACCTTGAGCGTTCAGAAATCCACGGTTCCGGCCTGGGGTTAAATCGGACGAAAGGTCCCGACCTGGACAGGAAGACCGGACGGAGAATTGGGTCTTTCCCGGCACAAGGATGGTCCTCACTCTCGGTTCAGACGCGTGTCAACACCTAGCCCGCGCGTTCGAGGAGGACAGGGTGCGACATCGATTGGTCATCCTGCTGGCCGTCCTGGGACTGATCTGCCTGACCGGCGCCACCGGGGCGGGAGCCTCTGCCGAACCACCGCCGAACAGGCTGTATCGGGTGGAGGGGCCGGCCAACGCCCAGCAACGCAGCGCAGTGGCCGCGACGGGCGCGGCGATCGACGAGGTGGCGCAGGGCTCGGTCCTCGTCACCGCCACGGAAGCCGAGGTCTCCGCGATCAAGAAGCTCGGCTACCGGGTCTCGGAGGTGCCGCGCCCGTTACCCTCGTCCGGTGTCGGGACCTTTGACTTCCCGCCGGCGGACTCGGCCTACCACAACTACGCGGAGATGACGGCGAACATCAACGCCCTCGTCGCCGCCCGTCCCTCCATCGCGAGCAAGTTCGTGTACGGCACGTCGTACGAGGGCAGGCAACTGATCGGCGTCAAGATCAGCGACAACGTGGGCACGGACGAGGCGGAGCCCGAGGTGCTCTTCACGGCGCACCAGCACGCCCGCGAGCACCTCACGGTCGAGATGGCGCTGTACATCATGCACCTGCTGGCCGACAACTACGGCACCGACACCCGGATCACCAACCTGGTCAACAGCCGGGAGATCTGGATCATGCCGGACCTCAACCCCGACGGCGGCGAGTACGACATCGCCACCGGCAGCTACCGCTCCTGGCGCAAGAACCGGCAGCCCAACAGCGGCTCGTCCGCGGTCGGCACCGACCTCAACCGCAACTGGGCCTACAACTGGGGCTGCTGTGGCGGCTCCTCGGGCAGCACCTCCAGCGACACCTACCGCGGCGCGGCGGCCGAGTCGGCGCCCGAGGTCAAGGCCGTGGCCAACTGGGTGCGCGGCCGCGTGGTCGGCGGCGTCCAGCAGCTCAAGGCGCACATCGACTGGCACACCTACAGCGAGCTGGTCCTGTGGCCGTACGGCTACACGTTCAACGACACCGCGCCGGGCCTGACCCAGGACGACCGCGACGCGCACGCCACCCTGGGCCAGAACATGGCCTCGACCAACAGCTACACCCCCGAGCAGGCCAGCGACCTCTACATCACCGACGGCACCATCAACGACTGGCTGTGGGGCGCGTACAAGATCTTCACCTACACGTTCGAGATGTACCCGGTGGGTTCCAGTCCGGGCTTCTACCCGCCCGACGAGCAGATCGGCCCGCAGACCACGCGCAACAGGGAGTCCGTGCTCCGCTTCCTCGAATACTCCGACTGCGTCTACCGGATCATCGGCAAGGAGTCGCAGTACTGCGGCACCGGCACCCCGCCCGTGACCGTCTACTCCGACACCTTCGAGACCGCCACGGGCTGGACCGTCAACCCGGGTGGCACCGACACCGCGACCTCCGGGCAGTGGGAGCGCGGTGACCCCGAGGCGACCACCTCCTCCGGGGCCAAACAACTCGGCACCACGGTCAGCGGCAGCAACGACCTGGTGACGGGCCGCCTGGCGGGCTCCTCTGCCGGGACGTACGACCTCGACGGCGGCGTCACCTCGATCCAGTCGCCGCCCATCACGCTGCCCGCCGGAGGCTCGCCGAGCCTGTCGCTGTCGTGGTATCTCGCGCACGGCTCCAACTCCTCCAGCGCCGACTACCTCAGGGTCAGGGTGGTGGGCAACACCACCACGACCGTGTTCCAGCAGGCCGGGGCGGCGTCCAACCGCAACGGCGCCTGGAGCGTGGCCACGGCGAGCCTGAGCGCCTACGCGGGTCAGACGATCCGCATTCTCATCGACGCGGCCGACGCGTCGGGCGCCTCTCTGGTGGAGGCGGGCGTCGACGACGTGCGCATCACCCAGTAGGTCCGTTCCGTACGGCGAAGGGGGCCACCCGCCGCACCCGGCGGGTGGCCCCCTGGCGTTGTTTGGGTCTTGTCAGGATTCGTTGTCAGGGCTACCATCGCGACAACTCTTAGGAAAGTTTCCTAAAGAAAAGCCCACCGGCTGCCCTCAGATGGCCCGTTCCCCGGGAAGCGGGCCGGCACGGCTCGCGTTCTCACCCCCCGGCGCGAGCCGTGCGGCACGCCATCATCCCGGACCCGCACCCCCCAGGGAATGCCATGAGATTTCGTCGCATGTTCCTCGCCTTGGCCGCCGCCCTGGCCATGATCGGAGCCGGGCTCGTCACCGGCGCACCGGCCGCCAACAGCGCAGCGGTCTTCGCCGCGCCCCAGTGGCAGGCCTGGACCTCCTACACGGCCGGCACCCGGGTCACCTACAACGGCGTCGACTACGAGTGCGTCCAGAGCCACACCTCCCAGCCCGGCTGGGAGCCCCCCAACGTGCCCGCGCTGTGGAAGGTCGTCAGCGGCGGCCAGAACCCCGGCGTGCCCTCCACACCCGGCACTCCCAGCGTGACGGGCACCACCAACAGCTCGATCTCCCTGTCGTGGGGCGGCTCGTCGGGCACCGTCACCGGCTACCGCGTCTACGAGGGCGGCACGGTGCGGGCCACCGTCACCGGCACCTCGGCGTCGATCGGCTCGCTGGGCACCTGCACCACGCACACCTACACCGTCAGGGCGTACAACTCGGCGGGCGAGTCGGCGGCCAGCGGGCAGGTGACCGGCACGACCAGCGGCTGCACGGGCGGCGGAGGCGGCAGGATGCCCGGCGCGCCCTACCTCTACATGGGCTGGGGCAACCCGCCCGCGCCCGCGAGCGTGATGAGCGCGACCGGCGTGAAGTCGTTCACCATGGCGTTCATCCTGTCGAGCGGCGGCTGCACCCCCGCCTGGGACGGTCAGCGCCCGCTGACCGGCGGCGCCGACGCGCAGGCCATCTCCGCGATCAAGAACGCGGGCGGCAGCGTGCAGATCTCGTTCGGCGGCTGGCAGGGCAACAAGCTCGGCCCCAACTGCGCCACCCCGGCCGCCTTCGCCGGCGCCGTCCAGCAGGTCATCAACGCCGTCGGTCCCGCCGTGGTCGACTTCGACATCGAGAACACCGACGAGTTCGAGAACTACACCGTCCAGGACCGCATCCTCAACGGCCTCAAGATCGTTAAGCAGAACAACCCGAACGTGAAGGTCGTCGTCACCTTCGGCACCACCACGAGCGGCCCCAACGCGCACGGCGTCCGGCTGATCAACCAGTCGAAGGCGCTCGGCGTGCCGATCGACAACTACACGATCATGCCGTTCGACTTCGGCAGCTCCAACATCTACCAGGACACCGTCAACGCCTCGGAGGGCCTGAAGAACGCCCTGAAGAACGCCTTCGGCTGGACCGACGCCCAGGCGTACGCCCGGATGGGCATCTCCGGCATGAACGGCCTGTCCGACCAGCAGGAGCTGACCACCCCGGCCACCTGGACCCAGATCAGGGACTGGGCCAAGGCCAGGGGCCTGACCAGGCTCGCCTACTGGTCCGTCAACCGCGACCGCTCCTGCCCCGGCGGCGGCGTGGTCTCCAACTGCAGCGGCATCTCCCAGAGCGAGTGGGAGTTCACCAGGATCACCGCCGGCTTCTAGCCGGGCGATGACCGCGCGGACTACCTCAGCACGACCAGCTGAGTCGGTTTGACGGGGAGGCCCGGGCCCGGCGGCCGGTACGTCGGCAGGGCCTCCCCGTACTCGTGCATCCACGCGTGATCCACCAGCAGTCGCATCCGCCTCTCGACGGAGAGCGCCTCGGCGGCCGGCCCGGCCGCCTCCACCGGGGCGGGCTCCACGTGGTCCACCGCCAGCTTGGCCACCGCGTCGGCCACCAGCCGGGCGTCGGGCGGGGCCAGATCGCACAGGTCGTCCGGCCCGATCAGCAGCTCCACCTCGGGCGGCATCGGGTAGATCGGCCGGGGGATCGCCAGCACCCGCGGCGAGGGCGCCATCGGCAGCCCGTCACCCACCGCCTCCAGCAGCACCGACCGCGGCGTGCGCCCGCTGAGCACTCCGTCGGCCAGCGGCCAGCACAGCCGGCCCACGTTCGCCTCGTCCTCGCCGCCCGCGTGCAGGCACAGGTACGGCACCAGCGGCACGCCGGTCCCGCCGCCCGGCTGCGCCCAGCCGTTCTCGCAGCCGGTCAGCGCCAGCAGCGCCAGCATCGCCCGGTAGGCGGTGTCGGCGTGCGCCGTCTCCAGCCGTCCGGGCACGATCACGCAACGCCCGCCGGTCTGCTCGGCCGTGGCCCCCAGTTCTCGCGCCGCCTTGATCGTGCGCCCGGCCGGCACCCCCGTCAGCGCCTCCTGCCAGGCCGGCGTGTACGGCTCGCGCCGGTCGTCGTAGTCGCCGGGCCAGCAGCCGGGAAGCCCGTCGCGGACCACCCCGTACGCCGCGAGCAGCAGGTCGTACACCGTCGTGGCCAGGTGCTCGCCGTCGCGCACCACCGGAACACCCCGGTTGAGCACCCCTGGGCCGTCGTCGAAGCGGGGCAGCAGCACCTCGACCGCGTCGCCGCCGTACACGCTCAGCCGCTCCGCGGGCCGCCCCACCACGCCGTCGGCCACGAAGCCGCCGCCGCGCTCGCGCAGCCGCACCAGGAACGGCAGGTCGGTGCGCCGCATCGCGTGCGAGGCGAACGCCGGCCGGTCCAGGAAGAACTCCTTGAGCAGCACGTGGCCCATGGCCATCGCCAGGGCGCCGTCAGTGCCGGGCCGCACCACCAGCGTCTCGTCGGACAACCGCGTCGGATGCGGGCCGATCGCGACCACCTTCTGGCCCTTGTAGCGGCCCGCGATCACCCAGGGCGTGTCGGGTGTACGGGCGAGCCGGTTGTTCTCCCCCCACAGCATCACGTGCGCGGCGCGCGCCCAGTCGTCGGCCCGCGGCCCGCTGAAGTCCCGCCCGAGCATCTGCAGCGGGGCGCTCGGCTGCTCGGTCAGCACCGCGCCACCGAGGTCGCCGACCAGCCCGGCCAGCGGCGACGTGGCCAACGCGGCCACCCGGTCGGCGCCGTGCTCGGCGGCCGTGTGCACGATGGCGGCGGCGGTCAGCTCGGCCGCTGTGCCCTCGTCGAGCGGAACCCGGCGTTCCCCGCGGGCCCGCTGGTACAACTGCGAGTTTCCTGTGAGTTTCGCCCAGGCGGCGACCGGGTCGCGAAGCCCGACTTTCACCTCGAAATAGAGCCTGACCAGTGCCTGGTTGACGTGCGATCCCCCCATGGGAAAAGTTCAGCACAGAGGGTGATGGTCTATCGCGGTACGACCCGCCATGTCGGGTTAAGAATCTCTAGGCCAAGTCGCAGCATCCAGAGGAGTACGGCAGGCTAGTGCCGCCATGGATTACGCAGTTCTTACGGGGATTGTCCTCGTTGCCGGAGTCGTATTCGCCCTGATTGCCCAGTGGCGCGACTGGAGACCACCTCTCCTCGTCGCCATCCTGGTGGGGGTGGCCGTACGCGTGTTGTTGCTGTTCACCGCAGCCAACGACTCCTGGCAACCCGTCGACTTCGTCGAGAGTTTCCGGCCGGCGGGCGAGGCCGTGCTCAACGGCGAGGACCCGGTGCTGGCCAGCGAGGGCGGCTGGCACTTCCTGCCGACGATCCCCTACGTCTACGGGATCCTGCTCTGGTTCGGCATCCCCTGGGAATACGCCGGCCGGCTGGTCACCGTGGTCGCCGACATCGTGCTGATCCCGCTGGTGGCCAAACTGGCCGGCGGCCCCAAGGCGTCGCTGCGCGCCCTGCAGTACGCCCTCAACCCGCTCGCCCTGCTCGTCGCCTCCATCCACGGCCAGGTCGAGCCCGTCGCGCTGGTCTTCGGCGTGGCCGCCTTCGTGGTGGCGCGCGGTCCCGGCTCGCCCGACCGCGTCGGCGTCACGACCCACGTCGCCGCCAGGGCGCGGCGGGGCGTGCTGGCCTACGGCTGGCCCACCGCGCTGCACCGGGTGCTCGGCCCCGGCGGCATGCTGCGCCGGGCCCTGCTGCCCGGGCCCACCGACCGGGCCGACCTGAAACGAGCCGCGCTGGCCGGGCTGCTCATGGGCCTGGCCCTGTGCGCGAAGAGCTGGCCGATCTGGCTGATCCCCGGCATGCTGCTGCTCCTGCCACACCTGCGGGCCAGGATCGTGGCACTCTTCACCACCGGCGTGGTGCCCCTGTTCTTCCTGGTCACGCTGCCGATCTTCGCGGGCACCCGGCTCGACCAGATCCCCGACGTCATCAACACCATCCGCGACATCCGGCCGATCGTCGGCGAATGGGGCTGGACCCCCCACTTCACCGGGGGCGACTGGGCCCTGAGGGCCGACCTGGCCTCGTTCGGCACCAACCTCATCTACCTCTGCGTCATAGCCGTGGTGCTGATCTGGCGGCGCGCCGACCCGATCGACATGACCACGGCCATCCTGCTGATCTTCATGGTCGTCACCCCACGGCTCGGCGCCCAGTACCTCCTGTGGTTCATGCCGTTCCTGATCGCCCGGCCCACCAGGTTCGCCTGGCCGGCGATCATCGGAGTCTCGTTCTGGGCGGCGTACGGCTACCTCTATATGACGCAGTTCGACGTCAACACCTGGTGGGGGCTGCACGCCGACTGGTCCCGCGCGTCGATCGTGCTGCTGCCGCTGCTGGTCCTGGCCATGCCGTGGGGCCGCCGCGATCCGGCGGCCCCACAGCTCGCCCCGCCCGTCAAGACGCCCGATCCGTCAGCGAACTAGCCGGTCCCACAGGACGATCCACTGGTCGGGATGGACGTGGCCCACCACGGCCCCGCGGGCGATGCCGGCGGCGGCGAGGGCCGCGTCCACCCCCTCGTAGCGGGTCCTGAGCGAGGCGCGCAGCGACCCGCCCACCCCGCCGAACCCCAGCTCGACCAGCCGCTGGTAGTCACGGCGCGAGCCGACCAGCGGCTCCGGACGGCGCTCGATCCGCAGGATCGCCGAGTCGACCGACGGCACCGGCCGGAAGCTCTCCCTGCCGATCCGGTCGCCCAGTCGCCAGCTGAACCACGGCCACGACTCCACCGTCACCAAACTCCAGCGGCCGTAGTCGCCGGAGCGTTTGCGGGCGTACTCCAACTGCGTCACCAGCGTCGCCGAGGTGAGCGCCGGAGCCCGCAGGCACCAGTGCACGATCTTCGACGTCGCCGAGTAGGGGATGTTGCCGACCACCGCGAACGGCTCGCGCGGCGGCCGGGCGGCCGCGAAATCGCCCCTGACCACCTCGATCCGCGGATCGTCGCGGGTCTGTGAGGCGAGCCGTCCGGCGAGCCTCGGGTCGATCTCGTAGCCGACGACCCGTGCCCCGGCCTCGGCCAGCGCCCTGGTCAGCACGCCCTCGCCCGAGCCTGGTTCGAGCACCAGCCCGTCCGGGTCTGCTGCCTTGACCACCAGTTCCAGAGCCCGCCCGTCGACCAGGAAGTTCTGCGACAGGACGCGCCTGGCCCGATCACGGGACGTGCGGGCGCCGCCGTTCCGGGCGGCCTTCCCCTGGGTGTGCGAATAGTTTCCGTGCGCGAAATTCTGCGCCACAGCTGCCCTTCCGGGTCCTCGAGATGAATGGATCTCTCGAAGGGCCCTGGGCGCGCCTGCGGACGCCTTACCTGATGAACGCGTCCGCTAGCGGGCCAGAGCCCGGCTGTGCCGCAGACGCATGAAGAAGGTCATTGCGTGTCCATACATGCCGGACAGGCTAGGCAACGGCGAGAACACGGGCAACGCATTAAATCGCGGCTCAGCCCCGGAACCCGGCCTGGACCGGGGCCTGAAAACGCGGCGGCTTTGAGCCGGCATTGAGCTCGCCGGGGTAGACCTTGCTCATGGACCGTCCGGCCAGGGTGCTCGTCGTGGACGACGAGCCGAACATCCGAGCCCTGCTCTCCCAGACGTTACGGCTTGTCTCGTTCGAGGTCAGGACCGCCGAGACCGGCGCGGAGGCGGTGTCGGCGGCCAGAGAGTTCGCCCCCGACATCGTGGTGCTCGACGTGATGCTCGAGGACATCGACGGGTTCGAGGTGGCCAGGAGGCTCGGAGAGCGCATCCCCGTGTTGTTCCTGACCGCCCGCGACACCGTCGAGGACCGCGTCCAGGGGCTCACCCTCGGCGCCGACGACTATGTGGCCAAGCCGTTCAGCCTGGAGGAGGTCGTGCTGCGGATCCGGGCCATCCTGCGGCGCAGCCGTACCGAACCCCGGCGTGACAGCGTGCTCCGCTACGCCGACGTCGAGCTCGACGCCGACGCGCACGAGGTGCGGCGCGGCGGCGTGCTCGTCGAGCTGTCGCCCACCGAGTTCAAGCTGCTCGAATACCTGCTGACCAACGCGGGACGGGTGGTCAGCAAGGCGCAGATCCTGGACAGCGTGTGGCGCTACGACTTCGACGGCGACTCCAGCATCGTCGAGTCGTACGTCTACTACCTGCGCAAGAAGATCGACAGGTGGGAGCCGCAGCTCATCCACACCGTGCGCGGCGTCGGCTACACGTTGCGGATCCCCCGGTGAACCCCGCCGGCTGGAGCCTGCGCACCCGGCTCGTCATGGCCATCCTCGGGCTCACCACGATCGCCCTCGTGCTGGCCAACGTGATCGGCATCGCGCTGCTCCGCGACCACCAGCTCCGCCG
The DNA here is from genome assembly GCF_040655715.1 of Nonomuraea cavernae. Classification (GTDB taxonomy): domain Bacteria; phylum Actinomycetota; class Actinomycetes; order Streptosporangiales; family Streptosporangiaceae; genus Nonomuraea; species Nonomuraea cavernae_A. The sequence continues at coordinate 7,766 of NZ_JBFAKL010000034.1, read as the reverse complement.
CGTGGACGAGCAGCTCGACGCCCTGGTCCCGGTCGCGGCCAAGGCCGTTCCGTTGCGCCCGGTCCCCGCCGGCGCCGAGAGCGTGCCCCTGGGCGAGCTGCTGGCCAAACGGTTCGCCTCCGTGACCAGGATCTACGTCTACTCCGCCGCCGGCAGGCTGGTCAGCGAACTGCCCGGCGGCTCGCAGCCAGGCCCCGACCTCACCGACGTGCACCTGGGCGACCCCTACACCGTGCCTGGCACCGAGGGCCCGTCCTGGCGGCTGAAGGCGACCACCCCCTCCGGCGGCGGCACCGTCGTCCTCGCCCAGTCGCTCGCCGAGATCGAACAGACCCAGACCTCCCTCGCCGCCATCGCCTTCGCCGTCAGCGCGCTCGTGCTGCTCCTGCTCGGCCTCGCCGCCGACGCCGTCGTCCGGCTCGGCCTGCGCCCTCTGACCAGGATGGAGCGGACCGTCGGCCAGATCGCCCGCGGCGACTTCGCCAGCCGCGTTCCCGCGCCCGAGCCGCACACCGAGGCCGGCCGCCTCGGAACGGCCATGAACGTCATGCTCGACCGCGTCGAGTCGGAGATCGCCGCCAGGACCGCCTCGGAGTCACGGATGCGCCGCTTCCTCGCCGACGCCTCCCACGAACTGCGCACACCCCTCACCTCCGTACGCGGTTTCGCCGAACTGCACCGCAGAGGCGGCGACGACCCCGACGAGACGATGCGCCGGATCGAGGGCGAGGCCGCCCGGATGGGCGTGCTCGTCAACGACCTGCTGACCCTGGCCCAGCTCGACCAGGAACGCCCCCTGGACCGCGCCCGGGTCGACCTGCTGGAGATCGCCGCCGACACGATCCGCGACGCCCGCGCCCGCGTCCCGGGCCGGCACGTCAGGCTGACCGGCCTCGGCGGCGGGCTTTCTCCCGTCTCGGTCGTCGGCGACGAGGTCAGGCTCCGCCAGGTCGCCGCCAACCTGGTCGGCAACGCCCTCACCCACACCCCCGACGACGCGGCCGTCACGGTCAGGGTCGGCGGCTCGGGCGGCGTGGCCGTGTTCGAAGTGGCCGACACCGGGCCCGGCGTGCCGCCCCAGCACGCCCCGCACATCTTCGACCGCCTCTATCGGGTCAGCCGGGGCAGGTCCAGGTCCGCCGGAGGCGCCGGGCTCGGCCTCGCCATCGTGGCGGCCATCGTGCACGCCCACGGCGGCCGGGTCGAGCTCGAGACCGCGCCGGGTGACGGCGCCACCTTCCGCGTACTCCTACCTCGCTCCAAGGCGGCTCCCAGCTCACTCTGAGGGCAACTCGGCACATTCGGGGGCATGAGACGAATCCTCGTCGCCGCCGCGCTGGCCCTGGCCACCGCCGCCTGCGGCGCCCAGCAAGGGGGAGCGGACGTCGCCTCGGTCACCGCCGCCTCCGGCGGCCCCACGACCGGCGCCTCGCCCACCGCCACCACCGATCCGCAGGAACAGAGCCGGAAGTTCGCCCAGTGCATGCGCGATCACGGCATCGACATGCCGGACCCCGAGGCCGGCGGCGGCCTCATACCGCCCGCCGCGAAGAACGCCGACATGGAGAAGGTCAAGAAGGCCGCGGTGGCCTGCCAGGAGTTCTCGCCGGTCAAGGAACGCGGGAGGCTCACTCCGGAGGACCTGGACAGGATGCGCGCGTTCACCGCCTGCATGCGGGCGAACGGCGTCGACCTGCCCGACCCCGACCCGGACGGCGGCTTCGGCGGCCGGACGGGACGTATCAAGCCCAACGATCCGGCCTTCCGGAAGGCGTACGAGGCGTGCCGGAGCACCTTCCCCGAGCTGGGGAGAAAGCGGTGACCGAGCCGAAGGAGGATAGGCGGCAGGCGGCGCGAGCCCTGCCGCCGCACCGCCGCCGCCCGCTCAGGGTGGCCGCGTGGACGGGCGGCGCGGCGCTGCTCGCCGCCGCTGTCGCCGCAGCCGCGGTGGGCGTCGGCGGTGACGGATCCGGCACGACCGTCGCCGCCCGCACCCCGCCGGCCACCGCCCAGGTGACCAGGACGACACTCACCGAGACCAGGACCGTAAACGGCACGCTCGGCTACGGCGAGAGCGTGACCGTCACCGCCAGGTCCCAGGGCACCATCACCTGGCTACCCGCCGAGGGGGCCACCATCACCCGGGGCAAGGCCGTCTACAGCGTCGACGCCGACCGCCGCCCCCTCCTGTACGGAACCATGCCGCTCTACCGCACCCTGGAGAACGGCGTCCACGGCAAGGACGTCGAGCTGCTCGAACGTAACCTCCGCAAGCTCGGGCACGTCGGCTTCGACGCCGACGGAGCCTTCACCTGGGCCACCCGTGAGGCCGTCGAGAACTGGCAGGAGGACCTCGGCCTCGACGTCACCGGCACGGTCGAGCCCGGCGACGTGGTCGTGGCCGACGGCCCGCTCCGCGTCGCCGAGCACAGGACGACGCTCGGCGCCACCGCGAGCGGGCCCGTGCTCACCGCCACCGGCACCACCAGACAGGTGCTGGTCGACCTGGACGTGGCCGACGAGCACCTGGTCAAGCGCGGGATGAAGGCCACGGTCGAGCTGCCCGGAAGCGCCACCGTCAACGGCGAGATCACCGGCGTGGGCAAGGTCGCCACCGAGACCGGCACCGGAGCCGAGGCCGCCACCACGGTCCAGGTCACCGTGTCGGTCAGCGGGGTCGAGCGGTCCTTCGACGCCGCGCCCGTCGAGGTCACCTTCGTGGCCGTGCGGCGTGAGGACGTGCTGGCCGTACCCGTCGGGGCGCTGCTCGCCCTCGCCGAGGGCGGCTACGGCGTACAGGTGGTCGACGGCGCGGGCACCCGCTACGCCGCCGTCGAGACCGGCCTGTTCGCCGACGGCCAGGTGGAGATCACCGGCATCCAGGAGGGCACCACCGTGGCGGTGCCGACGTGATCGCCGAACTCCATGACGTCAGCAAGGCGTACGGCGAGATCGCCGCGCTGCGCGGCGTCTCCATGGGCATCGATCACGGCGAGCTCGTCGGCATCGTCGGGCCCTCCGGCTCCGGCAAGTCGACCATGCTCAACACGATCGGCACCCTGGACCGGCCGACGAGCGGCACCGTCACGATCGCCGGGCACGACGTGCTCACCCTCACCGACCGGCGGCTGTCGGCCCTGCGGGCGCACCTGATCGGCTTCGTGTTCCAGCAGTTCCATCTCGCCGCCGGCGTGTCCGCGCTGGACAACGTCGCCGACGGGCTGCTGTACGCCGGGCCCCCGCTCCGCGAACGCCGCCTGCGCGCCCTGGAGGCACTCGAACGCGTCGGACTCGGACACCGGCTCGGCCACCGCCCGCACGAGCTGTCCGGCGGCGAACGGCAACGGGTCGCGATCGCCCGCGCCGTCGTGGGCGACCCGCGGCTGCTGCTGGCCGACGAGCCGACCGGCAACCTCGACTCCCGCTCCGGCGCCGGCGTGATGGATCTGCTGCGCGAGCTGAACGCGGGCGGCACGGCCGTGGTCGTCATCACCCACGACCGCGCCATCGCCGCCTCGCTGCCCAGGCAGGTCGAGATGCTCGACGGCCACGTGGTGGACGGGGGGCGGGCATGACCCTCCTCACTCCAGCCCGCCTGCGCCCTCGCGACGTCGTCCGGGTGGGTGGATCGGGCCTGCGAGCCCGACCGCTGCGGGTGTTCCTGTCGGCCCTCGGCATCGCCATCGGCATCGCAGCCATGCTCGGCGTCGTCGGCATCTCCGCCTCCAGCCAGGAGGACCTGAGCCGGCAGCTCGAAGCCCTGGGCACCAACTTGCTCACCGTCTCACCCGGCCAGACGCTCTTCGGCGAGAGCTCCCACCTCCCCGTCGAGGCCGAAGGCATGATCGAGCGAATCGGCCCCGTCGTCTCGGTCACCGCCACCGGCACCACGCCGGCCAAGATCTACCGCAACGACCACATTCCCGAGACCCAGTCGGGCAGCATCTCCGTCTCCGCCGCCCGCCTCGACCTGCCGCGCGACGCCGGAGCCCAGGTCGTCAGCGGCGCCTGGCTGAACGAGGCCACCCACCGCTACCCCGCCACCGTGCTCGGGACCAAGGCGGCCGACCGGCTCGGCGTCGTCCAGGCGGGACCTGGCCAGCGGGTCTGGCTGGGCGGTCAGTGGTTCACCGTCGTCGGCGTGCTCGGCCCTGCCCCGCTCGCCCCCGAGCTCGACACCGCGGCGCTGGTCGGCTGGCCGGTCGCCGAGGAACGGCTCGGCTTCGACGGCTACCCGACCACGATCTACACCCGGGCCCGCGAGGACTCCGTGGTCGCGGTGCGCGACGTGCTGGGCCCCACGGCCAACCCCGGAAAGCCGAACGAGGTAGAGGTGTCCAGGCCGTCGGACGTACTCGCCGCCAAGCAGGCCACCGACGCCACGCTCAACGCGCTGCTGCTCGGGCTGGGCGGCGTCGCCCTGCTGGTCGGCGGCGTCGGCGTGGCCAACACGATGGTGATCTCCGTGCTCGAACGCCGGGCCGAGATCGGGCTACGCCGCTCCCTGGGCGCCACCCGGGGACAGATCCGGCTGCAGTTCCTGGCCGAGTCACTGCTGTTGTCGGCCATCGGCGGCGTCGGCGGCGTCGCCCTGGGCATCGGCGTCACCACCGCCTACGCGGGGTTCCAGGGCTGGCCGGCGATCGTGCCCGTCTGGGTGATGCTCGGCGGCGTGTTCGCCACCCTGGTCATCGGCGGCGTCGCCGGCTTCTACCCGGCCGTACGGGCCGCGCGCATGTCGCCGACGGAGGCCCTGGCCACCCCCTGACGCCGGCTGCAGGCGTGTCCGATTCCGACAAGAGACCTCAGCCCCTCGCCGGTTACGTTGGCGGCCATGGACACACGAGATCAGGCGGAGAGATACCTGCAGGTGCACGGGCGGCTGCTTGACAGGCTCAGGTTCGAGGCGCTGTTCGCCGGCGGGTCACGGGAGCGGGTGCTGGCCGCGCTGCGGTGCTACCAGAACTCCGATGGCGGGTTCGGCAACGCCCTCGAACCCGACCTGCGCGGCGCCGGCAGCCAGCCCGAGCCGGTCGAGGTGGCGTTCTGGATCCTGGACGAGCTCGACGCCTTCTCCGACCCGATGGTGCCCGCGGCCTGCGACTACCTGCGGTCGGTGACCGCTGCCGACGGCGGCGTGCCGTTCGTGCTGCCCAGCGTGCGCGACACGTTCCGGGCTCCCTGGTGGAACACCGGCGACGATCCACCTGGCAACCTGATCCCGACCGCCTCGATCGCGGGACTCCTGCACGAGCACGGCATCGAGCACCCGTGGCTCGGCCCCGCGACCGAGTTCTGCTGGGCGGCCATCGCGGACGTGGAGCGCACGAACCCGTACCAGGCCCGGGCGATCGTCACGTTCCTGGACCGGGTTCCGGACCGCCACCGGGCCGAGGCGGAGTTCGGCAGGCTCCGCGACGCCATCCTGGAGACCGTGGCGTTCGACCCCGGCACCCCCGGGGCCGCGCACTTCCCGCTGGACTTCGCGCCGTCGCCGCTCCGGCTGCCGCTGTTCGACACCGAGACCCTGGACCGGCACCTGGACGCGCTCCTTGCCGCCCAGTCCCCGGAGGGAGGGTGGAATGGCAACTGGGAGATGTGGACCCCGCTGGTCGAGCACGAATGGGGTGGCCACGTGACGGTGGGGTGCCTCAAGACCCTGCGCGACTACGGCCGTCTGTCCCCCTGAGCGGGCCCGCCGCGTTTCTGTCGGTGGGTTCGCCTAGCGTGGAGGCATGTACGAGGAACGGCCTCCCGCGCCGTGGCTCGCCGAGCGCGTCGCCTGTGAGTGGAGCCAGGTCGCCGAGACCGACACGACCCAGCTGGTGGTGCCCGACGGATGCGTCGACCTCATCTGGGGGCCTGACGGGCCCTTCGTGGCCGGTCCCGACACCGGTCCGATGCCCACCTCGATGCGCGCGGGAGACACGTTCACCGGCATCCGCTTCAAGCCGGGCGCCGCGGGCGAGGTGTTCGGTGTGCCGGTCCACTGGCTGCGCGACCAGCGGGTGCCGCTGACCGACCTCGACGCGCTCCCCGAGCTCGCGGTGGAGATTCCGGAAGAGCGTCTGCGGGCCATGCGGGCGGCGATCACCGTCCGGCTCCGGCAGACCTCACCAAGCGACCCGGCGGCTCCGGCCATCGTGGCCGCCCTGCGTTCGGGGCTGTCGGTGCACGAGGTCGCCTGGCAGCTCGGTTACAGCGAGCGGCAGTTCCATCGCCGGAGCGTGGCAGGGTTCGGCTACTCACCGAAGACGTTGCAACGGATCGTCCGGTTCCAGCGTGCGCTGCGGCTCGCCCGATCCGGGGTCCCTCTCGCGGAGGTGGCGTTGATCTCGGGGTACGCCGATCAGGCGCATCTGTCTCACGAGGTCAAGAGGCTGAGTGGGGTGTCCCCGCGCCGTCTGGCGGCTTAGCGTCCGCGGGTGGGCCGCCCGACATGAGAGCGGCCGCCCACTTCGCGCGGGGGTCGCTGTCGACCAGCACCGCGCGGGTGAGCAGGCTCAGCGGGATCGCGAGCAGAGCGCCGAGTGGGCCGAGGACGAATGCCCAGACGATCAGCGAGATGAACGTCATCGTGGTGGACAGCCCGACCGCGTCACCGAGGAACTTCGGCTGGATGAACGACTGGATCACGACGTTGATGACGATGTACGCGGCGATCACCAGCAGCATTTGCTTGGGGCCGTGGTCGAGCAGGGCGAGCATCGCGGGCGGGATGAGTCCGAGGACGAAGCCGATGTTGGGGATGTAGTTGGTGATCAGCGCGAGGACACCCCAGAGCAGTGGCAGCGGCACGTTCAGAAACGACAGGGCGACCACGTCCAGCGCCGCGCAGATCAGACCGAAGATCGTGGAGACGATCAGATAGCGCCTCGTCTTGTGCGCGAACGTGGCGAGCGCGGTCACCAGCTGTGGCTTTCTGCCTTGGCCGGTCGACAGGATCCTGGCCGTCGAGGGCGCGTCGAGGCACATCGCGAGCAGCAGCACCACGATCAGGAAGAGACTGGACACCACGCCCAGCGTGCTCGACACCAGGGTCTGCGCGATCCCCAGGATCCGGCCGGGGTCGAGCGTCTCCAGGGACTTGTTGATCTGCTCGTTGCTGATGCCATGGCTGGTGGCGAAGTTCCGGCCGTCGACCAGCAACTGCTGAAACTGTTCGGTGTACGTCGGGAGCAGCGAGGCGAGCTGCACGGCCGAGATCGTCAGCACCGCGACCATGGCCAGCAGCACGAGCAGCACGATCAGAAACGGCACCGTCACCTGAAGCCAGGTGGGAGCGCCAAGTCGGCCCAGCCAGGAACGCACCGGCGCGACGGCGATGACCAGCACGAGAGCCAGGATGATCGGGCCGAGAATGGACGCCACCTCGCGCATCCCGAACAACACGATCACCGCGCCGGCGATCCCCAGCAGGACGATGAGCGCTCTGGGCACGGGTTGATCAAGCACGGCCTCTATTTACCCTGGAGAGGCCCGGAACACCTGTCCGGAGCGGGCAATCCGTTGATTTGACGGTTCCGGAGGCGCTGCATAGAGTTCACCAAGCCCGCGAGGACGACGTGATCGTCGGTCCTGCCGAGGGTCACCTTCCTAGCCTGACCAGTGAGCGGATCACCATGTCCGCGACCAGCCCAGTTGACACGGGGCGGGTGCTGGAGTAAGTTGGAGGGGTTGCCCTGGGAACGGGGTGGTGTTCGATTTCTGCTGGTCAGACTGGTTCGGGTGAATTTGACACGGATCTGGGGGGCTGGGAGGATTTG
>NZ_JBFAKL010000033.1:0-102596 GCF_040655715.1 Nonomuraea cavernae | reverse complement strand
CAGATCGTAGGTGAGGCACAAGGTCACTCGCAGACCATCGCCGATACACCCACAGTCACGCTGGCGAACGACTTAAAGATCTACCGATGTAGTACCAGTATGGGAGTTCCTACGATCGGACCCTGAGGGATCTACTTCTCGGCGAGCACTCGGTCGAGCACGGAAGCTGCGATTGATGCGGACAGCGCAAAGCCCGGGTTCCCGTCAATTCCGGCGGTAAGCCCGGGCTCACTTCCTCTCCCCCTCCAGGGGGCGGCCAGGGAAGAATAACCCTCAGACACCCGTTCGCACATCGCTTTCCGTCATTCTTCCGTGACTCTGCGGCACTTGGCCACCAAGGGGTGCGGCCGCCGGCAAGTGGGGCGGAGCTAGAACAACGGCGGACGCGGCCACCCGGCCCTCCAGTTGGCCGGGCACGCCTGCTCCGCGATGCTCTCCTGCTCCGCGATGATCTGGCACAACTTCGCCAGGTCGTCGGCGTCGACCGTACGATGCGCGCCCGCATCCTCAACGGCCCGGGGAAACGGCCGCTCGCGTGTCGCCCACAACCGCCCGGCGCCGCTGCGCAGGATCCGCCACCCGGCGAAAACCGGAGGAGCGGCGGCTGCCCAGCTCGCCAAGGAGACAGAGCATCGCGAGATCGCCTCGTGGTGTCTGGAGACGGAGGCGTGGCAGGTCCTGACCGAAGGCGACTTCGGGCGAACCTTGACCCTTGCCCAGGCGGCGCAATGAGTCGCGCCCAGGGGCAGCTCGGCGTGCATCCAGGCGACCGCGCAGGAGGGCCGGGCTTGGGCACGCCTCGGTGCGGCTCGGGAGGTCCACGAGGCGCTGAACCGGGTAGTGCGGCTCGTCGCACCGCTGCACACCCCCGACCGGCCCGAACATCACTACCGGTACGATCCCGCCAAGTCCGACGCCTACACCGCGACCACCTTGTCCTGGCTCGGCGATCCGTCGGCCGTGCCGTACTCCCGAGGAGTCTGGCCCGGCTGGAGTCGACGACCGACGGCCCGCCACGGCCACGCAGGGCCGTGGCCGCACGACTCGACCTGGCTCTCGCACTCCTGGCCGCCGATCAGCCCGACGAGGCGGGACACCTGACTCTCTCCGCGATGACCAGCGGCCTTCTCGTTCCCTCCAACTACTGGCGGGCCGCCGAGGTAGTCAGAGTCCTGGAAACAAGGCGTCCGAGGCCGCAGAACTGCGCGAGGCGTACCGCGAGCTGTGCCGCCGTGGCGTTCAGCCTCTTTGACATTTGCTAGGAATCAACTTCACTTACTTCACTCTTCGCAATAATTTGGACACAAAGCGTGCGCATTCCTCGGTCATCTCGGTTACAGTGACGCCATCTTTACCCACTAGGTAAATCTCGCAGGTGGGAGGCACGGGTGGGTTGGAGGTGTATTACGAGGATGCGAAGTTCGAGAAGAGGTGTGAGTCCGACAGAGAGCGGCGCCGACACTTCGGTCATGACCGAGCCATCGCATTGGCGAAGCGCATTAAGCACTTCAAGCAGGCCGAGACGCTCGATGACATCCGTGCTTTTGGCGGCCGATGTGAGGAGCTGAAGGGAGGCCGGAAGGGCCAGTTGTCCGTCCGAGTCGACGCCAACTACCGGCTCATCTTCGCGCCTGTGGAGTGGGTCACGGACGATCAGGGCGCTCTCGATTGGACAGCTGTAACGGAGATCGTGCTGGTCGAGATCGTCGACTACCACTGATGCCGACACAGCAGGCTGAACTACAAGCGGTACAACAGCGTGAGGAGGGAGACCAATGGCCAGGGCCGAGACCACGCGTACCCTGTATGCGTCCGGAGACCTCGACTACGCGGTGCCGCCGGGGGAAACCCTGCGGGAGCTTCTCGAAGAGAAGGGAATGACTCAGCGCGAGCTCGCCGAGCGTGTCGGGTTGTCCCCGAAGCATGTCAATCAGCTGATCAACGGCCTCGTACGTCTCACGCCCGAGGTAGCGGAATCGCTGGAAAGGGTGGTCGGGACGCCAGCCAGACTTTGGAACCGGCTTGAGGCGGACTACCAGTCGACACTGGTACGCCTTCGCTCCGCGAGAGATCTGGAGCAACACGTCGACTGGCTCAACGAACTTCCGGTGTCCGAACTGGTGGAGCGCAATATTCTCCCGGAGGAGCCGAGCAACAAGATTTCGCGTATCGATCAGCTTCTCGCGTTCTTCACTGTGGCCTCGGTAGACGTGTGGCGCGAGCTGTACGAGCAGCCGGCGGCGTGCGCGTTCAGGAAGTCCAAGGTTCAGGACTCGAAGCTCGGCCCCCTCTCCACGTGGCTGCGCCTCGGTGAGATCGAGGCGCAGCAAATGCCCTGTGCCGCCTTCGACTCGACGTCTCTCAAGGCGTCTCTTCCTGAACTGCGGGCTCTTACCCTGCTGCCCGCCCAGGAGTTCCGACCGCGGCTGCAGAAGATCTGCTCTGCAAGGGGTGTCGCCGTCGTCTTCATCGAGGAGGTCAAGGGCGCGCGCGTGAGCGGTGTCACCCGCAAGATCGGAACCAAGCGCGTGATCCAGCTCAGCCAGCGATACCGCACTGATGATCAGCTCTGGTTCAGCTTCTTCCACGAGATCCATCACGTTCTGAACGGTGACGACGAGATGCGTATCGAGATCGCGGGGAGGACCGACACCGACGACCCGATAGAGCTGGAAGCGGACCGGTTCTCAGCGGACACCCTCATCCCGCCTCAGTACGGTTCCCGACTGGCTGAGCTGACTTCGAAGGCCGAAGTACGAGCCTTCGCCCGGGAGATCGGAATCGCTCCGGGGATAGTCGTGGGACGCCTGCAACGAGAGAACCCGCGGTGGCCCTACAGCAAGGGAAACGACCTCAAGCGCAAGCTGGACCTGCTCGACACGTAGTAACAACCGGCACGAGCCGGGAAGGCTCTGTGCCGCCCGACCCTTGATGACGTCCTCGCCAAGCTGCCTGATAGCGACGCCCTCAACCCGATCCCGGCCCGGACGGGGCGGAGCATCGGAATGAGCACCATCGCCGATCTGTCCGCGAGAGTCCCTCGTCTGCGCCTGGCTGACGACGTGCTGGCCGGCTCGGCTCCCTGGCCTACCAACTCGACGTTGCGATACCGCCCGAGGAGACCTTGGTGGTCCAGTCCCTGATCAGGCGCCGGCGGTGTCGAGGCGGGTGAATTGCTCGTCGGTGAGCTTGACGTCGAGTGCGGGCAAGGCCGCCTCGAACTGCTGGAGAGTACGCGGGCCGATCAGCGGCACGATCGCCGGCGAGTTCTGGTGCATCAGCCACGCCAGGACCAGCGTGTTCGGGGTTACGCCGACCTCGGCGGCCACCTCCACGGCCGCGGTGAGCCGGGCGTCGGCGTCCGGGCCCAGGTACGGCTCCATCGCCCCATGGCCCCGGCGCTTTTCCGGGTCGTCGTAGATGCCCTTGAGGATCGGAGAGTAGGCGACGAGGGTCAGGTCGTCGTGTGCTCGCAGGTAGTCGAGTTGCTCGTCGTCCACGATGGAAACGTGCTGGTGCCCTGCCCGGCGCCGCAGGTAGGAGTGCTGCTGTTGGAGCGCGACCGGCGCCGGCCAGCCGTGCTGGGCGCACAACTGGCGGATTCGCTCCATCCGCCAGGTCCGCACGTTGGACCATCCGATGTAGCGGGCCTTGCCGGCCTGGACGATGCCGGCGAGCGCCTCCAGCGTCTCCTCCAGTGGCGTGGTCCGATCGTCCACGTGCACGTAGTACAGGTCGACATGGTCTGTGCCGAGCCGGCGCAGGCTGCCGTCGATCGCCTCGCGCAGGGTCGTCGCCCCGGCCCCGACGAACGTCCTGTAGGCGACCTCCCAGTCCGGTTGGCCGCCGGACCAGACCGCATCCAGGTCGCGCGGAACGGCGCTGCCCTTGGTGGTCAGGAACACCTCCTCGCGCCGTCCGGTCCGGGCCAGCCAGCGGCCGATCAGCTCCTCGCTGTGACCGCCGTAACTGCCCCGCTCCTCCCACCAGGCGTAGCAGTCGGCGGTGTCCAGAACGTTGCCACCGGCCTCGACATACCGGTCCAGGATCGCGACGGCCTCGTCCTCCGGTGTGACGGTACCCATGATCATGCATCCCAGGGCGAGCCGACTGACCTGCTCGCCGGTACGGCCAAGCTCCACGATCTTCACGTGACTCTCTCCTTCCTCACCGCATGGAGCGGCGCACGGTGGTGCGCGCTTTCCGGCGCTGCCTACGTGCCGCGTGAGCAGGGCCGGCCGGTCAACTGGTTCGAGCGGGGCGTCCGGCGCATCTCAAGAACGCCAGCCCATTGCGCGATCGCATGGTGACCACTGCCCGCCGGTTGCCGCAGGCGAGCCGGGCGATCTCCGCATTCCCGTCTCGGGCATGCCATCGACGCTAGAAGCTGGAGCGCGCTCCAGGTCAAGCCCAGCATGTTCGCAGCACATGGCCTGGCGCTACCAGCGCACCGCACTCATGAGCATTTTTCGCAGATCTTCCCTGCCGGTGAACCCGCATTCTCGGCTCTTCTCAGCTGTCGATCATCGAGTCGCAGTCGGCGGGCCCATCTGCCTGGAAGACCACGGAGGGTGTTGAAGGCCCTCGCGCGCCTGGCTCACCGCCATCTGTCCGGCGGCGGTCGGCCGTACGCCGCGGGGCACGCGCCGGAACAGGCTCACGCCGAGCTTGCGCTCAGACGGTGATGCGAGCCATGCGCGTGACTCATACATGAGATGCCGAAGTCTCAGTTGTGTCCATGGCACTCCGTTCCGGATGCTGGTGGGGTGCTTCCAGAGAACGGGACGAACATCGTCATCCTGGGCGGATATGGCGCGGTAGGCAGGGCGGCCGCGTCAACCCTGGGCCAGTGGTTCCCCGGCCGCGTGGTGGTGGCCGGACGCGATCCGACACGCGGGGCGGGCCTCGCGCGAACCGGTGCCGTGAAGGTGGTGCGCGCCGACGTGAACGATCCCGCGGACGTGGATCGCCTGCTGCGGGACGCGGCCGTCGTGGTGATGTGCGTGGAACGTGCGAACGCCCGGGTGGCGCGCGCCTGCCTGGAGCGGGGCGTGCACTACGTCGATGTGAGCGCCTCGCTGCCGGTGCTGGAGTCGATTGCCGCGCTCGACGGACTCGCGGCACGGCACGGCGCGACTGCCGTGCTGAGCGTGGGCGTCGCCCCCGGCTTGACGAACCTGCTGGCACGGCACTGCATGGATCGGCTCCCGTCGGCACGGGCCGTGGATCTCAGCCTGATGCTCGGCCTGGGTGGCGAGCACGGGGCCGACTCAGTGGACTGGGTCGTGCGTCATCTCGCCGAACCGGCCGCCCGGGGTCGGCACCGGGCGAGAACGGCGCGGGTGCGGCTCGGGGACGCCGGGACGCGCATCGTCCATCCGTTTCCCTTCTCCGACCAGTTCACGATCGCCGAGTCCCTGAAGGTGCGGGCGACCACCCGCATCTGCTTCGACTCCCGGCTGGTGACCTCGGCCGTGTTCGCCCTGCGCCGCGCGCGGGCCTTCTCCCTGGTACGCCGCCTGGGTGCCGGGCCGCTCGCCGCCTCGGCTCTGTCCCGGCTGCACTTCGGATCCGATCGGTTCGTCGTCCATGCCGTGGCGTCGGATGGAGCGGGCGACGCGGTATGGAGCACGATCACGGGCCGCGAGACCTGCAACGCCACCGGTGTCATCACGGCGTACGTCGTCAAGGCCGTGTTCGACGACGCCGCCCCGCACGGCGTGGTGCACATCGACAGCTTCCTCGACCCCGGCCACCTGCTCGGCGAGCTGACCCGGCATCACATGACAGTGCGTCACAGCGCGACGGGCACGTCCCCGCATACGGCAGTCACAGAAATGGAGACCTGAGCATGCGTCGGCCCAGGTCGGCGGTGAAGCGGATGAGGCGGTGCCCCCGACCAGGGCGGAACGCGTGGTCGGCTCCTCGACGAGAGCGGCGACCAGCACCACATCCGTAGATCGCGGGTAACGGGTCGCCTCGCGCTTGACGCAGAGGGCGCTGGCTCTCTTTCAGAGGGCGGCGGTGCGGAAGCCGCCGTTGCTGAAGAGGTGCTGGCCGTTGATCCACTGGCCCTGCGGGGAGCAGAGGAAGGCGACGAGGTTGGCCGGTTCCTCGGGGCCGGCGAGCCGCCCCGCGGGCGTCTGCTCGCGCGCGGCAACGCGGATCTCGTCCGTCATCCATCCGGTGTCGATGGGGCCGGGATTGATGATGTTGGCGCGGACGCCAAGATGGGCGAACTCGTGGGCGGCGGCGAGGGTGATACGGTCCAGGGCGCCTTTGCTGGCGCCGTAGGGGAGGTTGCCGACGACGTGGTCGCTGGTGAAGGCGATGATGCGCCCGGGGACGGCATCGTCGGTCGTCCCCGCGAAGCGCCGCCCGTACTCACGGATGAGTAGCCACGGGGCACGGGCGTTGACGGCGAAGTGCCGGTCGAAGCTGTCCACGGTCGTGGTCAGGAGGTTCAGGTCACGCTGTTCGCAGTGGCACATCACCAGAGCCCTGACGGGCCCGAGGTCCCTCTCGACGGAGTCGAAGACGGCCGCTGGGGCGGCCGGATCTGCGAGGTCCGCCTCCACAGCGGTGTGCCGGGCGCCCAGGCCGTCCAAGTCGTGACCGAGCGCGATGGGCGCATCGGGCTCGGGCTCCCAGGGCTGCTCGTCGTCGTAGGGCCGCCAGTAGGTGAACGCGATGTCCCAGCCGGTCTCGGCGAGGCGGCGGGCCACGGCGGCGCCGATGTTGACGGTGCGTCCGCCCGCACCGGTGATGAGGGCGACGGGTCGGGACCTGGTGGGCTTCGTGTTCGGCATGAGATGGGATCATCGTCCACCCCGGCCATCGCCTCAACCGCATTTCAGCCAGCGGGGCCGCACGGATTCGCCTGCGGCGACACCACGCACAGGGCCTGCCAGAGGATCCAGACGCCCTGCCGGCCGATCACGCCCGCGCGCAAGGTCCGTGCCCACGAGCGAAAGGATCACGTCCGGCCTGCCTGCGCGCGAGCATCGTCCCAATGGCGAAAGCGCTGAGCACGCAGCCGAGCTGCGCAAGGGCGATAGAGGTGGGCAGGGCAGGGAGTTTCCCAAGGTCGCCCAGCGCCGCTACGGGCAGGAACAGCAGCAGTGACGCGCGCCGTCCCACTACGGACCCTGCCGCGTATCCCGCTGCCGCTGCCATGAAGATGAGCCACGGCACAGGTTTCCAGAGTGCGATCTCATGGTTGGTGGCCATGTCGAGCACGTGCCTGCCGACCTTGCCGGCGGCCAGCCCGATCAGGCCGAACGGCATCCAGAGCATGAGTGTGCGCCGGGAGATGAGCGACATGCCCTTGCGGGCCGGACTGGTGAAGGCGACGGCGACCGCCACCGCTTGCGCCAGGAGAGGCAGGCTGACGTTCGGTAGCGCCAGGGACAGGGGAAAGGGCGATCCGCCTAGGTACAGCATGAAAGCGAGTGCACCCAGTGTGGCGATCCCCCGGTGGCGGAGCGCGACCGCGAGCACGGGCAGGGCGAAGACGATGATCGGTCGAGCCCAGTACAGGAGCGACCACGGCTCTTGCGTCCAGTGGTGAAGCAGGCCCTGCCCGATGCTCGGTGCCAGCGACATGACCTGGCGGGCCAGCGTGTCGGTCAGGACGAGAAGAGGCCACAGCGCCATGCCCGCGGCCACGGCGTCCCGCCAGGCAGGCGCCGACACCGTACCGAAGGCCCGCCGGCAGTGCATGCGAACCGCGCCTGCCAGCAGATCGGCCGTGTCGGCGATGTGCGGGCGGCTCTGTCCGGGCCGTGATCCAGCCAGCAGTACGCCGATCATGTCTTCCTCATGCCGCGTGCGATGATCGTGCGGATAGCAGGCAAGGAGCCGCCGGTATCGGGCTTCAAGGGAGGTCACGCCGTTCCTCCGAGGCCGGCGGCACGCAGCCGCGTGGAAGCCGCTCGCGCGTGACGGCGCATCCGCTCGGCCTCCGCCGCCAGCCGGGTCGCCCCGTCATCGGTCAGCTTGTAGTACCGCCGGACCCTGCCGTCCACGATCTCCTCACGGTCCTCGGTGATGAGGCCCTCTTCCTGCAGTCGGTCGAAGGCGGCGTAGAGGGTTCCGGCGCGCAACCGTACCCGGCCCTCGGAGATCTGTTCGACGTCGGCGATGAGGCCATACCCATGTTGAGGGCCGGCGGCGAGCGCGGTGAGGATCAGGAAAGTGGGTTCCTGCATCGATCTCATTCGATCACTATATATCGATGATCTTTCTATCAGGCACCTGATCGACAACACCCGATGCGAACGCGGAACGCCTCAGCCGCGCCCAGGTTCGAGAAGCTCGCACGGGCCGCCCGTCATTTAGTCTTCCGCTCATGCCGCCACGTCTGTCACCCCGCCTCGCCGCGATCGTGAACGCGCTTCCCCTTCAACCGCACTCACGTGTCCTCGAAATCGGGTGCGGCCCTGGGGCGGCCGCACGAGCGGTCGCAGCCCTGCTCACCACCGGCCACATCCTGGCCATCGACAGATCCGCCACCGCCATCGCCCAGGCCGAAGCGGCCGCGATGGACGAAATCACGTCCGGCCGCATGAGCGTCCGCCAGAGCGCGGGCGAAGACTTCGTCCTGCAGGCTCACGAAGAGCCGTACGACATCGTGTTCGCCGTCCGGGTCGGAGCCCTCGACGGGCGACATCCCGAGGATGGCCAGCGGGTGCTCCAGCGCATCGCCGCGGCGACCACGCCAGAGGCCCGGCTTTTCATCGACGGTGGCGATCCGCTTCGTGAACTACCCATCCCGCGGGCTTAAGCCGACCGGGTCGCTGCAACGGGGCTCAGGTGGCGGAACAGCGGCGATCGGCGTGCCGGTTCGGGGAGCAGCACACGACGCCATAGGTGACGAAACGTCCGCCGCGCAGCCAGATGCCCCCGTCAAGGATGTAGCGACAGCCCCTTGAGCACCTTGTCGACCGCGTTCCTGGGCCCGTGCACGGCCAGTCCAGCGAGTTGCAGGTCCGCCGCCTCGACCGCGCGCACCGCGGCCCGGTTGTCCTCGTCGTGGCCCGTCTTGAACATCTCGTCGATGTAGACCGCCACGTCGAACCCCCTGGCCACCGCCTTCTCGCGGACGCGGCCGAGCGCCTCGGCGTCGGCCGCGTAGACGAGCACCGGCTGGCGGATCATCGGCAGATAGCCGTTGCCGGAGGCGTCGGCGTAGGGCTCGCCCATGGTCTCGGGCACCCCGCCGGCCACCGCGCCGGCCAGGAAGGCGGTGACGTTGAGCCGCTGCCAGACGGCCAGGTCCTCGCGGACCACGATGCCGATCTTCGTGTCGAAACGCATGCGGCCAGCCTCCCGTCTCCGCCTCCGCCGGGTCTTGAACGCTGGTGCGCCTACTGCAGCCAGACGGGCTGCCAGTCGGGCACCTCGTGGAAGCGGCGCAGCTCGGCCAGCCCGGACAGGATGCCGGCCCAGGCGGCGAACGGAGGCTGCGCCCCGTCGAAACCGCTCTGCATCAGCGTGAGCCGGGTCTTGCCGCCGGACCCCTCCAGCTCCCAGGTGCCGACCCCGGAGTCGCCCCAGTCGACCGAGAGCTTGCGGCCGGGCTCCAGCTCCAGGATCTTCGCCGGGTCGGGGTTGTCGAACCCGCCCATCGCGTAGCGCCCGCCGACGTGCGGCTCGATCGCGATGGGGAAGCCGAACCAGCGGGTGACCGAGTCCGAGTCGATCAGCGAATCGAATACCTTGTCCGGCGTCGCGTCGATCAGGACCTCCGCCAGCAGGTCTGTCTTACCGGTGAAGTCGATCTTCGGCGTGAGCTCGCGGCCCTCGAAGTGCTCGACCAGGTTGGCCAGCGTCAGGTACCAGAAGGTCTGCAGGACGCCGCGGATGCTCGTGCCGGCCAGGGCCTCCTGGTGGTCGTAGTCGCTCTGCGACAGCGTGACGATCGTCGCCGACGGCCCGTCCTCCTCTACGGCGAACTCGGTGGTGGCCTCCACCCCGCCGAGCGTCCAGGCGAAGCGCACCGTACGGTCGTCAGCGTGCAGCAGCCGTTGGTGCGGCGCGTCGCCCTCGGGGGTGTAGCGGCCCCAGAACTCGTAACGGCCCGGCAGCTCGACCTCGGCTTTCTCGGCCAGCCAGATCCGCATGGCCGCGGGGTCGGTCAGCGCGTGGCGCACCTCCTTGACCGGCGCGTGGATGCGGGCACGGATGATCGTCGGCTCAGTCATGCGCTTCTCCCTTGGGGTAGCAGGCGACGGCGAGCTTGAAGGCGTCTCCCTCGGCTCCGCCGTATCTCGTGAACAGGTCCTGCAGCATGGCGTGCAGGTCGTTGAGGAACTCCTGGCGGTGCTCCGCCAGGACGTGGATCTCCCCGGACAGCCCGATCGAGGGCAGCTCGGGGGCGGTGCGGTCGAGCGCGGCGATGTCGGCCTGGACCTCTTCCATCAGGTCCAGCAGGTAGCCCAGGCTCAGCTCGTCCCGCGCCTTGCGCAGCCCGATCCGGCCCACCAGGCGCGGCGACAGCCAGTAGGCACGGGCCGCGGCCTGGTAGATGCCTTCGTGGATGCCGCGCACCTTGCGCTCCGACACCAGGTCGACCAGACCCGCGTCGACCAGCCGTTTGACGTGGTAGTAGACCCGTTGCGGCGTCTGCCCGAGCTGCTGTGCCACCTCGGTGCAGGTGCGCGGCTCGGCCAGCTGCCGCAGCACTTCGACGCGTTGCGGCTTGAGCAGGGCCTCGGCCTGCTCGATCTCTTCCAAGTACAGGACGTCTCTCATCGCAAAAACAACCCTTTACGTAAAACGAGCTTTTGTCAATGGGGGCGGCACAATGACAGGGTGACGGATGACTGGTCCCGCTACTGGCGCTCCCCCGACCAGCGCGTCGAGGCCATGTACGCCCACTTCGAGCGGCACGTCTACCATCGCCACAGCCACGAGACCTACTCCTTCGGCGTGACGGATGAGGGCGCCCAGGCGTTCACCTGCCGCGGCTCGGCCCACACCAGCGCGGCGGGCATGGTGATGGCGTTCAACCCCGACGACCCGCACGACGGCCACTCCGCGACGGCCACGGGATTCACCTACCGGATGGTCCACCTCCGCACCGACCTGGTGTCGGACCTGCTCGCCGACCTCACCGCCCGGCGCGCGGGCCTGCCGCTCTTCGCCGCCCCGGTGCTCGACGACCCGGCGCTCGCGCGCTCGCTGCGCGCCCTGCACACCGCCCTGTGCGGCACTCCCTCGGGCAGCACTCTTTCGGGCAGCACTCTTTCGGGCAGCACTCTTTCGGGCAGCGTTCCTGTGGGCGGCGCTCCTGTGGGCGGTGCTCCGGACAACGGCCCGCCCGCCATCCGGCCGGCCGGCGTCCCGGCGCTGCGCCGCGACGAGCAGCTCGCCGCCACGGTCTCCGCGATGGTACGGCGAGCCGCCACGGCCCCGGTCGTCCGGCCGGCAGGGCTCCCCGGCTCGGCCCGCGTCGCCCAGCGGACCCGGCAGCTCCTGCACGAGCGCCACCTGGACGACCTGACCATCGACGACCTGGTCGAAGCCACGGGCGCCAGCCGCTTCACGATCTACCGGGCCTTCCGCACCGCATACGGGATGGCCCCCAGCGACTACCAGCGCCAGCTGCGGCTGCGCGCGGCCCAGCGCCTGATCGCGGACGGCCTGCCGCTCGGCGAGATCGCGGCGCGCACCGGGTTCGCCGACCAGAGCCACCTGACCCGCTGGTTCACCCGCTACTTCGGCCTCACCCCGGGCGCCTACCGCCAGGCCACCGGCACCGCCACAAAGCCGTTGGGGCGGGCCGCCGGCGTGCGATGAGTTTCCGGCCGCCGCACCGTATCAATGCCGGAGACCCACACGACAAGGGAAAGGGCGGCATGATGGCCGACTACATCGATGTGAACGGCGTGCGCACCTGGTACGACGAGCGCGGCGCGGGCGACCCGCTGGTGCTCCTCCATGGGGGCCTGACCGACAGCCGTGACTTCAACGGCAACCTCGACGCGCTGGCCGAGCGGTTCCGGCTCCTGCTACCCGAGCGCAGGGGCCACGGGCACACCCCTGACGTGCCGGGCCCGTTCGCCATGGACGCGTTCGCGGACGACACCGCGGCGTTCATCGAGAAGACCGTCGGCGGTCCCGTGCGGCTGGCCGGATACAGCGCCGGAGCGATCGTGGCGCTGTGGACCGCCGTGCGCCGCCCCGACCTGGTCGAGCGGCTCGTCCTGATCAGCGGCGCATTCGATCCGGAGGGGATGATCCTGCGGCCGAGCACTGACGCTCCGCCTCCTGCGCCGCTGGTCTCCGCCTATGCCGAAGTGTCACCGGACGGGGCGGACCACTTCCCCGTCGTGCTGGCGAAGGCGGTCCGGTCGGTGGATGAGGACCGGCCACTGGCCCCGGACGAGCTGGCCGCCATCACCTGCCCCGTGCTGGTCATGGCCGCCGACGATGACATCATCACCCTGGAGCACACGCTGCGGATGTACCGGGCGCTTCCCGCAGCGCAGCTCGCCATCGTGCCGCAGACCTCTCACCTGCTTCTGCACGAGAGGCCCGAGCTGTGCACCCGGCTGGTCGGCGACTTCCTGACCGGGGAGCCGGCTCCCACCTGGATGCCGATCCGCCGATCCGCGGGCTAGGGCTGGACGAGCCGCAGGCGGGCGCCGTAGCGGCGGCCCGCCACGTGCGGGTCAGCGGGCGTCCCCCTGGAGGCCCTCAGCACCGTGCGGCGTCTGGCGTGCCCTTGGCGGTGCCGTAAAGAGAGGTATTGATCTAAGGCCAGGAACCGTCGCCAGGGTCGCCGCCGTCGGTGAGCAGGCGCAGATCCGACTCGACCATCATCGCGACCAGCTCCTCGAACGACACCGTGGGCTCCCAGCCGAGCTGCACCCTGGCCTTCTTGGGGTCGGCGCAGAGCAGGTCGACCTCGGCGGGCCGGTGCAGGCCCTGGTCGGTGACGACGTACCTCTCCCAGTCGAGCCCGGCGGCGGTGAAGGCCGCCTCCACCAGCTCGCGGACCGACTTCATCCGGCCGGTGCCGATCACGTAGTCCTCGGGCTTCTCGGCCCGCAGCATGAGGTGCATGGCCCGGACGTAGTCGCCCGCGAAGCCCCAGTCGCGCCGGGCCTCCAGGTTGCCCAGGCGCAGCTCGCCGGCCAGGCCGAGCTTGATGCGGGCCACGCCGAGCGACACCTTGCGGGTGACGAACTCGGCGCCGCGCCGCGGCGACTCGTGGTTGAACAGGATCCCGGAGACCGCGTACATGCCGTAGGACTCGCGGTAGTTCTGGGTGAGGAAGTGGCCGTACGCCTTGGCCACCCCGTACGGCGAGCGGGGATGGAAGGCGGTGCTCTCGGTCTGGGGCGTCTCGCTGACCTGGCCGAACATCTCAGATGACGAAGCCTGATAAAAGCGGATCTGGCCGTTGGGCGAGCCGCCCCGCGACACACCCGAGCACACCCGGATCGCCTCCAGCATGCGCAGCACGCCCATCCCGGTGACCTCGGCGGTCAGCTCCGCCTGCTCCCACGACATCGGCACGAACGAGATCGCCCCGAGGTTGTAGACCTCGTCCGGCTGCGCCCGCTCCACCGCCGAGATCAGCGATCCTTGGTCGAGCAGGTCGCCCCGGACCACCTTCATGTCGGCCAGCAGCTTGCGCATCCGCGACACTCGTGGATTGGCCTGTCCTCGCGCCAGCCCCCAGACCTCATATCCCTGACCGAGCAGGTGCTCGGCCAGATAGGAACCGTCTTGGCCGGTGATGCCGGTGATCAGAGCGCGCCTGGCCAACGGGGTCCTCCCCTTATCACTAACCGCCTCCATTGGGACCGGAATGTACAGCTAAGCGCCTTGTCACAGCACCTCGTCAAACTGGAACACGTTCTACCGAATATCGCTCGGTCATGCCAACATCGCAGATCGCACGGTGTGCGGGGCAGGGTAGGAACAATTCCATCCGACCTACCGAATGGTAGCCTTCTCGGACTAAGGTCATCTTTCACGGTACACGCCCGACTCCGGGTGCTACCGGAGTCGGAAAGGGGTGTCCGTGAGCGACGCGCTGCGGATCGCGCTGCTGTCCTACCGCAGCAAGCCCACCTGCGGCGGGCAGGGCGTCTACCTCCGCCACCTGAGCCGCGAGCTGGTGGCTCTCGGGCACCACGTCGAGGTGTTCTCCGGCCAGCCCTATCCCGAGCTCGACGAGGGCGTGATCCTCAACAAGGTGCCGAGCCTCGACCTCTATCGCGACGAGGACCCGTTCCGGACCCCTAAGCCCGGCGAGTTCCGCGACTGGATCGACTGCCTGGAGGTCGCCACCATGTGGACCGCCGGCTTCCCCGAGCCGCTGACGTTCACCCTGCGCGCCCGCCGCGAGCTGAGCAAGCGCGTGGGCGACTTCGACGTCGTCCAGGACAACCAGACCCTCGGCTACGGCCTGCTCGGCATCCAGAAGCTGTTCCCCGTGGTCGGCACCATCCACCACCCGATCAGCGTCGACCGCCGCATCGAGCTGGAGGCGGCCAAGGGCGTCAAGAAGCTGACCATGCGCCGGTGGTACGGGTTCGTGAAGATGCAGGCCAAGGTCGCGCCCCGGCTCAACCCGATCCTGACGGTCAGCGAGTCATCGCTGGCCGACATCCACCGCGACTTCAACGTGCCGCAGGCCAACATGCGGCTGATCCCGCTCGGCGTCGACACCCGCTACTTCCACCCGCGTCCCGACAAGCCCCGCCGCAGGGGCTCGATCGTGGCCGTGGCCAGCGCCGACTCACCGATGAAAGGCGTCGCCACCCTGCTGCGGGCCGTGGCCAAGCTGGCCACCGAGCGCGACGTCAACCTCACCGTGGTCAGCAAGCCCACCCCTGGCGGCCCCACCGAGCAGCTGGTCAAGGAGCTCTCGCTGGAGGACCGGGTCCGCTTCGTGCACGGCATCTCCGACGACGAGCTGGGCGAGCTGATCGCCACCTCAGAGGTCTCGGTCGTGCCGTCGCTCTACGAGGGCTTCTCGCTGCCCGCTGTCGAGCACATGGCCTGCGCCACACCCCTGGTCGCCAGCCGTACGGGAGCACTGCCGGAAGTGGTCGGCGACGCCGCGATCCAGGTGAACCCGGGCGACGCCGAGGAGCTGGCGTCGGTGCTGCGCCGCCTGCACGACTCCCCCGAGGAGCGAGAGCGGGTGGGCAAGGCCGGATACGACCGGGTCATGGAACGCTACACCTGGCACGTCGTCGCGAAGAAGACCGTCGAGGCCTATCGCGAGGCCATCGCGGCCCGCCGCCCCTGATGAGCCCCCGATGAGCCCCCGATGAGAACGAGGAGACCTGTCTAGTGCTGACCGTGGACTTCGCCCGGCTGCCCGTCGGACCCGGCGTGCGCGTGCTCGACCTCGGCTGCGGCGGCGGCCGGCACGCCTTCGAGGTGCTGCGCCGCGGGGCCGACGTCGTCGCCTTCGACATGGACAAGTCGGAGCTGGACGACGTGGCGGCCATGTTCGTGGCGATGGACAAGGGCGGCGAGGTGCCGCTCGGCGCGACCGGCGAGACCGTCCAGGGCACCGCGCTGGACATGCCGTTCGAGGACGACGGCTTCGACCGGGTGATCGCCGCCGAGGTGCTGGAGCACATCCCCGACGACATGGCCGCGATGCGGGAGATCTTCCGGGTGCTCAAGCCGGGCGGCACCGCCGCGATCACCGTGCCGAGCTTCCTGCCGGAGCGCATCTGCTGGGCGCTGGACGAGGACTATCACACCGCCCCCGGCGGACACGTCCGGATCTACACGCTGGCCGAGCTGTCGGCGAAGCTGAAGTCCACCGGCTTCGAGATCGGCCCCCACCACCACGCGCACGGCCTGCACGCGCCCTACTGGTGGATCAAGTGCGCGGTCGGCGTCAACAACGACAACCACCCGCTCGCCAAGGCCTACCACGAGCTGCTCGTCTGGGACATCATGAAGCGCCCGGCCGCGACCCGGATCGCCGAGACCCTGCTCAACCCGGTCATCGGCAAGAGCGTGGTGCTGTACGTCAGGAAGCCCGCGGCGTGATCGGTCGCGACGAGATCGTCCAGACGGCACTGAGCATCGCGGCGATCCAGCAGGACGACGGCGGCATCCCCTGGCCCGAGGGTCACGTCGACGCGTGGAACCACATCGAGTGCCTGATGGCCATGAGCGTGGCCGGGCTGGACGAGCCCGTCCGCCGGGGCTACGACTACCTGGCCGCCCACCAGCGCGACGACGGTTCGTGGCCGATGAAGCTGGTCGACGGCGTCGCCGTGGAGCGCGGCGGCGAGTCCAACCACGCCGCCTACATCGCGGCCGGCGTCTGGCACCACCACCTCGTCACGGGCGACGAGGCGCTGACCAAGCAGCGCTGGCCGCTGGTCAAGGCGGCCCTGGACTACGTGGTGGGGCTGCAGACCGAGCGCGGCGAGATCGTGTGGGAGCGCGACGCCCAGGGCCGTGCCTCGTCCTACGCGCTGCTCACCGGCTGCTCCTCGATCCACCAGGGGCTGCGCTGCGGCGTGCTGCTGGCCGACCACCTGGGCGACCCGCAGCCGCACTGGGAGCTGGCCGCCGACCGCCTGGCGCACGTGCTGTCGGCCCATCCCGAGGCGTTCGCCGACAAGAGCCGCTACTCGATGGACTGGTACTACCCCGTGCTCGGCGGCGCCGTGCGCGGCGCCCAGGCGTTCGAGCTGCTCGATCGCGAGTGGTCGACGTTCGTGGTGCCGGGGCTCGGCATCCGCTGCGTGTCGGACCAGCCGTGGGTGACCGGCGCCGAGACGTGCGAGCTGGTGCTGGCCCTCGACGCGCTGGGCGACCGCGAGCGGGCGGTCCGGCTCTTCGCCGACATGCAGCACCTGCGTCACGAGGACGGCTCCTACTGGACGGGCTGGCAGTTCGCCAACCGCAAGCACTTCCCGTACGAGCGCTCCGGCTACACCGCCGCCGCGGTCATCCTGGCCGCCGACGCGCTGCAGGGCCTGTCCGACGGCGCCGCGCTGTTCCGGGCACTCGCCGCGCCGTCCGTCTCGCCCTCCGACCCCGACCTCTGCGGCTGCACCCCCGCGCGCACCTGACGACCGCCCCGCCGTACGAGAACGCAAGGGGTTTTGCGGGTTCTTTGCCGGGAAGGGCGGAGCGGCTCCTCCGGCGTTCGGAATGGGGTGACTAGCTTCGGGTGTGGCCGTACGAGGCGTCTTCGGGGGAAGCGTGGGCGACACGGGCACAACAGCGTTCTTGCACCAGGACAGGACCGAACCGACTCTGAGCCAGGCTCGCGGCTGGCGAAGGCTGCTGGCCCGCGAGGAGCACGAGGCGGATCTCGGGCGGCGGAGGTTCGTCCTCAGACACGGACCGGCGGGAATGATCATCGAAGACGCCGAGAAGTCCTACCTGTTCGGTTTCAACGCGGTCGTCTCGCAGGAGCTCGGCAAGATCGAGGAGCTGCCGCCGAGGCAGCGGGCCTTCGGCTACGAGGGCGCCGGCGCCGCCTGCACCGCGCTCGACCTCCTCACTCTGACCCGGGGCCGGCGGCTGCACGAGCTGCTGGCCGGCCCCGCCGCGCACCACCAGTACGCCGTCCACCTCGGCGCCGGCCGGGGCTACGCGCTGCTGCGCCTGCGGCCGGTCCGCCGGGCCAAGCGGTCGCATCCGCTGCTGCGCTGGCTGGCCGTCGACGGCTACGGGTTCCAGCGCGGCCTCGACCACACCGACCGGATGGTGGGCGAGCGGGCCATGCCCGACCTGCCGACCAGGGCCTTCTGCGGGACCTTCGACCAGGGGCTGGGCCGGCTGCTCTGGTATCACGACTGCGCCTCGCCCGGCGACGTGGCGGCCCGCATCTCCGCCTACCCGGCGGGCCGGCGGGCGGACCTGTGGAGCGGCGCCGGGTTCGCCGCGACCCGCGTGGGCGGCGCCGGCCCCGAGGACCTGGAGCGGCTGGCCGAACACGCGGGAGCGGACGGCTTCCGGGCCCACCTGGCGCAGGGGTGCGCGTTCGCCGCGGCCACCGGACTGTGGGCGAGCCCGCCGCCCGAGCACGTGGAGCAGGCCGTGCGGGCCCTGACCGGGACCGAGCCCGGCGAGGCCGCCTCATGGGTGGACGACGCGCTCACGGCCCTCGGCCACGACCCGCACACCCACGACGACTTCCTGGCCTGGCAGGCCGGCACCCGCCGCGCCTGGGCCGGACGGCACGGCTGAGCGCACCAGCGCTCGACGATCCAGCGGCGCAACGAACCGGCCGGCCGCGCCCCGACCAGCTCAGCTCAACGAACCGGCCGGGTGCCGATGCCGGGCGCCACGCGTTCCAGCACGCGCAGCGACCCCTCCACCGACACCTCCTTGAACGCCCCCGACTCCAGGGCGCGCAGGTAGACCCGGTAGGGCGCCTGCCCCCCGGCGGCCGGGTCGGGGTAGATGTCGTGGAAGACCAGCGCCCCGCCCTCCACGACGTGCGGCGCCCAGCCCTCGTAGTCGCGCGTCACCGGGTCCTCGGAGTGACCGCCGTCGATGAACAGCAGGCCGAGCGGGGTCGCCCAGAGCCCGGCCACCTGCTCCGACCGGCCGACGATCGCGATCACCTCGTCCTCCAGCCCGGCCGCCGCGATCGTGCCGCGGAACGCCGGCAGGGAGTCCATCTTGCCGAAACGCGGATCGACCAGCGTCGGGTCGTGGTGGGCCCAGCCCGGCTGGATCTCCTCCGAACCGCGATGGTGGTCGACGGTGACGACCACGGATCCGATCTGCCGGGCGGCCGCGCCGAGGTAGACGGCCGACTTGCCGCAGTAGCTGCCGATCTCGCAGATCGGGCCGCGCCCGCCGTATCTCAGCGCGGCCTCGAACAGGGCGATGCCTTCCTTCGGCGGCATGAACCCCTTGGCGTGCTCGGCTGCGTACAGCAGTTCAGGCGGCATCGTCATGGCATTGACCCTAACGGAACCGAACAACATTCCAGGGCCCTCTTGCCCGGCTTTATGCAACCTGTTCTACTTGGCAGCGTGAATCAGCGCGCTCGCATTTCGATGTCCGAGGAAGCCGTCACCGCGTTCCTGGAGGGGTCTCGCAAGCTGCAGCTCGCGACCATCAACCCCGACGGCACGCCGCACCTGGTGACCATGTTCTACGGGCTCGACGAGGGACGCATCGCCTTCTGGACGTACGAGAAGTCGCAGAAGACGCGCAACCTGGAGCGCGACCCGCGGGTGAGCTGCCTCATCGAGGCCGGCGACGACTACGCGGAGCTCCGGGGCGTCCTGGTGTACGGCGAGGCCAAGCGCGTGGACGACCGCGAGCGCGTGCTGGCCATCGGCCTGGGGGTCGCCCGCAGGATGACCCCCGGCGTGGCGGACGAGCTGCTGCTGCCGTACGTCGAGCAGACCGGTCGCAAGCGGGTCGCATTCGTCGTGGAGCGCACCAAAGTGGTCTCATGGGACCACAGGAGGCTCACATGAAAGTCATAGTTGACGAGTTGGTGTGCGAGGCCAACGCCGTGTGCATGGGGCTCGCACCCGAGGTGTTCGATGTGGACGACGACGACCAGCTCCACATCCTGCTGCCCGAGCCACCACCCGAAATGCTCGACCGCGTCAGGCACGCGGTCCGATCCTGCCCCAAAGCCGCACTTTCCCTAGAGGAATAGCTGGAGGAGGAACCCCCATGCGCGCCGCCCTTCTGCACGCCGTAGGCGACGACAAGCTGGACATCCGCGACGACGTCACGCTGGCCCCGGTCGGGCCCACCGACGTCCGCGTGCGGATCAAGGCGACCGGCGTCTGCCATTCGGACCTCTCGGCCATGACCGGCGTGCTGCCGCAGCCCGTTCCGCTGGTCCCCGGGCACGAGGGGGCGGGCGAGGTGGTGGAGGTCGGCGACCACGTCACCACCGTCCAGCCGGGCGACCACGTGGTCATCAGCTGGCGCCCGGCCTGCCAGGAGTGCGACCTGTGCGTGGGCGGCCAGCCGTTCCTCTGCATGAAGTACGTGATCGAGTCGTTCAGCAAGGGCAACTTCCGCTTCGGCGGTGACACCACGGCGTTCGGCATGGCCGGCTGCGGCACCTGGGCCGAGGAGATCGTCGTCCCCTGGCAGGGCGTGGTCAAGATCGACGCGGACGTGCCCTGGGAGGTGGGGGCGCTGATCGGCTGCGGCATCACCACCGGTGTCGGGGCCGCCATCAACACCGCCCGGGTCCGGCCCGGCTCCACGGTCGCGGTCATCGGCTGCGGCGGCGTCGGCCTCTCGGTCATCCAGGGCGCCCGCGTCTCCGGCGCCCGGACGATCCTCGCGATCGACCCGCTGACGTCCAAGCACGAGCTGGCCAAGAAGGTCGGCGCCACCCACGCCGTCACCCCCGACGACGTGCCCGGCGCGCTGGCCGAGCTGACCGGCGGCAGCGGCTTCGACTACGGGTTCGAGGTCGTCGGCAAGTCGGCCACCATCCAGAGCGCCTGGCAGGTCACCCGGGCGGGCGGCGACGTCATCGTGGTCGGCGCGGGCGCGATGGACGACATGGTGTCGATCTCCGCCTTCAGCCTGCTCTTCGAGGGCAAGAACCTGCTCTCCAGCCTGTACGGCGAGGCCGACGTGCGGCACGACTTCCCCTACTTCGCCAACCTCTACAAGGCCGGCAAGCTGGACCTGGAGTCGATGATCAGCTCCCGCATCCGGCTCGGCGACCTCAACGACGCCGTGGCCGCCCTCAAGAGCGGCGAAGTGCTCCGCCAGATCGTCATCATGGACTGACCCCGGGCAATACCAGGACGCCTCCGGAGCCGCCCTCAGCCTTGGCCTTCGAAGTCGGGGTGGCAGGAAATGAGGAAAGCGAACGCTCCGGTGGCGTCCTTGGTCCGGTAGAAATCCACCATCGTGACGTTGAACTCCTGGCGACGAGCCGCGGGGACACTGATGGCGTCCATGCCATGCGACATCAGATGTCCGTTCATCATCGACCGGCCCGTTCGCTTGTCACCGTCGAAGTAAAACCGCTGCAGCGCGGCGAACAGGAAGTACGCGATCGCCTGTGTGAGGGGCGAGTCGATCTCCGTCTGGATGGCCATCACACCACGAGTGAAGATGCGTCGGAGATTCTCACCGCCCGGCTCGGTGGACGGAGGGATGTACCGGCCATGCTCGCCGAGGCTGACCCCAGGTGTCAGGGTTTCCCTGCCCTCCCCACGGAAGTGGCCGGACTCCAAGGCCTCCTCACGGGCGATGAGCAGTTGGAAGTGGTCAGAAATCGGCTTGTCCAGCCGGAACTCTCCAGCCTTCACCACTCTGACGAGCTCTCTCGCGGCTTCGGCGAGGTTGACCACCTGGCGCTCGTCGCTGAGTTTGCGTCCCCCGACCGTGATCCCCTCCATCAGGGTCTGCACCTCCGGGTACGTGAACGGATTGCCCTCCAGAACGGCCGCGTCCCACACGAACTCCGGCAACGCGCGCTGGTATCGCCAGACGGCTCGCGCGACCGAGTGCACGCCCACGTCGTGTGCCAGCGGAACGTGCGCCCACCTGAAACCCAGTGCGTCAGTCAACTGCTCCGCCATCATCCGTCCCCAAGCCTCGAACCCCATGTGATGCGTAACAGAGCCCATCGTGCCAAAACTCGGTTCAGGTGTTCACCGCTGTGGCCGAGCCGGCACCACTCGCCTGGGTGGTGTTTCGCGCGTGTCCCATCGGGTGCCGGCCAGGCGGCGTTCGGTCAACGTGAGCAGGTCGAAGATCTCGCGAGCGAAAGTCGCGCAGCCCGTGGCGCCTCTCATCAGGAAGCACAGCCGGGTGAGGGCGATGATGTCCGTCCAGGAGTCGTTGGCCGGGAACGTACACTCCCCGGCCGCGGGCTTGAGTCTCCTGTAACAGGAGACTGTACGGTCGGCGCATGAGTGACAAGAAGATCCAGTCCCCGCTCACCGACGAGGAGAAGCGAGAAGTCTGGGGCGAGTGGACCGATCAGGAAGACGAGTACCTCGACGAGGTGGAGCGGCGGTGGGGCGACTCCACCGCGTACGCGCAGTCCGCGAAGCGTGTCGCGGTCTACGGCAAGGAGCAGTGGAAGCAGATCAACCGCGACAACGCGGAGATCGAGACGCGAATCCGCGAGCTGATGGACGCCGGCGCCGACCCGTCGAGCGAGGCGGCGATGGACGTGGCCGAGGCGCAGCGGCAGCACATCGCCCGCTGGTTCTACGACATGACGCACGAGTTCCACGTACAGAAGAGTCTGCTCTATGTGGAGGACCCGCGTTTCCGGGCGGGTATCGAGGCGAACACGCGGCCGGGCGCGGCGGAGTGGCTACAGGAAGCGATCAAGGCCAACGCCGCCCGCACCGCCGAGGCATCGCCTTGATCTGTTCGCCGACCTTCACCCACGCAGCTTGCGGAGCCGCTGCGCCAGGTCGGGAATGTCCTCCAACTCCCCCATCGTCACGGCGATGACCACTCTTTCGGCTTCGTCCACGTCCCGGTACTCGAGGATCTCCCCGTTGTCCTCCAGGAAGGCGACGGCCGCCGCCCAGCCGAGCCTCATGTTGCCGTCCACCAGCGGATGCCCGATCAGAATGCTCTGCATCAGGGCCGCCGCCTTCTCCCACAGGTCGGGATAGGCGTCGTCACCGAACACGTTGGTCTGCGGACGGAGCACCGCGGCATGTAGTTGGCCACCATCGCGGAGGACTACCTGCGGTAGCACCGCCTCGGCCAAAGCCAGAAGGTCCTCGATGGTCGGATAGGTGGTCATCGAGCGAGCCGCTCGAGCAGCTCCCGGTCTCGCTCGGCTATCTTCCGGCCCATCGCCTGGTAGCGTTCCCGCCTTCGCCGGGCGATGTACTCCTCAATGGCGACCACCATCGCCGAGTTGATGCTCTGCTCGTCACCGCTGGCGATCTGCTTGATCTGCTCGTACGTCTCATCAGGCAGCCGAAGCCGTGTTTCAGCCATACAATCGACGGTACCACTTTATGGTACCAGCCGAACCCGCGTGCTCCCGCTCCATGCTGGAGGTCACCGCACCCGGCATCCCCGGCGAAAAGTCGACGAATCCCCCGGCCAGAGCACCGGCCGGGGGATTCGGGTCGCGCGGAGCGTCAGCCGGTGAAGCCGACCGCCGCCCAGTCCACGGACTTGTAGCCCCTGGAGCCGTAGTTGGCGAGCGTCTTCTTGCTCGCGATGATGTCAGGCCGCTGGTACAGCGGGATGGTGTGCACCATGTCCCAGATCAGCTTGTCGGCGGCGTTGGCCTTCTCGATGGCCTTGGCCGGGTCCAGCTCGCTCACCGCCTCCTCGATGGCGGCGTCCAGAGCCGGGTCGCTACCCTTCGGGAAGTTGCTCTCGGAGCCGGTCTTGTAGATCTGCGGCAGCGAGCCGATCGGCAGCGGCGTGCCGATCCAGGAGAACGGCACCAGGTCGAAGTCGCCCTTGATGATGAAGTCGGTGAAGAACTTGTCGTCGGGGACCGGGCGGATCGTGATCTTGATCCCGGCCTCCTTGAGCATGGCCTGGGTCAGCTCGCCCTCCGTCTTGGCATAGGGCACGCCCGCCGGGACGACGAAGCTCAGCGCGAACTCCTTGCCGTCCTT
The DNA here is from genome assembly GCF_040655715.1 of Nonomuraea cavernae. GTDB lineage: Bacteria > Actinomycetota > Actinomycetes > Streptosporangiales > Streptosporangiaceae > Nonomuraea > Nonomuraea cavernae_A. Next base: position 79,029 of record NZ_JBFAKL010000033.1, on the reverse strand, counting down.
CTTGCGGTATTCGCCTTCCTGCTTCCAGCCGGCCGCGTCGAGCAGCTGCTTGGCCTTCTCCACGTTGTACTTGCCGAGCTCGCCGGAGTTGTCGACGTAGCCCTTGTGGTTGTTCATGAAGACGTGGTTGCCGAGCGTCTGCAGCGGCCAGTCCATGTCCTTCAGGTCGGACTCGGTGATCACGTCACGGTCGATCCCGTAGGCGATGGCCTGGCGGACCGACTTGTCCTTCAGGAACTCGGACTGGTTGTTGACGGTGATGTGCCGCCAGTTCGGGCTGAACGCCTTGCGGATGTCCACCTCGGGGACTTCCTTGGCCCGCTTGAGGTCGGCCGGGCTGCCCGGCGGGATCTCCACGGCGTCGAGTTCGCCGTTGGCGAAGGCGTTCACCTGCGCGGCGGGCGTCTCGATGGTCCGGAAGATGATCTTGTCGAGCTTGGACTTCTTGCCCCACCACTTGTCGTCGCGCACAAGGGTGAGCGTCTTGGTACCCTCGTCGATCTTCTCCACCTTGAAGGGCCCGGCGGTGACCGGGATCTTCTGCAGGTAGTCCTTCTCGTACCCCTCCGGCTTCTCCATGTGGGAGGCGGGGAAGAGATGCGCCGTGCCGCGGTTGAACAGGCCCTGCCACTCGGGGTACGGCTTGGAGAAGGTCACGATGGCGACCTTGTCCGAGTCGCCCTTGGTGACCGACTCGATCCGGTCCCAGCCGTCCGTGGAGGCCGGCTTGTACTTCTTGTCCTCGCCGCTGTTGATCTTCCAGGCGACCTCGAGGTCCTTCCACGTGATCGGCGTGCCGTCCGACCACACGGCCTTGTCGTTGAGCGTGTAGGTGACGACCTGCTTACCCGAGGTCATCTCGTTCTTGACGTCGGTCACAAAGTCGGGATTCGCGGTATGGCTGGCGCCGTCGTCCGACAACATCAGCTGAGGCATGATCGTGTCGAGCATGTCCGCGGTGTCGGACTGGTTGCCGTCGACGTGGTTGCTGTTCCACTGCGACGGCCACTGCCCGATCGCGAGGGTCAGCGTGCTCCCGTCCTTGACCTGCTCGTAGGCGACCGGGTTGATGTTGATGGCGGGGGTCTCCGCCATCTGCTGCTGGGCCTGCTGCGACTGCTCGGCGCCGGGCTTCTTGGCGTCGCCGCCGCCACCACCGCAGGCCGCGACGGCCATGGCCAGGACAGCGAGCCCCGCCGTGGCCTGGTAACGAACCTTCACTTTTCCTCCTGGTCTTCCGAGGCCGGGATGACCTCGATCTGCTCCGCGTAGTGGCAGGCGGCGCCGTGATCCACGGCGTTCGCGAGCCGGTCAACTCTGGGCTCTTCGTCCACGCAGCGCTGCCGCTCCGCCTCGCCGAGACGGGCGAACTTGGGGCAGCGGGTGCGGAACCGGCATCCCGATGGGGGGTCGGCCGGGCTGGGCAGGTCTCCTTCGAGCAGGATCCGCTTGCGGGTCCGTTCCATCTCGGGGTCGGGCAGCGGGATCGCCGACAGAAGCGCCTGGGTGTAGGGGTGCGCGGGGCGGTCGTAGACGTTCTCGACGGCGCCGATCTCGGCGATCCGGCCGAGGTACATGACCGCGACCCGGTCGGCGAGGTGCCTGACCACCGCCAGGTCGTGCGCCACGAACAGGTACGACAGCCCCAGGGTGTTCTTCAGCTCCTCCAGCAGGTTGATGACACCGGCCTGGATGGAGACGTCGAGCGCGGAGACCGGCTCGTCGAGCACGAGGAGCTTCGGGTCCAGCGCGAGCGCCCTGGCGATGCCGATGCGCTGGCGCTGGCCGCCGGAGAAGTGCTGCGGGTAGCGCGTGGCGTACTCCGGCGCCAGCCCGACCAGTTCGAGCAGCTCGGCGACGCGCCCGTTCACGTTCGTGTGACCGTGGGCGCGCAGCGGTTCGGCGACGATGTCGCCGACCGGCATGCGCGGGTCGAGCGCGGCCATCGGGTCCTGGAAGACGATCTGCAGGTCGGCGCGGAGCGCCTTGCGCGAGGACTTGTCCAGCTCGGCGCTGTCCCTGCCGAGCACGACGACCCGGCCGCTCTGCGGGGCCGCCAGCTGCATGATCTGCTGCAGCGTGGTCGTCTTGCCGCAGCCGGACTCGCCGACCAGGGCCAGCGTCTCGCCCTCCGCGATGTCGAAGCTGATGCCGTCGACCGCGTGCACGGTGCCGACCCGGCGCTTGAACACCGCGCCCTTCATGAGCGGGAAGTGCCGGACGAGGTCGGTGAGCTCCAGCACGGTCGCGCGCTGGTCGCGCGGCACGCGCACCACCTCGCTCGGCGGGATGTCCGGGACCGGGAACACGTCGGCGCCCGTCAGGCCCTTGTACTCGATCTCGTTCGAACGGAGGCAGGCCACCTGACGGCCGCCACCGATCGCGACCAGCGGCGGCTCCTCCTCCTCGCACACGTCGATCCGCATCGGGCAGCGCGGCGCGAACGGGCAGCCCGGCGGCAGCGCCGCCGGGGAGGGCGGGGTTCCGTCGATGGGGACCAGCGGCCCCTCCTCGCCGTCGATCCGGGGGATCGACGCCAGCAACCCCATCGTGTAAGGCATCCGCGGCCGGTAGTAGATGTCGTCCACGAGCCCCTGTTCGACCGGCTTGCCCGCGTACATGACGAGCACCCGGTCGGCCATGCCCGCGATGACCCCCAGATCGTGGGTGATCATCACGATGCCGGCGCCCGTCTCCCGCTGCGCGGTCTTGAGCACCTCGAGCACCTGGGCCTGGATGGTCACGTCCAGCGCGGTGGTCGGCTCGTCGCAGATCAGCAGGTCGGGGTCGTTGGCGATGGCCATCGCGATCATCGCGCGCTGCCGCATGCCGCCGGAGAACTCGTGCGGGAAGGCCTTGGCCCGCACGTTCGGGTGCGGGATGCCGACCAGGTCGAGCAGCTCGACGGCGCGCCGGGCCGCCTTGTCCTTGCCCAGCTTCTGGTGGACGCGGACGGCCTCGGCGATCTGGTCGCCGATGGTGTAGACGGGGGTGAACGCCGACAGCGGGTCCTGGAAGATCATGCTGATCGACTTGCCGCGGACCCGGGTCAGCTCTTTCTCGTCGACTCCGACGAGTTCCTGGCCGTGCAGCTTGACCGAGCCGCTGACCTCGGCGTTCTGCGGCAGCAGGCCCATGACGGCGAGCGACGTCACGGACTTGCCCGAGCCCGACTCGCCGACGATGCCGAGCACCTCACCGCGCGCGACCTCGTAGCTGACCCCGCGCACGGCCTGGATGTCGCCGGGGAAGGTGACGGTGAGGTCGTGGACCTCCAAGATGCTCACGAGTTGCTCCCCGGGTCGAGTGCGTCACGCAGTCCGTCGCCGATCAGGTTGATGCTCAGCACCAGGACCACCAGCAGGCCGGCCGGGAACGCGAACAGCCACGGGTAGCCGGTGGCGTTCCGGGCTCCCTCCGCGATCAGCGTGCCGAGCGAGACGTCGGGTGGCTGGATGCCGAAGCCGAAGAACGACAGCGCCGCCTCACCGATGACCGCGCCACTGACGTTGAGCGTCGCGTCGATGATCAGCAGGGAGGACAGGTTCGGCAGGATGTGACGGAAGATGATCTTCCAGCGCGGGATGCCCATGTAGACGGCCGCCAGGACGTACTCCCGCTCGCGCAGCGAGAGCGTCATGCTGCGCACCACCCGGGAGGTGATCATCCAGGCGAATGCCGCGAGCAGCACCACGAACCAGAGCCAGGAGCCGCCTTTCAGCCTCGGCGAGATGATCGCGATGATCAGGAAGCTGGGGAGCACGAGCAGCAGGTCGACGCCCCACATGAGGAGCCGGTCGATCCGGCCGCCGAAATATCCGGCGAACGCGCCCACCACCGCCGCGAGGGCGGTGGAGATGAGCGCCACCAGCAGTCCGATGACGATCGACTTCTGCATGCCGCGCAGCGTGACCGCGTACATGTCCTGGCCGATCGTGGTGGTCCCCCACCAGTGGTCGGCCGAGGGAGGCGAGAGGAAGGCCCGGAAGTCCTTGTCCGTCCACTCGTACGCGCCGATGAACGGGCCGATGTAGGCCAGTGCCACCAGCAGGATCAGGGCAATGCAGCCATAGCGGGCCTGCTTGTTATGCAGCAGTCGGCCGAGTACAACTTTGGAACGCACCTAGTTCACCCGCACTCGAGGATCGAGGGCCGCCACGAGCAGGTCCGACAGGAAGGAGGCGACCAGGACGCAAAGGGAGGCGAAGAGACTCACCGCTGCGACGGCGTTGACGTCGTTCTGGTTGATCGAGTCGACCAGCCAGGCGCCCATGCCGTGCCAGGCGAAGATCTTCTCGGTGAAGGTCGCGCCGGTGAGCATCGTGCCGAACGCGAAGGCGAAGTACGTGGCCGCCGGGATCAGCGCGGTGCGGAGCGCGTGCTTGAACAGCGCGGTCCTGCGCCGGAGCCCCTTGGCCATCGCCGTCCGGACGAAGTCCTGGTTCAGCACGTCGAGCATCATGTTGCGCTGGATGCGGCTGTAGAAGGCGATCGAGCCGAGGCTGAGCGAGATGGTCGGCAGGATCAGGTGGTTCAGCCGGTTGAAGAACTGGTCCCAGCCCGACAGCTTGGGGTTGTACTCGCCCGTGTACTCGATCAGCGTGAACCCCAGCCCGCGGTTCAGGCTGTAGGTGGCGATCGCGAGCAGCGTGGCCAGCACGAAGACCGGGATCGCCATGATCACGAAGGAGCTGACCCCGATCAGGCGGTCGCTGAACCTGTACTGCCTGACGGCGGAGTACGCGCCCAGCCCCACGCCGAGGACGAAGCCCACGAGGGTGCCGACGAACAGCAGCCTGAGGCTGACCCCGATCCGCCGGCCCATCTCGTCGTTGACCGAGCCGCCGTTCCAGGTCCTGCCGAAGTCTCCGGCGACGACGCCCGAGGCCCAGGTCACGTAGCGCTGGAACACGGGGGTCTTGTCGTTGAGGTTGTACTCGTCGAGCGTCGCGTCGACGACGGCCTCGGCGACCGGGGGTTGCCGCCCTTCGTACGCGCCGCGGGGGTTCATGGTGGTCGCAGCCAGCATGTACGCCAAGCTGGCTGCGATCGCGACCAAGATCACATTGGTCGCCAACCTGCGGAGCAGAAATCTGCCCATCACCCTCCGTTCGCGCTGAACGAGGGCCGAGATCACGCGGGAAGGAGGCCCTCACAGCAAAAAAGCCACTTTCACATCAGCAGAAACCCACTTGATGTGAGGATGACTAGCGAATCGGAGAATATCGGACAAAAAGTTACGACCACCAACAGTCAGTCGTAACAGTCAGGTAACCACACTTACCCACCGAAGCGGACAGGCCCCTGACCTGTGCAAACACACTTACTTGGCGACGATTGCCTGTGTCACAAAATCGGGACATAATCCCGACGTAATTGTCGCCGAGCGCCCTTTTGCTGCACCCGGCGACAACTTTATGTCACGAAATACGTACACAAATTACGACCACACACCCCCCTCCACCAGCCCGTCGTGGATTTATGTCACGAAATCCGGACATACCATCACGCGAAGGGAGGCCCAGGGATCAAGTGGTGGAGAACGCGGCGTCGAACGCGGTGGACGGCGGGGTGATGGAGTTGAGCTTGCGGATGAAGCCGAGCGCCTCCCTGGCCCCGTCGAGCCGGTCCATGCCCGCGTCCTCCCACTCGATGGAGATCGGGCCGGTGTATCCGATCGAGTTGAGCGCCCGGAAGCAGTCCTCCCACGGCACGTCGCCCCGGCCGGTGGACACGAAGTCCCAGCCGCGCCGCAGGTCCGCCCAGGGCAGGTGCGAGGACAGGCGTCCGCGACGGCCGTCGCCGACCCGCACGCGGGTGTCCTTGCAGTCGACGTGGTAGATCCGGTCGGCGAAGTCGAGGATGAACGCCACCGGGTCCAGGTCCTGCCAGACCATGTGCGACGGGTCCCAGTTGAGGCCGAAGGCCGGGCGATGGCCGATCGCCTCCAGGGTGCGCTGCGTGGTCACGTAGTCGTAGGCGATCTCGCTCGGGTGGATCTCGTGCGCGAACCGCACGCCCACCTCGTCGAACACGTCGAGGATCGGGTTCCATCGGTCGGCGAAGTCCTGGTAGCCGGCCTCCACCATCGACGCGGGCACCGGCGGGAACATGGCCACCGTGTGCCAGATCGACGAGCCGGTGAAGCCCACGACGGTGTCGACGCCGAGCAGGGCGGCGGCCCGCGCGGTGTTCTTCATGTCCTCGGCCGCCGCCCGGCGCACGGACTCGGGGTCGCCCGACCCCCAGATGCGCGCCGGGAGGATGGCCTGGTGCCGCTCGTCGATGGGGTGGTCACAGACGGCCTGGCCCACCAGGTGGTTGGAGATGGTCCACACCTTGAGGCCGTACTTGTCGAGCTGGGCGTGCTTCCGCTCGACGTACGACGGGTCGGCCACGGCCTGCTCCACGTCGAAGTGGTCGCCCGAGCAGGCGATCTCCAGGCCGTCGTAGCCCCAGTCGGCCGCCAGCCGGCACACCTCCTCGAACGGCAGGTCGGCCCACTGGCCGGTGAACAACGTGACCGGTCTCATGTCTCCTCCACGACTGTGTAGCGGCTGGAGTCAGCCGCGCTGCGCTCTACCGCCGCGAGCACCCGCTGCACCCGCAGCCCGTCGGCGAACGACGGCGACGGGTCGGCGCCCTGGGCGATCGCCTCCAGGAAGTCCTTGATCTCGTGGGTGAAGGTGTGCTCGTAGCCGAGGCCGTGCCCCGGCGGCCACCAGGCGCCCACGTACGGGTGGTCGGGCTCGGTGACGAGGATCCGGGTGAAGCCGCCGCCTCCCTCGCTGACCCACAGCTCGTTCATCGCCTCGAAGTCGAAGGCGAGGCTGCCGAGCGAGCCGTTGATCTCGATGCGCAGCGCATTCTTGCGGCCGGTGGCGAACCGGGTGGCCTCGAAGGAGGCCATCGCGCCGCCGGAGAGCCGCCCGATGAACAGCGCCGCGTCGTCGACCGTGACGGGCCCCGTGGCCGAGCCGCCGCCCGAACCGCTCAACCCGGCCGACGACTCCGGCAGCGGGCGTTCCTTCACGAACGTCTCGGTGAGCGCCGAGACGCCCACCACGTGCTGTCCGGTGACGAACTGGGCGGTGTCGATGATGTGCGCGCCGATGTCGCCGAGCGCGCCCGACCCCGCCTTGTCCTTCTGCAGCCGCCACACCAGCGGGAACCCGGGGTCGACGATCCAGTCCTGCAGATACTGCGCGCGCACGTGCCGGATCTCGCCGAGCCGGCCCTGCTCGACCAGCCGGCGGGCCAGCGCGATCGCGGGCACCCGCCGGTAGTTGAACGCGACCATGGCCCGGCCCGGCGCCGCGGCCGCCGCCTCGACCATGGCCTCGGCCTCGGCGACGGTGTTGGCCAGCGGCTTCTCACAGAGCACGTGCTTGCCGGCGCGCAGCGCCGCGATGGCGATCTCGGCGTGGGAGTCGCCCGGGGTGCAGATGTCGACGATCTGCACGTCGTCACGCCGGACCAGCTCTCTCCAGTCGGTCTCGACGTCCGCCCAGCCGAGGCGGGCGGCGGCGGCCCGCGTGTGCTCCTTCGACCTGCCGGCCAGCACCGCCATCCGCGGCACCAGCGGCAGGTCGAAGAAGGCCCCCGCGTTGCGCCAGGCCTGGGAATGGACCCGGCCCATGAACGCGTAGCCCACCATGCCCACGCCGACGGTGGTTCTTTCTGACATGCGGCCCCCGATCAGGATTCGAAGCCGAGCGGCAGGTACTTCTCTACGTTCTCCTTGGTGATGGTCTCGGACGCAAGGGTGATCGACTGCGGAACTTGGTTCTCCACGAGGTCACTCATGCCCTTCCCCTGGGCGATCAGACGGGCGAGTTTGATCGCCGAGGAGGCCATCGTGGGACTGTAGGTGACCGTCGCCTCCAGCACCGAGCCACCCGACTGGATCTCCTTCATCGCGTTCAGCGAGCCCGCGCCGCCGACCATGACGAACTCGCTCCGGTTCGCCTCCTTGATCGCGGCCAGCACGCCGACGCCCTGGTCGTCGTCGTGGTTCCACAGCGCGTCGATCTTCTTGTGGGCCTGCAGCAGACTGGCCGCCACCTGGTTGCCGGTCTCGACCGTGAACTTGGCGTCCTGCTTGGCGGTGACGCTGAAGCCGTACGTCTTGAGCGCGTCGGCGAAGCCCTTGCTGCGATCCTGCGTCAGCGGCAGGGTGGCGATGCCCTGGATCTCCACGATGACCGGGTTGGAGACGCCCTTCTCCTTGAGCTTGGCGCCGATGTAGTGGCCGGCGGCCACGCCCATGCCGTAGTTGTCGCCGCCGATCCAGGTCCGATAGGCCAGCTTGTCGGGGAAGATGCGGTCGAGGTTGATCACCGGGATGCCCGCCTCGGTCGCCTGCAGGGCGACCTGGTTGAGCTGCTGGCCGTCGTTGGGCAGGATCACCAGCGCGGCCACCTTGGCCGCGATCAGCGACTCGACGGCGGAGATCTGCTGGTTGATGTCGTTCGTCGGCTCGACCGACCTGAACTCCACATCGGTGTACTGCTTCGCGGTGGCCTCGGCGTTCTTGGCGATGGCCGCGATCCAGCCGTGGTCGGCCGCCGGGGCGGAGAAGCCGATCACCACCTTGGTGCCGGGCTGGTCGTTGCCGCTCGCCGCCGGAGCCGGCGCGGCGGCGCTGGTCGGGGCGGCGGCCGGCTCGTTGCTGGTGCAGCCCGTGGCTAACAGAACGGCTCCGCCGACTCCGCCGACGAGGAACCCTCTGCGCGCGACGTTCTCGGTCATCGAATCTCCTTAAGGTTCCGCCGCTGGAGAAGGACGGCGACGACGATGATCAGGCCCTTGGCGATGAGCTGGTCGCTGGTGTTGAGGCCGTTGAGGATGAACAGGTTGGTGATGAGCGTGAAGATGAGCAGGCCGAGGATGGAGCCGATGATCGTGCCCCGGCCGCCGGTGAGCAGGGTGCCGCCGATGATGACGGCCGCGATGGCGTCGAGTTCGTACAGGTCGCCGTGGGTGGACGAGCCGGTCGTGGTGCGCGCCATGATGAGGATCGCGGCGATGCCGCAGCACAGGCCCGACAGCGCGTACAACAGCATGGTGTGCCTGCGCACGTCGATGCCGGCCAGCCGGGCCGCCTCCGGGTTGCCGCCGACCGCGTAGGTGCGGCGGCCGAACGTCGTGCGATTGAGCAGGATCCAGCCGAGCACCACGACCAGCGCGAAGACGTAGACCAGCAGCGGGATGCCGAGCACCCGCGTGGTCGACAGGTCCACGACGGCGGAGTTTCCGGCCTGGATGAGCTGGGTCTTGCGGTCGGACATCCGCTGGGCCAGGCCGCGCGCGGCGACGAGCATGGCCAGCGTGGCGATGAACGGCACCAGCCGCCCGTAGGCGACGAGCAGCCCGTTGACCAGGCCCGCGCCCGTGCCGACCAGGATCGCGCAGACCGCCATGACGAACGGCCCGAACTCCTGCGTGGCCAGGGTGGTCGCCCAGACCGAGGCGAGGGCCATGATGGCGCCCACCGACAGGTCGATGCCGCCCCCGATGATCACGAACGTCGCGCCGACCGTGATCACGCCGATCGTGGCGGCCAGCGACAGCATGCTGACCACGTTGGAGGTGGTGGCGAAGTTGTCCGGCTTGGTGACCAGTCCGACGATCACCAGCAGGCCGATCGCCACGAACAGCCCCAGATGCCGCAGTTCGCCTAACCGGCTCATCAGGCGGCCCTCCCCTCCATGATCATGTCGAGCACGCGGTGCTCGTCGAGGTCTTCGGCGGCGCTCTCGTGGATGACGCTCCCCTCGCGCAGCACCAGGACGCGGTCGGCCAGGCCGAGCACCTCCGGCACCTCACTGGACACGAGCAGCACGCCGATGCCCTGCTCGGCCAGGCCGCGGATCACCGCGTAGAGCTCGGCCCGGGCGCCGACGTCCACGCCCCGGGTCGGCTCGTCGAGCAGCAGCAGCCTGCGCCCGCCGAGCAGCCAGCGGGCCAGCACGGCCTTCTGCTGGTTGCCGCCGGACAGGGTCTTGATCGGGCGTTCGGGGGCGGGCGGCCGGATGTCGAGCGCCTCGACCAGCCGGGCTGCCTCGGCCCGCTCGCGGGCGCGGTCGACCCAGCCGAACCGGGCGAACTCCGGCAGGCTGCCCAGCGTGATGTTGGCGGTCACGCTCTGGTCGAGCAGCAGCGCCTGGGCCTTGCGTTCCTCGGGGGCCAGGCCCATGCCCCGGCGGACGGCGCGGACCACACCGCCGCCCCGTAATCGTTCCCCGGCCAGCACGATCCGGCCGGTCGCGGGGCGCGCGCCGTACACGGCCTCCAGGATCTCCGAGCGGCCGGAGCCGACCAGCCCGGCCAGGCCGACGATCTCGCCCGCGCGCACCGAGAGCGTCACCCCGGCGAACGCGCCGGGCGAGCTCAGGTCCTCGACCCGCAACACCTCGTCGCCGGGACGGCGGGAGGCGCGGGGCGGGAAGACGTACTCGACGTCGCGGCCGGTCATCAACGAGACGATCTGGGAGGTCGACGTCTCGCGGGCGGGCAGGCCGACCGCGACCGTGCGGCCGTCCTTGAGCACCGTGACCCGGTCGCCGATCTCACGGATCTCCTCCAGCCGGTGGGAGATGTAGACCACGGCCACGCCCAGGGCGGTGAGCTCGCGGATGATGCGGAACAGGTTGGCGACCTCGTCGTGGGCGAGCGCGGCCGACGGCTCGTCCATGATGATCAGCCGGGCGTCGTGCGACAGCGCGCGGGCCATCGACACCACCTGCTTGGCCGCCGGCGACAGCCGGCCCACCTCGGCCGACGGCCGGAGCTCGGGGTGGCCGAGCCGGGCCAGCACCTCGCGGGCGGCCCGGTTGCCGGCGGCCCGGTTCACGAAGCCGAGACGGGCGTGCTCGTGGCCGAGGAAGATGTTCTCGGCCACGCTGAGCCCGTCGACCAGGTCCAGTTCCTGGTAGATGGTGGCGAAGCCGAGCCGGATGGCGTCGTTGGGGCTGCCGGGGCTCACCGGCCCGCCGTTGAACTCGATCGTGCCCTCGTCGGGCCGGTGGACTCCGGCCAGCACCTTGATGAGCGTGGACTTTCCGGCGCCGTTCTGGCCGAGCAGGCAGTGCACCTCGCCGGCCCGGACGTCGAGGTCCACCCCGTCCAGCGCGCGCACGCCGGGGAACTGCTTGACGATTCCCCTCATGACCAGCATCGGGGTCTCCCTGGTAGGGGTTCTAGGCGTTCTGGGCGTTGACGATGCGGTTGATGTTGTCGGGTGACAGGTAGTGCTCGATCGCCAGGATCCCGGCGCCCAGCGCGGCGGCGTTGATCCCGGTACGGCTCGGCACGATCGACAGGTGGTGGGTGGCCAGCGGCAGCGACCTGCGGTAGACGGTCTCCCTGATGCCCGCGAGCAGGTGCTCGTGGACTCGCGACAGGGCGCCGCCGATGACGATGACCTCGGGGTTGAAGAAGTTGACCAGGCCGGCGAGCACCTCGCCGATGAGCCGGCCGGCCTCCCTGACCAGCCGCAGCGCCTGGGTGCTGCCCGCCTGTACGAGCGCGACCACGTCGGCGCCCGTCTCGGCGGGCACGCCCAGCTCGGTGAGCCGGCGCGCGACGGCGGCGCCTCCTGCGACGGCCTCCAGGCAGGCACTGTTGCCGCACCGGCAGCCCGCGTCCTCGTGGCCGGACACCCGGATGTGGCCGATGTCGCCCGCCGAGCCCTGGGCGCCGCGGTGCAGCCTGCCCTCGGCCACGATGCCGCAGCCGATGCCGGTACCGACCTTGACGAACAGCAGGTGGCGGGTCTCGGGGAACGCGTTGCGCTGCTCTCCGAGCGCCATCACGTTCACGTCGTTGTCGACGAGCACCGCGCAGTCCGCGAAGTGCTCGGGGATCGGATAGTCGTTCCAGCCGGGCATGATCGGCGGGTTGTTGGGCCGGCCCGTGGCGAACTCGACCGGCCCCGGCACCCCCATGCCCAGCGCCCTGAGCGCCGTCCGGGGCCGGCCTGCCACGCTCAGCAGGCGGCCGAGCCGGTCGTCGACGTGGGCCAGCACGGTCTCGGGTCCCTCGGCCACCAGCAGAGGGTCCTCACACTCGGCCAGCACCTCGCCGGACAGGTCCATCAGCGCGATCCGGCAGTGGGTGGCGCCCAGGTCGACGCCGCCGAACACGTGGTCCTCGGTCTGCAGGCGGAGATGACGCGGCGGGCGGCCGCCGGTGGACTCGCCGCTCTCGGTCTCCTCGACCAGGCCGCGCTCGATGAGCGCGTCGACCCGCTGGGAGACCGTGGATCGGGCCAGGCCGGTGAGCCTGGCCAGGTCGGACCGGGTCGTCGCGGCGCCCGCGCTGATGAGCGTCAGGACATCGCCCGGCGAGCCCGGAATGGGGGTCATGCCGCGACAATAAGATCACAGATGCGGCAAATCAAGAGTGAGAACCGCCCGAACTTGGCTGACTTCCGCCAATCCTCGAACAAAGCCTGATTTTTCCGACCGAAAGCTCGCAGGGCTCCGACGCCGACCCGGACGCTCCGCGTACAGGCCGCAAGCGAAACGGTGGGGACCCCTCCCGTACGGAGAAGTCCCCACCGCCGAGGTGAGACGTATGGAGCGACGTGGCCGCTAGAGCATCGCCTGCATCGAGTCGCCCGCCGTGAGCACGTAGGGCTGCTCGGCCATGACCGTGTCCCAGTTGTCCGCGAGCGCCTCGGGCGTGAGGTCGTCGGTCTTCCAGCCGGGCCCCTCGGCCACGAACACCCGCGCCACCCGGCCGCCGCCGACGCTGAACACCTCGCCGCTCGCCTCGCACGACTCGTGCACCAGGTAGGCGACCAGCGCGCTGACCCGCTCGGGCGTGAACTTCGCCTCGAACTCGGCCGGCAGCAGCGCCTCGGTCATCCGGGTCCAGGCGATCGGGGCGATGGCGTTGGCCTTGATGCCGTTGCGGGCGCCCTCGATGCCGATCGTCTTGGTCAGGCCGACCAGGCCCATCTTGGCCGTGGAGTAGTTGGCCTGGCCGAAGTTGCCGAACAGGCCGGCCGGGCTGGAGGTGTTGACCACGCGGCCGTAACCGGCCTCCTTCATGTACGGGTAGGCGGCCTGACTGACCAGGTAGGAGCCGCGTACGTGCACCGCGAGCACGCTGTCGAAGTCCTCGGGCGTCATCTTGCCGAACGACCTGTCACGCAGGATGCCCGCGTTGTTGACGACGATGTCGATCCGGCCGAACGCGTCGACCGCGGCCTGGACGATCGCCCTGGCGCCCTCGGGGGTGGCGACGTTGTCGGTGTTGGCGACGGCCTGGCCGCCGTTCTTGGTGATGAGCTCGACCACCTCGGCGGCCGGACCCGTGGAGGCGCCGGTGCCGTCGAGCGCGCCGCCCAGGTCGTTGACGACGACCTTCGCGCCCCGCTCGGCCAGCAGGAGCGCGTGCGACCTGCCCAGGCCGTGGCCCGCCCCCGTGACGATCGCGACTCTGTCATCGAACCGAAGCATCGAACCTCCAACACAGGAGAACATCGTTCTAGTACGAGCACAATAACCCGAACGGCGGGAGCCGTGACTGATCGTCGCGCCTGACGCGTCGCCCGGCCCGGCGCGCGGACGAGCTTCGCGTCACGGCCGGCCGGAGGCGAACCACAGGTCCGGCTCACCGGTGACGCGGCGCACCTGGCCTCGGGCCTCCAGCCAGACCAGGTGGGCCAGCGTCTCGTTGTTGGCCGAGCGGCGCATGAACGCCGGGATCGTCTCCCAGGGGCGCGACCAGGTCAGCCGGGTGGCGATGTCCCAGCAGCTGATCCCGTCGGCGGCGCCGACCACGCCCTCGATCTCGGCCAGCCGCTCGTCATGGTGGCCGATCACGTAGTCGACCCGTTCGCCCAGCTCCAGGAACCGGTACTCGTGCGCGGGCAGCACCTCGTCCACGTCGAGCTTGCCCACGACGGCCAGCGAGTCGAGGTAGTCGGCCAGCGGGTTCGGCGAGGACTGCGGGTGCACGGCCACGATGGGCGTGATCTTCGCCAGCACGTGGTCCCCGGAGAACAGCACCTTGCGGGACGGCGACACGAAGCAGAGGTGACCCGGTGAGTGCCCGGGGGTCCAGATGGCCCGCAGGTCCCAGCCGGGCAGGCGCAGCTCCTCGCCGTCCTCGACCAGCCGGTCGGGCTTGGCCATCGCGACCATGTGCCTGATCATCATGGACGCCCCCGCCAGCTCGTCCAGCGTGGGGGCGGGCACGCCGCACCGGTCGAGCAGCGCCCGTTCCCTGCGCACCAGCGAGTCGATGGCGCTCTCGTCGTAGCGCTCGTGCAGGAGGCTCGCGTCGGCCGGGTGCAACGCGATCCAGGCGCCCGACACCTCCCGGACCCGCCCGGCGAGTCCGTAGTGGTCGGGGTGGATGTGGGTGACCAGGACGCCCTTGACGTCGGTGATGGCGTAGCCGGCGGTGGCCAGCCCGGCGACCAGGGCCGAGTAGGCCTCGTCGGTGTCCCACCCGGCGTCGATGATCGCCACGCCGTCGGCCAGCTCCAGCGCGTACACGAGCACGTACCGCAACGGGTTGATCGGGATCGGCACCGGGATCGACCACAGTCCGGGCCGCACCCGCTCGACCTCCGGGATCGTGCCGCCGAGCCACGCCGCCCGCTGCGCCTCGTTGGATGGGGTCACCACAAACTTCGCCATGCCCCTGATTGTGCCCTTGTTCCCCGAACGAAGTTCTACTGGGGGTCAACCCGCCGGTACGGCCGGGATCAGCCGGCCGGCCGCTGTCCCGCTTCGAGCGGGACCGGAGCGGTCTCGCGCGCGCCGAGGGCGGGCATGCGCGCGAACAGCAGGGCGGAAACGAGCACCAGGCCGGCGGCCACGGACCAGGCGGCGGCCATGCCCGCCGAGGTGGCGAGCGCGCCGAACCCCAGGTTGGACAGGCCCGCACCGGCCTGGAGCGACAGCGAGCTGGTCGAGGTGACCGTGTTGCGCTGGGCGGCGGTGACCGCGTTGTGGGTCATCTCCAGGCAGAGCATCCCGGCCACCCCGAGCCCGGCGAACATGACCACGTAGGCCAGCCCGGCGCTCGCCAGCCCGGCCACACCGTCCAGCCCGGCCGTGGCCGCGAGGCCGCCGATCGACAGCGCGGTCAGCACGGCGCCCGCCGCCGCCCCGCGCGCCGAGCCGCCCGCGGCCCGGGCCGCCCACGGAGCGATCGAGCTGCCCGCCGCGCTTCCGGCGAACCCGAGCGCGGCCACGACCGCGTAGGCGGCGCCGCCGAGCTCGGCCGTGCCCGCCAGCTCGGCCAGCCGGCCCGGAGTGAGCAGCTCGACCGCGGCGAGCGCGACCCCCGAGGCCGCCGCGGCCAGCATCAGACGGCGCAGCAACGCGCCGCGAACAGCCATCCGCAGCCCTCCGGCCACGGTCCGCGGCACCTCACGCAGCACGCCGCCGAGCGAGCGGCGCGCGTGTGACGGCTCGGGCATGGCGAGCACCACCACGACCAGCAGCACAACCGCGGCCACCGCGCCCAGCAGGGGCGGCACGGCCAGCGGAGAGATCGGACCGCCCGGCCGCAGCAGCGGCTCGGCCAGCGGGAGAATCGGGCCGCCCGGCCCCAGCAGCAGCGGCACGAAGCCGCCCGCCAGCACCCCCAGGCAGAGCGCCGCCGACTCCATGGCGCCGCCCCGCGCCAGCCCCGGCTTGAGATCGGCGTCGCGGCCCTCGATCTCGTGCAGCGTGTCGACGTACCAGGAGGTGGCGGGCCCGCTCGACAGAGCGCGGGCCACCCCCTTCAGCACGCCCGTCACCAGGAACATCCACACGGTGGTGGACATCGCCATCATCACCAGCGCCGCCACGGTGAAGCCGGCCGACAGGGCGAGCACCTTCCGCCGCCCGACGACGTCCGCCAGCCCGCCCGTCGGCAGCTCCAGCGCGATCGTGACGGCCGAGAACACCGTGGTGACCAGGCCGACCTGGGCCAGGCTCAGCCCCCGGGAAGTCATGAGCAGCACCATGACCGGCATCATCAGGCCCACCGGTAACCAGGTCAGGAAGCTGACCACCAGGTAACGCCGCAACACGGACCGACCGGTCATCGGCCATCCCCTCTCTGCCAGGTCGTACGCGAGTCTTTTCGAGCCGTACGCGAAGGCCCCTCACCGGCCACATCCGGGAGGTCTCCGGTGGCCGCGCGGGGGAAGCCGCCGGCCCAGAGGTGGACCGGGGCGGCGTCCGGGGCGTCGGCGTAGCGCTCGGCGACTTCGCGCACCAGGTCGTCGACCCGCTGCTCCAGCTCGCGCAGCCCCGCGGGCGGCAGGGACACGAGGTGGTCGCTGAGCCCGGCGACCTCGACCCAGTCGTCGGACCAGGAGGAGCCGTCGTACTCCTCGACCGCGCGGGCGAGCGCCTCCACCTGGCGCAGGTGCATGATCCTGACCGCCTCGACCCCCTCGGGCGTGGCCGACATGCGCAGGTTGTCCCAGGAGGTGTAGCGGTGGCGGGCGCGCCAGCGGCGCTCCCTGCCGTCGCGCCGCGCCGGGTCCTCCTCGATGAACCCGTACTTGGCCAGCTCGCGCAGGTGGTAGCTGGTGGAGCCGGAGCTCTCGCCGACGGCGCGCCCGAGCTCGCTGGCCGTCGCGGGGCCGTCGCCGCGCAGCAGCCCGAGCAGCCGCACCCGCAGCGGATGGGCCACCACCTTGAGCACCCTCGGGTCACTGATCTCGTACGACTCTTCCATGCCTCGAAGGGTAAACCGCAAAGGCAATTTTGCAAAGAGTATTTTGCGGTATCCCGTACGTGCACGCCCGTGCTCGTAAAATCGGCGGCATGCTTGACGACATCTGGGTGGACGAGTCCGTCTTCGCGCTACGTCCCGACTTCGCGGTGCTCCTCGTCACGGCCCACGGCCTGCGCAACGGCCCCAGCGACGACCGATCCCGCGCCTGGCTGGCCGACGCCTCGGCGTGCTCCGCCCAGCCGGAGAAGATCGAGGCGTGGCGCGACGCCTACCGCGCGTTCGGCGCCAAGCCCTCCCGCACCCGCCCGTCGGTCGACGCGCTCACTCGCCGCCTGCCGCTGCCGGAGATCAACCAGGTCGTCGACGCCTACAACTCGATCAGCGTGAAGCACGCGCTGCCGATCGGCGGCGAAGACCTCGACCGCTACTCCGGCCCGGCGCGGCTGATCAGGGCGGTGGGCGACGAGGAGTCCGAGGAGGCGCTCGGGCGGCCCGAGCCCGGCGAGGTGATCTGGCGCGACGACACCGGCGTCACCTGCCGCAGGTGGAACTGGCGCCAGGTGGCGCGCACCCGGCTCACCGAGGAGACGGTCAACGCGCTGTTCATCCTGGAGCGGCTGGAGCCCATGACGCTTGAGGAGTTGAAGACGGCCGGCGAGGAACTGGGCGACCTCCTATCCGAACTATCCCCCGACGTGCGGGTCTATACCAGATTGCTGTTCGGAGGAAGATAAACCCCCCGTCGAGTTGTTGATACCAAAAGGTAATAATGGCGGCACCGCCTGGACTGACTAGGGGGACGTGACCTCCGGCGAACCTCCTGAGAGGATCAGTCGTGGCGGCGCGGCCTCTGCTGCACGCGCTGGCTGCCAGGACGAGTAACCTTGGACAAGTTCTCTATCATCAACGCCGATCTGCGGAAGAGGGCGATTTCCGCCGTGTCGTCTGAGTCGTCGCGGACAAACCCGCTGGCAAGCTTTGGTCAGAACGAATGGCTTGTCGACGAGCTGTACCAGAAGTACCTCCAGGACCCCGAGTCTGTTGACAAGGCCTGGTGGAATTTCTTCGCTGACTACAACCCTGACTATGGACCGGGCCGGGCCCCGGCCAGGGAGGCGGCAAACGGCACCACGACCGCGCCTCCTCCTCCGGCGCCACCGAAGGCGGCTCCACCGCCCAAGGCGGCGGCCGCTCCGGCCCCCGTTGTGAAGCCGAAGCAGCCGGCCACGCCGGTGCCCAAGGGCGCCGAAGAGGTCAAACTGCGCGGCGCCGCGGCCCGCACAGCCGCCAACATGGACGCCTCACTTGTCATCCCCAGCGCGACCAGCGTCCGCGCCATCCCCGCCAAGCTGCTCGTCGACAACCGCATCGTGATCAACAATCACCTCAAGCGGGGTCGCGGCGGCAAGGTCTCCTTCACGCACCTGATCGGCTACGCCGTGGTCAAGGCGTTGAGGTCGATGCCGGAGATGAACCACTCCTACACCGAGGTCGACGGCAAGCCGACCCTGGTCAAGCCCGAGCACGTCGCTCTGGGTCTGGCCATCGACGTGCAGAAGAGCAACGGTGAGCGCCAGCTCCTCGTGCCGTCCATCAAGGCCGCCGAGGAGATGGACTTCCGGCAGTTCTGGATGGCGTACGAAGAGGTGGTCCGCAAGGCGCGCGCGGGCAAGCTCGGGGTCGACGACTTCACCGGCACCACGATCTCGCTGACCAACCCCGGCACGATCGGCACCGTCCACTCCGTGCCCCGCCTGATGCCCGGCCAGGGCACCATCATCGGCGTCGGCGCGATGGAATACCCGGCCGAATACCAGGGCGCGTCCCCCGACACGCTCTCCCGGCTGGCCGTTTCCAAGGTCATCACGCTGACCAGCACCTACGACCACCGGATCATCCAGGGCGCGCAGTCGGGTGACTTCCTGCGCACGATCCACCGGTTGCTGCTCGGCGAGGACGGCTTCTACGACGAGATCTTCGAAGCCCTGCGGATCCCCTACGAGCCGGTCCGCTGGGTCCAGGACATCTCGTGGTCGCACGACGACGACGTGGCCAAGTCGGCACGGGTCATCGAGCTGATCCACGCCTACCGCGTGCGTGGCCACCTCATGGCCGAGACCGACCCGCTCGAGTACAAGCAGCGCAAGCACCCCGACCTCGACATCCAGTCGCACGGGCTGACGCTGTGGGACCTCGAGCGCGAGTTCGCCACCGGCGGCTTCGGCGGGCGTCCGCTGATGAAGCTCCGCGAGATCCTGGGTGTGCTGCGCGACTCCTACTGCCGCACGGTCGGCATCGAGTACATGCACATCCAGAACCCCGAGGAGCGGGCCTGGATCCAGGCCCGGGTGGAGAAGCCGCACACCTCTCCGGCCCGCGACGAACAGCTCAACATCCTCAGCCGGCTCAACACCGCCGAGGCGTTCGAGACGTTCCTGCAGACCAAGTTCGTCGGCCAGAAGCGCTTCTCGCTGGAGGGCGGCGAGTCACTGATCCCGCTGCTCGACTCGGTGATCAGCGACGCGGCCGACGAGGACCTCGACGAGGTCGTCATCGGCATGGCCCACCGCGGCCGGCTCAACGTGCTGGCCAACATCGTGGGCAAGTCCTACGGGCAGATCTTCGGCGAGTTCGAGGGCAACATCGACCCGCGCACCGCGCACGGCTCCGGTGACGTGAAATACCACCTCGGCGCGTCGGGCACGTTCACCGCTCCCAGCGGCAAGACGATCGCCGCCTCGGTGGTCGCCAACCCGTCCCACCTGGAGGCGGTCGACCCGGTGCTCGAAGGCGTCGTCCGGGCCAAGCAGGACCTCCTGGAGCGCGGCGAGGAGGGCTTCACGGTCCTGCCGGTCCTCGTCCACGGCGACGCGGCCTTCGCCGGCCAGGGCGTCGTGGCCGAGACGCTCAACCTGTCGCAGCTGCGCGGCTACCGCACCGGTGGCACCGTGCACGTGGTGGTCAACAACCAGGTCGGGTTCACGACGTCGCCGGCGTCGTCCCGCTCCTCGGTCTACGCCACCGACGTCGCGCGGATGATCCAGGCGCCGATCTTCCACGTCAACGGCGACGACCCCGAGGCCGTGGTCCGCGTGGGCGAGCTGGCCTACGAATACCGCCAGGCGTTCCGCAAGGACGTGGTGATCGACCTCATCTGCTACCGCCGCCGCGGTCACAACGAGGGCGACAACCCGGCCTTCACCCAGCCGCTGATGTACGACCTGATCGACGCCAAGCGCTCGACCCGCAAGCTCTACACCGAGGCGCTGATCGGCCGGGGCGACATCACGGTCGAGGAGGCCGAGCAGGCGCTGCGCGACTACCAGGCCAAGCTGGAGCAGGCGTTCACCGAGACCCGCGAGGCGTCCAGGAAGCCGCTGGAGGCGGGCGCGATGCGCGTGCCACCGGCGGAGGTCGTCAAGTGGTCGCACGCCGACACACCCACCGCGATCAGCGACGAGACGCTCAAGCGCATCGTCGAAACCCAGCTCAACCTGCCTGACGGCTTCACTCCGCATCCGCGCCTCGCGCCGGTGCTCCAGCGGCGTGGCCAGATGGTGGAGCAGGGCACGATCGACTGGGCCATGGGTGAGACGCTGGCGTTCGGCTCGCTGCTCATCGACGGCCACCCGGTCCGCCTGGTCGGGCAGGACTCCCGGCGAGGCACGTTCACCCAGCGCCACGCGGTGCTGGTCGACCGGATGACCGGCGCGGAGCACACGCCGCTCAAGACCTTCAACCAGGGCACCACGAAGTTCTACATCTACGACTCGCTGCTCAGCGAGTTCGCGGCGCTCGGCTTCGAGTACGGCTACAGCGTCGTGCGCCCCGATGCCCTGGTGGCCTGGGAGGCGCAGTTCGGCGACTTCGTCAACGGCGCCCAGACGATCATCGACGAGTTCATCTCGTCCGGTGAGCAGAAGTGGGGCCAGAAGTCCGGCGTCGTGATGCTGCTGCCGCACGGCTACGAGGGCCAGGGTCCCGACCACTCCTCGGCCCGCATCGAGCGGTTCCTGCAGGTCTGCGCGCTCGACAACATGACGGTCGCGCAGCCCACCACCCCGGCCAACTACTTCCACCTGCTGCGCTGGCAGGTCGAGTCGGGCCGGCACAAGCCGATGGTGGTCTTCACGCCCAAGTCGCTGCTCCGCCACAAGCGGGCGACGTCCGACGCGGCAGACTTCACCACCGGCACCTTCCAGCCGGTGCTGAGCGACACCACGGTCGATCCGGCCAAGGCCACCAAGGTGGTGCTCTGTTCCGGCAAGGTCTACTACGACCTGGTCGCCGGGCGGGAGCAGGCGGAGCGCGATGACGTCGCGATCGTCCGGCTGGAGCGGCTCTACCCGTTCCCGGCCGACGAGCTCACGGCAGAGCTGGGCCGCTACGGCTCGCAGGCCGAGCTGGTCTGGGCGCAGGACGAGCCGACCAACATGGGCCCGTGGCCCTACCTCACGCTCAAGCTGGCGGAGGACCCGCAGTTGCTCGGCGGTCGCCCGCTGAGCCGCGTCTCCCGGGCGGCCAACAGCTCGCCCGCGACGGGTTCGCACTCCGCTCACGACAACGAGCTCCAGGGGATCATCCACCAGCTGTTCGGCTGATCCCACCTGGTGAGCCCCCGCCCTTCGGCGGGGGCTCACTGCTCACCACGCCACGTGCCGTGCGAAGGGGGCCGCCCCTTCACACGACCGTGGAACAAGGCAGGAGAAGCACCATGTACTTCACCGATCGGGGGATCGAGGAGCTCGCCACGCGGCGTGGCGAGGAGGAGGTCAGCCTGCTCTGGCTGAGCGAGCGGCTGCGCGAGTTCGTTGACCTCAATCCCGAGTTCGAGACGCCGGTCGAGCGGCTGGCAACCTGGCTGGCCCGGCTCGACGACGAGGACGAGTAGCACGACTGGGATTTCGTGCCACGAAACAGGCTGCCTGCATGAAACGGCCGAGAAAGTCCCACCGGTAAACGCGATACATCTTGAGTTCTCGTCAAACGCGACATATCGTGTTGATGTAAGCGAGAAGTCGCCGGGAGGGCAGGGATCATGCAGTTGTGGACGATCGAGGGGCCGGAGCGGCTGACGTTCGGCCGGGTCACCTCACTGGACGTGCGGATAGTCGCCGGCAGGCTGGCCGTGCTCGCCAGTGAGGGCCCGCCGACCCTGGAGGTGGCCGAACTGGAGTCCGCCTCTCCCCTGGTGGTCACCTACGACGAGGACACCGGCAAGCTGAGCGTCGCCTTCAAGGACCTCACCTGGGACGGCATGCTCGGCTGGCTGCGTCGTGACCGCCGCCACACCGTCGCGACGCTCACCGTGCCCAAGCAGTGCGCCGTCAACGCCGGAGTGGTCTCCGCCTCCGCCGTGGTCGCCGGGTTCGAGAACACCACGCAGGTCAAGGGCGTCTCCGGGGCCATCGTTCTCGACGGGGTGAGCGGCGCGGTGCACGCCAACACCGTCTCCGGCGACGTCGAGAGCCGCTCCATGGAGGGCGACCTGGCGTTCAACAGCGTCTCGGGCGACCTCACCGTGGCCGACGGCACGCCACGCCGGCTGCGGGCCAACACCGTGTCCGGACGGATCACCGCCGATCTCCTGCTCCGGCCGACCGGCCGGGTGACCCTGACCACCGTCTCGGGTGACATCCTGGTCAGGCTGCCGGAAGACGTGGAGGCGGACGTGACCATCAGGTCCACCTCCGGGCGGCTGGTCAGCACCTTCGACAAACTGTCCAACGAGAGCGGTCCCGGCACGAAGTCGCTGTCGGGGCGGCTGGGTGGCGGCATGGCCTCGCTGTCGGCGACCACGGTCTCCGGCCAGGCCGCGCTGCTCAAGGGAGAGAACGCATGAGCCCGGTGTTCGGTCACGGCCGCCTCAGGCTGTACCTGCTGAAGTTGCTGGAGGAGAGCCCCCGCCACGGATACGAGGTCATCCGGCTGTTGCAGGACCGTTTCCTCGGCGTCTACTCGCCCTCGCCCGGCACCATCTATCCTCGTCTGGCCCGCCTGGAGGAGGAGGGCCTGGTCACGCACGAGGTGATCGACGGCAAGAAGGTGTTCTCGATCACCGACAGGGGCCGCGACGAGCTCAACGCGCGCCTCGACGAGCTCGACGACCTGGAGCAGGAAATCTCCGCCTCGGTGCGCGACATCGCCCGCGAGGTGAAGGAGGACGTGCGCGACACGGTCAAGTCGCTCCGCGAGGAGCTGACCAAGATGGCCAAGGATGTCCGCGTCGGCGCCCAGGAGGACGGCAAGCGGCTGGGCGACGAGCAGAAGGCGCACTTCAGGCGGATCAAGGAGGAGCAGAAGCGGCAGTGGACGGAGCACGCCACACAGTGGCAGAACGAGAGTGAGCGGCTCACCGGCGAGTGGCGCCGGATCTGGGCCGAGGTCTGGGCCACGGTCGGCGGCGCGCCCGCCAACCGGGCCGCGCTCGACGCCGAGCTGGGCGGCCTGCTGGCCGACTTCGTGGCCAGGGTCCGCGAGGAGGCGTCGGACACCCGGCTCACCCGTGAGACCGTCGACCAGGTCCGTACGGTGCTCGACGAGGCCTCGACCCGCATCCGCGACATTCTTCGCTGACCGCTCTGCGATGAGGCGGCCCATCCACACGCGGCGAACCCGCCCGACCGCAGGACTGGGCCGAGCCCTGGGTCAGACCGAGCCCTGGGTCAGACCGAGCCCTGGGTCAGACCGAGCCCTGGGTCAGGCCGAGCCCTGGGTCAGGCCGAGCGCAGGACCGGGCCGAGTGCTGGGTCAGGCCGAGCGGAGCGCCTGCTCCAGGCCCCGCCGGCTGCGGGCGGTCCGGCGGGCGTGATAGGCGATCGGCATGTATCTGAGGCGCTCCGGCAGCCGCGGCGTGAGCGCCGCCACCGCCCGCCCGATCTGCCGCAGCCGCCGTTCGTCCCGCGCCGACCAGGACAACCCCAGCTTCTTCCGTACGGCCGGCGGCAGCGTGCCGACGGTCACGAAGTGGTTGAACCCGCCCGACCCGACGCCCACCGGGGTCCAGACGCGGCGCAGCGGCTTCGGCAGCCCCGGCGGCGCGGGGGTGCCCCGCATGACGGCGAGCACCTCCAGTGCGGTCGGATGGGGTTCGAGCCGGTCGGCCACCATCGCCTCGAAGTACGTCCAGTACGCCGCCAGGTCCTCGGGCATCTCCCGCTCGGGCACCCGCAGGATCGCGCCGAGCCGCCGCGCCTCTTCGTACAGCGCGCGTTCCTGCTCTCGCGTGTACGGCGTGCCGAAGTAGCGGTTGAGCGTGACGAAGCGCTCGAACAACGACAGGTGCACCCAGGCCCACGCCTCGCCGTTGAGCGCGTGATAGGCCCTGCCCTGCTCGTCCACGCCGCTGATCGGCTTGTGCAGCTCGCGTAACCGCGCTCCCTCGGCATCCCCGGCCGCCCCGCCGTACACCCATTTCTGGATCGAGGAGAGTGTGCGGCTGAGCCGCCCCCACGGATCCTGCTGGTAGGTGGAGTGCTCGGCGACGGCCGCGCCGACGGCGGGGTGCATGGTCTGGATGACCAGCGCGCTCCCTGCCACCAGCAGGTTGCGGTATTCGCCGGCGGACTCCCAGTGCATCGAGCCTGGGCCGAACGGTTCAACGTCCATGACGACGCCTCCCGAGTGATACAAACTCGCCTCTTTTGTATCACCCGGCAGGCGTCGAAGTAACCCTTCACTTATCAGGCGGTAAAGACGATCTTCCCGAACAGCTCGCCCTCGTGCATGGCGGCGAACCCGTCGCGCGCCTCGGTCAGCGGCATCGTCCGGTCGATGGCCGGACGCACCCCCGTCTGCTCCAGGAAGACGGCCAGGCGCTGGAGCTGGTCGCGGGTGCCCATCGTGGAGCCGACGATCGAGAGCTGGAGGAAGAAGACCCGCGTGAGGTCGGCCGACGGCACCGCGCCGCTGGTGGCCCCGGACACCACGACGCGCCCGCCGGGCTTGAGCGACTTGAGCGAGTGGTCCCAGGTGGCCTGGCCGACCGTCTCCATGACCGCGTCGACCCGCTCGGGCAGTCGCGCGCCCGTCTCGAAGACCTGGTCGGCGCCGAGCTTGAGCGCCTGCTCGCGCTTGCTCGCCGAGCGGCTGGTCGCCCAGACCCGGTAGCCGCCCGCCCGGCCGAGCGCGATCAGGGCGGTCGCGACCCCGCCGCCGGCGCCCTGGACGAGCACGGTCGCGCCGGGCTGCAGACCGGCCTTGTCGAACAGCATCCGATAGGCGGTCAGCCAGGCCGTGGGCAGGCAGGCGGCCTGCTCGAAGGTCAGCGCGGCCGGCTTGGGCACCAGGTTGCGGCGCGGCACGGCGACCCGCTCGGCGAACGTGCCGTCGTGCACCTCGGACAGCAGCGTGCGCTTGGGATCGAGCGTCTCGTCGGCGCCGCTGCCGATCACCGAGTGCACGATGACCTCGTTGCCGTCCTCGTCGACGCCTGCCGCGTCGCAGCCGAGCACGATGGGCAGCCGGTCCTGCCTGATGCCGACACCCTTGAGGGTCCAGAGGTCGTGGTGGTTGAGAGCGGCCGCCCGTACCGAGACGGTCGTCCAGCCGTCAGGGACCTGCGGCTCCGGGTGCTCGCCGAGCGTCAGCCCGGCGAGAGGATTGTCGGGATCGGTCTGTGTGGCGGTTACGGCGAACATGGCCGCACCTTACTTCAGCGTGATCCGGATCCCCTTGACGGCCTGCTGAACGAACGACGGCGATCCCGCGACGGCGATCCGCACGTCGCCCCGGCACACGCTCTGGGCCGGTCGGCCGCGCCGCTCCATCAGCGCCGGCGCCTCCGCCGCCTTGGCACAGCCGGGCGTCGGGGTGAACACCACCGTGTCGCCGATGACACCACCGAACCAGAGCTGCGGTCCGACCGGGTCGCCCCGCACGGTCTCGCCGGGCTTGGCCAGCCGGACCGGCCCGTCGCCCGTCAGAACGAGGTAGCCGTCCTTGGTGAGCCTGCCGTGCAGGCCCTCGGCCATGGCCATGCGCTGCTCGAAGGTCAGCCCGTCCAGCCGGTCGTAGAGCGCCAGCCGCCACGTTCCGAAGGAGAACAGCAACACCTGCCCGTACGAGCCGCTGCCCGGTTGGCGCGGCCACAGCTGGACGTTGGAGGTGAGCTTCCTGATCGGCTCGCCCCCCTTGGACACCTCGACCTCGCCGCCGTAGGGCGCCAGGAGGCGGCGGTACTGGCCGTCGATCCAGGCTCCCTGGAACGGGCGGGACCCCAGCTCGTCGAGCGCGAGCCCGGCGGGGTAGCGGATCTCGGCCCGGACACCGTGCGGGAAGACCACCCGGATGATCTCGTCGTCGCCCTTGGGCTCGGATTTCGCGTTGAGGACATTGGGGGCGTTGTTTCGCACCGTGCGCAGCGACTGGATGGGGTCGGGCACCGCCTCCAGCCCCGCGTCCGGCCGGGGGGCGGGATCGCGGCTGGCGAGCAGGCCGGCGACGGGGATCGCCAGGAGCGCCAGCAGAATCACGAACCCGAGCCACTTGCGGCGGCCGCGCTCCCCCACCTCGATGACATCGAACTGATCGGCCACGACGATCCTTGCCGAGTGTGCCTGGCGTTTGCGCCCTGGCCCTCAGTTCAGTTGAGGGGCGACCGGCAGCGCAACCCCTCGAACCGGGTGAAGTCCTTGTCACAGGTCACGAATTCACAACCATGCTCGATGGCCAGCGCGGCCAGGTAGGCATCGGGCACCAGGTTGCCCGTGGCCCCGATCTGACGGCAAAGACGCGTGAAGATCTCCCAATGCCGCGGACCAGGAGCGACGATGACGGCGTGCGGCTGATGGCGGACGGTGTCGGAGAACCCTCTCGCGGTTTCGAAGGTGGTCGCCCCTGGGATGCGGCGATTGGTCACGATGCGCATGAAGCCGTTGATGACGAAGTCGCTCACGGCGTAGGCCTCGTCGCCGTAGATCAGCTCCTTGAGCGTGGAGTGGCAGGGCTCGTGGTGCTCCATGTCTCGCCTCTGGGCGTTGACGAGCACGTTGACGTCAAGCATCCGCATGCTGCGGCCCCCCGAGGTAACGCTCGAGGTCCTCGAGCTCGAGAATCGCCTCGATCTCGGCCCACGTCAGCTTGGGCCCGGTCTCGGCACCGGAGACGGGAAGACTGACGTGGGGACGCTCGGCCGCATCGGCGGAGCGGTTGAGTAGTTGCCGCAAGGCATCCTCCATCACTGAGGTGAGACTGCGTCCATTGCGTGCCGCGTACGCCTTCGCCTCGTTGAGGAGTGCTTCGTCGATCCGCACCGTGGTCCTCCGCATGACACCAGCATCCGCGCCTGACATAAAAATGTCAACAACGGATCGTAGTCATGCGGTCACAATCTTTGCGCAACTTTTCGACTTACCAGAGCGCCACATTGACCTTGCCGTCGGAGGTCAGTGTCACCGCCTGCCCGACCAGCTCGCGGGACTCGGCGTCGGCCAGCAGACCAGGCTCCCGCACGAGGGCATGGGCCCGGCCGCCGCCCGGCAGGTCCACGATGACGATCCCCTTCTCGGCCGCCCCGTCGCGCCCGTGCATCACGGTGTATCCGGCGACGACGGCCGGACCGTCGTACAGGGAGACGATCTCCACCGGCTCGGCCGTGTGGACGGGCGCCGCGTCGCCCAGAACCCCGCCGGGCTCACTCGACCAGACGGCGTAGGTGTGCTTGGTCAGGTGCATGCCGACGCCGGTGACCAGGCCGTGGCCCGACTGCGCGCGCAGCAGCCCGGCCATCGTCGCGGTCGAGTGGAGCACGTAGCCGCTGGCCGGCCCGCCCGCGTACGGCAGGCCGCCGGTGACGGTGAGCCCGCGCGAGTCCATCGGATCGAGCTTGATCGCGTCGCAGGCCTGGCGGAGCGCGATCGCGAAGCAGCTGTAGACATCGAGCGCGTGCATGTCGTCGAGCCCGAGCCCGGCCCGCTCGAAGGCGGCCTCGGCGGCCCGCGCGATGGCCCGCGACGCGCCGAGGGCGGGCCGCGCCGCCACCTCCCAGGTGTCCTCCGCGTACGCCCAGCCGCGCAGGTAGACCCGCTGGTCGGCCGGGACGCCGAGCCGGTCGGCCAGCTCGGTGCTGACCAGGACGACGGCCGCCGCCTGGTCGACCTCCAGGACGGCCACGGTGTCGCGGGTGTACGGCCAGCCGACGAACCGGCTGCCGGTCACCAGCTCCTCCGGGGTGCGGACGGTCCGCCGCCACGCGTAGGGGTTGGCGGCGGCCACCTCCGTCATCGGCGCCATCATCCGCCCCCGGTCGGCCATCTCCTCGGCCATCGGCAGGCCGAGCGCGGCCCGGCGGGCCGTCTCCATGATCGCGTAGGTGTGCACCGGGAGGAACAGCTCGTGGGCCAGCTCGGCCGGGTGCGGAGGGCGTTCCCAGCCGTAGGGCGGCTTGGGGTCGGCCGGATGGCTCCACGGCACGTGCTCGCCGGCCTTCCGGTAGAAGCGGCGGGTGGCCAGCGCCTCGGCCCCGGCGACCAGGGCCGAGTCGAGCTCACCGGCCGCGATCCTGGCGGCGGCCTCGCCGATGAGCAGTTGCGGCGCCGTGCCGCTGACGCGGGAGTAGGCGCGGTGGCGCGGGGCGGCGCCGAGGCGTTCGGCGAGCCGGTCGACCGGGGAGTCGTACTGCCAGGAGTCGGTGTAGACGAGCTGGATCGAGTCGAGGCGCTCGGCGGGCAGCCGGGCGTCGCGGGCCGCCTGGCGGGCGACGTCCTCCCACAGGTCGAGTGGCTCGGGACCGGGCTGGTCGCGGACGGTGCGCTGGGCCGCGCCGACGAGGCAGGGGGTGCGTGGGTCCATGCCGCCATCTAACCAGAACAAGATTCGGTTGATAAGTAGTGGCGACTGATAATCAGTGTTACCCGTGTTGCCTGATGCGCCTGGATCCG
This sequence comes from Nonomuraea cavernae, assembly GCF_040655715.1. Lineage (GTDB taxonomy): Bacteria > Actinomycetota > Actinomycetes > Streptosporangiales > Streptosporangiaceae > Nonomuraea > Nonomuraea cavernae_A. The sequence continues at coordinate 50,449 of NZ_JBFAKL010000033.1, read as the reverse complement.
CAGAGTTGCCATTGGTGCTAGATGGCACTCAAGGCTCTTCTGACCTGCGGAAATGCTTTTTAAGAATACATGCGAATTAGCTATTCATATAACGGAACGGAACCGGGCCATGCTTTTTCACGTCGTTTCCTGGCTACCGCCTTGCGCCATTCATTAATGTTCTGATCGTTTTCCTGGCCCACCGGGGCGCTGTACCCCGCTCTGGGCCGCCGAGAACTGAGAGGAGCTCCATGTATTCCCGAGCAAGGCGCATCGCGGTTCCGTTCGCCGGCCTGGTGGCCGTCGGACTCACCGCCGGCACGGTCAGCGCGAGCGCGACGGCACCCTCAGATGTCGTCTCCAAGAACGCGGCTACGCCCGCCTCCCAGGCCGTGCAGTTCTGGACCCCCGACCGGATCAAGCAGGCCACCGACTACGACCACGCCCTCGACGCGACCTCCAGGGGCGTCAAGGGCACCAACTCCACCCCTGACGGCCCGCCCGGATCCGTCCCCCCGATCGGCGAGGAGAAGACCAAGACCGTCAAGAGCAAGCAGGTCAACCTGCCCAACACGGTCGGCCGCGTGTTCTTCACGCTGCCGGGGGCCAACCCGAGAGACCCGAAGAGCTGGAGGTACTGCTCGGCGAGTTCCGTCCAGGGCAAGTACCGCAACCTGGTGGCCACCTCGGGCCACTGCGTCTACGACATCAAGACGAACCGCTTCTACGACAACTGGATCTTCATCCCGTCGTACTGGGACGGCAAGAACGTCTGGGACGGCAAGGCCCCCTACGGCATCTACGCCGCCAAGACGTTCAACGCGCACGACGACTTCGTGGTGAAGGAGGACTACGACTTCGACTACGCGTTCGTCAACGTCTACAACGGCATCAAGGTCAAGTGGACGAAGGTCGGCGACACGTGGCGCCCGGTGAAGCAGAACGTCGGCCGCCTCGGCGACAACGTCGGCGGCCAGGGCTTCACCTGGAACCGCAGCACCAAGGCGAACGTCTTCTCCTTCGGCTACCCGGCCGGCGAGCACCCCGACGGCGACAAGCCGTTCACCGGCCGCACGATGAAATGGTGCTACGGCAAGACGACGGCGATGCCCGCCGCGCCGAAGTACAACCTGCAGGAGCACGTCGGCTTCAGGTGCGCCTTCACGGCCGGGGCCAGCGGTGGACCGTTCCTCTACAACTACAAGAACGCGACGCGCACCGGCTACCTGATCGGCGTCAACAGCGTGGCATGGGACACCGACGGCAACGACCGGTACGACCACATCTCGTCGCCGTACTTCAACGGTGACACGTACAAGGTCTACAAGGCCGCCGCGAACCGGTGGACCGGCAACATGCCGTAACCCGCTCTTCAGGGGTCCCGGCTCTGGCATAGGGCCGGGACCCTGTCGCGAGGAAGACCGGCAACCAATAATGATCAAGAAAGGAGGCTGAATGCCGCGCGGGAATGGCCGTCGAGAACGCCCCAACAGCGGCCTGACCTGTGGCGACGCCGGTTACCTAAGATCGGCGGAAGCTAACCGGAGGGACGCCTTGACGCCATCCTTATGGGACGGAAGTCACTCTTGATCCGATAACAAATCTTCATCCCGGCTGCAATACAGTGTGTTGATCTGCAAAAATCTAGCCTTACAACCCCAAAGAAAGACATTTGATGATCCCCCGGGCCAGGCACCTCGTAGCAGTCGCGCTCAGCGCGCTGCTCGTGTTGCCCACCTTCGGGGGGAGTGCCTCGGCGGACAGCCGGGTCTACTCGGTCACACTGGCCAAGACCGCGGCCGACGTGCAGCGGGTGGCCGCCTACTGGAAGCCCGACCGGCTCAAGGCGGCCGACAGTTACAGCCCGGCGACGCCGGGATCGCAGCCCGCCTCCGCCTCATCGGGCTCCGCGGGCGGGGCCGGCAGCGGCCAGACCGTCGCGACCAAGAAGTCCAAGACCGCGCTCACCGTGCCCGCCGTCGTGCCGAATCAGGCAGCGGCCGCCCGGACCATGGGCAAGGTCTTCTTCCGGTTCGGCGCCAAGGAGTACTGGTGCTCCGCCAGCGCGGTCGCGGCCAAGAACCGCAGCGTCGTGGCCACGGCCGGGCACTGCGCCTACGACTCCCGGCAGGCCAAGGCCGCCGAATACTGGATCTTCGTCCCCAACCCGGGCCCCAACGGCGAAACGCCCGACGGGATCTACGTCGGCGCCGCGATCAGCATGCACGAGCACTGGCCGGGCAAAGGCGACTACGACTACGACTACGCGTTCGTGACCGTGCACCGGGGCTTCACCTGGGCGACGAAGAGCGGCCGGCTGGTCATGCAGGACACCGGCAGGCTGCAGGACAAGGTCGGCGGCCAGGGCCTCGCCCTCTCCAACGGGATCGGCAACCGGATCACCGCCTTCGGCTACCCGGCGGGCCCCCAGCCCGACGGCAGCCGCCCGTTCAACGGCCGGACCCTGCAGTCGTGCACCGGCAGCACCCGATGGACCGTCGCCCCTAACTTCGACCTGCAGTACGGGGTGCAGCTCCAGCCGTGCAACTTCAGCGCGGGGGCCAGTGGCGGCGCCTGGCTGATCGGCTACCAGGCCGCCAAGGGGATCGGCAGCCTCAGCGGGGTCAACAGCCTGACCTGGAACCGCGATGCCAAGGGCGCCTACGACGCGGTCTCCTCACCCAACTTCACGGCGGCCACTGGCGAGGTCTACAAGCACGCCGCCTCCCTCACCACCCCGGCAAATGTGACGTAAGTTACACAGAGCTGCACACCGCCTCCGGTGATCAGCCCCGATCACATCTCGGGTCGATCACGGCCGCGTTTCCGGCGACCGGCGCGCTCCCGGCGAAATTCACTAGATCACAGACCTGCCTGTAGGTTCCGGCTGACCATTCGCTGACCATGAACGTCACCTCAGCACAAGGCGAAGCCTGGAGTTACCTTGAAGCGAATCACCCTCCCGGCCGGTGGTGCCGTCCTCGCGACCGGCCTGCTGGCGACCGGTCTCGCGGGCGTCGTGCAGGCGCGCGGCGACGTCGCCACCGACCCGATGGCCCGCGGCACCGCACAGGCCTCCTCGGTCGCGACGTTCTGGGCCGCGTCCAACGGCGCCGCCCTCCGCGCCGCCTCGGCCTACACGTGGGACGCCAAGGACGTACGAAAGGTCGTCTCCAAGGGCGGCGTCAGCCCCGACGGCGGTCCGGGCAGCGCCGCCCCGATCGGCGAGGAGCGCAAGCCCGTCGCCAAGGTGCAGAACGTCAACCTGCCGAAGACGATCGGCAAGGTCTTCTTCGTCGACGGATCCGGCAGGCAGCGCTGGTGCTCGGCCACGTCCATCCAGTCGAACTACCGCAACCTGGTCGCCACCGCCGCCCACTGCGTGTACGACACCGACAGTGACCGGGACGTCCTGGCCAACTGGATCTTCGTGCCCGGCTACTACCAGGGCAAGGCCCCGTGGGGCATCTACGTGGGCAAGCAGGCCTTCACCCACCACGACTTCGACGTGTACGAGGACTACGACCGCGACTACGCGTTCGTCACCGTCTACAACGGCATCGCCTTCGACGGCGCCAAGCAGGTGGACCGCAAGGAGTACCAACGCTTCAGCGGCCCGAAGCGCAGCTGGGGCAAGCGCTACTACATCCTGCCCGCCAAGGACGTGGGCCGCCTCGGCGACAACGTCGGCGGCCAGGGCGTGGCCTGGAACCAGCCCGCGGGCAGGCACGTCCGCGCGTTCGGCTACCCGGCCGCTCCGCACCCGGACGGCAGCAAGCCGTACAGCGGCGTGACGCCGAAGTGGTGCTATGGCAGGACCACCGGCAAGGCCGTGGGCGCGCCGTGGCTGAAGATCCAGGAGCACGTCGCCCTCAAGTGCGCCGTGACCCCCGGCTACGACGGCGGCCCCTGGCTGAGCGACTACAACAACGGCAGGCGCCTCGGCTACGTCAACGGCGTCACCAGCACCTTCGCCGACCAGGACGGCAACGACCGGATCGACCACATCACCTCGCCGTACTTCGACGGCGAGACGGCCGCGATCTACAAGGCGGCCAGGAACGTGTGGTCCGGCAAGGTCGTCGGCCCCAACGGAGAGCTGTACAAGTAGAGGCGAGCACGCGCGCAGGGGGTCCGGCTTCGGCCGGACCCCCCTTTTTTTCGCGCGTCTGTTTGGGTACGGCACCACACGGGAAGGGCTGCGAACCCCTTACGGCACGGAAGTTTCAAGATCGATAACGCTGAGAGGCGAAGTTAGACGGACCGAAGGCCCATTTTGGTTCCTGTGATCTAAGTCACATTTGACTGTTCGCTCTGAGTAGCCCGCCGGCTACGTCACTTTTGCACCCTCGACCGCACCCCCGACATGCCCAGCGGAAACGCAGCGGAATGATCACCGTCCGCGAAGATCTCTGACTGGTAACGGAATGGTCACGGCGGTTGGGGCTCCATGCGGATCTCGCAAACCGGCTTTTACCTGCAAAGATCGCCGCGCTATGTTCCTTGCTATCCCTTTACTGACGCATGGGACGCAAGTTGCGACCCACGACAGAGCAAGGAGCAGTTCCCTTGAAGCGCATCCTCATCCCCGCCGGTGGCGCCATCCTGGCTACCGGCCTTCTGGCTGCCGGCCTGGCCGGCACTGCCACGGCCGCCAGCGACGTCGCCTCCGACCCGATGGCGAAGAGCGCGGCCGATGCCAAGGCCATCGCCCAGTTCTGGGCCGACTCCAACGGTGCGGCCCTCAAGGCTGCCAAGCAGTCCAACATCTGGGACAACAAGGACGTCGCCAAGCTCAAGAGCAAGGGCGGCTACAGCGCCGACACCAAGCCCGGCTCGGCCTCGCCGATCGGCCAGGAGAAGAAGCCCTCCACCAAGACGCAGAACGTCAACATGCCGAAGACCATCGGCAAGGTGTTCTTCGTCAACGGCAAGGGCGAGAAGAAGTGGTGCTCTGCCACTTCGATCCAGTCGAAGTACCGCAACCTGGTCGCCACGGCCGCCCACTGTGTGTACGACACGCAGTCCAACGCCGACACCATGACCAAGTGGGTCTTCGTGCCCGGCTACTACCAGGGCAAGACGCCCTGGGGCATCTACGTCGGTAAGCAGGCCTTCACGCACTACGACTTCGACGTGTACGAGGACTACGACCGCGACTACGCGTTCGTCACCGTCTACAACGGCATCCACCTGGGTGGCGGCAAGGCGAAGCAGGTCTCCAAGGCCGAGTTCGAGAAGTACCAGGGCGTCAAGGACGCCAAGGACGTCGAGATCACCCGGGCCGAGTTCCGCAAGTGCAAGCTCGACCCGACGTCGATCCAGGCGTGCTGGGCCAAGCGCGGCACCAACGCGGAGCCGACCGGCCCCGACTTCCCCGGCGCCGAGGTCACCAAGGTCGAGGTGTCCGCCGAGAAGTACAAGGCGGCCAGGGTCGGCAAGGGCAACGGGTTCAAGTTCGGCGAGCCGGTCACCGAGATCGTGACGGACTCCGACGCGGCCAAGTACAAGAAGCTGCAGGAGGGCAACGCCGAGAAGTACCCGGCGACCGTCAAGCAGGACGCCCGTGGCAACTGGACGATCACCCACTACTACACGCAGCAGTGGTACAAGCCGGGCACCGCCACCAAGTTCTACAAGACCGTCTTCTTCATCATCGAGGGCTACGCCAAGGACGCGGGCCGGCTCGGTGACAACGTCGGCGGTCAGGGCGTGGCCTGGAACCAGCCCACGGGCAAGTACGTCCGCGTGTTCGGCTACCCGGCCGCTCCGCACCCCGACGGCAACAAGCCCTACACCGGCATCACGCCGAAGTGGTGCTACGGCAAGACCACGAAGAAGCTGGTCGGTTCGGCCGCCAAGAAGATCGAGGAGCACGTCGCGCTCAAGTGCGCGATGACCGAGGGCGCCGACGGTGGCCCCTGGCTGTACAAGTACAGCAACTCCAAGCGTCTCGGTTACGTGAACGGTGTCACCAGCACCTTCAACGACCAGAACGGCAACGACCGCGTCGACTACATCTCCTCGCCGTACTTCGACGGTGAGACCGCGGCGATCTACAAGGCCGCCTCGAACGTGTGGTCCGGCAAGATCCTCTGAGTCAAGATCCTCTAGGTGACACACCGCGACCGGCCTGAGCCGATCGTGTGAGCGTTTCCCGCGAAGGGCCCGGCATCGCCGGGCCCTTCGTCGTGTCCAGGGAACGGGTCCAGCGAATGCGAAGGGCGGTTGGACGCACGCCACCCGGATCCGGTGCCATCAAGTCTGTGTGATCTGCGTCACATCATGCCGCCCGACGCCCGATGGGCACCGCTGCCGTCACGGCAGTCACACTGACAACTTCCTTATGTTGATCTGGGAAAACGGGCGCGTCAGGCACTTCCGGCAAGTCACCAGCAATGGCTACTTAAACATCACGGAACCATAACGCCCCACGAGCCGCCGCTTTTCCTTCCAAACCAGCTACCGAACCCCAAGATCCACCCTGTAAGTTCCTGGCTATCCCTTTACTGACGCATGGGACGCAAGAAGCGTTCCACGACAGACCAAGGAGTTACCTTGAAGCGCATCCTCCTCCCCGCCGGTGGCGCCATTCTGGCCACCGGTCTCCTGGCCGCCGGCCTCGCCGGCACCGCCCAGGCGCAGAGCGACGTCGCCAGCGACCCGCTCGCCAAGACGGCCGCGCAGGCTGCGGAGACGCTGGACTTCTGGTCCAAGTCGAACTACGCCGCCCTGAAGAAGGCCGTCGCCTTCAACCCCGACGCCCTCGAGGTCAAGAAGATCAAGAGCGGCGGCGGGTATAGCTCCGACACCAAGCCGGGCGCTGCGGCCCCGATTGGCGAGGAGAAGAAGGTCACCGTCAAGACTCAGAACGTGAACCTGCCGAAGACCATCGGCAAGGTTTTCTTCGAGTGGAAGGACGGTAACCTCTACTACTGCTCCGGCACGTCGATCCAGTCGCAGTACCGCAACCTGGTCGCCACGGCCGGTCACTGCGTCTACGACATCGCCGGCAACGACGAGGTCGTGTCGCGCTGGGTGTTCGTCCCGGGCTACTACCAGGGCAAGGCTCCTTACGGCCTGTACATCGGCAAGCAGGCGTTCACGCACTACGACTTCGATGTGTACGAGGACTTCGACCGCGACTACGCGTTCGTCACCGTGTACAACGGCATCGGCGGCACGCTGAACAAGCCGAAGCAGGTCACCAAGGCCGAGTTCGACGCCTACAAGGGCGAGAAGGGCGTCAAGGAGACCGAGGTTTCCTTCGACGAGTACAAGAAGGGTCGCCTCGACCCGAAGACCTCCGACTACTACAGCGCCGTTCGGGGCACCCGGAGCCAGAAGGTTGGCCCCGACTACCCCGGTGCTGTCGTTGAGAAGGTCCCCGCCACCAAGTCGGAGTACTACCGCGCTGGCGTTGGCCCCGGCAACGGCAACAAGTTCGGTGAGCCGGTCGTCACCCAGGTGACCAAGCACGAGTGGGACAGCTACCGCGGCAAGGGCGAGAAGTCCAAGGACGCTCGCGGCAACTACCTCATCACCGAGTACTTCGTGCAGGCGTGGATCAAGCCCGGTACGGAGCACAAGTTCATCCGTACCGACTTCTTCATCACCGTGCACGAGGTCAAGGACGTCGGTCGCCTCGGCGACAACGTCGGTGGCCAGGGTGTCGCGTGGAACCAGCCGACCGGTAAGTACGTCCGTACCTTCGGCTACCCCGCGGGCCCGCACCCCGACGGCAACAAGCCCTACACCGGCGTTACGCCGAAGTGGTGCTACGGCAAGACCCAGAGCAAGGTGCTGCAGATCCCGGCCCGCAAGGTCGAGGAGCACCAGAGCTTCCGTTGCGCCGTGACCGCCGGTTACGACGGTGGCCCGTGGCTGTACAAGTACAGCAACGCCAAGCGTCTCGGCTACGTCACCGGTGTCACCAGCCTCATCGTGGACACCGACGGCAACAGCCGTTACGACACCATCACCTCGCCGCTGTTCGACGGTGAGACCTCCGCGATCTACAAGGCCGCTGCGGCCTCGTGGTCCGGCAAGCTCATCCCGTAGTTCGCTGCGAACCGAACGACGACCTAGGTCGGAGTTCACCTGCTTTACCCGAAGGGCCCGGCTTCTGCCGGGCCCTTCGGCCGTTATTGGACTCAAATTCCAAAAAGCCTTACCTGTGTGATCAACGCGCCGATAGGGTCTTTACGCCAGACTTGTCCCCCTTGTGGAGTCCCCCAGTGAAGCGCCTGCTCGTCCCCCTCGCCGCACTCGGCCTGAGCGCCGCCACCCTTTCCCTCCCCGCAGCCGCGGCCCCCACCTGGGTCAGCGACCCGCTGGCCCCCAAGGCCGCCGACGCCTACAGCAACGCCTCCTTCTGGCTCGACGCCAACGGCGCCGCGCTGAAGAAGGCGACCCAGTACCGCCTGGACGCCAAGGACGTGCCCAAGCTGGTCCGTCCACAGACGCAGACCGCCGACGGCAAGCCGGGCATGACCGCCCCCACCGGCGCCAAGCCCGTCGCCACCAAGGCCAAGAACGTCAACCTGCCGAAGACCATCGGCAAGGTCTTCTTCCTCGACCGCAAGGGCGATTATCGCTACTGCTCGGCGACCTCCATCCAGTCCACTCACCGCAACCTGGTCGCCACCGCCGGCCACTGCGTCTACGAGCACGGTGAGGACGTCTTCGCCAAGTGGGTCTTCGTCCCCGGCTACCACCAGGGCAAGGCCCCCTACGGCGTCTACGCGGGCGCCTACGCCTTCACCGCCTACGACCTCGACACCTACGACGACTACGACGGCGACTTCGCCTTCGTCGCGGTGCACAACGGCTTCCGCCTCGCGGGCGAGAAGAAGGTGACCTTCCGCGAGTTCAAGGCGTGGCAGGGTGACAAGTGGGTCAAGCCGCACGAGATCACCGCCGCCGAGTACGCCAAGTGCCAGCTGGACCTGGGCGAGTGCTGGTCCGAGGGCAAGGACACGCCCGCTGACAAGGTCGGCCCCGACTTCCCCAGCGCGGTCCTGGAGAAGGAAGAGGTCGACGCCAAGACGTACAAGGACGCCAAGATCGGCAAGGGCAACGGCTTCAAGCTGGGCGAGCCGGTCACCGTGCCGGTCACGAAGGCCGAGCACGACGCGTACAAGGGTCTCGGCACCAAGGCCGTGGACAAGCGCGGCAACCACACGATCACCACGTACTACATCCAGAAGTGGGTCAAGCCCGGCACGTCCCGCAAGTACTACATGCCGGAGTTCGTCATCGGCCTGGCCAAGGACGCCGGGCGGCTCGGTGACGTGGTCGGCGGCCAGGGCATCGCCTGGAACCAGCCGATGAACCAGCAGGTCACGGTCTTCGGCTACCCGTCGGCTCCGCACCCCGACGGTGACCGCCCCTTCACCGGCACCACGCCCAAGTGGTGCTCAGGCAAGACCGGCACCAAGACGTACCAGGTCAACACGTTCAAGGTCGAGACGCACCAGGTGCTCAAGTGCTCGATGACCGGCGGCGCCGACGGCGGCCCCTGGTTGCTCAGGTACGACAACAACAAGCGCACCGGCTACGTCAACGGTGTGACGAGCCTGTTCCACGACCAGGACGGCAACGACCGGATCGACTTCATCAGCTCCGCGTACTTCGACGGCGAGGTCGCCGACGTCTACAACAAGGCGAACTACACGGCGACGAAGAGCGTCGTCGGCCCCAACGGCGAGCTCCCCAGCTGAGCCACCCGCTGTGAGGCCCGCCCCCACCGAGGGGGCGGGCTTCGTCATGCCAGGGCGAGCTCCCGCGTGCGCTGCTGGAGTGCCATCACCGCCGGCTCCCGTTTGTACGGCTCCAGCCGCCTGCGCAGGTCGGCCGCGTAGGACCGCGACCTGGCCGACTGGAGCTCGCCGGCCAGGCTGAACGCGGTCGAGGCGACCTTGCATGCCTCGTCGAGCTCGCCACACTGCAGCAGCCCGGCCGCCAGCAGCGACAGGTTGAACATCCGGCCCCGCACGAACCGCCTGTCCATGTCGAGCGAACGGCGTGCCTGGCGCACCACCCGCGGGCCGTCGCCGAGGTCGCGGAAACAGTGGGCGAACTTGGCCGCCAGGTAGGCCTCGTCGAAGTAGCTCAGCCAGGGCGGCTCCTGACCGGCCGCACGCCGGTCGAAGGTCGTCTCGGCCAGGTGGAGGCTGGCGGCGCAGGAACGGGCGTCACCGAGCCCGGCGTGCGCGTGCGCCTCCAGCACCTGGCTGGAGGACAGCAGCGTCGGGATGCCCGCCTGGCGGGCCGAGACCTGGGCCGCCCTGGCGAGGTCGAGCGCGTGGCCCGGCTGGCCCAGGTAGACGGCCTGGTGGGCCATGCCCGCCAGGATCTCGCCGCCCAGCGCGTGGTCGTCGGCTCCCCTGGCCAGGCGCAGCGCCTGGATCAGGTAGCGCTGAGCCAGGCCGTGTTGCTCCAGGTCGTAGGCCATCCAACCGGCCAGCCTGGTCAGCTCGGCGGCGGCCGCGGCTAACTCCTTGCCGGTCGCGTCGTCGTACGAGCCGTCCTTGAGGAGCGGTGAGACGGCGGAGTCGAGGTACCGGGTCACCGACGAGCGGACCCGGCCACCGCCGAACCGGTTGTCGAGCTCGCCGAACGAGCGGGTCACCTCGCGGATCGCGGCGATGTCGGCCTTGCCCACCCGCCGCGAGCCGCCGCCGGCGACCCGGCTCTCCGCGGGCGCCGTCAGCCAGCGCACCGCTCCTACGGAACCCGCTCCTATCGCGAAGGTCGAGTCGATCAGGAACCTCCGTCTCTCGACATCGGCCCGCCACAGCGCAGTCACGGTCGCGATCCCCTCCTGCCACGTGTGCGTGAAGTGTTGCCCGAGATCGAGGGGCGTGATGATGGCCGGCATGCCCAGGTCCTCGGCGGACACCGGCCTGCCGAGTCTGAGCGCGAAAATCTCGGTGAGGAGGGACGGCACGGGGCCTCTCGGCCGCTGGCCCGCGATCCACCGCAGCACGGAGCTGTGGTCGTACTTCAGCCCGGGTGTGCCGCGTGCGGCCCCCAGATCATTGAGACGTCTGGCCAGACCCTTGTGGGAGAAGCCCGCCTCCGCGATGAGCTGCTGTAGCAGTCGGTTGGACTCGCGTACCATCGCTTTCCTCGTCACAGGAGCCGGCGCCCACATCGATACAGAGAGTTCCTGTTATAGCACGCTGAGTAAAGGAATCTTTGCCAGTTCCTTAAACCTCAGCCGAACTCTCGCGGAAATCGGGCGCCGGCTCCTACGGAAAACGACGGCACGGGGCGACGCTGTCGAGGTGGCGGCTCGGGACGGCTCGGGGTGGCGGCTCGGGACGGCTCGGGGTGGCGGCTCGGGACGGCTCGGGGTGGCGGCTCGGGACGGCTCGAGCCGGCTCGGGGTGACGGCTACCTGCGGGCCACCCCGTCCTTCCTGGCCTGCTCGGCCACGGCGGCGATCACGGCGGGGGCGACCCGCTCGTCGAAGGGGCTGGGGATGACGTAGTCGGCCGAGAGGTCGTCGCCCACGACGGCGGCGAGCGCGCCCGCGGCGGCGACCTTCATGTTCTCGGTGATCGTGGTCGCCCGCACGTCGAGCGCGCCGCGGAAGACGCCGGGGAAGGCCAGCACGTTGTTGATCTGGTTGGGGAAGTCGGACCGGCCGGTCGCCACGACCCTGGCGTGCCTGGCGGCCACGGACGGCTCGATCTCGGGCATCGGGTTGGACAGCGCGAACACGATCGCGTCAGCGGCCATGGAGGCGATGGCCGCCTCCGGCACGGTCGAGCCCGACAGGCCCACGAACACGTCTGCGCCGACCAGGGCCTCCTCGGTCGAGCCCAGGTGACCGGCCTTGTTGGTGTCGCGGGCCAGGGCCTCCTTGACGGGGTTGAGGCCCTCCCTGCCGCTGTAGATCATGCCCTTGGAGTCGGCGACCGCGATGTCGCCGATGCCGGCCTCCAGCAGGATCCGGGCGACGGCCACGCCCGAGGCGCCGGCGCCGGCCACGACCACGCGCAGGTCGCCGAGGGAGCGGCCGGTGAGGCGGGCCGCGTTGGTCAGGGCGGCGAGCACCACGATGGCGGTGCCGTGCTGGTCGTCGTGGAAGACCGGGATGTCGAGCAGCTCGCGCAGGCGGTCCTCGACCTCGAAGCAGCGCGGCGCGCTGATGTCCTCCAAGTTGATGCCGCCGAACGAGGGCGCGAGCCGTACGACGGTCTCCACGAGGGCGTCGACGTCGGTGCAGTCGAGGCAGATCGGGACCGCGTCCACGCCGCCGAACTCCTTGAACAGCAGCGCCTTGCCCTCCATCACGGGCATCGCCGCGGCGGGGCCGATGTCGCCGAGGCCGAGCACGGCGGTGCCGTCGGAGACGACGGCGACCACGTTGGAGACCCAGGTGTAGTCGTCGGCCAGCGACGGTGTGTCGGCGATGGCGCTGCACACGCGGGCGACGCCCGGCGTGTAGGCGAGCGCCAGGTCGTCGGCGTCACGGACGGGAATGGTGGCGCGGATCTCGATCTTGCCGCCGCGGTGCAGCGCGAAGGCGGGATCGGCGTCGAGCGATGAGACGGACGCGGAAGTGGGTGTGGTAGTCACAGAGAGACCCCAGTAGTCATCGGACGGACGAGAGACCTTCGTCAGACGGCGCGAGAGGCCTGGCTTCGGTAGCCGCCAGGGTCCCCTCCCGATCGTCTCGTGAGGGGGTACGGGGGTCACCCGTTGGTCCATAGTGCCACATGGTGAGACAGCGGCGGTCTCGGGTCCGACGCCGTTCTGTTCAAGCATTGTTGTTTCCTCGTGGACGGACCGATGCTAAAGGGCACTTAAACTGCACAAATACCAACTTTCGCGCCATATCACTACGAGGAGGCCCCTAGATGGCCCTCTGGACCAAGAGTCGCCGCGCTTCTGCCTTCGGCGCGCTCGCCTTGTCCACCGTCTTCGCCTTGTCCGCCTGTGGCAGCTCGGGAGACTCGACCACCGCCTCCACCGGCGCCAGCGCCTCCGCGGCGGGCGGCGCCCAGCTCGTCAACCCCGGCAAGCTGACCACCTGCACGAACGTCCCCTATGAGCCGTTCCAGTTCAAGGACGAGAGCGGCAAGGTCGTCGGGTTCGACGTCGACATCGTCGACCTGGCCGCCAAGAAGCTCGGTGTGACGCAGGAGATCGTCGACATCGACTTCGCCGTGATCAAGAGTGGCGCCGCGATGGCGGCGAAGAAGTGCGACGTCGCCGCCGCGGGCATGACGATCACCGATGAGCGCAAGGCGAACATCGACTTCTCCGAGCCCTACTTCGACGCCACGCAGGCCCTGCTGGCCAAGAAGGGCACCGGCGCCAAGTCGCTCGACGACGTCAAGTCGATGAACCTCAAGCTGGGCGCGCAGGCCAGCACCACCGGCCTCGACTACGTCAAGAAGAACGGCTTCGACCCCACCGAGTACGCCGACTCCCCCAAGGAACTGCTGGCCCTGCAGTCCGGCCAGGCCGACGTGATCGTCCAGGACCTCCCCGTGGTGCTCACCTGGCTGAAGAAGCCGGAGATCGCCGAGAAGTTCGAGCTGATCACCAGCCTCGACACCGGCGAGCAGTACGGCATCGGCCTGAAGAAGGGCGCCGACCCGGTCCTGCTCAAGACTATCAACGAGACGATCGCGGCGGCCAAGGCCGACGGCACGTACGAGCAGATCTTCGTGAAGTGGTTCGGCAAGAAGCCCGGTGAGCTGGGCTGATCCAGTGACGGACCAGTCGGTGACGGCTGAGCCGGGCAAGGCCCGGCTCAGCCCTCGCAAGAAGCAGCGGATCAGCCGGGGCATCCAGTACGTCCTGCTGGTCGGCATCGTCGTGGGCGTCGTCCTGTACGCGGACTGGCCGAGCCTCGCGCAGAACTTCACCAAGCTCGACGTGGCCGAGAAGGCTCTCCCCGAGCTCTTCACGATCGCGCTGCGAAACACGATGATCTACGCGGTCGGCGGGTTCGTCCTGTCCTTCGTGTTCGGGTTGCTGCTCGCGCTGATGCGGCTCTCGACCGTCGGGCCGTACCGCTGGATCTCCACGATCTACATCGAGATCTTCCGCGGCCTGCCCGCGCTGCTGATCTTCTTGATGATCACCTTCCTGCCCCTGGCGCTGCCCGGCTTCGAGGTGCCGGGCGGCACCTTCGGCCAGGGCATCCTGGGGCTCGGCCTGATCGGCTCCGCCTACCAGGCGGAGGTCTTCCGGGCCGGCCTGCAGGCCGTCCCCAAGGGCCAGACCGAGGCGGCCAGGTCGCTGGGCATGTCGGCGTTCAGGGCCCAGCTCACCGTGGTCATCCCCCAGGCGATCCGGATCGTGATCCCGCCGACCACCAACCAGTTCGTCTCCCTGCTCAAGGACTCGTCGCTGGTGTTCTTCCTCGGCGTCTCCGGTCAGTACGTCGAGCTGGCCAAGTTCGGCAACGATCTGGCCTCCCAGTACGCGAACGCCACGCCCATCCTGGTGGCGGGTGTGACGTACCTCATCGTCACGATTCCGCTGGGCTACCTCGCGTCCCGGCTGGAGCATCGCAAGGGGACCCGCCGATGACCCACGCCATCGAGATCAAGGACCTGCACAAGTACTTCGGCGACAACGAGGTGCTCAAGGGCATCGACGTCACGGTCGAGCCCGGTCAGGTGGTGTGCGTGATCGGGCCCTCGGGCTCGGGCAAGTCCACCCTGCTGCGCTGCGTCAACCTGCTGGAGCAGCCGACCAAGGGCCAGGTGCGGGTGCAGGGCGTCGAGGTCACCGACCCCGACGTGGACATCGACGCCGTCAGGCGCCGCATCGGCATGGTGTTCCAGCAGTTCAACCTGTTCCCCCACATGACCGCGCTGCAGAACGTGATGATCGCCCAGCAACGGGTGCTCAAGCGCGGCAAGAAGGCGGCGGAGGTCGTCGCCCGGGAGAACCTCGACAAGGTGGGCGTCATCGAGAAGTGCGACGCCTTCCCCGCGCAGTTGTCCGGCGGGCAGCAGCAGCGGGTGGCCATCGCCAGGGCGCTGGCCATGAACCCCGACCTGATGCTGTTCGACGAGCCCACCTCGGCGCTAGACCCCGAGCTGGTCGGCGACGTGCTCGCGGTCATGCGCACGCTCGCCGAGGAGGGCATGACCATGCTCGTGGTCACCCACGAGATGGGCTTCGCCCGCGAGGTGGCCGACCGGGTGGTGTTCATGGACGGTGGTGTGATCGTCGAGGACGGGCCGCCCGCCCAGGTCATCGGCGACCCGCGGCACGAGCGCACCCGCTCGTTCCTCAGCCGCGTGCTGCACCCCGAGGACTGAGGCTCCGGGGCGTCCTCGAACGGGCGCCCCGGCCGCTTTTCCGGGGCGCTCCCGAACGGGCGACCCAGCGGCTTTCCCGGGCGCTCCCCAGCGGGCGACCCAGCGGCTTTTCCGGGGCGCCCCAGCGGGCGCTCCAGGCGGTTTTTCCGCCCGCCGTGTAATACTCCACTATGGACCTGACCTCTTACGCCGAGTGGGCGGTCCACCTGGTCAACGACCCGGGGCCGCCGCCCCACCTCAGAGAGTTGCGCGACGCGCTGGCGGAGGTCTTC
Source organism: Nonomuraea cavernae (assembly GCF_040655715.1). GTDB lineage: Bacteria > Actinomycetota > Actinomycetes > Streptosporangiales > Streptosporangiaceae > Nonomuraea > Nonomuraea cavernae_A. Next base: position 34,899 of record NZ_JBFAKL010000033.1, on the reverse strand, counting down.
GCCGCCGCCTCCGAGGCCGAGGTCGCGGCGCTGCTCAACGCCCTGCTCGCGCGCTATCCGGTGCGCCCCCGGCTGTCGGCCCACGACGGGCAGCGCTGGCACCTGCACCTGGCCGAGGACTCCGCGGCCAGCGCCGTGATGGGGCTGGCCGCCATGGTCGCCGAGCTGGGCGCCGACCGGCTCGGCCGGTGCCAGGACCCCCAGTGCCCGCGGGTCTTCCTCGACACCTCCTCCAACCGCTCGCGCCGTTACTGCTCGGCGCGCTGCGCCAGCCGGGCCAACGTCGCGGCCTACCGGGCCCGCCGGCGCGGCGGCCAGTAGCGGAGCACCACCCGGCCCACGATGTCGTCGACGGGGCCGAAGTCCCAGCTGTCGCGGCGTCCGCCGGCCCGCTGGTTGTCGCTCTCCAGCCACCAGCCCTCCTTCTCGCGCCACGCGGCCCGCTTGACGATCAGTCGCCCGGGCTCGCCGGGCAGTCTGGCCACGACCACGTCACCCGGGCGGACCGGGGCGCCTCGCCGTACGAGGAGCCAGTCGCCGGGAAGCAGCGCGGGGCGCATGGAATCGCCCTCGACACGCACCCTCATGGGCCGTGACCCCCTCCGCGTCAGGCCTTCGGAGCCGAGTAAGGTCGGTTAGTGGACCAAGCTGACTCAGCATCAAGGAAGGACTTTCCGATGCTCGCACGACTGCTACGACCCAAGCATGTCGCTTCCGCTCACTGCGACCTGCCCTGCGGTGTCTACGACCCCGCCCAGGCCCGGATCGAGGCCGAGTCGGTCAAGGCGATCATGGAGAAGTACGCCGGCAACGAGGACCCGATCTTCCGCGCTCGCGCGCTGACCATCAAGGAGGAGCGGGCCGAGCTGGTCAAGCACCACCTCTGGGTGCTCTGGACCGACTACTTCAAGCCGCCGCACCTTGAGCAGTACCCCCAGCTCCACCAGCTGTTCTGGGACGCGACGAAGCTCGCGGGAGCGGCCGGCGCCAAGGGCACCGTCGACGTCGCCAAGGCTGACGACCTGCTGGGCAAGATCGACGACATCTCCAAGATCTTCTGGGAGACCAAGGCCGCCTAAAACGGCATATAAGGCTCTGTGTGGTTACCAGGCCACACAGAGCCTTTTCCGTTGATGGCGAGTCTGAATCGTCCAAGCACCTCTCAGGGGCGGTAAGTTGCAGTCAGCGCCGTATACGCGAGGAGGAACGTGACCGAGGAAACGGAGATGCGAGTTGAGGGCGAGGCCGGCATCCGTGACGTAGTGAGCATCCGGCTCCCGGCGGCGAGTGCCTACCTGTCCGTGCTTCGCACGGCCACGGCCGGGCTCGCGGCGCGACTCGACTTCACGCTCGACGAGATCGAGGATCTGCGGATCGCGGTCGACGAGGCGTGCGCCATGCTCCTGAGCGAAGCCGTGCCCGGCACCGACCTGACCGCCGAGTTCGAGCTGACCGGGCAGGAGATGCAGGTCAGAGTCGAGGTCGCGACGGCGGGCACGTCCGCCCCCAAGCGTGACGACTTCGCCTGGATGGTGCTGACGGCTCTGGCCGACGATGTCGACGCGGTGACCGACTCCCCCGACCGCATGGCGATCGTCCTGCGTAAGCGCCGAGGCGCGGCGAGGCCGGCGTGACGGAAAGGACTGGAGCCATGGCCACCAGCGAACACGCCGTGCCCGACCGGGTGCGCGCTCGCAGGCTCTTCGCCGAGCTGGCCGAGCTGGGTCCCGAGGAGCCGCGCCGCCAGCGCATCAGGGACGAGCTGGTCGAGCTTCACCTTCCCCTGGTCGAATACCTGGCTCGCCGTTTCCGCAACCGGGGTGAGTGGCTCGACGATCTCACCCAGGTCGCCACCATCGGGCTGATCAAGTCGATCGACAGGTTCGACCTCAACCGCGGCGTGGAGTTCTCCACCTACGCCACACCGACCATCGTCGGCGAGATCAAGCGGCACTTCCGCGACAAGGGCTGGGCGGTTCGCGTGCCCCGCCGCCTGCAGGAGCTCAAGCTCTCGCTGACCAAGGCGATCAGCGAGCTCTCGCAGCGCGAGGGCCGGGCGCCGACGGTGGCCGAGCTCGCCGCCTACCTGAAGATGACCGAGGAGGAGGTGCTCGAGGGTCTCGAGTCGGCCAACGCCTACTCGACCGTCTCGCTCGACGCTCCCGACTCCGGTGACGACGACGCGCCCGCCGTGTCCGACTCTCTCGGCATCGTGGACGAGTCGCTGGAGGGCGTCGAGTATCGCGAGTCGCTCAAGCCGCTGCTCGAACGCCTGCCGCCGCGCGAGAAGCGCATCCTGCTGCTGCGGTTCTTCGGCAACATGACCCAGTCGCAGATCGCCACCGAGCTGGGCATCTCGCAGATGCACGTGTCGCGGCTGCTCGCGCGCACGCTGGCCCAGCTACGCGAGGGTCTGACCGCCGAAGACTAGTCCTCGCCGTAGAGAGCGTGGGTGGTGGGAGGGGCCAGCAGGGCGACGAGGCCGATCAGGGCCACGACGATCACCGGGATCCCGAGGAGCAACTGGTCGGCCTGGATGAGCGTCCACGCGACCGGGAGCATGAAGATCTGCGCCAGCACGCCGGGCGACCTCCCCCACCGCTCCATTCTGAGCAGCCCGCCCCAGGCGACCCAGAGCAGCCCCGCGCCGATCAGCACTCCGAAAGCCGCCTCGGCGATCGCGGCCGTGAGATTCTCCGCGTCGCCGCGCGCCGTCTCCACTCCGACGAACAACCCGAGCCCCAGGGCGACCAGCCCTTCCAGGGCGACGACGAGGGCGGCGACAACCAAGCTCAGCGGACGCTTCAGCACACCGAAACCCTATCCGCCCAGCCCCGCGCTTCATCCGACGGCTGGTCTCCCTATTGCCCACAAATGGGATCTTTGCGACAAGGCAGACATCGATCAGCGGCTACGCTGGCGTCATGCGCGCGATGCTCCTGGTCAACCCCAAGGCCACGACCACGAATGCACGGACCCGCGACGTGCTCATCCGAGCCCTCGGCGCGGCCGTCGAGCTGACCGTCGAGCAGACCGGCTACCGGGGTCACGCCGCGACCCTGGCGAGCACCGCGCGGGCCAAGGGCTACGACGTGGTGGCCGTGCTCGGCGGTGACGGCACGATCAACGAGGCCGTCAACGGCCTGCTCAACCCGGTCGACGGGACGACCGCCGGGCCCGCGGCCGACCCCAGCGCCGGGCGCCCCGCGGTGATCGTCATCCCCGGCGGCAGCGCCAACGTGTTCGCCCGCGCGCTCGGCCTGCCCAACGACCCGGTCGAGGCCACCGGGGCGGTGCTGGAGGCGCTGCGGGAGAACCGTCGCAGGACCGTGGGTTTGGGCCAGGCCCTCTGGAACGGCCAGAGCCGCTATTTCACCTTCTGCTCGGGGATGGGATACGACGCCGAGGTCATCCGCGCGGTCGAGGGACTGCGCGGCTCGGGACACAAGGCGACCCCCACGCGCTACGTCAACACCGCGTTGCGCCACTATCTCGCGACCGACAAGCGACAGCCGGCGATGACCCTGACCGGCCCCGGCATTCCGGCCGTCGAGGACGTGTTCATGGCGATCGTCTCCAACACCTCGCCGTGGACCTACCTGGGGAGCAAGCCGATCCATCCCACACCGTGGGCGAGCTTCGAGACCGGCCTCGACCTACTGGGGCTCCAGCGCATGGGACCCATAGCCCTGCTGCCTCTCATCCGGCAGATTCTCACGGAGCGTGACTCGCTTCCGTCGGGGAAACACCTCGTTCAACTGCACGACGAGCCCGAGTTCACCCTCACCGCGCGACGCCCGGTGGCCTTCGAACTGGATGGGGACTACCTGGGCGAACGCGAGTCCGTAACGTTTCGGTCTACACCGAACGCGTTACAAGTTCTGGTCTAGCCGGTTACATTCGGTCATTGTGTGACGCATCCGACATCCATCACCGACAAAACTTCGTGTCAACCCTCTTGCGTGCACTCTCCGTGGCTGAAAAGCTCAAGACTGACGTCGGAACGTAGGACCTTTGACAAACCCCGAGGTCGTTCCGGCGTCAGCGACCAAAGGCCCGATCTTCACCAGGATCCGGGTCGTTGTTCGCGCGAGTTAGTGAATCTCTTCACAAAGTAGTAGCCGCACGGGGCCGACCCAAGGCCCCATCTACTAAGGAGTGGACGCATGGACTGGCGCCACCGAGCTGCCTGCCGTGACGTGGACCCCGAGCTGTTCTTCCCGATCGGCAACACCGGTCCGGCACTCATGCAGATCGAGGAGGCCAAGCAGGTCTGCAGGTCCTGCCCGGCCGTCGAGTCCTGCCTGAAGTGGGCCCTGGAGTCCGGCCAGGACGCCGGCGTCTGGGGTGGGCTCAGCGAAGACGAGCGTCGTGCGCTCAAGCGCCGCACCGCGCGTGCTCGCTCCCGAGCCTCCGCCTGACCCTGACCGCCCCGTCGACAGCCGACCGGCCCTGCCCCCGCCGACCGGCACACCCCGACCGAAGCCGACCTGACCGAGCCGCCCCGCCTGGCGCGACAGCTTTCCCGCCGGGACCACGCCGCATCCCCCGGAGGCGGCGTACAGGCTCCTGCACAGCGCCGACGTCCACCCGCGAACCTGGCGTACGGACTCCGAGAGGGCGCCGCGTCCCGCCCGGATGCGGCGCCCTCATCGATGGCAGGGCAAGGACCGCGCGTCGTGTCACGCGGCGGGAAGCGGGATCGAGAGGGTGACCTCCGTGCCGCCGCCCTCGCGCGGCGAGACCGCGAGCCTGCCCGACAGCTCCCCCTCGACCAGCGTGCGCACGATCTGCAACCCCAGGCTGGTGGAGCTGTCGAGATCGAACCCCTCCGGCAGGCCCTGCCCGTCGTCCCAGACGAGCACGTTGAGCCGGTCGGAAGACGGCTCGACCACCACCTGAAGCCGCTTCGGGCAGCCGTGCTGGAGCGCGTTCTGCAGCAGCTCGGTGAGCGCCATCGCCAGCGGGGTGGCGATCAACGACGGCAACACCCCGAACGCGCCCACCCGCCGCGGCATGACCGCCGCCTCCGGCGACGACACCTCGCCGGCCATCGCGATCACCCGGTCGGCGATGTCGTCGAAGTCGACGAACTCCTCCGGCGCGTGGGACAGCGTCTCGTGCACGATCGCGATCGAGCCGACCCTGCGCACCGCCTCCTCCAGTGCCTCGCGTCCCTCGGGCACCTGCAACCGCCTGGCCTGCAGCCGGAGCAGCGCCGCCACGGTCTGGAGGTTGTTCTTGACCCGGTGGTGGATCTCGCGGATCGTCGCGTCCTTGGTCATCAGCTCGCGCTCGCGGCGGCGCAGCTCGGTCACGTCGCGGATGAGCACCAGCGCGCCGATGCGCCCGCCGCCGACGATCAGCGGGATCGCCCGAAGCTGCACGATCGTGCCGCCGGACTCGACCTCGGTCTCCTTGGCCGCCCGCCCGCTGGCCACGACCATGAGGTCCTCGTTGATCGGCTCGTCGGAGTAGCAGAGCGTCGCGGTCACCTTGCCCAGCTCGGCGCCCACCAGGTCGGCGTGCAGGCCGAGCCGCCGGTAGGCCGACAGCGCGTTGGGCGAGGCATAGGTCACCCGGCCGCCCCGGTCGAGCCGGAGCAGCCCGTCGCCCACGCGGGGCGAGCGGACCAGGATCGGCTCGTCGCCGGAGAACGGGAAGCGCCCCTCGGCGACCATCTGCGCCAGGTCGGAGGCGCTCTGCAGATAGGTGAGCTCCAGGCGCGACGGCGTCCGGGCCGAGGACAGGTTGGTGGAGCGCTGGATCACCGCGAGGAAGCGGCCCTCGCCGCCCGGGAGCGCCCGGCGCACCGGGATGGTCTCCTCGCGCACCGGCACGCCGGTCGACCAGTCGGGGTCGCCCTCGCGGCAGATGCGCCGCTCGTTCCAGGCCGTGTCGAGCAGCGGGCGTTCGCCCTGGGCGGAGACGGTGCCGACGATGTCGTCGTGGTAGACGGTGGGACCGGTCGTCGGGCGCATCTGCGCGATCGCGATCCAGCCACCCTCGTGCTGCCGCCCCAGGTCGTCGAAGGGCTCCTCACCCGGCGGGACCAGCGGCGCCCACAGGACGAGGTCGGCGAACGACAGGTCGGCGAGCAACTGCCAGTCGGAGACCAGGGAGTGAAGCCAGTCGAGGTCCGCCGCGTCGAGCGCGGTGTGACGAACGACGAGGTCGCTGAGAGTCGGCACGAGTGCATCATGCGTGGTTCTCACCGCAACATCCAAACCGGCGGCTGGTTGAATGCGGGCATGGATCCCCTGGCAGGCCGCACGGGAGTCCGGTCCGGCAGGCGCAGCCGCCCGTGCCACCGGGGGTACGCGTACGTGCGGTCAACCGGCTTATTTCGGGAATCTCACATTGTGAGAACCGTCACACTGCCCGCTTCGCCCGCATCGCCCGGATCCCAGGGCCGGACTACTGGAGGTGATCGAACCTTGGCCGATCTCGGCAGGTCACCGGCCGTCGAGCCGGGCCCGGAGCCCGCCTCGGTTTCCGGGGCCGACACCGCAGTGGATATCCTTCACCATCAGCCTGAGCTGCCCGGACACGCGCGTGCCAGGGTGGGTTCGCGGTCCCCTGTGGCCGGCGGATCCGGCCTGCGTGCGTGCGCGCCGGTGGGCGCGGTCGCCTCCACGGCGCCCCGCCCGCCAGAGGCCGCACTTCCGACCACCGCCACCTGTGCGCGGCCGGGAGTGCGTGTGGGACACCCCCGCCCTCCCTCGGTCCCGGCAGACCGCTCTTGCTTGCGGTTGACCGCTCGGGCCAATCTGAGTTCCGATGATCTCGCGGTGATCAGACACGCCCTCACCGCCGTGGCAGAAGTGAAGGTGAGAGCGTGACGGACGACGGCCCTCGCGTACCGAAGTACTACGACGTGAAGCGCAGCCTGCTGGAGCTCACCAAGAGCCTGTCCCCTGGCTCCGCGCTGCCCCCCGAGCGAGCGCTGGCCGTGAAGTTCGAGACCTCCCGCACCACCGTCCGGCAGGCGCTGACCGAGCTGGTCGTCGAGGGGCGGCTGCTGCGCATCCAGGGCAAGGGCACGTTCGTCGCCCAGCCGAAGGTGGCGCAGGTGCTGCAGCTGACCTCCTACATCGGCGACCTGCGCACCGCCGGTCTCGAACCCGACACCAAGATCCTGGAGATCGGCTACATCACCGCCGACGAGGCGCTGGCCCGGCGGCTGGCCATCAACCCCGGCGGCCGGGTGCTGCGCATCCACCGGCTGCGGCTGGCCAACGGCGAGCCCGTCTCCATCGACACCACCCACCTGTCCGCGCGCCGCTTCCCCAGGCTGCGCCGGGAGCTGGAGGTGCACTCCTCGCTGTACGAGACGCTGCACAACGCCTACAACGTGAGCCTCACGGACGCCGAGGAGATCATCGAGACCGTGCTCGCCACCCCGTACGACGCCAAGGCCCTGGGCGTCGACGTCGGCCTGCCCATGCTGCTGCTCACCCGGCACGCCTTCGACGCCGACGGCCACCCCGTCGAATGGGCCCAGTCCCTCTACCGCGGCGACCGCTACAAGTTCGTCACCCGCCTGCGCCGGCCGTGACCTCCGGCCGGACGCCGGTGTCTAGGCTGGTCAGGTGAGCGTTCTCATCGTCACCGGCACCGACTCCGGGGTGGGCAAGACGGTCGTGACCGCGGCCGTGGCGGCATTGGCCCGTGAGCGGGGCTCCAGCGTGGCCGTGGTCAAGCCGGCGCAGACCGGGGTGCCGACCGGCGAGCCCGGTGACGTCGACGACGTGATCCGGCTGTCCGGCGTGACGACCACCTTCGAGCTGGCCCGCCACCCGGCGGCGCTGTCACCCGCCGCGGCGGCCAGGGCGGCGGGCGTGCCGCCCGTGTCGCTGTCGGGGGCGGCAGAGCTGGTCGGGGAGCTGGCCGAGAGCAACCGGCTGGTGCTGGTCGAGGGCACCGGTGGGCTGCTGGTGCGCTTCGACGAGGACGGAGCGACCGTGGCCGATCTGGCCCGGTCGATGGGCGCGCAGTCGCTGGTCGTCGTCCGGGCCGGGGCGGGCACTCTCAACCACACCGCGCTCACCCTGGAGGCGATGGCCAATCGCGGGCTCGACCTGGCCGGCGTCGTGATCGGGTCGTGGCCCGCCGAGCCGGGCCCGGCCGAGCGGAGCAACGTGGCCGATCTGGAGATGCTGGCCGCGCGTCCGCTGGCGGGCGCGCTGGCCGAGGGTGCGGGGGCGCTGGACGCGGCCGAGTTCGCCGCCGAGGCGCGCAGAGGGCTGGCCGCCACCTTGGGAGGCGTCTTCGACCCCGCCGACTTCAGAAGGACGCTCAGGCTCGCGCGCTGACGTCCCTCACCCGGGTCAGCAGGCCGCCCGGGGGAGGCCGCAGACCTTGACCGTCATCTTCTCCGCCTGGGCGATCAGTCCGCGGAACTTCTTGACGGGGAGGCTCTTGGTAGGGACGGCCGACTCGCCGACGACGTAGACCGCGGCCCCTCTGCGCACCGCCACGGCGTGCTCGCCGTTCTCGAAGAAGCGGCCGCCCGCCCGCAGGCCCTCGTCGCCCGCGGCGATCGGCTTGGTGAAGTAGCGGTAGCGGTGGTAGCCCTTGCCCACGTCCGCGCAGCGTGCCAGCTCGGCCCGCAGCCCGCTCATCGCCTTCTTCGCCTGCCGCACGTTCTTGTAGACGACGAGCTGCTCGTACTTCATCCGGTCCTCGGAGCTGTAGGTGACCGTCCGCGCCGCGATCCGGCCGGTGTCCCACGCCTTCTTCCGGAAGCAGGGGTTGAGCTGGATCTGCCGCTTGAGGGAGTCGCTCGTCCGGTACGTCTCCCACGCCTTGGCCGGAGGGTGCGACTCCATGAACAACAGGCCCTTCGGCAGCCCGCTTCCTCCGCCCAGCATCGCCGCCGCCGTGACCACGGCCAGTCCCATCTGGAACACCAGAACCTCCTCATAGTGGCAACACCACATGGGACGCCCGGCGCTGCGGATTCGTTCGGATATATCAGGACTTGTTGGTGCGATGGGGTGATGATGCAGGCATGGTGTCCGGCTGCTCGTTGCCGTCGCTGTGAGGGTGGGGCTAGCCCCACCCTGCAGCCGCACACCAGACCCATGTCGCGGATCACCCGCCGCTCAATACGGTTGAGGACTTGACATCCTCCCAGCTCTGAAGGACCGGGATTCCAACCGTCGCCGGTTGGTCTTCCTGCTTCACTGCCAGTCGCCCGCCCGAGAGGACTCTCGTTGAGGTCTTACACCGGCTCCACAGGCGTTTCACCTCTCCGCAAGCCCTGCGGCGAGGGTGTTTCCGATCGTTCGTCCGATGGTTTGGTCATCGCCACCGTCGAACACACTACCGAAACGCGCGGTGTCGTGCGGCGTTCTGACGGCGATCCGCCTGGCTGCGGATCGCCTGCCCCTGCTCTACTCCGCAGGAATCCGATTTTCCCCCCACCTGAAGGTGGGGGTCTCCTCGGAGGTTCCCGATGAAAGTCTCCCGTCCGTGGTCGGCACGGGCCTGGCAGGACACCGCCCACGTGATGACCGGTCCCCTGGTCGCCACGGTCCTCGCCGGCCTGACCCTCATGCTGGCCATGGCTCCGCCCATGCTGCGCCGCGGCGTGCCGTGGTTCACCCGGGTGCAGCGCTCCCGGTTCGCGGCCTTCCTCGGCGCCCGCATCCCGCCGGTGCCGTCACCGGCCTCCTGGCGCAGCCCGAGCACATGGCGGCAGATCGGCTACCACCTGCTCTCCCCCGTGGTGAGCGGTTTGGGCGCGCTCATCGTGGCCGGCGCGTGGGGCGGGTCCGTGGTGGGCCTGACGGGGTTCGCGCAGCCCGCGTTCCAGCCGCAGCCACTGGAGTTCACCTTCAACCTCAGAAATCCGGTCGTGGCCGCCGTCTATTTCCTGATCGGGGCGGCACTGCTGCTGCTGGCGCCGATCCTGGCCAGGGCCATGGCCTCGTTCGACCTGGCGGTGGCGCGCGCGATGCTCGAACGCAGCCGCGACGAGCTGGGCCGGCGCATCGAGACTCTGACCGAGAGCCGCGCCGGGATGGTCGACGCGGCCGACGCCGAGCGCCGCCGCATCGAGCGCGACCTGCACGACGGCGCCCAGCAGCGGCTGGTCTCGCTGGCGATGAACCTGGGGCTGGCCCGCGCCACGCTGACCGACCTGCCCGAGCCCGCCCGCGCGGCCATCGAGCAGGCGCACGAGGAGGCCAAGCAGGCGCTGAAGGAGCTGCGCGACTTCGTCCGCGGCCTGCACCCGGCGGTCCTCAACGACCAGGGCCTGGACGCGGCGCTCTCCGGCGTCGCCGCGCGCGCCCCCCTTCCGGTACGCCTGCGCGTCGACATCGAGCGCCGCACCTCACCCACGATCGAGGCGGTGGCGTTCTTCACCGTGTCCGAGGCACTCACCAACATCGCCAAGCACGCCGCGGCGACCCGGGCCGAGGTGACCGTACGACGCGAGGGCGATCGGCTCCGGCTGCTCGTCTACGATGACGGCTGCGGCGGGGCCACGCTCGAAAGCGGCACCGGGCTGCGCGGCCTGTCCCAGCGGATCCGCTCGGTGGACGGCACCTTGCGGCTGACCAGCCCGTTCGGCGGGCCGACGACGATCGAGGTGGACCTGCCGTGCGAGTAGTTCTTGCCGAGGATTCCGTGCTGCTGCGCGAAGGGCTGATCAGGCTGCTCGACGCGGCCGGCATGCAGGTGGTGGCGGCCGTGGCCGAGGCCGAGGGGCTGCTGCGCGCCACCGAGGAGCACGAGCCCGAGCTGGTCGTCACCGATGTGCGGATGCCGCCCACCCACACCGACGAAGGGCTGCGGGCCGCGCTGGTGCTGCGCCGACAGCGCCCCGGCCTGGCCGTGCTGGTCCTGTCGCAGTACGTGGAGGAACGCTACGCGGCCCAGTTGCTCGCCTCGGCGACCGGCGGCGTCGGCTACCTGCTCAAGGACCGGGTGGCCGACGTGACCGAGTTCATGGACGCGCTGCGCCGGGTGGCTGCGGGCGGCACCGCGCTCGACCCGGAGGTGGTCGCACAGCTGCTGCTGCGCGGCCACAGCGACCCGCTGGACCGGCTGACGCCTCGGGAGGGCGAGGTGCTCAAGCTGATGGCCGAGGGCCGTTCCAACGCCGGCATCGGCCAGGAGCTGGTGCTCAGCGAGGGAGCCGTCGGCAAGCACATCGGCAACATCTTCACCAAGCTCGACCTGCCCCCAGCCGAGGGCGACCACCGGCGGGTGCTGGCCGTGCTGCGCTTCCTCAAGGTCAGGAGCCTGGCGTGAGGAAGGTCTGGCTGGTCCTGGGCGCGGTGACCACGGCGTTCACCCTGATGGCGTTCAGCATCGGCATGTGGCACGGATTCGCCAAGGCCAAGCCACCAAAGGAGTCGACCCGCCGGTCCATCCCCTTCTCCCTGTCCAAGCTCAAGCTCGACGCCGAGCGGGGCGACGTGAGCCTGCAGGTCCTGCCGGGCGAGGCGGGCGAGCTCGTGCTCGAACGCTCGCTGCGCTGGTCGGCCGAGAAGCCCGCGGTCGCGGAGGACTGGGACGGACGCACCCTCAAGCTGAGCGCGGTCTGTCCCGGCTCCGACCGGTTCGACCCGCCGCTCTGCGAGGCCGACTACACCCTGTTCATGCCCCCCGAGACGGACCTCGAGGTCACGACCGTCAACGGCCGGCTCGACCTGGCCGACCTCCGGGGCGACGTGCGGGCGACCTCGGTCTCCGGCCAGGTGCGCGTCACCGGCGCGCGGGGCGACCTCTGGGTCCGCAGCGGCACCGGCGACGTCGACGCCGACGCGCTGACCGGCGACCACGTCGACGTGGAGGTGGGGTCGGCCGCGGTGCTGCTGTCGTTCCGCGAGTCGCCGTCCGACGTGCGGGCGGTCGCCAGGGCGGCGGGCGATGTGCACGTCCTCGTGCCCGCTGAGCTCACCTACGACGTGACGACCGACGCCCTGCAGGTCGATGCCGACGTCCTGACCGACAAGGAGTCGCCGAGGAAGATCACCGCGGCGACATCGGACGGGCAGGTCTTCCTCTGCTGCCGATGAGCTGTGGGTGGGCTGTGTGGGTGGGCTGTGGGTGGGCTGTCGAAGAGCTGCTGATGGACTGCCGACGAGCCGGCGAGCTTGGCGGGCTGTTTACTCGTGTGACTGGTTGGTAAGTTCCCGGCATGGAGTCTGCGAAGCACGCCGGTGACGCCGCCGTCGCCGTGTCCAAGGCCTATGGCGTCGAAACCATGTTCACCCTCTCCGGAGGTCACGTCTTCCCGCTCTACGACGGGGCCGTGCACGAGGAGATGCGCATCCTCGACGTACGCCACGAGCAGAGCGCGGTGTTCGCCGCCGAGGCCACCGCCCGGCTGACCAGGAAACCCGGTCTGGCCGTCCTGACCGCCGGGCCCGGCATCACCAACGGGGTCAGCGGCGTCGCCACGGCCCACTTCAACGGCTCTCCGGTGGTGGTCATGGGCGGCCGCGCGCCGCAGTCCCGCTGGGGCAGCGGCGCCCTGCAGGAGATGGACCACCCGCCGCTGCTCGCCCCGATCACCAAGCTGGCGTTCACCTCCAGCGGCGCCGAGTCGATCGGCCAGGACGTCGAGTCGGCCTTCCGCACGGCCGTGGCGCCGCATCGGGGTCCGGTCTTCCTCGACTTCTACATGGACCACCTGTTCGCCCCGTCGGCCGTACACGATGTCCAGACGCAGTCGCCGTCGCCGCTGGAGCCCGATCCCGACGCGCTGCGCGACATCGCCCGGCTGATCGCCGAGGCCGAGCGGCCGGTGCTGGTCTACGGCTCCGACGTGTGGATGGACCGTGCCGAGGAGGCCGCCCGCGACTTCGCGGAGAGCCTTCGGCTGCCGGTCATCCCCAACGGCCAGGGCCGCGGCATTCTGCCCGCCGGCCACGAACTGCTCGTCACCCGCGCCCGCGGCCTCGCCTTCGCCCAGGCCGACCTGGTCATCGTGGTGGGCACCCCGCTCGACTTCCGCCTCGGCTACGGCTGGTTCGGCGGCAAGGATGGCGCCCCGCTGGCCAAGGTGGTGCACCTGGCCGACGCGCCGTCGCAGCTGGCCACGCACATGCGGCCGGCCGCCTCCGCCGCCGGCGACCTGTCCGTGGTGCTCTGGGGCCTCGGCACCGCCTGCGGCGAGGCCGGCGTGAAGCCGGCGCGTTACGCCGACTGGGTGACCAGACTGGCCGAGACGGCCACTGCCGCCATCGCCGGCGACGCCGAGCTGCTGACCTCCGACAGCGACCCGATCCACCCGATGCGCATCTACGGCGAGCTGGGCAAGGTTCTCGCCGAGGACGCCGTGGTCATCGGCGACGGCGGCGACTTCGTCTCCTACGCGGGCAAGTACGTCGAGCCCAGGCAGCCGGGCAACTGGCTCGACCCCGGCCCCTACGGCTGCCTCGGCACCGGCCTCGGCTACTCGATCGCGGCCCGCCTGGCCAGACCGTCGTCACAGGTGGTGCTGCTCCTGGGCGACGGCGCGGCGGGGTTCTCGCTGATGGACGTCGACACGCTGGTGCGCCACCGCCTCCCGGTCGTCATGATCTGCGGCAACAACGGCATCTGGGGGCTGGAGAAGCACCCGATGCAGATGCTGTACGGCTACGACGTGGCCGCCGAGCTGCAGCCGCAGTGCCGCTACGACCAGGTGGTGACGGCGCTCGGCGGCGGCGGCGAGCTGGTCACCAAGCCGTCGGAGATCGGGCCGGCGCTCCGCCGCGCGTTCGACTCCGGGATCCCCTACATGGTCAACATCGCCACCGACCCGCAGATCGCCTACCCCCGCACCACGACGGGCGTCTGACAGGGCTACTGCTTCCCGGCCGTCTGGGTGACGGTCGGGGTGGGGGTGACCGACGGGCATTCCCCGGCGGGGATGAGGACCAGCTTGACCTTCTGCTTGATGTCCAGCTTCGTGCCCCCGTTGGGGAAGGACTGGCCGACCTTGAGGCACTCGGGGGGCACCTTGCCCTGCGTCTGGTCGTCGGTCAGGATCTTGAAGCCGGCGGCGTTGATGAGCTTCTGCGCCTCAAGGTAGGGCAGCTCGACCACGCGCGGCACCTCCCTCTTCTCGACCGGCTTAGGGCTCGGGGACGTGGACGGCGACTTGCCGGTGGACGGCGCCGGCGAGGTCGGCGACGTTGGAGTGCGGGACGGCTCCCGGGTCTCCTCAGGCTCGGGCTCGGGCTCCTGCCTGACGATCGGCTCCCGCGTGGACGGCTTGGCGGCGGGGGTGGTGTGCTTGGACCGTGGCGGAGTGGGGGTCTTGATCTTCCCGGTCGCGCCGACATCGGACGTGGTCATCGTGGGGGCCGGATCCTCACCCGCGGGCATGCCCGTCAGGGCCACCGCGCCCGCTCCCACTCCGAGCACCACCGCGGCGGCGAGCCCGGCGACCAGGCCGCCCCGGCGGGAGCCCTTGGCCGCGCGCCTGCCGCCCTGCCTGGGCCCCGCCACCGTGGCCTGGTCGGCGGGAGCCTGGTGGGCACCGGTCTGGTAGGCCGCCATCGGCGGCGCCATCGTGGCTCCGGTGGACGGCGGCAACGCGGCGGGCACCTCGCCGGCGGCGATCTGGCGAGCCACGTCGCTCATCGTCTTGGCCGTCGGGTAGCGCCGTGCCGGGTCCTTCGACAGCGCGCACTCGACCAGTGCGCGCACCGGCGGCGGAATCTCCACCGGCAGGGGCGGAGGCGCCTCGCGGATGTGCTTGAGCGCGATCGTGACCGCGCTGTCGCCGTCGAACGGCCGCTGGCCCACGAGGCATTCGTACGCGACCACGCCGAGCGCGTAGATGTCGACGGCGGGTGTCACCGGCGCGCCCTCGGCCTGCTCCGGCGCGCAGTAGGCGGCGGTGCCGAGCACCATGCCCGCGTCGGTGAGCTTGTGGGCCAGGTCGGAACGGGCGATGCCGAAGTCGGTCAGCACCAGCGTGCCGTCACGCTGGACTAACAGGTTGCCCGGCTTCACGTCGCGGTGCACGATCCCCCGATCGTGGACCGCCTGCAGTGCCGAGGCCGCCTGCGCGATCAGCTCCATCGCGGGCTGCGGAGGGACCCTGCCCAGCCGGGCGAGCAGCCTGTCGAGCGGCTCACCGTCGACGAACTTCATCACCAGGTAGACGGTGTCGCCACTCACCCCGTAGTCGTAGACGTCGACCACACCCGGATGATTGATCGTCGCCATCGCCCGCGCCTCCGCCTGGAAGCGCGCGACGAAACCGGGATCATCCATGCGGCCCGGGAGCAACACTTTGACGGCGACGGTGCGGGCCAGGACGATGTCCTCGCCTCTCCACACTTCGCCCATGCCACCGGCGCCGATGCGGGTATCCAGGCGATACCGTCCCGCCAGCGTCGTCCCTTGAGCCACCATGACTCCCCCGTTACCCCCCTACCTTTCCGACTTCTTCAACCCCAGAGATCTCAAGAAAGCGGACTTATGTTGCGGCAAGGTCACGCAGAGGTCACGGAACTCCGAGAGTGTACGACCCCACCCGTCCCACATGCCACTCAAATGCCGCAAGCCGTACAAACTCTATCCTGCGGCCTTCTGCCGACACTTGTCCCCCGTTTCCGGAAGATCAGGGCTCATCCTTCCCACGTCACACCGTCCACCCCACGGGCCCTGCCTCCCGTCAGCGCTCACAGTGATCACAGTAGGCTGGCCAGATGAATCTCGCTCCGGGTCTCCGCTCCCAACTGCTCATCATGGTCGAGAGTGAGGACACGGCTCGCAAGGTCGGCAGCGGCGACGTGCCGGTGCTCGCCACCCCGCGCCTGCTGGCGGTCGCCGAGATGGCCACCGTCCAGGCCGTGCGCCCGCACCTGGCCCCCGGCGAGACCTCGGTCTGCAACCGGGCCGAGCTCCAGCATCTGGCCCCGAGCCCCATCGGCACGCACGTCGAGTTCACCACCGAGCTCACCGAGACCGACGGCAGGCGGCTGGTCTTCACCTTCGAAGCCCGCGACCGGCACCGGGTCGTCGGCCGCGGCACGATCGAGCGCGTGGTCGTCGACCGGGCCGCCTTCATCGAACGCGCTACTCGATGACGGCGATGAGATCGCCTTCCTGGATCACGTCGCCCTCTTTCACCTTGAGCTGAGTGACCACCCCGTCGTCCTCAGTCAGGACCGGGATCTCCATCTTCATCGACTCGAGAATGACCAGCGTGTCGCCATCGGAGACCGTGTCCCCCTCCTGGACGACAACCTTCCAGACATTGGCCACCATCTCGGCTCGCACCTCAGCCACCGCGACTCCCCTCTTTCAGCGAACTAACGTTCGGCGAACTAACGTTCAGTGATTAAGAATGTCATGTCGCTACGAGCGCATCCGCCCGACCAAGCCGGTGTCGTAGTCGCCTGAGCCGAACTCCGGGTGGTCCAGCAGCTCGGCGCAGAAGGGCAGGTTGTTCTTCGGCCCCTCGACGACGAACTCCGCGACCGCCCTGCGCGCCCTGCCCAACGCCTCGGCCCTGGTGGCCGC
The DNA here is from genome assembly GCF_040655715.1 of Nonomuraea cavernae. Taxonomy (GTDB): domain Bacteria; phylum Actinomycetota; class Actinomycetes; order Streptosporangiales; family Streptosporangiaceae; genus Nonomuraea; species Nonomuraea cavernae_A. Next base: position 18,414 of record NZ_JBFAKL010000033.1, on the reverse strand, counting down.
ATGGACGCAGAGCTTGGCCATGAGCGGATCGTAGAACGGCGTGACCATATCGCCCTCGGCGTAGCCGGAGTCAACGCGGACCCCCTCGCCGATGGGCTCCCGCCATGCGGTGATCTTGCCAGGTCCGGGGAAGAAGCGCTTGGGATCCTCGGCGTAGACACGGAACTCGATGGCGTGGCCGCCCGTCACGGGCCGCACATCGGGGCTCTCCCCTGCCGCGACCCGAAGCTGCAGCTCGACCAGATCGAGCCCGGTGACGAGCTCGGTGACCGGGTGCTCCACCTGGAGCCTGGTGTTCATCTCAAGGAACACGAAGTCCTGCCGGTCCGTGTCGACCAGGCACTCCACGGTGCCCGCGCCCAGGTAGCCGACCGTCTCACCGGCCCGCACCGCCGCGGCCAGCATGCTCTCGCGCAACTCCGGTGTGATGCCAGGTGACGGCGACTCCTCGACCACCTTCTGGTGGCGGCGCTGCACGGAGCAGTCACGCTCGCCGAGCGCCACGACCCGGCCGTCCGGCAGGCCGAGGATCTGCACCTCGACGTGGCGGGCCCGCTCGATGAAGCGCTCCAGCAGGATCGCCGGGCCGGCCGGCCCTTCGCCGGTCGCCGCTCCCGCGAACCTGGCCGCCGCCCTCGACGCCTGTTCGTACGCCTTGACCAGGCCGGTCTCGTCATGGGCGACGCTCATCCCGATGCCGCCACCGCCCCCCGCGGTCTTGACCATGACCGGGAACCCGATCTCGTAGGCCGCCTTGACCGCCAGCTCGAGATCGGTGACGGGCTCGCGGGTGCCGGCGGCCACCGGCACGCCCGCGTCCTCCATCAGGTTGCGGGCGTTGATCTTGTCGCCCATCCGGGCGATGGCCTCGGGCGCCGGGCCGATCCACACCAGCCCGGCGTCGACCACCGCCTGGGCGAACGCGGAGTTCTCGGCGAGGAACCCGTAGCCCGGGTGGATCGACCTCGCCCCCGTGGCGCGGGCGGCCTCGAGCACCTTGCCGGCGTCGAGATAGCTCTGCGCCGGGTCGGCCGGGCCGAGGAGCACCGCCTCGTCGGCTTCGCGGACGAAGGGCAGACCGGCGTCGGCCTCGGAATGAACGGCGATGGCGCGCAGCCCCATCTGCTTGACCGTGCGGATGATCCGCCGTGCGATCTCACCTCGGTTGGCGATCAGGACGGGTCCGAGCGTCTCAATAGGCACGCCGCCAACACTAAGGCCGCGAGGGGGCTCACCCCTTTCCTCCTAAACCACCGATCCGGAGAGCGCGATCTGTAGGAATCCCACAATTGTGAGCCGCGAGAAGCCCGGTAACGGCCTCTGCTTCTAGCGGATTCGCCCTACGTCAGGGGCGATGGGCGGCGGCGTAGCGGTCGGCCACGCGGGCCAGCGCCTCGATCGCCGCGGGATCGTAGGCCGTGCCCGCCGCGAGCCGCAGTCGCTCTAGCGCGGCGCCCGCCCGGTCACGGTCGGTCGAGCCGCCGACGAGGTCGTCGTAGGCGTTGGCGACCTTGATGATACGGCTCGACAGCGGCGGGTCGGCGGCGACCGGATCGCACTGCCGCCGAACCAGGTCGGCCACCCGGTCGAGGACCCCCGTCTGCTTGATCACCGCGGCGCCCAGCTCGGCGATGCGCCGGGCCTGGTCCGGATCGGTGAGCACGGTGGCTCCCCCGGGAATGGGGTCGCGCAGCGACAACTGGCCGATGTCGTGCATCAGCGCCGCGTACTCGAGCTCCAGGAGCTCCGGCTCGGCCATGCCCAGCTCCCTGCCGACCGCGACCGCCAGGCGGCTCACCCGGCGCGAGTGGCCTGGCTCGACGTAGCCGCCGACCTCGGTGACGCGCGACAGCGCGCGTACGGTCTGCAGGTAGGTCGCACGGATGCCGGCGTACTTGCGGAAGGCCACCTGCGTGACCAGCAGCGGCGCGGCGAAGACCAGGAGCGCCACCAGGTCCATGCTGTGCGTGGCGAGCGCGAGCAGCACGCCCGACGCGCCCACGGCGGCGCCGAGCGGGAACGCCATGTTGATCTCGTCGCGGACCGCCACCCTGAAGGCGGTGCGCACCTGCTCGGCTCTCAGCATGGCCGCGATCAGCACGTCGACGAGCAGCGAGAGCGCGATCAGGACGATCATCACGGCGAGCGCCGGCCACCAGTTCTCGTCCGGCGGCTGGGTGTAGAGGTAGAGCGGGTCGACCAGCGGCCGGAAGGCGAACGCGAGCAGCGCCCCGGTCAGCAGCCGGCGGGCCATCGCGTCGAGCCGCGGCGGGCGGCCGACGGCCAGATGCGGCAGCGCTCCCGCGATCATCCCGACCGCGATCACGGCCACCACCTGGAGCGCCGGGTGCTGGAGCCGCTCCTGGCTGAGGTCGAGCAGCAGCGTGTAGCCGAGGGCGGCGGCGGCGCCGATGGGCGCGACCTCCCTGTTGCCCGGCATGGTCAGCCTGGCCAGCTCGCCGACCGCGATCAGCGCGCCGAACCCGACCGCGATCTCGGGACGGTCCAGCCCGACGGCGGCCGTGTGCGCTACGCCCGCCACGGCCACCAGCCCGGCGGCGCAGATGAGCAGCAGTTGCCCCGAGTCGAGCCCCTGGAAGGCGCGGGTCACGGCCCGCTCACCACTTCGATCGGCATGGTCGGGTCGTCGTGGTCCTTGGTGGGCTTGTCGTCGGCCTCGGGAGGCGGCAGGTCGACCCGGCGGGGCGGCTGCCACGGCCGGCGTTCGAGCGCCCGGACGAAGGCCGTCACCATGACCGGGTCGAAGTGGGTGCCCGCGCACTTGTGCAGCTCCTCGACGGCCACCTCGACGGGCCGGGCGCCCCGGTAGGAACGGTCGGAGGTCATCGAGTCGAACGCGTCGGCCACCGCGATCACCCGGGCGAACTCCGGGATCTCGTCACCGGCCAGGCCCATCGGGTAGCCCGTGCCGTCGTGGCGCTCGTGGTGGTGCATGATCCCGGCGTAGGCCTCGTCGAGGAAGTCGATGCCGCGCACGATCTCCAGGCCGCGCATCGGGTGCAGCTGGATCGCGGCGAACTCCTCCTCGGTGAGCGGCCCGTCCTTCTGCAGCACCTTGGTCGGCACGCCGAGCTTGCCCACGTCGTGCAGCATGCCCGCGTAGCCGATGGCGCGCAGCCGCTCCAGGCCCATGCCGATCTCCTGAGCGATCATGGTCGAGGCGGACGACACCCGGGTGCAGTGGCCCCTGGTGTAGTAGTCCTTCGTCTCCACGGCCTGGCACAGCGCGGCGATCGTGGCGTCGTACGAGCGCTGCTGGGCGTGGTATTGGCCGAACGCCCAGCGCGCCACGAACAGCGGCAGCAGCACCAGCACGGCGGAGATCGACTGGACGGTCGCCCAGAGCCCCGCCACCAGCAGCCCGAACGTGCCGTAGCCCAGGTAGGAGAGCAGGAACTGGACCATGCCGCGCATCGGCACCTCCACGCCCCCCTCCCTGGTCGCGAGGCGGATCATGGTGAGCGTGAGCACGATGTTGAGCGGCACGAACACGGCGGTCGCCGCGATGTAGGGGCCGATCAGATCCTCGAAGGCGTTGACCTTGGGCACCCCCGACTCGCCGCCCAGCGACGCGTAGACCAGCCCGGCCGCGTAACCGCAGATCGCGAACTGCGCCCCGTTGAAGAGCCGCTTGATCAGTGGCAGGCCCGGCCGCACGCTCAGCGTCGCCGTGAACCCCACCACCGCCGCGCCCTCGGGACCGATCAGCACGATCGCGGCCAGCGCGGCCGAGAAGCTGACCGACACCGCGAACTGCTCCACGTTGAGCAGCGTCGGCATCGACTCGCAGACCAGGAACAGCAGAGCGAGCACCAGCAGGGTGCCCAGCTCCGCCGTGGTCACCGGACGTGCCGAGCCGAACAGACTGTGCCAGAGGAGCACCGTCGCCGTGCCGATGACGACGACCAGGTAGCCCCTCGCAGGCCACGGCAGATCACGCATTGCGGCCCCCTACGGGTAGCTCAGGTCCACGAGACCCCTGGAGGGAAGACCGTCGTGCCACCCCCGGCCAGCACCATCACGACGGGGACGACCAGCACCATGAACGTGAACAGCCGCGCGATCATGATCTTTGACATCCGCTTGCCTCCTGGTCGAGTCCTGGAGGTCACGCTACAGAAGACGGCCTTGTCACACCGGCGGAGTCACGAATCGCAAGCAAAGCGTAATCAACCCACTACCTGCGGCGACTCCTGGCCCACTCGACGGTGTTCTTCAGCCCGGTGGACAGGTCGGTGCGCGGCTCCCAGCCGAGCCCCTCGTAGGCGGGCACCGGATCGACGGCCATGGCGGGCAGGTCACCCGGCCGGGGCTGGGCGAATCCCGGCTTGTCAGGGGCGCCGGCCGCGTCGGCGATCAGCGAGTGGAGCCTGCGGTCGGGCGTCTGGATGCCGGTGCCGAGGTTGAACCTACGGCCGTCGCCCCCCGCGCCGCACGCCTTGACGAAGCCGTCGACCACGTCGTCGACGTAGACGTAGTCGCGCGTCTGGGTGCCGTCGCCGTAGAGGACCGTGGGGGTGCCGCCGAGCAGGCCGTCGGTGAAGATGGCCACGACCCCGGCCTCGCCCTCGGGCGACTGGCGCGGGCCGTACACGTTGGAGAGCACGAGCGTGGTGTATTCGATGCCGTGCAGCGCGCGGAACGTCGCGAGGTAGGTCTCGCCGCTCAGCTTGGAGGCGGCGTAGGGCGAGCGGGGATCGGTGGGCGCGTCGCCCGGCACCGGGATCGTGGCCGGCCGGCCGTAGACCGCGACCGACGAGGCGAAGACCACCTTGCGCGTGCCGCCCTCATGGGCCGCGGTGAGCACGGACGCGGTGCCCTCGACGTTGACGCGGGCGTCGTGCGCCGGGTCGGCGACGCTCCTGCGGACGCTGATCTGCGCGGCGAGATGGCAGATGACCTCGGGCCGCACCTCCGCGGCGAGCCGGATCACCGCCGGGTCGAGCACGTCGAGCACTTCGAGCCGGAACCGGTCATGGGTCGACGCGGTGGCGAGGTTGGCGCGGTCGCCGGACGACAGGTCGTCGACGACCACCACTTCATGGCCTTCGGCCAGCAGGCGGTCGACGAGATTGGACCCGATGAACCCGGCACCACCGGTGACAAGGACGCGCATGGGGGAGATCCTAGTCGGAGAGCTCGGCCCTTACCTGCGCGATGCGCGCCAGAACCTTGGAACGCAGGTCGTCCGGCACCGGGTCGCACCCACAGTGCTTGGCCACCAACTGCTTGACCACTTTGTCGAGGTCGTATTCCTTCAGGCAGGGGTCGCACTCGTCGAGATGCACGCGGATGTCGCTCACGACGCCCTCGGCCAGCTCGCCGTCGATGTAGGCGTAGACCTTGTCCAGCACTTCGCGACAGTCGGTGTCGTGCGGGTTGCCACAACTCATTTGGATCCCTCCGTCGGGACCAGGCCACGCTCGCGAGCATAGTCCTCAAGGTGTGCCCGCAACTGCCTTCGTCCACGGTGCAGCCTCGACATCACGGTGCCGATCGGGGTGCCCATGATGTCGGCGATCTCTTTGTACGGGAACCCCTCGACATCGGCCAGGTAGACCGCGATCCGGAAGTCCTCGGGAAGCGCCGCGAGCGCCTCCTTGATGTCGCCGTCGGGGAGATGCTCCAGCGCCTCGACCTCGGCCGACTTCAGTCCGCTCGACGTGTGCGACTCGGCCCGCGCCAGCTGCCAGTCCTCGATCTCCTCGGTGCCCGACTGCTTGGGCTCGCGCTGCTTCTTGCGGTAGCTGTTGATGAAGGTGTTGGTCAGGATCCGGTAGAGCCAGGCCTTGAGGTTGGTGCCTTCCTGGAACTGGTGGAACGACGCGAACGCCTTGGCGAAGGTCTCCTGTAGCAGGTCCTCCGCGTCCGCTGGATTCCGGGTCATCCGGAGCGCGGCCGAGTAGAGCTGCTCGAGGAAAGGCATGGCTTCGCGCTCGAACCGCTCACTCCGCTGTTCCAGAGTCTCCGCGCCTGTCGCGGGCACCGGGCCCACCCCCCTAAGATCACCGGTGGCCGACTGTGGCGGTACACCGTATTCAGGGGAGAATACCCGCTTGTCGGTGACCGGCCGGTCATGGGGGAGGGGGTCGAGCAATGTGAGCATGCTCGTCGCAACACACCCGCGCCATTGTCTGTTCCCGCAAGATAGAAGGTGACGAACGACCCGGTGCGGGGAAAACCATACGTACCGGCTGGTAGCCATTTCCCGGAACCCAGGAGTCGCGTGTGCTGCCCATTCCGGCCGAGGAACTGAACGGCTCAGGGACGCTCGGACCGTACTGGAACTTCTACCGCGCGGTCGCCGCCGAGCAGTTGAGCCGCTGGCTACCCGGCGAGCCCTCCGTGGTGCTCGATCTGTCCGGTGGACGCGGGCGCTGGGCCGGCCAGGCCGCCCGGGCCGGCCACCGGGTGATCGAGTTGCTCGACTTCCGGCGCACGGTCGACGCCCAGGCGCGGTTGCGCGAGGCCGGCCGGGTGCACCACGTACGCGCCGACGACCTGTCGTTCCTGCCCGACGAGAGCGTCGACGCGGTGGTCGCCGAGGAACGCGCGATGTCGATCGAGCTCATGTCCGAGTCGGTGATGAGCGACGTGGCGCGCGTACTGCGGCCGGGCGGCCGGGCCCTCGTCTGCGTCGACTCGCTGGTGCTGGGCATGGCGATCCTGGCCGAGCAGGGTCAGTGGCAGCACCTGCGGCAGACGGGCGAGGTCATGCTGGTGCCCTGGCCCGACGGCGGCATCACGCGGTGCTTCAGCAGCGGCCAGCTGCGCGAGCTGCTGGTGGGCGCGGGGCTCGAGGTCGAGTGGATGCGCCCGCGCACGGTGCTGTCACCGTCGACGGTCGATCACGTGCTCAGCTCCGACAGCAGAGCGCTCACCTGGCTGGTGCGCACCGAGCTCGAGGCGCACCCCGACGACGACGACACGGTCGGCATCCATCTCGTCGCGAGCGCTCGCAAGTCCTAACGCCGGCGTTCGCGCTTGCCCTGGCACTGCACACACCGGGCGGCCTCGGGACGTGCTTCGAGCCTGCCTTCCGGCACCGGCTTGCCGCAGTCGACACAGCTGCCGTAGGACCCCTCGTCGAGCCGTTTGAGGGCGGCGACCACCGCGTGCCGCTGGGCGGTCGCGACGGTCAGCATGGCCTGCGCGCGGTCGGCGTCGGTCAGGTCTGAACCCGCGTCGGCCGCGGAATACTCGCGGACCGCGGCGGGGTCGCCCTGCAGCACCCCGATCGACCGGTCCAGGTCGGCGAGCATCGTCTCCAGCCGTTCACGAGCGGACGTGTCATCCACGACTCCGCACCTCCGGGTAAAGGAATGCGAACCGCGACGGAACTCCCCGGTGGTCCCGCCCGGCGCGAGAGAGGGCAATGTGTATAGCGGTGACTCCGAGTGCACGGATGCACCGCTTTCCTCACCGGATGCCCACTTGGCACAGTTTTTAACCTTCAGAAAAGACCGCTTTCCTGCTCGGAAGCGATGGGTTTGATGAGGTCCGGCCCGTTGTTGCGGACGTTGTTGACGTCCGTGGAGACCGCAACGGCGGTCAGCCGCCCGGGGTCGGCCGGCACCAGCAGCTCCGAAGCCTCCTCGGTGTCGGTCAGCTTGGGGTCGAGCCACTCGGCCCAGCGCTCGCGCTCGATCATCATCGGCATCCGGTCGTGGATGCGCCCCAGGTCGTCCTCGGCGTCGGTGGTGATGACGGTGCAGGTCACCAGCCACTTCAGCGGATCGTCGTCGGCGCGCGAGGGGTCCTTCCAGAACTCGTACAGGCCCGCCATCGCCAGCACGCCGCCGTCGGCGGGATGGATGAAGTACGGCTGCTTCTTCTTCCCCTGCTTGCCCGAGTTCCCCTGCTTGCCCGAGCCCTCCGCGGCCATCGGCATCCACTCGAAGTATCCGTCGGCGGGCAGGAGGCACCTGCGCTTGGCGAACGCCTGCCGGTACGCCGGCTTCTCGGCCACCGTCTCGATCCTGGCGTTGATCATGCGTGACCCGATCGACGGGTCTTTCGCCCAGGCCGGGACCAGGCCCCACTTCACGATCCGCAGCTGCCGCACCGCCCGGTCGGCCTCCTTGGGCACGCGGCTGAGGACGGCGTAGACGTTCTTGGTCGGCGCGACGTTGTAGTCGGGACCCAGCTCCTGGTCGGGGTCGCCGTCAAGCTCGACCTGGAACTCCTCCAGCAGCTCGTGCTTCTTGCGCGCCGAGGCGTATCTACCGCACATGACCCCACACTGCCACGTACGGCTTTCGCCCGCGTGTCCGCCACAACGGGCCGATGCCGTTTTCCACAGGTCGCGAGGGGGGACGGGGTGGTCGTCCACAGGCCGGGGCTGGGCGTACCGGCTGCCAGTAGGCTTTGACCATGGCTTCAGCACCGCACTGGCCCGCGCCGACCGCGAGCGCTCCCGTCGTCGCGTCCGTCCGCCTGCCCGGCTCCAAGTCGGTGACCAACCGCGCCCTGGTGCTCGCGGCGCTGGCCGACGGTCCCGGCACCGTGCGTCAGGCGCTGCGCAGCCGCGACGCCGACCTGATGGTGGCGGCCCTGCGTGCCCTGGGCGCGACCCTGGAGGCCACGGCCGAGACGGCCGCGGCCGTCGACTGGCGGGTGACCCCCGGCCCCGTGCGGAGCGGCGCGAGCATCGACGCGGGCCTGGCGGGCACGGTCATGCGGTTCGTCCCTCCGGTGGCCGCGCTGGCCGACGGGCCGGTGTCGTTCGACGGCGACCCCCACGCCCGCAAGCGCCCGATGGGCCCCATCCTCGACGCGCTGCGCGCCCTGGGCGCCCACGTCGACAACGACGCCCTGCCTTTCACCATCCGCGGCCCGCTCACGGGGGGCGAGGTCACGATCGACGCCTCGGGCTCGTCCCAGTTCGTCTCCGGCCTGCTGCTGACCGCTCCGCGCTTCGCCAAGGGCGTCACGATCCGCCACGTGGGGCCGCCGGTGCCGTCCCAGCCGCACATCGAGATGACCGTCCAGATGCTCAGGGCGGCCGGCGTGACCGTCGACGACGGCGACCGCGACGTGTGGCGCGTCGAGCCCGGCCCCATCGCGGCCATGGACCTGACCGTCGAGCCCGACCTGTCCAACGCCGCGCCGTTCCTCGCCGCGGCCATGGTCACCGGCGGCACCGTCACGATCCCCGGCTGGCCGCACCAGACCACCCAGCCCGGCGACACCCTGCGCGACCTGCTGGCCCGCATGGGCGCCACGGTCCACCTGTCCGGCGGCTCCGAGCCGGACGCCGGCCGGTCCACGGGTTCCGGCCCGCTCACGGTCACCGGCACGGGCCCGATCCACGGGATCGACGCCGACCTGCGCGAGGTGGGTGAGCTGACTCCGACCATCGCCGCGCTGGCCGCCCTCGCCGATTCGCCGAGCCGCATCCGCGGCGTGGGCCACCTGCGCGGCCACGAGACCGACCGCCTCGCCGCGCTGGTCACCGAGATCAACCGGCTGGGCGGCGACGCCGAGGAGACCGGCGACGGGCTGATCATCCGCCCGCGTCCCCTGCACAGCGGCGTCTTCCACAGCTACGACGACCACCGCATGGCCACGGCCGGCGCGGTCATCGGCCTGAGGGTCCCCGGCATCAAGGTGCCCGACATCGCGACCACGGCCAAGACGCTGCCGGAGTTCGTCCAGATGTGGACGGCCATGCTGGAAGCCCGATGAGACGGCCGGCGGTGCGGGGGCCGGTGAGACGGGTACGTGTGGGGGCGGGAGCCACGGGCATGTCCGGCCCGCGAGGCAGGCAAGCGATCGCATGGGAGTAGGCCGCTGAGAAAGCGGGAGTATGACGAGGACGATGTAAGGGTCAGGCCGGGCAAGGGATCACGGCCCCGGACCCGCATCCGTCCTGCGCACGAGGACGCCGTCCAGGGGTTCGTGGTGGCCGTCGACCGCGGCCGCTACACCACGCTGGTCGAGCCGGAGCGGCCCAAGGGGTCGGCGCAGAAACGCAGGCAGCCGCAGCGGCGGCTGGTCGTCGCGATGAAGGCGCGCGAGCTGGGCCGCAAGGGCATCGTGGTGGGCGACCGGGTGGCCCTCGTGGGCGACGTGTCCGGCGACCCGCACACGCTGGCCAGGGTCGTGCGAGTGGAGCCGCGCACCTCCATGCTGCGCCGTTCGGCCGACGACACCGACGACACCGACGGCATCGAGCGCCCGGTCGTGGCCAACGCCGACCAGCTCGTCATCGTCACCGCGCTGGCCGACCCGCCACCCCGGCCGCGCATGATCGACCGCATCCTGGTGGCCGCGTTCGACGCCGAGATCGACGCGCTGCTCTGCCTCACGAAGCCCGACCTGGCCCGGCCCGACGACCTGGTGGCCCTGTACGAACCGCTCGGGGTCTCCCACGTGACCGTGCAGAAGGGCGGCTCGCTCGACGAGCTCCGGGAGCTCCTTCAGGGGCGCATCAGCGTGCTGGTCGGCCACTCGGGCGTGGGCAAGTCCACTCTGGTCAACGCCCTCGTCCCCGACGCCAACCGGGCCGTGTCTCAGGTCAACGCGGTGACGGGCCGCGGCCGGCACACCTCCACCTCGGCGGTGGCGCTGGAGCTGCCGGGGGGCGGCTGGATCATCGACACACCCGGCGTGCGCAGCTTCGGCCTGGCCCACGTCTCGGTCGAAACCGTCCTGGCCGGCTTCCCCGACCTGGTCGAAGGCACGGTCGACTGCCCGAAGGGCTGCACCCACCTGGGCGACGGCTGCGCTCTCGACGCCTGGGTGGCGGCCGGTCACGCCGACCGGGTCCGCCTCGAGTCGCTGCGCCGCCTGCTGTCCAGTCGCGACGGCACCCCCGACGACTCCTGATCCACGTTCTGGACATTCCGGCCCTGCGGAAAATCATCCCAGGGCCCGTCCAGACCCGCTACAGACGGGGAACTGGCAGCGGCTCACCAGAAATGGGGTGATGCCGCACTGATGCTCGGCATCCCCGGCACGATAGCGTGGCTGACCGTGCAGGGTTACACCGATGATCTACGCCTCGCGCATGTCATGGCGGACGCCGCCGATGACCTGACCTTGCGACGGTTCAAGGCGGTCGACCTCAAGGTCGAGACCAAGCCCGACCTGACCCCGGTCAGCGACGCCGACCGCGCGGCCGAGGAGGCGATCCGCGGGACCCTCCGGCGGGCCCGGCCGCGTGACGCGGTCGTCGGCGAGGAGTTCGGCCGCACCGGCTGGGGTGCCAGGTCATGGATCATCGACCCGATCGACGGCACCAAGAACTACGTGCGTGGCGTGCCCGTGTGGGCGACGCTGATCGCGCTGATGGAGCACGGCAAGGTCGTCGTCGGCCTGGTGTCGGCCCCCGCTCTCGGGCGACGCTGGTGGGCGGCCACCGGCGGCGGGGCGTGGACCGGCAAGAGCCTGACCAAGGCGAGCCGGATGCGCGTGTCATCGATCGGCACCCTGGGCGACGCGTCGTTCTCCTACTCCAGCTTCGGCGGCTGGGAGAAGACCGGCAGGCTCGACCACTTCCTCGACCTGGGCCGTGCCTGCTGGCGCACCAGGGCCTATGGCGACTTCTGGTCGCACATGATGGTCGCCGAGGGCTCGGTGGACGTGTCGGCCGAGCCGGAGCTGTCGCCGTGGGACATGGCGGCGCTCACGGTGATCGTGGAGGAGGCCGGCGGCGTCTGGACCGACGTCGCCGGGGTGGCGAGCCTCGAAGGCGGCAGCCTGGTCTGCACCAACGGCCTCCTGCACGACGAGGTGCTCAGCCGCCTGAACGGCACCGCTCGCTAGCGACGGCCCCGCCCCGCCTGGTCAGCAGCCCGGCCCGCGCCTGGATGGCGGCCGTGGCGGCGTCCAGTTCGCGCTCGTCGGCGATCGTCGTGTTGTCCTCGTAGGTGACGCCGGGCGGCGGGGCGTCGTGGCCCAACGCATCGGCGTCCCAGAAGTTGCCCCGGTAGACGACGTTCTCCAGCGGCGGGCTGACCTGCAGGACGGCCGTGTTGTCGGCGCCTGCGACGACGTTCGACTCGACCGTGACCCAGGCGGCGCCGTAGTCGGTGTAGAGGGCGAAGTTGTAGGGCGTACGCGTGTCCTTGATCACGTTGCCCTCGACGACGGCGCCGTTCTCGTACGTGTCGCCCTGGACTCCCGACAGGTAGACGCCTCCCCCGTCGGCCAGCACGCTCATGCTGCCCGAGACGACGTTGCGCAGCACGCGGGTGCCCGCGCCCGGCCCGGCCGTGATCCCGCAGTGCGGCACGTCGGTGATCTGGTTGTGCGCGACCGTCACGTCGCGAGTGCTCAGCAGGGCGATGCCGGGCGAACCGGAGTAGTCGAGCCCGGCCCGGTGGATCCGGTTGTCCTCGACGAGCACGCCGTGGCTACCGGTGACCGCGATGGCGGAGGCGGACAGGGTCTCGAAATCGCACCCGCGCACGACGGCGTCGCCGCCGCCCGACAGACCGAGTGCCGTCGCGCCCAGCCGGACGAACCGGCACCCCTCGATCGCCACGCCGGACGTGCCGTCGAAGACGACGCAGGCAGGGATCGTGACTGATTCGAGGGGAATCGTCACCGAGGCACCCTCCCCGAACGTCACCACGTCGATCGCACCGCCGTCGTGGTAGCCACTCCCGTGATAGTGCAGGAACCCTTCCGGACGGCTCGGCCGCAGCCAGGTGGCGTCGGCGAAGACCAGCCCTCTGAAGGAGATGCCGCGCGTGCCGGTGGCGCGCACCAGCGTCTCCAGCACCGGGGCGACCACCCGCGTCCGCTCCGGACGCTGTCCGGGCAGGGGCAGGTAGCGCAGGACGTGACGGCCGGGACGCGAACGGTCCAGGACGAACGTACCGAGCTCGGTGAGGAAGCTCGCGTCGTTCTCCACGCGGGTGGGCAGGCCGGGGCCACGCGACGTCTGCCCCTCCCAGGTGGAGTTGTAGAGGTCGGCGGCCCAGCGGAAGGCGGGCTGGGCCATGGTGATCACGGTCTCCCGGTCGTCGCCGGACACGGCGGCCACCCCGCAGCGGGCCTCGGTCCACGGGTAGACGCCGCGGTGGACGAACTCGACGTCGCCGGGGCTGTGCCAGTCTCTTGGGGCGGTGCTGTCGGTGACGTAACCGGTCTCGGTCATGGTGGCCGTGCCGGGCAGGCCGTCGATGGCGGCCCGCTCGGCCCGGCGCCCGTCGACGTAGAGCTGGCGCGTGTCCAGCGGGCCGACGTCGGCCACCCAGACGCCGCCGTCCTCCCGCCAACCGGTGATCTCGCGGCCGCCGCTGAGCACGACCTCCTCCTGCTCGGGAGTGCCGTACCCGCGTGCCTGGAAGCTGGTCCGGCCAGAGTCGGCCTCGGCGAACTCCAGCGGGGCCGTCAGCGGGTACGTGCCGCCGCCCAGGTGCACGACGACATCGCCGGCCACCTCGCGCGCCGCCGACCAGGCCCGGCCGAGACTCGCGAACGGGCGCTCCGGCGTGCCCGGCCACGCGTCGTCACCTGAAGGCGAAACATGAAAATGGAACACGAAAGCCCCTGCCTTTGCTGTTTACGACGTACACGTAGTACTACAGCATAAACACGAAGGGAGTGTCCATGAGAGGCAGAGCCGAAGATCCCGACCACGGCGTCGAGCTGCTGTGGCGCGGCGCGGGCGCGGAGCCGCGGCCGGGTCTGAGCCTGGCGCGGATCGTGCGCGCCGCCGTCGAGGTGGCCGACGCCGAGGGCCTGGCCGGGTTGTCGATGCGCAAGGTCGCCGATCGGCTCGGCTTCACCACCATGTCGCTCTACCGCCACGTCCCCGGCCGCGACCAGCTCGTCGACCTCATGCGGGACGCCGTCATGGCCGAACAGCCCCTGACGCCTCCGGCAGCGGCCGCACCCGTCCCGGGTGCCTGGCGGGCGACGCTGGAGGTTTGCGCGCGGGCGTCATGGGAACTGCGCAGACGGCACCCCTGGCTGGCGGAGGTGCGTGGCAGCCGGCACCTGCCCGGCCCGAACGGCGTCGCGCACTATGAACACATGCTGAGCGCGGTCCGGCACACCGGCCTGACACCCGCCGAGATGATCGCCGCCGTGGGCCTGGTCGGCCGCTTCCTCGACGCCGAGGCCCTGCTGCTGGTCGAGACCGCCCGGCAGGAGCGCGAGAGCGGCGTCAGCGAGGAGGAGTGGTGGGGCTCCCGCGACTCCCTCTTCGAACGCCTCGACCGCTACCCGACGCTCACCTATCTCTGGGAGGCCGGCGGCTACGACCACCCCGAGGACTCCTTCGAGTTCGGCCTGGCACGGATCCTCGACGGCATCGAACTGCTCATTCAGAAGCGTGACGAAACGCGTGACGGAATCTGCCAGATCTGCGGCAAGCCGGTGGAAACCCCGGCCTCCGGACGTCCCCGTAAATACTGCTCACACGCCTGCCGCCAGCGCGCCTACCGGCAACGCGGCCCCGCCTGACCACAACATTCACACCCGGCTTCAGAACGCGCCCGGCTACAGCGCCAGCACCCGCTCGACCGCCGCCATCAGACCACTCCGGTACGTCTCCCCGTACAGGACCACGTGAACGGCCAGCGGATGAAGCTGGTGCAGCGGGACCCGGTCCCGCCAGCCCCCGGCGAGCGGACTCTCCTCCTGGTAGGCGCCGAAGATCCGATCCTGGTACGCCACGCCGAACAGCGCCAGCATGGCCAGATCCGTCTCCCGATGACCGCCGTGCGCCGCGGGGTCGATCAGCACCCCCGAGCCGCCCGACCAGAGCACGTTGCCGCTCCACAGGTCGCCGTGGATGCGAGCGGGAGGCTCCGGCGGCCCGGCGACCTCGCCGAACCGGTTCACCGCCTGCTCGATCAGCCGCACATCACCCGAGGGCAGTCGCGCCTGCCGTACGAAGGGGAGAACTCGCTGGGCCGCGTAGAACTCCGGCCAGTCGTCCGCGGGCGTGTTGTCCATCGGCAGCTCGGCGATGAAGCCGGGCCAGGGCGCGCCGAAGGCGGGCGCCCCCGCACGGTGCAGCCGGGCGAGGTCGCGGCCGAACCGTTCGGCGGCCTCGGGAGTGGGGCGCTCGGCCTCCACCCACGACAGCACCAGCCGGTCGCGGGCCACGTCGATCACCTCCGGCACGGCGATCGCCTCGCCCAGCCAGCGCAGCCCGGCGGCCTCGGAGGCGAACAGCTCGGACGCGGCCCCGGTCTTGGCGAACACCGCACGCCCGTCCTCCGTCACGCCGCGGCTCAGCCGCCAGCCGTGCGACGAGCCGAGGTCCTCAGTCGATCTCATCGGCGATGTGCTTGACGATGCCCTCAGAGGCGGCCCGGACCAGCTCAAGCACCTCCTCAAAGCCCTCGGTCCCGCCGTAGTAGGGATCGGGCACCTCGGCGCCCTCCGACGCGTTGGGGTCGAACGACCGGAAGAGCCGCACTTCGCTGCCGAGCGGAGCCATCCTCCGCAGAAACGCTAGATTGTCCCGATCCATGGCCAGCACCAGGTCATAGCGGTCGAACCAGTCCTCGGTGAACTGCCGCGCCCGGTGAGCGGAGCCGTCGTAGCCGTGGTCGGTCAGGGTCCGCAGCGCCCGCTCATCCATCGAATCGCCCGCGTGCCACCCCCCGGTGCCCGCGCTGTCGACCATCACCCGCTTGGCCAGCCCGTGCTCGGTCAGCGTGTGGCGCAACACCACCTCGGCCATCGGCGAGCGGCAGATGTTCCCCATGCACACGAGGCATACGCGATAGGTCATACCTTCCATCATGAGGGCCCCCCGGGCGCCGTCGGCACCCGCACCCGCACCGCTCATCTATCGGCACGCCGAAGGCGGGCCCCAAGGTCACGCCGAGCAGTGCCGGAACGACTTCATGATGCGCGTGGTGACACCCTCCACGGTCGCGATGCCCTGGTCGACGTCGGTGCTGCCCTCGCTGAGCACGGCGACGGCGTAGTCGTGGCCCCGGCCCCGGATCAGCCCGACGGTGACGACGGCCCAGCGCTTGGTCGACACGCGCTTCAGCCAGCCGTTCTTCAGCGCGACGCGGTCACCCTCGCAGGCGGCGGCGCTCACTCCCCAGTCCTGGCCCTCGACGACGCCGCCCATCAGCCGGAGAACCCGCGCGCGTTCCTTGGCCGGAAGCGGGCTGCCGTCCGACACCAGCGCCCGCATCAGGCGGATCTGGTCGTCGGCGGAGGTGGGGGTGATGCCCCAGCAGTAGAGGTCGACGCAGCTACCGGCGACCCCCCGCGTGTGGCGCAGGCCGTACTTTCTGCCTGCCTTGGTGAAGCCGGGAGCGGCGCCGATGCGGAGCCAGAGGCGGTCGGCGGCGTGGTTGTCGCTGTAGCGGATCATGAGTTCGACGTCGCGCCGGATCGCGGGGGAGAGCTCGCGCCACGGGGTTTCGAGGAGGAGCGCCATCAGGATCAGGATCTTGGCGGAGCTGGCGGTGATCAGAAGCTCACCACGGTGGTAGCGGTAGAGCCGACCGGTGGCGAGATCCTTCACCATGGCGCTGATTCGGAGCGACCGGCCGGACAGGAAGCCGTCGAGGCGCTTGGTGATCTCCTTGGCGGCGATGGGCGAGCTGGGCTCGGCCTGCGCCTCTTTGACCATCTCCATGCCGTGCTCCTGGAGCCTTACCGGCGCTCTCGCCTGAGCGGGCGGCCGAGACTGGGCCACGGGCGCCCGCCCGGCCAGCGGCCAGGCCGCTATGGACAACAGGAGGGCGAGCGCCAGGAACCAACATGTCGCCTTCCCCGCGATCACTCATGAATTATCACGACAAAGCGCCAATGCCCGCTAGGCGCGTACGGCGAGCAGTTTCGCGATCGAGTCGTCGTCACAGGTGTCCCAGAAGCCGCCCACGACGTCCTCCAGGTGCTGGAGCGAGTCGGCCTGGAACAGCACATCCTGATATTTCGTGATGTCGTAGTGAGTGGTGCCCATCGCCTGGATATCCAAAGGCCGGATGTCCATGCCTCTGAACTCCTCGATCTCCCCGTACGACGACAGAATCCCCGCCCCGTACGCCTTGAGCTCCGCCCCTTCCCGCATCACGCCGAACTCCAGCGTGAACCAGAACACCTTGGACACGAACTCCAGCGCCTCCACACTCTCCACCCTGCGCGCGGCGGCCCCGGCCAGCCGGTAGAGCGCCGCGTAGCGGTCACTGGCCAGCGCGTTGGCGTGCCCGATGACCTCGTGGATGATGTCCGGCTCCGGAGTGTAGAAGGGCACGGAATGGTGGCGGATGTACTGAGTCGAGTGAAAGTATCCGTCAGCCAGGACGCCGTAGAAGTCCCGCAACGGCACCAGCCCGGCGGCCGGCAGATAGCGGAACCCGGTCAGCGGCTCCAGCAGCTGGCTGACCTCCTCCAACTGCGGGATCCGTGCCTCTGGCAGCCCCAGCCTCGCGGTGCCGGCGAGATACTCGGCCGTGGCATACCGGCTGTGCTTGGCCGCCAGCTCCTTGGTGACCAGCGCCCAGATCTCGTGCTCCTGCTCGGTGTACGCCGCGACGGGAATCGGAGTCCCCCTGCGATGGTTCACCGCCAGCCCGGCGATCGCGTTGCGCCGCGCCCGGTAGACCGGGTCGGCGAAACCTGGATGCGACGACGCCAGCTCGACCACGACCGAGCCGTCATCCTGCGCCGCGATCGGGGCGAAATACTGTGCTTCCTCGAACATGTCCTAGATAACAGCAACTCCGGAGATTCCTGGCAAGAGCGCTCAGTTCTACTGCGCGATACGCTGGATTCGGTACGCAAATGATCGCTTTTTCTGGTCACATCGCATAGTCGAGGAGGAGTGGTGGACGAGCTGGACGCGCGGTTGCTCGTGACCATGCGAGCGCATCCGCGGATCGGTCTCACCGAACTCGCCCGGGTGCTGGGCGTCGCGCGGGGCACCGTACAGGCTCGCGTCGAGAAGCTGACCGCCCGGGGAGTGATCGAGGACTTCGGCCCCACGGTCTCGCCCGCGCACGCCGGCTATCCGATACTGGCGTTCGTCTGGCTGCAGATCGCCCAAGGGCGGCTGGTCGAGGCCGTGCAGGCGCTGGACGCCGTGCCGCAGATCCTGGAGGTGCACGGGACCAGCGGTCAGCATGACCTGTTCTGCCGCGTGGTCGCCCGGAGCACTGATCACCTGCAGGACATCATCGCCCACATCCTGGCCTCGCCGGCCGTACAACGCACCGACACGACGATCTCGCTGTCCACCCAGATCCCATATCGCATCGAACCACTTCTGCAAGCACCCTGAAACGCGAGAAGGGCCCCACCAAACGGTGGAGCCCTCCTCAAACAATTGTCCGGCGGTGACCTACTCTCCCACACCCTCCCGAGTGCAGTACCATCGGCGCAGGGAAGCTTAACTTCCGGGTTCGGAATGTAACCGGGTGTTTCCTTCCCGCCATAACCGCCGTAACCCCATGAAACAAA